>CAJNCG010000001.1 GCA_905221205.1 bacterium
AATCTCCGGATAAGACTGACAGTGAAAATTCAACTTCTGTTCAATCTCCGGATAAGACTGATAGTGAAAATTCAACTACTGTTCAATCTCCGGATAAGACTGACAGTGAAAATTCAACTACTGTTCAATCTCCGGATAAGACTAGCAATGAAAATATAAATACTGTTCAATCTCCGGATAAGACTAGCAATGAAAATTCAACTTCTGATCAATCTCCGGATAAGAATAATAGTGAAAGTAAAAACATGGAATTATATGTTCAGGATGCATTACAAAATAATGGATTTAGTCCATATGGTGAAGGTAATTTGTTTGAAAATGCTAATTCTGATATGATTGAAAAAAATAATGAATTAAAGATTCATCAATATCCAAAAAGAATTGAAAGAAATTTGCCTAAAACAGGTAATAAATTATTTTCAGTTTTATCTATACTTGGTGCTATAAATTTGCTGTTAATTTTATTAAGAATATTAATGAAAACTTTATGAAGGGTCTCTTAGAAGGTTTAATCTAATCAGAAGCAAAAATCCTGCAAGGTACAAACTTGCAGGATTTTTTTTTATTCTAAACGACCATCTTGACGATAGGTGATATCTGGTTGCCAAGTCCATTTGGCACCGAATTTTTCAAGTAAGTCAAAGCTTGCTTGAGGTCCCATGCTTCCAGCTTTATAGTCATGAAGTGGGGCACCATTTTCGGCCCAGAGCTCTTCGATACGGTCAATCAATTTCCATGACGCACCAACTTCATCCCAGTGGCTAAAGTTAGTTGAGTTGTTGTTTAGGACATCATAAATCAATTTCTCGTATGGTTCTGGAGAAGCACCAGTTGCGGTCGCATCTGTGCGGTAATCAAGTGAGTTAGGAGCTAAGTTGAATTCTTCTCCTACTTGTTTCCCATTTAGGCTAAGAGAGAAGCCTTCTGTTGGTTGGATATAGATGGTCAAAATATTTGGAGCAAGTGGTTCTCCAAAGATAGAATCCATTTGTTTAAAGACGATGTTGACATGAGTTCCTTTTTCAGTCAGACGTTTACCAGTACGGAAGAAGAAAGGAACACCACGGAAGCGATCGCTGTCTACAAAGAAGGCACCAGATGCAAAGGTTTCAGTTGTAGATTCTGGATTCACATTTGGCTCACTACGATAAGAGATATATTTCATGCCATCAATCTTACCTGAACGGTATTGACCACGGATAAAGTGTTCTTTAAGCTCTTCATCCGTTGGATGATAGAGGTTTTTAAAGACCTTAATCTTCTCAGCACGAATCTCGTCCTTTGTGAAGCTTGCTGGCTTGTCCATAGCAAGGAGAGAAAGCAGTTGTAGAGTGTGGTTCTGTACCATGTCGCGGAGGGCACCAGATTGGTCATAGTAGCCTCCACGTTCTTCTACACCCAAGCGCTCCGCAAAGGTAATTTGAACATTATCGATAAAGTCCTTGTTCCAAACGTTTTCAAAAATCAGGTTTGCAAAGCGAACTGCAAAGATACTTTGGATCATTTCCTTACCAAGATAATGGTCAATACGGAAAATTTGTTCTTCGTCAAATGTTGCTAGGAGCTCGTCATTTAACTTGCTTGCAGTTGCGTAATCTGTACCAAATGGTTTTTCAACGATTAAACGTTCAAAACCTTTACCATCCACAATGTTTTCAGACTTGAGGTGTTTTGCGATAGTTCCAAAGAACTGAGGTGCCATAGACAAGAAGAAGAGCTTGTTGTGTTCAGCTTGGTACTTGTCATTTAGTTCAGCCTGCAATTGACGTAAAGCAATGTAGTGTTCCGTATCATTGACATCATGACTTTGATAGTAGAAGTGGCTAGCGAACTCTTGAGCCTGTTCGGTACTATCTGCCAAATCAAGGATTGATTCGACTACAACAGATTCAAAATATTCCTTGCTCCAAGGACGACGAGCAGTTCCAATGACTGCAAAGTGCTCGGAAAGATTGCCGGATTTATATAGTCTAAAAAGGGAAGGGTAGAGCTTGCGTTTAGCCAGGTCTCCACTCGCACCGAAAATTGTAACAATAACCTTAGATGACATCTAGCTACCTAATTTCTATTTTTATTCCTAGTCTTGCTAGGTATGAGGAAATCTCATTTCATAAACTTAATTCTAACATAATTTTCCGAAAAATCAAAAAATCCAATACGAGATAGAAAAAAACTGTAAGGAAATCCTTACAGTTTTAGTTTAGACGTTTAAGACCTTGTCCAAGAACTCTTTCAGACGTGGGTGTTGTGGGTTATCAAAGATTTGATCAGGTGTTCCGTCTTCTAGGAATTCACCGTCTGCAGTAAAGATAACGCGGTTGGCAACTTGACGGGCAAATCCCATTTCATGGGTTACGATAATCATGGTCATACCTTGCTCAGCCAATTCCTTCATAACGTTCAGTACGTCTCCGACCATCTCAGGGTCAAGGGCTGAAGTTGGTTCATCAAAGAGCATGATATCTGGATTCATTGCTAGTCCACGAGCGATGGCCACACGTTGTTTTTGACCACCTGATAGGCTATCTGGGCTAGCATTAGCTTTATCTGCTAGCCCAACCTTTTCAAGCAACTCCATTCCCAATTTCTCAGCTTCTTCCTTAGTCATCAACTTGTGCTCGATAGGAGCAAAAGTAATGTTGTCCAATACAGACATATGAGGGAAGAGGTTAAAGTGTTGGAACACCATTCCGATATTTTCACGAACGTGGTCAACGTTGGTTGTTTTTTCAGTTAAGTCATAGCCGTTCACAGTGATGTGACCGCTCGTAACTTCTTCTAGAAGATTGAGGCTACGAAGGAAGGTCGACTTACCAGATCCTGAAGGACCGATGATACAAACAACATCTCCTTCATAGAATTTAGTTGTGATTCCTTTTAGAACCTCATTTTTTCCATAGTGCTTGTGTAAATCATTTACATCAATTTTTAATTTTGCCATTAACGAATCCTCTTTTCTAAGCGTTTCGCTAGTCTAGTCAAAAGTGTGATAATTACAAGATAGAAGATAGCAAGGATTGCATACATCTTGAAACTTTGGTAGTTACGGGCAATGATAATCTTACCAGTTTGGAAGAGTTCAACCAAACCGATAGCAGATACGATTGTTGTATCTTTAAGAGCGATAACGAATTGGTTAACAAAGTTTGGCAACATCAATTTAGTTGCTTGTGGCAAGATAATCTTACGCATGGTTTTTCCATAAGAGATACCCAAGCTTCGGCTGGCTTCCATTTGACCAACTGGAACGGCCTGAATACCACCACGAACGATTTCAGCGATATAAGCGGCTGCATTGAGCGATAGGGCAATGGTACCAGCTACAAAGTCGTTAATTGGACTTTGTTGGCCTGTAATAGACTCGATGAAGTTTGGAATTCCCCAGAAGATGAAGGCTGCAAGAATCATCAATGGAATACCACGAATAACGTCAACGAAAATCTCAGAGATAACACGAAGAGATTTGTATGGGCTAACGCTAAACATACCGAAGATAATCCCGATGACAATGGCAATAGCAAATGAGATAAGAGCTAGAGCAAGAGTGATACCAAGACCGCTAAGGAGTTGTTTGTAGTTGTTTTGAAGCAAGCCCCAGATAGTTGTTTCATCAACAGTGCTTGTTGAAGCAGATGAAGATTCGCTAGCTAGGTATTTATCAAGAATCTTTTGGAATTCACCGTTTGCTTTAAGGTTTGCAAGTCCGTTGTTGAACATTTCAATCAATTCTGGATTTGCTCCTTTTTTAACGGCAAATGCTGTTTCACCGATTGGAGTTCCAGCGATTGGAGTTTTCAATTTTTGCCCTTGGCTGATAGAATATTTGAGAACAGGCTCATCATCCATAACGGCATCAATAGCACCAGTATTTAAACTGTCATACATTGATGAACCATCAGCGAAGGTTTTGATTTTGAAGCCGTATTTACTTTGGTTATCAGTTAGGAAGGTTTGAGAAGCAGTTCCGTTTTTAACACCGACTGTCTTTCCTTTTAAGTCTTCATAAGAAGCAATAGTGCTTGATTCTTTGACACCAAGGATAGTATTAGCAGTGTAGTATGATTCTGAGAAGTCAAAAGTTGCCTTACGAGCATCTGTGACAGACATACCAGCAATGATACCATCAGCTTGACCAGCTTGGACAGCACTGATAGCGGCATCGAAACCAGGGTTGGTAATTTCAATTTCAAAACCTTGGTCTTTAGCGATAGCCTTAATCAATTCCATATCAATACCAGTAAATTGGTTGCTTGAGTTTTGGAAAACAAAAGGTGCAAAAGAAGAATCGCTGGCAATGATGTATTTAGCTTTAACAGGAGTTGCTTTTAGACCAGCTGCAGTCGTTGTGGTTGGTACTGCTGAAGAAGATGATGCAGTCCATTTCTTGATGATTTTATCAAGACTACCATCTTTTTTCATTTCAGCCAAGGCTTGGTTAAATTCAGTGACTAGGTGTTCGTATTTGCTTCCTTTTTTAACACCGAAAGCAAAGCTACCTACAGCTTCCCCATCCATTTCAATATGGAGATCTTGACCTTGGTTAATGGCATACTCAATAACAGGTTTATCATCCATCATAGCATCGATGGCACCAGCACTTAAGCTGTTGTTCATCAAATCACCAGTATCAAATGTTTTAATAGTAAAACCGTATTTATCTTTAATCGTTTCTAGGAAACGTTGAGCGGCTGTTCCGTTTTTAACCCCAACAGTTTTACCAGACAATTGGTCGTACTTGCTAATCTTGTGTGCCTTTGTAGTTGCAATGACAACTTTTGTATCATAGTAAGTATCAGACATGGTAAAGACTTTTTCACGTTCTTTAGTCTTTGTCATCCCTGCCATGATAGCGTCAGCTTGACCAGCTTGAACCGCATTGACCGCTGCGTCAAATCCAGGATAGGACATCTGAATGTTCCATCCTTTAATCTCAGCGACTTTGTTGATAATGTCAACATCAATTCCTTTATAAGTTTGATCTGAATCTTTAAACTCAAAAGGTGCATAGGCGGTATCAGAAACAATCTTAATAGTCTCTGCTTTCGCAATACCTAATGAGAAAATTGGGAATAAAATTAGCAAAAATGCTAGAAATTTTTTCTTCATTTTTAGTCTCCTTTTCCGAATATTTTCCCATTATATCAGAAAAATTTAAAAAATGCAAATCGCGAGATTTTTATGTCAGAAAATATAACATAGATTCTTTTTGTTTCTTGATTGAATTGCTACTATAAAGTGCTATAATAATAGCATATAATAGAAGAAAAGAGGACAAGGATATGAAGAACAAAAGAATATTTAAAGACTTTCAAGCTTCAAAAATGAGTTTAAACATTTACACAAGCCCCTTGTTAGCCTTTGTTTTTGTCTTCATAGGAGAGTTTGTGGCTTATACTCTGTACGGTATTAGTTTGTTAGCTCTCATCGGACTTGCTAGAAATTTTGGAGAGACTGGTCAAAATCTTGCAACCTATTTGCAGACCTTGCATCAGAGCTTGATGGATAAATCAAGTGACTTTCGTTTAATTTTAGAATTGCTGGCCTTTGGTTTCGTTCTCAACACTGTGTTCAGATGGACTAGAAAAGTTGAGAAAAGACCTATTCGAACTTTAGGATTTTATAAAGAAAATTTCTTCAGCAATCTTCTTAAAGGATTTGGTCTAGGCCTGGCACTTTTTCTTCTGTCCTTGTTAGGTTTAGTAGCATTAGGGCAATATCATTTGGAGTCCATTCACTTGAATCCTTATTCGCTTGCCTTTGTCATTTTTACCATTCCATTTTGGATTTTACAGGGGACAACAGAAGAAGTGGTGGCCCGTGCTTGGCTCCTTCCTCAATTGGCCTCAAGAACTAATATAAAACTAGCTGTTGTTATATCTAGCTTATTCTTTACCCTACTTCATATGGGAAATTCTGGTCTCACCCCTCTATCACTACTGAATCTCTTTTTATTTGGAGTTGCCATGTCACTTTACCTTCTCAAAACCGATACAGTTTGGGGTGTAGCAGGTATTCATGGCGCCTGGAATTTTGCTCAGGGCAATCTCTTTGGGATTTTAGTTAGTGGTCAACCATCAGGAACGTCTCTGATGACCTTTTTACCACAAGGCAGTCAAGCCTGGCTATCAGGTGGTTCTTTTGGGATTGAAGGTTCTATCATGACAAGTTTAGTCTTGTTACTTTTGATTTTCTACCTCGCTCATCAATTAAAGAAAGAAAATGAAAGGATGTGACTCAGGTCCGTCCTTTTCTTCGTGAAAATGCTACAAGTGTGCTAAAATAGGAATAACACATCGAGAGAGGATTCTTATGATTAACCGCATTACTGACAATCAATTTAAACTAGTATCAAAATATCAACCATCAGGAGACCAACCTCAAGCTATAGAACAGTTGGTAGATAACATCGAGGGGGGAGAAAAAGCTCAGATTCTGATGGGGGCGACTGGTACAGGGAAGACCTATACCATGAGTCAGGTCATTTCTAAAGTCAATAAACCAACTCTGGTCATTGCCCATAACAAAACCCTAGCTGGGCAGCTCTATGGAGAGTTTAAGGAATTTTTCCCTGAAAATGCTGTTGAGTATTTTGTTTCCTACTATGATTATTACCAGCCCGAGGCCTATGTCCCTTCTAGTGATACCTACATTGAGAAGGATAGTTCTGTCAATGACGAGATTGACAAGCTCCGCCACTCAGCGACTTCAGCTCTTTTGGAGCGTAATGATGTCATTGTTGTGGCCTCAGTCTCTTGTATCTATGGTTTGGGTTCGCCAAAGGAATACGCTGACAGCGTCGTGAGTCTGCGTCCAGGTCTGGAAATTTCTCGTGATAAACTCTTGAATGACTTAGTTGATATCCAGTTTGAGCGGAACGATATTGATTTCCAACGGGGAAGATTTCGTGTGCGTGGGGATGTGGTGGAGATTTTCCCAGCTTCCCGTGATGAACATGCCTTTCGAGTAGAGTTCTTTGGAGATGAGATTGACCGTATTCGTGAAGTTGAAGCTTTGACAGGTCAGGTATTGGGAGAAGTGGATCATTTGGCGATTTTCCCGGCTACCCACTTCGTGACCAATGATGACCACATGGAAGTTGCCATTGCCAAGATTCAGGCCGAGTTGGAGGAGCAGTTAGCTGTCTTTGAAAAGGAAGGTAAACTGTTAGAAGCTCAGCGTTTGAAACAGCGGACAGAGTATGATATAGAGATGTTACGTGAGATGGGCTATACCAACGGGGTTGAAAATTATTCTCGCCATATGGATGGACGGAGCGAAGGAGAGCCACCTTACACTTTGTTGGATTTCTTCCCAGATGATTTCTTGATTATGATTGATGAAAGTCACATGACCATGGGGCAGATCAAGGGTATGTACAATGGTGACCGTTCGCGTAAGGAAATGCTGGTTAATTATGGTTTCCGTTTACCGTCAGCTCTGGACAATCGTCCTCTCCGTCGTGAAGAATTTGAAAGTCATGTGCACCAGATTGTTTACGTTTCAGCGACACCAGGCGACTATGAAAATGAACAGACCGAGACAGTAATTGAGCAAATTATTCGTCCGACAGGTCTTTTGGACCCTGAGGTGGAAGTCCGTCCGACTATGGGACAGATTGATGACCTCTTAGGTGAAATCAATGCCCGTGTTGAAAAGAATGAACGAACCTTTATTACCACCTTGACCAAGAAAATGGCAGAAGATTTGACCGATTACTTCAAGGAAATGGGCATCAAGGTCAAGTATATGCACTCGGATATTAAGACCTTGGAGCGGACAGAGATTATTCGTGACTTACGTTTGGGTGTTTTTGATGTCTTGGTCGGAATCAACCTCCTCCGTGAAGGGATTGACGTTCCTGAGGTAAGCTTGGTTGCTATTCTCGATGCTGACAAGGAAGGATTCCTTCGAAACGAGCGTGGACTAATCCAGACTATTGGACGTGCTGCCCGTAATAGCGAAGGCCATGTCATTATGTATGCGGACACGATGACTCAGTCTATGCAACGTGCCATTGATGAAACTGCTCGCCGTCGCAAAATCCAGATGGCTTATAATGAAGAACATGGTATTGTACCACAGACAATAAAGAAAGAAATTCGTGACCTGATTGCCGTGACCAAGGCAGTTGCTAAGGAAGAGGAAAAGGAAGTCGATATCAATAGCCTTAATAAACAGGAACGTAAAGAACTCGTCAAGAAACTAGAAAAACAAATGCAAGAAGCCGTCGAAGTGCTTGACTTTGAACTCGCAGCTCAGATCCGTGATATGATGTTGGAAGTCAAGTCATTGGATTAGAATAGTATTTAAAGGAGAAAATATGTCCCGTTCCCAATTAACGATTTTAACAAATATTTGTCTGATTGAAGACCTCGAAAACCAGCGCGTGGTGATGCAGTATCGCGCTCCTGAAACCAATCGCTGGTCTGGTTATGCCTTTCCAGGAGGCCATGTAGAAAATGGCGAGTCTTTCGTAGAGTCTGTTATTCGTGAAATATATGAAGAAACAGGGTTAAGTATCCAAAATCCTCAACTTGTCGGCATTAAAAATTGGCCACTAGATACAGGTGGGCGCTATATTGTCTTTTGTTATAAGGCGACCGAGTTCTCTGGTACCCTTCGCTCTTCAGATGAAGGAGAAGTTTCTTGGGTGCAAAAAGACCAGATTCCGAATTTGGATCTGGCCTATGATATGCTACCTTTGATGGAGATGATGGAAGCTCCGGACAAGTCGGAGTTTTTCTACCGGCACCGTACAGAAGATGGCTGGGAGAAGGAAATCTTTTAGTCTTTTACCAAATAACCGAGCTGATCCAAGGCCTCCTCGATATAGTGGAGGTCTTGTTGTGTTTCGGCTTCAACTAGGTGGTAATGTATACCATCTGTCAATTCAGATAAAGGTTTAAAATCAGAATGCTCGACTTGTTCTAGAAAATGTTGAACGTCTCGGCGGCAAGACAGTTTCAGCAAGGTTTCGATTTCCCCATAAACGGGATGGTCAATCAAGGTGTTTTGAACACGTCCACCATTATCTACGATAGCGAGGAGTTCTTGCCCGATTTCTTCAACTTCATGTTTTACCTTGAAAAGTTTATGGACATAAGGATTGGTATCAACTTGCTTATAGATGTAGCCACGATTGGTAGATAGGATAGGAGCGCCGTCGGCTCTTAAAATTGCAATGTCCTGTACAATGACCTGACGTGTAACATGAAAATGTTCAGCCAAACTTTGGCCATTGAGGGCTTTAGGAGCTTCTTTCAAGAGTTGGAGCAGGGCTTGTTTGCGATCTTTTGTCATAGTTTTTCCTTTTAACGGCGTTTTCGAAGCACTTTATAGACAGCTAGTGCTAATGTATAGTCTACCATACTATGGATAATTGTGCCAAATCCAACTAGCACAAAGAGAACATAAAACATATTTTCTACATTAGTACCGGAAGTTGAGTAAAAAACCACACAGGCTAATACTTCAGCAAGGGCATGTACGATAGCCAAAACAAAGTTGAAAATCCAGGAAGATTTTGGTTTATCTAGGGTATCGGGAAATTTTTGTAGGTAAAGAGCTCCTAGAGTACCAAAAAAGATATGTGAAAAGGCCCGAAAAACGATAACCATAGGATAGCCAGCCATCAAAAATCCAAAACTTGAGGCTAGGATGACAAAAACTGCCATCAAGGGCGACAAGAACATAGCGATAAAAATAGCGATGTGGCTTCCCAAAGTGTAAGAAGCGGGTGGAATGACTATCTTAAAAGGCATGACAATTGGAATCAAAATTGCAATAGCCGTTAAGAGGGCTGTCATTGTCATAAATTGAGTCTTTTTCCGTGTATTCATAAGAATCTCCTTTTTACTGTATATACACTAGTATAGTACAATAAAGAAGACAATAAAGCAAGGATTTACTTAGGTGTATAAGTCATTTTAAGTTAAAAACTCGTAAACATTTCACTAAAAATCCAAACTATACAGAGCAAAATCTCCACCTTCAAGCATGAAAGTGGAGATGTTTTTATTTTTTCAAAGTCTGTAGCCTTGGGACAATAGCTAGGGTTAGAATTGCAGAAATGACTAATTCAGCAATTGAGTTTGTTGAGATAACAGTTGCTAGGAGTTTTTGGATATTACCATCAAAAACATTTCCAAAAAGGTAGAAAATTCCACCAAGTACAAAAACGGTGTTGGTAAGTGAACCAAGGGCACCGGCTAGAATCAGACCAGTCTTGTTTTTCATTAGTTTATAGACTAGATATGGAGTTAAACCAATCAAAATACGTGGGACAATGGCAATGATAGCTGAGTATACATTTCCGTTTGGCACAAATGGAGAGAAGAGGTAGCTTGTCGGCAGAATTGTAATAGTGTTAACTGTCAAACTAAGTAGCCCCATTAAAAATCCAAGTGTAACCCCAACTCGTGGACCGTAAATAATGCTGGCAATAATGACAGGAATATGAACGATAGTCGGTTTGATTGGGAATGGAAAAAGGTTAAAGATAAGTGAGCTCAGAAAGTGAATCACAAGCATGGTTGCAAAGAAGATAGCAATGGGCGCAATATTAGAGCGTTTTTTCATCGAGAGTTTCCTTTATTCTTTCTAAAATAATTGTGAGGTCGGCTAAAGCTCCTCTTCCATGGTCTCCACAAGCTAGTAGGGATTCTTTAGGAGCAATCAGCTGATAGCCGTAAGTTTCTAATGTTTTCAGATTAGCCTGAGTTGCCTGATGATCATACATTTTTGTATTCATAGCAGGTGCGATGAGTTTTGGGATATGACTTGGCAAGGCTAGAGCCGTACTGGTCACCATGTTGTCCGAAAAGCCGTGGGCTAGTTTTGCAATCGTGTTAGCAGTTGCAGGGGCCACGATAAATAAATCCGTTACTTTACCAAGTTCAATATGATTGACTTGATCAGGATAGGGCTCCTTCATGACATCCAAGTGGACAGGATTCTGTGATAAGACCTGTAGTGTCAAAGGTTGGATAAAATCTGTAGCTGCCTTAGTCATTAAGACAGTGACTTGATGGCCTTGTTTTTTTAGAGAACTGACTAAATCTGCCGACTTGTAGGAGGCGATTGACCCCGTTACAGCCAAGAGAATGTTTGCCATAGCTTTCCTTTCTAAGAATGGTAGGCTTGAATTTTTTCAAGGAGGAGTTCTGCAATCTCTTCTTTAGTTTGGACTGCTTGAAGATGATCTTTCTCAACAAAGATAGCTCGGTGCTGATCTGCTGAGATTTGAGTGAGGTCATTTGCAATAATCAAGTCTGCTTGGTTCTTGATAAGACTTTTTCTAGCAATGTCAACCAGATGTTCTTCGGTAACATCAACCAGTAGCTTAAAGCCAATCAGATGAATAGCAGGATTCCATTCCTTGACTAGGGATATGATTTTGGGTGTTTTTTTCAGAAACAAAACCTGAACCTCATCAGTTGAAGAAATCTTAGCTTGATGATTTTGCTTGTTTAAAAATTCTTCTAGATTGGAACTAGCCTGAACTTCCTCAAGTCCTGTCATATAAATAGGAGTGTAATCAGATACAGCCATTGAGTGAATCAAGACTTGATAGTCCTTGACACGTTCTTGCATTTCCAGAAGAAGGTCGTTAGTATTGTTAATTTCTCGAATACTTAGGTTGGGATGAGCTTCTGGCTTCAGAGCCCGTTTTGTCGTAATCAAACAAACTTCATGCCCTGCAGCAAGCAAGGTATCTGCGATGATTTTCCCCAAGCAACCTGTAGAATGGTTAGTGATAGAGCGGACGCTATCGATAGCTTCACTGGTACCGCCCGATGTAACTAAAATTTTCATAGCACTATTGTACACAAAAATAAACGGTAAGTAAAATGAAAGCGATAAATTTTTGGTAAAAACGAAGATTTACTATAGTTTCAAACTATAAAGCCATATAAAATTTAAGAAAGTTCTCTAAAAACCTTAAATAAAGGAATATTTACGAACGTTTAGAGAGTTTAAGGGTGTTAAAAATCTTGTTTTGTGTTATAATGAATTATCATATAAGAGGTTAGAGGAGTTTTGAATGAAAACAGATATTGAAATCGCACAGAGTATTGAGTTGAAGCCAATCGTTGATGTTGTAGAAAAACTGGGTATTTCTTACGATGATTTGGAGTTGTACGGAAAGTACAAGGCTAAACTCAGCTTTGATAAAATTCGTGCAGTTGAGAGCAATCCAGTTGGGAAATTGATTTTGGTTACTGCCATCAACCCAACACCAGCAGGTGAGGGAAAATCAACTATTACCATTGGTCTTGCGGACGCCTTGAATAAGATTGGTAAGAAAACTATGATTGCAATCCGCGAACCATCTCTTGGTCCAGTTATGGGGATCAAGGGTGGTGCTGCTGGTGGTGGTTACGCCCAAGTTCTCCCAATGGAAGACATCAACCTCCACTTCACTGGAGACATGCATGCCATTACAACAGCCAACAATGCTCTTTCTGCCTTGATTGACAACCACTTGCACCAAGGAAATGAGCTAGGAATTGACCAACGCCGTATTCTCTGGAAACGTGTAGTGGACTTGAACGATCGCGCCCTTCGTCATGTAACTGTTGGACTTGGTGGTCCTCTAAACGGTATTCCTCGTGAGGATGGTTTTGATATTACAGTTGCTTCAGAAATCATGGCCATTCTTTGCTTGGCGACTGATATTGAGGATTTGAAACGCCGTTTGGCTAACATTGTTATCGGTTATCGCTATGATCGTACACCAGTTTCTGTAAGTGATTTGCAGGTTGAGGGTGCCTTGGCTTTGATTTTGAAGGATGCTATTAAGCCAAACTTGGTTCAGACAATTTACGGAACACCTGCCTTTGTACACGGTGGTCCATTTGCCAATATCGCTCATGGATGTAACTCTGTTTTGGCAACAAGCACAGCCCTTCACTTGGCTGATTACACAGTTACTGAATCTGGTTTTGGTGCAGACCTTGGTGCTGAGAAATTCCTTGATATCAAGACACCAAACTTGCCAACTTCTCCAGATGCAGTAGTTATTGTCGCAACCCTTCGTGCCCTTAAGATGAATGGTGGTGTGGCTAAAGACGCTCTGACTGAAGAAAATGTAGAAGCAGTGCGCGCAGGCTTTGCTAACTTGAAACGCCACGTTGAAAATATCCGTAAGTTTGGTATTCCAGCAGTTGTTGCTATTAACGAATTTGTATCTGATACAGAAGCTGAAATTGCTGCCTTGAAAGAACTCTGTGCCTCAATCGATGTACCAGTTGAGTTGGCTAGTGTCTGGGCTGATGGTGCAGAAGGTGGTGTAACGCTTGCTGAAACGCTTGTCAAGACAATCGCTGAAAATCCAGCTAACTACACTCGTCTTTATGACAATGAACTTTCTGTTCAAGAAAAGATTGAAAAGATTGTTACTGAGATCTATCGCGGTAGCAAAGTGAACTTTGAGAAGAAAGCTCAAACACAAATCGCTCAAATCGTTCAAAACGGATGGGACAAATTGCCAATCTGTATGGCTAAAACTCAATACAGTTTCTCAGACAATCCAAATGCACTTGGAGCACCTGAAAACTTTGAAATTACCATTCGTGAATTAGTACCAAAATTAGGGGCAGGTTTCATCGTTGCCTTAACAGGCGATGTCATGACCATGCCAGGCCTTCCAAAACGACCAGCAGCCCTCAACATGGATGTTGAAAGTGACGGAACAGTTCTAGGCTTGTTCTAGTATATTGCAATTGACTTTAAATGAGTTTGGAAAAGCTATCCAAGCTCATTTTCTTATCTAGATATAAGGAGTTGCCTTCTGCACGTAACCAGTCTAGGTAAAGATATTTTCCCTGATTTCTGATATAATAGAAATATTGACTTCAAGAGTAAGGAAGAGAAGATGAACGCATTATTAAATGGAATGAATGACCGTCAGGCTGAGGCGGTGCAAACGACAGAAGGTCCCTTGTTGATCATGGCGGGGGCTGGTTCTGGAAAGACCCGTGTTTTGACCCACCGCATTGCTTATCTGATTGATGAAAAGCTGGTTAATCCGTGGAATATCTTGGCCATTACCTTTACTAATAAGGCTGCGCGTGAGATGAAAGAGCGTGCTTATAGCCTCAATCCAGCCACTCAGGACTGTTTGATTGCTACCTTCCACTCCATGTGTGTTCGTATTCTGCGTCGTGATGCGGATCATATTGGCTACAACCGCAATTTCACTATTGTAGATCCAGGGGAACAGCGAACTCTCATGAAACGTATTCTCAAGCAGTTGAACTTGGATCCTAAAAAATGGAATGAACGGACTATTTTGGGAACCATTTCCAATGCTAAGAATGATTTGATTGATGATGTGACTTATGCTGCCCAAGCTGGCGATATGTACACGCAAATCGTGGCCCAGTGTTATACAGCCTATCAGAAGGAGCTTCGTCAGTCTGAATCCGTTGACTTTGATGATTTGATTATGCTGACCTTACGTCTCTTTGATCAAAATCCTGATGTCTTGACCTACTACCAGCAGAAGTTCCAATACATCCACGTTGATGAATACCAAGATACCAACCATGCCCAGTACCAACTGGTCAAACTCTTAGCTTCCCGCTTTAAAAATATTTGTGTGGTTGGGGATGCGGACCAGTCTATCTACGGTTGGCGTGGTGCTGATATGCAGAATATCTTGGATTTTGAAAAGGATTATCCTCAAGCCAAGGTTGTCTTGTTGGAGGAAAATTACCGCTCAACGAAGACCATTCTCCAAGCGGCTAATGAAGTTATTAAAAACAATAAAAACCGCCGTCCTAAGAATCTCTGGACCCAAAATGCGGATGGGGAGCAAATCGTATACTATCGTGCCAATGATGAGCTGGATGAGGCTGTATTTGTAGCCAGAACCATTGATGAACTTAGTCGTAGTCAAAACTTCCTTCACAAGAATTTTGCAGTTCTCTATCGGACTAATGCCCAGTCCCGTACTATTGAGGAAGCCCTGCTCAAGTCTAATATTCCTTATACAATGGTTGGAGGAACCAAGTTCTACAGCCGTAAGGAAATCCGTGACATTATCGCTTACCTCAACCTTATTGCCAATTTGAGTGACAATATCAGTTTTGAGCGTATTATCAACGAGCCTAAACGAGGAATTGGGCCAGGTACTGTTGAGAAAATCCGTGATTTTGCGAATATACAGGACATGTCTATGCTAGATGCTTCAGCCAATATTATGTTGTCTGGTATCAGAGGGAAAGCAGCCCAATCTATCTGGGATTTTGCTAATATGATTCTTGATTTACGGGAGCAGCTAGACCACTTAACTATTACAGAGTTGGTTGAGGCTGTCCTAGAAAAAACAGGTTACGTCGATATTCTTAATGCCCAAGCGACCTTAGAAAGCAAGGCCAGGGTTGAAAACATCGAAGAGTTCCTTTCTGTGACGAAAAACTTTGATGACACCTCTGATGGGCTAGAAGAGGAAACTGGTTTGGACAAACTGAGTCGTTTCTTAAATGACTTGGCCTTGATTGCGGACACAGATTCAGGTAGTCAGGAGACATCCGAAGTGACCTTGATGACCCTGCATGCTGCCAAAGGTCTCGAGTTTCCAGTTGTCTTTTTGATTGGGATGGAAGAAAATGTCTTTCCTCTTAGCCGTGCGGCTGAAGATCAAGATGAGTTGGAAGAAGAGCGCCGTCTGGCTTATGTAGGTATCACGCGTGCAGAGAAAATTCTCTATCTGACCAATGCCAACTCGCGCCTGCTTTTTGGTCGTACCAACTACAATCGTCCGACTCGTTTTATTAACGAAATCAGTTCAGACTTACTTGAGTATCAAGGATTGGCCCGTCCAGCCAATACAAGCTTTAAGGCATCTTATAGCAGTGATGGGGTTGCGTTCGGTCAAGGTATGAGTCTTGCCCAGGCCATCCAAGACCGTAAACGTGGCGCGGCACCAAAAACTATCCAGTCAAGCGGTCTCCCATTTGGCCAATTTTCAGCTGGTGCAAAATCTGCGTCTAGTGAGACAAATTGGTCCATTGGTGACATTGCTCTCCACAAGAAATGGGGAGAGGGAACTGTTCTGGAAGTTTCAGGTAGCGGTGCTACGCAGGAATTAAAAATCAATTTCCCAGAAGTTGGTTTGAAAAAACTTTTGGCCAGTGTGGCCCCAATTGAGAAAAAAATCTAATTTTGCATCCTTCTCACGAATAATAAAGTGAGGAGGATTTTTATGTACAGTATTTCATTCCAAGAAGATTCACTATTACCCAGAGAAAGACTTGCCCAAGAAGGAGTAGAAGCGCTCAGTAACCAAGAGTTGCTAGCTATTTTACTTAGAACAGGAACACGGCAAGCTAGTGTTTTTGAAATTGCCCAGAAAGTCTTGAACAATCTTTCAAGCCTAACAGATTTGAAAAAAATGACCCTACAGGAATTGCAGAGTCTATCTGGTATTGGGCGCGTTAAGGCTATAGAATTGCAAGCTATGATTGAACTGGGGCATCGTATTCACAAACACGAAACCCTTGAGATGGAAAGTATTCTCAGTAGTCAAAAGTTAGCCAAGAAGATGCAACAGGAATTGGGGGACAAAAAACAAGAGCACCTGGTGGCGCTCTATCTCAATACTCAAAATCAAATCATCCATCAACAGACCATTTTTATCGGCTCTGCCACTCGTAGTATCGCTGAGCCGCGAGAGATTCTTCATTATGCCATCAAGCATATGGCGACCTCTCTCATCTTGGTTCATAACCATCCTTCAGGAGCGGTAGCCCCTAGCCGAAATGATGATCATGTCACTAAACTCGTCAAGGAAGCCTGCGACCTGATGGGAATTGTCCTCTTGGACCATTTGATTGTCTCTCACTCCAGCTACTTTAGTTATCGAGAAAAGACAGATTTAATTTAAAGTTCATTAACGATATAGTCAAAGAGATTTTTATCTTTGGGACGATTTTCAAAAAGAAATTCTGGATGCCATTGGACACCGAGGAAGGCGACATCATCTGTACTCATGACAGCTTCAATGATACCATCCTTAGGATCATGAGCTGCAATCTTTAAGTTAGGTGCTAAATCCTTGATACTCTGGTGGTGGAAGGAGTTGATATGGGAGATTTCTCCATAGATTTCTCGAAGAACAGTATCTGGTTCGGTTACCAAGCGCTGGGTTGTGTACTCGGCTGAACAATCCTGCCAGTGGTCTTCGATATCTTGATACAAAGTTCCACCCATAGCAACGTTAAAGAGTTGAGTCCCACGGCATACAGAGAAAATTGGCTTTTGCTGTTTGATAGCTTCCTTGATGAGGGCTAGTTCGAAGATGTCTCTTTGAAGGTGGTAGTCATCGCTATCAATGGTTTTTGGTTCACCATAGAATTTTGGATCAACATTTTGCCCACCTGTCAAGATGAGCTTGTCAATCATACTGATATAGTGACAGGCCATTTCTTGATCACCAATCGGTAGGATGATGGGAATCCCTCCAGCGTCTTTAACGCCTTCCACAAAGCCTTTTGCTGCGTAGCTCATCATGATGTCATCATCTGGATGAGTTTTTTCGTTTCCTGTAATCCCAATAACTGGTTTTTTCATAAAATGATTTTCGCTTTCTAATCCTCTTTTCGCATGAAGTAGAGGAGGGTTTGGAGTTCGCTTGTCAAATCGACATATTGAACGACCACATCTTTTGGTAAATGCAGATGGACTGGTGAAAAACTGAGAATTCCTTTCACGCCAGCATCCACCAAGAGATTGGCAACCTCTTGTGATTTAACGCTAGGAACGGTCAGGATAGCAGTCTTCACATCAGCATCCTGAATTTTATCCTTGATTTGAGAAATCCCGTAAATAGGAATCCCATCAGGAGTTTGGCTACCGACTTCAGGATGGTCATCTAGGTCAAAAGCCATGATAATCTTCATCTTATTACGCTCGTGGAAGCGGTAGTGGAGAAGGGCATGGCCCATATTTCCAATGCCAACTAGCATGACATTGGTAATAGAGTTATCATTGAGCAAATCAGCAAAAAACGTCATCAGTTTTTTGACATCATAGCCAAAACCACGACGACCTAGTTCACCAAAATAGGAAAAATCACGACGTACGGTCGCTGAGTCAATACCGATGGCCTCTGCAATTTGCTTAGAGTTGGCACGTTCAATCTTTTCTGCATGAAATCTCTTAAAAATTCGATAGTAGAGAGAGAGTCTTTTTGCTGTAGCTTTTGGAATAGCAGACTGTTTATCTTTCACAAAATCACAACCTTTCTATTCTTCTATTTTATAGAAACATTGTGAAAAAATCAACAAAAACAAGAAAAAACTAAGAAAAATCTTAGTTTTGATGTAAAAAATCTGCATGTGATAGAAAACGGTAGAGGTCTCCAACCAGTCCCTGGTAAACTTCTTGTCCCTTAAAGGTTAAAGAAGTCACATAAAGTGTATCTGGTAGGGTCACACAGCCTGACAAAGCCAGCATGAGTGCCTCATAATCTTCGTACTTGAGAGTCCGCTCTACATGATAGCTATCTTTATAGGTTAGTTCAAACATCTTGGACCTATCTTTCAGATTTTGTAAAGATACCACGCTCTACCAAGCTATCCATGAGAAAGTAGAATTTTTCCTGATGAATGTGGTGGTCTTCTGATTTGAAAATATCAACCAGACGAAGACCAAACTTGTCAGTGATATTGATTTTTGCCCCTGTGAGCTCCTTGTTAATGATGACTTTTAGTTGGAAGCCTTCACCGCTGTTTGGCACCTTTTCAAGTAGGCGAGTCAGTTCATAGTTACCAACCTTTGTCTCAAAAAAAGTGTTGTCTTTGAGGGTAAATTTCTTAACAGAAGGGCTAAGAGTGTAGTCGTAACGACAATTTTTTAACTGAATGGTTTTTTCAAATGCCATATGGCTAACCTCCGATAATTTCTTTTAAGGTTTTTGCGAGGGTTTGTAGATCTTCGATAGTGTTTTGTGGCGACAAACTGATGCGAACGGATTCCTTCAAGCGTTCTGAATTTGCCCCGTACATGGCTTCAAGAACATGGCTGGATTGAACAATGCCTGCCGTACAGGCTGAGCCAGTAGAGATAGAAATTCCAGCTAAATCTAGACGGAGGAGTAAAAGGTCGTTTTTTTGACCAGGAAATCCAATATTGAGAACATAAGGAAGATGGTGTTCTCCTCTATTCAGGTAATACTGAACTCCCTCAAGCTCCGCAAGAAAGGCAGTTTCTAGATTTTGTATATGTTGAAAATGTTCTTCTTGCTTTTCTAGGTCTTCTTTCAAGGCTGCAACCATGCTGACGATGGCAGCTAGATTTTCAGTGCCTGCACGTTTTTTCTGTTCTTGGTCTCCGCCATGGAGATAGGAATCAAAGTCCATGCTAGATGCGTAGAGAAAGCCGATTCCCTTAGGACCATGGAATTTATGGGCTGAAGCAGTGAGAAAATCAATGCCCAATTCTTCTGGATGAATAGGGATTTTACCGATAGCCTGAACTGCATCAACATGGTAAGCAGCAGGATGTTGATTAAGTATTTGGCCAATTTCAGCAATGGGCAGTAGGTTACCTGTCTCATTATTGGCAAACATGGTAGAAACCAAAATCGTATCATCACGTAAGGCCTCTTGAATTTGCTGGGCTGTGATTTCTTGATTTTCTGGCTGGATAATGGTTACTTCAAAACCAAAGTGTTGAACCAAGTAATCAATGGTTTCAAGGACAGCATGGTGTTCAATAGCAGTTGTGATGATATGTTTTCCTCGTTCTTGGTGACGAAGGCAGTAGCCAATGATAGCAGTATTATTGCCTTCAGTCCCACCAGAAGTGAAAAATATATGTTGAGGTTTTGTTCCTAGTAATTGAGCTAGTTCCTGACGGGCTTCTCGCAAGAGTTTGCCAGCTTGACGACCATGACCATGAATACTAGAAGGATTGCCATGGGTTTCTTGCATAACCTTGGTCATAGCTGAAATTGCAACTGCTGACATAGGAGTCGTTGCAGCATTGTCCAAATAAATCAAAGAATCACCTTATTTCTTTTTGTTGTAGGCAAAGAGTGGGCTGACTGGTTTTCTTTCGTGAATACGGACGATAGCATCACCAATTAACTCACTAGCAGTGATGTAGCATACGTTTTTAGGAGTTTTTTCTTTTGTTGCTACTGAATCAGTCACAAGAATTTCTTTAATATTAGTATTGTCAAGAAGTTCAGCAGCTCCTTCGACGAAGAGACCGTGGCTAGAAACAGCATAAATTTCTGTAGCCCCTTCACGTTCAACGATTTTAGCAGCTTCAGAGAAGGTACGTCCTGTATTCAGAATATCGTCAATCAAGATGGCTTTTTTACCTTCCACATCACCGATAATATAACCTTCATTGCGAGTTGCATCGTCTTGAGGGTAGTCGATAATGGCGATAGGAGCATCAAGATATTCAGCCAAGCTACGAGCACGTTTGACACCTGAATTTTTAGGGCTAACGACAACAACATCTGAACCAAGTAGGCCTTTATCGCAGTAATGTTTTGCAAATAGAGGAACTGTGTAGAGGTTATCGACAGGAATATCAAAGAAACCTTGAACTTGGACAGCATGCAAATCAAGCGTAAGGACACGGTCAACCCCAGCCTTAACCAGCATATTAGCAACTAGTTTAGCTGTAAGTGGCTCACGAGGTGAAGCGATACGGTCTTGACGTGCATAGCCAAAATATGGAAGGACAACGTTGATACTGTGGGCACTTGCACGTACACAAGCGTCGACCATGATTAACAATTCCATCAGGTGGTTGTTAACTGGGAAACTTGTAGACTGGATGATGTACACATCATAACCACGGACACTTTCTTCAATATTTACTTGAATTTCTCCGTCTGAAAATTGACGTGATGACAGTTTTCCAAGTGGCATACCGACAGCATCCGCAATTTTTTGTGCAATCTCTTGGTTAGAGTTGAGCGCGAAAAGTTTCATATTTTTTCTATCTGACATTATAGACCGTCCTCTGTAAACTTTTTAAATCCTAGCTATATCTGCCTAGCTTATATGAACTTGGATTTTTGTATTTTATTTTTTCTATTTTACCAAAAAATGGAGATTATTTCAGCTATTTTTCATGCTTTTGATAAATCGAACCAATTTTGAAGGAGCTTTTTGATAAGTAATCTGATTTTCCTCTAAAAATTGCTGGAAATCCTGCTTGCCTTGCTCATGATTTTCCACCTCAAGCTCTAATTCGTAATCTGTAATATCAAAGTACTGACTTTCATCCAGTGCCATGAGACCAATAGCTGTTTGCATTTCATAGCGAAGCGTTGTTAGACAACCAAGAACCTGCCATTTTTTACTTTGGATACCATGTTTAGCCAATTC
The DNA here is from genome assembly GCA_905221205.1 of bacterium. Classification (GTDB taxonomy): domain Bacteria; phylum Bacillota; class Bacilli; order Lactobacillales; family Streptococcaceae; genus Streptococcus. The sequence goes on from CAJNCG010000001.1 coordinate 21,360, forward strand.
ATCCAGCACCAGTCCCTGAGGAAGTTCTTCCTTAGCCAGATAATCTTCAGCATCTTGTAGTTGTAATTTTTGGTTGTATTCCATGTTTCCAATACTTTGTGGGACTTTGAGTGTCAATTCTGCCCAGTCTTCAAAGGTTCGAATACGCATAGCGACTTTCTTTTCTCGTAGTTCAAAATCAGGCGTGTCGATGTAGTAATTTTTTTGAAGAACAGGTGTGACACCTGTGAACTGGACTTTTAGACGATTGTATTCATCTTTTTTCAAGAGTGTTTTCAATTCAATTTCTAAATGTTTCATTTTTCTTACCTTTTCTTTATCGTTGAAAGCGGATTTATGATATAATAGCATTGTATTTATTGTATATGAATCTGGAGAAAAAATCAAAGGTATTTTTGAAGGATAATATGAGAACAAGGGAGAATATATGACCTTAGAATGGGAAGAATTTCTAGATCCTTACATTCAATCTGTTGGTGAGTTAAAGATTAAACTACGTGGTATTCGGAAGCAATATCGTAAGCAAAATAAGCATTCTCCGATTGAGTTTGTGACTGGTCGGGTCAAGCCAATTGAGAGCATCAAGGAAAAAATGGTCCGTCGCGGTATTACTTATGCGACCTTGGAACACGATTTGCAGGATATTGCTGGTTTGCGTGTTATGGTCCAGTTTGTAGATGACGTTAAGGAAGTAGTGGAGATTTTGCGCAAGCGTCAGGATATGCGGATCATACAGGAGCGAGATTACATTACTCATCGAAAGGCTTCAGGCTACCGTTCCTATCACGTGGTAGTAGAATATACGGTTGATACCATCAATGGAGCCAAGACCATTTTAGCGGAAATTCAAATACGTACCTTGGCCATGAATTTCTGGGCAACAATAGAACATTCTCTCAACTACAAGTACCAAGGGGATTTCCCAGAGGAGATAAAGAAGCGACTGGAAATTACAGCCAAGATTGCTCATCAGTTGGATGAAGAAATGGGTAAAATTCGTGATGATATCCAGGAAGCCCAGGCTCTTTTCGATCCTTTGAGTAGAAAATTAAATGACGGTGTAGGAAACAGTGACGATACAGATGAAGAATACAGGTAAACGAATTGACCTGATAGCTAATAGAAAACCGCAGAGTCAAAGGGTTTTGTATGAATTGCGAGATCGTTTGAAGAGAAATCAGTTTATACTCAATGATACCAATCCGGACATTGTCATCTCCATTGGTGGGGATGGTATGCTCTTGTCAGCCTTTCATAAATACGAAAACCAGCTTGACAAGGTCCGCTTTATCGGTGTTCATACTGGACATTTGGGCTTCTATACGGACTACCGTGATTTTGAGTTGGACAAGCTAGTGACTAATTTGCAGCTAGATACCGGAGCTAAGGTTTCTTATCCTGTTTTGAATGTGAAGGTCTTTCTTGAAAATGGTGAAGTGAAGATTTTTAGAGCACTAAATGAAGCCAGTTTCCGCAGGTCTGATCGAACCATGGTGGCGGATGTTGTGATTAACGGTGTCCACTTTGAACGTTTTCGTGGAGATGGGCTAACAGTTTCGACACCGACTGGTAGTACAGCCTATAACAAGTCGCTTGGTGGAGCTGTTTTACACCCAACCATTGAAGCTTTGCAATTAACGGAAATTGCTAGCCTTAACAATCGTGTCTATCGGACGCTGGGGTCGTCTATTATTGTTCCAAAGAAGGATAAGATTGAACTCATTCCAACGAGAAACGATTACCATACCATTTCGGTTGACAATAGTGTGTATTCTTTCCGCAATATTGAGCGAATCGAGTATCAAATCGACCATCATAAGATTCACTTTGTTGCGACTCCTAGCCATACCAGTTTCTGGAACCGTGTTAAGGATGCTTTCATCGGCGAGGTGGATGAATGAGATTTGAATTTATCGCAGATGAGCATGTCAAGGTTAAGACCTTTTTGAAAAAGCACGAGGTTTCTAAGGGACTTTTGGCCAAGATTAAGTTTCGAGGTGGAGCTATCCGGGTCAATGACCAACCGCAAAATGCAACGTATCTATTGGATATTGGGGACCGAGTTACTATCGATATTCCCGCTGAGGAAGGCTTTGAAACTCTGGAAGCTATCGAGCGTCCATTGGATATTCTCTATGAGGATGACCATTTTCTAGTTTTGAATAAACCCTATGGAGTTGCTTCTATTCCTAGTGTTAACCACTCTAATACTATCGCTAATTTTATCAAGGGTTACTACGTCAAGCAAGAATATGAAAATCAGCAGGTTCACATTGTGACTAGACTTGATAGGGACACTTCGGGCTTGATGCTCTTTGCCAAGCACGGCTATGCCCATGCACGATTAGATAAGCAGTTGCAGAAGAAATCTATTGAGAAGCGCTACTTTGCTTTGGTTAAGGGAGATGGACATTTAGAGCCGGAAGGAGAAATTATTGCTCCGATTGCTCGTGATGAAGACTCTATTATCACTAGACGGGTGGCTAAAGGTGGAAAGTATGCTCATACTTCTTACAAGATTGTAGCTTCTTATGGGAATATTCACTTGGTTGATATTCGCCTTCACACTGGTCGAACCCACCAAATCCGAGTCCATTTTTCTCATATTGGTTTTCCTTTGTTGGGAGATGACTTGTACGGTGGTAGTCTGGACGACGGCATCCAACGTCAGGCCCTGCATTGCCACTACCTATCTTTTTATCATCCATTTTTAGAGCAAGACTTGCAGTTAGAAAGTCCCTTACCGGATGATTTTAGCAACCTTATTACCCAGTTATCAACTAATACTCTATAAAAACTGATTCAGAGTATAATTTATTTTTTAAAGGAGAAAACTCATGGAAGTTTTTGAAAGTCTCAAAGCCAACTTGGTTGGTAAAAATGCTCGTATCGTTCTCCCTGAAGGGGAAGAGCCTCGTATACTTCAAGCGACTAAGCGCTTGGTAAAAGAAACAGAAGTGATTCCTGTTTTGCTTGGAAATCCTGAAAAAATTAAAATTTATCTTGAAATCGAAGGTATCGAAGATGGTTATGAAGTCATTGATCCTCAACACTACGATAAATTTGAAGAAATGGTTGCTGCTTTAGTGGAGCGTCGCAAGGGTAAAATGTCTGAAGAAGATGCACGCAAGGTTTTGGTTGAAGATGTCAACTATTTTGGTGTTATGTTAGTATACCTGGGCTTGGTTGATGGAATGGTGTCAGGTGCGATTCACTCAACTGCTTCAACAGTTCGCCCAGCCCTACAAATTATCAAAACTCGTCCAAATGTGACTCGTACTTCAGGTGCCTTCCTCATGGTTCGTGGTACAGAACGTTACCTATTTGGAGACTGTGCTATCAATATCAATCCAGATGCAGAAGCCTTGGCTGAAATTGCCATCAATTCAGCAATCACAGCTAAGATGTTTGGCATCGAGCCTAAAATTGCTATGCTAAGCTATTCTACTAAGGGTTCAGGTTTTGGTGAAAGTGTTGATAAGGTTGTAGAAGCAACTAAAATTGCTCACGACTTGCGTCCTGACCTTGAAATCGATGGTGAGTTGCAATTTGATGCGGCCTTTGTTCCAGAAACTGCAGCTCTGAAAGCTCCGGGAAGTACAGTAGCTGGTCAAGCAAATGTCTTCATCTTCCCAGGTATCGAGGCAGGAAATATTGGCTACAAGATGGCAGAACGTCTTGGTGGCTTTGCGGCAGTAGGTCCTGTTTTGCAAGGTTTGAACAAGCCAGTTAACGACCTTTCTCGTGGATGTAATGCTGATGATGTGTACAAGTTGACCCTTATCACAGCAGCTCAAGCGGTTCATCAATAATATTAAGTCCTCTTTCCTTTGGGAAGAGGCTTTTTAATACTAGGAAAAGGACAGTTAGAGTCTTCTGTGTTATACTAGAGTTATGTTAGATTTGAAAGAATACGGTATTGTCATGTGGCCGGAGGAGAAGATCATTTCTTTTCGTGAGAAACTTCTCACTTGGTATGATGAAAACAAAAGAGATTTACCCTGGCGTAGAAGTAAAAATCCTTATCATATCTGGGTATCTGAAATCATGCTCCAGCAGACCAGAGTGGATACAGTTATCCCTTACTACGAAAGATTCTTGGACTGGTTTCCAACAGTGGAAAGTTTGGCAACTGCCCCTGAAGAGCGTTTGTTAAAGGCTTGGGAAGGTTTGGGTTATTATTCTCGAGTTCGTAATATGCAGGCTGCAGCCCAGCAGATTATGACTGACTTTGGTGGTCAATTTCCAAATACCTATGAAGGAATTTCCAGCTTGAAAGGGATTGGTCCTTATACAGCAGGAGCCATTTCCAGTATTGCTTTTAACTTGCCTGAGCCAGCTGTAGATGGTAATGTCATGCGTGTTTTGGCGCGTCTATTTGAAGTCAACCACGATATTGGGATTTCAAGTAATCGAAAAATTTTTCAGGCAATGATGGAAATCCTGATTGACCCAGAAAGACCAGGTGACTTTAATCAAGCCTTGATGGACTTGGGCTCAGATATTGAGTCACCTGTAAATCCCAGACCAGAAGAAAGCCCAGTTAAGGACTTTAGTGCGGCATATCAGAATGGTACAATGGACCGTTATCCAATCAAGGCTCCCAAGAAAAAGCCTGTTCCAATTTATCTTAAAGCCTTGGTGGTCAAAAATACTCAAGGACAATTTTTACTTGAAAAAAATGAAAGTGAAAAGCTATTGGCAGGTTTTTGGCATTTTCCCTTGATAGAAGTTGATAACTTTTCGCAAGAAGAGCAGTTTGACCTCTTTCATCAGGTTGCAGAAGAAAATGTTAACTTTGGTCCCAGTCCAGAAGAGAGTTTTCAGCAGGACTATGATTTAGAAGTTGATTGGCTTGATGTTTGTTTTGAAACTGTCAAGCATGTCTTTAGTCATCGCAAGTGGCATGTTCAAATTGTAGCAGGCCAGGTGACTGACTTCCATGACTTTTCAGATAGGGAAGTTCGCTGGCTTTCACCAGAAGAGTTTAAGAATTACCCACTTGCCAAACCACAACAAAAAATCTGGCAGGCTTATGCACAAGCCAACTTAGACAGTAGCAAAGAATAGCTATTGTGTCTTCTTGTTATTTTTTTGGTATAATAGTAGAGAAAAAGGTGAACAAATGAAAAAAATATTAATTGTAGATGATGAAAAACCAATCTCGGATATTATCAAGTTTAATATGACCAAGGAAGGTTACGAGGTTGTAACTGCTTTTAATGGCCGTGAAGCGCTAGAACAATATGAAGCAGAGCAGCCAGATATTATTATTCTGGATTTGATGCTTCCCGAAATTGATGGCTTAGAAGTTGCTAAGACTATTCGCAAGACAAGTAGTGTGCCTATTATCATGCTTTCAGCGAAAGATAGCGAATTTGATAAGGTTATCGGTTTAGAACTTGGTGCAGATGACTATGTAACTAAACCCTTCTCAAATCGTGAGTTGCAGGCGCGTGTCAAAGCTCTTCTTCGTCGTACGGACTTGGTTTCTGTAGATAATCAAGAATCTGATGAAAAGAAAACTCAACCCTTGCAAATTGGGGACTTGGAGATTGTGCCAGATGCCTATGTGGCTAAAAAATATGGTGAAGAACTAGACTTAACCCACCGTGAATTTGAACTCTTGTACCACTTGGCTTCTCATATCGGTCAAGTGATTACGCGTGAACACTTGCTTGAAACTGTCTGGGGTTATGATTATTTCGGAGACGTTCGGACTGTCGATGTAACGATCAGACGTTTGCGTGAGAAGATTGAAGACACACCAAGTCGTCCAGAGTATATCCTAACCCGTCGCGGTGTTGGTTATTATATGAGAAATAATGATTAAACTAATTAAAGACACAGTTTTAACCAGTGATTTTATCTTTATCCTCATTTTACTTGGCTTTATTTTAGTGGTGACCTTGCTCTTACTAGAAAATCGTCGGGATAATATTCGGCTGAAGCAAATCAATCAAAAGGTAAAAGATCTGATTGCAGGAGATTATTCTCAGGTATTGGATATGCAGGGAAGCTCTGAAATCACTAATATTACTAATAATCTTAATGATTTATCAGAAGTAATTCGGTTGACCCAAGAAAATCTGGAACAAGAGAGTAAAAGATTACATAGTATCCTGTCTTACATGACGGATGGAGTCCTTGCGACCAATCGTCGTGGCAAGATTACCATGATCAATGACATGGCTAAGAAACAGTTAGGTGTTCAGAAAGAAGATGTTCTCAACAAAAGTATTCTAGAATTGCTTAAGATTGAAGATGAGTATGAACTTCGTGATTTGATTACCCAGATTCCTGAACTTATGATTGATTCTCAGGATGCCAATGGTGAGTATCTGAGCCTTCGTGTACGCTTTGCCTTGGTTCGTCGTGAGTCAGGCTTTATCTCAGGTCTGGTTGCCGTTTTGCATGATACGACGGAGCAGGAGAAGGAAGAGCGCGAACGGAGACTCTTTGTTTCTAACGTTAGTCATGAGTTACGGACGCCTCTGACTAGTGTAAAATCCTATCTTGAAGCTTTGGATGAGGGTGCCTTGTCAGAACCTGTTGCACCAGACTTTATCAAGGTGTCTCTAGACGAAACTAATCGTATGATGCGGATGGTGACGGATCTCCTTCATCTTTCACGTATTGATAATGCAACTAGTCATCTAGATGTGGAACTGATTAACTTCACAGCCTTTATTACCTTTATTCTCAACCGTTTTGATAAGATGAGGGGACCAGATGAAGAGAAGAAATATGAATTAGTCAGAGATTACCCCATTACATCTGTCTGGATAGAGATAGATACAGATAAGATGACACAGGTGATTGATAATATTCTCAACAATGCCATTAAATATTCTCCAGATGGTGGGAAAATCACAGTAACCATGAAGACAACTGATGATCAGATGATTTTATCCATCTCTGACCAAGGATTGGGTATTCCAAAGCAGGATTTACCACGTATTTTTGACCGTTTTTATCGTGTGGATCGTGCTAGAAGTCGTGCCCAAGGTGGAACAGGTCTGGGACTGTCTATTGCCAAAGAAATTATCAAACAACATAAGGGCTTTATTTGGGCCAAGAGTGAATACGGTAAGGGATCAACTTTCACAATTGTGCTCCCTTATGATAAGGATGCAGTGAAAGAAGAAGTATGGGAGGACGAAGTAGAAGACTAGAATGAGTGAAACAGGCTTTAAATACAGTATTTTAGCGTCGGGTTCCAGTGGAAATTCCTTTTATCTGGAAACCCCAAAAAAGAAACTTTTAGTGGATGCCGGCTTGTCTGGTAAAAAGATTACTAGCCTACTTGCTGAAATTAATCGCAAGCCAGAAGACTTGGATGCCATCTTGATTACGCATGAGCATTCAGACCATATTCATGGAGTGGGTGTTTTGGCTCGCAAGTATGGTATGGATCTTTATGCCAATGAAAAGACATGGCAGGCTATGGAAAATAGCAAGTATCTTGGCAAGGTAGATTCTTCGCAAAAGTATATTTTTGAAATGGGTAAAACCAAAACCTTTGGAGATATTGACATAGAGAGTTTTGGTGTAAGCCATGATGCAGTCGCACCGCAGTTCTATCGCTTTATGAAGGATGACAAGAGTTTTGTCCTTTTGACAGATACAGGTTATGTTAGTGACCGTATGGCAGGGATTGTCGAAAATGCGGACGGCTATCTTATCGAGTCCAACCATGATGTAGAGATTTTGCGAGCAGGTTCTTACGCTTGGCGACTCAAACAACGAATCCTATCGGATCTAGGTCACCTTTCTAACGAGGATGGTGCCGAAGCGATGATTCGTACTTTGGGAAACCGCACTAAGAAAATCTACCTTGGGCATTTATCTAAGGAGAACAATATCAAGGAACTGGCTCACATGACCATGGTCAACCAGTTAGCACAAGCTGATTTGGGAGTCGGAGTAGACTTTAAGGTTTATGATACCTCACCAGATACCGCAACACCATTGACAGATATATAAAAAAGAAGGCGAGTGCCTTCTTTTTATATCTTTTACAATCCTGCAAATTCTTTGATTTCTTGTGCTGACATTGAAGAGTCGCAACGGACATTGATTTGGCCATCTGCAATGTGAACAAAACCTGGTACAGTTGGAATTCCGTAGCGTGAGCGGAATGCTTGCAACTCATTGAGTTGGCTTGGTTCTTCACTATTGATGAAGTAGATGTGAGCTTTGGTTTCAGCTACAACACCTGACAATGTACCTGCAAATTTACGGCAGTAAGGGCAAGTTTTACGACCGATAAAGAAGGTTGCAGTTTCTTTATTATCAAGAGCTTCTTGTGCACGTGCAACTGTAGTGACTTCAAGGTCTTTGATGTTATCTAAAAATTGTTCCATGAGATTACCTCGCTTTCGTTGATAAGTCTAGTATGCCATAAAGTTTCTAAAATTGCTTAGATTTGATACGAAAAAAAGATGAGATTGGTTTGTCTCATCTTTTATAGGATTTTATTTTACAAAAGCATTGATTTCTGCTTCGATGTTAGCAATCTTAGCTTGTGATTCTTCGTTGGTTTCCCCTACAACTGCAATGTAGAACTTGATTTTTGGTTCTGTACCTGAAGGGCGAACGGCAATCCATGAACCGTCAGCAAGTGTGTATTTCAATACATCACTTGGAGGAGTTGTTAAGTTTGTAACAGTTCCGTCAGCAGCAGTAGCAGTTTGAGCCTTGAAGTCTTCTACAACAGTGATAGCTGTTGCGTTCCATTCTTTTGGAGCATTGTTACGGAATTTAGCCATAATTGCTTTGATTTGTTCAGCTCCATCGACACCTGAAAGGGTAACAGAGATAGTCTTTTCTGCGTAGTAGCCGTATTCTTTGTAGATTTCTTCGATACCGTCAGCAAGGGTCAAACCACGTGAACGGTAGTAGGCAGCAAGTTCAGCAACGACTAGAACGGCTTGGATAGCATCTTTATCACGTACGAATGGTTTAATCAAGTAACCGAAACTTTCTTCAAATCCCATCATGTAAGTATGGTTGTGTTTTTCTTCGAATTCTTGGATTTTTTCAGCGATGAATTTGAAACCAGTCAAGACGTTGAACATAGTCGCGCCGTAGCTTTCAGCAATCTTCGTTACCAAGTCAGTTGATACGATAGATTTGCAGAGGGCTGCATTTTCAGGAAGAGTTCCAGCATTTTTGTGGGCTTCCAAGATGTATTTAGCCATGATAGCACCAATTTGGTTACCTGAAAGGTTGAGGTAGCTACCATCTTTTTGAAGAACTTCAACACCAACACGGTCAGCGTCAGGGTCAGTTGCGACAAGAACATCTGCACCAACTTGACGACCAAGTTCTTCAGCAAGTGCAAAAGCTGCTTGGCTTTCTGGGTTTGGAGATTTTACAGTTGAGAAGTCTGGGTCAGCAGTTGCTTGTGCTTCAACAACTTGAACTGAGTCAAATCCTGCTTGGGCAAGAGCACGACGAGCCAGCATTTCACCAGTACCATGAAGTGGTGTGTAGACAATCTTCATGTCTTTACCGAATTCTTCAATCAAGGCTGGGTTGATGTTTACGTCCTTAACTTCTTTAAGGTATTCTACGTCAACAGCTTCGCCGATAACTTCAATCAAGCCAGAAGCTTTTTCAGCTTCCACATCAGCAACTTCAACTGCAAATGGGTTTTCGATTGCACGGATATAAGTAGTCAAAGCGTCCGCATCGTGTGGAGGCATTTGTCCACCGTCTTCACCGTAAACCTTGTAACCGTTAAATGGAGCAGGGTTGTGGCTGGCTGTGACCATAATACCTGCGAAACAGTTGAGGTGACGAACTGCAAATGAGAGTTCTGGAGTTGGACGAAGGCTTTCAAATACATAAGATTTGATACCGTGTTTAGCGAGAACTGCTGCAGATTCAAAGGCAAACTCTGGTGAGAAGTGACGGCTATCGTAGGCGATTGCGACACCACGTTCTTTTTCGTTTCCACCTTTTGATTCAATCAAACGAGCCAATCCTTCAGTAGCTTGGCGAACAACGTAGATGTTGATGCGGTTTGTACCAGCTCCAATCAAGCCACGCATACCTGCAGTACCAAATTCAAGATTTGTATAGAAGGCATCTTCCTTAGTTTTTTCGTCCATATTTTCCAAATCTTGACGAAGGTAGTCAGGAAGCTCCGCAAAATCAACCCATTTCTGGTAATTTTCTTGGTAAGACATTAAAATTCTCCTTTTTGTAAATTGTTTTAACCGTTCACATTATAGCATTTTTTGAAATTTTAGTAAAACCTTAGCATAATTTTCAGAATAGAGGTGACATATGCCGGTTTATCAAGTCTTGAATGCCTTAGAGAAACATGCTATACTACTTGTATGATTATTTTACAAGCTAATAAAATTGAACGTTCTTTTGCAGGAGAGGTTCTTTTTGATAATATCAACCTGCAAGTTGATGAACGAGACAGGATTGCTCTTGTTGGGAAAAATGGTGCAGGAAAGTCTACTCTTTTGAAGATTTTGGTTGGAGAAGAGGAGCCAACGAGTGGAGAAATCAATAAGAAAAAAGATATTTCTCTGTCTTACCTAGCCCAAGATAGCCGTTTTGAGTCTGAAAATACCATCTACGATGAGATGCTTCATGTCTTTGATGACTTGCGTCGAACGGAGAAACAACTTCGTCAGATGGAGTTGGAGATGGGAGAAAAGTCTGGTGAAGATTTGGATAAACTGATGTCAGATTACGATCGCTTATCTGAGAATTTTCGTCAAGCAGGTGGCTTTACCTATGAAGCTGATATACGAGCGATTTTAAATGGATTCAAGTTTGATGAGTCTATGTGGCAGATGAAAATTGCCGAGCTTTCTGGTGGCCAAAACACTCGTCTGGCTCTAGCCAAAATGCTTCTTGAAAAGCCAAATCTCTTGGTCTTGGACGAGCCAACCAACCATTTGGATATCGAAACCATTGCCTGGCTAGAGAATTACTTGGTAAACTATAGTGGTGCCCTCATTATCGTCAGCCATGACCGTTATTTCTTGGACAAGGTTGCAACGATTACGCTGGATTTAACTAAGCATTCTTTGGATCGCTATGTGGGTAATTATTCTCGTTTTGTCGAGTTGAAGGAGCAAAAACTAGCTACTGAGGCAAAAAACTATGAAAAGCAGCAGAAGGAGATCGCTGCTCTGGAAGACTTTGTCAATCGCAATCTAGTCCGTGCTTCAACGACCAAACGCGCCCAATCTCGACGCAAACAACTGGAAAAAATGGAGCGTTTGGACAAGCCTGAAGCTGGCAAGAAAGCAGCCAACATGACTTTCCAGTCGGAAAAAACATCAGGTAATGTTGTCCTGACTGTTGAAAATGCGGCTATTGGCTATGATGGGGAAATATTGTCAGAGCCTATCAACTTAGACCTTCGTAAGATGAATGCTGTCGCTATCGTTGGTCCAAACGGCATTGGAAAGTCAACCTTTATCAAGTCGATTGTGGACCAGATTCCTTTTATCAAGGGAGAAAAACGCTTTGGTGCCAATGTTGAGGTTGGTTACTATGACCAAACCCAAAGCAAGCTGACAGCAAGTAATACTGTATTGGATGAACTCTGGAATGATTTTAAACTGACGCCAGAAGTTGAAATCCGTAACCGCCTCGGTGCCTTCCTTTTCTCAGGAGATGATGTCAAAAAATCAGTCGGTATGCTGTCAGGTGGCGAAAAAGCTCGTTTGCTTTTAGCTAAACTCTCTATGGAAAACAACAATTTCTTGATTCTGGATGAACCGACTAACCACTTGGATATTGATAGCAAGGAAGTGTTGGAAAATGCCTTGATTGACTTTGATGGAACCTTGCTTTTTGTCAGCCACGACCGTTACTTTATCAATCGTGTGGCAACTCATGTACTGGAATTGTCTGAGAATGGTTCGACTCTTTATCTGGGAGATTACGACTACTATGTTGAGAAGACAGCAGAAGTAGAAATGATTCAAACTGAGGAAGCTTCAACCAGCAATCAAGCAAAAGAAGCAAGTCCAGTAAATGACTATCAAGCTCAGAAAGAAAGTCAAAAAGAAGTTCGCAAGCTCATGCGACAAATCGAAAATCTAGAAGCTGAAATCGAAGAGTTAGAAAGTCAAAGTCAAGCCATTTCGGAACAAATGTTGGAAACCAACGATGCCGAAAAACTGATGGAATTGCAGGCTGAGCTGGATAAAATCAGCCATCGTCAGGAAGAAGCCATGCTTGAGTGGGAAGAATTATCAGAGCAGGTGTAAAGATGGAACATCTTGGAAAAGTATTTCGTGAATTTCGGACAAGTGGAAATTATTCCTTAAAAGAGGCTGCAGGCGAGTCCTGCTCAACTTCTCAGTTATCTCGCTTTGAGCTTGGGGAGTCTGACTTAGCAGTCTCGCGTTTCTTTGAGATATTGGATAACATTCATGTCACAATCGAAAATTTCATGGATAAGGCAAGGAATTTTCATAATCATGAACATGTTGCCATGATGGGACAAATTGTGCCTCTTTACTATTCAAATGATATTGCAGGTTTTCAAAAGCTTCAAAGAGAACAACTTGAAAAGGCTAAGAGTTCGACGACTCCCCTTTATTTTGAGCTGAACTGGATTTTGTTGCAAGGTCTGATTTGTCAAAGAGATTCGAGTTATGATATGAAGCAGGATGATTTGGATAAGGTAGCAGATTATCTCTTCAAAACAGAAGAATGGACCATGTATGAGTTGATTCTTTTCGGGAACCTCTATAGTTTCTACGATGTGGACTATGTCACTCGGATTGGTAGAGAAGTTATGGAGAGGGAGGAATTTTACCTAGAGATTGGTCGCCATAAGAGATTAGTATTGATTTTGGCCCTCAATTGTTATCAGCATTGTTTAGAGCATTCTTCTTTTGATAATGCTAGCTATTTCGAGGCTTATACAGAGAAGATTATTGGTAAAAACATTAGTCTTTATGAACGAAATATTTTACATTACTTAAAAGGCTTTGCCTTGTACCAAAAAGGACAGTGTAAAGAAGGTTGTAAGCAGATGCAAGAGGCCATGCATATTTTTGATGTGTTAGGTCTTCCTGAGCAAGTAGCCTACTATCAGGAACACTACGAAAAATTTGTCAAAGATTAATTTTCCCAAATAAGGGAAAAAATAAAAAGCTCCTTTCGGTTTTGATACAATAGTTTCAAAATTTGAGAGGAGTTTTTATATGAATCGCTATGCAGTACAGCTGATTAGTCGTGGAGCTGTTAACAAGATAGGAAATATGCTCTATGATTATGGAAATAGTGTCTGGTTGGCTTCCATGGGGGCTATCGGACAGACAGTTTTAGGAATTTATCAGATTTCTGAGCTCGTCACATCCATTCTCGTCAATCCCTTTGGTGGAGTTATTTCAGACCGATTTTCTCGTCGTAAGATTTTAATGACGACAGATCTTATTTGTGGAATTCTTTGTTTAGCTATTTCTTTTATAAGAAATGACAGCTGGATGATTGGAGCTTTGATTTTTGCCAATATTGTTCAGGCTATTACTTTTGCTTTTTCTAGACCGGCAAATAAGGCCATTATCACAGAATTGGTAGAGAAGGATGAACTGGTTCTCTACAATTCTCGTTTGGAGTTGGTCTTGCAGGTTGTCAGTGTGAGTTCTCCTGTACTCTCTTTTCTGGTTTTACAATTTGCAAGTCTTCGCATTACCTTGGTATTAGATGCCCTTAGTTTTTTTCTCGCTTTTGGTTTGGTAGCATTGCTTCCAAAGAAAGAAGAGAAGACTTTGGGTGAGAAGAGACTCACATTCAGAGTTATTTTTTCTGATATCAAGGAGGGGGTTCACTATATTGTGAAGCAAAAGGAAATCTTTTTTTTGTTAGTTATGGCTTCAAGTGTCAATTTTTTCTTCGCAGCCTTTAATTACCTCCTCCCCTTTTCAAATCAGCTTTATGGAGTTCAAGGTGCCTATGCCACTATTTTGACAATGGGTGCTATCGGATCTATTGTTGGGGCCTTGTTAGCTAGTAAGATTAAAGCTAGTATGGAAAAGCTTTTGTTGTTATTGGCTCTGACTGGACTTGGAGTGATGATAATGGGTTTCACACTCCCCACCTATCTTGCTTTTTCAGGGAATTTCGTTTGTGAACTATTTATGACGATGTTCAATATTCACTTTTTTACTCAAGTACAAACCAAGGTTGATGGTGAATATCTGGGCAGAGTCCTCAGTTCGATTTATACCTTAGCTATACTTTTTATGCCAATTGCAACAGGTTTAATGACCTGGCTTCCAAGTGTCCATCTTTATTCTTTCTTGATTATAGGACTAGGAGTTGTTGTTTTATCTTTCTTAGCTCTAGGCTATGTTCGAACTCATTTTGAAAAAGAGATATAAGTCTGTTTGAGTTTTAAAAATAATTCCAATCTAAGTGTTTTTTCCGCCCTTCTCGTTTGTGAGGAGGGCTTAGTTTATGGTAAAATGGTTTTATGAATAAAAGAATGAATGAGTTAGTCGCCTTGCTCAATCGCTATGCGACGGAGTACTATACCAGCGATAATCCGTCGGTTTCAGACAGTGAGTATGACCGACTTTACCGTGAGTTGGTCGAGTTGGAAGCTGCCTATCCAGATCAAGTATTAGCAGACAGTCCGACCCATCGTGTTGGTGGCAAGGTTTTAGATGGTTTTGAAAAATACAGACATCAGTATCCTCTTTATAGTTTGCAGGATGCTTTTTCACGTGAGGAGCTTGACGCTTTTGACGCGCGTGTTCGTAAGGAAGTGCCTCATCCAACTTATATTTGTGAGCTGAAAATCGATGGCTTATCTATCTCGTTGACTTATGAAAAGGGGATTTTAGTTGCAGGTGCAACACGTGGAGACGGTTCTGTTGGGGAGAACATCACAGAAAATCTTAAGCGTGTTAAGGACATTCCTTTGACATTACCAGAAGAGCTAGATATCACAGTTCGTGGGGAATGTTACATGCCACGCGCTTCTTTTGACCAGGTTAATCAAGCTCGCCAAGAAAATGGAGAGCCTGAATTTGCCAATCCTCGTAATGCGGCAGCAGGAACTCTGCGTCAGCTGGATACAGCAGTAGTTGCCAAGCGTAATCTTGCCACGTTCCTCTATCAAGAAGCTAGCCCCTCAACTCGTGACAGCCAAGAAAAGGTTTTGAAGCACCTTGAACAACTTGGTTTTGTAGTCAATCCTAAGCGAATTCTGGCTGAAAGCATGGATGAGATTTGGAATTTTATCCAAGAAGTAGGACAGGAACGAGACAATCTGCCCTATGATATCGATGGGGTGGTGATTAAGGTCAATGACCTAGCAGGTCAAGAAGAACTTGGCTTTACCGTTAAGGCTCCAAAGTGGGCAGTAGCCTACAAGTTTCCTGCTGAGGAAAAAGAAGCCCAACTCTTATCCGTTGATTGGACAGTTGGTCGTACTGGAGTTGTCACGCCAACTGCCAATCTGACTCCTGTTCAGCTTGCTGGGACAACTGTTAGCCGTGCAACCTTGCACAATGTTGACTATATTACTGAAAAAGATATCCGCAAAGATGATACGGTTATTGTTTATAAAGCTGGAGATATCATCCCTGCTGTCTTGCGTGTGGTAGAGTCTAAACGGGTTTCTGAAGAGAAACTAGAAATCCCAACAAACTGCCCAAGTTGTGATTCTGACTTGCTGCACTTTGAAGATGAAGTGGCTCTCCGTTGTATCAATCCGCGTTGTCCTGCTCAAATTATGGAAGGTTTGATTCACTTTGCCTCTCGAGATGCCATGAATATTACAGGTCTTGGTCCATCAGTAGTTGAAAAACTCTTTGCTGCTAATCTGGTCAAGGATGTGGCGGATATTTACCGTTTGCGAGAAGAAGATTTCCTCCTTTTAGAGGGAGTTAAGGAAAAGTCTGCTGCTAAACTTTATCAGGCTATCCAAGCTTCCAAGGAAAATTCTGCGGAGAAGCTCTTGTTTGGTTTGGGCATTCGTCATGTCGGCAGTAAGGCCAGTCAGCTCTTACTTCAACATTTCCATTCGATTGAAAATCTGGCTCAGGCAGATCCAGATGAAGTGGCTAATATTGAAAGTCTTGGCGGTGTGATTGCCAAGAGTCTTCAGACTTATTTTGCGACAGAGGGCTCTGAAATTCTCCTTAAAGAATTGAAAGAAGCTGGGGTCAATCTGGACTATAAAGGACAGACTGTAGTAGCGGATGCGGCCTTGTCAGGTTTGACCGTTGTATTGACAGGAAAATTGGAACGTCTCAAGCGCTCAGAAGCTAAAATTAAACTCGAAAGTCTGGGTGCCAAAGTGACAGGCAGTGTTTCTAAAAAGACCGACCTTGTCGTTGCAGGTGTAGATGCTGGAAGTAAACTGCAAAAAGCACAGGAATTTGGAATTGAAGTTCGAGATGAAGCATGGCTAGAAAGCTTGTAATTACAGTTTGAAACCAGAGTTTAGACAGTATGACTATGTTTGTTAGTTGTGACAAAATCGGTCAAGAATTTATTAGTGAAAATAGAAAGAAATTAAGAAGTAAAAAGGAAAATAAAAAATGTATAACTACCCTATGCGCATTCATTACCATCGCAAGAATGGTGAATACGATACTTGCTCTTTTGTAAAAAGTCAGGACCAGCGAATTGATTTACTAACTTACAAAGAAGATTATTTTGGTGCTTTATTTAGTTTTGAACACCCAAGTGTTCATCCCTTAGAAAGCTTGAATTTTGTGGTTCATACTGGCCAAACTAGTAAAGAGTATGCTATCCGTTTTAATCACTATCCTCTCTTAACAGAGGTCTGGATTTTGGAAGGAGATGATAGAATTTATTATTCTGAAAATCCTGCCATTGCCAGTCCTTTCTATAAAAATCAAAATCCTTTTGCCTTTGACAAGGCTATCAATAGTGCTAGTTTTGACCACCACTGGGGCTACCAAGGGGAACTGGGGTGCCGTGTAGAGGATAATCAAGCTCATTTTGCTCTTTGGGCTCCAACAGCGACAGAAGTGCAGGTTATTGTTTATGAATCAGCTACTAATGATGCACCTGTTTGGAAGACTTTTGAGATGGAGCGAGGCAATAGCTACTCTTATAACCATAAGGACAATACTATTGGTGTCTGGAGTTTGGATGTTGAGGAAGATTTGACTGGTAAGGCTTATCAGTATCAAGTCCAATTCCCTCATCACCAAACACTGACACGCGATCCGTACACTATTGCGACCAGTCCTGATGGCAAACGTTCAGCTATTCTGAGCCATGCAGAAAAGCAAGTTGAAAACTTCGAGGTTAAGCACGGTTCTGAGGCTACTTGGCGTTTGACAAATCCATGTAAGGCAGTCATCTGTGAAATGCACATTCGTGATTTGACCAAATCACCATCCTCAGGTGTGGATGAGCATCTTCGAGGAACTTTCTTGGGTGCAGCCCAGACTGGGACAGTTAACCAATATGGCCAAGCAACTGCTTTTGATTACATCAAAGAGATCGGCTACAATTATGTTCAGTTGCAACCAATTGCAGATCGTCACAAAGAATACGATGAGGATGGAAATGTAACCTACAACTGGGGTTATGACCCACAAAACTACAACGCACCAGAAACCAGCCTTTCAACAAATCCAGATGATCCAGCTCAAGTCATTCGTGATTTGAAGACTATGGTTCAAGCCTACCACGATGCGGGTATTGGTGTCATTATGGATGTGGTTTATAACCATACTTTCTCAGTTGTTGATGCACCTTTCCAAACAACTGTCCCTGATTACTACTATCGTATGAATCCAGACGGTACCTTCCAGAATGGAACGGGTGTCGGAAATGAAACAGCCAGTGAACACGAAATGTTCCGAAAGTATATGATTGATTCTCTTCTATACTGGGTTCAGGAATACAATATTGACGGCTTCCGTTTTGACTTAATGGGGATTCATGATGTCAAGACCATGCAGATGATTCGTCAGAGCTTGGATGAAATCGACCCTAACATTATCCTCTATGGAGAAGGTTGGGATATGGGAACAGGTCTTGCTCCTTATGATAAGGCTAAGAAGGACAATGCCTACCAGATGCCAAATATCGGTTTCTTTAATGACAATCAGCGTGATGCTGTCAAAGGTGGAGAAGTCTACGGTGCTATCAAGTCAGGTTTTGTCAGTGGTGCTGCAACGGAGCCAATTCTAGCCAAAGCAATTTTAGGCAGTCGTGAATTAGGAACCTATACACATCCAAACCAAGTTCTTAACTATGTGGAGGCCCATGACAATTACAATCTTCACGATTTATTGGCGACCCTTCATCCAGACCAAAGTTCCGAGCAAATCATGCGCAAGGTTGAGACAGCCACAGCCATGAATCTGCTCATGCAGGGGATGGCCTTTATGGAAATTGGTCAAGAATTTGGTCGTACCAAACTGGTTGCGACCGGTGAAAATGGTGAGTTGACCCATGATGATAGAGAGCGTGCCATGAATAGCTATAATGCTCCTGACAGTGTGAACCAAGTGGACTGGGACTTGATCAATGAGCGTCAAGACAGTATTGAGTTTATTCGTCAGATGATTCGATTGAAGACAGAAACCAGTGCCTTTTCTTACCCTACTTATGATGAAATTTACCATCATGTCTTTGTTCATTCAGCTCACGAACATAGTGGTTGGATTGTCTATGAGATTCATGGGGAAGAACATCTATTGGTTGCCTTTAATTCTAAAGGGCAAGACTTCAAGTTTGAAAATGCAGGAAATCTAGAACTTTTGGTGACCAATAGCCACTTAAATGACAAAGATATGGTTGGCGGTGTTAGTGCCAGCGTCTATAAAGTCTTGTAGAAGAAATCAAAACTTATCAAGTATGTTGTATAATTTCTAGGATATCTTGATACTAGAAATCACAAAAGTCAATGAAAAATAGTATAGCAAGAAAAAGGTTTAGTTCATCTAATCCTTTTCTTTTTTTATTTACTGCATAACAAGAGAGTTCAAATAGTTTGAAAAATAAAGATTGTGAAAAAAATCTCAAAAATATTGTAAAAAGGGTTGTAATTTTCTGAAAATTTGGTAAAATATATCTTAATCATTTTCAGGAGGACGAGAATTTGACAAGATATCAGAATTTAGTAAATGGAGAATGGAAATCATCTGAAAAGGAAATTACGATTTATTCACCAATCAATCAAGAAGAATTAGGGACAGTACCCGCTATGAGCCAAGCAGAAGTAGATGAGGCTATGCAAGCTGCGCGTACAGCTCTCCCAGCATGGCGGGCTTTAGCACCAGTTGAGCGTGCAGCCTATTTGCATAAGACAGCAGCTATTTTGGAACGTGATAAAGAAAAAATTGGTACAATTCTTGCCAAAGAGGTTGCTAAAGGAATCAAAGCAGCAATTGGAGAAGTAGTGCGTACCGCAGACTTGATTCGCTATGCTGCTGAGGAAGGTCTCCGTATCACTGGACAAGCAATGGAAGGTGGCGGTTTTGAAGCAGCAAGTAAAAACAAACTGGCTGTTGTCCGTCGTGAGCCAGTTGGAGTTGTCTTGGCTATCGCGCCATTTAACTATCCAGTCAACCTTTCTGGATCTAAGATTGCTCCGGCCTTGATTGCAGGGAATGTGGTTATGTTTAAGCCACCAACACAAGGTTCTATTTCTGGTCTCTTATTGGCTAAAGCCTTTGAAGAAGCAGGAATCCCAGCAGGTGTTTTCAATACCATTACGGGACGTGGTTCAGAAATTGGGGATTATATCATTGAGCACAAAGAAGTCAACTTCATCAACTTTACAGGTTCAACTCCAATCGGAGAACGTATTGGTCGTTTAGCTGGTATGCGTCCTATTATGTTGGAACTTGGCGGAAAAGATGCGGCTCTTGTACTAGAAAATGCAGATTTGGAAGATGCTGCCAAGCAAATCGTTGCGGGTGCCTTTAGCTATTCAGGTCAACGTTGTACAGCCATTAAACGTGTCATTGTTCTCGAAAGTGTTGCAGATAAATTAGCGACTTTGCTTCAAGCAGAGGTTGCTAAATTAACAGTTGGTGACCCATTTGACAATGCTGATATCACACCTGTTATTGACAATGCTTCAGCCGACTTCATTTGGGGCTTGATTGAAGATGCGCAAGAAAAAGGTGCTCAGGCTCTTACACCAATCAAACGTGAGGGCAATCTTCTCTGGCCTGTGCTTTTTGACCAAGTTACAAAAGATATGAAAGTAGCATGGGAAGAGCCATTTGGTCCTGTTTTACCAATTATTCGTGTAGCTAGTGTAGAAGAAGCTATTGCCTTTGCCAACGAATCTGAATTCGGCCTTCAATCATCAGTCTTTACAAATGATTTCAAAAAAGCCTTTGAAATTGCCGAGAAACTTGAAGTGGGAACAGTCCATATTAATAATAAAACCCAGCGTGGTCCAGATAATTTCCCATTCCTTGGTGTCAAAGGTTCTGGTGCTGGTGTTCAAGGAATTAAATATAGCATTGAAGCGATGACAAATGTCAAATCCATTGTTTTTGATGTGAAATAAAAGATAAAATCAGGAAATTCTTTTCCTGGTTTCTTTTTTTACTTTAAATCAATAATTTTATTAGTAAAGTAACGAACTTTATGATAGTATTATAAAAAAACAATTCGTTTTCAAAGAGTTTCTGAAAATTTCTTGATTTACAAGTGAACACATCAGTGAATTTGTTGAAGACTTTCACAAGAATTTTTAGAAAATATAGTAATTTACTTGAATCTTCCATAAAAAGGTAGTATAATAAATCTATAGAAAACGCTTACAGAAATAGGAGGGTGTATGGATAAGAAAAAAGCTTTAGAAACCTTTATGACAGGTGAAAATTTTCACCTCCAGCACTATCTGGGAGCTCATAGGGAAGAAAAAAATGGAGAATCTGGCTATACTTTTCGTGTTTGGGCCCCAAATGCTCAAGCTGTTCACTTGGTAGGGGATTTCACCAATTGGGTTGAAAATCAAATTCCGATGGAACGAAATGAATTTGGAGTCTGGGAAGTCTTTACCAACCTTGCTCATGAAGGCCAAATTTACAAGTATCATATTACACGTGCAAATGGTCATCAGCTAATGAAGATTGACCCTTTGGCAGTACGGTATGAGGCACGACCTGGTACTGGGGCTATTTTAACAGAGATTCCAGAGAAAAAATGGAAAGATGGTCTCTGGCTAGCTCGTAGAAAACGCTTGAGCTTTGAAGAGCGTCCTGTCAATATTTACGAGGTTCATGCTGGATCGTGGAAGAGAAATCCAGATGGAAGTCCTTATAGTTTTGCTCAATTGAAAGATGAACTCATTCCTTACTTAGTAGAGATGAACTATACTCACATTGAGTTTATGCCCTTGATGTCTCACCCTCTCGGTTTGAGTTGGGGTTACCAGCTTATGGGTTACTTTGCTTTAGAGCATGCCTATGGTCGTCCTGAAGAGTTTCAAGATTTTGTTGAGGAATGTCACTTAAACAATATTGGTGTTATTGTAGACTGGGTACCTGGTCATTTCACTATAAATGATGATGCCTTAGCTTATTATGATGGGACTCCAACTTTTGAGTACCAAGACCATAATAAGGCTCATAACTATGGTTGGGGCGCTCTCAATTTTGACCTTGGGAAAAATGAAGTCCAGTCTTTCTTGATTTCAAGTATTAAGTTTTGGATTGATTTTTATCATCTCGATGGTATTCGTGTGGATGCAGTTAGCAACATGCTCTATCTTGATTATGATGATGCACCATGGACGCCAAACAAGGATGGTGGCAATTTAAACTACGAAGGCTATTATTTCTTAAAACGTTTGAATGATGTCATTAAACAAGCTCATCCAGATGTTATGATGATAGCTGAGGAAAGCTCATCAGCTACTCAGATTACTGACACTAAGGATTCAGATGGTCTTGGCTTTGACTACAAATGGAATATGGGTTGGATGAATGACATCCTCCGTTTCTATGAAGAAGATCCGATTTATCGTAAATACGACTTTAACCTAGTGACTTTCAGCTTTATGTATGTCTTCAAGGAGAATTATCTCCTACCATTCTCACACGATGAAGTTGTTCATGGCAAGAAGAGTATGATGCACAAGATGTGGGGAGATCGTTACAATCAATTCGCAGGCTTGCGCAATCTCTACACTTACCAAATTTGTCACCCTGGTAAGAAATTGCTCTTCATGGGTAGTGAATATGGGCAATTCCTAGAATGGAAATCTGAAGAACAGTTGGAATGGTCTAACCTTGAAGACCCAATGAATGCTAAGATGAAGTATTTCACTTCTCAGCTTAACCAGTTTTACAAAGACCATCGCTGTCTGTGGGAAATCGATACTAGCTATGATGGTATTGAAATTATCGATGCGGATAATCAAGATCAGAGCGTTCTTTCCTTCATCCGTAAGGGTAAGAAGGACGACATGTTAGTCTGCGTCTTTAATATGGCACCTGTTGAACGAAAAGATTTTACAATTGGACTGCCTGTCGCAGGGATTTATGAAGAAGTATGGAATACTGAGTTAGAAGAGTGGGGAGGCGTCTGGAAAGAGCATAACCAAACCGTTCAAACGCAAGAAGGACTATGGAAGGATTATGAGCAGACCTTGACCTTTACCCTACCGGCTATGGGAGCAAGTATATGGAAAATCAAGCGCCGCTTGAAACCTATTAAAATTGTCACAAGTAAAAACCAAAAAGGAGTAGAAAATGAAGAATGAAATGTTAGCTTTGATTCTTGCCGGTGGGCAAGGAACTCGTCTTGGTAAACTCACTCAAAGCATCGCAAAACCAGCTGTGCAATTTGGTGGGCGCTACCGTATCATTGACTTTGCTCTTTCAAACTGTGCCAACTCAGGGATTCACAATGTTGGAGTCATCACCCAGTATCAACCACTTGCTCTCAACAACCATATCGGGAATGGTTCAAGCTGGGGACTAGACGGTATCAATTCTGGTGTCTCTATTCTTCAACCATATTCTGCAAGTGAAGGAAATCGTTGGTTTGAAGGGACTAGTCACGCTATTTACCAAAATATCGACTATATCGACAGTGTTAATCCTGAGTATGTCTTGATTCTCTCTGGGGACCACATCTACAAAATGGACTATGATGATATGCTCCAGTCTCACAAGGATAATAATGCCAGCTTGACAGTAGCGGTTTTAGACGTCCCTCTTAAAGAAGCTAGTCGTTTTGGTATCATGAATACAGATGCTAACAATCGTATCGTTGAGTTTGAAGAAAAACCAGCTCAACCTAAATCTACAAAGGCTTCTATGGGTATTTACATCTTTGATTGGCAACGTCTCCGCAATATGCTTGTTGCTGCTGAAAAGAGCAATGTCGATATGTCAGACTTCGGTAAGAATGTCATTCCAAATTACCTTGAGTCAGGTGAAAGTGTCTATGCCTATGAATTTAATGGCTACTGGAAAGACGTTGGTACCATTGAGTCGCTTTGGGAAGCCAACATGGAGTACATTTCTCCAGAAAATGCCTTGGATAGCCGTAACCGTCAATGGAAGATTTATTCAAGAAACTTGATTTCACCACCAAACTTCCTTGGTGCAAATGCACATGTTGAAGATTCTTTGGTTGTAGATGGCTGTTTCGTAGATGGGACTGTTAAACATTCTATCCTTTCAACAGGTGCACAAGTCCGAGAAGGTGCAGAAGTAGTAGATTCAGTTATCATGAGTGGTGCGATTGTTGGTCAGGGAGCTAAAATCAAACGTGCCATTATTGGTGAAGGTGCAGTTATTTCTGACGGTGTCGAAATTGATGGAACAGAAGAAGTACAAGTTGTAGGATATGATGAAGTAGTGGGGGTAGCAACAGATGAAGATTGATAAATATTCTGCCATTTTAGGAAACACAGTTGGTTTTCACGATATGTCAACACTGACAGACCACCGTCCAGTAGCTAGTTTGCCATTTGGTGGTAAATATCGTTTGATCGACTTCCCACTTTCCAGTCTCGCTAATGCTGGTGTGCGTAGTATCTTTGGTATTTTCCAACAAGACAATATCAGTTCAGTCTTTGACCATATCCGTTCAGGGCGTGAGTGGGGCTTGTCAACTCTTCTTAGCCATTACTATCTAGGTATTTACAATACCCGTGTGGAAAGTAGTACAGTTGGAAAAGAATACTACCAACAGCTTCTTACTTATTTGAAACGTTCTGGCTCAAACCAAACAGTGTCACTTAACTGTGATGTTTTGATTAATATTGATCTGAACCAAGTATTCCACCTACATAACGCAACCAAAGGGCCAATCACTGTCGTTTATAAAAAATTACCTAAAAAAGATATTTCAGAAGTAAATGCAATCTTAGAAGTAGATGAAACAGACCATGTCCGTTCTCATAAACTCTTTGATAGTAAATCATCAGATGAAGTTTACAATATGTCCACAGATATCTTTGTCGTTGATACCCCTTGGTTAATTGAACGCTTGGAAGAAGAAGCTAAGAAAGAACATCCAGAGAAGTTGCGCTATGTTTTACGTGATTTAGCTGCCAAAGAAGGAGCTTTTGCCTACGAGTACACAGGCTATCTAGCCAATATTCACTCTGTAGAGTCTTATTATAAAGCGAATATCGATATGCTTGAATCGCAAAAGTTCTATTCTCTCTTCTCACCAAACCAAAAGATTTATACAAAGGTAAAAAACGAAGAGCCAACTTATTATGCTAATACATCTAAGGTAAGCACTTCTCAGTTTGCCTCTGGTAGTATTATTGAAGGTCAAGTGGCTAATTCTGTTTTATCACGTAATATTCATGTCCATAAGGATAGCTTGGTTAAAGATAGCATCTTATTCCCTCGTGTTGTTATTGGAGAAGGTGCTCAGGTAGAATATGCTATCTTGGACAAGGGTGTTGAAGTTGCGGATGGAGTTGTGATTCGTGGAACTGCAGAACATCCAGTCGTCGTTAAGAAAGGTAGCAAAGTAACAGAGGATATTCATTCATGAAAATTTTATTTGTAGCAGCAGAGGGTGCACCCTTTTCAAAAACAGGTGGTTTGGGAGACGTTATTGGCGCTCTTCCCAAATCACTGGTAAAAGCTGGGCACGAAGTTGCAGTGATTTTACCCTACTATGACATGGTAGAGGCTAAATTTGGAAATCAGATTGAAGATGTTCTTCATTTTGAGGTGAGCGTCGGTTGGCGCAGACAGTACTGTGGGATTAAGAAAACCGTCTTAAACGGTGTGACCTTCTACTTTATTGACAACCAGTATTATTTCTTCCGTGGTCATGTTTATGGTGATTTTGATGACGGAGAGCGCTTTGCCTTTTTCCAACTTGCTGCCATTGAGGCTATGGAAAGGATTGACTTTATTCCTGACCTTCTCCATGTTCATGACTATCATACAGCCATGATTCCTTTCTTGTTAAAGGAAAAATACCGTTGGATTCAAGCCTATCAAGGAATTAAAACTGTTTTAACCATTCATAATTTGGAATTTCAAGGACAATTTTCAGAGGGAATGTTATGGGATTTGTTTGGGGTTGGCTTTGAACGTTACGCTGATGGTACCCTTCGCTGGAACAACTGTCTGAACTGGATGAAGGCTGGTATTCTCTATGCGGACCGTGTTTCAACAGTTTCGCCTAGTTATGCTCATGAAATTATGACCAGTCAGTTCGGATGTAACTTGGATCAGATTCTTCG
Organism: bacterium; assembly: GCA_905221205.1. Taxonomy (GTDB): domain Bacteria; phylum Bacillota; class Bacilli; order Lactobacillales; family Streptococcaceae; genus Streptococcus. The sequence goes on from CAJNCG010000001.1 coordinate 47,041, forward strand.
AATGGAATCTGGCAAGGTCTCTGGTATCGTGAATGGGATTGATGCTGACCTATATAATCCTCAGACTGATGCCCTTTTAGACTATCATTTTAATCAAGAAGATTTGTCTGGAAAAGCCCAAAATAAGGCAAAATTGCAAGAAAGAGTTGGCTTGCCAGTTAGAGCTGATGTTCCACTGGTGGGAATTGTTTCTCGTTTGACACGCCAAAAAGGTTTTGATGTAGTGGTCGAAAGTCTGCATCATATCTTGCAAAATGATGTTCAGATTGTTCTTTTGGGAACTGGAGATCCAGCCTTTGAAGGTGCTTTCTCGTGGTTTGCTCAGATTTACCCAGACAAGCTATCAGCAAATATCACTTTTGATGTCAAACTTGCTCAAGAAATCTACGCTGCTTGCGACCTCTTCCTCATGCCGAGTCGTTTTGAACCATGTGGCTTGTCTCAAATGATGGCGATGCGTTATGGAACTTTGCCATTGGTTCATGAAGTCGGTGGCTTGCGAGATACCGTCCGCGCTTTCAATCCAATCGAAGGAAGCGGTACTGGCTTTAGCTTTGACAACCTATCACCTTATTGGTTGAATTGGACTTTCCAAACAGCATTGGATTTGTATAGAAACCATCCTGACGTATGGAGAAACTTACAAAAACAAGCTATGGAATGTGATTTCTCATGGGATACAGCCTGCAAGTCATACCTTGACTTGTACCATAGTTTAGTTAATTAATAGATAAAATCGTATGATGTCTTCATACGATTTTTGGGCTATTTAGAGAGGAGAACTGATGTCTCAAATAAAAGGCTTGTGTGTCATGGATGTTGATGGGACCTTAATCCTAGAAGAAGTGATTGATTTGTTGGGAAGAGAGATAGGTTGTGAGGAGGAAATTGCGCAGCTTACAAGTCAGGCAATGAGAGGAGAGTTAGACTTTGAAAGCAGTTTACGAAAAAGAGTGTCCTTGTTGGAAGGTCTTCCTGTTTCGGTCTTTGCGAAAGTTTTTAACTCTATTCATTTAACTCCAAATGCCCAGGAATTCATTTCCATTCTCCAAAAGAATGGTATCATAGTCGGTCTGGTGTCCGGTGGATTTACGCCAATAGTTGAGAGATTAGCAAAATCACTTGGTATTGCCTATTTCTCTGCCAATCAACTTGAAATCAAAGAAGGTCTTCTAACAGGAAAAATAGTTGGACAAATTATCAGTCCCCAGATCAAACAAGCAACTCTAGAACAATGGAGAGAGGAACTAAAACTTCCTAGAGAAAGAACAGTTGCAATCGGTGATGGGGCCAACGATCTATTGATGTTGAAATCTGCAGGCCTGGGAATTGCTTTTTGTGCCAAAGAAGTGCTGAAAAAAGAAATACCACATCATGTTGACAAGAGTGATTTTTTAGAAGTTCTTCCTTTGATTAACTTTTTAGAATGAGGGAAAATATGAAGATTGTAATTGCACCAGATTCATTTAAGGAAAGTTTGACCGCTGATCAGGTAGCTGAAGCTATTAAGAGAGGTTTCCAACAATCGATAGCAGATGTAGACTGTTTCCTCTGCCCTGTTGGTGATGGTGGAGAAGGAACTGTAGATGCTATCCGACATTCTCTTGACCTAGAAGAAAAATGGATTCAAGTGACGGGACCTTTTGGTCAAGAAGAAGCCATGCGCTATTTTCAAAAAGGGGAATTAGCCCTCTTCGAAGTTGCTGACTTGGTCGGTCTTGGAAAAATTCCTCTGGAGAAACGAAATCCACTGCAAACCCAAACTCGTGGAATTGGAGAATTGATTCACCACCTCATTAATCAAGGAATTAAAGATATCTATATTGGCGTTGGTGGTACGGCTAGTAATGACGGTGGTATAGGTATTGCTGCTGGTTTAGGTTATCAATTTTATGATAGGGATGGAAATGTCTTGCCTGCTTGTGGACTGTCCTTACTAAACATAGCTTCTGTTTCAACAGAAAATTGCTATGAAATTCCTGAAGATGTTCACATTCGTATTTTAGCAGATGTCGTGAGTCCCTTATGTGGTCCTCAAGGTGCGACCTACACGTTTGGCAAACAAAAAGGTTTACATCCTACTATGTTTGCAGTCGTAGATCAGGCAATCCAAGATTTTTATGAAAAAGTCTCACCTGCAACATTGAAAATTAAAGGAGCAGGGGCTGGTGGAGGCCTTGCTGGCGGTTTGTGTGCCTTTGCTCAGGCAAATATCGTGTCTGGAATTGATACCTGCCTAGACTTGATTGACTTTGATAAGAAAGTTGCAGATGCTGACTTGGTTATTGTTGGAGAAGGAAGGCTAGATCGTCAAAGTTTAGCAGGGAAAGCGCCAATAGGTGTAGCAAAAAGAACCCCTGTTGGAGTTCCTGTTGTCGCTATTTGTGGCAGTCTCGCTGAAGATTTACCTTCCCTACCATTTGAAAATATCCAAGCTGCCTTTTCTATTTTGGAGAAAAGTGAACCTCTAGAAGATAGTTTGAAAAATGCCAGTCTCTATTTGGAGCACGCGGCTGCAAATATTGGACATTTATTAAAGATGCCTAAGATTTAGCCAAACCATTTCTTCCAGAAGGATGTTTTGACTGGTTCTTCCTTTTTACCTTCCCAAAGTTTTGCAAAAGCAAGTCGAAGGTCCTTTTCTTCTACTTGTACTGGTGCATTGCTATGGATAATCAGGCCAAAAGGAGAAGAAGTATGCTCTTCAGATACAATGGTAGCTTGACTATCAGTTTCTTTAGTTTCTTTTAAGTAGAAAACTTGCTTGTCAAATTCGATATTTGGTGAAATCTTCACAAATAGTGGATCTGCTTTTTCCTGAAGATTTTCTAAAATAGATAAAAAACCTTTTTCTAACTGAGGGCTATTTGCCGTGTCAATATCTGCATACCCAAGAACTCTTTCCTCAAAAGTACCAAGATAGCGTCTTTGCTCATCTGGATTTAGTTTTGGTCCACCATGAGCTTTTTCAAGTAATTGTTTTGATAAATCTGTCATGAAAACAGTATATCATAAAAGTTAGAATAAAACAGACAAAAAGAAAGCGATTACTTTATAAAGTTAAGGAAAATTTGCACAAAGATAACGTTTTTTCTTGAAAAAGGAGGGGTTTTAAGGTATTATAGAGGTGTAAAAAATTTAACTCATAAGGAGAGTAAAAAATGTCAATTATTACTGATGTTTACGCTCGCGAAGTCCTAGACTCACGCGGTAACCCAACACTTGAAGTAGAAGTTTACACTGAATCAGGTGCTTTCGGACGTGGTATGGTTCCATCAGGAGCTTCTACTGGTGAACACGAAGCAGTTGAACTTCGCGACGGTGATAAATCTCGTTACGGTGGTCTTGGTACACAAAAAGCTGTTGACAACGTAAACAACATCATTGCTGAAGCTATCATCGGCTACGATGTACGTGACCAACAAGCTATCGACCGTGCTATGATCGCACTTGACGGTACTCCTAACAAAGGTAAATTGGGTGCTAACGCAATCCTTGGTGTGTCTATCGCTGTAGCTCGTGCTGCTGCTGACTACCTTGAAATCCCACTTTACAGCTACCTTGGTGGATTCAACACTAAAGTTCTTCCAACTCCAATGATGAACATCATCAACGGTGGTTCTCACTCTGACGCTCCAATCGCTTTCCAAGAATTCATGATCGTACCTGCTGGTGCGCCATCATTCAAAGAAGCTCTTCGTTGGGGTGCTGAAATCTTCCACGCTCTTAAGAAAATCCTTAAATCTCGTGGTTTGGAAACAGCCGTAGGTGACGAAGGTGGATTCGCTCCTCGTTTTGAAGGAACTGAAGACGGAGTTGAAACTATTCTTGCTGCTATCGAAGCTGCTGGATATGTTCCAGGTAAAGACGTATTTATCGGATTTGACTGTGCTTCATCAGAATTCTACGATAAAGAACGTAAAGTTTACGACTACACTAAATTCGAAGGTGAAGGAGCTGCTGTACGTACTGCTGCAGAACAAATCGACTACCTTGAAGAATTGGTAAACAAATACCCAATCATCACTATTGAAGATGGTATGGATGAAAACGATTGGGACGGTTGGAAAGCTCTTACTGAACGTCTTGGTGGTAAAGTTCAATTGGTTGGTGACGACTTCTTCGTAACAAACACTTCTTACCTTGAAAAAGGTATTGCAGAAGGTGCTGCTAACTCAATCCTTATCAAAGTTAACCAAATCGGTACTCTTACTGAAACATTTGACGCTATCGAAATGGCTAAAGAAGCTGGTTACACTGCCGTTGTATCACACCGTTCAGGTGAAACTGAAGATTCAACAATCGCTGACATCGCAGTTGCAACTAACGCAGGACAAATCAAGACTGGTTCACTTTCACGTACAGACCGTATTGCTAAATACAACCAATTGCTTCGTATCGAAGACCAACTTGGTGAAGTAGCTGAATACCGTGGATTGAAATCATTCTACAACCTTAAAAAATAATCTAATTTCTAGATTAGATGGCGTAAAGCCTTTAAAATGAGCACTTTGGGGCGCTTTCCCTTAGTGCTTTTTCTTATTTTACTACCCTTTTAGTTACCCGATAGTAATTTTAAGTATAGTAAGAGGGTAGTCACTGATCGTGACACCCTTTATAAATTATTGATGGCTGTTTCATAATTTGAGACAGCTTTTTTTGCGTTTTCTTGGTTTGTATGCCAGTAAACATTTTCAGTCACTAATAAGTTAGAGTGTCCCAATCTGTATTGGACATCTTTAGGGCTGGTCTGAGCGTATAACATCATAGTAGTATGTGTATGGCGGAAACCGTGGAATGATACATTCGTTACACCAGCATTCTCAAAATGCTTATTTAGGCGTTTGCGTAAGTTGCAAGCATAAGCATATTTTTCTGTAAATACAGAGAATACGACTGTTTCAGTACGACCTAATTTCCAAGACTGAATTTGTTGACGATTCTTGTATTGTTTAAGTAAAAGTAGGGTGGCTTTGTCTATTGGTATATCACTATAACCAGCGTTTGATTTAGGCGAATTAATTTCTTGATAGCGGTTTAGTGTCTTATTGATACTGATAACACCGTTTTCTAGGTCAATATCAGACCATTCAAGAGCCAGAGCCTCACTGATACGGCAACCAGTGGCCAATAAAGTCTTATACAGGACAACATCAAATAGGTTTTCATAATTTGATTGATCCAGAGTATCTAAATAATCAAGAAACTGTTTTAACTCTTTGTTGTCCAAGTATTTTACAGTAGACTTTTCTTTTTGCTGTTTGCGTGGAACGATGACATCGTTAGCTGGATTGTATTGTATTACCTGGATAGCTACGCCATATTTCAAAATACGCTTATTCATGTTGTGGAGTAAGGAGTAGTTAGCAAACGCCCCTTTTTCGCCCTTATTGGCCTTGTCAGCCCACTTATTTACTTGCTGTTGAAGAATAGGCGTGGTTAGCTTATCTAGCTTGTAATCGCCAAATACGGGCAATAAATGAACTCTAACCAATCCATCCATAGATTGGCGAGTATTGGGTTTAACTGTATTCTTGTAACTATCCCACCAAACTTTTACCAATTCTTCGTATGTTGTGATTGTTGGTTTATCTTTAACTGTATACCCGTTTGAAGCAAAAGCATTTACAGCCTCTCTTGCTTTGATTTTAATCCCCTTTTTAGTATTGGCCGTGACCGTGGTTCTAGCTTTTTTCCCTGTAAGTTTATCAACTCCAAGATACACGCTTGCTCGGTATACGATAGATCCGTTTTTCTTTTTGTATTCTGTAATATTCATGGTTTTTACTCCTTTTCCATCAGCAGGCAAGCAATTAGGAAAGATTTTGAGTTTATACCATGCGAGGGGCTACGAAAATGCCCCTATTTTCGATTTTAAGCAGTCAGACGGTAAAATAATGACAGAGCATGAAACAAGGCGGATATGGGGCTGATATCTACTTAGTAGATGGTTCTATTCAGAATACTTAGCTATTTTGTCCTTTATATACTCTAATGGCATACCTGATTCTATCGTAAACATAACATCGTCATCAGGGAACTTTTTAAGATGTTCTTTGAGAGAATAGAATAAAGCAAATTCGGCATGAAATGTTGCATCCTCATTCTTAAACCATGTAAGAGAGTTGAAAAGGGTGTATAAATCGTTTTTTCCAGCCCCTTTTCTATAGCCGGCTTCAGATATATTCATACGTTTGTGGAAAAATTCTCTGTAGCTGATTGAATATTTCTCAGAATGATAATTAAACAGTCTACCGCTATGGGCTGCACGGTTTCTAAATGCCAAAACTAGGTATAAAATTTCTGAAAAGGTTGCTTTTACCTCCTCGGTTATAAATTCTTTGGGAATTGTTAGGCAGGTTGCAATGACTTGCTCTTTTTGAGCAGGTTTTAGTAGCTTACACATTGTTACCAAGTTTCCTAGAGTAGTACCTTTTAAAAGAATCCATGGTGGGATGTGTCCGTGAGTTTCTCTATAGTGTTTATAAGGTTCAGAGTTATCATCGTAAATTTTATTTAATTTAAGAATTAGCTGATCAATCTCATATCCTTTTCTATTCTTTTTACCTTGATTATAATTTTTTCTATCCAGGTATTTCTCTTTTTCAACTCCGATATCTTTAGCGACAACGTAACCGATTGCCGTCCGTAGTGACAATTCAATTTCCATAGTTGCCTCTAAAATTCCTTTGCGGATATCTTTATCAAGTTCATAGAGGGCGAGCATATGTTCAAATGTTTCACCATCTTTATAGATTTCCTTTTCAGAGTCTAATTCAATAGTGAAATACTTATACCCGTTGATTATTTCATAATATCCATAATTAGTTAGAGCTTGTCTTGCTAAGCTTTCATTTAGAAATGTTAGATTTCTTGATTTTAGTAGTTCAATTTGTTCATCGATATTGGTAAAAGGTTTCATTGATTGTACCTCAAAATAATGCACAAAAGGAGCTTCGTTAGAAGCTCCTTTCGGTAGGTCGCTACTGCAACCATTCATTAAGATTAAATAAATTATAATCCATTTGGAGCCATATGTCAACAAATTAGCGAACAAGTTCGCTTTTTTTCGTCCTAGAACTGTCCCTTCCGTGTTACTTCGTAGTCCAGTGATTATCCTTTCTATTTGTCAATTTTGTCGTTTTTTGCACTTTAGTCTGTCAAATCGGCTTTCTATTCTTCAATTTCCCCTGTTTTTGCACAATAGACCTTTGGGAGGGGGTTGCTATTAGTGAATAGGGGGCATTTTTTGTATTTTGAGAATCCCTATATTTAAAGTGTTTGATTAGAGTTTCTCATTCAGTAGTTTTAGTATTTCTAGTAATTCAGTATCTTCTTTAATCTCATTCAACAAATTATACTCACGGTTTCTTCTTAAAATTTCAGTGTAGTATTTGTCCTTGTTTTTAACGGTTTTTACATCGTTTAGTAAAGTATTATCGTGAGACATACTTTTCAATAAAGAATTCAGATGTTTTATTTGAGAATCTGAGATAAGCAACTCCAGATGTGCTAGCGAGAACGCTAGTTTTTTTAATTCATTTTGATATTCTTGATCATTAAAAGAACTATATTCAGCTTTGGTTTTATATCCTAAGAGATATCCAACGCTTACCTTGAAGTAGTCAGCAAGTTGCTGGGCTTTATCTGTCTTTATTGGACGCTCACCTTTTTCCCAACGAGATATAGTTTTTTCATTTACTTCTAGGAGTTCGGCTATTTCTTTCTGAGATTTATTTTTATCTTTTCTCAATTCTTTTAATCTATTCATTAGTCACAATACCTTTCATTGTTAATTATAACACTTATTTTCAAAAAAGACAAAAAAGTCTGTAAAAATTTTAAAGAAACACTTGAAACAGACAAAAATGTCTGATAATATAATGGCTGTAAAGGACAAAAAAGTCCGGTATCTCCAACCTTTCACACTTTCAATCTATTCATGGAGGGACTTTTTTAGAAGGGAGGAAATCTATGAGCAAATTAAAAGGCTATCGAGTTATGCTTGGACTAACTCAGCAACAGATGGCGGACAAGCTAGATATTTCTTTGCAGTCTTATAATAACAAAGAGACAAAAAAGACGGCTTTTAATGACAAAGAGCGCCTAGCGATTAAGTCAATGGTTGCAGAAGTCGAACCAAATATAACCATAGATGAGCTGTTTTATAGTTAGAAAGGAGCGACCCAATCGCAATACTATTTTACATTTACAGATTTCTCATGTGGTGTTTTACCACTGGGGATGGACCTGCTCGGACTAAATATCCGACCTAGAATATAAAGGAGAAAACAAAATGAACAACACACAAGTATATCAAGCACAAACAACTAACCACGGTATCGCTAGAGCATTGGGCGAAGAAATTCGCATGATCACAGACGTTGAAGAGACAAATTACAATGGACACGGTGAAATCATTGTTGAGTACACCAGTGACGTTGCATTGACAAAACTATTTGACCGTATTAAAGTACTTTACGAAAAAGGCGAAAGCTACGAAACAAAACCATTCTTACATTTTAAAGTATTGGAAGATGATTTGGAACCAAAACCGAATGCAGTTTTCACTACTAAAGAAGTTATGGATTTTTTAGGAATTTGAAGCAACAAAAAAGGAGCAAAGAAATGAACTTTAAAGAATTTAAAACATGGCTAGATGATGCCGTAAGTATGGCGGAAGCTATGGCGTTACCTGAAAATAAAGGGGTGCTTGACGACTTGATAGAAAATACGGCCAATAACCTAGCGTTTATCGCTGAGTTAGTGGAAAGCCGTCAACTGATTTATAGAAAACCTAGACATGAAGATTAAAAAAAGACAACAAAAAAGTCCCTTGCTCAAGTTTTGGTCGAGGAGAGCAAGCGACTGGATGAAAAGGATACGTTTTTTAACGTACCTTGATTATAGCATAGAAAGACAAGGTAAACAATGGGGAAACAGGTATTTACACAAGAAATACTAAGAAACATACAGGAAAAAAATGGAATTATCACACTAGATTTAATACTAGACACTTTACCAACTTGGTCAGAAAAAGCCATCAAGGGACGTTTATCAAATTGGCGTTACCGTAAGGTTATTGACTACAAGGTAGAAGAAGGGGAGTTTAGTGAGATTTTCCTATTAAAAAGCAAGCAGGAGACAAAAGAAGAGATCAGCGCTGGTCAACGTTTGAAGATGGATCTATATTTCAGACAAGTTTTAGCCTTAACTGGAATCATTGAGTCAAACACTGGCAAGGACAACGACAAGACCAAGGCGATTGAATTGCAACAGAAAGCAATGCGAGCAATACCAGATGACATCTACAAAGAGTTGTCAGAGATTTATGAGTAAATAACAAAACTAAGAAAAACTAACAAAATCAAATAGCAGGCAAGCAATTAGGAAAGATTTTGAATATCGAGTGCTTACACGGCGAGTCTAGGCACTTGTTTAACAAAAATGTGGGTGATTACCCACGAAACATCACTACAAGCGTTCGCCAACTTGGGGCAATTGCCCAGCGTTTGGAGTGGTGCTAATACTGTATAGGAAACGACAATTAAAAGGCCAACGGAGGAAAAAACAATGACAAAAGAAGATATGAGAAATATTTTAGATGAACTAGATAATTTAACTTTAGGACTTAATACCGCTGAAAACGCCTTGGGGGCTACTTTTCACTTTTTCAGTAAAAACATAAGTAGCAAAGAAAAGACCATGCTTTTAACTTTGGAATACGACACACAGGGTGCTATTTTTAACCTTGCTTATGATTGTCTTATCAAGACAAAGGAAAATCTAGTTAATGCCATTGAAATGTACATCAGAGAATTGGAGGAAGAACATGACTCTAAACTTAGATGACATGACACAAGCAGAATTTGATGAAGTAATTGCTGAAATTAAGGATAGAAATCCGAACCTCTTTCAGTTCATCACTGATTTTTTAGATAGAAAGGTAACACCCAAAGAGGTGGACGAATTCCTGAAGATGGAGCGAACTAATCAAGTGGAGTATATTAAGAATTACAAAGCGAGGGCATAAGATGAATGAATTAGATTTAACTAATACACAGTCGGTAATCTGTATGGTGGTATTGATTGGCTTACTGCTTTATTTAAACCATCGAGACCGCAAAAAAAGCGCCCAATTTGAGCGAGAAAACCAACAGACGATAGAAACACCTAGAGAGGATTTGAACCCTTACTACGGCCGTTATATCCAGCTTGCTGGTAAGATTCATAATTAGAAAGGGGTGTAATATGCAACTATTATCAAGAGAAGCAGAACTTGAGCTACTGGAGAAAGTGGGAGATCACTTAGCGAAAAGGATGGAACTGGAAAAGCAACGTGATGATAATTGGGACTTGATTTCTAGACCTGAGGTGTTAGAGAAGTTAGGTATTAGTGGAACCACGTTAAATAATTGGCAGGAACATGGTCTGAAATCGTTCCAGTCGCCTTTTGAAAACAGTAAGAAAATCTATTACCGTAAGAGTGATATTTACAATTTTCTTGCAGTAGATTAGGAGGTGTAATGAGAATAATTGAGTTGACTATATCAGTTGATAAAATGCCCCTATTTGGTTTTCTCAAGTCAAATCCTACTCAAGTATGGAAGAATGGGGAACACTACAAATTTACCTATTATGAGCCTGTAGACGAGGCTTTGACAAGTTTTCAATATAAAGGCTTATATGTGTCTATTAAAGAAGAAAATGAGGCAGTAGAGGGCTGGGAATTGGTCAGAGATTTGGAGATTGCTTTGGCCAGTCCTGACTTGCTGATAATCTTGAAAGAATTAGAGGTAAACAAATTGACTGAGCAACGGCAGGGGCTTGGAGTGGAGTTAAAGGGTTGAATATTCGATCTCATCTGTAATGGCATTTATACCAGATATGAGACTTCACTCTTTGTCCGACTGCTATTTGTAAATGGCTACAGTTTTAGTCAGCTGGTGGACTTGTTTTCAGCAATCGTCAAACGCAAAGACCTAGCCAGTTATTTTTTAGAAATAGCAAGAATATTTTATAAGGAGGTGGCTTTTGAGTAGCAATGAAATTGTAAAAAAAATCATTGAAGAAGATAAGCAACAACCCCAAATTAAGCCAATAGGAGAGACAGAAAGCTATCTGACATCGTTTAAAGGGATACAAAGGTTTTTGGCCAGTGAATGTCAAAATTTAGGGGAAAGCAGGCCGTCCAAGCCTTTGGGGGTTGCTAACTTTCTGAGGAAGTATATCCGATTCGTTAGAATCAGACCAGAGGCACAGGGACAAAAAGCGCCCTTGTATTTCTATCATCCAGATAAAGGGGTGTGGGTTGAAGATAATGAACTTTTGCAGGATTTAATCGCAACCGTTCGCCCTGATACGACTGAAAAACAGGCATTTGATACTCTTTAAAAAATCTCAAGGCATAGCCCTTTAAAATCCATTCAAAATGAATATACGGTGATTGGAAATCAGCTTTATAACTCAAAAAAAGAGATATTTGAACCCTTAAATCCCACTGTAATCGTAACTCGAAAAATACGTACGAGGTATTCCCCTGAAGCCTACGAGCCTACTATAAATGGCTGGAAGCCTACAAAATGGCTTGCTGAATTGTTTGATAATGACCAAGAACTATATGATCTAGCCATTCAGATTATTAAAGCAAGTATCACAGGTAAAACCTTAAAAAACATCTTTTGGCTTTATGGAGAGGGTGGGACTGGTAAAGGAACTTTTCAGCAACTACTTATTAACTTGGTAGGCATGGAAAATGTTGCAAGTCTCAAGATAACTGAGTTCGATAAAAGCCGTTTTTCTACTTCCATTTTGCTAGGAAAGACCCTAGTCATCGGAGACGACGTGCAAAAGGACGCAGTTATCAAAGACACTTCAAATATGTTTAGTCTTGCTACTGGGGATATCATGACCATAGAGGACAAAGGGAAACGCCCTTACAGTCTACGTTTGAACATGACTATTATCCAGTCATCCAATGGTTTACCAAGAATGAACGGAGATAGATCTGCAATTGATAGGCGGTTTAAGATTCTACCATTTACCAAAGTCTTTAAAGGGAAGCCAAACAAGGCAATCAAAGAGGACTATATCAACAGGAAAGAGGTATTGGAGTATCTCACACGCATAGCCCTTGAAACACCGACCAAGGACATCACACCAGAAAAATCAAAGGAGATTTTGCAAGAATACCACGAAGATAATAATCCGATTATCGCTTTTGTGACCTCATTCTTTTCGGACAATCTAGCAAGTGAATTTTTGCCGAATAGCTTTGTTTTCCATAATTGGAAAGGTTTTACAGAGTATTATGGAGTGAAATTGCACAAGACCGAGACAGGGTTACATAAAGAGATTAAAAGTAATCTACCTGAATGGATAACCGCTGGAAAGAAAGTGATAGCGTCTGGAAGACAATTTCATTCTGGTTTTTTCCCTAAAGATGATTTAGCGCCTTATGCCAATTTGAACTATGTTAATGGTAGAGAAAGACCTGAGAAAAGGTTAAAACCTAAAACTGAACGTGGCTACTTTAACAAGAAAGCAAGAAAATAATCGAGTAGAAGAACACTTGGTACGCTTGGTAAATGAAGCGTTCCTGTCGTAACCCTTAGAGCGCCAAGGGTTTTGAACACTTGTACACTTGGTACGGTAAGTTTTTTTCTTTTAACATTTTATAAGATTTAACGTTAAATCTATACACGATTTAATTTTATATGTACTAAGTGTACTAAGTGTACAAAGTAAGGCTAAAACCCTTGATATGATTGACTCCAAATTTTGAACACTTGCAAAATCAAGCGTAAAAAGAAAACAGTAAGCGTACAAACTATGAAGAATTGAAAAAATGGGGTAGATAGTACCGACCCCCTTGCAATGGTGTAACTACTAGTGACACCCTTAAAACAGAAAGAGGAGAACAACATGACATTAAAAGCATTTTCAGAAACAGCACCAAAACATACATTCACTTATGAATTTGGAGACCTAGAAGACGCACAAATAGCAGGACTAGCGTTATTTGGATTTATGAGAGGTACTTATCTAGTGCCAGCTATTAAACTAAGATATAAGGAAAACGGAACGCTTATCGCTGAGTATTTGGAGGATAACAGCTTAGATATCAACTTTAAGCGCATTTGTGAGGTTTTCAAGAATGAAGAAAATCCAATAGATGAAGAAGTTGAGGAATAGAGTATAGGGGGGTGTAAGAAGATGTACTACAATAGAGACCCCGTGACCGGATTTAGCACTCTAAAACTTAATAAAACAACAGAAAAGGAAAGAATAAGATGGCAGAAACACAAAACACAAACAACATTGAACAAGCGCAAAAGCGCCAAGAATTAGCCCAAAAAATGGATAAAGCACTGGATAAAATCACTAAGGAAGTGAACGCATTGATCACACAAAACGAAAATGCGATTGCTGAGGCTGAACGAGAAAAAGCACAGTTGCTTCAAGACCAAGCGACAGCCCAACGTGAATATGATGAAGCGGTTGATGAAGTAGACAAAGACAAGCTACGCAATGCCAAGGATAACTTATGGATTGCTGAAAGTAAATTAAAAAAGAACGCTAAAAAGCTGGAAGACTTTCACAATGAAGCACTGATGAACCTTGAAGATTTTAAGACAAAAATCGATGAACTGGATTCAACGGTTGACAAAAAACATAAGGCGCTTTATGATAAAGCCGTGGATTTGATGAAAGAGATTGATCAGATTGATAATGAAATTATTGCTGATTCAGATAAACTCCGAACTCTTTACCATGCTATGGCTTACAAAGTGGGGAAAGGTAAGAGAGAATTTACCTTCAGTACAGGGGGATCTAGAATTTCTCCAGTTGGTGGAATGATTGATTATGTACCAACATATCCAGTAAAACCATTCTTAGAAGAAAATTATAAACAAGTTTTTGGTCGAACTTATAATGACGCGAAAGGGCATTTTTAAAAGATGAAGAGACAAATCAGACACAAGATTGAACCAGTACCAACGATTGTAGAACTCTTCAAACTAATGGAAGAACACCAGCAAGCACATCCAGAGTACGAGCGTTATAATTTTAAATACATTGAAGATGGGGACGCTATTGGTGCAATCATTGACTACAACGTAGAAGAATCAGTATTAAAAGCTGAGCAAGAGCAAGATAACGCTTAAGACAAGGGGGGAGTTTTCCCCTTTTTGTCGCTTAAGGAGGTGAACTAATGTGACAGATAAGTTAACGCAAAGACAAGAAAAATTTGTTCAAGGACTAGTGGCTGGACTATCTCAAAGAAAAGCATATAAAGAGGCTTATAACGCCTAAAAGATGGCTGATAGTACGATAGATTCAAGGGCTAGTAAGTTGCTGAAAGAGTATAAGATTAATACAAGGTACAGAGAGTTATTAAAAGAGTTTTCAAACCGTGCTTTGTGGTCAAGAGAACAGGCTTTTAATGAGTATGAATGGCTAAAAAATAAAGCTAAATCTGAAATTATCGAAAGTGGATTGAGATCTAGTAATTTTAATGCCTTTCTTTCTGCTTTGCATGGGATGAATAATAGCGCTTTTCGTGATTTGGAGTTGCTGGACGAGAAGTTGCGAGCAGAAATCAGTGTGATTAAGAGTAACATCCATCAAGAAACTCCAGTTAAGGATGATAAATTTATAGAGGCCATGAGCGCAATGGTTGAATCCGTCTGGGAAGATGAGATTCAAAAGGAAAAGCCTTAGAATACGAAAAAAACCAGCACAGGGCTGACTCTCATGGTATGGTTTCGCATAACTATTATATCATGAAGGAGCGCTAAAATGACCACTGGTGAAGTAGAAAAGAAGCTAAAAAGCATTAAAAAACTTGATAAAGCAATTCATAACCTAGACTTGAAGATCAGCAATCTGGAAAAAGGGGCGGTATACTCACAAGCGCAGTTTGAACAACGGATAAAATCCAGCAAAGTTAATAGCACAGAGGAAAGACTTATCAATGCTTTGCAGTTAAAAGACCAAATGATGGAACAGCTTCAAAACTTAATTATGGAACGCTACGAGGCATTGAGGTTTATTGATAATCTGAGAAATCCTAATGAGTGGGTAGTGATAACGATGGTTTACGTCAACCACTACACTATAGATAGAGTATGTAGAGAGTTGCACAAGTCCAAAAAGGTAGTATACAGACTAAAGAAACAGGCCTTAGAATGCTTGTCAGAGGTGTTGAAGCCAATCAATGCAGAAGAGACAACAAAGCAGGCATACAGATTTCTGAAAAGCTATCATTCACTAGTTAAATTGAGCCTAGACGGTCAAGATGGAGCGTTTGAAGCCAAAGCGATGGAGATAGTAGGCATGATTGATACTTACAGGGACAATCTGGACGATTTACGACGTGAGATATTCGCCAATCTCTTTACAAGACGAACTGGAGAGAGGTTAAAGCTATGGCAATTATACGAGGCGTTAGACATCGATAAGGCTCAATATGAGCGCCTCAAGGCTGAGATACTGCTAGACTTTGCTAAAAGCTATCGTGGTGGTGTTTTGTTGAGAAATGTTGAGAATTAAGTGAGGGGGGGACTAACAAGTTCTTACAGATTCCGCCAGTCGGTGAAAAACTAAAAAATGCTCTCTGGGTCTGAAAAGTTCCTACATATTCCACCAGAACGGAGAGTTAGAAGCATAGTAAGTAGGCGTTTGTGGTGTTTTTTTGAGTAACCCAAACAAAAGTATATATAATACTTGACATTTATGATATAATACTCTTGGTAGCGTACTTTATTTTTGCTAAGTTCATAAGGAGTCTAAGGAATGAAATCGGTAGTATTTGAGGATAAGGATTTTTTGGTACAATTTTTGTACAAATTATTTGAAAAACCATCTAGAATTAAAATTCAAAAAACGTTATATTTGTTATATGCTTTTTACGGTGCTACTTATGGTAATTTAAATTTAAATGAAGATGAAGAAAATGAATTTGTAGGTCAGAATTATCCAAAATATTTGTTTGATGCGAATTTTGAAGCTTGGAGATATGGTCCAGTAGAAAAAGAAGTATATGCAAATGATAAAAAAGGCCTCTACGAATCAAGAAGTTTAACTGAAGATGATATTGATAGTTTTTTTAACACTGTAGAACTGAATAATATAAAGTCCTTTATAGAGAATATTGTTTCTCAAACTAAACAAATTGATGACTTTAGTTTGGTAGACAGAACCCATCAAGATAAAGCTTGGCAAACCGTCTATACAGAGGGGCAGAACCATATACCAATGGATAACAATAGTATTATACAGGAGTATATTGACGAGTATGTCTGATCTTGAGATATTTAATAATTTATCTGTTGTTATAAAACCTAAAATTTGTGTTGTTTCAAATAAAGGGTTGGTCGTTAACACGGTCAAGAATCAATATATAAAAGCTCCTAAAGTAAAAACAAAAATTGAAATATCAGATAATGTAACCCAATGCTTTAATATACCATCTATTGAGTTTTCTAATTGTTATCCTAGAACATTAGATGAGGGTGCACTTTATCCAAATATTTCAATTGCCTTTGATAAAATAAATGAAGATATAGGCATTATAAAAGATAATATGAAAGATGTGTCTATTTCAGGAACACACGAGGGTAGAATAAAGCAGATTTTAAAAAAGTACGTAGATGATAATGATTTCGACAATTATTCTGATAATTTTTATAAAAGTGATGTTAAGACAGGGGTACTATTACATGAAAGGGGTAGTTTTAGAGTTATTTCCTTATATTTTGTTGAACCTTTAACACATAAGCGTCAAAAACATTCTAAGCATAGAATAATAGTTTTGTTTTTTGATCCATATCATCTGTTTATTCCTTCAAAAGATTATGGAACAAAAATATATAATGAAATATCAGGGTATTCAGGGGATTGTACATTATTAAAATTATAAATCTAACTTTTTGTCTTGACTAGTAAAATATCTGTTATCTAGTTTAGATGACATGATGTAATTGTTCCCGTCATAAAGTATAAAAAAGGCGCGATTATTCGCGCTTTTTTTCTTGCCTGCTGAACTCATCATTTTAAGTTCCTTTTTGTTCCCCTTTATGTTTTCTCAACTTATTCAAAATTAGTTGTTTTTGCAGAAATCAAGTTAGATTTAGAGTAGACTTAGGCCTATTTTTTAGTATCTAATAATAGGAAGATAACTTGAAAAAATAAAATAGTTCAGTGAACTATTTTATCCTGAACCTTGAAATTCAAAAGTTCAGTTGTTGATCTAACAACGTTTTAAGCCCCTCGGATTTTATCCGAAGGGCTTTTTCCTGTTCGAGGGGCACAAAAGGGGCATAACTTTCTAGGAATGAACAGTTACCAACAAATAGGATTCAGCTAATATAATTGAAAATGATGGAAAAAAAGGTGAATTTATGATATACTTTAGAGCAGGACCTTTTTAGAAATTTTGAAAGAGTATTAAAAATTTAAAATGAGAAAAATTGTTATCAATGGTGGTTTGCCCCTGCAAGGTGAGATTACCATTAGTGGTGCAAAAAATAGTGTTGTAGCTTTGATTCCGGCTATTATTTTGGCTGATGATATTGTGACTTTGGATTGTGTACCAGATATTTCTGATGTTGCTAGTCTTGTCGAAATTATGGAGTTAATGGGGGCTACCGTTAAACGTTATGACGATGTGTTAGAGATTGATCCAAGAGGTGTTCAGAATATTCCAATGCCTTATGGAAAAATCAACAGTCTTCGTGCATCTTATTATTTTTATGGAAGTCTTTTAGGTCGCTTTGGCGAAGCCACTGTTGGTTTACCTGGCGGATGTGATCTGGGCCCTCGCCCTATTGACTTACACCTTAAGGCTTTTGAAGCTATGGGAGCAACTGTTAGCTACGAGGGAGATAACATGAAGTTATCTGCTAAAGATGCAGGGCTTCATGGTGCAAGTATTTACATGGATACGGTTAGTGTAGGTGCGACTATTAATACAATGATTGCTGCGGTTAAAGCAAATGGCCGTACTATTATTGAAAATGCAGCCCGAGAACCTGAAATTATTGATGTAGCTACTCTCTTGAATAATATGGGAGCCCATATCCGCGGTGCAGGAACAAATATCATCATTATTGATGGTGTTGATAGTTTACATGGAACTCGTCATCAGGTAATTCCAGACCGTATTGAAGCGGGAACATACATTTCCTTAGCTGCGGCAGTCGGCAAGGGAATTCGTATTAATAATGTACTATACGAACACCTAGAAGGATTCATTGCTAAGCTGGAAGAAATGGGAGTTCGAATGACTGTATCGGAGGACAGTATTTTTGTCGAGGAACAGTCTAATTTGAAAGCAATCAATATTAAGACAGCACCTTATCCTGGTTTTGCTACTGACTTGCAACAACCAATTACTCCTCTCTTGTTAACAGCAGAGGGGCGTGGTACTATTATTGATACCATTTATGAAAAACGTGTAAACCATGTTTTTGAACTAGCAAAGATGGACGCGGATATTACGACTACAAATGACCATATTTTATATACTGGTGGACGTAGTTTACGTGGTGCAAATGTAAAAGCTACTGACCTTAGAGCTGGTGCTGCACTTGTCATCGCTGGTTTGATGGCTGAAGGTAAAACTGAAATTACAAATATTGAGTTCATCTTACGTGGTTATTCAGATATTATTGAAAAATTACGTAATCTTGGAGCGGATATTTCATTAGTTGAAGAATAAACCGTAGAGGTGTTTATGAATATTTGGACCAAATTAGCAATGTTTTCTTTCTTTGAAACGGATCGCTTGTATTTGCGTCCTTTCTTTTTTAGTGATAGTCAAGACTTCCATGAGATAGCTTCCAATCCTGAGAATTTACAATTTATTTTTCCCAGTCAAGCTAGTGTGGAAGAGAGTCAATATGCACTGGCCAATTATTTTATGAAGGCTCCTTTAGGAGTTTGGGCTATTTGTGACAAGAAATCTGAGAAAATGATTGGTTCAATTAAGTTTGAAAAGCTAGATGAAATTAAAAAAGAAGCAGAACTTGGTTATTTTTTGAGAAAAGATGCTTGGTCCCAAGGTTTTATGACAGAAGTTGTTAAAAAACTTTGCCAGCTTTCCTTTGAGGAGTTTGGTTTAAAACAATTATCCATTATAACCCATCTCGAAAACGAAGCTAGCCAAAAGGTTGCTCTTAAGTCTGGATTCCGTTTGTTCCGTCAGTTTAAAGGAAGTGATCGCTATACAAGGAAAATGCGAGACTATCTTGAGTTTCGCTTTGTAAAGGGAGAATTTAATGAGTAAACACCAAGAAATTCTAAGCTATTTGGAGGAATTACCAGTAGGTAAAAGGGTCAGTGTTCGTAGTATTTCCAATCATCTGGGAGTTAGTGATGGAACGGCCTATCGGGCCATCAAGGAAGCTGAAAACCGTGGAATTGTGGAGACCCGTCCAAGAAGTGGTACGATTCGTGTTAAATCCCAGAAAGTTGCGATTGAAAGATTAACCTTTGCTGAAATTGCAGAAGTGACTTCTTCTGAGGTTCTAGCTGGGCAAGAAGGTTTAGAGAGAGAATTTAGTAAGTTTTCAATCGGTGCCATGACTGAACAAAATATCTTGTCTTACCTTCACGATGGGGGGCTCTTGATTGTCGGAGACCGTACCCGTATCCAATTACTAGCGCTGGAAAATGAAAATGCAGTTCTGGTTACGGGTGGTTTTCATGTTCATGATGATGTTCTTAAACTGGCAAATCAAAAAGGAATTCCTGTTTTAAGAAGCAAGCATGACACTTTCACCGTCGCGACCATGATTAATAAAGCCCTGTCAAATGTCCAAATCAAAACGGATATTTTGACAGTTGAGAAACTTTATCGCCCAAGTCATGAATATGGTTTTCTCAGAGAGACAGACACTGTTAAAGATTATTTGGACTTAGTTCGTAAGAATCGTAGCAGTCGTTTCCCTGTTATCAATCAACACCAGGTTGTTGTTGGTGTTGTAACCATGAGAGACGCTGGTGATAAGTCACCAAGTACCACAATTGACAAGGTTATGTCGCGTAGTCTATTTTTAGTTGGTTTATCGACAAATATTGCCAATGTGAGTCAACGGATGATTGCTGAAGACTTTGAAATGGTACCAGTTATTCGGAATAATCAAACCTTGCTTGGAGTTGTGACACGACGAGATGTCATGGAGAAAATGAGTCGTTCCCAAGTTTCTGCTCTACCGACTTTTTCTGAGCAGATTGGACAAAAACTCTCTTATCATCATGATGAAGTCGTCATTACAGTGGAACCTTTTATGCTTGAGAAAAACGGTGTTTTAGCTAACGGTGTATTGGCGGAAATACTGACTCATATGACCCAAGATTTAGTTGTGAATAGTGGTCGCAATCTCATCATCGAGCAAATGCTGATCTACTTTTTGCAGGCTGTTCAGATTGATGATATACTGCGCATTCAAGCACGCATTATCCATCATACTAGACGATCAGCTATTATTGACTACGATATTTATCATGGTCATCAGATTGTTTCAAAAGCAAATGTGACTGTTAAAATTAATTAGAAACTAGGAGAAAAAATGATAACATTAAAATCAGCTCGTGAAATTGAAGCTATGGATAAAGCCGGTGATTTTCTAGCAAGTATTCATATCGGCTTACGTGATTTGATTAAGCCTGGCGTAGATATGTGGGAAGTTGAAGAGTATGTTCGCCGTCGTTGTAAGGAAGAAAATTTCCTTCCACTTCAGATTGGGGTTGACGGTGCCATGATGGACTATCCTTATGCTACCTGTTGTTCTCTTAATGATGAAGTAGCTCACGCTTTCCCTCGTCACTATATCTTAAAAGATGGCGATTTGCTCAAGGTTGATATGGTTTTGGGAGGTCCCATTGCTAAATCGGATTTGAATGTCTCAAAATTAAACTTCAACAATGTCGAGCAAATGAAAAAATACACTCAGAGCTATTCTGGTGGTCTAGCAGATTCTTGTTGGGCTTATGCTGTAGGTACACCTTCCGAAGAAGTGAAAAACTTGATGGATGTAACTAAAGAAGCCATGTATAAGGGAATTGAGCAAGCTGTTGTTGGAAATCGTATCGGTGATATCGGTGCAGCCATTCAAGAATACGCTGAAAGCCGTGGTTACGGTGTTGTTCGTGATTTGGTTGGACATGGTGTTGGTCCAACAATGCATGAGGAACCAATGGTGCCTAACTATGGTATTGCAGGTCGTGGACTCCGTCTTCGTGAAGGAATGGTCTTAACCATTGAACCAATGATCAACACAGGCGATTGGCAAATTGATACAGATATGAAGACTGGTTGGGCGCATAAGACCATTGACGGTGGCTTATCTTGTCAATATGAACACCAATTCGTGATTACAAAAGATGGACCTGTTATCTTGACTAGTCAAGGTGAAGAAGGAACTTATTAAAAGAAAGTGAAAAGACTGCTATAAATTCATTTCCTATAGAATTCAGTAAATCTTTTCATAAAAAACGCATTGTATCAAGCTTTTAAGTGCCTGGTATAATGCGTTTTTCTGATTTTAAAAATATAATTCTTCTAAAATAGTACACTTCAGGTGAAAAAAACGACATTTCAGATTTTCTGCTCCAGAAATATCTATCACTATGATATAATTATTTTATGATTATTACTATTCCTATAAAAAACCAAAAAGATATTGGCACACCATCTGATTCAGTCGTTGTTCTCGGCTATTTTGATGGTATACACAAGGGGCATCAAGAATTATTTCGTGTTGCCAATAAGGCTGCGAGAAAGGATTTATTGCCTATCGTGGTTATGACTTTTAATGAATCTCCAAAGATCGCTTTAGAGCCTTATCATCCTGATTTGTTTTTACATATTTTGAACCCTGCTGAACGTGAGAGGAAATTAAAGCGTGAAGGTGTAGAAGAATTGTATCTTCTTGATTTTAGTAGTCAATTCGCTAGTCTTACGGCAGAAGAATTTTTTGCAACATATATCAAGGCTATGAATGCCAAAATTATTGTTGCAGGTTTTGATTATACATTTGGTTCTGACAAAAAAACGGCAGAAGACTTAAAGGATTACTTTGATGGAGAAGTTATCATTGTCCCACCTGTAGAAGATGAGAAAGGAAAGATTAGTTCAACTCGTATCCGTCAAGCTATTTTGGACGGAAAAGTGAAAGAAGCAGGGGAACTTTTGGGGGCACCACTTCCATCAAGAGGTATGGTGGTTCATGGTAATGCTCGTGGCCGTACGATTGGTTATCCAACAGCGAATTTGGTGCTTTTAGACCGTACTTATATGCCAGCAGATGGTGTCTATGTCGTTGATGTTGAAATTCAAAGACAGAAGTATCGTGCCATGGCTAGTGTTGGAAAAAATGTGACCTTTGATGGAGAAGAAGCACGTTTTGAAGTCAATATTTTTGATTTTAATCAAGATATTTATGGGGAAACTGTCATGGTTTATTGGCTTGATCGCATTCGTGATATGACCAAATTTGACTCAGTTGATCAATTAGTTGATCAGTTAAAGGCAGACGAAGAAGTAGCACGGAATTGGTCTTAAAAGTTTGAGTAAATAAAACAAAAAAGAGGTAACTACAAGACCTCTTTTTATTCTTTTTCAAAGGTGAAACCTTCTCCTAGGATTTCATGGGCTTCTGTAATAGTTATAAAGGCTTGAGGATCGATTCGATGAATCATTTCCTTCATTTTCACAATTTCATTTCTGCCGACAATACAGTAAATGATTTTCAGATTTTCTTTACTATAGTAGCCTTGACCTGAGATGAAAGTAACACCTCTTCCTAGGTCATCATTGATTGCCTTAGCAAGTTGGTCAGGACGTTTTGTGATAATCATGAATCCTTTACCTGCGTAGCCACCTTCTCCAATCAAATCAATGACACGCGAAACGATAAAATCAAATAAGAGCGTGTAGGAAACCAATCTCAAGTCCTTAAATATAAGGAGAATAAGCATGAGAATACAAAAATCTAAGATAAAGAGAAGTTTCCCCATAGATATATGAGTGTATTTGTTGAGGATACGAGCTAGAATATCAGTTCCGCCGGTTGTACCTCCAGCATTAAAGATAATTCCGAGGCCAATTCCCAATAGAATTCCTGCTATAAGAGCTGTGATTAGTAAATCACCTTGAAGATCAATATGAAGGGGAATGCGCTCAAAAAAAGCCAACCAGGCGGACAAAGCTAAGGTTCCAAGCAAACTAGAATAGAGGGATTTTGCTCCAAATATTTTCCAAGCCAAGATGAAAAGGGGAATGTTAATCAGCAGGTTCATAAGGGAAACAGGGATTTTAAAAAGATAAAAGGTGATGAGGGTAATACCTGTCGCCCCTCCTTCAAAGAGATGATGGGGAACTACAAAATAAGTCAGTCCAAAAGCATAAATGGCAGCACCTAGTAAAATGGTAAAAATGGGGTAAATTTTTTTAATCATAGGACACCTCTTTTCTTATAAGTTGATTATATCAAATTTTTACGGAAAATTTGATTGACTCCATTAGGATTTTTAATCTTTTTTTGATATAATTAGAAGTAAGAAAACCAATCTGAATCCTAAAATAGAAAGATTGACACTATGACAAAAATTAAGATTGTAACCGATTCATCTGTTACTATTGAACCAGAACTCGTAAAGCAATTAGGTATCACTATTGTTCCATTATCTGTAATGATCGATAATGTTGTTTATTCGGATGCTGATTTGAAAGAAGAAGGTAAATTTCTTCAGTTGATGCAAGCAAGTAAGAATCTTCCGAAAACCAGCCAACCACCTGTAGGTGTCTTCGCTGAAGTTTTTGAAGACCTATGCAAGGATGGTAGTCAGATTCTTGCTATTCATATGTCCCATGCTCTTTCGGGTACTGTAGAAGCAGCGCGCCAGGGTGCTAGTTTATCTACTGCCGACGTGACAGTTATTGATAGTTCCTTCACTGACCAAGCACTGAAATTCCAAGTTGTTGAGGCTGCAAAGTTAGCACAAGAAGGCAAAGAGTTGGAGGAAATTTTGTCTCGTGTAGAAGAGGTCAAAAACAATACAGAGCTTTATATTGGTGTTTCAACTTTGGAAAATCTTGTCAAAGGTGGACGAATTGGCCGTGTAACTGGATTATTGAGTTCGCTCCTTAACATCCGTGTTGTCATGCAGATGAAGGATCATGAATTGCAACCAATTGTTAAAGGTCGTGGAGCTAAAACCTTTAAAAAATGGTTAGATGAGCTGACAAGTTCGCTTTCAGGACGTTCTGTAGCAGAGATTGGAATTTCATATTCTGGTAGTTCTGATTGGGCAAAAGAGATGAAAGACAATTTGCAGCCTTATGTTGAAAAGCCAATTTCAGTTTTGGAAACAGGATCTATTATTCAAACGCACACGGGTGAGAATGCTTGGGCTATTTTAGTTCGTTACAATTCCTAAAAAAATAAATAAAATGGGAAGAAACAGCGTTTTTAACTTGACCTAAAAGGGATTTTAGGATATGATTATATTTGTTAATTAGAAATTAATTTGGAGGAATCATTAACATGGCAAACAAACAAGATTTGATCGCTAAAGTAGCAGAAGCTACAGAATTGACTAAGAAAGACTCAGCAGCAGCAGTTGAAGCTGTATTCTCAGCAGTAGCTGACTACCTTGCAGCTGGCGAAAAAGTTCAATTGATCGGTTTTGGTAACTTTGAAGTTCGTGAGCGTGCTGCACGTAAAGGTCGCAACCCACAAACTGGTAAAGAAATCACAATTGCAGCTTCTAAAGTTCCAGCATTCAAAGCTGGTAAAGCTCTTAAAGACGCTGTTAAATAATCATCCTTTAAAAAGCCTATTGTATCAAGCTTTCTAGCTTGGTCAATAGGCTTTTCTTTTGGTTTTGGGGCAAATAGGGGGCAAAATCTGAATTAACTAGTGGCAGAAATGACTATTCATGTATAGGCTAATTCAATTTGCGTAGCAGAAATCATACAAATAAAATTGATTATAGTAAAATAGGATTAGAAATCTTAAGAAAGTTGGTTCTTTATTGGAAACGATAGTATTTTCAATCTCCGTTTTTTTAGCAGGGATTTTGTCCTTCTTTTCCCCTTGTATTTTTCCTCTGTTACCAGTTTATGCTGGAATTTTATTGGACGATCAGGAAAGTGCAAAAAGCTTCTCTTTGTTTGGAAGAAAAGTCGTTTGGTCAGGTTTGATTCGAACACTTTGCTTTATAGCAGGGATTTCTCTTATTTTCTTTATTCTAGGATTTGGTGCTGGTTACTTTGGTAATATTCTCTATGCCAATTGGTTTCGCTATACCATGGGTACGATTATCATCATTTTAGGACTTCACCAGATGGAAATTTTTCATTTTAAGAAATTAGAGGTTCAAAAAAGCTTTACTTTTAAGAAATCAGAAGCTAATCGTTATTGGTCAGCCTTTTTACTCGGTATTACCTTTAGCTTCGGTTGGACGCCTTGTATTGGTCCAGTTTTGAGTTCTGTTTTAGCGCTTGCGGCTTCTGGAGGCAATGGGGCTTGGCAAGGAGCCATATATACTCTTATTTACACTCTAGGAATGGCTATTCCTTTCTTGGTCTTGGCACTAGCTTCAGGTGTAGTCATGCCTTATTTTAGTAAAATTAAACGTCATATGATGCTACTGAAGAAAATTGGTGGTTTCCTTATTATTTTAATGGGAATTTTGTTAATCTTAGGACAAGTAAATGTTCTAGCTGGAATTTTTGAATAAAGGAGAAAAAGATGAAAAAAGTAATGTTGGCTGGCTTAAGCCTCTTGTCAGTAGTTGTATTGATGGCCTGTGGTGAGGAAGAGTCTAAAAAGACTCAAGCACCAGAACACCCCCAAAAACAACAGCAACAAACGCCTGTACAACAAATAGCAGTCGGAAAAGAGGCTCCAGACTTTACTTTGCAATCCATGGATGGCAAAGAAGTTAAGTTATCTGATTATAAGGGTAAAAAAGTTTACTTGAAGTTCTGGGCTTCCTGGTGTGGTCCATGTAAGAAAAGTATGCCAGAGTTGATGGAACTAGCGGCGAAACCAGATCGTGATTTCGAAATTCTTAGTGTCATTGCCCCAGGAATTCAAGGTGAAAAAACTGTCGAGCAATTCCCACAATGGTTCCAAGATCAAGGTTATAAGGATATCCCAGTTCTTTATGATACCAAAGCAACCACCTTCCAAGCTTATCAAATTCGAAGCATTCCTACAGAATACCTGATTGATAGTCAAGGCAAGATTGGAAAGATTCAATTTGGTGTTATCAGCAATGCGGATGCAGAAGCAGCCTTTAAAGAAATGAACTAGAATCGATAAAAATCTGATTACAAGATGTAGTCAGATTTTTTTAGAAAAACATTTTATAAATATTCACAAATCTCCTATATTTATGGTAAAATAGAATCATCATTTTATTTTGGAGTCAAAGATGAATATATTTAGAACAAAGAATGTTAGTTTGGATAAAACAGAGATGCACAGGCATTTGAAGTTATGGGATTTGATTTTGCTGGGTATCGGAGCCATGGTGGGGACAGGCGTCTTTACAATTACAGGTACTGCAGCTGCAACGCTGGCTGGTCCAGCCCTAGTGGTATCAATCGTCATTTCTGCCTTGTGCGTGGGATTATCAGCCCTCTTTTTTGCAGAATTTGCCTCGCGAGTACCTGCTACAGGTGGTGCCTACAGCTATCTCTATGCTATCTTAGGCGAATTTCCTGCCTGGTTGGCTGGCTGGTTAACCATGATGGAGTTCATGACAGCCATATCAGGCGTAGCTTCGGGTTGGGCGGCTTATTTTAAAGGATTGCTCTCTCAATACGGGATAGCCCTTCCTCAGGCTTTAAATGGTACCTTTAATCCTCAAGCAGGGACATTTGTTGATTTATTGCCTATTCTTGTCTTGGTCTTGGTGACCTCACTTGTTTTACTCAATGCTAAAGCAGCCTTACGATTTAATTCAATTCTAGTTATTTTGAAATTTTCCGCTTTAGCTCTCTTTGTTTTAGTAGGAATTTGGCATATCAAACTTGATAATTGGAGCAATTTTGCTCCGTACGGTTTTGGACAAATCTATGGTGCTAATACTGGTATCATGGCTGGTGCGTCCTTAATGTTCTTTGGATTTTTGGGATTTGAATCCATCTCTATGGCTGTAGATGAAGTCAAGACTCCTCAAAAAAATATTCCTAGAGGAATTGTCTTGTCGCTCTCTATCGTAACTATTCTTTATGCCTTGGTGACTCTTGTTTTGACTGGTGTTGTCCATTATAGCCATCTAAATGTCGACGATGCCGTTGCCTTTGCCCTTCGTAGTGTTGGAATCAGTTGGGCAGCTAATTATGTGTCATTAGTGGCTATCTTGACCTTGATTACAGTTTGCATCTCGATGACCTATGCTCTGTCGCGTATGATTTACAGTTTAGCCCGTGATGGATTGATGCCTGCCGCCTTTAAAGAACTAACGAAGACTAGCAAGGTACCAAAGAATGCTACTATCTTAACGGGGCTAGCTTCAGCGGTAGCTGCAGGAATGTTCCCTCTTGCTAGTATC
The DNA here is from genome assembly GCA_905221205.1 of bacterium. GTDB lineage: Bacteria > Bacillota > Bacilli > Lactobacillales > Streptococcaceae > Streptococcus. The sequence goes on from CAJNCG010000001.1 coordinate 74,617, forward strand.
GCAGCCTTCTTAAATATTTGTACCCTGGCCTACTTGATTATGCTGGCTTACGGCTTGATTCGCCTACGGAAAGAAAAAGGAATGCCGAGAGCGGGCGAGTTTAAAACACCATTGGTGCCCTTATTACCGATTTTATCAATCATCATTTGTTTATCCTTTATGTTGCAGTATAATATGGAAACCTGGGTTGCTTTCCTAGTTGCATTGTTGATAGGAAGTATCATTTACTTTACATATGGCTATAAGCATTCTACCATAGAAGAATAATACTCTTCGAAAATCTCTTCAAACCACGTCAGCTTCGCCTTGCCGTATATATGGTTACTGACTTCGTCAGTTTCATCTACAACCTCAAAAACATGTTTTGAGCTGACTTCGTCAGTCTTATCTACAACCTCAAAACAGTGTTTTGAGCAGCCTGCGGCTAGCTTCCTAATTTGCTCTTTGATTTTCATTGAGTATAAAGTGAGAATCTGTTGAGTTGTTCAAACTCAGCAGATTTTTATATGTGAAAGAAATTTCAAATTTTTTCTAAAAATAGCTTGACAGATTAAATTTTTAGGAGTAGAATGTTTACCAGTTAATTAAATAGTTAAGGAGTTATCCATGAAGAAAAAAAGTTTATTTTTAGTATTGTTAAGTGTCTTTCTTTTGTGTTTATGTGCTTGTGGTCAAAAGGAAAGCCAAACAGGAAAAGGGATGAAAATTGTGACCAGTTTCTATCCTATCTACGCTATGGTCAAGGAAGTATCTGGAGATTTGAATGACGTTCGAATGATTCAGTCAAGTAGCGGGATTCACTCCTTTGAACCCTCAGCGAATGATATTGCTGCCATCTATGATGCAGATGTCTTTGTTTACCATTCTCATACGCTCGAATCTTGGGCAGGAAGTCTGGATCCAAATTTAAAAAAATCCAAAGTTAAGGTTTTAGAGGCTTCTGAAGGAATGACCTTAGACCGTGTTCCTGGGCTAGAAGATGTGGAAGCAGGGGATGGAGTTGATGAAAAAACGCTTTATGACCCTCACACTTGGCTAGATCCTGAAAAAGCTGGAGAAGAAGCCCAAATTATTGCTGATAAACTTTCAGAGGTTGATAGTGAACATAAAGAAACTTATCAAAAAAATGCGCAAGCCTTTATCAAGAAAGCTCAAGAATTAACTAAGAAATTCCAGCCTAAATTTGAAAAAGCGAGTCAGAAGACATTTGTAACACAACATACAGCCTTTTCTTATCTAGCTAAGCGATTTGGACTCAATCAACTTGGAATCGCAGGTATCTCTCCAGAACAAGAACCAAGTCCAAGGCAACTAACAGAAATTCAGGAATTTGTTAAAACCTATAAGGTTAAAACGATTTTTACAGAAAGTAATGCTTCTTCAAAAGTAGCTGAAACTCTTGTCAAATCAACAGGTGTGGGTCTTAAAACTCTGAATCCTTTAGAGGCAGACCCACAAAACGACAAAACTTATCTAGAAAATCTGGAAGAAAATATGAGTGTTCTAGCAGAAGAATTAAAGTGAGGAAAGAATGAAAATCAATAAAAAATATGTAGCAGGTTCAGTAGCAGTCCTTGCCCTAAGTGTTTGTTCCTATGAACTTGGTCGTTACCAAGCTGGTCAAGTTAAGAAAGATTCGAATCGAGTTGCTTATATAGATGGTGATCAGGCTAGTCAAAAGGCAGAAAATTTGACACCTGATGAAGTCAGTAAGAGAGAGGGAATCAACGCTGAACAAATTGTTATCAAGATTACAGATCAAGGTTATGTGACCTCTCATGGAGACCATTATCATTACTATAATGGTAAGGTTCCTTATGATGCCATCATTAGTGAAGAATTGCTGATGAAAGATCCGAATTATCAGTTGAAGGATTCAGACATTGTCAATGAAATCAAGGGTGGTTATGTGATTAAGGTAGACGGAAAATACTATGTTTACCTTAAAGATGCGGCTCATGCGGACAATGTTCGGACAAAAGAAGAGATTAAACGTCAGAAGCAGGAACACAGTAGTAATCACGGGGGCGGTTCTAACGATCAGGCAGTAGTTGCAGCCAGAGCCCAAGGACGTTATACAACGGATGATGGGTATATCTTTAATGCATCTGATATCATTGAGGACACGGGTGATGCTTATATCGTTCCTCATGGCAATCACTTCCACTATATTCCTAAGAGTGATTTGTCTGCCAGTGAATTAGCTGCTGCCCAAGCCTTCTTATCTGGAAAAGGTGGCCAATTAAGTACCGTTGAATATCGTTCAAGCAGAGCTGAAACAAGATCTAGTGTCAGAACGAGTCAAGCTGAGACTCCTCAAAATCCTACAACGTCTTCTGAGAGTCAAAATGAGGACTTGGATAGTCTCCTTCAAGAATTGTACGCTTTGCCACTTAGCCAACGTCATGTGGAGTCTGATGGATTAGTATTTGACCCAGCACAGATTACAAAACGTACAGCCAATGGTGTGGCAGTGCCTCACGGGGATCATTTCCATTTTATTCCTTATTCGCAAATGTCTGCTTTGGAAGAAAAATTGGCTCGAAATCTACCAATTGGAGGCCAGCCAGTTCAAAGTCATTCTGATAATACGAAACCAAGCAGTCCTGAGAAAACAAGTTCAACACCAAGTTCAACGATTAAACCAAACTTTAATCTCAATACGCAGACACCAAATCGAGGAACTGGAGGCGCTTATACAACGGATGATGGTTATGTCTTTAGTCCGTCAGATGTGATTGAAGATACAGGTGACGCTTTTATTGTCCCTCATGGCAATCATTTCCACTACATACCAAAAGGCGCTTTGTCGGCAGGAGAATTAGCTGCAGCTCAAGCTTATTGGAATGGTAAGCAGGGCTCTCGTACTTCTTCAAGTTCTAGTAAACCAAGTAGTGATAATGCTAAGCCAGCTCAACCAAGTTTGACAGAGACTCCAAATCTGACTGTCACACCAACTTACCATCAAAATCAAGGGGAAGACATTTCAACACTTTTAAGTGAATTGTATGCCAAACCTTTGTCAGAACGCCATGTGGAATCTGATGGATTAGTCTTTGATCCGGCACAAATTATCAAACGTACAGCTAATGGTGTAGCAGTGCCCCACGGAGACCATTATCACTTTATTCCTTATTCACAAATGTCACCGCTGGAAGAAAAATTGGCTCGTATGATAGCTGTCAAGGGTCAAAATGGCAATGTCTTGCCAAGTGTTACTCCTCTGAAGCCAGCCTCTACTACCAAACCTCTAGCACCAGTGGAAAATAAACCGACTGAACTTGATGTCAACCAGGTTGTTAGAAAAGTTGGCGAAGGTTATATTTTCGAGGATAAGGGAGTCAGTCGTTATGTTCTAGCTAAAGACTTGGCTAAGGATAAGATTGACGTTATTGAAAATCTCTTGTCTAATAAAACTCAAGAGACACATGCCCTAGTTGCGAAGAAAGAAAATGTCGCTCCTCGTGATCAAGAATTTTATGATAAAGCGTATAATTTATTGGCCGAGGCTCATAAATCCTTGTCTGAAAATAAGGGTCGTACTTCTGACTTCCAAGCTTTAGATAAATTAGCAGAACGCTTGAATGATGAATCTTCTAATAAAGGAAAATTGGTAGATGATTTATTGGCATTCCTAGCACCAATTACCCATCCAGAACGTCTTGGCAAACCAAATTCTCAAATTGAATATACCGAAAACGAAGTCCGTATTGCTCAATTAGCTGATAAGTATACAACCTCAGACGGCTACATTTTTGACGAACATGATATTATCAGTGATGAAGGGGATGCCTATGTAACGCCTCATATGGGCCATAGTCACTGGATTGGAAAAGATAGCCTTTCTGATAAAGAAAAAGCAGCTGCTCAATCTTATACTAAAGAAAAAGGTATCCTACCTCCGTCAGCAGACGCAGATGCTCAAGCAAATCCTACTGGAGATAGTGCAGCGGCCATTTACAATCGTGTGAAAGGTGAGAAACGAATTCCACTCGTTCGACTTCCATACATGGTTGAGCATACAGTTGAAGTTAAAAATGGGAATTTAATCATTCCTCATAAGGACCATTACCATAACATTAAATTTGCTTGGTTTGATGATCATTCATACAAGGCTCCAAATGGTTATACCTTGGAAGACTTATTTGCGACGATTAAGTACTATGTTGAACATCCTGATGAACGTCCACATTCTAATGATGGATGGGGCAATGCAAGCGAGCATGTCTTAGGTAAGAAAGACCACAGTGAGGATCCAAATAAGAACTTTAAAGCAGAAGAAGAGCCAGTAGAGGAAACACCTGCTGAGCCAGAAGTCCCTCAAGTAGAGACTGAAAAAGTAGAAGCCAAACTCAAAGAAGCAGAAGGTTTGCTTGCTAAAGTAACGGATGCTAGTCTGAAAGCTAATGCGACAGAAACCCTAGCTGGTTTACGAAATAACTTGAGTTTGCAAACCATGGATAATAATGGTATCATGGCAGAAGCAGAAAAATTACTTGCTTTGTTAAAAGGAAGTGAGTCAGTAACGACGAAACCAGCAGTATAAACTTTATACTATAAATCAAGATGATGTAAGAGTCAGTAGCAATACTGGCTTTTATTTTTTAAAATGATATAAAAATCTTGACAGATAAACTTAAAAAAGGTAAACTATTTACTGGTTAATTAATTGGTTAAATAACCGGTTTAGAAAAAAACTATTTAACCGATAAAAAGAAGTTACGAAGTAGCTTCATCATTTATTGAAACGAGGGATTTATGAAATTCAGTAAAAAGTATATAGCAGCCGGATCAGCTGTTATCGTGTCCTTGAGTCTTTGCGCTTATGCACTAAATCAGCATCGCTCACAGGAAAATAAGGACAACAATCGTGTCTCTTATGTGGATGGTAGCCAGTCAAGTCAGAAAAGTGAAAACCTGACACCAGACCAGGTTAGCCAAAAAGAAGGAATTCAGGCCGAGCAAATTGTTATTAAGATTACAGATCAAGGCTATGTGACGTCACACGGTGATCACTATCATTACTATAATGGGAAAGTTCCTTATGATGCCCTCTTTAGTGAAGAACTTCTGATGAAGGATCCAAACTACCAACTTAAGGATGGGGATATTGTCAATGAGGTCAAGGGTGGTTATATCATCAAGGTAGATGGAAAATATTATGTCTACCTGAAAGATGCAGCTCATGCTGATAATGTTCGAACTAAGGATGAAATCAACCGTCAAAAACAAGAACATGTCAAAGATAATGAGAAGGTTAGCTCCGATGATGCTGTAGCAAGGTCTCAGGGACGCTATACGACTGATGATGGTTATGTCTTTAATCCAGCTGATATTATCGAAGATACGGGTGATGCTTATATCGTTCCTCACGGAGGTCACTATCACTATATTCCAAAAAGTGATTTGTCTGCTAGTGAGTTAGCAGCAGCAAAAGCTCATCTAGCTGGAAAAAATACGCAACCGAGTCAGTTAAGCTATTCTTCAGCAGCTAGTGACAATAACACGCAATCTGTAGCACAAGGATCAACTAGCAAGATAGAAAGCAAAGCTGAAAATCTTCAAAGTCTTTTGAAAGAACTCTATGATTCACCTAGTGACCAACGTTACAGTGAATCAGATGGTCTGGTTTTCGACCCTGCTAAGATTATCAGCCGTACGCCAAATGGAATTGCGATTCCGCATGGAGACCATTACCACTTTATTCCTTACAGCAAACTCTCTGCTTTAGAAGAAAAGATTGCCAGAATGGTTCCTATCGGTGAAACTAGTTCTACGGTCTCTACAAATGAAAAACCTCATGAAGTAGCGTCTAGTCTAGGAAGTCTTTCAACTAATCCATCTACAGTGAATCATGCCTCATTGACTACAAATAAGGCTTTCTCTGCAACATCTGATGGCTATATCTTTAATCCAAAAGATATTGTTGAAGAAACAGCAACAGCTTATATCGTCAGACATGGTGATCATTTCCATTACATTCCCAAATCGAACCCAATTGGGCAACCGACTCTTCCAAACAATGGTCTAGTAATACCTTCGCCAACTCTTCCAGCCAATCCTGGTGTTTCACATGAGGAACATGAAGAAGATGGACACGGATTTGATGCCAATCGAATTATTGCTGAAGATGACGCAGGATTTATCATGAGTCACGGTGATCACAATCATTACTTCTTCAAGAAGGATTTGACTGCTGATCAAATCAAGGCAGCGCAAGACCACTTGAAAGGTGCAAATACAGCAACACCAAGTCCAGCTCATGATGACGATCACGACGAAGATCATCATGGACACCATCATGGTGAGGAACACGATCACGGTTTTGATGCCAATCGTGTCATTAGTGAGGACGAGCAAGGTTTTGTCATGAGTCACGGAGACCACAATCATTACTTCTTTAAGAAAGATTTGACAGCTGAACAAATTAAGGCAGCTCAGGACCACTTGAAAACACATCATGATGCAGAGCCTGTAAAACCTCTTGCTAAAACGGTAGAGTCTTTCTCAAAAGATGCTAGCGATGAAGAAAAGATTGCTTACATTTCTAAGACCTATGGTGTTCCACTTGAAGCGATTAGAATTTCAAATGGATTCTTTGTCTTTGGAAATCCTGACCAAGCCTACGATCCAACTCATATTCATCCCTATGCTGTTCGTAAGGAACATGTTCGTTTGCCACTCCAAACTGGAAATCCAGAACTTGATTTCCTAAATGAACTTTATACGACTGCCTTACGTGATGGTGTGTCTCCTTATAGCTTACAGGTAGAAAATGGTAGTTTTGTGATTCCTCATGGCGACCACAATCACTACATCAAGGTTCAAACCAAGGGCTATGAAGTGGCTTTGAAAAACAAGATTCCAGCCCTACAATCAAATTATCAACCTGGAGCTTTTGATGAGAAGGCAGTCTTAGAAAAAGTAGATCAACTTCTAGCTGATAGCAGAAGTATCTACAAAGATAAGCCTATCGTACAAAGACAGATTGAGTTAGCCTTAGGTCAGTTTACTGAAAACATGAAGAAACTGGCAACTAACTCTACTGCAGGTTATCTTGCGACACTGGATCTCTTTGATAAGCAATATATCCATATTGATGAAAGTGTTAAACCAGTTGAAACAAGTGCTTTAGACAAGAAATATCAGGCCTTGATTGATAAAATCAATACCTTGGATACAGACTCTTATGGCCTTCCTAAGAAAGACCTTCTCGTTCGACTTCAAGAAGCTAAATTGGCTAAAGATGAGGCTGCTTTAGTAGCGGTTGAATCACAACTTCAAGCTCTTCAAGACTTTAATGATCGAACAGGTGTTACAACGGTGGAATACATCAAGTATTTCTACCAACACGTAAATGACGGTCGTTTAAGTGATGAACTTCGAAACAAAGTCGCTCAGTTGACTTGGACCTTGTATCAATCTCAATCCTTCCTAAAGGCAGCAGAATTGAACAAATTATTCCCAAGCATCTATCAAGCAAAACAAGAAGTGGAAGAAGCTTTGAAAGCTCAGCCAACTACTGCGAAATCAAGTCAGACAGTTCTAGATACTGAAAAAGTTGATAATCAAAGTGCCAAGACAGCTATTTATGGCTTCTTGAAAGAATTGTATGGAGACTTTATGCCTGAAGAGCATGTGAATCATGTTAGCAAGGAACAAGTAGAAAGTCTCTTGAGCAAGGCAACTCAACTCTTGGAACAAATCCAAGAAGAAGGCATTAGACAATCTTTGGCAGAAGAAGTAGAAAATCTCAAAGCTGCCACAAACAAGACTGATGCTGACTTGGATGAAGTAAATAGCCAGGTGAAAGATGTCTTGACTCGTATCGCTAGCGCCCTTCAACAAGAGAAGGAAAATGCTGAGCAAGATCCTCAGACGCTTGTTCTCTATCAAAAACTCTACGATATTCTTATGTCGCTTCATGCTTATTTAGAAAACAATAAGGGTTCTGATGCGGACTTTGATAAGGTGGATGCTCTACTAGATCAACTTTCTGCTAAGAGTAAAGATAAAGCTGCTTTACTTGAATTGACAAAAGCTATTCTGGTCTTGAATCAAGAAATCAAGTCAAAATCAAGTGCAAGTGAAGAAGCAACTGCATCAACAAATGCTGAATCAAATGGTGATAAGACAAGTGCTGAGAACCAACCAAACGTAGCTGTAGAATCTAACAGTAAAACTGTAAGTGACGAAAACAAACAGAGCAATGCAACAGATTCTAAACCAGCTGAATCAGCTTCAGAAAAGGAAACAACAGATTTTAAACCAGGTGAATCAACTTCAGAAAAGGAAACAGCAGAATCTACAACAAGTACTGGAAATAAAGAAAAACCAGCAGAATAAAAAGAAAGGCGAAGTAGCTGAGCTACCTCGTCTTTTTTAGTCTTTATAAGCGACGATACCAATGATGGTATCAACTGCACGTTCCATAGTCTGAAGGCTGACGTATTCAAAACGTCCATGCATATTTTCTCCACCTGCAAAGATATTTGGAGTAGGGATCCCCATAAAGGAAATTTTAGAGCCGTCTGTTCCGCCACGGATTGGTTCGATAATGGGTGTGATTCCTAAGTCTTCCATAACAGCTTTGGCAATGGTAATTGGAGTCATATCTTTTTCAATGACTTCTTTCATATTGTAGTACTGGTCTGTCAAGTTCAGGGTGACACGGTCGCTACCAAGTTCTTGATTCATTTTATCAGCGATTGCTTGCATAGCTTTCTTACGAGCTTCAAAGGCATCCTTTTCAAAATCGCGAATGATGTAGCTTGCACGCGCCTCTTCAACGCTTCCAGTCACATCCATAAGATGATAGAAGCCTTGGTAACCATCCGTCAACTCAGGTCGGTCATTCTCTGGAAGTTGATTATGAAAATCAATTGCTAACTGAAGGGCGTTGACCATTTGCCCTTTTGCTGTACCAGGGTGGACATTGCGTCCTTGGAAATGCAATTCAGCCCCAGCTGCTGAAAAAGTCTCGTACTGAAGCTCACCTAGTGGCCCACCATCAACTGTGTAGGCAAAATCAACATCAAAATCTTCTGCATCAAATTTATTAGCACCAACACCGATTTCTTCATCTGGACCAAAGCCAACACGAATCTCACAGTGCTTAATTTCAGGATGAGCAGTCAGATATTCAATGGCAGTCATAATCTCAGCAATTCCTGACTTGTCATCAGCACCTAGCAAGGTTGTTCCATCTGTTGTGATGAGCGTTTGGCCTGGATATTTCTCAAGACTCTTAAAGTCAGCTGGATCGAGTTTGAAACCAGAATTTCCTAGTTCAATCACACTACCATCGTAGTTTTCAATTACCTGTGGATTGACTCCTTCGGCATTAAAATCAGCAGTATCCATGTGGGAGATGAAGCCAATCTTACGTGTTAAAGATGGATCATTGGCTGGTAAGGTCCCAATCGCAAAACCATTTGGAAGGTAGTAGACGTTTTGAAGTCCAACACGTTTCATTTCTGGAATCAGGACATTGGTCGCGAAGTCAACCTGACTCTGTGTACTTGGAGTAGTAGTAGAGTGTTCATCAGAGCGCGTGTTGACCTTAACGTAGGTTAAGAAGCGGTCCAAGAGATTTGGATAAGTCATAAAAACTCCTTTTTAATTCATTTTTTCCATTGTATCATAGAAAGAAGAGAAAAACAAAAGACAGAAGATTGAGAATGTCCCTATGTTAGCGTTTACTTATTAATGAATTAATGATACAATAAACTTGATAAAAACATCACAAGGAAGCAGTTATGAAAAAAGCAATTTTAATGATGACTTTCGGTTCACCAGAAGAGATTACCTTTGAGGGTGTAGCTGATTTTTTCACAAATATTCGTCGTGGGGTGAGACCCCAAGACCATGAGATTCAAACTCTCTATGATAATTATGTACGAATTGGAGGCACGCCTCTGCAAAGAATTACTCGTGAAGAGGTTGCCTTGGTTGAATCTAGGCTAGGTAATGAATACAGTGTCTATTTTGCCAATAAATTTTCCAGTCCCTTTATTCCAGATGTAATCGGTCAGATGGAAGCAGACGGTATTGAACAGTGTATTTGCTTGATTTTGGAGCCTCATTATTCTTTCTACTCTGTCATGGGATATGAAAAATTTTTGGAAAGCAAACAAATTCAATTTTTGGTTATTAAGGATTGGTATCAGGAAGAAGCACTCTTAAACTATTGGGTGGATGAAATTGGTAAGATTTTAAAAGAAGAAGTAAAGCAAGACAGCTTTAAAGTCATCTTTTCAGCCCATAGTGTGCCTATTTTTGCCTTGGACTTTGGTGATCCTTATATAGACCAAATTTTCGAAAATAGCAAGCTAGTCGCTGAAAAGTTGGGCTTGAGTTCAGAACAATATACCAACACTTGGCAGAGTGAAAGCGATATCGGTATCCCATGGATTAAACCAGATGTTTTGGAGTATCTCAGAGAACAGACAGAACATCCAGACCATTATATTTTTGTTCCTATCAGCTTCATCAGCGAGCACATTGAAGTCTTGTTTGACAATGATGTGGAGTGTTATGACTTATGTCAGGAATTTGGGGTAAACTACCATCGTCCACCAATGCCAAATACGGATTCTCGTTTGATTGATGCCTTGATTAATACAGTCAGAGCTAATGAACATCAAGAATTTAAGGAATTTCTCCCAGAAGAAGAAACCTTTGATGAGTTAGTTCCTTCAGATGAGACGAAAAATATCTTGTCCGAATCTCAAGATTTACAAATGCCCGAATTTGTGAAAAAACTGATTGAGAAAAAAGGTCGGGAAAATGTTAAGATGCCTTATCTTATTAAGAAAATGCTTGAAAAAGCAGGTAAGTTACCAAAAGAGTAAAGAAAAAAGGATTTAGCCATGCGCTAGATCCTTTTAATCGATTATTTTTTCTCAAGAAGGGCTTTGATTTCTTGAAGTACTTCCAACTCAGTTGGACCAGCTGGAGCTTCCTCAGCAGCTTCTTTCTTAGTAAGACTTTGAGCTTTTTCAATACCTTTGATTACAAAGAAGAGAACAGTACCGATAACTAGGAAGTTGATAACAGCACTCAAGAATTTACCATATGTAACACCGTTCCAAGCAAGCTCAGCGATGTTCTGTACTTTCGCAGCTTCCAAGGCTGGATTCAAAATAAGTGGAGTGATGATATCGTTAACAAGTGATGTAACGATTGCACCAAAAGCAGTGGCAATGATCACACCGACAGCAAGGTCAACAACGTTACCACGAAGCAAAAATGCTTTAAGATCTTTTAACATTTTCATAATTTCCTTTCAAAAAATTCTTACACTTAATTATATATTAATTAAGAAATTCTTGCAAGCTATATGCTTAAATTTTTTCTTATTTTTTAAAAATAAATACCTTACTAAAAATGTAATTGAGGATAATTATTAAGAATTGTGCAATAACTGTTTCAATACTGTTTACCTTATTAATATTATAATTTACAAATTCCCCGATAATATTAGGAAACTGAGTCACAAAGACAAAAGTTAAAAACAAGTCTAACAGAAAAGTAGAAAGACGGGCAAGAGAAAATTTCACTAAACGACTTGGCCAATTCTGTCTAGCTTGCTTAAATACAATTCTATCATTTGTAATAAATGCAAAGAGGATACCGATAATATTTGCCAAGGCAGTCGCAAGGAGTTCCTGATGAGTTAGTTGATAAATGACTAATCGGGATAGGATTGAAACAAGAGTCGTCGCTATACCAAAAAAGAGATAAGCAAAGAGTTCATTATCCAAGAGACATTGAATACGTTTTTTCATGCTTTTAGTATAGCATAAAGGAGGCTATTGTGCTATACTAGTAAGGTTGATTCAAGCAACCCTTGGTGCTTAGCTTCTTTCACCAAGCATATTACACGCGGACAACCCGCCAAAGGAGAAAAGATGAAAAAATTAACTATTCGTGATGTAGCAGATATTGCAATCGTTGCTGCTATCTATGTCGTTTTAACTGTCACACCACCTCTAAATGCTATCAGCTATGGCGCTTATCAGTTCCGTATTTCAGAAATGATGAACTTTATGGCTTTTTACAATCCCAAGTACATCATTGGAGTTACCATCGGTTGTATGATTGCTAATTTCTTTAGCTTCGGACCGCTAGATGTCTTTGTTGGTGGTGGATCAACCCTAGTATTCCTCAGTCTAGGTGTTTGGCTTTTTGCAAAATACAGCAAAGATTACCTCTTTAACGGATTGATTCGAAAAGATCATTTCTTCTTCTCAATCCTCTTTTCAATTTCCATGTTTACCATCGCTGCAGAGTTGAATATCGTAGCGCAATTACCATTTTTCCTTACTTGGTTCACAACAGGAATTGGTGAATTTGCCTCATTGATTATTGGAGCGATTATTATCGGTAAAATTGGTCGTCGAATCGATTTAAGCAAATAGAAGAAGACAAGCTGGGTAGTCATTACCTAGCTTTTTCTTATGGAAAAAATTCTAAGGAAACTTGACAAGATTTTCTAACTATAGTATACTTTTAAGTAAGCTGATTTAGCTCAGTTGGCAGAGCGCATCCATGGTAAGGATGAGGTCGCCGGTTCAATCCCGGCAATTAGCATGAAATGGACAGAAAAGCCCTTGATTTACAAGGGTTTTTGTTATGTCTGCCCCAAATTTTTCAAAGATATTTCTTATACAGCTATGTAAAAGAAGATAAAGAATTTAGTCTGTTGACAAAAGTCATTCTCTTTAGTAAAATAGTAGATGCGATGAGTCGATAGGTAGTCTTCGGGCTACTATTGAGCATAAGGAGGTCATAACGCAGGAGCGGACCTTGATGAGTTGTGTGAACCTGCTCATCACATGAAGATGCCTCTTAGTCCCTGGTCTAACGACTGGGGATTTTTATTTTCCAAAAAATGATGAAAAAGCTTTGCAATTCATGGAAAAAGTAGTATAATACTTCTATTATAGAAATTTTTAGAAAATTCCGAAAGAGGTTACTTATGGGATATACAGTTGCTGTAGTCGGCGCGACAGGTGCTGTCGGTGCTCAGATGATAAAAATGTTGGAAGAATCAACACTTCCAATCGATAAAATCCGTTTACTTGCTTCTGCACGTTCAGCAGGCAAGACTTTGAAATTTAAAGATCAAGATATTACGATTGAAGAAACGACTGAAACAGCTTTTGAAGGAGTTGACATTGCTCTCTTTTCAGCGGGTGGTTCGACATCAGCTAAGTATGCACCGTACGCAGTTAAGGCTGGAGCGGTAGTAGTAGATAATACATCTTACTTCCGTCAAAATCCAGATGTTCCTTTGGTTGTTCCAGAGGTCAATGCTCACGCACTTGATGCCCACAACGGAATTATTGCTTGCCCTAACTGTTCAACAATCCAAATGATGGTGGCGCTTGAGCCAGTTCGTCAAAAATGGGGCTTGGACCGTATCATCGTTTCAACTTACCAAGCCGTTTCAGGTGCTGGTATGGGAGCGATTCTTGAAACACAACGTGAACTTCGTGAAGTGTTGAATGATGGTGTGAAACCACGTGATTTGCATGCGGAAATCTTACCTTCAGGCGGTGACAAGAAACATTATCCTATTGCCTTTAACGCTCTTCCACAAATCGATGTCTTCACAGACAATGATTACACTTACGAAGAGATGAAGATGACTAAGGAAACTAAGAAAATCATGGAAGATGATAGCATTGCAGTTTCAGCAACATGTGTGCGTATTCCAGTCTTGTCAGCTCACTCTGAGTCTGTTTACATTGAAACAAAAGAAGTGGCCCCAATCGAAGAAGTCAAAGCAGCTATCGCGGCCTTCCCAGGTGCTGTTCTTGAAGATGATGTAGCTCATCAAATCTATCCACAAGCCATCAATGCTGTAGGCTCACGTAATACCTTTGTTGGTCGTATCCGTAAAGACTTGGATGCTGAAAAAGGAATCCACATGTGGGTTGTTTCAGATAACCTTCTCAAAGGTGCTGCTTGGAACTCAGTTCAGATTGCAGAAACTCTTCATGAACGTGGATTGGTTCGTCCAACAGCTGAATTGAAGTTTGAATTAAAATAGTCATATCGTTTAGGAGTTCAGATGAACTCCTTCTTTGAAATAGAGAGGTGTTTCTCATGTCTTATCAAGATTTAAAAGAGTGTAAAATCATCACAGCCTTCATTACTCCTTTCCACGAGGATGGTTCTATCAACTTTGATGCCATCCCAGCCTTGATTGAGCATTTATTGGCCCATCATACAGACGGCATTCTTCTTGCAGGGACGACTGCTGAAAGTCCAACCTTGACCCACGATGAAGAGTTGGAACTCTTTGCAGCTGTACAGAAAGTTGTCAATGGACGTGTTCCTTTGATTGCGGGTGTAGGTACCAATGATACGCGTGACTCTATCGAGTTTGTCAAAGAAGTAGCAGAATTTGGTGGTTTCGCAGCTGGTCTTGCTATTGTTCCTTACTACAACAAACCTTCTCAAGAAGGAATGTATCAGCACTTTAAGGCCATTGCAGATGCTTCTGACCTACCAATTATTATCTATAACATTCCAGGGCGTGTAGTTGTCGAGTTGACTCCAGAAACCATGCTTCGCTTGGCTGACCATCCAAATATTATCGGTGTCAAAGAATGTACTAGCTTGGCCAATATGGCTTACTTGATTGAGCATAAGCCAGAAGAGTTCTTGATCTATACTGGTGAGGACGGAGATGCTTTCCATGCAATGAACCTTGGTGCGGACGGGGTTATTTCTGTTGCATCTCATACAAATGGAGATGAGATGCACGAGATGTTCACTGCCATTGCAGAAAGCGATTTGAAAAAAGCCGCAGCAATTCAGCGTAAATTCATTCCTAAAGTCAATGCCCTCTTCTCTTATCCAAGTCCTGCTCCAGTTAAGGCAGTTCTCAACTATATGGGATTTGAAGCGGGGCCAACTCGTCTACCTCTAGTTCCAGCACCAGAAGAAGATGCCAAACGCATTATCAAGGTTGTCGTAGATGGCGACTACGAAGCGACTAAGGCAACTGTAACAGGTGTTTTAAGACCAGATTATTAATAATACTATAAAATCCATGACCGCAATAACGATCATGGATTTTTCTTATTTTCCTAAACAGAATTGGCTAAAGAGCTGTGTAATGAGTTCATCTGGAGCAGCATCCCCAGTGATTTCTCCGAGAATTTCCCAAGTACGGGTCAAGTCAACTTGCAACAAATCAACTGGCATACCTAGTTCAAGACCTTCGTTAACAGCCTGTAGGCTTTCAACTGCCTTTTCAATCAAGGAAATGTGACGGGCATTAGACAAGTAAGTAGCATCTTGCTCAACCAAGCCAGCATTTTCAAAGAAGAGGTTGTTGATTCTCTCTTCGATCTTATCAATATTTTGGTTTTTAAGAACTGAAATACGGATGACATCTTCAGGTAGTTCTGAAGTTTCAATTGCTTCAGGAAGATCAGTTTTGTTAAGCAGAATAATGCGATTAGTATCTTGGCTGATTTCTAAGAGTTGACGATCTTGGGCGGTCAGTGGTTCACTAGCATTTAACACTAGTAGTACCAAGTCAGCTTCTTTGAGGGCTTTTTTCGAACGTTCAACACCGATTTGTTCTACAATGTCATCTGTTTCACGAATACCGGCCGTATCAATCAATTTGAGAGGAACACTATTGATGTTGACGTATTCTTCGATGACATCTCGAGTAGTACCAGCAATGTCTGTAACGATAGCCTTGTCCTCACGCAAGAGGTTGTTGAGCAGACTGGATTTCCCAACGTTGGGACGGCCGATGATAGCAGTGGAAATTCCTTCACGAAGGATTTTACCACGACGTGCTGTTCGAAGCAGATTGGTTAACAATTGCTCAAACTCCATAGTCTTCTCACGGACAACAGCAGTAGTGGCTTCTTCAACATCGTCGTACTCAGGATAGTCAATATTAACCTCGACTTGGGCAAGTGTATTAAGGATTTCTTGACGGGTATTATTAATGAGATCAGAAAGGGAGCCGTCTAATTGCTTAACTGCAATGTTCATGGCCTTGTCAGTTTTGGCACGGATGATGTCCATCACCGCCTCCGCCTGTGTCAAATCCACACGACCGTTTAGAAAGGCGCGCTTGGTAAATTCACCGGGTTCTGCCAACCGAGCTCCTTCACGGATAGCCAGTTGGAGAATTTCATTGGTCACTGCAATCCCACCGTGGGTGTTAATCTCGATAATATCCTCACGAGTGAAAGTCTTTGGAGACTTCATAGCCCCAACCATAACCTCGTCCATGATCTTACCAGTAAGAGGATCAACAATGTGACCATAGTTAAGAGTGTGGCTAGCAACCTGATTCAAGTCTTTTCCTTTAAAAATCTTTTGCGCAATGGCAAAACTTTCTGTTCCGCTCAAGCGGACAATACCAATGGCTCCTTCGCCTAGTGGAGTAGAGATAGCAGCGATGGTATCAAATTCACGTGTAATCATAATGTTTCCTTTAATTAATAGCTCTTTTCTTGGAATATTCCAAGTCTCTTTTCAAATTGTAACAAATTTAGGCTATTTCTTCAATGGATGCTACTTGGAGATTGAAAAAGCCTAAGCATTTCTGCTTAAGCTAGCTTATTTGGTGCGCATTTCTCCTTGTGGGAAATAAGTTCCTTCTGGCATGTCGTTGATGATGACATGGACAGCAGATTGAGGGGCTCCTGTGTTGCGGACAACAGCTTCCGTTACTTCCTTAGCAAGAGCTTTCTTTTGCTCGAGCGTGCGTCCTTCAAATAAATCGATGCGTACAAATGGCATAATAGCTTCCTCCACTAGTTTTTGATTTCTTCTATTTTACCACATTTTGCCGTTTAAAGCTTAAGAAAATTATGATATACTAGAATGTAGCAAAAATTTAGAAATGGACGTGAAGCAAGAAACATGGCACAGTTGTATTATCGTTATGGGACCATGAACTCTGGAAAGACAATCGAGATTCTCAAGGTGGCCTATAACTATGAGGAGCAAGGAAAAGGTGTTGTGATTATGACCTCGGCTCTGGATACGCGTGACGGTATTGGCTATGTGTCGAGTCGGATTGGCATGAAGCGCCCAGCTATTGCGATTGAGGAAACGACGGATATCTTCGGCTATATCCGAGACCTATCAGAAAAACCTTACTGTGTGCTGGTCGATGAGGCCCAGTTTCTCAAACGTCACCATGTTTACGACCTAGCTCGTGTTGTTGATGAGTTAGACATACCTGTCATGGCTTTTGGTTTGAAAAATGACTTTCGCAATGAATTGTTCGAAGGTTCCAAATATCTCTTGCTTCTAGCAGACAAGATTGATGAGATTAAGACCATTTGCCAGTATTGTAAGAAAAAGGCGACTATGGTCTTGCGTACACAGGATGGATTGCCTGTTTATGATGGAGAACAAATCCAGATTGGTGGTAATGAAACCTATATCTCAGTTTGCCGTAAACATTATTTTACCCCTGAAATCAATAAGGAGAATGAAGAAAAATGAACATCTATGATCAACTACAAGCTGTAGAAGACCGTTATGAAGAATTAGGAGAGTTGCTCAGTGACCCAGATGTAGTATCTGACACTAAGCGTTTCATGGAGCTTTCAAAAGAGGAAGCTTCAACTCGTGATACGGTAACAGCCTACCGTGAGTATAAGCAAGTCCTTCAAAACATCGTCGATGCTGAAGAGATGATTAAGGAATCAGGCGGAGATGCGGACTTGGAAGAAATGGCCAAGCAAGAGCTCAAAGACGCCAAGGCTGAAAAAGAAGAATACGAAGAAAAACTAAAAATCTTGCTTCTTCCTAAAGATCCAAACGATGACAAGAATATCATCCTAGAAATCCGTGGAGCAGCTGGTGGTGATGAAGCAGCACTTTTCGCTGGAGACCTTTTAACCATGTACCAAAAGTATGCGGAAGCCCAAGGATGGCGCTTTGAAGTCATGGAAGCCTCTATGAATGGTGTCGGTGGTTTCAAAGAAGTGGTTGCTATGGTTTCAGGTCAATCTGTTTACTCTAAACTCAAGTACGAATCTGGTGCCCACCGTGTGCAACGTGTCCCTGTGACAGAAAGTCAAGGTCGTGTTCATACTTCGACAGCGACAGTGCTTGTCATGCCTGAAGTGGAAGAAGTAGAATACGATATTGATCCAAAAGACCTTCGTGTTGATATCTATCACGCCTCTGGTGCTGGTGGACAGAACGTCAATAAGGTTGCGACTGCCGTTCGTATCGTTCACTTGCCAACCAATATCAAAGTTGAAATGCAGGAAGAACGTACTCAGCAGAAAAACCGTGAGAAGGCTATGAAGATTATCCGTGCTCGTGTGGCCGACCATTTTGCTCAGATTGCACAAGACGAACAAGACGCTGAGCGTAAGTCAACAATCGGTACTGGTGATCGTTCAGAACGGATCCGTACTTATAACTTCCCACAAAATCGTGTCACAGACCACCGTATCGGCCTAACCCTCCAAAAACTAGACACAATTTTATCTGGTAAATTGGATGAAGTTGTGGATGCCTTGGTGCTCTATGACCAAACACAAAAATTAGAAGAATTAAACAAATAATGAAATTAGCTCAATTATTTTCAGATTTTGAAGAAGAGTTGATAAGACAAGGAGAGGAAGTTGAAAGCCTCTCTTTTGTCTATCGTAGCCTGAAAAACCTCACTTTTACAGACTTTGTTTTTGCCCTCCAGCAAGAGGTAAACGAGGAAGAAAAAAAATTTATAGAAGAAATTTTCCAGCAGTTAGCAGCTCATAAACCTGCCCAGTACATTATCGGTCATGCAGATTTTTATGGAATGCAGTTAAAAGTTGATGAGCGGGTGTTGATTCCCCGACCTGAAACAGAGGAGTTGGTGGAACTTATCCTGGATGAAAATCTTGAGACGAATCTTATGGTCCTAGATATCGGAACAGGTAGTGGAGCTATTGCTCTCGCTCTAGCAAAAAATAGACCAGATTGGTCAGTGACGGCAGCAGATGTTTCCCAAGATGCCTTAGATTTAGCTAACAAAAATGCTAAAAATCAAAATCTTCAAATATTTTTAAAAAAATCTGACTGTTTTACAGAAATTTCTGAAAAATATGATATAATTGTTTCCAATCCACCCTATATCTCTCGTGAAGATGAGTCAGAGGTCGGCTTGAATGTCTTGTATTCGGAGCCTCATCTAGCTCTCTTTGCAGACGAGGATGGTCTAGCTATTTACCGTAGAATTGCGGAAGATGCAAAAGACTATCTCAAAGATGGTGGTAAGATTTACCTTGAAATTGGATACAAGCAAGGTCAAAGTGTTCCCGAACTTTTTAGGAAGCATCTTCCTGAAAAAAGGGTACGAACGCTCAAGGACCAGTTTGGTCAAGATAGGATGGTTGTTGTTGATGATGGACAGGATTAGACAAGAATTGGAAAATGGCGGAGCTGTTGTTCTGCCTACTGAGACAGTTTACGGTCTTTTTGCCAAGGCTCTAGACGAAAAAGCAGTTGATCATGTATACCAACTCAAACGTCGTTCTAGAGATAAGGCGCTCAATCTAAATATCGCCTCTCTAGAGGACATATTGCACTTTTCAAAGAATCAGCCAGCTTATCTACCAAAACTTGTCGAGAATTTTTTACCAGGTCCCTTGACCATTATTCTCGAAGCTAATGACCGAGTTCCCTATTGGGTCAATTCTGGTCTTGCAACTGTTGGATTTCGGATGCCTAGTCATCCCATTACCCTAGATTTGATTAGAGAGACGGGGCCCTTGATTGGACCGTCTGCCAATATTTCAGGTCAGGCAAGTGGTGTAACCTTTGAACAGATTCTGAAGGATTTTGACCAAGAGGTTCTGGGTATTGAAGACGATGCTTTTCTAACTGGACAGGATTCGACAATTTTGGATTTGTCTGTAGACAAGGTGAAAATCTTACGCCAAGGGGCCATTAAGCGAGAAGATATTCTTGCTCGGTTGCCAGAGATTTCTTTTGAGGAGGAATAAGATGCTAAGAGATTTGCAAGAAACAGATTTGAATGCTATATGTGAGATTAACCAAGATGCTTTGGGTTATTCTTTCAGTCCAGAGGACACAGCTAGTCAACTAGCTAGATTATCTCAGGATCCACATCATTTCCTACTTGGCTATGAGGATGAAGTCAGTCATGTCCTACTTGGATATGTTCATGCTGAAGTTTATGAATCCCTCTATTCCAAAGCAGGCTTTAATATCTTAGGCTTAGCGGTTTCTCCTCAAGCACAAGGGCAAGGTATTGGTAAAAACTTACTAAAAGGGTTGGAGGAAGAAGCAAAAAGACGTGGTTATGAGTTCATCCGCTTAAACTCTGCCGATCATCGTCTGGGTGCTCATGCATTTTATGAAAAAGTTGGTTATACTTGTGATAAAGTGCAGAAACGGTTTATTCGCATCTTTTAGTTTATTTTCTTGTTGTAAAACAAACTAAAGGACCTGTCACATTATAAAGGAGAAGACCTATGATTTTTGACAAAGATGATTTTAAAGCATACGATGCTGATCTCTGGAATGCTATTGCCAAAGAAGAAGAACGCCAACAAAACAACATTGAGTTGATTGCTTCGGAAAACGTTGTTTCCAAGGCTGTTATGGCAGCTCAAGGGTCTATCTTGACGAATAAATACGCCGAAGGTTACCCAGGACGCCGTTATTATGGTGGAACTGATGTAGTAGACGTGGTAGAAACTCTAGCTATTGAACGTGCAAAAGAAATTTTCGGCGCTAAATTCGCTAATGTCCAACCTCACTCAGGAAGTCAAGCCAACTGTGCGGCTTACATGGCCTTGATTGAACCAGGTGATACTGTTATGGGGATGGATTTGGCAGCAGGTGGACACTTGACCCACGGAGCTCCAGTTAGCTTCTCTGGTCAAACCTACAACTTTGTTTCTTACAGTGTTGACCCTGAAACGGAACTCTTGGATTTTGATGCTATTTTGAAACAAGCCCAAGAAGTCAAACCAAAACTCATCGTAGCAGGTGCTTCAGCCTATTCTCAAATTATCGACTTTTCAAAATTCCGTGAAATTGCTGATGCTGTTGGAGCTAAGCTCATGGTAGATATGGCTCATATCGCTGGTTTGGTAGCGGCTGGTCTACATCCTAGCCCAGTACCATACGCTCATATCACGACAACAACGACCCACAAAACCCTTCGTGGTCCTCGTGGTGGTTTGATTTTAACAAATGATGAAGAACTAGCTAAGAAAATCAATTCAGCTATTTTCCCGGGTATTCAGGGTGGTCCTTTGGAGCATGTTGTGGCAGCTAAGGCTGTTTCCTTCAAAGAAGTTTTGGATCCAGCTTTCAAGGAATATGCTGCTAATGTTATTAAAAACAGCAAAACCATGGCTGATGTCTTCTTGCAAGACCCTGATTTCCGTATCATTTCTGGTGGGACTGAAAATCACCTCTTCCTTGTTGACGTGACTAAGATTGTAGAAAACGGAAAAGTTGCTCAAAACTTGCTGGATGAAGTCAATATTACTCTAAATAAAAACTCAATCCCTTACGAAACCTTGTCACCATTTAAGACAAGTGGTATTCGTATCGGATCTGCAGCTATTACTGCACGTGGATTTGGTGAAGAAGAGAGTCGCAAAGTGGCTGAACTCATCATTAAAACCCTTAAGAATGCAGAAAATGAAGCTGTCTTAGAAGAAGTGAGAAGTGAAGTCAAAGCGTTGACAGATGCCTTCCCATTATACGAGGACTAAAATTTTTATGGACATTTATATTAAGAAAGCCATTATCCATCAGTTCAGTCCAGATGATACTGAGCTGTTCCTAGCGGATAAATTTCTCAATATCACTCCAAAAATCGAAGAATACCTACGCAAAAAAATTGAACGTGTGTATTCAGATGAAGCCAAGACTGGGATTTTCGAAGAAGAAAATCCCTTCTTCAATCACATCACAGACGATTTATTGGAAACATCAGTAACACTGGCTAATCTTTGGAAAGAGGAGTTCAGCATTTCTGAAAATCTCAAGACCAATGACTTGATTTTTGTACAATTTTCTAAAGAAGGCGTGGAACATTTCGCTTTCTTGCGAATTGCCCTGCGTGAGACCTTAACTCACCTCGGAGGAGAGGTTGATAATCCAATCAAGCTGACTCAGAATAACCTGCCTGGATTTGGAACAGGGGCTGATGAGGCCTTGGTGGTTAACCTTCAAAGTCGCAAGTACCATCTGATTGAAAAACGCATCAAGTACAATGGGGCTTTCTTGAACTATTTTTCAGAAAATCTCCTAGCTGTTGCTCCTAAGATTTCACCCAAGAAATCTATCAAAGAACTGGAAAAAACGGCCCAGAGAATTGCTGAGACTTTTAACACAGATGATTTTCAATTTCAATCTAAGGTCAAATCAGCTATTTTCAATAACCTGGAAGAAAGCAATGAATTGTCACCTGAAAAATTGGCCAATGACCTTTTTGATAACAATCTGACTGCTCGTTTGAGCTTTATTGACCAAGTCAAAGAAGCCGTACCAGAACCAGTTCAGTTTGATGAAATTGATGCTAGTCGCCAATTAAAGAAATTTGAAAACCAAAAACTCTCCTTGTCAAACGGAATCGAACTAATCGTTCCCAATAACGTCTATCAAGATGCAGACTCAGTCGAGTTTATCCAAAATGACAATGGAACCTACTCTATCTTAATCAAAAATATCGAGGATATTCAAAGTAAATAATGTTTAAACGAATTCGAAGAGTGCTTGTACTAGCAGTCTTCCTTTTTGCTGGCTATAAAGCTTACCGCGTTCACCAAGATGTCAAGCAAGTCATGACCTATCAACCCATGGTGCGCGAAATTTTGAGTGAAAAAGACACCCCAGCAAACGAAGAGCTCGTGCTCGCTATGATTTATACTGAAACAAAAGGACAAGAAGGCGATGTCATGCAGTCAAGTGAGTCTGCAAGTGGTTCCACCAATACCATCAATGATAATGCCTCTAGCATTCGACAAGGTGTGCAAACTCTGACAGACAATCTCTATCTGGCCCAGAATAAGGGTGTTGATGTCTGGACGGCTGTGCAAGCCTATAATTTTGGACCTGCCTATATCGATTATATTGCACAAAATGGTAAGGAAAATACCTTGGCTCTGGCGAAACAATACTCCCGTGATACTGTTGCTCCCTTGCTGGGCAATACCACTGGAAAGACTTATAGTTATATTCACCCTATTTCTATCTTTCACGGTGCTGAACTTTACGTAAATGGAGGAAACTATTATTATTCTAGACAGGTGCAACTTAACCTTTACATCATCAAATGTTTCACTCTCTTTTCGACATCTGGCTAGTCCAGGTGTTTTTGTTATAAGTTTTCTTTAAGATAGATATATTACTCTAGAAAGGTAAAGGAGGAAATTCCCCATGAGAAAGAAACTCTTTCTGACCAGTGCTGCGGTCTTGTGGGCAGTAACAGCTATGAATAGCGCCCATGCAGCAACAGATGTTCAAAAAGTCATCGATGAAACCTATGTCCAACCTGAATATGTCCTAGGTTCTTCCCTATCTGAAGACCAAAAAAATCAAACCCTTAAGAAATTAGGCTACAATTCCTCAACAGATACCAAAGAACTCAAGACCATGACACCTGATGTCTATTCTAAAATCATGAATGTGGCCAATGACTCTAGTTTACAGTTGTATTCATCAGCCAAGATTCAAAAACTAGGTGAAAAGTCTCCACTTGAGGTCAAGATTGAAACACCAGAAAACATCACCAAGGTGACTCAGGATATGTACCGAAATGCAGCTGTAACCTTGGGAGTGGAACATGCCAAAATCACTGTAGCAGCACCTATTCCCGTTACAGGAGAAAGTGCTTTAGCTGGGATTTATTATTCGCTAGAAGCTAATGGAGCCAAGGTCCCGCAAGCCAATAAAGACTTGGCTCAAGAAGAGCTGAAGGCTTTGTCAGATATTAATGCTGAAAATAAGGATAAAACTGGCTATGATGCTAATAAATTAAATGTTGCTCTAGCTGATATCAAGTCAGGACTAGCCAAAGCGAAAGAGAGCAAGGGAAATCTGACAGAGGAAGATGTCCGTAAAATTGTTGAAGATACCTTG
This sequence comes from bacterium, assembly GCA_905221205.1. GTDB lineage: Bacteria > Bacillota > Bacilli > Lactobacillales > Streptococcaceae > Streptococcus. The sequence goes on from CAJNCG010000001.1 coordinate 98,737, forward strand.
AAAAATTACAAACTCGATCAGGTCATAACAGGAAACCAGATCAGTATCATCATCAATTTTGCTTTGAATCTCTCAAAGAGTGATATCCTCAGCAATGCAGATTTCACTAAAACCCTAAATGACCTTAAACAAAGTATCGTATCACAAGCTGGCGACAGTTTTAAAAATATCAACCTTAACTTTGATGCGGATAAGGCGCTAGAAGACGGGGGTAACTTCTTAAGCTCCCTCTGGCAAGCCATTGTCAACTTCTTCAAGAGTTTTGGTTCTTAAGAAAAATCATGGTATAATAGATGGTAACCGTAACGTTGCCGTCTTTTTTGTCGGCCAATAGAAAGAGAAGAGAATGTTAAAGAAAAATGATATTGTAGAAGTTGAAATTGTTGATTTGACCCACGAAGGGTCCGGGGTGGCCAAGGTGGATGGTTTGGTATTTTTTGTAGAGAATGCTTTACCAAGTGAAAAAATCCTCATGCGAGTTCTCAAGGTTAATAAAAAGATTGGCTTTGGGAAAGTTGAAGAATACCTTGTCCAGTCGCCACACCGTAATCAAGATCTAGATTTGGCTTACCTGCGTTCAGGAATTGCAGACTTGGGTCATCTTGCTTATCCAGAACAGCTCAAGTTTAAAACCAAGCAGGTTAAGGACAGTCTATACAAGATTGCTGGAATTGCAGATGTAGAAGTTGCTGAAACGCTTGGCATGGAAAATCCAGTTAAGTATCGTAACAAGGCGCAGGTGCCTGTTCGTCGTGTCAATGGTGTCCTAGAAACAGGATTTTTCCGTAAGAATTCGCATGACCTCATGCCACTTGAAGACTTCTTTATCCAGGATTCTGTGATTGACGAGGTAGTACTAGCCCTACGCGACTTGCTTCGCCGTTATGATTTGAAACCTTATGACGAAAAGGAACAATCAGGCTTGATTCGGAATCTTGTGGTGCGTCGTGGTCACTATTCAGGACAAATCATGGTTATTTTGGTGACAACTCGTCCTAAAGTTTTCCGAGTGGAGCAATTGATTGAACAACTAATTAAGCAGTTTCCAGAGATTGTGTCTGTTATGCAAAACATCAACGACCAGAATACCAATGCTATTTTTGGTAAGGAGTGGAAAACTCTTTATGGTCAAGACTATATTACCGACCAGATGTTGGAAAATGACTACCAAATTGCTGGCCCAGCCTTTTACCAAGTCAATACTCAAATGGCGGAAAAACTTTATCAAACAGCCATTGACTTTGCTGAATTAAAAGCAGATGATATGGTCATTGATGCTTATTCAGGGATTGGAACGATTGGCCTCTCTGTTGCGAAACATGTCAAGGAAGTCTATGGTGTAGAGGTTATTCCAGAAGCGGTTGAGAATAGTAAGAAGAATGCTCAACTGAACAATATTACAAATGCCCACTATGTCTGTGATACAGCTGAAAATGCTATGAAAAATTGGCTCAAGGAAGGAATTCAACCAAGCCTTATCCTAGTTGATCCTCCACGCAAGGGCTTAACCGAAAGCTTTATCAAGGCAAGTAGCCAAACAGGAGCTGATCGCATTGCCTATATTTCATGTAATGTGGCAACCATGGCGCGTGATATAAAACTCTACCAAGAATTGGGATATGAGTTGAAGAAAGTACAGCCGGTGGATCTTTTTCCGCAGACGCATCATGTCGAGTGTGTAAGCTTGTTAGTGAAACGGAGTTAATCCTCAAAAGATTCACCCATACCTTTTGAGTCCCACAAACGCACCACGTTGAGGCGGTATCACTGCTTGTACGAGCTGAGGCATCAGCGAAGTCGAAGTAGATGCTCCGCCCATGGGATAGGACTCGGAGAATGAGGAGCTAAAATATTGATAGAGAACAGACCTGAGTTTGATAAAATCTCATCCTTTGATGAGTTTAATAAATATTATTGGTATCGTGATGAACTTTCACAGATATGCAAGACATTGGAACTTGAATATAGGGGTACCAAACAAGAACTCAATCATATTATTGAGCAGTACTTTAAGGGGAATTTGATTAAAAAATCATCAACAAACAGAAATAAGAAACGAGTGGAAGCTCTTGCCTTAGATACACCCTTACTTGAATGTGGATTCTCCTTTAACACTTACTTTAGGGAATATTTCTCAACTTTAACAGATGTTTCCCCTTTTAAATTTACTGCTGATATGGCTACAGCTTGGAGAAAAGTAAAAAAAGAACATGATTTGTCTTTTACAATTCAAGATATGCTAAAAGTTTATTATGGAAATTCAAACTATGCCAAGTATGATCATTCGGTTTGTCAATGGAATCAATTTTTAAAAGATTTCTGTGCAGACGAAAATAGTCGTAATTACTCGAATAAATTAAAAGTGGCTTCTATCCTATGGAAAGAAGTTAGAAATTCAAATGCTGAAAAAAATTATTCAAATAATCTCTTGAGTGAATATGCTGGTAAAATAAAAGAGTATTGTAAGTAGAAATGCCATCTCACTTGGTGGCGACAGTGATACACTTGCTGCAATCACTGGCAGCATAGCAGAGGCAGCTTATGGTATTCCTGATTGGATAAAGGAAAAGGCCTACTCTTATTTGGATGAACCCATAAATGATGTACTCAGGCGATGGGATAATAAGGTTGATATAAAATAAAAGCGTTTCAATCTCCAGTACGTCATATTTCTCTTTTCCGTATTTTCATTGTATAATGGTAGTACATTTACTTGCGTACGATGAAATATAAACATTTTTTATGAATATTAAGGAGAAAATCAATGAAAAAAGCAATGTTAATTATCAACCCTACCTCTGGTGGTGAGAAGGCTTTAGATTATAAAGAAAAGCTGGAGAATAAAGCAAAAGAATACTTTGAATATGTTGAAACCAAAATTACTGAAAAAGCGCTGGATGCAACCAATTTTGCTGAAGAGGCTTCTCGTGAGCAGTACGATGCAGTGGTGTGTTTTGGTGGAGATGGGACTGTCAACGAAGTCATTTCGGGTATTGCTGAGAGAGCCTACGTTCCTAAGTTAGGTATTATTCCTGGTGGGACGGGTAATCTCATTACAAAACTGTTGGAAATCAATCAAGACATAGATGGCGCTATTGATGAACTTGATTTTAACTTAACCAATAAGATTGATATCGGTAAAGCAAATGATAACTATTTTGGTTATATCTTTAGTATCGGCTCTCTTCCAGAGGCGATTCACAATGTTGAAATAGAGGACAAGACAAAATTCGGTATTTTAGCCTATGCTGTAAATACCATGAAGTCTGTCATGACGGATAAAGTCTTTAACATTAAGGTTGAAACAGAAAATGGAAATTATGTTGGTGAAGCGAGTCATGTTTTGGTTCTCTTGACAAATTACTTCGCTGACAAAAAAATCTTTGAAGAAAACAAGGACGGCTATGCCAATATTTTGATTCTAAAAGATGCTTCAATATTCTCCAAATTATCCGTCATTCCTGATTTATTAAAAGGCGATGTTGTCGCAAATGATAATATCGAATATATCAAAGCGCGTAATATTAAGATTTCTTCAGATAGTGAATTGGAGTCAGATGTTGATGGCGATAAATCGGATAACCTACCTGTAGAAATCAAAGTCCTAGCTCAGCGAGTAGAAGTATTTTCAAAACCGAAAGAGTAAAAGGTAAAAATTAGTTTATTATTCACAACGAAATTAAGTTCTATATCAACGATTGGAGGAGGAATGAATTCTCTATTTGATGAATTTCGAACAATTTGTTCTCATTTAAACCAAGTCGGAATCACTCCGACGCTCATGGGGTCTTTGGGGTTTGAATACCGATCAAATGAAGAATGGGGGCCGTCTGACATTGACATTCATGTGCCTGGTGATCCTAGAGGTTGGGAAGCACCTGATCATCTCAGAATTTATGAGTGGGACAAGATAATGAAAGTGATGAAACACTTAGGCTATGCCTTAATAGATATTCATGAGCATGAATTCCAAAAAGATGGTCTGAGTGTTGAATTCGGAAGTATCGATTCTTTACCTGATTTTGCAGGAGTTTCGGAATCGGATATAGAGCTGATTCATCTCGAAAACATCACTTTTCGCGTTCCAAGTTTGGAACAGTTTTTAAGTATTTACAAGGCTTCTTCCCAAGATTCTTATCGAAATGAGCACAATAACAATAAGGATTTTAAAAAAATTGAGTGGCTGGAAAAATATTTGTAAATCATCATTTGAAAAGTAGCAAGTTGTAAGACTGGCTGCTTTTTTATTTATAGAACCAAACCACTAGAATCTACGGACAAGCCTTGAAAATAAAATACGAAAGTAGTATACTAGAATCACAATCATGAAAACGTTTGCGTCGTAAATGCAACCAAGTAAATCAGGAGACAAATACAGTGGAAGTAACAGCCATTTACCACAGACCAGAGTCGGAGTATGCCTATCTTTACAAGAATAAAAAGCTTCATATTCGGATTCGAACTAAGAAAGGGGACATTGAAAGTATCAACTTGCATTATGGTGATCCTTTTATCTTTATGGAGGAGTTTTATCAAGATACAAAGAAAATGGACAAGCTGACTTCTGACGCCTTATTTGACTATTGGCAGGTTGAAGTTTCCGTTGACTTTGCACGTATCCAGTATCTCTTTGAACTCAAGGATACAGAAGGCCAAAGCATTTTGTACGGTGATAAAGGCTGCGTGGAAAATGCTCTAGAAAATCTTCATGCTATTGGAAATGGATTTAAGTTGCCTTATATACATGAGATTGATGCATGCCAGGTTCCTGATTGGGTTTCAAATACGGTATGGTATCAAATATTCCCTGAGAGATTTGCTAATGGAAATGCCCGATTAAACCCAGAAGGGACTTTGGATTGGGATTCCTCTATCACACCTCAGAGTGATGATTTCTTTGGTGGGGATTTACAAGGGATTATTGATTATCTGGATTACTTACAAGACTTGGGCATTACTGGTCTTTATCTCTGTCCCATCTTTGAATCGACGAGCAATCACAAGTACAATACGACGGATTACTTTGAAATTGACCGTCATTTTGGAGATAAAGAAACCTTTCGAAAACTGGTCGAGCAGGCACATCAGCGTGGCATGAAAATCATGCTGGATGCTGTATTTAATCATATTGGTTCGCAATCGCCTCAATGGCAAGATGTTGTCCAAAATGGTGAACAGTCTGCTTATAAGGATTGGTTCCATATTCAACAATTCCCAGTGACGACTGAAAAGCTAGCCAATAAGAGAGAGTTACCCTATCATGCTTTTGGTTTTGAGGACTATATGCCTAAGCTAAATACAGCCAATCCAGAGGTCAAGGACTATCTTTTAAAGGTTGCGACTTATTGGATTGAAGAGTTTGATATCGATGCTTGGCGTTTGGATGTGGCTAATGAGATTGACCATCAGTTTTGGAAGGATTTTCGCAAGACAGTTTTAGCTAAAAAGTCTGATCTTTATATCCTTGGAGAAGTCTGGCATACGGCTCAGCCTTGGCTAAATGGAGATGAATTCCACGCGGTCATGAATTATCCTTTATCTGATAGCATCAAGGACTATTTCTTACGAGGTGTTAAGAAGACAGACCAATTCATCGATGAAATAAATTGCCAGTCTATGTATTACAAGCAGCAGATTTCAGAAGTGATGTTTAATCTTCTAGATTCGCATGATACAGAACGTATTTTGTGGACGGTCAATGAAGACGTTCAACTGGTCAAATCAGCCTTAGCCTTTCTCTTTTTACAAAAAGGAACACCGTGTATCTATTATGGAACCGAGCTAGCCTTGACTGGAGGACCAGACCCAGATTGCCGTCGTTGTATGCCTTGGGAACGTGTATCAAGTGACAATGATATGCTGAATTTTATAAAGAAGCTAATCAAGATTCGCAAGCATGCGTCAGCAACCATTCATCATGGCAAGTATAGCCTCCAAGAAATCAAACAAGATGTAGTAGCTTTAGAGTGGAAATACGAAGGACGGGTCCTCAAAGCGATTTTTAACCAGTCCAAAGAAGATTATCTTTTACCAAAAGAAGCAGTAGCACTAGCAAGCAATTGCCAAGAATTGGAGAATCAGCTTGTCATCTTTCCAAAAGGATTTGTGATTTTTCATTAAAGAGCAATTATGAGCGACAGGAAAGTTGTAGTATAGAGAAGATTTTACAAACAGACTATTTGTCGTCTTGCTACGATTGGTATATAATTTAACTTAGAGAAAATAGGAGGATTAATCAGATGGAATTAAAAGATTTTACAGAAAAAGAACAGGAAATGATTAAGAAGGGGCTGACTACGTCTAAGATTAGTGACAAGGAAACTGCTGAGAAGATTCTTGCGCTAGTACCACAAGACTTGATTAAGCGAATCCCATTTTTCGTCAGAAAGCATGCTACGACACGTACGATTAAACGCATTTCAATTGAATACCCTGAACTCTACGCTGCAGCTCAAACAAGTGGTGAAATTCCAGAAAAAGAACGCGAAGAGTTACGTCAGATTATCACGACTATCTTTGAACAAAAGATGAATAAGCATAGTATTAAGTAGAGAATGAAGATATTTTTTATTGGCGGTCTAGGAAGCAATGTCTATCATAGCAAGGATTTTCTTCAAGAACTAGATTCGCAGGTCTGTTTTCTAAATCCGTATGAAAAGCATCTTCGAGATGAAACAGAATTGAAAGCATGGTTTAAAAATACGATTGTTGAGAAAGAATCTATCTGTCTGATAGGCCATTCTCTTGGAGGGGATTTGGCTCGTTATCTCGCGTCGGAATTTCATGAAGTGAAAAAACTGATTCTTTTGGATGGTGGTTATCTAGATTTAGATAAGATTTTACCTTTAGATGCAGAGTTAGAGGAAGCTAAAAACTATATCGAATCTCAAGTCGTTTCGGACTTAAATCTTCTTATCTCTAAAGAGAAATCCGAAGCAAAGCATTGGTCAGAAAATATGGAGGAAGCTGTAAGACAGTCTTATCACTGGAATGCGGAGTATGATAGATATGAGTTAGCTATAAATTCTGAAAATATAGAAGCTATTCTTCGACTACGGCGGAAAATACAAGCTTTTAAGAGAGAAGTGGGGGATACCTTATTTATTAGTCCTCGCTATCCTAATGAAGCTACATGGAGAGAGGAAGCCCTAAAAGAATTGCCAGATTATGTTGATACTATTTTTTTAGAAAACTTTAGCCATGAGCTTTATACTGAAGCACCTAAAGAAATTGCTAGTCTCATTAATAAGTGGCTCTCTTGTTCTCACTGAGCTACTTGTATTGCTTGAAATGGTATAAGATTTAAATCTACAAGTCACTAAGTCTCAAATAACAAAAAACGAACAGGCTCTTTTTCTGTCATTCAGAAGAGAACTTGTTCGTTTTGTTTTTTTAAAACACGCGATACACGTAGGGATTTTCTGGTTTATCAACTTTGGTAAAGCTGTCTATTTCCAAGGTTGGGAGGTTTTGTTTGAGTTCTTTATGATAGTGATTGACCAGTTTTCCTTTAGCTGTAATCCAGGTGTTATTCTCATACTGACGAGTATTTCCCTTGGTCAGCAAACCATAGACACCAGAATCCGCGATACAATGGATAATGCCAAAGCGGAACAAAAATTGGCTATTGGCATGACTGGGATCATTATATACAAAGCCTGTGAACTGGACTGTCTTGCCCTCAAACTCATCTGGATAGTCGTAGATGGCTTCCATGACTTCCATATAGTTTTCATTAGTGATGTGAATGCTATCTTTGGACAAGTATTTATCCGCCGCCGTTCGCATTTCCTTTTCATAGGCTGATTTTGAAAAATAAGAACTGGTATCTGGTTTTAAATATTGGCTTGTCGTCCCTTCACTTGTCTGAATGGCTTGATCCGTTCCTTCTGATAGCGGAAAATGATAGCCTTTAGCAGAAACGGTCTGAGAATCCAAGCTAACAGTTGGAAAGGTTAAACCGACGACAATCGGAATAGCCAGAAGAGCAATACTCGTCACCTTCGCTAATCGGTTGTTCAGATGACTGTGGGTTTTGACTTGCTTCATCCAGATATACAATTGAACGATTGCCAAGATAAAGGAAAGCACCATAGAAATATAGGCCAAATAGGAATAGTGCATGTTGATGTACTGGTTTAATTTGCCCGACAAATGGAGATAAATGGTCAGTTCAAAATAGCCAGCTAAAACTAAAAATCGAATCATAGGATGACTCCAATCAAGAGAGAATAGACTAAAACGACCAGAGTTACAATCGTTATGAAGTGACTGATAAATCGTGCTTTCAAGTAATTTTTCATCATAAGAATATTTTTGATATCCAGCATTGGACCAATAACGAGAAAGGCCAGAACTGGTGCCAAACCGAAACTCGAGAGAAGAGAAGCGCCGATAAAGGCATCCGCCTCGCTACAGAGCGAAAGAAGAAAAGCCAAAAGCATCAAGAGCAGGATGGCAAAAAGAGGGGTTGCACTGATCGAGGTCAGAATCCGAGTCGGAACGTAGACTTGTATAACAGAGGCAAAAAGACAGCCAAATACCAAATAACGCCCCGTATCAAAAAATTCATCAATGGTCTGCACAAAGACTTGAAAAACTTTCTTTGCAGGGGTCAAGTGAGAAAAATCATGCTCATGACAGGCAAAACGATTCTCTTTTTGAATCGGTTCTTGCCAGAAAAATCCCAGAAAAATCCCAAGTATCACAGCTACAAGAATGGAACCAAGAGCTCGTAACAGGGCGACATGGAAGGAGTTGCCAAAGGCAGAATAGGTCGCAAATAGAACAATGGGATTGATAACTGGTGCAGTCACAAGAAAAGGAACAGCCGTGTAACTGGGAACCTTCTTTTCCAGAAAACGATTGATAATTGGGACAACCCCACATTCACAAGAGGGAAAAAGCATCCCGACGAAAGTCCCAAAAAAGATTCTCCCCCAACGATTTCGAGGGAGAAAATGATAAACCTTGTCAGGTGTGATATAGACTTCAATCAGCCCTGAGACAATACTTCCAATCAGAACGAATGGGAGGGCTTCAATGATAATGGAGAGAAAAATGGCTCCAGTCTGAAGCACACTAGATGGGAGTTGTTGGAAAGCAGTCATCTAGTTTTTCTTTTCTGCTTTGGCTTTTTTCTCTTTGTCATCAGGGAAAGTGACTTGCTTCAAATCAGGGAGTTTAGCAAACTCTTCAAACATCTTGTCCAAGTCGTCTCGTTTTGTAAATTTTACAGCCATAGGTGTACCTCGATTCTAAATTCTACCTCTATTATACTATTATTTTGAGGAAAAGGGAAAAGTTAAAATTGAGTATCTAACGAATAATAGAGCTTGATAGAGCCTGATATACACTATGATTGTGATATAATAGTTGTGGAATAACGGAGGAAATGATGGAACACGAAAAAATCGGTCAAGTTACCGACGAAGTAAAAGAAATTTTTAATATTGTTCTTAAAGCTAGTGATATCAAGGTTAACAAAGAAGGTTTAAGAAGTCATATGTTGAAACGGCATCATAATGATGTGATTCATCATATCGAAGATCTGGAACTTATACTAAGTAATCCAGATTTCGTTGGGGTCAATCCACGAGAGAAAGATGCTAGTTTTGAATATGTTAAAAGATTTGATGATAATGTTCTTGTTGCCATCAAGTTACATAAAAGTGGCGATTTCTTTTATGTTCCGACCATGTATCGCTTACAAGATTTCAAGTTACAAAGTCGTATTAAGTCTGGCAGATTGAGAAAGCTTGACAAAAAAAGTAGATAGTGCTAGAATAACATTAACGAAAGGCATTTGAGGGCAGAAAGGTTCCTGCCGCACCTTGAAAAAGGTATCTGAGATGCTGGGTACACCGACCAGCCAAGTGTCCGTTATTTCAAATGAGGGGCTTAAATGCTCCTTTTTTATTTAAAATTTCAAAATAGATTACACCCACCGCAGGCTCAGGCTTGCGCTTTTTTTCTTTGCTTTGAAATTGACTTGTTGCAGTCAACAATTAGCTTTATAAAGCCCTTGGTTGCCAATTTTGTTGACGTCAACAAAATTAGAGTTTGTATTTTTATTTTGCAAAAACACGCATTTTGAACGATTAGAAACAGAAATTACAATCCTATTCTTCAAAAAAGAGTTTTCTTGAAGAATAGGGAGGGAGAATCGTGGCGCATTATTGTCAAAAATAAAAACAGTGAAATTAATCACTGATCCTTTTGTAAACTATTATAATTAAATTACAACCTTCTCAATAAATAGACTATTGAAATGGAGCAAATTTATTTCCTAACTTATGTTTTAAAATTGTAAGAGCTAATTTGAAACGTTTAGCTTATGGTATAATAGATTCATGGATAAAAAATATGAAAAAATCTCTCAGGATTTGGGAGTGACGTTAAAGCAAATCGATACCGTTCTAAGTTTGACATCTGAAGGGGCGACAATCCCCTTTATCGCGCGTTATCGCAAGGATATGACTGGTAGTTTGGATGAGGTGGCGATTAAGGCCATTATCGACTTGGATAAAAGCCTGACAAATCTCAACGACCGTAAGGAAGCTGTCTTGGCTAAGATTCAAGAACAAGGCAAGTTGACCAAGGAATTGGAAGAGGCTATCTTAGCTGCCGAAAAATTAGCAGACGTAGAAGAACTCTACCTTCCTTACAAGGAAAAGCGTCGGACCAAGGCAACCATTGCCCGTGAAGCTGGACTCTTTCCTCTTGCTCGCCTGATTTTGCAGAATGTAGCTGGCTTAGAGAAAGAAGCTGAGAAGTTTGTCTGTGAAGGATTTGGGACTGGTCAAGAAGCCTTGGCTGGTGCGGTTGATATCTTGGTAGAAGCCTTATCTGAAGATGTGACCTTGCGTTCACTGACCTATCAGGAAGTGTTGAGACACTCTAAAATCACTTCGCAAGTCAAAGATGAAAGTCTTGATGAAAAGCAGGTTTTTCAGATTTACTATGATTTTTCAGAGACAGTTGGAACTATGCAAGGTTATCGGACCTTAGCCCTTAATCGTGGGGAGAAGCTAGGTATCTTGAAGGTCGGTTTTGAACATGCGACGGACCGTATTCTAGCTTTCTTTGCTGCTCGTTTCAAGGTGAAAAATGCCTATATTGATGAAGTTGTTCAGCAATCTGTTAAGAAAAAAGTCTTGCCTGCTATCGAGCGCCGTATTCGGACAGAATTAACTGAAAAGGCAGAAGAAGGGGCTATCCAACTCTTTTCTGATAATCTGCGCAATCTTCTCTTGGTTGCTCCGCTGAAAGGGCGCGTGGTTCTTGGATTTGACCCTGCCTTTCGTACAGGTGCCAAGCTAGCTGTCGTTGATGCAACTGGGAAAATGCTAACGACTCAAGTCATTTATCCTGTTAAACCAGCATCAGCTCGTCAAATCGAAGAGTCCAAGAAAGATTTGGCAGATTTGATTGGTCAATACGGCGTAGAAATTATTGCTATCGGAAACGGAACGGCTAGTCGTGAAAGTGAAGCCTTTGTGGCGGAAGTTCTGAAAGATTTTCCAGAAGTCAGCTATGTTATCGTCAATGAAAGTGGTGCTTCGGTCTATTCTGCTAGCGAACTTGCTCGTCAGGAGTTTCCAGACTTGACCGTTGAGAAACGCTCTGCTATTTCTATCGCCCGTCGTTTGCAAGATCCCCTTGCTGAATTGGTCAAAATCGATCCTAAGTCAATCGGTGTCGGTCAGTACCAGCACGATGTCAGCCAGAAGAAACTGTCTGAAAGTCTGGATTTTGTCGTGGATACCGTGGTGAACCAAGTCGGTGTCAATGTCAATACGGCCAGCCCAGCCCTCCTTTCCCATGTAGCTGGACTCAATAAAACCATTTCTGAAAATATTGTCAAATACCGTGAGGAAGAAGGAAAAATCACTTCACGCGCCCAAATCAAGAAAGTTCCTCGTCTGGGAGCAAAGGCCTTTGAGCAGGCAGCTGGTTTCCTCCGTATCCCAGAAAGTAGCAATATCCTTGATAATACAGGGGTTCATCCAGAAAATTACGTTGCCGTTAAGGAACTCTTCAAACGTTTAGATATTAAAGACCTAAACGAAGAAGCCCAAGGCAAACTCAAGTCGCTTTCAGTCAAGGAAATGGCGCAAGAGCTAGACCTTGGACCAGAAACTCTTAAAGATATCATTGCAGACCTTCTCAAACCAGGTCGAGATTTCCGTGATTCCTTTGATGCACCTGTGCTTCGCCAAGATGTCCTAGATATCAAAGATCTAGTGGTAGGCCAGAAGCTAGAGGGTGTGGTGCGTAATGTAGTTGACTTTGGAGCCTTCGTTGACATTGGAATTCACGAAGACGGCTTGATTCACATTTCCCATATGAGTCGCAAATTTATCAAACATCCTAGCCAAGTAGTGTCAGTCGGAGATTTGGTAACGGTTTGGGTTAAGAAAATCGATACTGAACGTGAAAAAGTCAATCTGTCGCTCCTAGCTCCAGATGAATCTAACTGATTACGTTAAGCAGGTTTCACTAGAAGACTTCGGCAGACCTTTTATCCATCAAGTCCAGTGGAATTCTCGTCTACGTTCGACAGGTGGGCGATTTTTCCCAAAAGATGGGCATTTAGATTTTAATCCCAAGGTTTATCAGGAACTGGGTCTGGATGTTTTTAGGAAAATTGTCCGACATGAACTCTGTCATTATCACCTCTATTTTCAAGGGAAGGGCTATCAACACAAGGATCGGGATTTTAGGGAACTTTTGAAAGCAGTGGATGGATTACGCTTTGTGCCCTCCTTGACAAATAGCCACTCTAAACCACTCAAACTTTATCGTTGTCAATCCTGCCAGCAAAGGTATCATCGCAAGCGTAGGATTGATACCAAACGCTATCGCTGTGGACTTTGTCGAGGTAAATTGCTACTAATAAATCAGCCTGAGGACTGATGAAAGCCGAGCCTACCCGTGATATACTATGTCTAACCTAGCAGAAAGAGGAAAAATCATGAACAGTAAATTTTATAAAATGAGACGAAATCGCATGATTTCAGGAGTTCTGGCAGGTCTGTCAGATAAGTGGAACTTTGATGTTACCCTTGTTCGTTTCTTGTTTGCCATTTTTACAGTTGCAAACTTTGGACTTGGCGTGATTATCTATATCATCCTAGCTTCTATCATGCCTACCAAGGAAGAAATCGAAGCAGAAATGTATGGAACAGGCCCACGCAAACGCAAAGAAGCTCAAGCCATTGACGATAATGAAGGCTGGTTTTGGTGAGGTAGAAACAGTTATTTTACTGTTAGTCTATGAATTCGACTAATCTATTTTAAAATTTTTGAACCCTTGTATCTGCAAGGGTTTTCTTCTTACTTTCTTTTTATGGTAAAATATTTTTAATAAAATATCTACATTTCCCCCAATCTTACAAAAATGTAAGATTAAAGTCTCTTTTGTAAGGTTAGGTTATGGCAAGCAGTCTTTTTTTGATGTAAACTAGACTCATAAAGAACAAAGGAGTAACATCATGAAACAAATCTTACAGAAGAAAACAAGAAAACCAAGTCACAAAGAAATCGAGCGTGTTCAGCTGGGATGCGCTATGATGCAAGAAACATTTCATTTGATGGGATATTAAGAAAGGAGATTCTCATGACACTTTTAGATGTAAAACACGTTCAAAAAATTTATAAAACTCGTTTTCAGGGCAACCAAGTAGAAGCTCTCAAGGATATTCACTTTACCGTCGAAAAGGGTGACTACGTTGCCATCATGGGTGAGTCTGGTTCTGGTAAATCAACTCTTCTCAATATCCTAGCTATGCTGGATAAACCAACTCGTGGTCAGGTTTATCTGAATGGAACTGATACAGCAACCATTAAAAATTCACAGGCTTCTAGCTTCCGTCGTGAAAAACTGGGCTTTGTCTTCCAAGATTTTAACTTGCTAGATACTCTGTCTGTTAAAGACAATATCCTGCTTCCGCTTGTCTTGTCAAGAAGACCTATTACGGAGATGATGAAGAAATTGGTGGTGACAGCTGAGAATCTAGGTATCAACCAATTGCAAGAGAAGTACCCTTACGAGATTTCAGGAGGGCAGAAACAGCGTGTAGCAGTAGCCCGCGCTATCATCACAGAGCCAGAAATTCTCCTTGCGGACGAGCCAACAGGGGCCCTTGATTCCAAGTCATCTGCAGCCTTACTTGATGTCTTTGATGAAATCAATGAGCGCGGCCAAACCATCCTCATGGTAACCCACTCAACAGCAGCAGCTAGCAGAGCTAAACGTGTACTCTTTATCAAGGACGGCATTCTTTACAACCAAATCTACCGCGGAGAGAAGACAGAGCGTCAGATGTTCCAAGAAATTTCTGATACCTTGACTGTCATGGCAAGCGAGGTGAATTAGTATGTTTCGATTAACCAATAAGTTAGCGGTATCGAACTTGATTAAAAACCGCAAACTCTACTATCCTTTTGCGTTGGCTGTTCTCTTGGCAGTCACCGTCACCTATCTCTTTTACTCTCTAACCTTCAATCCCAAGATTTCGGAAATCCGTGGAGGGACAACCATTCAAGCTACTCTTGGATTTGGTATGTTTGTCGTCACCCTTGCGTCAGCCATTATCGTCCTTTATGCCAATAGTTTTGTCATGAAGAACCGTTCCAAGGAACTAGGAATTTATGGCATGTTGGGCTTGGAGAAGCGTCATCTTATCAGTATGACCTTTAAGGAGTTAGTGGTATTTGGGATTCTAACTGTTGGAGCGGGTATCGGTATTGGAGCCTTGTTTGACAAGTTAATTTTCGCTTTTCTACTCAAACTGATGAAATTAAAGGTAGAACTAGTCGCTACCTTCCAAATGAATGTTGTCATTGCAGTACTTGTTGTCTTCGGTTTGATTTTCCTAGGCCTCATGTTCCTGAATGCTCTTCGAATCGCGCGTATGAATGCCCTCCAGCTTTCTCGTGAAAAAGCTAGTGGTGAGAAAAAAGGTCGTTTCCTACCTCTACAAACTATTCTTGGTTCCATAAGTTTAGGGATTGGCTACTATCTTGCCCTTACTGTAAAAGATCCTCTCACAGCCCTAACAACTTTCTTCCTAGCTGTTTTACTGGTTATCTTTGGTACCTATCTTTTGTTCAATGCAGGGATTACCGTTTTCCTTCAAATCTTAAAGAAAAATAAGAAATACTATTACCAACCAAATAATCTTATCTCAGTGTCTAACTTGATTTTCCGTATGAAGAAAAATGCAGTTGGATTAGCAACAATCGCTATTTTGTCAACAATGGTCTTGGTTACCATGTCTGCAGCGACAAGCATTTTCAATGCCTCAGAATCCTTTAAAAAAGTGATGAATCCGCATGACTTTGGAATTACTGGACAAAATGTTGAAAAAGAAGACTTGGACAAACTCTTGAGCCAGTTTGCAAGTGACAAAGGTTATAGTGTCAAAGAGAAAGAAGTGCTTCGTTACAGTAACTTTGGTATTGCAAATCAAGAAGGAACCAAGTTAACTATTTTTGAAAAAGGACAAAACCGTGTCCAACCCAAAACAGTTTTCATGGTATTTGACCAAAAAGATTATGAAAATATGACTGGTCAAAAACTTTCTCTATCAGGGAATGAGGTCGGTCTTTTTGCCAAAAATGACGGACTGAAAGGACAGAAAGCTCTAACTCTAAATAACCATCAATTTTCTGTCAAAGAAGAATTTAATACAGATTTTATTGTGAACCATGTTCCAAATCAGTTTAATATTTTTACTACTGATTACAATTACCTTGTTGTTCCTAATTTGCAAGCATTTTTAGACCAATTCCCAGATTCGGCTATCTATAATCAGCTTTACGGTGGTATGAATGTAAATATCAGTGAAGAAGAACAACTCAAAGTCGCTGAAGAATATGAAAAATACTTACAAAAGTTTAATGCTCAATTAAACACTGAAGGTAGCTATGTGTATGGTAGCAATCTAGCAGATGCTAGTGCTCAGATGAGTGCCCTCTTTGGCGGTGTCTTCTTTATTGGTATTTTCCTATCCATTATCTTTATGGTCGGAACTGTTCTAGTCATCTACTACAAACAAATTTCTGAAGGATATGAAGACCGTGAACGCTTTATTATCTTGCAGAAAGTCGGTTTAGATCAAAAGCAAATCAAGCAAACCATCAACAAACAGGTTTTAACTGTTTTCTTCCTTCCTTTGCTCTTTGCCTTCATACATCTCGCCTTTGCCTACCATATGCTTAGCCTGATTTTAAAAGTGATTGGTGTAATAGATACGAATATGATGTTGATTGTGACCTTGTCTATCTGCGCTATCTTCCTCATCGCCTATGTGCTGATTTTCATGATTACTTCAAGAAGTTATCGCAAGATTGTGCAAATGTAAAAAAGATACCTCGACTTCAAAATCGAGGTATTTCTTGTATTTTATACTCAATGAAAATCAAAAAGCAAACTAGGAAGCTAGCCGCAGACAGTACTTGAGTACGGCAAGGCGAAGCTGACGTGGTTTGAAGAGATTTTCGAAGAGTATTAAATGCTGAAAAGTTGTCCGAGCAGGAAAGTAACTCCCATGGTCAAGAGGCCAATAGCTAGGTTCCGAATCATAGCTGTTTTGGTTGGGGCTTTTCCAAGTTTGGCACTAGTATAGCCAGTCACCAAGAGAGAAAGACCTACAATCAGGACAGTAGCAGGGATGCGGTAGTCACTTGGGAAAATGGTCACTGACAGCATTGGTGGTAAGCTACCAAGGAAAAAGGCAACAAAGCTGGAAATGGCAGCGTGCCAAGGATTAGTAAATTCTTCATACTCAATCCCATATTTTTCTTCTACCAAAGCCTTGAGAGGATTATTTAAAAAGGCTTTGTTGGTGAGAAGTTGGGCTGATGTTTCACATTCTCCATTTTGGATATAGGCAGCATAGAGAGATTTTTTAGCTAGTTCCATATCTTGGTCTAGCAAGAGTTGCTCACGCGCAACGGCCGCTTCCTCGGTATCTTTTTGAGTTGAAACGGATACATATTCTCCACCAGCCATTGAAAAGGCACCAGCTAAGATAGCTGCAAATCCTGATAAAAAGATAATCCAGATATTGCTCGTAGCACTAGCAACCCCAATAACTACACCAGCAATGGAAATAATTCCATCATTGGCACCAAGAACACCCGCACGCAGGATATTTAAACGACCTGCAAAATTTGAATCGATTTCGTGATTTGTTTCTGACATACTATTCTCCTTTTTATCCAGTATAAAGGAAAAATATAGGGAAATCAATCCTTTAAAAGTATCTGAAAAAAGTTGCACGATTTTAATGATATAAAAATGTCGACATCTTCTCTAATAGATCAAATACCGAAGGTAAAGAGTATAGAATAGCATAAAAAATTTTAAATTAAATACGATAAATATTTTGTTCACTTTATAATCGTTTACAAGAGAATAATTAGTATTAAATAAAATAAAATCCAAATATTTTGCGAACTTTTCTATATTTTTTTCGTAAAACGCTTTACAAGTTTTTAAAAACATGATATAGTAATGGAGCTTAGAAAATGAGATGATGTTTTCTAGCAAATATAAACCCGAGTAAAAAATGCCTACGGACAGGCAGGGTTAAATGCCGAAGCGTGGTTGAAAAACCACATTATTGATAGGGTTAAAAGCCTACTTTTATAAGTTGATGTTAGGACACTTGTCCTAATTCATAAATTTTTAGTGTGGTGAAAGCACACGTCATCTTGTGAAACGATCAATAAAGTACGTAATATTTGCTACTAGAGAGTTTTGAAACATCGGGAACAGACATACTCAACAGAAACAAACATAAAAACGTCAGAAGATTGCAGAGCAGGTGAAAACCTGCTCTTTTTTCATGAGTCAACCTTTAGTCGCCTTCGTCTTCTTGAAGCGCTAAAAATACGGTAAAGGAGTATGTCTTGAAAGAGTTAGATCAAAACCAAGCCCCAATTTATGAGGCCTTGGTGAAGTTACGCAAGAAAAGGATTGTTCCCTTTGATGTTCCAGGTCACAAGCGTGGACGGGGAAATCCAGAACTTGTTGAACTACTAGGAGAAAAATGTGTAGGCATTGATGTCAATTCGATGAAACCCTTGGATAATTTAGGTCACCCCATTTCGATTATTCGGGATGCAGAGGAGCTAGCAGCTGATGCTTTTGGAGCTAGCCATGCCTTTCTCATGATTGGAGGAACAACTTCATCGGTGCAGACTATGATTCTCGCAACCTGCAAGGCAGGAGATAAGATTATTCTGCCACGAAATGTCCACAAATCTGCTATCAATGCGCTGGTTCTATGTGGTGCCATTCCCATCTATATCGAGATGAGTGTGGATCCTAAAATTGGTATCGCTTTAGGTCTTGAAAATGACCGAGTAGCACAGGCCATAAAGGACCATCCAGATGCCAAGGCCATTTTGATTAACAATCCTACTTACTACGGCATCTGTTCAGACCTAAAGGGATTGACAAAAATGGCTCATGAAGCTGGTATGATGGTTTTGGTAGATGAGGCCCACGGAGCGCATTTGCATTTTACAGATAAACTTCCAATTTCTGCTATGGATGCAGGTGCTGATATGGCAGCAGTTTCCATGCATAAGTCTGGTGGGAGTTTGACCCAAAGTTCGCTTCTTTTAATCGGAGAGCAGATGAATCCTGAGTACGTTCGTCAGATCATCAACCTGACCCAGTCAACTTCCGCCTCTTACTTGTTGATGGCTAGTTTAGATATTTCACGTCGCAACTTGGCCCTTCGAGGCAAAGAGTCGTTTGAGAAAGTCATTGAGCTATCCGAGTACGCTCGTCGTGAAATCAATGCTATTGGTGGTTACTATGCCTACTCAAAAGAGTTAATAGATGGTGTGTCAGTATGTGATTTTGATGTAACCAAGTTGTCAGTTTACACTCAGGGCATTGGTTTAACAGGTATCGAGGTTTATGACCTCCTACGAGACGAATACGACATTCAGATTGAGTTTGGTGATATTGGCAATATCTTGGCCTATATTTCGATTGGTGACCGCATCCAAGACATCGAGCGCTTGGTCGGTGCTCTGGCTGATATCAAGAGACTATACTCACGAGATGGGAAGGACTTGATAGCTGGAGAATATATCCAACCAGAAATGGTGCTATCTCCTCAAGATGCCTTCTATTCGCAACGCAGAAGTCTTGCCTTGGCAGATGCTATTGGCGAAGTATGTGGGGAATTTGTCATGTGCTATCCTCCAGGAATCCCTATCTTGTCTCCTGGAGAACGCATTACAAAAGAAATTGTAGATTATATCCAATTTGCTAAAGAACGTGGTTGCTCCCTCCAAGGGACGGAAGATCCTGAGGTCAATCACATCAACGTCATTAAGAGAAAGGAGAACTAGATGGATTTATGGTTTTCTGAAGTTCATACTCCAGATGTGAAATTATCCCTGAGAACAGCCAAGCAACTCTACGCTGGTAAAAGTGAATGGCAGGATATCGAAGTCTTGGATACACCAGCTTTTGGGAAAATACTGATTTTAAATGGGCACGTCTTGTTTTCAGATGCGGATGATTTTGTCTACAATGAAATGACCGTCCACGTTCCAATGGCTGTCCACCCAAATCCCAAGAAAGTCTTGGTTATTGGGGGTGGTGACGGTGGTGTTGCTCAAGTATTAACACTCTATCCTGAACTGGAGCAAATCGATATTGTGGAGCCAGATGAGATGCTAGTTGAGGTTTGTCGTGAGTATTTCCCAGATTTTGCTTCAGGGCTAGACGATCCTCGTGTTACCATTTACTACCAAAATGGGCTACGCTTTTTGCGAAACTGTGAAGATGACTACGATATTATCATCAACGATGCGACAGATCCATTTGGCCATACGGAAGGGCTCTTTACTAAGGAATTCTACGGCAATAGTTATAGGGCTCTGAAGGAAGACGGTATCATGATTTACCAGCATGGGAGTCCCTTCTTTGACGAGGATGAGTCAGCTTGCCGTAGCATGCACCGCAAGGTTAATCAAGCCTTCCCAATCAGTCGAGTTTATCAGGCACATATCCCTACCAGTCCTGCAGGCTATTGGTTATTTGGGTTTGCATCGAAAAAATACCACCCTGTCAAAGATTTTGACAAGGAAGGTTGGAAAAAACGCCAGCTTTTCACAGAATACTACACTGCAAACCTACATATTGGTGCCTTTATGTTGCCTAAGTATGTTGAGGATATTTTAGAAGAAGAGGAAGGAAAAAAATGAGTCGTTTATTAGTTATTGGATGTGGGGGCGTTGCCCAAGTTGCTATTTCAAAGATTTGCCAAGATAGCGAAACCTTTACAGAAATTATGATTGCTAGCCGTACTAAGTCAAAATGCGATGACTTGAAAGCTAAACTGGAAGGTAAAACAAGTACAAAGATTGAGACAGCTGCTCTTGATGCAGATAAGGTTGAAGAAGTAATTGCCCTGATTGAAAGCTACAAACCAGAAGCTGTTTTGAACGTAGCTTTACCATATCAAGATTTAACCATTATGGACGCTTGTTTGGCAACAGGTGTTCACTATATCGATACAGCCAACTACGAAGCAGAAGACACAGAAGATCCTGAGTGGCGAGCTATTTATGAAAAACGTTGCAAGGAACTTGGTTTTACAGCCTACTTTGACTACTCATGGCAATGGGCTTATCAGAAAAAATTCAAAGAAGCAGGCTTGACCGCTCTGCTTGGTTCTGGTTTTGACCCAGGTGTGACCAGCGTCTTTTCTGCTTACGCCCTTAAACACTATTTTGATGAAATCCACTATATCGACATTTTAGACTGTAATGGTGGTGACCACGGTTATCCATTTGCGACAAACTTTAACCCAGAAATCAATCTCCGCGAGGTTTCTGCGCCAGGTTCTTACTGGGAAGATGGAAAATGGGTCGAAGTGGAAGCTATGTCAATCAAGCGCGAGTACGATTTCCCTCAGGTCGGACAAAAAGACATGTATCTCCTTCACCATGAAGAAATTGAATCATTGGCCAAGAACATTCCAGGTGTCAAACGTATTCGTTTCTTTATGACTTTTGGTCAATCTTATCTAACGCACATGAAATGTTTGGAAAATGTCGGTCTCCTTCGTACGGATGCCATTAACTTCAACGGTCAAGAAATTGTACCAATCCAATTTTTGAAAGCCTTGCTTCCAGATCCAGCCAGCCTTGGGCCACGCACTGTTGGTAAAACCAATATTGGATGTATCTTTACAGGTGTCAAAGATGGCGTTGAAAAGACCATCTACATCTACAATGTCTGCGACCATCAGGAATGTTATGCAGAAGTTGGTTCACAAGCTATTTCATATACAACAGGAGTTCCAGCCATGATTGGTACAAAATTGGTTATGAACGGTACTTGGAAACAAGCTGGAGTTTACAACCTTGAAGAGTTGGATCCAGATCCATTCATGGAAGCTTTGAATGAGTACGGCTTGCCATGGGTTGTGGTTGAAAATCCACAAATGGTGGACTAATGAAGCTAGAACAAGTACCAACACCAGCTTATGTTATTAACTTGGCAAAGTTAGAATCCAATTGCCGTATTCTACAATATGTACAAGAAGAAGCTGGTTGCAAGGTTTTGCTTGCCCAGAAGGCTTATTCCCTCTACAAAACCTATCCCTTGATTAGCCAGTATCTATCAGGTACGACAGCTAGTGGACTCTATGAGGCTAAGCTCGCTAGAGAAGAGTTCCCAGGGGAAGTCCATGTTTTTGCGCCAGCTTTCAAGGATGCAGACTTGGAGGAATTGCTGGAGATAACGGACCATATCGTCTTTAACTCAGAGAGACAGCTGCGTAAGCATGGGGCTCGTTGTCGGGAGGCTGGTGTCAGTGTTGGTTTGCGACTTAACCCTCAGTGGTCAACTCAAGGAGATCACGCGCTCTATGACCCTTGCGCCCCTGGATCCCGTTTCGGAGTTACTCTAGACAAGATTCCTAGTGACTTGCTGGAATTGGTAGACGGTCTTCATTTTCATACTCTTTGCGAGCAAGGAGCAGAGGATTTACAGACAACTTTGAAAGCTGTAGAAGAGCAGTTTGGTTCGTACTTACATGAGGTCAAATGGCTCAATATGGGGGGCGGACACCACATCACAAGAGAAGGATACGATGTGGATTTACTGATTTCTGAGATCAAGCGTATCCGAGAAACTTACAATCTTGAAGTTTATATCGAGCCGGGTGAAGCCATTGCGCTCAATGCAGGTTATCTAGCAACTGAAGTATTGGATATTGTCGAAAACGGTATGGAAATCTTGGTTTTAGATGCCTCTGCGACCTGCCATATGCCTGATGTACTTGAGATGCCCTATCGTCCACCTTTGAGAAATGGCTTTGAGGCACAAGAAAAAGCCCATATCTATAGACTTTCTTCCAATACTTGTCTGACGGGCGATGTGATTGGTGATTATAGCTTTGAAAATCCAGTTCAAATCGGAGACAGACTTTATTTTGAAGATATGGCCATTTATTCCTTTGTCAAAAACAATACTTTCAACGGTATTGGATTACCAAGTCTTTACCTCATGGACGACCATGGAGACTGCAGTTTAGTCAAAGCCTTTGGCTATCAAGATTTTAAAGGGAGGTTATCATGATGGACAGTCCAAAAAAATTAGGCTATCGCATGCCAGCAGAGTACGAACCCCATCATGGTACCCTCATGATATGGCCGACTCGACCAGGTTCATGGCCTTTTCAAGGAAAGGCTGCCAAAAGAGCTTTCAGCCAGATTATTAAGACCATAGCAGAAGGGGAAACCGTTTATCTCTTGGTGGAGCGGGACTATCTATCAGAAGCCCAATCTTATCTTGGAGATAAGATCGTTTATTTAGACATTCCCACCAATGATGCCTGGGCGCGTGATACAGGTCCGACTATTCTTGTCAATGATGAAGGCCAGAAATTATCCGTGGATTGGTCTTTCAATGCTTGGGGTGGTGCTGTCGATGGTCTCTACCAAGACTATGAAGATGATGATCAAGTAGCCAGTCATTTTGCTGAGGCCTTGGAAATGCCTGTTTATGATGCCAAATCCTTTGTACTAGAAGGCGGAGCGATCCATAGCGATGGCCAAGGAACCATTCTCGTAACTGAAAGTTGCCTTCTCAGTGCTGGTCGAAATCCTCATCTTAGTAAAGAGGAAATCGAGAGTACCTTATTAGAGTGCCTTGGAGCTGAAAAAGTCATTTGGCTTCCTTATGGTATTTATCAGGACGAAACCAATGAACACGTTGACAATGTTGCTGCCTTTGTTGGTCCTGCAGAGCTTGTCTTGGCTTGGACAGATGATCAAAATGATCCTCAATATGCCATGTCAGCAGCTGATTTAGCGCTTTTAGAAAAGGAAACAGATGCAAAAGGTCGTCACTTCACCATTCATAAACTTCCAATTCCAGCTCTTCATCAAGTTGTAACCAAAGAGGATTTGCCAGGCTACATCTATGAAGAAGGAGAAGAAGAGCGATACGCAGGTGAAAGGCTCGCTGCTTCCTATGTCAATTTCTATATTGCTAACAAGGCAGTCTTGGTTCCCCAGTTTCAAGATAAAAACGACCAAGTAGCCTTAGATATCCTCAGCAAGTGTTTTCCAGACCGTAAAGTTGTCGGAATACCAGCCAGAGATATTCTTTTAGGTGGTGGCAATATCCACTGTATCACCCAACAAATCCCAGAATAGGAGAAAAAGATGAGAAATGTAAGAGTTGCAGCCATTCAGATGCAATGCGCTAAGGATGTGTCAACAAATATCCAAACCGCAGAGCGTTTAGTACGTCAGGCTGCAGAACAAGGCGCACAAATCATTCTCTTACCCGAGTTATTTGAACGTCCCTATTTCTGTCAGGAACGTCAGTATGACTACTACCAGCATGCCCAGTCGGTGACAGAAAATACAGCCATTCAGCATTTTAAGGTGATTGCTAAGGAACTAAAAGTTGTTTTACCAATCAGTTTCTATGAAAAAGATGGCAATGTCTTGTATAACTCTATTGCCGTTATTGATGCAGATGGGGAAGTTCTGGGCGTTTATCGGAAGACTCACATACCAGATGATCATTATTATCAAGAAAAGTTTTATTTTACGCCTGGCAACACAGGTTTCAAGGTCTGGGATACTCGTTATGCTAAGATTGGGATTGGCATCTGTTGGGATCAATGGTTCCCTGAAACAGCGCGCTGTCTTGCATTGAATGGTGCTGAATTGCTCTTTTATCCTACAGCCATCGGTTCAGAGCCGATTTTGGATACAGATAGTTGTGGTCACTGGCAACGTACCATGCAAGGACACGCAGCAGCAAATATTGTTCCAGTCATCGCAGCCAATCGTTATGGATTAGAGGAAGTCGCTCCAAGTGAGGAAAATGGTGGACAGAGTTCCAGTCTTGACTTCTACGGTTCATCCTTTTTGACGGATGAAACAGGAGCTATTCTAGAGCAAGCTGAAAGACAAGCTGAAGCTGTTCTGTTAGCTACTTATGACCTAGACAAGGGAGCAAGCGAGCGCCTAAACTGGGGCCTATTTCGTGATAGAAGACCAGAAATGTATCAACGGATTACGGATTAGTGTGGGAGAAATGAGAGATTCATTCTGCTAGACTCGTTTTCACTAGCAACTATAGGGATACAATGTTATTTAGTAAATGGATTTTATATTTTACCCCTCTAAGGCTTTCTCGCGCTTTGATGCGAGGAGCTTTTTCTGTTTAAGCTTTATCAATAAAACATGCTATAATAGTTGCAGAAAGGTTGGTGTTTATGGCTAGGATATTGGTTATTGAAGACAATAGTGACATTCAAGAGATTTTACGAACACTTCTCACTGAGGAGCATGAGGTACTTCAAGCCTTTTCTGGTACAGAAGGAATCATGCGTTTTGACCAAGGGGGGATTGAACTCGTTTTGCTGGATATCATGCTTCCTGGGAAAAATGGGGATCAGGTTTTAAAAGCTATCAGGGAACAAAGTCAAATTCCAGTCATTATGCTAACAGCTTTGAGTGATAAGAAGTTAATCAGTCAATACCTCTTAGACGGTGCCAATGATTACATCGTCAAGCCTTTTGATTTGGACGAAGTCTTTGCCAGAGTTACTGTTCAATTACGCCAAAGCGCAGAAAAAAAGCCTATGGAAATAGGAAAAACTGAAAATCTGCCACAAAACTTGAAAAATATCCAGTTTGATGCAGAAAGTTTTGAAATCAAAAATAGCCAGGAAACCATTCGTCTTGCTAAGAAAGAATGCTTGATTCTCCAAACTCTCCTCAAACATCCAAAGAAAATTTTCACCAAGGAAGAACTTTATGAGTTGGTCTGGGAGGATAGCTATCTACCTGGAGATAATACCCTCAATACGCATTTGAGTAATCTTCGTAAAAAATTAAACCAACTTGACCCAAATCAAGAATATATTGAAACCATCTGGGGCGTTGGGGTAAGATTAAAAGGAGACAAGCAATGACCTACATGATAATCTTTGTTCTACTGATACTCCTAACTATTTTATCGATTGTATTAATTCGCTACCATCTAGCACTTAAAAACTTGAGTCAACAGATTGAAGACAAGATTCTCACGGGTAGTATGAAAAGAGTAGGGGTCAGCATTTTTTCCAAACATTTTTTACAGCTCTACCAGCAGATTGAAAATCTATTTCAGGAAGTGGAACAATCTCGGTTGGTGATGAAAAGGGAAAAACAGACTCTGGATATGGCCATCAGTAATATTGCCCATGATATTCGGACGCCTTTGACTATCGCTTCAGGCTACACCCAACAATTGATAAAGTCTCCTGAAGACAAATCAGAAACCTTACAAAAAGTAGCCCAGCATCTTGATTTAGTTTCCAAACGTTTGGAAGCTCTCCTAGAATACCGTCGGTTGATGGAAGGAGCTGTCAAATCGAAACTGGAAGAAGTAGACCTTTCAGCTTTTATTACCAAAAAGACTCTGGCTTATTATGATGTTTTTCAGGTTGCAAATATCACACTTGATTTTAAGGTTGAAGCTGGTTTAAAAACGAGGACTGATGAAGACTTGCTGGATCGAATTTTACAAAATTTGCTCGGAAATGTCCTCAAGCATGGTAAGGAAGAAGCGATTCTGTCTTTGCGAAAGGAAAAGGAACAGCTTGTCTTAGAGATTGCAAACCTTGTTAAACAGCCCATCAAAAAAATAGAAAATCTCAGCAATCGCTTTTATTCTGAAAATCTATCAGACACCGAAGAATCCTCTGGTTTAGGCCTTTATATCACTGAGGAATTATGTCATCTTCTCGGTGCAGAAATGAAACTAAGCACAGATGGGCAATGGTTATCGGTTTTTATTTACTTTTAACGAAATAAACCTCCTCTGTAGGCTAGAGGAGGTCATTTTTTATAGACTTTTCTTTTTGAAAACTGCCAGTCCACTTAGATTAAAGATTAGAATAACAGCTAAGGTAACTATAAGGGTATAGAAAATGGATTCACTATTAGCAGTCATAGCATAGAAAAACTGCAATGATAAATATGGCAAAATTTTGATACTTGGGAAGATGAGCATTGGCATAGAAAGTAAAATAGAGCTGACCAAATAACCAATAAATACCGCAAGATAAGAATGGCTAACATAGAGGATGAAGGAAACAATGGAAAGCCAAGCAAGGAGGCAAAGAAATTGAAGGAAAATGGTTATCAGTAGATTACCAATAAAGCCATCAGGCATAGTTCCAAATCCATTTAAGATAGTTGCTGGAATAAAGGCAATTACAAGGCTGATGATAAGTTGCAAAAGTGCAATACAAGCCACTACAAAGGCTTTGGCAAGGAAAAACTCTATACGAGAAACCCCTACTGTCAAACTATTTTTATAGAGCTTTCCGATTAAATCAACACCGAGAACTAGACAAGTTAGAATAATACAGAGAAAAACGAGGTTTGAACCTTGACTAGATGCGTTAATCAGGGCTTGTACACCGTCCCAACCATGGGTTGGAATTTCTGGCTCTTCTGTCTGGATTGCCATCAGATGGCCAGTAGCTCCAATACTTGCGCCCATTAGCATGAGAGAAAAGAGAATGAACTCTGTAATCCAGAATCCTTTGGAACGGAAAAGACGGTAAAAGTCTGCTTGAATGGTATGTATCATGATTTTCCTCCTATTCGACCAATTGTGTGAAGTATCCTTCTAGGTTTTGACGGGCATAGTAAATCTCGTCAATAGCGACATCTGCCAAGGTTAATTCCTTAAGAATCTGTTTAACATCTTGTTCCTGACCAAAGATGTGGATTTCGTTTTCAGGATTGACAACCTTGAACTGGAGCTGGATTTGTTCTTTCAATACTTGGCAAGCTTTCTCTTTGTTAGCTGTCTTAAGCACAATATAATCCTCACTTAGTGTTTCAAATTCAGCTTTGCTGATTTCACGGATAATCTTTCCTTGATCTAAAATACCAAAGCGATTTGCTACGAGATAGAGTTCTGACAAGATATGGCTAGAGATGAGAATGGTAATCCCTTTTTCTTGATTGAGCCGTTGAATCATCAGACGAAATTCTTTGATACCAATTGGGTCAAGTCCATTGATAGGTTCATCTAAAATCAGGAAGTCTGGTTTGGAGAGAAGAGCTATAGCAATGCCAAGTCTTTGCTTCATTCCAAGAGAAAAATCTCGAAAGACTTTTTTACCTGTATCTGACAATCCTACATAGTCCAGTGTTTCTCGAATGACTTGATCAGCATTTGGAATATGACGAATCATACAGTAATATTTCAGATTTTGATAGGCTGTTAAGTGATTATGAGCTACAGGTGATTCGATCACCGAACCTACTCGAGATAGGGCCTTGGTCCACTCATTTTCCGTTTTGCTGGAGAAGAGGGAAACAGTCCCTTTATCCGCAAAGAGTAGTTGCGTAATGATTTTGATTAAGGTAGTCTTCCCAGCTCCATTTTTCCCGATAAGTCCATAAATATCTCCCTCTCTTATGGTTAGATGAAGATCCTGAAGAATAGATTGTTTGGCAAAGTTTTTGGACAATCCATGAATGTCAAGTACTGTTTTCATGATTCACTCCTTTTGATTTATTTTGATAACTTTAGTATAAAGCATAGAAATCAAAGAAAGCTCAAGGATTTCTAAAGAGTTTCTAAAGTTTTAGGAATTCTTAAATATCAAAACCCAGTTGATATGAACTGGGCTTCTTTACTATAAAATATGTTTTTCAATCGCACGCGCGACGCCGTCTTCTTCGTTGCTGACTGTAACGTCATCAGCTAGGGATTTGACATAATCGCTGGCGTTTCCCATAGCAATGCCCAGTCCTGCAAACTGGAGCATTTCGATATCGTTATTGGCATCGCCCATGGCCATAATTTCTGATGGCTCAATCTTCAAAATTTCAGCTAGTCGAGAAAGAGCAGTAGCCTTTGTAGTACCAAGTGGCATAGCTTCATAAATGACAGGCTGCGAACGAACTCCACTAAATCGTTGACAGAGTTCCCCAGCAAAACGATTCTCAAAATCGTCTGTTTGTTCTTTTGTCCCTAAAAACATACCTTGGAACATACGATACTTACCACTGGTCGCTTCCTCAAGAGAAATTTCAGTCAGGTCTGAAAAGACTAGCTTAGCATCATTTTCAATGACTTGATTAGGCTTACCTCCGAGGACAAAATAATGTTCCTCATCAAAAAGAGTCAACTGAACATCACTTTTTTCTGCTAGATCATAGAGGTATTCGATGTCAGCTGGACTGAGTTCTTGCCAGTCGACTAGCCCCCAGTCGCTGGTCTGGTGAGTTGAACAACCGTTGTTAACAATGACATACTCATTCTGGAGGTCAAGACCCAGTTTTTGATAGTAAGGGAGGACACCGAAAAGCGGGCGACCCGTACAGAGAACCAGTTTGACACCTTTTTCAATGGCTTTGTGAATAGCAGTAATGTGAGCTTGTGGGATTTCCTTGGCTTCATTGAGGAGAGTTCCGTCCATATCCAAGGCTAGTAGTTTAATCATAAGACTTCCTTCTTTATCTTTTGGTATTATTATAGCATATTTTGGAGAAGATAATGGTAAAAGGATAGTGGCTAGCTGATTTTACAGTTTAAGATGCTTTGATGACAATTCATGATTTGAAGAGGATATTTTGAAAAGATATGCTATACTAAATTTGCGATTCAATCAAGTATTTTGTAAGCTTATCAAGGAAAACAGAGGATTTAATATGAAAAAACGGGTTATTCAAATTTTATTAGCATTGTCCTTAATTTTTTACAAATCAACTTGGTTTTGGAGGCTTTTCAACTACCTCACAAAGCCCTATTTACCAGCAAGTCGTGAGTTTTTCCAGATTCTACTTTTGCTGGAGAGTGGGGTTCTTTTGTCAGCAGTCATCTATCTACTAGTTTTTGCAGGAAAGAAGACTTTTCATTTCAAGTGGCAGCTGAGGTACTTTATCTACCTTTTACTGGGCTACATCATTTCGTATATGTCGGACTTCCTCTTGTCTTATTTCATACCCTCGTCTTCAAATCAAATTTCTTTGAATGAAACGATAGAAATGATGGGGCGACAGGAATTACCCTATTTCTTGCTCATAGTTTGCTTCATCGGCCCTATTTCTGAGGAATTGATTTATCGCGGTGTGCTTATGACAACCTTTTTCAAAAACTCGCCTTGGTACGGAGATATCTTGCTTTCTGCTATTATTTTCGGTTGTATTCATATCAATTTAGCTTTAACACCTCTTGCCTTTTTCATTTATGCTAGTGGAGGTCTTATTTTGGCTATATTGTATCGCATGACAAAAAGTCTCTACTATCCAATAGTGGTTCATATCCTCATCAATATTACAGCCTTCTGGAACTTGTGGTTACTCCTATTTTCAGGAAGTTAGCTTACTAAAACAATGTCGGAATTTTCCGGCATTTTCTTTTCAATAGATGAGCAAGAACTGATTATTTACAGGATTGCTTAATTAAAAAATGGTATAATAAAAGGTAATCAAAAATTCCAACGAGGCAGAGATGAAATTACTTTATACTGATATTCGGACTTCTTTGACAGAAATTTTAACAAGAGAGGCGGAAGAGCTAGTTGCGGCGGGCAAGCGGGTCTTCTACATCGCTCCCAACTCTCTTTCTTTTGAAAAGGAACGCGCCGTGCTGGAATGCTTGTCCCAGCAGGCTTCTTTTGCGATTACTGTCACGCGCTTTGCTCAAATGGCTCGTTACCTGATTTTGAATGATTTACCAGCTAAGACCAGTCTTGATGATATCGGCCTTGGAATGGCCTTTTATAAGTGCCTTGCGGAACTTGATCCCAAGGACTTACGTGTTTATGGTGCGATTAAGCAGGATCCTCAGTTTATCCAGCAGTTGATTGAGCTTTATCACGAGATGACGACTGCTCAGATGAGTTTTCTGGACTTGGAAAGTTTGGCAGATGAGGACAAGCGAGCGGATTTACTCTTGATTTTTGAGAAAGTAACTGTCTATCTCAATAAAGGTCAGTTAGCTCAGGGAAGTCAGTTATCCCATTTGATTGAGGCTATTGAGAATGACAAAGTTAGTAGTGATTTTACTCAAATCGCCTTGGTTATTGACGGATTTACCCGTTTTTCTGCCGAGGAAGAGC
The DNA here is from genome assembly GCA_905221205.1 of bacterium. Taxonomy (GTDB): domain Bacteria; phylum Bacillota; class Bacilli; order Lactobacillales; family Streptococcaceae; genus Streptococcus. Next base: position 129,381 of record CAJNCG010000001.1, read on the forward strand.
GGATTGTGGATTTACTTCATGGCAAGGGGGTTGAGATTGTCATTGGAGTCTATGCTAGCAAGAAAGCTTATACCAGTCCTTTTAGCGAGGGTAATCTCTACCAAGCCAGTGTGGAGTTTCTCCATCATCTAGCCTCTAAATACCAAACACCTGCCCAGAACTATTCTCAAACTCATGAAAAGATGGATAGTTTTGACAAGTCCTCTCGTTTGCTGGAGTCTTCTTATGACTTTTCAGACCTTACTTTGGAGATCGATGATAATGACCGCGAAAATCTGCAAATCTGGTCTTGTTTGACGCAAAAAGAAGAGTTGGAGTTAGTTGCCCGTAGTATCCGTCAGAAATTGCATGAGAACTCAGACCTTAGCTACAAGCATTTTCGTATTCTCTTAGGGGATGTAGCTTCTTACCAATTATCGCTGAAAACTATTTTTGACCAGTACCAGATTCCTTTCTATCTTGGTAGAAGCGAATCCATGGCGCACCACCCTTTGACTCAGTTTGTCGAGTCTATTTTAGCTTTAAAACGCTACCGTTTCCGTCAGGAGGATTTGATTAACCTCCTCAGAACTGGTCTGTATACTGACCTTAGCCAGGCTGATATTGATGCTTTTGAGCAATATCTCCGCTATCTTGGTATCAATGGCTTGCCATCCTTTCAGCAAAACTTCACCAAATCCCACCATGGAAAATTTGATCTAGGGCGTTTAAATGCTCTTCGTCTGCGTATTTTAGCACCTCTTGAGACTCTCTTTACCAGCCGAAAGCAGAAGGCTGAAAATCTCTTGCAAAAGTGGAATGTCTTTCTAAAAGAAGGTGCAGTAACCAAGCAACTCCAAGATTTGACAGCCACTATGGAAGTCCTAGAACAAGAAAGGCAAGCCGAGGTTTGGAAGGCATTCTGTCATGTTTTAGAACAATTTGCGACTGTTTTTGCTGGTTCGCAAGTTAATCTAGAGGACTTCTTGGCCTTGCTTTATTCTGGAATGAGCCTATCTCAATACCGTACCATTCCAGCAGCCGTAGACACCGTTCTGGTGCAGAGTTATGATTTGATTGCCCCTCTGACAGCTGACTTTGTCTATGCCATTGGGCTGACTCAGGATCATTTGCCAAAAATTGCGCAAAACACCAGTCTTTTGACAGACGAAGAAAGACAGAGCCTAAACCAAGCGACAGAAGATGGAGCGCAATTACTGATTGCCAGCAGTGAGAACCTCAAGAAAAATCGCTACACTATGCTTTCCTTGGTCAATTCTGCTCGCAAGCAGTTGGTCTTGTCAGCTCCAAGCCTTTTTAATGAAAGTGAAAGTAAGGAATCTGCCTATCTTCAAGAGCTGGTCCATTTTGGATTTAGTCGGAAAGAGAAGAGGATGAATCACAAAGGGCTGTCTAAAGAAGATATGGGCTCATATCACAGTCTTTTGTCTAGTCTGGTTGCCTATCACCAGCAGGGCGATACGAGTGATAGGGAGCAAGATTTGACCTTTGTCAAGGTTCTGGCGCGTGTGATGGGGAAAAAACTAGATCAGCAAGGGTTGGAAAATCCAGCTCTCCCAACCAGTCCAAGCAGTAAGCAGTTGGCTAAGGACACCTTACAAGCTCTCTATCCTGCTGATCAGGAGTTTTACCTGTCTACCTCTGGTTTGACGGAGTTTTACCGGAACCAATACAGTTATTTCCTCCGTTATGTTTTAGGTTTGCAGGAAGAATTGCGCCTTCGCCCTGATGCTCGTAGTCATGGGAATTTCTTGCACCGTATTTTTGAACGGGCTTTACAATTACCTGACGAAGATTCCTTTGACCAACGTCTAGAACAAGCAATCCACGAAACCAGTCAAGAACGAGAATTTGAGGCTATTTATCAAGAAAGTTTGGAAGCCCAGTTTACCAAGGAGGTTCTGCTTGATGTTGCACGGACGACAGGCCACATTCTCCGTCACAATCCAGCCATCGAAACCATCAAAGAGGAAGCGAATTTCGGTGGAAAAGAGCAGGCCTTTATTCAATTAGACAATGGACGCAGTGTCTTTGTACGAGGCAAGGTTGACCGCATTGACCGATTGAAAGCTGATGGAGCATTAGGAGTGGTAGACTACAAGTCTAGTTTAACTCAGTTCCAGTTTCCTCATTTCTTTAATGGCCTCAATTCCCAGTTACCAACTTATCTAGCTGCCCTAAAAAGAGAAGGGGAGCAGAACTTTTTCGGTGCCATGTATTTGGAAATGTCTGAACCTGTCCAATCTCTGATGGCCGTTAAAAGTCTGGCTGGAGCAGTAGCAGAAGCCAGCAAATTTATGAAATACCAAGGCCTCTTTTTGGAAAAAGAAAGCAGTCATTTGGGCGAATTTTACAACAAAAGCAAAGCCAACCAGCTGACAGATGAGGAATTCCAGCTCCTACTGGACTACAATGCCCATCTTTACAAGAAAGCAGCTGAGAAGATTTTAGAAGGCCAATTCGCCATCAATCCTTATACAGAAAATGGCAGAAGCATTGCCCCATACGTCCAGCAACACCAAGCCATCACAGGCTTTGAGGCCAATTACCATTTGGGTCAAGCCCGTTTCCTAGAGAAATTGGACTTAGCTGACGGCAAGCGTCTGGTCGGAGAAAAACTCAAGCAAGCTTGGTTTGAAAAAATAAGAGAGGAGTTGAATCGATGAAGCCCATTCCCTTTTTAACTGAGGAGGAAATTCAAAAACTGCAAGAAGCAGAAGCAAATTCGAGCAAGGAACAGAAGAAAACTGCCGAGCAAATTGAAGCAATCTACACTTCTTGCCAAAATATCCTAGTCTCAGCATCGGCTGGTTCTGGGAAAACCTTTGTTATGGCAGAGCGTATTCTGGATCAGTTAGCGCGTGGTGTCGAAATTTCTCAACTCTTTATCTCGACCTTTACGGTTAAGGCTGCGACAGAGCTTAAGGAACGTTTGGAGAAAAAAATCAGCCAACAAATCCAAGAAAGTAGCGATGTTGACCTCAAACAACACTTGGGTCGCCAGTTGGCAGACCTACCCAACGCTGCCATCGGTACCATGGATTCCTTCACACAAAAATTCCTTGGCAAACATGGCTATCTGATTGATATTGCGCCTAATTTCCGCATTTTACAAAACCAGAGTGAGCAACTCCTTCTCAAAAATGAAGTCTTCCATGAGGTCTTTGAAGCGCATTACCAAGGTAAACAGCAAGAGCAGTTTAGTCATTTACTGAAAAACTTTGCTGGGCGTGGCAAGGATGAACGTGGTCTACGCCAGCAGGTCTACAAAATCTATGACTTCCTCCAATCTACCAGCAATCCTCAGAAATGGCTGAGCGAATCTTTCCTCAAAGGCTTTGAAAAAGCTGATTTTACTAATGAAAAAACAAAACTGACTGAGCAAATCCAGCAATCCCTTTGGGACTTGGAAAGCTTTTTCCGTTACCATCTGGATAATGATGCCAAGGAGTTTCCAAAGGCTGCTTATCTAGAAAGTGTTCAATTAATTCTGGATGAGATTGGCTCCTTAAATCAAGAGTCCGATAGTCAGGCTTATCAGGCAGTACTTACGCGTGTTGTCGCCATCTCTAAGGAGAAAAATGGTCGGGCTCTGACTAATGCAAGTCGTAAGGCTGATTTGAAGCCCCTGGCTGATGCCTACAACGAAGAAAGAAAGTCTCAGTTTGCTAAACTAGGACAATTATCAGACCAGATAACCATTCTCGACTATCAAGAACGTTATCATGGAGACACCTGGGAACTAGCTAAAACTTTCCAAACTTTCATGAGTGATTTTGTGGAGGCTTATCGTCAGCGTAAACGTCAGGAAAATGCCTTTGAATTCGCTGATATCAGCCATTACACTATTGAGATTTTAGAGAATTTTACTCAAGTCCGTGAGGCTTATCAGGAACGTTTCCACGAAGTCATGGTCGATGAGTATCAGGATACCAACCACATTCAAGAACGGATGTTGGAATTGCTGTCTAATGGCCACAATCGCTTTATGGTGGGAGATATCAAGCAGTCCATCTATCGTTTCCGTCAGGCAGATCCGCAGATTTTCAATGAAAAATTCCAACGCTATGCACAGAATCCTAAAGAGGGCAAGCTGATTCTCCTCAAGGAAAATTTCCGTAGTAGTTCAGAAGTGCTGTCAGCAACCAATGATGTTTTTGCACGCCTCATGGACCAAGAGGTCGGAGAAATCAACTATGACAGCATGCACCAGCTTGTCTTTGCCAATAGCAAACTAACTCCTAATCCAGACAACAAGGCAGAATTTCTCCTCTACGACAAGGACGACACAGGTGAGGAAGAAGAGAGCCAAGCAGATACTAAACTCACAGGTGAAATGCGCTTAGTCATCAAAGAGATTCTGAACCTCCATCAGGAAAAAGGCGTTGCTTTTAAAGAAATTGCCCTTTTGACTTCCAGTCGCAGTCGTAATGACCAGATTCTTCTCGCCTTATCTGAGTATGGAATCCCTGTCAAAACCGACGGTGAGCAGAACAATTATCTCCAATCCTTAGAAGTACAAGTCATGCTGGACACCCTTCGTGTCATTCACAATCCCCTGCAGGATTATGCCTTGGTTGCCCTTATGAAGTCTCCAATGTTTGGATTTGACGAGGACGAGTTAGCACGTTTGTCTCTTCAGAAAGATGAGGACAAACTTCAAGAAAATCTCTATGAAAAACTGATCAATGCTCAAAAACAGGCAACAAGCCTGAAAAACTTAATTCATACGGTTTTAGCTGATAAACTAAATCAATTCATGGATATTTTGGATTCTTGGCGTCTGTATTCCAAAACTCACTCCCTCTATGACTTGATTTGGAAGATTTACAACGACCGTTTTTACTATGACTATGTTGGAGCTTTGCCAAATGGTCCTGCTAGGCAGGCTAATCTCTATGCCCTAGCACTGCGGGCTGACCAGTTTGAAAAGAGCAATTTCAAGGGCTTGTCTCGTTTTATCCGTATGATTGACCAAGTTTTAGAGGCTCAGCACGATCTTGCAAGCGTGGCTGCCGCACCACCAAAGGATGCCGTAGAGCTCATGACCATTCACAAGAGTAAAGGGCTGGAGTTTCCTTACGTCTTTATTCTCAATATGGATCAGGATTTCAACAAACAAGACAGCATGTCAGAAGTCATTCTCAGCCGTAAAAATGGACTAGGTGTCAAATACATTGCCAAAATGGAGACAGGTGCAGTGGAAGCCCACTACCCTAAAACCATTAAACTCTCCATTCCTAGCCTAACCTATATACAGAATGAAGAGGAATTACAGCTGGCAAGCTATTCTGAGCAGATGCGTCTTCTGTATGTTGCCATGACGAGGGCTGAGAAAAAGCTCTATCTTGTCGGCAAGGGTTCGCGTGAAAAGCTGGAAGCCAAGGAATACCCAGCAGCTAAAAATGGGAAACTAAATAGCAATACTAGACTGCAAGCCAAGAATTTCCAAGATTGGCTTTGGGCTATCAGCAAAGTATTTGCCAAGGACAATCTCAACTTTAGTTATCGTTTTATTGGCGAAGATCAGCTGACTAGAGAAGCTATTGGTCAGTTGGAAAACAAGAGACCTCTCCAAGATAGCTCTCAAGCAGATAATCGTCAATCAGAGACCATCAAAGAAGCCCTTGAAATGCTGAAAGAAGTGGAAGTCTATAATACTCTTCACCGTGCAGCCATTGAACTGCCTAGTGTTCAAACTCCAAGCCAAATCAAGAAATTTTATGAACCTGTTATGGATATGGAAGGTGTCGAGATTGCAGGTCAAGGCCAGTCAGTAGACAAGAAAATCAGCTTTGATTTGCCAGATTTTTCAACTAATGAAAAGGTAACAGGAGCTGAGATTGGTAGTGCTACCCACGAACTCATGCAGAGAATTGACCTCAGTCAGCGACCAACGCTTGCTAGCCTGACAGAAACTCTCAAACAAGTTCAAGCCAGCCCAGCTGTCAGAGACAAGATCAATCTTGCTAAAATCCTTGCATTCTTTGACACAGCACTTGGTCAGGAAATTCTCGCCAATACCGACAATCTCTACCGCGAGCAACCTTTCTCCATGCTCAAACGTGACCAAAAGAGTCAGGAAGACTTCGTTGTCCGTGGAATCTTGGATGGCTATCTGCTTTATGAGGATAGAATCGTTCTGTTCGACTACAAGACAGACCGCTATGATGAACCAAGTCAACTCATAGACCGTTATCGTGGTCAGTTAGCCCTATACGGAGAGGCTTTATCTCGAGCCTATTCGATTGAAAATATTGAAAAATACTTGATTTTACTCGGTAAAGACGAGGTTCAAGTTGTAAAAGTATAATCTAGAAAGGAGACCTCATGACACTTCCAGTTAGAAAATCCCTACACGATGCGGTTTTACAGGCTTCAAAAGCTGATACTTGGGAACAAGCTACCAAGGAATGGAATGAAGTTTCCTTGATTTTTAACGGTATCGGCCGTAGCAATTGTGTCTGTGGAAATGCCATCAAGTACGCCTACGAACTCTTTAACGGTGTCACAGGTCAACGCCTCTTTCCAATTGGTAGCGACTGTGTTCGGCATTTTCATCGATTAAGCCTTGACCAGCAACTAGAAGAGGAAGAAAAACTACTCAGAAAGGTTGAAAATCTGACCAGAAAAGCCCAGAAAAAGGAAAAAATCAAGGTCAATAAAAGTGACTTTGACGAGCGACTTCTAAAATGGCTCTGGGAAAAAGGTGTTTTCAAACCCAATCGCGGTAATCAATTTGCGCCTGAGAGAGACTACCAGCTCTTCCTAGAAGTCTTTCAAGGAGGAAATTGGACCAAGGCTGAGCCAAAGAAAAAGGCTCGGATGGAAGAAGTCCTTGAAAAGTGTATCAAACCCTTTTTACTTGGGAAATCAGATGACCAACTCTACCTTGTCAAGCTAGGCAAGGAGAAAATTGACTACGAACAGGAACTCCGAATCCAGGCAGAGAAAGAGCGCAAGAAAAGAGATAGAATCGCCAAACAATACGCAGACAATCTGGTCCTAGCCATGGGGCCGGCAGAGCGTGCCTATCAAGATTACTTTGGCTTTACAGAAACCCTAACTCAAGAAGAACGTAAATGGGAGAAAATTCTTTTTGGAAAAAATCGAACAGAACGGGCTATCAAGGCCAAACAATACCAAAAAGAGCTGCAAAAAGACCAACGAATTGCAGGTCAGGATCCAATTGAAAGAAAGCAGAAGCAGACCTGGCTCCTCAACTCCTATTTCCGTGATCTTCCTGAAGAAAAAGCTCGATTTGCTCGGCTCTTATTAGAATATCGAAAAAGTGGTGAAATTCCCTTTTCAACCGCATTCCTGTCAGATAAACTCATCGACTTTTTCTATAAAATGAAAGCTTTTGAGTTTGAAATCGCACCAGAACAAGTCAGAGACTTTTTAAAGGTAAGCCTTAAGACAGAACATCTATCCTCAGCACAGGAAAGCTGGATAGAAGGAATTCTCCTCAACTGCATCAAACCATTTTTAGAACGATTATTGATATGAGTAACACCTACCGTGGAAATGCCATGGTAGGTGTTGTTTTTTTCATAGTCAGTTTCATTCTCTACATATTTAATAGAACATAAATCATACTTGTTTATATATGTTTTATTATACTAGATAATGTGTAAAATCTTATGATACTTTAGGTTATAAGTGGCTTGTTTTCAACATTTATAGTATAATAACATTATATAAACGATGTAAGATAACTTAAATTTATGGGCAATTCGACATTTAAACATAAACATATAGAAAGCAGGACTCTTTTATTATATTCTTCTATTGTTTCAAATCACTTCCTGTAATTTTATTAATCTGCTCACACTGATATTGTTATGTTCGGTTTAAGAGACTCATCAATTTTTTCTATCAGTTCAAAATTTTCCATTAAAAAAATTTAATAACTTGTGAATAATTGATTTCTCCGAGAAACTTCATACAAATCAATAGTCGAATGTTCCTAAACTGAGAGTGTTTGGAAATAAGTATCAGTTATGAAAAATATATCAGATTTTTTCATAATCTAGTTCATTATATAACAAGTGAAACAACCTTCAGACCTCTATATATGAACCAACATTTGACATCAGGAAAAAAGTTGTTTATGGTAAATCTTCGAACCATTTTGTTTGTCCAAAATATAAATAATGCTTAAATGTTCTAATCAACTAGTTCAAACCTTATTAAATTAGGAGTTTTTAGTATTTTTTGCACTCATCCAAGATATTTCTATATCTCTATATTTGCTTCATAAGAAAGGGGGCAACACAATGGCGTATAGAAAATTTAAAAGAATAATTTCACTTATTTTTTCAATATTTTCTTTAGTGTTTATGGTCCCCGTTTGTCTTATTGCTTGCATTTTTATTGTTCTAGAATCAAGCGGAAACCCCATTTACATACAAGAACGAGTTGGTTTAAATGGGAAAAAATTTATGATGTATAAACTACGTTCTATGTATCTGGATGCAGAGAAGAATGGGCATCAATGGGCGATTAAGAACGATCATCGGATTACCAAAGTTGGGAAATTTATTCGAAGAACCCGAATTGATGAATTTCCACAAATCATTAATATCATTAAAGGGGAGATGTCTTTTATAGGTCCTCGGCCGGAAAGACCAGAATTTGTTAGTGAATTTTTAAACTATATTCCAGATTTTAATGATCGTTTGGCCATTCCTCCAGGAATTACAGGCTGGGCACAAGTCAATGGTGGTTACGATTTAACTCCGTATGAAAAATTAAAATATGACAAGTACTATATTGAAAATGAATGTTTTCAATTGGATTCACTTATTTTATTTAAAACTATTAAAGTGATTTTTACCGGACATGGTTCTAGATAAGTAAGATTCAAAAATAAGTTGGGGAAAAATATGACAATTTTCAATAAAAACATCAATAGGATTTTTACTTTGATCAAGAGTAAATTTCTATTTCTAATCCTTTTTACATTGATAGGAACTGCAGCAGTTGGATTATATACTGTTTTTATCATCTCACCTGTTTATAGTCTTCAATCCAAGCTCATCATGAAAAATGCTTCAGGTCAGAACACAGATGCGCAGACAATTGAGGCTCTCAATCTCTTTCAAAGACAAACTAAAACTTATCTAGAAATAGCAGATTTACCTCCTGTTAAAGAAGAGACGAACAAAGCTTTAGACTTGTCACCAGATGAAATTTCAAAAATCAAGTCGGTTAGACTAACGAATGACTCAGGTTCTCAGCTAGTCACAGTAACCGTAAGAGCCCTAGATAGAGATTTAGCTGATCGTTACATTAAAGAGTATGTCATTCAGTATAAAAAATTTACAGCAGACCGATTGGGACGGGATAACTTATCAGTTGTAACAGAAGCACTGGGAAGTAATTCTCCAGTTTATCCCATTCTATGGAAGAATCTTCTTGTATCTATTCTAGTATTTTCTTTTGTAGGATTTAATGTTATTTTCATCAAATATGTATTGAGTGATTCGATTGATTCTTACGAAGACTTGGAAGAGTTAGTGGGAACACCTGTTCTCGGGATGATTCCGACTATAGAGAGAAAGAGAAAAGGTGAGTGACATGCATATCGAAGTTATCCATAACAGTAAATCTCCGGTAGCTGAGTCCTTTAGAACTTTAAGGAGTAACCTTCAGTTCTCAGAATTCGGTAAAAATATCAAATTGATTGTCATAACAAGTGCCAATCCTAACGAAGGAAAGAGTGAAGTCAGTATCAATCTTGCTGCCTCATTGGCTCAACAAGACAAAAAAGTGATTATCATAGACGCAGATATGCGTAAACCAACCCAACATAAATTAACAGAGCTAAACAATACTGAGGGATTAAGCACCTTTTTATTAAAAAGATCTGGTGTAGATTCCATTAATCATTTATCGATAAATGATGTGAATTTAGATGTACTGACCTCAGGGCCTGTTCCGCCTAATCCATCTGAGATGTTAGCTAGTTCTTCTATGGAAGAAACACTCAAAGCATTTGAAGATTTTTATGACTATGTCATTATTGATACACCTCCCTTGCTAGCAGCAACTGATGCTCAAGTTTTAGCCAGTATTTCGGATGCTACCCTTCTGGTAGTAGATATCAAAAAATCAAAACGACGACAAATAATAGAAGCAAAAAGAAGATTAGATCATGTTGGAGCTAGACTACTTGGTGTGATAATGAATAAAATGGATTCACATAAAGACACCTATTATTACTATTATTAAACTAACTATTTGAAAGGCAGGAGAGAAAAAATGACAATCTATCTTTTAATGTTCGTCTATGTCTCTTTTCTTGCCTTTTTCTCATTGAAATATGAGGATAAAGCAAAAGAATTAGGTTTCCTTGTTCTTCCGACTTTTTTCTTTTTTTTAATCATTGCGGGTTTTCGTACTTCTAGCGTCGGAGGAGACTTAGGAACTTATATCCATATTTTTGAAACGAATCATTTACAACTTCCGGATTTATCAAATCTATTTCGTTCTCGATTTGAAAGTGGTTATTTAGTAAGTAATATTTTTCTAAGAAACTTTAGTGATCACTATACCTTTTTATTGTTTGCCTATGCCTTTATAACTTTAGTTGCTTGGTTTTTCGTGATTTATAAGCATTCTAAAAATGTTTACATGAGTTTATTGATTTACTTCAGCTCGTTAGGACTCTTTTTTTATTCTTTATCAAATATCAGGCAAGGTCTAGCAATCGCTTTAAGTTTTTTAGGGTTTCACTACTTAGTAAAAAACAAGAAGATTTTAGCATGGGTATTTATCTTACTAACTCCCTTATTTCATACATCTGGTATCGTCTGCCTCTTGTTTTTCCCTCTTAAAAAAATCGTTTTAAACAAAAGAATATATCAATTTGTGTTCCTTGCATTTCTAATCATCTTACCTTTTATCAAACAAATTGCAACTATCTTTATTTCTTTCTTTCCCCAGTATACTTCCTATCTGGAGTCATCATGGTTTTTGGAAAGCAATAAATGGGCTCCTGTATTTTTAACAATTTGGTATGGCATCGTTCTGGTCTTTGGAGAAGTAGTGATTAGAAAACAGAAATTATCGACTGAAGAAGAATTTATAAGAACTTTGTTCTTTATCTCCTTTTTATTTACTGCGTCAACTTTGCAAACAAGTCTTTTTGGTAGATTCGCACACTATTTTACCCCCTTTATTTGCCTATATATCCCCATGATTTTATCTAAAATAGGTGAAAAAAAAGTTCAATGGCTTTTATTTTATTTGGTAATATTGGTTTATGCTGCAATCTTTCTAGTCATTGTTTATTTTAAAGCTGACTGGTACAATATCGTTCCCTACCGTTCAGTTATTGTCGATTGGTTATTTGGAAATTAGGTTTAGGAGTTATAAAATGCAATTTTCAGTTTTAACGACAGTCTATAAAAAAGAGACTCCTACAAATTTAAGGAAAAGTTTACTAAGCTCTTATCAACAAACCCTTAAACCGACAGAAATCATTTTAGTTTGTGATGGCGAATTGACAGCAGAGTTAGAAATAGAAATCCAAAAGTTGCAGATAGAAATTCCGATTTTAAAGGTTTTTCATTTACCTGAAAACTTAGGCTCAGGCCCAGCCTCTCTCTTTGGAGTCAATCAATGCCAAACAGAATTGATTGCAAGAATGGATAGTGATGATTATTCTCTAAAAACAAGGTTTGAAAAGCAAGTAGCAGCCTTTGAAAAAAATCCCAACCTCATCATGGTTGGTTCTAATATTCTAGAGAAAAATTCTGAGTTTACGGCCTTAAAGAAAGTACCTGAACACACCAAAGAAATTAGACAGTATTCAAGACTGCGCAATCCTTTTAATAATCCTTCTAGTATGATGAGAAAAGAGTATATCTTGAAGGCTGGTAATTATCGTGAATTCCGCTATCTAGAGGATTATGACCTCACAATGAGATTGTTACACGATAATCCAACTAAGGATTTTTTGAATATCCAAGAACCTTTGGTTGTCATGCAGACAAACGATTCTAGCTATCTGCGGAGAGGCGGTTTCTTGTATGTAAAAACGGACTTTATGCTCCAATTAGATTTTTATCATAGAAGAGATATTTATCTAGTAGAATTTCTTAGAAATATTTTCCTTCGTAACGCGGTTCGAATTCTTCCGAATTCAATTAGGAAATGGGTCTATAAGAAAAAAATGAGAGAAGAAGTAGAGGTGGTTAAGAAGATATGAAGAGAGTCATTACATACGGAACATTTGATTTATTGCATTACGGCCATATTAATCTCTTAAAAAGGGCAAAAGCCTTGGGAGATTATCTGATTGTAGGATTATCCACCAATGAATTTAATAGACTAGAAAAAAATAAAGAATGTTATTTTGATTATGAAAAAAGAAAATCGCTATTAGAGGCTATCAGATATGTGGATCTTGTCATACCAGAAGAAAATTGGGATCAAAAAATCTCAGACATCGAAAAGTATCATGCTGATGTGTTTGTCATTGGTGATGATTGGCAGGGTAAGTTTGATTATTTAAGTGATTTAGGAATAGAAGTTGTTTACCTACCACGAACAAAAGAAATTTCAACCTCTAAGATAAAGAATGATTTGAATCAAGGGAACTAGAATGAAATATCGTGTCATACATGTAACAGGTGGTGTAAGGAATACCATGAGCGGGGTACAAAGTTTTATCAAAAATCATATCCCAACTGATGATCAAGAGTTTGAATATATTGTTGGCGAGTCAAATGGCGACGCTCATTTCCCATTTAATCAATACCTAGATGAAAAAGAAATCAAACGCATTGTATTTCCAGCCCTAAAGATTTCAAAATTATTTGCTTATGCGAGAGAGTGCCGACAATTTTATGAAACGAATAAAATTGATATTCTCCATGTCCATAATCCTATAACCGCTTTTATACATAATTACTATGCTCGAAAAAATGGTGTTTCAGTTAGGATTTACCACAATCATAGTAGCCAATTTTCAGATACTTGGTTAAAAAGTATTCGCAATCGATTTTTGGTCTTTTTAACCTTGAAAAATGCGACCCATCGTATCTCTTGTGGCCAATTAGCTGGACTGAAGATATTTGGAAAGAAATCTTTTCAAATCCTTCCAAATGCAATTGACATCGATAAGTATCGCTTTTCTCCAACTTTTCGAGAAGAAATCCGTAAAGAGTTTCATATAGCTGAACATCAAAAAGTAGTAGGGATGATTGGGATTTTAAATCCCTTCAAAAATCAGATTTTTTTGATTGAAGTTGCCAAAGAATTACCTGACGTTACCTTTTTCTTTGTTGGTGAAGGGCCAGATCGTGCTATTTTAGAAGAAAATAGTAAGGATTTGAAGAATGTTATCTTCTCAGGAAAAAGAGAAGATGTTCATAAGTTTTATTCAGCCTTTGATATTTTTGCCTTTCCGTCTTTGTATGAAGGTTTCCCAATCGTGCTGGTAGAGGCTCAGTGTTCTGGAGTCGATATTCTCATGAATGAAACGATTGATCCAACAACTCAGATCGTTAGTGAACTCTGCACAGCCATGCCTCTAGATAAGCCTAAATGGGTAAACTATATCGAAAAGGCGCCTATCAATGAGAAACAACGACAGCTAAATGAACACCTAAAGTCGTTTGACATTGAAGAAAATGTTCAAAATTTAAAAGAAATTTATAAGCAAGGTTTAAAAAGAGAATGATCAACTATTTAAAACCCTTACTGTTCAAAGTAAGTGATTTTACTTATAAAATAAATAAAATGATTCCCAAGAAAAGGAACAGAATTGTTCTCTATTCTAATTGGGGGTTTAGAGATAATCTTAGAACCCTCTATCACTATTTAGTGGATAATGACTATCAGGAAACTTATGAAATTGTTTGTGCTTCAAATGATTTTTATCATTTAGAAAAAGAGAAGAATGTAAAGTATGTTTCAATTTATCGAGGTTTCTTTTATTTTTTAACATCTAAATATTTTTTCTATTCATTTGGCAAGTATCCTGTAAAGCCTGCTCCAAATCAGATGGTTGTCAACTTGTGGCATGGAATGCCCTTGAAAAAAATTGGTAATCTTGAAGTTGGTATGGAAAAGATTGACTATAATTTCTTTACAAAATTAGTCTCCTCTTCAGATTTATTTACTCCAATCATGAAAGCAGCCTTTAATGCTAAGGACGAGCAAATGCTTCTTGTTGGCAATATTCGAAATGATGAACTCTTTAAAGAGAAAGAAGAGAAGAAAATCATCTGGATGCCTACTTACCGCAATTCTAAAAACTATCATGATAGCCAAGCAGCATTGATATTTTCTTTAGAAGAGGAGGACTTTCAAAACATTGACGAACTACTTTCAAACTATGGGTATCAACTTTACATTAAACTCCATCCTCTTGAGGAGTCTCAGTTGAAATTTGAAATGAATGCTTCGACGATTCATCTATTGACAGAAGATATCATTAGTGAACAGTATGGGACTTTATATACTTTTTTGGGCACAACCAGAGCATTGATTACAGATTATTCTTCAGTATTTTTAGATTATTATTTATTAAATAGGCCAGTTGCATTTACCATTAATGATTATGAGGAATACAAGGAAAAAAGAGGCTTTGTGTTTGAAGATGTGAAGAGTTTAATGGTGGGAAGTGTCATTCGTGATTCGCATGATTTATTAGACTTTCTAGAGAGTGTCATGAAATCTGAAGATCTTTATATGGACGAACGAAAAAAAGTCAATAACAAGGTAAATGCGATTCAAAAAGATTTTACAAAGACCCTTTTAGATGAAATTGGATTAAGGAAATAAGGTTAGGATAAAGAATGATTAGTGTAATCGTACCCGTTTATAATGTGGAAACTTACCTGGAAGAATGTTTAGTCAGCATTCAAAACCAAACCTATACAGACTTTGAAGTCCTTTTAGTCAATGATGGTTCAACAGATGGCTCCCAAGTTATTTGTGAGCGTTATTGCCAAGCAGATAAACGTTTCCGATTAATCAGTCAAAGCAATCAAGGCCAAAGTGTTGCACGAAATACGGGTGTAGCAGCTTCAAGAGGCGAGTTTATTGCGTTTGTAGATAGCGATGACATGATCCTAGCAAATTATTTAGAAACTTTGATGCACTATATGAGTGACGACGTCGATATTGTAGAAAGTCAATTCACCGTACATAAAAAGGAGTTCTTGGCAGAAAAATCTCAAGATACAAAGATCCTTTTTGAGGGAAATTCTGAAGAAGCAGTGAAAGTTGTCCCTAACCACTTACTTAGTGTCAATCCAGTCACAAAGCTTTATAGAAGAGCTATTGTTGAAGCTATTCCTTACCTAGAAGGGCTCATTTTTGAAGATATTTATAGCGGAATTGGCATGCTTAAATATATCAGAAAGATTGTTAAGATTGATTATGTAGGCTATTATTACCGGCAACACGCGACTAGTACCATGCACCGAACCTTTACTCCCAAAAACTTGGATGTATTTACAGTCAGTGACCAATTGATAGACTTGTATTCTGATAGGGAAGAACTTCTTCCTTATATTGGTAAATACCTAGTGCATGTAGCTACCATGCATTATCAAGACTATATTCAAAAAGGAAATTCATATGCAGATATCTATAATCAGAAATTGGCTGACTATGTAACTATCACCAAGAAAAATCCTGAGGTAGCCAAAAGTTCGCGTATGATTAGACTTTATAAGCTGTGTCCAAGATATTACAACACCATCCTATTTCCTTTCTATCACTCTATATGGAAATGGAAAAATGGCATTAGGGAAGACAAGATAGAAGAATGAAGTAGTATCATACAAGAGGGAAAGAGGAAAATGATTAGCGTTATCGTGCCCGTTTATAATGTAGAAGAATATTTAGAAGAATGTCTAGAAAGTATTCGAAATCAAACTTATCAAGATATAGAAGTTATCTTAGTAAATGATGGTTCAACGGACACCTCAAAAGAAATTTGCGAACGATTTTGCAAAGTAGATAGTCGCTTTAGATTGATTAATCAAGAAAACCAAGGACAAAGTGTTGCGAGAAATCGTGGGGTTAAAGAATCCATTGGCGAATACATCATGTTTGTAGATAGCGATGATGTTATCAATACAAACGTATTAGAAGTACTACTTCCTTACATGAAGACGGATGTAGATATGGTAGAATGTAGATTAACAATCAATAAAGAAGAGTTCAATCTTACTAAGCCTTCTACAATTGCATTTGAAGGAAACTCTAAAGAAGCAATTCTTAATTGTATTGCGATTAAAGAAGTGAAATTTTGCGCTTTTACAAAATTATATAGAAGAGAAATTGTTGAAAAGATACCATTTTTGGAAGGATATATTTACGAAGATGTTTTTACAGGAATAAATTATTTAAAATATATTCGAAAAATTATAGTCGTTGATTTTATTGGTTATTATTATCGCATTCGTCCAAATAGTACTATGACGAAACCCTTTAATGAAAAAGATTTAGATATTTTTAAAGTGGGAAATCAGTTAATAGATTCCTTTAAAGATGATGAAAATATGCTTCCTTATATTGGATATTTTATGTTTTATCTTGGTCATGGACACTATTTAAAAGATGGAATAAATAAGAAGAATCCATATGTCGATTTATATGAAAATTTTATTCGAAACGCTGCTTTTATAGCAAAGCAATCCAAGGAAGTTGTCCAGAAATATCGTTTATTGCGACTGTACTTACTTGCTCCAAAATATTATACAACGATTACTCATCCCATTTATACAAGTATACAAAAGATTTGGATATCTACTAAAAAAGTAATGAATCATCTAAATGATAAATTACATATAGGAAAAAATTGATTACCTGAATATATAGGGGGATGCACTAAATTTTAAAGGAGATGTCAGAATAAAAATGATTAGCATTATCGTCCCCGTTTATAATGTGGAAGAATACTTGGAAGAATGTATAGAGAGTATAAGGCAGCAAACTTTCACAGATTTTGAAGTTATTTTAGTCAATGATGGATCTACTGATTACTCAAAAGAAATTTGTGAGGAATATTGTAGGAAAGATTCTCGTTTTCGCTTAATAAATCAGGAAAACCAAGGACAGAGTATTGCAAGAAATAGAGGCGTTGCTGAGTCTACAGGAGAATTCATCGTTTTTATTGATAGTGACGATATAGTAAAGTTTGATTTGTTGACACAATTAAAGAAGTATATGTCTGATGGAATTGATATTGTAGAATGTGATAGAACTGAGGCTATTCAATGTTTAAATGAAGAAAAAAAAGATATTCATGTTAAAGAATTTGATTCAAATGAAGCATTATACCAATGTTTTAATCATGGAGTAAGTTGGAGTCCAGTCGCAAAACTCTATCGTCGTGAAATAGTGGAGAAAGTTCCGTTTTTAGAAAATTTAATTTATGAAGATTTTTATACTGGAATCGTCTCTTTAAAATATATTCATAAAATAAGAAAAATTGACTATATTGGTTATTATTATCGATATCATACTTCTAGTACGATGAATCAGAAATATTCAGAAAAGAATCTTGATATTTTTAAGGTTGGCGAAAAATTATTAGAGGAATTTAGAGAAGATAATTGGTTACCTTATGTAGGGAATATGTTATTTTTAGTCGGTATTGGACATTTTAAAAAGTATAATATAAGAGTTGGACATCCATATTATCAGTTATATGTTGATGCAATTGATAACTATTTTGAAATAGCTAAGAAATCATCGGATATTTTCAATTCTAGTAAATTATTAAGATGGTATAGTTACTCACCAAAATATTTTTTAAGTATATTTTATCCTTTATATTTAAGATATTTAGACATTCGAAAAAAATGGAAAATTTAATAGGAGCCTATTTATGATTAGTGTCATTGTACCTGTTTATAATGTTGAAGAGTATCTGGAAGAATGTCTAGACAGTATTCAGCATCAAACTTATACGGATATAGAAGTGATTCTAGTCAATGATGGTTCAAGGGATGGCTCAAAAGAAATTTATGAGAGATATTGTCAACAAGATTCTCGTTTTCGCTTAATCAATCAAGAAAATCAGGGACAGAGTGCTGCGAGAAATCATGGAGTTACTGCTTCTAGAGGTGAATTGATTACTTTTGTGGATAGCGATGATGTCCTATCCATAAAATATTTAGAAATTTTGAATCGTTACATGGCAGAAGACATTGATTTGGTAGAATGTCATTATAGAGCTACTAAAAGTGTTTTTGATAAATTAAAGGAAGTAGATAATATTCAGATTGAGTTTGAGGGAAATTCAGAAGAAGCTGTTATAAAGAGTTGTAATTACGGGTTGTCTTACTCTCCAGTCTGTAAATTATATCGAAGACACTTAGTGGAAGATTTTCCATTCTTAACAGGAGTTATTTATGAAGATATTTATCACGGCGTAGGATTATTGAAATTTATCCGAAAAATGGTAAGACTTGATTATGTAGGCTACTATTATCGAGAATATTCAAACAGTACCATGAGAAGACGTTTTTCTGAGAAAAATCTAGATTTGTTTACTTGTTGTGATAAACTAGTGGATTTGTTTGCTTCAGATGAAACCTTAATCCCTTATATCGGAAAGTTTTTAGTTCAAATTGTCACGACTCATCATAAAGATTTTATCGAAAATGACAATCCCTACCAAAATTTATATGAAGAAAAATTAAAAGAATACATAAAACTTGTAGAAAAATCTCCAGAAGTGGCAAGAACTAGTAAAATGGTTCGAATGTATAAAATAGCTCCAAAACTATATCTACGATATACATTTCCGATTGTAAATAGAACCTGGAGATGGTTGAATTATTTGAAAGAGCTTATTGATAAAGGGGAATGAATTTGGAGTACAGCAAATTGATTAGTGTCATTGTGCCAGTTTTCAATGTTGAAGAGTATCTGGAAGAATGTTTAGATAGTATTCAATGTCAAACTTATAGCAATATTGAAGTAATACTTGTTAACGATGGTTCTACGGATCATTCACAAGAAATTTGTGAGCGCTATTGTCAACATGATCCTCGCTTTCACTTAATCAATCAAGCAAATAAAGGATTAAGTGGCGCTCGTAATCGTGGTATGATTGAATCTAAAGGCGAATTTATCACTTTTGTAGACAGTGATGATGTCATTAAAGATGATATGTTGGAGCAATTATTAAAGCACATGACTTCAGAAGAAATGGACATCGTAGAATGTTGGTATACAAATGATAGAAAAGAAATAGAAATCCCTTCTCCCGAGAATGTCAAAATTATTTTTCAAGGAAATGCCCAAGAAGCTTTAGTCTCTTTATGTACAGATAATATTGTCCGTTTGAATGCAGTTGCTAAACTTTTTCGAAGACAAGTGATTCTCAATTTTCCATTTTTAGAAGGTCTATTTTATGAAGATGTATATGGAGGAATGGGAATCTTAAAACATATTCATAAAATGGTAAAAATCGATTATATAGGATATTATTATCGCGTGCGTTCTGGTAGTATTATGAATCGCGAATTTAATTTGAAAAATTTGGATTTGTTTACGATTTGTGATAAAGTGGAGCAACTATATGAAGGAAATGCTGACTCACTCCCATACGTACAACGTCGCTTATTCCATTTAGTTTTGATGCACGTTGTCGACTATCGCATATTTGAGGGAAATCCCTATCAAGAAAAATATGTCGAGTATCTGAATCGTTACGCTAAAAGTTCAAGTCGCTCATTTTTAATGAGAGCTTATCGCTTATTCCCTCAAAAGATTGTCTTTATTTCAAGAGTTGTTGGAGCCATTCAATGGAGATTTGAAAAATATATTGTAAAAAGATTTTGGAGAGGGTTGAAGTAGTATGAATTATTACTTAAAAGAATTTTACACAGAAGCCAAACATGCAGGATCTAAAGCAAGATTAGATGCTGAAAAAATAATGCTAGAAGCAGGATATCAACCTTTTTCCCTAAATAATGATTCAAATCCCATCACTTTGAAAAAGGAAGATGTGATAGTTCTTCAATTTCCGTTATTATGGCATTCCTTAAAAAAACAAATTTTAACGAGATTTTTGAAAAATAGAACATTCAAAGCTTATTTGCTGATTCACGATATCGAGTCCCTGAGAAACCAAAAAATCAAGTCATTTACAGATTTCAAATACTCTATTATCCATTTTTTACAAAATAAAATCGTACTTGAAAAAGTGGATGGTATTATCGCCCATAACGAAAAGATGAAAGCAGAACTTGTGCGATTAGGAATACCGGAAGAGAAGATTGTTTCCTTAGAAATATTTGATTATTTGATTCCAAATTATGAAGAGAAGAAAGCTTATGAAAAAGAAACTATTTTGTTAGCTGGAAATTTCGATATTCGAAAAACAAAATATGCTCGACAATTACCTGAAAAACCAGATTTTTCTATTTATGGCATTAACTTTGAAGAGGAAAATCTTCCTTACAACGTTCATTATCAAGGTGCTTTTTCTCCTGATGAACTTCCTCATCATCTTCAAGGTGGTTTTGGCTTAGTCTGGGATGGAGATAGCCCCCATACTTGTAGTGGGATGTATGGAGAATATTTAAAGATGAATAACCCACATAAAGCCTCTTTATATTTAGCATCAGGTTTTCCAATTATTGTATGGAGCCAATCTGCTTTAGCTGATTTTGTACGAAAAAACCATTGTGGAATACTTGTTGATTCATTATTTGAAATTGCAGATTGTTTAAACTCGATTGATGAAGAAGATTTTCAAGAGCTGATTAAAAATAGTAAAATAGTAGGAGAGAAACTTCGTAACGGATATTTTCTAAAAACAGCTTTAGAAAAATGTGAAAGGAATTTGTAGAGTTTATGAAACTACAAATCTTACAAAAAAAAATGGCTCGCTATCGTCAAATTTTAAAATATTATGGCCTTAAACTAACATGTGTTTACTTTCTTGCACAAAAATCTGACAAGATGTTTTATGATTTTCGTAGAAAGATTCTTTTGGATTTTGTATTAAAATTAAGAAAAGAAGCACAACTAGTTGATTCGAGTAATGAAAAAGAGGAAGAAACAACAGAATTTCCGAAAATGATTTGGACAATGTGGCAACAGGGAGAAGCGCAAATACCTGAGACGGTCCAGACTTCAATGAAGACCATAAAAGACTTCGCCAAAAGAAATGACTGTGAATTCTATTTGTTAACGGATGAAAATCTGGCGGATTTCATCAATATTCCAGGAGACATCACCGAAAAATACAAGAAAAAAGAATTATCAGCTGCGCATTATTCAGATATTATTCGTTTTAGTCTCTTATACCAATATGGTGGAATTTGGATGGATGCAACCTTATTTGTATCTCCCTATGCAACTTTAGAAATGTTTGAAGGTGACTTTTTTAGTTTGAATCATCCACCGACATATCCTGAGCAAATGAAGCGAACGATTGGTGATTTTAAATGGTCAGGTTTTTTCCTGGCAGGACAAAAAGGAGGATCTCGTTTCAAACATATTCGAGATTTATATCTTTACTATGTTCGTAAATACCCAGTTTTTATTCATTACCTGATGATGGATTATTTTATTTTGTCCGAATATGAATCAAATCATGAATTTAAAGAATTAGTGGATAGATTACCTATTCTAGCACCAGCTGAGCGTGTTTGGTTTTTAAGAGATCATGCCCATGATCTTTTTGATGAAAAAGAATGGGAAGAAGTGTTAAAAACAACACCGATTATGAAAACGACTTATAAAATCAAGGAAGAAGTCCTTCCAGGAAGTTATCTCGATCAACTTTTACAAGGAAAATTAAAGGAATAGATGAAATACACGAAAAAAAGTAGAACCGAATTTGCCACCTTAAATACTAGTATTGCTCTGGCATTGCAACCTTTTCAAGTCCTTCTTGGCTTTATCAATCGAACTATTTTTATCAATTTACTTGGGGTAACCTATCTAGGATTAAACAATTATTTGTCTAGTTTAGTTTCTATCCTGTCTTTGGCAGAATTAGGGGTTGCTGGAGCCATGAGCTATGCACTATATGGACCCTTAGACAGAGAAGAACATGGAAAAATCAATGCCTTTATGATTCTTTTCAAAAAATTATATAGAATCATTGGCTTTTCTATTTTTATACTGGGCGCTATACTTTCATTATTTCTCCCTTATATGATAAAGGATTATACGGTAAATAGTGAAGTATATTTGATTTTTTTCCTCTTTGTATTTAACTCAGCTTCCAGCTATTTTTTCTCCTATAAACGAACCTTGCTTTATGTCGATCAGCGTAATTATATGATGACTTTGATTGACTTTGGATTAAATACGCTTCGTGTATGCTTGCAAATCGGAATTTTATTCTTTACCAAAAATTATATCTTTTATCTATTGATCAGTATCATGATGAATTTTATAGGGAATATCATCATGTCGGGGATTGTTGATAGATTGTATGGTTACTTGTTTAAGAATGAGATAACACCCATTAACCAGGAGGAAAAAGGAAAATTTATCCGAAATATCAAAGGCAATGTAGTGAGTAGCATTGGAGAAACGATTGTTTTTCAAACAGATAGTATACTAATGGCAAGTTTTGTCAGCTTAGCAGCTATTGGTATTTATGGGAATTATACCTATGTTTTAGGATTTCTTTCACTGATTCTAAATACTGTGATTAATTCAGTTGTTTCTTCCGTAGGTAACTTAGTTCATTCGAAATCTACGACAGTAGCAGATACGGTTAAATTCCTAAAAAAATACCAATTTATTGCTTTTAGCCTGATTTATTTTGCTAGCTTAGGCTATTTAATGTTCATTCATCCATTTATGACCATCTGGTTAGGGGAAAATTTTTCATTTAATCGTACTGTTGAAATTTTGATTGTCCTTCATTTTTTCCTAACTTTTTATAGAAGACCGATTCTAACGTTGATTTCAGTTTATGGCTTAAGTTATGAACAAAATAAAAAAGTCATTGTCGAAATTTTATTAAATATTTCCCTTTCACTCTACTTTTTAGCGATTTTAGATTTAGGAGTCGCCGGAATATTATTAGGAACAATCGGTTCCACAATACTAACTTGTTCTTGGTATGAACCCTATAGCGCCTTTAAGTATGGATTGAAAGCTTCCTCAAAGGACTTTTTTAAAACAATGTTACAAGATTTCTCAGTTGTAGGGATGAGTATCCTACTTTTGAGTTTACTGGATAACTTCCTCTTAACTCAGTTAGATATCATTCTCAGTTTGGCAATCAAAATCGTTCTTTATTTGACAGTATTGGGTGTCTACGTTTTCCTATTTAGAAATCATGAAGGCGGTAGACAAATCATACTGATGATTCAAAAAGTATTAAAGTTAAAAAAATAAGGAGAAATCAATGAAAAGAATTTTGGTTTGTGGATTAGTTCCAGATATTGGAGGATTAGAAAAAATTGTTCTAGATTTTTATAACCATATTGATACCTCTGAATTTGAACTAGAATTTTTACTACAAGGTCCTGAAGATGTTGAATTTAGTGATCATTTTAAAAAGCTTTGTCGCAATCCTCTAGTCGTTCATAGAATCCCTAAGTTAAGACCTCATATCCAGCAAGCCTTAAAAGAATGGGATGATTTTTTTAAGAAAAATGCCCATCGTTATGATATTGTATGGTCCAATCAAAACGGTCTGACTCATCTAGAATTTTTAAAATTGGCAAAGAAATATGGGATAGAAAAAAGAATCGTTCATGGACATTGTGCTACAGCTGATAAATTTTATCGCTTTGTTCATCCAGTTAATCGTCTTTTTGTTGGCAAATATGCGACAGATTTTTGGGCCTGCGGAACAGAAGCATTGAACCATTTTTATCATGGTCAAGAACGAAAAAAGGCCTTGGTTATTCATAATGCCATTGAAGTTGAGAAGTTTTTATACGATCAAGAAATGCAAATCCAACTTCGAAAAGAATATCAAATCCCTGAAAATTGTTTGGTCATTGGGCAAGTTTCCCGCTTAAATGAGAAACAAAAAAATCAAAGTTTCTGTATTAAGGTCTTTTGTGAAATTGTTAAAAAAGAACCAAATTCTCGTTTAGTATTTATCGGAAGAGGAGATACTGCATTTTTAGAAAATGTGGCAAAAGAATATGGTGTAGAAGACAAAGTCATTTTTACAGGTTTGACCACTAATGTCGGAAAAATGCTAAATTTATTAGATGTGTTCTTCTTCCCATCTAATTTTGAAGGATTGCCAATTGTACTCATTGAAGCGCAAGCAAATGGATTGCCTGTTGTAACAGCAAATCATTTACCAGATGCAAGAATACTAGATAACTACGATAATAGTCTGTCTTTGAAAGATTCTCTTGAAAAATGGGCAGATAAGATTTTGTCGGTCAGAAATCATCGAGAGTTTGATACAGAAAAGATTAAACAGCTGATAGATGAAAATGGCTACGAGATTGAATCAGCAACCAGACAGTTGGAGAAATTATTTGATGAGTGATTAAAAGTTGATGGAGAGGACATGAATGTCTTCTCTAATTTTATTATTATGATTTAATCGTTTGCACACTATTTAATCTAGAAGCAAAAGCGGACAAAATAAAGAAGTCATGATATAATATAAAGTAGATTTCTATGTTATAAAGCAAGAACTGTTTGGACATCATTCATTTGAAAACTCTCTATGTTCAAACGATAGTAAAATAAAATAGGGGCTCTAAACCCTTGCTATGAAAGGAAAAACTCAATGGCTACTATTCAATGGTTTCCTGGTCACATGTCTAAAGCGCGTCGACAGGTGCAGGAAAATTTAAAATTTGTTGATTTTGTGACGATTTTGGTGGATGCACGCTTACCTTTATCTAGTCAAAATCCTATGTTGACCAAGATTGTTGGTGACAAACCAAAACTCTTGATTTTAAACAAGGCAGACTTGGCTGATCCAGCAATGACCATGGAATGGCGTCAGTATTTTGAATCACAAGGAATTCAGACTCTGGCTATCAACTCTAAAGAGCAAGTGACTGTAAAAGTCGTAACAGATGCTGCCAAAAAGCTCATGGCTGATAAGATTGCTCGTCAGAAAGAACGTGGTATCAAAATTGAAACCTTGCGTACCATGATTATTGGGATTCCAAACGCTGGTAAATCAACTCTCATGAACCGTTTGGCTGGTAAGAAGATTGCCGTTGTCGGCAACAAACCAGGGTTGACAAAAGGCCAACAATGGCTTAAAACCAATAAAGACCTGGAAATATTGGATACACCGGGGATTCTCTGGCCTAAGTTTGAGGATGAAACTGTTGCTCTTAAACTAGCCTTGACTGGAGCTATCAAAGATCAGTTGCTTCCTATGGATGAGGTGACCATTTTTGGTATCAATTATTTCAAAGAACATTATCCAGAAAAGCTGGCTGAACGCTTCAAACAAATGAAAATTGAAGAAGAAGCGCCTGTTATTATTATGGATATGACTCGTGCCCTCGGTTTCCGTGACGACTATGACCGTTTTTACAGTCTCTTCGTGAAGGAAGTCCGTGATGGCAAACTCGGTAACTATACCTTAGATACATTGGATGACCTCGATAGTGACGATTAAAGAAATCAAAGAACTCCTTGCTACAGTTAAGAATCTAGATAGCCCTGTTTTTTTAGAACTTGAAAAAGATGGTCGCTCTGGAGTTCAAAAGGAAATCAGCAAGCGTAAAAAGGCCATTCAAGCTGAATTGGATGAAAATTTGCGTTTGGAATCCATGCTTTCTTATGAAAAAGAACTTTATAAGCAAGGATTGACCTTAATTGCAGGTGTTGATGAGGTCGGCCGTGGTCCTCTTGCTGGTCCTGTAGTCGCTGCAGCCGTTATTTTACCTAAAAATTGTAAGATTAAAGGCCTCAACGACAGCAAGAAAATTCCTAAAAAGAAACATCTGGAAATTTTCCAAGCCGTTCAAGACCAAGCCTTGTCAATCGGGATTGGTATCATGGATAATCAGGTCATCGACCAAGTCAATATCTATGAAGCAACTAAACTAGCCATGCAGGAAGCAATCTCCCAGCTCAGTCCGCAACCTGAACATCTTTTGATAGATGCCATGAAACTAGAATTGCCCATTTCACAAACATCTATCATCAAAGGAGATGCCAATTCCCTCTCTATCGCAGCGGCTTCAATAGTAGCTAAGGTGACACGTGATGAATTGATGAAGGAATACAATCAGCAGTTCCCTGGCTATGATTTTGCTGCTAATGCAGGATATGGGACTGCTAAACACCTAGAAGGACTGGAAAAACTAGGAGTTACCCCAATTCACCGAACAAGTTTTGAACCCGTTAAATCGCTGGTTTCAGGAGAAAAAGAAAGTTAAGTTAGAAGGAATGATTATGGAGGAACAGTCAGAAACACTCAGTTCCA
Source organism: bacterium (assembly GCA_905221205.1). Lineage (GTDB taxonomy): Bacteria > Bacillota > Bacilli > Lactobacillales > Streptococcaceae > Streptococcus. Next base: position 155,764 of record CAJNCG010000001.1, read on the forward strand.
AGAAAGAATTTGCCTTTGCCTCAAGCACCATATTATCCCAAGTTGGACGAGGAATTATTGTTGGACTCGTCGTGGGGCTCATTGTCGGATCCTTTCGGTTTTCAATCGAAAAAGGCTTCCACCTGATACAAGGACTTTATCAAGATCAAGCGTACCTAGTGCGCAATCTTTTTATCATTGGTCTATTTTATTTAATAGTTTGTTGGCTCAGTGCGAAATTAACTCGATCAGAAAAAGATATCAATGGTTCAGGGATTCCTCAAGTTGAAGCCGAATTAAAGGGACTGATGACTCTCAACTGGTGGGGCGTACTTTGGAAAAAATATATTCTAGGAATTTTGGCTATTGCAAGTGGACTCATGCTGGGGCGTGAAGGGCCTAGTATCCAACTTGGAGCAGTTGGTGGTAAAGGAATTGCCAAATGGCTCAAATCCAGTCCAGTAGAGGAACGCTCCTTGATTGCTAGTGGAGCTGCCGCTGGTTTAGCTGCAGCCTTTAATGCACCGATTGCAGGTCTCCTCTTTGTCGTAGAAGAAGTCTACCACCATTTTTCACGCTTTTTTTGGGTCTCAACTCTAGCAGCCAGTCTCGTAGCAAACTTTGTCTCATTGCTCATATTTGGCCTAACACCCGTACTGGATATGCCAGATAATATCCCACTCATGACCCTAGACCAGTATTGGATTTACCTCCTCATGGGAATTTTTCTAGGACTTTCTGGTTTTCTCTATGAAAAAGCTGTACTCAATGTTGGTAGAGTTTATGATTGGCTTGGGCAAAAAATCCGTTTGGATAGAGCTTATTATCCAATTCTGGCTTTCATTCTCATCATACCAGTCGGAATCTTCTTACCACAAATCCTTGGTGGTGGAAATCAGCTGGTTCTTTCCTTAACTGAGCAAGATTTTAGTTTCCAAGTTCTATTAGCTTACTTTTTAATTCGCTTTGTTTGGAGTATGATTAGCTATGGAAGTGGCCTTCCCGGAGGAATTTTCCTACCAATTCTGGCGTTAGGTTCCTTACTTGGTGCCCTAGTTGGTGTCATTTGTGTGAATATTGGACTTGTCAGTCAGGAGCAATTCCCTATATTTGTCATTCTGGGAATGAGTGGATACTTTGGAGCAATATCAAAGGCTCCCTTAACTGCCATGATTCTGGTAACCGAGATGGTAGGCGACATTCGCAACCTCATGCCACTTGGCTTAGTAACCTTAGTAGCTTACATCATCATGGATCTGCTCAAGGGAGCACCAGTCTATGAGGCTATGTTGGAAAAAATGCTGCCAGAAGAAGCGACAGATGAAGGAGAAGTCACACTCATTGAAATCCCTGTATCTGACAAAATCGCTGGAAAACAAGTACACGAACTCAACCTGCCACACAACGTCCTCATCACCACCCAAGTTCATAATGGCAAGAGCCAAACAGTTAACGGCTCAACCAGAATGTATCTGGGGGATATGATTCATCTCGTTATTCCAAAAAGTGAAATTGGAAAAGTCAAAGATTTGTTGTTGTAGCTCTTTTTACATAATTTATATTATGTAAATATTTGATTAAATACATTAGAGAGCCGATTCTCAGCAATGAGATCGGTTATTTTTTGCAGATAAGATATTTCACATATAACTAATTGAACTTTGGTAAAAATAAGACTATAATTAAGTTAGAAATAATAAAACATAAAGCTAGAAAGGAGTTTACTGTATCAAATCTGTACAGTAAGATTAAAATCATGAAAAAGAAAACAATAGCAATTATACAATGTATTTTGTATCTCATAGCTCCTTATATAGCTCTTCAGTTATGTAGAATGAACAAAAGTTTCGTTACTGATAATCTCTTTTTTATTTTCCTTATTCTGTTGACTATTTCATTCTGGTTTAGTATTTGGAAACTAGAAAAAGCACTAGATAATAATTCACAATAAAAACTCCAAAAAATTTTTTTAGTTATTTTTGTTTATAAAGTAAAAACTAAAAATTTTTTTACTTTTCCCTAGACAGTGGATAAACCCTTGATACGACTAAGTTTAAGGCTTAATGTACACTCTTTGAAAAATGTACTTTATAATCGAAATGTACTTTATTTTAAGGCTGGATAAAGTACATTTTTTGATCCAGTAGTTTAGATGCGAAATGTACAAAATCAGCCCCTTTTAAACCCCTTGCGAGCATAAAAACCTTGATTTAATAAGGTTTTGAATTTTACTTTTGTTACGGTGTACATTTGAAAAAATTTCAGTTTTCACTTTTATAAAGTATAAAATTGACTATTTTCTTGATGAATAAAATTTCCAGTTATTTTTTGGGTTTAAGTCTTTTTTATCATTTTAAAAAAACTCCTATAACATCTTTCCGAAAAACTATAATTTTCTTGAAAAATATATTGGTCTATGCTATACTACTAGTAGACTGATTTACGGAGAAAATACATGAAACGAGAGATTTTGCTGGAACGAATCGACAAACTAAAACAAATCATGCCCTGGTATGTTTTGGAATACTACCAATCTAAGCTTGCTGTTCCCTACAGTTTTACAACCTTGTACGAATACCTCAAGGAATATGATCGATTTTTCAGCTGGGTTTTAGAGTCTGGTATCTCAAACGCCGATAAAATATCTGATATTTCTTTATCTGTCTTGGAAAATATGTCTAAAAAAGACATGGAAGCCTTTATCCTTTATCTACGAGAACGTCCTTTGCTGAATGCCAATACAAGCAAGCAAGGTGTTTCTCAGACGACCATCAATCGAACCTTGTCAGCATTGTCTAGTCTTTACAAGTATCTGACTGAGGAGGTTGAAAACGACCAGGGGGAACCTTATTTTTATCGTAATGTAATGAAGAAAGTTTCAACAAAGAAAAAGAAAGAAACGCTTGCTGCCAGAGCTGAAAACATCAAGCAAAAGCTCTTTCTAGGTGATGAAACAGAAGGTTTTCTGACTTATATCGACCAAGAGTACCCACAACAACTCTCAAACCGGGCTCTCTCATCATTCAATAAAAATAAGGAACGTGATTTGGCCATCATCGCCCTTCTCTTGGCATCTGGTGTCCGCTTATCTGAAGCTGTTAATCTAGATCTAAGAGATCTCAATCTTAAGATGATGGTCATTGATGTCACTCGAAAAGGTGGCAAACGTGACTCGGTCAATGTCGCTGCTTTTGCTAAGCCATACCTAGAGAATTATCTAGCCATTCGAAGTCAACGCTATAAGACGGAAAAGACGGATACAGCCCTCTTTTTAACACTCTATAGAGGTATTCCCAATCGTATCGATGCTTCCAGCGTGGAAAAGATGGTTGCTAAATACTCTGAGGACTTCAAAGTTCGTGTAACTCCCCATAAACTGCGCCATACCCTAGCAACTAGGCTCTATGATGCGACTAAATCGCAAGTTTTGGTCAGTCACCAGCTAGGACACGCCAGTACACAAGTCACTGACCTCTATACCCATATCGTCAACGATGAACAAAAGAATGCTCTGGATAGTTTATAAACTACATAAAATAAATTATGTAAAATAAAACTCGAAAAAAGAAGCTGCTAAAACAAGCAACTTCTTTTTAATTTATCCCACTACCGCTTCAGCGATTTCTTCACGGCTAATGCCAGCAAAGTAGCGTGTAATATCAATGGTTTCTAGGGCTTTAAGAACATCTTCGCGTTCGTATTTGACGCCACGAAGGACATCTTCTACAGCTGCAACGTCCTCGATACCAAAGAAGTCACCATAAATCTTGATGTCTTGGATTTTTGATTCAACGACATTAGCAAAGACTTCGACCTTACCACTGGTGAATTTTGTCCCACGACGGATGTTAAACTCAGGCGATTTACCATAGTTCCAGTCCCAAGTTCCAAACTTAGTATCCTTGATACGATTGATTTCGGCCAATTCTTGCTCAGAAAAAACGTATTCAGTCATCTCTGGGTACTCTTTTTTCATGTATTCCAAGAGCAAATCACGGAATTCTTCAACTGTGATTTTTTCTGGCAATTCATTGACAATATTGGTTACACGAGCACGGACAGATTTGACACCTTTTGATTCAAATTTATCTTTTGAAACCTTGAGGGCGTTAGCAAGGACTGACAAATCAACGTCAAAGAGCAAGCAACCATGGTGCATGATACGCCCATTGATATAGGCTTGAGCATTGCCACAGAATTTCTTGCCATCAATCTCAAGGTCGTTACGGCCTGTGAACTCAGCTTTAACACCAAGTTGAGCCAAGGTATTGATAACTGGAGTTGAGAAGCTCTTGAAGTCAAAGGCCTTGTTTTCATCTTCTTTTGAAATGATGGTGTAGTTGAGGTTGTTTAAATCGTGGTAAACAGCTCCACCACCACTGATACGGCGGACTACCTCAATACCATTTTCTCGAACATAATCACGGTTGATTTCTTCAATAGTATTCTGGTGACGACCAACAATGATAGATGGTTTATTGATCCAAAGTAGGAAGATTTGATCCTCATCCAAAAGGTGTTTAAAGGCATATTCTTCCAAGGCAATATTAAAAGCAGTGTCGTTTGAATGATTGATAATATATTTCATGATATCCCTTTATATGATAGAGACTGGAAAATATCTTCCAGTCTAATCTATCGTCGTTTTATTTTTTCTTAGGTGAATGGATGGCCATTCCTAGAACATCCGCAAATGCTTCGTACATCACTTCAGAGTAGGTTGGGTGTCCGTGGATAGTCTTCAGCATTTCTTCAACAGTGATTTCCATTTCGATGATGCTTGATGCTTCGTTGATTAACTCTGCAGCTGCAGGTCCGATGATGTGTACACCAAGGATTTCCCCGTATTTCTTATCAGCGATGACTTTTACGAAACCTTGAGCAGCATCAGATGCAATGGCACGACCGTTCGCAGCAAAGTTGAATTTACCGATGGCAACATCGTATTTCTCACGAGCTTGTTCTTCAGTAAGACCTATTGCTGCTACTTCAGGAAGAGTGTAGATAGCTGCAGGAGTCAGATTCAATTTGGCAACAGCATGATTTCCTTTAAGAGCATTTTCAGCAGCAACTTCACCCATGCGGAAGGCTGCGTGCGCCAACATCTTAGTACCGTTGATATCACCTGGTGCGTAAATACCTGGAACAGAAGTTTCCATATATTCGTTGACCTTGATACGTCCACGATCCAATTCAAACTCAACATCGCCAATACCTTCAAGGTCTGGAACACGACCGATTGAAAGGAGGGCTTTACTTGCGATGATATCGTCTTTTCCTTCAACCTTGATACGAAGTTGACCATTTTCCTCGATGATTTCTTGGAGCTTAGTGTCAGTTAAGATGGTCATACCTTTACGCTCAAGTATCAAGCGAAGGTTCTTAGATACTTCCGCATCCATAGCTGGCACGATACGGTCCATCATTTCGATAACAGTTACTTTTGAACCAAATGTCATGAAAGCTTGGCCGAGTTCAATACCGACAACGCCACCACCGATGATAACAAGGCTTTCTGGCACTTCGTTCATTTCAAGAATGTCGTCACTGGTCATGACAAGTGGAGATTCCATACCAGGGACGTTGATCTTGCTGACTTTTGAACCACCAGCAAGGATAATTTTCTTAGTTTCAAGCAATTCTGAACCATTTACCAAGACGTTCTTGTCTTTAGTGATTGTACCAATTCCCTTATGAACAGTAACTCCGTAACTACGAAGAAGACCTGCAACACCACCTACCAAGGTATTAACAACTTTAGATTTAGTTTCTAAAAGTTTATCCATATCTACAGTGAAGTTTGGATTTTCGATGACGATACCGCGGTTTGCTGCATGACCGATGTTTTCAATGATTTCAGCGTTGTGAAGGTAAGTCTTGGTTGGGATACATCCACGGTTCAAGCAGGTTCCACCGAGTTCAGATTTCTCAACAAGGGCAACCTTACCGCCAAGTTGGGCAGCTTTAATGGCTGCCACATAACCAGCAGGACCTCCACCAATCACAACGATATCAAAGGCATCATCGCTCTTGCCATCATCGTTTGAGGCACTAGCTGCAGGCGCCGGGCTAGCTTCTGGCGCTACAGCACCAGCTGTTGGGATGTTTTCTCCTTCTTCACCAAGGTAACCGATGACTTCCGTTACAGGGACAGTTTCACCATCTCCTTTGAGGATGGCAATCAAGTATCCATCTTCTTCGGCTTCCAATTCCATGCTGACTTTGTCAGTCATGATTTCCAAAAGGATTTCTCCTTCTTTTACAAATTCTCCGACTTTTTTATTCCATTGGACGATTTGTCCTTCTGTCATATCCACGCCGGCTTTTGGCATAATTACTTCTAAGGCCATGTCTTCCTTCCTTTATCTATATCTTTAAAATGAATACTCTTGTTCTTAAATCAACATTGAGATTGGATTTTCAATCAATTCTTTCAAGTCTTTCATAAACTTAGCACCAGCCATACCATCTACGACACGGTGGTCAATTGTTAACCCAAGACTCATGATTGGGCGAATGACAATCTCACCATTGACAACTACAGGTTTCTCAACTGTTGAGCTAACCCCGAGGATAGCTGAGTTTGGTTGGTTAATGATTGGACCGAAGGACTGAACACCAAACATTCCCAAGTTACTGATTGTGAAGGTTGAATTTTGCAGTTCGCTTGGAGCCAATTTACCATCCAAGGTACGGCCAATGACGTCCTTGAAGGCTACGACCAGCTCTGACAAGCTCATCTTTTCAGCATTGTAAACAACAGGTGTCATCAATCCATTATCCATCCCAACTGCCATAGCAAGATTGACATAGTTATGAGTGATAATGGTCTTGCCATCTTCTGTCAATGAAGCGTTGATGTATGGGTGTTTCATAAGAGTCTTAACAACTGCAAGTGAAAGAAGGTCTGTTACAGTAGTCTTCTTCCCAGTTGCTTCCATGATTGGTTCAAGCACCTTCTTACGAAGAGCCAACATTTCAGTCATATCAACTTCATAGTTGAGTGTGAAAGTTGGCGCAGTTAGGTAGGATTCAACCATACGTTGGGCGATTACCTTACGCATTGGTGTCATTGGAATACGCTCAATTTCACCGTATGGTGTTACATTATCAGGAACTTCTTCCACTTTTTCAATCTGAGCAGGAGACTTGATGGTCTCGTTTTCAATATTTTCAGGAAGCAAGGCCAAAACATCCTTCTTCATGATTTTACCACGATGACCAGTTCCTTGGATTTCCTGCCAAGCAATGTTATGTTCGAGGGCAATTCGTTTTGCAAGTGGCGAAATGCGAACCACATTTGTGTCTTTAAAAGTTTCCACGTCTTCTTTGTGGACACGACCGTTTGCACCTGAGCCAGAAACGTCGTAGAGGTTGATCCCTAAATCATCCGCTAACTTTCTAGCCGCAGGAGTCGCTCTTAGCTTGTCATCAGCCATGACCTCTCCAATTCTATTTATGATACAAAGGGCGTCAAAAGTCAAAGTGAAAATAGGAAACTTGACGAAGAAACTTTAGTTTCTAGGAAAGTTTATCTTTTTCACACAGACTTTAGCCCGTGTTCGAATATAAGATATTAAGGACGAAGAGGGCAATGAAAAAATAGGAGATTGACGATGTGTTCGATGAACACAAGGAAATCTATCTTTTTTTCGCAGACCTACGTCCGAATTCAATTACATGATACTAAGGGCGTCAAAAGTCAAAGTGAAAATAGTAAACTTGACGAAGAAACTTTAGTTTCTAGGAAAGTTTATCTTTTTCATACAGACTTTAGCCCGTGTTCAACTCTACAAGTAACTTGGACACGAAACGCGTCTCAAGTTACTACGGTTGCCGCTATCAGGCGGCCAACCTAGTAGACTTACTAATTCATTCGTCGGTTATTATCGAACCGACTCTTTTTGCTATAGGATACAGTTTTTTTACATAATTTATCTTATGTAATTCTATTCTTTATTATATGTCTTACGGATTGCTTCTTTAATGCTTTCAACTGTTGGTATCATTGCATTTTCTAGGTTTTGTGCATAAGGCATTGGCACATCTTCTCCTGCACAACGGCGGATTGGTGCATCTAGATAATCAAATGCTTCTGATTCTGAAATAATTGCTGAAATCTCTCCGATATAGCCACTTGTTTTGTGGGCATCGTTGACCAGAACAACCTTACCAGTCTTCTTAACTGAGTTAATGATGATATCCTTATCAAGCGGAACAAGGGTACGTGGGTCCACAATTTCAACTGAAATGCCTTCTTCTGCTAATTCTTCAGCTGCTTGAACCACACGACGGAGCATTTTTCCATAAGTAACAACTGTTACATCTGTACCTTTACGTTTGATTTCGCCAACTCCAAGTGGGATTGTGTAGTCTGGATCAACTGGCACTTCCCCTTTTTGGTTAAATTCTGACTTGTACTCAAGAATGATAACAGGGTTATTATCACGGATAGAAGACTTGAGCAATCCTTTCATGTCCGCAGGTGTACCTGGAGCTACAACCTTAAGTCCAGGGATGTGAGTAAACCAAGACTCTAGTGATTGCGAGTGTTGGGCTGCAGAACCAACTCCGTTACCAGCTGCACAACGAACAGTCATTGGAACCTGACCTTTACCACCAAACATGTAACGTGTTTTAGCGGCCTGATTGACGATATTATCCATAGCAATAACCGAGAAGTCCATGAAGGTCATATCCACGATTGGACGAAGGCCTGTCATGGCTGCTCCTGCTGCTGCTCCCGAGATGGCAGCCTCAGAAATCGGACAGTCACGAACACGTTCTGGACCAAATTCTTCAAGCATTCCGACAGAAGTACCGAAGTCTCCTCCGAAGACACCGACGTCTTCTCCCATCAAGAACACATTTTCATCGCGACGCATTTCCTCAGACATAGCAAGGATAATGGTGTCACGGAAGGACATTGTTTTTGTTTCCATTTTATCTCTTTCTCCTTAGTCTGCGTAAATATCTTCAAATGCTGATTCAAGCGGTGGGAATGGACTTTCCTCTGCAAATTTAACAGAAGCTTCTACTGCTTCCTTGACTTGCGCTTGGATTTCTTCCAATTCTTCGGCACTTGCAATGTTGTTCTCAATGAGGTACTTGCGAAGATTTTCGATTGGGTCTTTTTGTTTCCACAATTCCACTTCTTCACGGGTACGATATTTACCAGGGTCAGATGATGAGTGACCAAGCCAACGATAAGTTACACTTTCAATCAAGACTGGGCCATTGCCACCACGAACATGGTCTACAGCTTTCTTAAAACCTTCATAGACGTCGATGACATTGTTACCGTCTTCGATGAACATTCCAGGAATTCCATATGCAGCACTACGTTGATGGATATGCTCCACATTGGTCATTTTCTTGATATCCGCAGAGATACCATAACCGTTGTTAATGCAGTAGAAAATGACTGGTAGCTTCCAAATAGAAGCCATGTTCACAGCTTCGTGGAAAACACCTTCGTTAGTCGCTCCATCTCCAAAAAAGCAGACGACAATTTTTCCTGTATTTTGCATCTGCTGACTAAGGGCTGCACCAACAGCGATTCCCATACCACCACCTACGATACCATTGGCACCGAGGTTACCAGCATCAAGGTCAGCGATATGCATAGAACCACCTTTTCCTTTACAGGTTCCAGTGTATTTCCCAAGGATTTCAGCCATCATTCCATTGAGGTCAATCCCTTTAGCAATTGCTTGCCCATGACCACGGTGGTTTGATGTGATCAGATCATCTGGATTGAGAGCTAACATAGCACCCACGTTGGCAGCTTCTTCTCCAACAGAAAAGTGCGTCATTCCTGGCACTTTTCCTTTCTTCACTAATTGTGCAATTTTCAAGTCCATACGACGGATTTCTTCCATCTTACGGAACATTTCTAGCAAAAGATTTTTATCTAAAGTTGACATCTTCTTGCCTTTCTAACTTTCTTCTTACCTTACTATTTTACCGTTTTTAGAAAGCACTGTCAAAGTTTTTCTCAAGAAAATTTCACAAAATAAAAAAGAAAAACCAATGAGAACAAGGGATTTTCTTATTAAGAATATTTTTTCACAAACTTTTTATCGTTTGAATTTTGCTAAAGATTCAAATCTCTTCATAATCACAGTTAAACGCCAACGGTAGAGCGCCCCACTCACAATCAGACTAATAATCAAACCAATCCAGTATGAATAAGCACCAAAATCTGTTAAAGAATCAAATAGCATAGCCACCGGGATTGCTACGCCCCAATAACCAACCAAACCAAGGTAAAAAGGAATAACTGTATCCTTATAGCCCCGTAAAATTCCCTGAAGCGGTGCCGCAAAGGTATCTGCTAACTGAAAGAAAAGACTGTAAGTCAAAAAGCGCGCTGTCAAATCGATAAATTCTGGGTCGTTACCATACAGACTAGCCACATTTCCTCGAAAAATGTAAAGGAAGGATAAGGTGAAACCTGCAAAAATGAGGGCTGTCCATCTTCCTAAACCAATATAGGTTTTCGCATCATCAAACCTCTTAGCTCCCACTTCATAAGAAACGACAATGGCCATAGCCGATGAAATACTCATAGGAAAGGCATACATGAGAGTTGAAAAGTTCATAGCTGACTGGTGACTAGCGATAATCAAGGACGAGAACTTAGCCATAATCAAGCCAACCACGGAAAAGATAGCCACTTCCGCAAAGACAGTTCCCCCTATAGGAAGACCTAAACGAAGCCCTTCCTTGATTTTATCCATATTAAGAGGAATGCGTTTCTCAAGATGTAAGGCTTTGAGCTTCTCCTGTTTAAATAAAACCAGAACAGAAATTCCAAGCAAAACCCAATAAGCCAAGGAAGTACCTAAACCAGAGCCAGCTCCTCCCAACTCTGGAACACCAAAGGCACCGTAAATCAAGAGATAGTTAAATCCACTATTGAGAGGAAGTAGCAAAAGCATGAGATACATGGACAGTTTGGTCAACCCCAGCGAATCCAGCAAGGAACGAATAACGCTAAAAAGCAATAAGGGAATAATCCCAATAGATAAAAACCAGAGATAGCGAACCGCTACTGCTGCCACTGGTGCCTCTAGTCCGATACGATTCAAGACTGGTGGCGCCAGGAAAAGTACCAGTCCCAGTAAGACCACAGATAGACCCAGGGCCAGATAGATGAACTGGTAAAAATCAGATGCAACTTCTTCCTTTTTGCCTCGACCAAGATGGTGACCAATGATGGGCACCAAGGCTGACACAATCCCTGTCAGGAAGGTAAAGAAAGGATTCCAGATGCTGGTTGCCATAGACACTCCAGCCAAGTCCATAGTGCTGTATTGACCTGTCATAGTCGTATCAACAAAGGAGGCAGAATAATTGGCAAATTGATAAATAAGGATAGGGAAAAATATCTTTAAAAATAAGATAAATTTATCTTTAAAATGATGGGTTTGATACATATAGGCTCTCTATTCTTTTTGTTTACAGAGCAGACTCCCACCTAGTTTTGATAGACGATTTGTCCCTTACAGATGGTATATTTAACCTGCCCTTTTAAGGTTTCACCGATGAATGGTGAATTAGCTGCTTTCGAAGCAAAATGGGAGTCCACAAGGTGGTCAGCCTTAGCATCAAAAATAGTGATGTCCGCTGGACCATTCTCAGCCAAGTAACCTGCTTCAAAGTTGTAAAGCTTGGCTGGGTTGTAGGTCATTTTTTCTAGCAATTCCATCAAGGTCAATTCCCCAGTTTCCACCAAATAAGTCAAACCGAGAGACAGAGAGGTTTCCAAACCAGTCATACCAGATGGCGCTTTAGTGATATCCTCGACATTTTTTTCATCCGCATGGTGAGGCGCGTGGTCTGTCGCGATAACCGTGATGACGCCTGATTTGAGACCTTCAATAACGGCACGACGGTCTGATTCCAAACGAAGTGGAGGATTCATCTTGGCATTGCTACCTTGAGTTAAAAGGAGAGCTTCTGTCTTAGAGAAATGCTGTGGCGCTACTTCTGCTGTGACTTGCGCACCCAATCCTTGAGCGAACTCAACTACCTTGACACTTTCTTCCTTAGACAAATGCTGAATGTGAACATGAGCCTTGGTTGCATAGGCAATCATGACATCACGCGCCATCATAGCATACTCAGCCACCCCAGTCGCACCGCAGATATGGAAATGTTCTTTAGCAATGTTTTCGTTAAAACCAAGAATTCCATTCAAACCTGGATCTTCCTCATGAAGACTGATAAAGGTATTAAGTTTTTTGGCTTCCTCCATGGCTTCCTTGACAACTTTACTGCTTTCAAGAGGAATACCGTCATCAGAAAAACCAACGGCACCTGCTTCTAAAAGCGCCTTAAAGTCAGTCAAGTCTTGGCCATTAAAGTTCTTAGTAATGGTCGCAACCGTCTTGACATTGATTTTTTCCTTGGCAGCTGACTGGAGAACTTCTTGTAAAGTCTCCACATCTGAAATAGTTGGACTGGTATTAGCCATCATGACGACAGTAGTAAAACCACCTGCAGCGGCTGCTAGGGCACCAGTATGGATATCCTCCTTGTGGGTCTGACCAGGTTCACGGAAATGAACATGGATATCAACCAAGCCAGGAGCAACTACAAGACCAGTAGCATCAAGTACCTCTGCTCCTTCTTCCTTAATTTCAGGGGCAATTTTGATAATTTTCTCATCTTGAACCAAAACATCACACACTTGGTCTAAACCAGACTTAGGATCCATTACACGACCATTTTTGATTAGTAGCATCTGCTTTCTCCTTTATTCATAGAAATCAACTTGGGTATCCAACAATTTATCCCCATCATAAACAAACTTGGCTGAGAAGAAGGGTTTATCCTCTAAAAGCCATTCAACAAAGGTGTGGTCACCTTCCCAAGTTGGCTTACTCAAAACCTCGTCATAGGGAACCCATTCTAGCGTCCCCTCGTTGCAGTCAATCAAGTCCCCCTCAAACTCTGTCACCTTAAAAACATAGGTGTACCAGTCTAAATCTGGTGTAAATTCAGGAAAAGTGATAACGCCTTTTAGAATTGGCTTGGCTTTGAGCCCTGTTTCTTCAAGGATTTCACGCGCCGCGCATTCTTGAGGTGTCTCACCACGCTCTAGCTTACCACCCACACCAATCCATTTGCCTTTATGAACATCATTGGGTTTCTTATTACGGTGGAGCATGAGCAGTTCTTTTCCATTATCAATGTAGCAAATCGTCGCTAACTGAGGCATATTTTCTCCTTATCTAAGCCAATCGATTGGCTCTTGTCCTGTCTCTTCTAAGAATGCATTGGCCTTGGAAAAAGGCTTGGAACCCCAAAATCCTCTGTAAACCGATAAAGGACTAGGATGGGCTGATTCGATAATCAAGTGGTGAGGATTGGTAACTAAGGCCTTCTTCTTGCGTGCATAGGCTCCCCAGAGTACAAAGACCACTGGTTTATCTAGTTGATTAACCACCTGAATCACAGCATCTGTAAATGGTTCCCAGATCTGCCCAGCATGACCATTGGCCTGACCAGCAGGAACAGTCAAACAAGCATTGAGAAGCAAGACTCCTTGCTCAGCCCAAGCCGTCAAATCATGGGATTTCTTATCCCCGATATCATCTGACAATTCTTTCAAGATATTTTGCAGGGAAGGCGGAGCTGGGATAGAGTCAGGAACAGAAAAACTCAAGCCCTGCGCCTGACCTGGTCCGTGATAGGGGTCTTGACCTAGAATCACCACCTTAACTTCTTCAAGCGGTGTGGTCAAGAGAGCCTGAAAAACCTTTTCCTTGGGTGGATAAACAGTTCCTTGTGCATAGACCTGGTTCATAAACTGATTGATTTTCCCGAAATAACCTTCAGGTAATTGCTCCTTAATCAAAGCATGCCAAGACGAGTGTTCCATAGCCAACTCCTTCGTTTTTACTGCCTCTATTATAGCAAAAAGTGGCTATCTAAACCACTTTTTACAGTTTATCTAAACAATCCAGCAAGTCTTGGTAAGAATGGACTTCGTAAGTCGGCTGGGCTTGTGTGGGATTTTCGAGGTGATGAGGGTTGTACCAGATAGTATCAATCCCCGTATTATTGCCACCTTGAATGTCGGCGGTTAGGGAGTCTCCAATCATCAGCGTCTCTTCTTTGCTAAATCCAGCAATCTGCTGACCGATTTTTTCATAAAAAAGTGTGTCAGGCTTTTGTGTTTGCAGCTGTTCAGAGATAAAAACTTGATTGAAATAAGGCGCCAGACCCGATTGAGCCAAACGTCCCATCTGAATGGCAGTAATGCCATTTGTCGCAGCATATAGCTCATAATCACGCTCGATGAGGCTATCTAAGAGTTCATGAGCACCTAAAAAGGTTTGTCCCTGCTGGGATAAGTAAAATTGGTAACGCTGGGCTAGAAAACTACCATCTTTCTCCAGTCCAAAGTGAGCAAACAAACGAGAAAAGCGCGTGTTAACCAGCTCTTGTTTACTGATTTTCTTTTGCTCCAAGTCTTTCCAGAGAGCCTTGTTCATAGGAACATAGTAGTCTTTATAATCCTGAATGTCCGCAACTCCTTCTTCTCTTAGAAGTTGCGTCAAAGCCACATCCTCAGCAGCATCAAAATCAAGAAGAGTGTGATCGAGGTCGAAGAGTAGAAATTTGTAGGACAATTTAAGAGTTTTCCTTTCTGAAAATTCATTAAGAACATTATAACATAAAGCACCTCACACAATTAACATTATCTGAACTAATTTAATAACTTAAAAAATTCGAACACTCTCCTATACAATTGACATCCCAAATCTTTCAGAATAGAACAATTCTAGCTATCGAACAACTCAACTTCATAAATATCTATGTAATTCTAGGACTAGAATTACTATAAACTAAATGTTTTAGCACTCTTCTAAACCATTGATTACTTTAAATCTAAATTTTTGAAGGATTCTAAAGCTAGAATGATCCCATCCCAATTAGTTTTGAATGATTCACAACTTAGAAACTCTATGTCTTTACTACTGTTAAATTAAAAAGGAACTGCCCAAAGCAATCCCTTTATGATTTTGTAATAATCTACTTAAAATTTGATAGTAGAGATAAGTAATAACCACCTAAAAAGGAATGATAGGAAGATTCCTTATTTATTGATTTCAAGCTCCGCCAACTGTGTTTCAATAACCGACAGTTCTGCCCCAGCCTGAAGAAGAGCAGCTGCAGTATAGGCGCCTTCTACAATTGGAACACTGTTGATGATGATACTCTTATCACTGAAATCAGCCACCATTTCTAAGTTCATTTTAGCAGAACCTAGGTCAAAAAAAGCTAATAAAGTATCTGCTGGATTTTCGGAAACAACCCTATCTACTTGATCAAAACTAGTTCCAATTCCTCCATCTTCGGTTCCTCCTACATAAGTAATCGGAACATCTTTAGCTACTTCACTAATCAGTTCAACAAGACCTTGTGCAATGTTTTTAGAATGTGAAACGATAACAAGACCAATACTTCCCATTAAACCACCCCGGTTTCTAATAGAGCAGTAAAGAGTAATCCTGATGAAAATGATCCAGGGTCAATATGTCCAAGAGAACGTTCTCCTACATAAGATGCTCTTCCTTTAGTTGCAAGTAAATCTTTGGTAGCATTCACTGCATTATCAATAACCTCTTTAGTCAACTGACCATCAGACAAGGCAGCAATAACAGGAGTCCAAACATCAACCATTGTCTTTTCTCCAACTTCTGCTTTCCCACGTTTGACAATCATATCCAAACCACTTTGTAGGATTTCTTCTAATTTCGAATTTGAATCAGCCTTGGCTATGCCCATAAAAGCAGAGCCATACAAGGGACCAGAAGCACCGCCTACCTTACTCAATAGTTGCATTGACACAAGTTTAAAAACATCACTACTTATCTCAAATTGCTTTCCTTCTAAGTTTTCCATAACTGCAGCCATGCCACGCGCCATATTTCCACCGTGGTCACCATCTCCTATAGGAGTGTCTAGCTCACTAAGGTAATCTTTCTGTTCTTGAATCTTTTCATTAAAAAGTTTCATCCATTCAAGAGCTTGTTCAGCATTCATTTGACATTTCCTCCTTGAGTTTTACCAAGCTGGTGTAGTAACAGGTGCATTTAGAGCATCCAACCATTCATCATCTGCCAATCGAATCAATGTTAATGATAATCCAGCCATATCAATTGATGTCATATAGTTTCCAATTTTCTTAAATGCCAACTCAACACCTTTTTCATGGAGTAATTTTGCCACATCATTTGCAAATACATATTGTTCCATAAGGGGTGTGCTTCCTAAACCATTAATGAGAAGGCCATAGCGTTCGCCTGATTTAAGTTGGAAACCTTCAGATAATTTTTCAACCAATTCTGATGCCAATTGTGAAGACGGCTGCATTTTCTCTTTCTTATACCCTGGCTCACCATGAATACCAACTCCGTATTCAAATTCATCATCTTCTAAAACAAAACCTGGTTTCCCAACCTCAGGAACGGTTGCTCCAGACAAGGCTAGCCCAATTGTTTTAATTTCTAACACAAGTTTATCTGCCAAATCCTTCATTTCAGCTAATGATTTACCAGAACGAGCCGCAGCACCCAAAATTTTATGGACTAAAATAGTACCTGCAACACCTCGACGACCTTGGGTATAGAGACTATTTTCAACAGCGATATCATCATCAACCACAACACTTGCTACATCAATACCTTCCATTTCAGCAAGTTCTTGTGCAATTTCAAAGTTCATGATGTCCCCAGAATAGTTCTTAATAACCATAAAGACCCCAGCACCTTCATCAGCTGCCTTAATAGCCTCTAAAATTTGGTCCGGAGTTGGTGAGGTAAAGACTGCTCCACAAATAGCAGCAGACAACATTCCATCTCCTACAAATCCAGCATGACTTGGTTCATGTCCTGAACCTCCACCTGAAATGAGTCCAACTTTTCCTGTCTTTTCTGCCTTTCTAACGATGACATCAAAACCATCTAAGCGTTCTACCAAGTCATCATGCATGAATGACAATCCCTGCAACATTTCATCAACAACTTGTGTCGGTTCATTTATAATTTTTTTCATGAGAAACTCCTTTCGGCATCTACCTTTGTTTTCGCTTTCATTATATATTTTTTATTGCTGGCTGATAAGGGACAGATTCTTTTATTTGTCCCCTTTTAAACCCGTTTCAAACATTTTTTTGGTAAAATGAAGGAAGTAAAAGAAAGGTTTCCTATGGCATCATCTCTCATTACAAAAAAACGGATTGCCAAGGCATTTAGAGACCTATTAGCTACTAGAGAATTTGACAAAATCTCTATTGTAGATATTATGGAATCAGCTGGCATTCGTAGACAGACCTTTTATAATCACTTTCTTGACAAATATGAACTGCTCGACTGGATATTTGAAAATGACTTAACCGAGTATATCACCAATAACTTGGACTTCATTTCAGGCCAAAAATTATTACAAGAATTATTTTTTTATTTCGAACAAGAGCGTGACTTTTATATTCAACTTTTTGATATTCAAGGACAAAATAACTTCTATGACCAATTTATCAGCTACTGTCGCTTGCTTGTATCAAAAATTTTAAGAGAATACGGTCAGATTGATATCGATTCATCTGCTTATACTTGTTTTTTGTTAGACTATCATTCACATGCTCTAGCAGAAATCGTGAAGGCTTACGTCAATAAAAAAAGTCCAGTTCCACAACCAGACTTTCTAATCATGACAATTATTGGAAAGAGACCACAATGACATTTATTTCAAATCAAAAACAGAAAATTATTTCAAGTTACATTTCGGCAACTGTCAGCAGTCATCCTGAATTAGAAAAACACCCTACCTTACCATTAGTCTATCAAAAAAATCGAAATCCTCATCAGGTTCCAATATTGTCGGGTGGAGGTTCAGGTCACGAACCTGCTCATATTGGATATGTGGGAGAAGGAATGCTTACTGCTGCTATCTATGGCCAATTATTTACTCCACCTACAAGAACTGAAATCTTAGAGTCCATTCGTTTTTTAAACAATGGTCACGGTGTCTTCATCATTGTAAAAAATTTCGAAGCAGACATCAAAGAATTTAGCTCGGCCATTAACACTGCTAGAAAAGAAGGCATTAAAGTCGGCTATAGTCTGGCACACGACGATATTTCAATTGAACCTCACAATAGATTTCAAATTAGAGGAAGAGGGCTTGCAGGGACAATCTTACTTCATAAAATCCTAGGATTTGCAGCTCAGAACGGTGCAGTCATAGAACAACTAACCGATTTAGGTCATGAGCTTGCCCCAGAAATCGCAACGATTGGCTTTGCAACAAAATCCGCTAGTCTACCCCAAACCACCCTTCCACTATTTAACTTGGAAGAAGGAAATATTTCCTATGGCATAGGGATACATGGCGAAGAAGGATATCGTATTGTCCCATTTCAATCTTCGGAAATCCTTGCGAATGAAATTATAAGCAAATTAAGATTGCACTATCATTGGAAACGTGGTGATCAATTTATATTGCTTGTAAATAATCTAGGTACTACTAGCAACCTAGAAATGGGCATATTTATCAATGATCTCCTTCAACTCTTAGAAATTGAAGGAGTCACTATCACATTTATAAAATCAGGAACATTTATGACCAGCCTAGATATGGCAGGTATATCCGTAACTCTTTGCCCTGCGAAAAATAAACAATGGTTAGAAGCTCTCAATGCTTCAACGACAGCTTTTGCATGGTAATTGGCTTGTATAATCCAAAAGGGCTACATCACTTGGTAGCCCTTTTAAACTTATATAACGTTTAGATGAAACGATTGAGCTTTTCATAGTTTTCCTTAGAGGCCAGCACTAGCTCCTCTTTTGTTTTTGGTCTAGGCACAGGTGTACTCCCTCCATATCTCTAGTTATTATTAGAAATTTTTATCCTGTAGTCTCTGTTCAATATTGAAACTCACAAATCTCTATAACTTATCCTTTAATTTCTCCACAAAGAGATAGGCTGCTGGACAGGTCAATGTATTCTTAATCGTTAGATGGTTGATTTGATGAATCTTTTTACGGTCTGTATGAGGAAATTCACGACAGGCCTTTGGACGAACGTCATAGATGGAACAGAGGTTGTCTCCTCCTAAAAATGGACAGGGCATGGATTTAAAAACCTTATCTCCATCTTCATCCACCTGCAGAAACTCTGCTTCAAAAGCGGGTAATTTCATTTTGAAATACTTAGCAATACGGGTAATATCTGCTTCCTTGAAGTCGGGACCCAAAGTCTTACAACAGTTAGCGCAGGCAGTGCAATCAATCTCCTCAAAAACTTCTTGGTGTATCTGCTGGGCTATCTTGTCTAAGTTTTTTGGTGGCTTTTTCTTTAAATTGGCCAAGACTTTGCGATGCTCCTTCTGCTTTTGCAAAGCTAGCTGGTGGTAATACTCAATATCAATTTCTTTAGACATGGTTTCTCTCTTATTCTATTTACTTTCCCCTATTATACCATGCCTCTGCACCATTGAAAAGTGGACTGTATTAGACTATACTTTTCCAAAATGCGTCAAAAAAACCTTGCAACTAAGTTACAAGGTTGATTACATTAATCGAAGTTAACGTATTCTTTTTGAAGTTCAAGAACTTCTTCCATTGTTGAACACTCTGTAAGGGCACGGTTAGCGTACTCTTCCATCTTAGCAGTATCCAATTTCTTCATCAAGCTACGTGTACGGAGTACAGATGTTGCTGACATAGAGAACTCATCCAAGCCCATTCCGACAAGAAGTGGAACAGCTTTTTGGTCACCAGCCATCTCACCACACATACCAGCCCATTTGCCTTCAGCGTGAGCTGCCTTGATAACGTTGTTGATCAAGCGAAGGATTGATGGGTTATATGGTTGGTAAAGGTATGAAACTTGTTCGTTCATACGGTCTGCTGCCATTGAGTATTGGATCAAGTCGTTTGTACCAATTGACATGAAGTCTACTTCTTTTGCAAATTGGTCTGCAAGCATAGCTGCTGCAGGAATTTCAATCATGATACCAACTTGGATATCATCCGCAACTGCTACACCTTCAGCAAGAAGGTTTGCTTTTTCTTCTTCATAAACTGCTTTAGCTGCACGGAATTCTTTCAAAAGAGCAACCATTGGGAACATGATACGCAATTGACCATGAACAGAAGCACGAAGAAGGGCACGGATTTGTGTACGGAACATTGCATCTCCAGTTTCAGAAATAGAGATACGAAGGGCACGGAATCCAAGGAATGGGTTCATTTCGTGTGGCATATCGAAGTAAGGAAGTTCCTTATCTCCACCGATATCCATTGTACGAACAACCACTGGTTTACCATTCATTCCCTCAAGAACAGCCTTGTATGCTTCATACTGCTCATCCTCAGTTGGGAAGTCTTGAGAATCCATGTACAAGAACTCTGTACGGTAAAGTCCAACAGCTTCAGCACCATTATTGTTAACACCTTCAACGTCTTTTGGAGTACCGATGTTAGCAGCCAACTCGAAGTGTTTACCGTCAGCAGTCACTGTTTGAGCATCTTTCAAAAGTGCCCATTCAGCTTTTTGTTTAGCATAAGCTTCACCAGCTGCTTTAAATTCTGCCGCTTGTTCATCTGTTGGGTTGATAATCACTTCACCAGTAATTCCGTTAACGGCAAGGATATCACCGTCTTTCACTACTTCAGTGATGTTATTTGTTCCCAATACAGCTGCAATTTCAAGTGTACGTGCCATGATAGCTGAGTGGCTTGTACGTCCACCGATGTTTGTTACAAAAGCTTTTACAAAGTTTTTGTCCAATTGAGCTGTATCAGATGGTGTCAAGTCATGCGCAATCACGATTACTTCTTCATTGATTGAAGCTGGGTTTGGCAATTTCTTACCAAGAAGATTTGCCAATACACGTTTTGTCACGTCGCGGATATCCGCTGCACGTTCTTGCATGTATGGATTGTCTTCCATACCTTCAAAGATAGTGATGAACATGTCAGTCACTTCTTTAAGACCTGCTTCAGCATTGACCTTCTTAGCACGGATTGTTTCTTTAATCTGACCAATCAATTCTGGGTCAGCAAGAACCATCAAATGAGCGTCAAAAACTTGAGCCGCTTCTTCACCAAGCGTACCTACAGCTTTCTCACGGATAAGAGAAAGCTCGTTTTGAGAAGCTTCAAGAGCTACATCCAAACGAGCCTCTTCTGCGTTTGTATCTTCGACTGAAATAGTCTCGAATGACAAATCCGGTTGAACGAGTAGATATGCTTTTGCAACTGCAACACCGTCAGATGCTGCGATTCCTTTAAGCATTTCTGTCATTTTCCTTATGCCAATCCTTCTTTTTCCATTGTTTCTGAGATTGCAGCGATAGCGTCATCTGCATCTGCACCTTCAGCTGAGATAGTTACGTCAGCACCTTGGCCAACACCAAGACTCATAACGCCCATGATTGATTTAAGGTTAACTGATTTACCTTTGTACTCAAGAGTGATATCTGAAGCAAATTTGCTAGCAGTTTGTACCAACAATGTTGCTGGACGTGCGTGAATACCTGTTTCTGCCACTACGTGGAAATCTTTAGAAGCCATAGTTTGACTCTCCTTTTGTTCTTTCTTTTTTGAGTTATATGTGATAACCCTTACAATTTGGTATTATACCATCTTCTAGGATTTTTTTCAAGCATTTTATGGGATTTATTCGATTTCCTTTCAGATAACTTGCTGAAAATCTTCTATTCTAGATAACAAAACACAGGATATAGTTTTCCAAAAAACAACTTATAGGAGAATTATCACTATTTTCCAAAACAAACACTACATATTGTGTTTTGTTTAGTTATGTACAAAAACAGACCACTATATTTAGTTTCAAATCGTTGACAAAATTTTAATTTCTGATATACTAAGAAAGTAATCTATTTTGAAAGAGGAGTTACACAATGGTAACCGTTTATTCTAAAAATAACTGTGTCCAATGTAAGATGACCAAACGTTTCTTGGACAGCAATAACGTTGAATATAAAGAAATCAATCTCGATGAGCAACCTGAGTACATCGATCAAGTTAAAGAGCTCGGTTTCAGCGCAGCTCCTGTTATCCAAACACCAACTGAAGTCTTTTCAGGTTTCCAACCAGGAAAACTGAAACAATTAGCATAATCTTAGTACATCATCCAGAAGAAACTGCTTCTAGGGCTAACTTAGAAGCCTTTCTTTTGTAATTAGATAAGGGAAATTTTATGGGATTAAAACATCTTGAGGACGTGACTTACTTCCGTCTCAATAACGAAATTAACCGTCCTGTTAATGGACAAATCATGCTTCATAAAGATAAGGAAGCCTTAGATGCCTTCTTTAAAGAAAATGTAGTTCCAAATACTATGGTTTTTGATTCAATTACTGATAAAATCAACTACCTCATTGAACACAACTACATCGAAACAGCCTTTATCAAGAAATACCGTCCAGAGTTTTTGGAAGAATTGCACCAATTTATCAAAGAACAAAACTTCCAATTCAAGTCTTTCATGGCTGCCTATAAATTTTATAATCAATATGCTTTGAAAACCAACGACGGTGAATATTATCTTGAAAGTATGGAAGACCGCGTCTTCTTTAACGCCCTTTATTTCGCTGATGGTGATGAAGCTGTTGCAATCGATATTGCCAATGAAATCATCCACCAACGCTACCAACCGGCTACTCCTTCCTTCTTGAATGCTGGACGTGCTCGTCGTGGGGAGTTGGTATCTTGTTTCTTGATTCAGGTCACAGATGATATGAACTCTATCGGACGTTCTATCAACTCTGCTCTTCAACTTTCACGTATCGGTGGTGGTGTGGGAATTACCCTCAGCAACCTTCGTGAAGCTGGTGCACCTATCAAAGGCTATGAAGGAGCAGCTTCTGGGGTCGTTCCAGTTATGAAACTTTTCGAAGATAGTTTCTCTTACTCAAACCAATTGGGGCAACGTCAAGGTGCTGGTGTTGTCTACCTCAACGTCTTCCACCCAGATATTATCGCCTTCCTTTCAACTAAGAAAGAAAACGCTGATGAGAAAGTTCGTGTCAAGACCCTTTCACTTGGTGTTGTAGTACCAGATAAATTCTACGAATTAGCACGTAAAAATGAAGAAATGTACCTCTTCAGCCCTTACTCAGTAGAGCTTGAATACGGTGTGCCTTTCAACTACATCGATATCACTGAAAAATACGATGAATTGGTCGCAAATCCAAACATCCGCAAAACAAAAATCAAAGCGCGCGATTTGGAAACGGAAATTTCTAAATTGCAACAAGAATCTGGCTACCCTTATGTCGTCAACATCGATACGGCTAACCGTGCTAACCCAGTTGATGGAAAAATCATCATGAGTAACTTGTGTTCTGAGATTCTTCAAGTCCAAGAACCAAGCTTGATCAACGATGCTCAAGAATTCCTTCAAATGGGAACGGACGTTTCATGTAACCTTGGATCAACCAATGTGGTTAACATGATGACTTCACCTGACTTTGGTCGTTCTATCCGTGCCATGGTTCGTGCCCTTACTTTCGTTACAGATAGTTCACATATCGTAGCTGTGCCTACCATCGACCATGGAAATAGCCAAGCTCACACCTTTGGACTTGGGGCTATGGGACTTCACAGCTACCTTGCCCAACAACTCATCGAATACGGATCACCTGAGTCTGTTGAGTTTACAAGCATCTACTTTATGCTTATGAACTACTGGACCTTGGTTGAGTCAAACAATATCGCGCGTGAACGTGGTATTACCTTCCATAACTTTGAAAAATCAGACTATGCTAACGGAAGCTACTTCGACAAGTATGTAACGGGCGAATTTATTCCAAAATCAGACCGTGTTAAAGAGCTATTCAAAGACGTCTTTATCCCAAGTGCTGCTGACTGGGCTGAACTTCGCGACAAGGTTCAAGCAGATGGACTTTACCACCAAAACCGTCTTGCTGTAGCGCCAAATGGTTCTATCAGCTACATCAACGACGTTTCTGCTTCTATCCACCCGATTACGCAACGTATCGAAGAACGTCAAGAAAAGAAAATCGGTAAAATCTACTACCCTGCTGCTGGCTTGTCAACAGAAACCATTCCTTACTACACTTCTGCTTACGACATGGATATGCGTAAAGTGATTGATGTTTACGCTGCTGCGACTGAGCACGTGGACCAAGGACTTTCACTCACCCTCTTCATGCGTAGTGACATTCCAAAAGGTCTTTACGAATGGAAGAAAGAAAACAAACAAACGACACGTGACTTGTCTATCCTTCGTAACTATGCCTTTAACAAGGGTATCAAGTCTATCTACTACGTCCGTACCTTTACAGATGATGGTGGAGAAGTCGGTGCCAACCAATGTGAAAGCTGTGTGATTTAAGCATAAGTTGAAAGGACTGGATTAATGTGGATTAGAAATAGATACACTGGACCAGGTGGCGGTCTCTACACTGGACCAGGTGGCGGTCTCTACACTGGACCAGGTGGTGGTGCTTACACTGGACCAGGTGGTGGTCTTTACACTGGACCAGGTGGCGGTCTCTACACTGGACCAGGTGGTGGTCTCTACACTGGGCCAGGTGGCGGTCTTTACACTGGACCAGGCGGTGGCCTCTACACTGGACCAGGTGGTGGTCTCTACACTGGACCAGGTGGCGGTCTTTACACTGGACCAGGTGGTGGTCTCTACACTGGACCAGATAGTTCTCCATATATGAGTAATATTCCACCATTAGAAGTTTTTCTGAAAGAACTAGAAAAGAGAAATTTATATCATTACGCAAATATCATTAAAAATCATTTGCATTGACAAAATATATAGGAGAAATTTTACAAAATGGAAACTTACTACAAAGCCATTAACTGGAATGCCATCGAAGATGTCATCGACAAATCAACTTGGGAAAAACTGACCGAGCAATTCTGGCTCGATACGCGTATCCCCTTGTCAAATGACCTAGACGACTGGAGAAAACTATCAAACAAAGAAAAAGACTTAGTAGGAAAAGTCTTTGGTGGTTTAACCCTTCTCGACACTATGCAATCTGAAACTGGGGTTCAAGCCCTTCGAGCAGACATCCGTACACCACATGAGGAAGCTGTTTTCAATAACATCCAATTTATGGAATCTGTTCACGCTAAATCTTACTCATCAATCTTCTCTACCTTGAATACCAAGGCTGAGATTGAAGAAATTTTCGAATGGACCAACACCAATCCATATCTACAAAAAAAGGCGGAAATCGTCAACGAAATCTACCTAAACGGTAGCCCACTTGAAAAGAAAGTTGCCAGTGTCTTCCTCGAAACCTTCCTTTTCTACTCTGGTTTCTTCACTCCCCTCTACTATCTTGGTAACAACAAACTAGCCAACGTCGCTGAAATCATCAAATTGATCATTCGTGATGAGTCTGTTCACGGAACCTACATTGGTTACAAATTCCAACTTGGTTTCAATGAATTGCCTGAAGAAGAGCAAGAAAAACTCAAAGAATGGATGTACGACCTGCTCTATACTCTTTACGAGAATGAAGAAGGCTATACAGAGAGCCTCTATGACGGTGTTGGTTGGACGGAAGAAGTCAAAACCTTCCTTCGCTACAATGCTAACAAAGCTCTCATGAACCTGGGACAAGATCCACTCTTCCCAGATTCAGCTGATGATGTCAACCCAATCGTTATGAACGGTATTTCAACAGGAACTTCCAACCACGACTTCTTCTCTCAAGTCGGAAATGGTTACCTTCTTGGCGAAGTTGAAGCCATGCAAGACGATGACTACAACTACGGTTTGGACTAAGTCATCTATTTTATGAGTGATAATAAATATCATGGTTTGTTTAAAACAACCATGATATTTTTGTTTTTGTTTTCTTTTGTTTTTTAAATTGATTGATTGAATACTTTATGATAAAATAGTAATAGAAATAGAGGTGATAACGATGCTAAAGCAGGAAAAACTAGATAATATTCTAGAAACGGTAAATACAAAGGGAACTATTACTGTAAAAGAAATCATGACTCGCTTGGATGTGTCAGATATGACTGCTAGACGCTACTTACAAGAGTTAGCTGACAAGGATTTACTTGTTCGTGTTCATGGGGGAGCTGAAAAAATTCGCACAGGTTCCATCTTAAACAATGAACGTTCCAATATTGAAAAACAAAGTTTACAAATCGCAGAAAAACAAGAAATCAGCCGTTTTGCAGGTCATTTAATCGATGAAGGTGAAACTATTTTTATCGGTCCAGGTACAACCTTGGAATCTTTTGCACGTGAACTTCCAATCGATAATATTCGTGTTGTAACAAACAGTTTACCAGTCTTTCTCATCCTAAACGAACGAAAACTAACAGACTTGATTTTAATCGGTGGAAACTACCGCTCTATCACTGGAGCCTTTGTGGGAACACTAACCTTGCAAAACCTTGCCAACCTACAATTTTCTAAAGCTTTCGTTAGCTGTAATGGTATTAAAGACAATGCGATTGCGACCTTTAGTGAAGAAGAAGGCGAATCTCAACGCATCGCCCTCAATAATTCCAATAAAAAATACTTACTAGCTGACAATAGTAAGTTCAATAAATTTGATTTTTACACCTTCTACAATATCTCAGATATTGATACCATCGTTTCAGATTCTAAACTGAGCAAAGAAACGTTTGAACAACTTTCAAAACAAACAAAGATTATTCTTTCTAAACCATAAAACTGAGGATTGATAAAATATAAAATGCGTCATATCAAGAAAATAAGAATCTTGATATGACGCATTTTTTGATGAAGATTTTTACAAAGAGTTTCCTAGATTCTTTATGATTGTTGAAACGGCATAAAATCTGAATCAAAGGAGATATTATCCCATTCTTCAGGACTGATAAAATTTAAAAATAGATTTTTAAATTCTTCCGGCTCATAATCTGAATGGCAAATCCATTCTTTACCGGTAGAGACATACCATTTTCCGAGACTTTTCAATTCTTCATTCGTCAAACACGGTATTTGAGAACATTTTTCGAAATTTATAATATAAACTTTTTCATAAATTGATTGGATAAAATCTTTGAACATCTTTTTGCCCCACTAGAATTCTATATCTAATTACTCATTCTACTACTCAATCACTTGAGTTTCCGCTACTTTCTTGTACCAGTGAGCTGATTTCTTAGGATAACGTTCTTGAGTTTCAAAGTCTACATAAAAGAGACCGTAACGTTTCTCATATCCATTTGACCATGAGAAGACATCCATCAATGACCAAATGAAATAACCTTTTACATTAGCGCCATCAGCAATAGCATCAGATAATACTTCCAAGTGTTGTTTGACATAATCAATACGACCATCATCGTAAACAGTGTTATCGACGAACTCATCTTTATAACCAAGTCCATTTTCAGTGATGTAGATTTTCTTATAGTTCGGATAATCTTTCTTCACGCGCATGATTTGATCATACAAACCTTGAGGGTAGATAATCCAATCCCAGTCCGTACGTGGTACATAATCAGGAGCTACACGACGACCAACACCTTTGATTTGGTATTTAGAGCTTCCTTTTTCACCTTTACCATTATGGATGATTTCAGTTTCTCCATCAAAGGCTTCCATCCAGTCACTCATATAGTAGTTAATTCCTAGGAAGTCATTCAAGTCTTTTGCGGCTTCTAATACTTCGAAATCTTCTTCACGAAGATCTAAGCTACCACCATTGGCAGCCAAGATAGCCTCTACCCCTGCCAGAGTCTTTTCAGAGTAGTGACCCAGATAAGTTGCATCCAAGATAAATTTGTTATGGATAATGTCCTCCAACTCTGCCGCAATAACATCTGCAGGATTTTCAGGATCAAGTGGGTACTTGGTTGGGAGAGCGTGCACGACACCAATTTCACCTTTATAACCTTTATCTTTATATAGCTTGACTGCACGCGCATGAGAAACCATCATATTGTGGTGCGATTGGAAAACTTTAGCAAGGTCGTACTGAATTCCTGGAGGGAATTTACCAACTAAATATTGACCATCACCGATTGGTCCAATTTCATTGAATGTTGTCCAATAGTTTACTTCTGGAAATTCTTCAAAACAGAATGCAGCGTAGTCTACAAAGTGTTCAATATTTTCACGGTTTAAGAAGTCGCCATTTGAATGTAGAGCTTCTGGCGTGTCAAAGTGATGAAGAGTTACAAAGGGCTCAACATGACGTTTGTGACACTCTGCAAATAAATTATGATAAAACTCAACACCTTTCTGATTTACTTGACCGTAACCGGTTGGAAAAATACGTGACCAAGCAATAGAAATTCGAATACCATTGACACCATACTCTTCTGCTAGCTTTAGGTCAACTGGATATCGATTGTAAAAGTCACTGGCTGGTTCTGCAGTGTACCAGTAGTTATCTTCAAGATACTTATCCCACGCAACTGGTCCTTTTCCATCAGTATGCGTAGCGCCTTCTGCTTGATAGGCAGCTGTTGCGCCACCAAAAATAAAGTCTTTTGGTAATGTTTTTGTCATTTTTTTCACCTATTTCTTGATTTAAAATAAAGTAAAAGTGAGAGGAGAGGAGTCAGTGAGCCATCCTTCTCAATCTCACTTCATGTACCAAGTCACCGAATTGTGACATGAGGAGGTAAAAACGATATCTTTTTACCGACGAATTGACAAGGCGATTAGGAAATTCGCCATAGCGATTTCCGTAACGAGAGGAAACTATTCCATAGTCCCTATTATTAATCGAATTGTGACATGAGGAGGTAAAAACGATGTCTTTTTACCGACGAATTAACAAGGCGATTAGAAAATTCGCCATAGCGATTTCCGTAACGAGAGGAGACTGTTTCACAGTCCCTATCGTTAATCGAATTGAGCTTGTACGAATGCAAGAGCACCTTTTCCATCACGAGTTAATTTGATGTATTGAGCCCCTTCTGTCTTGGCAAGTTTAATACCAAGTTTATCTGTTTCTGCTTTCATATCTTCAAAGTTTGAAGCAACTTGAGGAGCAAGGATAACAAGATCAAACTCTGGCAACATTTCACGGTGAGCACCATAGCCACCTGCTGCTGCTTTCACAGGAACATTGTATTCTGCAGCTGCCTTATTCAAAGCATTCGCAAGAAGTCCACTTGTCCCTCCACCTGCACAGAGAACGAGGACATTTGTTTCTTCAGTGATTGTATTTTGTGCTGCTTCTACACCAGCTTTTTCAAGAATAGCATCTGCTTTTGCAGTGTTGAAGTTTGCAGCAACTTTTTCTTTTAATTCATCATTAGATTTACCTGAACGTTCTTCTTCTAGAATTTGTTCATCATAGACTTTAAGGAATGGATAGTAAATGACTACGTCAACCACGATTAGAAGAGCTGCAAGAATGAATGATAGAACTTGGAAGTTAGTTCCAAGAACTAGACCAAGTGGAGCTGGAGTTGTCCATGGTAGATTAGCAGTAAATGAGTTCATTCCAAGAGTTTCAATGAAGAATTTAAAGATCCAAACGTTTGCGATAGGAGCAAAAATAAATGGAATGAAGAAAATCGGGTTCAATACAAGTGGTGCACCAAACAAGATTGGTTCATTTACACCAAAGAAAGTTGGAACTACTGAAGCACGTCCGATTGCACGATTTCGTTTTGATTTGGTCAACCACATGAACATGAATGGAACAACCAGTGTCGCACCAGTACCACCCATGGTAACGATAAACATTTGTGTACCAGAAGTAAGAATCTTGTCAGCGTGCATACCTTGTTGGAGAAGGTTCAAGTTGACTTCGGCATTTGCATAGGTAATAGCTGCGATAGCAGGCTCAACGATAGATGGACCATGGATACCAACAAACCAGAAGAAGGCAAAGGCACCAAAGATAATGGTAATACCTAGATAACCATCAGCAGCAGAGAATAATGGTGCAAAGAATTTACCGATTGATTCTGCTACACTAGCACCAACAAAATGACGAGCTAGTAAATCAAGAGCATAAAGAGAAACAACTGATAGAGTGAATGGAATCACATCTTTAAAAACTTGTGAGATATTTGGTGGAACTTCGTCTGGCATGCGAATAGTGACGTTGTTCTTAACACAAACCTTATAAATTGCTACGGTAACAAAGGCAGCAAGGAAGGCTGAAAGCAAACCTTTTGTTCCCAAGAAGCCAGTAGCTAAACCATTTTCGATAGGATCAGCTGCCAACATCAACAAACCAACAATCGCTGCTAACAGTGTTGACATATAGTTGATTTGATTGGTTTTCTCCATACTACGGTTTACTGAGTCAGTCAATGACTTAGCTGTTGTACCAGCTACCAAGAGAGCCAGAATACCCATAGAATAGCTATAAGGTTTCATCAGAAAGGCTACAACTTCATCAGACCATTTAAAACCCCATGAGTTTGGTACAAAAGCAATCAAGATAAAGATACTTGAGAAGAGAATAACAGGCATACCTGCAATGAAACCATCACGAATAGCACGAAGATAGATATTACGAGATAGTTTCTCAAAGAAAGGTTTTCCTTTCTCGATAAATGCAATTAGTTTGTTCATTATTTAACTCCTCTCTTGTACAGTTCAATTAAATGGTGCATCAAATCTTTTAACAAAATAGTTGTCATCAAGTGGTCTTGGCCATGCATCATGGTTACACTATAAGCTAAGTCCTCACCAGAAGCTTCCTTAGTCAATAGACTTGTTTGAGCGTGGTGAGCCTCTGCGATACAGCTACCAGCTTCCTCAACTAAGCTATCCGCTTTTGCAAAATCACCAGCTTCAGCAGCCTTTAAGGCTTCCAATAGTTTTGAACGAGCATCGCCAGCATAGGCTACGATTTCAAAACCTAACAATGTTACTTCTTCTCTATTCATGATAGAATTCTCCTTATATATTTTTAATTAAATTTTTATGACAATAAACGTTGGATATGTAGAACTAGATAAACACGTTCACTTTTATACAAATCAAGACCCGTATGTTGCGTAATCACATCGTATATCTTGGAACCAATTTCAAACGCTCTTGGATAGGATTGTTTGACATGGTCTTCCATATCCAGAAGTGATTGATTATCATCTCTAGAGCGATCTAAATAATCCAAGAAATAATTCAAATGTATCATAAAGCGATCATAGAAATGGTTATTCTCTTTAGTTCGTTGAATTGCATAACCCTTTAGCACTTCTTCAACATTGCTGAGAATTTCTTTCCTCTTATCAATCGACTCCACAAGTTCCACTTCATTTTCACCTTCTGCATTAATGAAATGATAAGCAATCCGAATAATTTCGTCCTCAGGAAAATGATCCGCTAGCTTCTGACGGTAAATTTCAAATGCGTCATTTGCGATTTGAAAAGCGACAGGATACTTGGTAGAAATATCTGGCAGATTACTATCCTTGTACCTTCCTTGTGCTAGAGCTTGGTAAGAACAGTAAATATGATCTGTCAAGGTTACGTAGAGATATTCTTGAATCGGATAATGATATTTCTTTGATAGCTTATCAATGATTTCATAAGTCACTGTGATGAAATCTAGCGGAACATCTTTGAGAAGAGCCATAAAGTTTTCCCTGGACTCTTCGGTCTTCATCCGAAAGATTTTCTCAACCTGATGTTCAGCAATCAAATCTCCCTTCTTCTTTCCAAATGCAATCCCCTTACCAATCACAATCACTTCTTCTCCTTTGTCATTTCTGACAAGAGAAACATTGTGATTTATTGGATTTAGAATTCGATACATGTCAACCTCCTTTTATATCTTAAAGGTATATTAGTACAAAAAATGACCACAAATGAACTAGAAAATCAGCCGATTTCTAATTCACCTGTGATCATGCCTAATATTACTTAGTAACACTCACCTTGTATTAACTTGTGATTTAAGTATAGCACAAGTAAGTTATTTTGTAAACCTTTACATAAAACTTTTTTTAAAATTTTTTAGATTCATGTTCCTAACCTAGGAGGACTTGCTTACACGCGTTCTTTCCATGAAGTTGCTGTTGTTTGAAGAACTTTGTTGAGTTCATCAATATTTTCAAAACCAGTTGTGCG
Source organism: bacterium (assembly GCA_905221205.1). GTDB lineage: Bacteria > Bacillota > Bacilli > Lactobacillales > Streptococcaceae > Streptococcus. The sequence continues at coordinate 187,822 of CAJNCG010000001.1, forward strand.
AAGCCATTCGCGAGCTGCTGCTTCACCATCTTTGATGTAAGCTTCAACTGATCCAGCCCATGTAGCACGGCCACAAAGAACTCCGTTAAAGTTTGCACCTGATTCATGAGCAAATACAAGAGTATCTTGGAAGAGTTTAGCCGATACACCAGCACTCAAGTAGATGTATGGCAAGTTAGTTGCTTCATCTTGTGCTTTGAAGAAGGCTGCTGCTTCTTCGCGTGTGTAAACTACTTCACCTTCAGCGAAGCCTTCAACATATTTAATGTTAACAGGAACTTCAACTTTCAAGACATCAATGTTAAAGCGTGGGTCTGAGAAGACTTTCATAGCACCAATAACTTTGTGTGGTTTTACTTTCGCGTATTCTACTGAACCAGCATCAGCAATTTTTTCATCGTAAGCAAGGATTTCAAGGAAGAATGGGATATCTTCAGCCACACACTCCGAACCGATGCGTTCGATATAAGCTTGTTTTTCTTGGTTGAGTTCATCTGAGCTATCTACATCATAGTAAAGCAAGAATTTAACTGCATCGGCACCTTCTTCTTTAATACGTTTTGCAGACCAAACATCCAAGCAGTCTGGCAAGCGTTTTGTGCTTGTTGTGTCGTAACCTGTTTTTTCATAAGCAAGGAGAAGACCAGCTTTTTCATCAAGAGATTTAGTTGCTGGAAGTCCATACTCAGGGTCAAGAAGCATAGATGATGCGTATTTAGTCAATTCATCTGCTACCAAGACTTTCAGTTCTTCCATTTGAGCCACAGTTGGTTCTTCTGTTTGGTGTTGAGCCATTAGGCGTTTCAAAGCACCACGTTGGTCAAATGCAAGAGCTGAGATGATACCATTTTCATCAGAAAGTTTTTCTAAGCGTGCACGTTTTTGTTCTGTTAAAGCCATTTTATACCTCTTTTACTATTAATTGATCATATAGAGCTTGATAGTTAGCCATGTTGACATGACCAGTCATTTTTTCTTGAGCATTGAGCATACCAAGGACATTTGCCTTGATGAGGAGTTCTTCATCCGATTCTTTATGAAGTAGTCCTGAAGAAATCCCTGCCACAGTAGAGTCTCCAGATCCAACAGGGTTGACTACATGAATTCTAGGAATATCTACCTTGTAGAAAGTGTCACCATGTTTGGCAAAGGCACCATTGGCACCAAGTGAAACGATAATCCACTCAATTCCTGCAAACAAAGGTTCTTGGAGAACTTCTTTTAATTCATCCAAATCCTCAGAAACTTCTCTTCCTAGAAGCTGAGACAATTCCTCATTATTTGGTTTGATGACTGTTGGTTTATGTGATGATTCAAGAACAGCCTGAAGAGCTGCACCTGAGCAGTCCAAAACTACAGGTTTGCCAGCTTGATTAGCAAGTTCTACCAAGCTCGCATAGTAATCAACTGGAAGACCAGCTGGGAGACTTCCTGAAATAGCGACTACTTCAACTGACTCCAGGAGATTTTTGAAATGTTCCAAAAAGTCTTGACCCTCCTGTTCTAAAACTACAGGACCTTTTTCAAGAACTTCTGTTTGGTTATCTCCGTGGAGAATAGCGATACAGTTACGAGTTTCTCCCTGAATAGAGAAGAAATCTTTCTTAACGTTATCATCGATATTTTCAACTAAAAACTCACCAAGTTTACCACCTACTAAACCAGTAGCAAGAACAGAATCCCCAAATTCTGAAAGTACTCGAGTAACGTTTAGTCCTTTACCACCAGCAGTTTTGGTTACATCCACCACACGATTGACAGTATCAATCTTCAACTCATCCAAAGGATAGGAAATATCGATGGATGGGTTCATTGTGACTGTTAAAATCATAGGTCACCTCTTAGTCGTGGTATTCTCCGCGATCCCATTTTTCAAGGAATTCAGTGAAGAAGTTTGCGTCTGTTTGTTGAGCATTGTGACTTTCAACATGTTCAATTTTCGCAATCAATTTTTTGTTTTCTTCAGTTGGTTTGTATTCAGCATGGATGAAAGCTTCGATGATATCACACATGAGCAATTCACCAGTAATCTTACCACCAAAACCGATAACGTTGGCGTTCAATTGTTCTTTAGCATAAAGGGCTGTTGTCATATCACGAACCAAGGCAGAACGAACACCAGGAACTTTATTTACAGCGTTATTGATACCAACACCAGTACCACAGATACATACCCCAAGATCAGCTTGACCGCTAGTTACAGCTTCCCCTACTTTTTTACCAAAGATTGGGTAGTGAGTACGTGTATGGTCATATGTACCAAAGTCAATGACTTCATATCCTTTTGATTTCAAAAATTCTGAAACCGCCATTTTTTCATCTGTTACGATGTGGTCACATCCAATTGCAATTCTCATTTTTAACTTACCTTTCTTACTGTAATCTAATTAGCACATTTTGTTCAACATATCAACACGAATTTGGTGACGACCACCGTCGTATTTACCGTTAACAAATCCTTTAGCAATGTTTTTAGCCAATTCATCACCAACAAGTTGTGCACCCATAGTGATCATACGTGAGTTGTTGTGACCACGAGTCATATAAGCTGAACGTTCGTCAGATACTTCTGCAGCAACCATTCCTTTGATTTTTGTTGCAACCATGAATGGACCAGCTCCATAAGCATCAATCACGATACCAAGGTTTTGTTCTTCTTTGTTTACTTCTGCAGCAACAGCAAGAGTCACATCAACAAAGTCTTGACCTTCAGCTGTAACATCCACAACGTGGAAGTTTTCTTTTTCCAAGAAGTCTTTCACAACTTCTTTCAATCTCAAACCTGCAGCATCTGCACCGATAACAATAGACATATTGTATACTCCTTTTTATTTTTCTAGGCTAGTAAAGACTTTTATAGTTATCAGTTCATCTACAAAAAGCTTTCTAGCAGTTTATTGACAAATTGGATTGAATGAGATGAATGACACCTTATTCAAGTTTAGGAAATCAAGTTCCTAGAAATAATCTCTCTTCCAAAGAGAATATAACAAGTGATTGTTTGTTTGTTACAAACATCATTTGTTGTTTACAAACATAATATACTCCTATTTTCAGAAAAAGTCAACAGTTAATGTTTGTTTTTGTGTTTTTTTATCTAAAAGATTTCGATATCAAAACCAATTTGATCCACTTGTCCTGGCTCTAAGAGGCGAACATTCTTCTTATCTTCTAGATGATCTCCTTCTTCAAGAGATGTTGACAGGCCAGACCATGGTTCAAAAGCAATGAAAGGACCCTTATTCAAAGTTGACCAAATGATTAGATTTGAGAACTCTTGGAAGTGCACTTTCAATCCTTTATCATGTTTACGAGAACGAAGGGCAATTGTTCTAGATTGCAATTCATCTAAGGTGACTGCATCCGTGCTGAAAAGATCATAACTAAGATCTATTTCTTTTTGCTCCTCTAGCCATGGACTTCTATCTTTAAAATCCAACATACCTGTTTCTGGGAAAGGACGTGGAACAGAGCAAGTCTCTTCTTTCTCAAACTCTAAATAGTAATCTTCATAGACTTCATCATCAAGTAGAGGACAATTAAAGCCTGGATGGCCACCAATAAAGTAAGGTATGACCTTGCTAGTTTCTTTATTGAAAATCTTGTATTGAGTCCGTACTCTCTTGCCATTAAGGATATAAGTGATTTCTAGGCGGAAATGATAAGGGTAGTTTTGATAGCTATTCTCATCGTCTTCAATTGCAAAAGTTACACTATTATCTGTCTGTTCAACTAATTCAAATTCTTTCTTGCGAACCAAACCATGACGAGGAATCTTCCCTTTGCTTTCTTGTCCCTTCTCATCTATATAGAAGGCTGTATCGTCTCTCAATGAACCACAAATAGGGAAGAGAACAGGAGCTTGTCCACTCCAATAAGTAGCATCTCCTTGCCACAAATACTCCAGACCTTCAGCATCTTTTATAGAAGACAAAGCCCCACCAAAACTGTTAAATTGAACACTTAATTGTTCTGATTTTAATTCAATTACCATTATTTTCTCCGATTTCTTGATAGTTTATAAAAAACTAGGCTGTCACTCCTAAAGGATGTCGACAACCTAGCTTTAACAATTTACATTTTATAGGAGCGCATTATTTTGCTTTTGCTGCGTACTCTTCGTTACGTTTGATCATTTGTTTTCTGTACCAAGCAAAGATACCGATATAGAATACAAGGAAGACTACAGCACCAAGGATTGCTTTGATATCACCTGTTGTAGTGTTACCAATTGTCCAACCGAGAAGTTTTTCGATTGGTCCTTCAAGAGTTGAGTGAGTGATCAATTGAGTTTGACTCACACCTTCTGGGAAGGCACCTACACCTTTAGCAAGTTCTGTTGCAAATGGTGCGATAAGTGTACCTGAAAGAAGGAAGAGTGGCAACAAGAGTGTTCCGAAGATAATCATACGGAGCAATTTACCACGTGTTACAACCAAGAGAGCTGGAGTAACACCCATAGCGATGATACCTGCAAGTGGCAAGATACCATTTCCGACGTTTGAAAGAAGCACTGCTTCAACCAACATGATTGGTGCAAGTACGTTGGCACAAGCCCAAACTTCAGCACGACCAGCGATGAAAGGCCAGTCAAGACCAATGTTGAATTTACGTCCTTGAAGACGTTTAGTAGCAACGTTTGTAATACCTTGTGAAAGTGGTTCTACGGCAGCGATGAACCATGAACCGATAAGTGAGAAGAGTTCCAAAGATACACCGGCTGTCAAACCAAGAGACAACCAACCTTTAATAACTAATTGCCAGTTTGCAGCATCTTCTACACCAGCAACTGGATGTGGAGTACCCATCAAACCGATAACGATACCAAGGATGAAACCGATGAAGAATTTAGATCCCCAGAAACCGATTTTCTTGTTCAATTTAGCAGCGTCAAAGTCGTATTTATCAAGACCTGGGAAGAATTTTTCAAAAATCTTATCCAAAACCATGATAACTGGGTTCATCATGTAGTTCATGTGAGTTGAAGTCATTGGTGATGAACTTGGTGCATTAAGAAGGTCATCAAATGTAGGTTTCATCAAGTCAGAGTTGATGATTTTAAGAACCCCAACAAGAACAACCGCTGCAGTCGCGATGAATAGTGAAACTCCTTGGCTAACTCCATTGTTGTCTGCATACCATTTAATCAAAAGACCTGTGATAGACAAGTGCCAGATATCGAAGATATCAACGTCAAGTGTATCAGTTTTCTTCATAGCAAGCATCACTACGTTGACAATCAACATGATGAGCAAGAAGTAAAGTGTCCAAGCAGATCCCCAAGTGATTGTAGCAAGTGGTGCCCAACCAACGTCGGTGATGTTCAATTGAATACCAGTGTTTTCAACGAATTTTGCAAGTGATGCTGAGAAAGCACCATTTAGCATACCGATGATAGCACCGATACCAGTAAGAGCGATGGCAAGTTTGATACCACCTTCAAGTGCTTTGGAGAATTTCACTCCAAAAAGTAGAGCCAATACTGTCAAAATGATCAGCATGATGATCGGTCCACCCATATCCAAGATAGGTTTGAACAGCTTATTGGCTAGTTCGATAATGACATCCATAATAGTTCCTCCCGTTTTTTATGTTATATGAATGTTAACAAATTAAAATTAGTTTAATCCGTGTTCTTTAATTGCTGCTTCAATATTGTCAAATACTGGAGCACTCATAGCTGGGATACGGAATAAGATTGGTCCAGCTTCGATAACTGGAATACCTGGGTCAAAACCAAGATCTGTAGCAGCAATTGGTGTGAAGATGTCATAACCTTTGATAAGGTCTTCGTTAACGTCTTTTACCATAACTGCATCACAGTGAACATCAAAACCGCGGTTTGAAAGTTCTTCTTCAAGAGCGCTTTTAATTTGGTGGCTTGAGTTAACACCTGCACCGCAGGCAGCAAGAATTTTAATCATATGGATTTCCTCCGATTTAATATTTTTAATAGACAAGATTAAGCAATTGCTTCAGCAATATAAGCATAAAGGGCTTCTGGTTCAGAAATTTTTGATAGGTCTTCAAGATGACCATTTCCAGTAAAGAAGTCCATCAACTGAGCAAGAATGTTTGTTTGACTTGAACTTGAGTTATTAATGATAAAGAAGAGTAAGGATACTTCTACTTCCTTATCTGGCGCAATCATATTGTGGAAAGTCACTGGTTTTTCTAATCGAACCACCACAACTTTTTCAGCTAGATTATGAACAATATCTGTGTGAGGAATAGCCACATTCGGCAAATCCTTACCCAAAAATTCCATATCTAAGCCAGTTGGAAATGACTTTTCACGCGTGATCAAGGCTTCACGATAGGTTGGAGTCACGATTTCTCGTTCTTCCAATAAAGTTGCAACCTGATCAAAGAGATGTTCTTGATTATCCGCTTCTAAGCAAAACACAAGGTTTTTGTCAAAGAAATGATCTAATCCCATAAGGTTTTCCCTTCTTTCCATTAACTTTATGCTATAAGTATAACACTATATGAAACCGTTGTCAACGGTTTTCTGTTGTTTTTTGTCCTTTTTTTGATTTTTTTGTTTATTTTTTATCTTTACAACTAAAACAAACACTCAAAACAAACATTTTAAACGATTTAATCCTATTCTAAATGCAAAAAACAGGCCTTTCCAGCCTGTTTATCATTTTTTATTATATTAACGCCTTATACACAATAAAAACTATTTTGAAAATCTACTCTTCATCCATGCTCAAGACGCTGAGGAAGGCTTCTTGAGGAACTTCTACTGATCCGATAGCTTTCATGCGTTTCTTACCAGCTTTTTGTTTTTCAAGGAGTTTACGTTTACGAGAAACGTCACCACCGTAACACTTAGCAAGTACGTTCTTACGAAGGGCCTTGATATCAGTACGAGCCACGATTTTGTGTCCAATTGCTGCTTGAATCGGAACTTCAAATTGTTGACGAGGTATGATTTTCTTGAGCTTATCAACGATGAGTTTCCCACGTTCGTAGGCAAAATCCTTGTGAACGATAAAGCTGAGGGCATCCACCTTGTCTCCATTGAGAAGGATATCCATTTTCACCAGCTTAGATGGACGGTACTCTGACAATTCATAGTCAAAGCTTGCATAACCACGTGTTGAAGACTTAAGCTTATCAAAGAAGTCAAAGACGATTTCAGCAAGAGGAATTTGATAGATGACATTAACACGATTATCATCGATATAATCCATAGTCACAAAGTCACCACGCTTGCGCTGAGCCAATTCCATTACTGCTCCGACAAACTCCTGCGGTACCATGATTTGAGCTTTAACATAAGGCTCTTCAATAGTCGCAATCTTGGTTGGGTCTGGAAACTCAGACGGGTTTGACACATCCATTGATTCGCCGTCAGTCAAATTAACCTTATAGATAACAGACGGCGCTGTCATGATGAGGTCAATGTTAAACTCACGCTCTAAACGCTCTTGGATAACATCCATATGGAGAAGTCCAAGGAATCCACAACGAAAACCAAATCCAAGTGCCTGAGATGTTTCTGGTTCAAATTGGAGACTGGCATCATTCAGTTGCAATTTTTCAAGAGCTTCACGAAGGTCATTGTACTTGTTTGACTCAATTGGGTAGAGGCCCGCAAAGACCATAGGATTCATCTGCTTGTAGCCATGCAATGGCTCTGCCGCAGGATTGGTTGCCAAGGTAACGGTATCACCCACACGAGTGTCCTGAACCGTCTTAATAGAGGCCGCAATATAACCAACGTCACCAGTCGCAAGGAAATCACGACCAACTGCTTTAGGTGTGAAGATACCAACTTCCGTAACATCAAAGGTCTTGCCATTGCTCATGAGCTGAATCTTATCGCCAGGTTTAACAACTCCGTCCATAACACGAACTTGGAGGATAACCCCACGGTAAGCATCGTAAACAGAGTCAAAAATTAAAGCCTTCAGTGGTGCTGTAACATCACCTGTTGGTGCTGGCACTTTTTCTACGATTTGCTCGAGGATTTCTTCGATACCGATACCAGCTTTTGCTGATGCTAAGACTGCTTCGCTGGCATCCAAACCAATGACATCTTCAATTTCTGTACGCACGCGCTCAGGATCTGCTGCTGGTAGGTCAATTTTGTTAATGACTGGCATGATTTCCAAATCATTGTCCAAGGCTAGATACACGTTGGCAAGAGTTTGAGCCTCAATTCCTTGGGCAGCATCGACCACCAAAATAGCACCCTCACAGGCAGCGAGTGAACGTGAAACTTCATAAGTAAAGTCAACGTGCCCTGGCGTGTCAATCAAATGGAAAATATAAGTTTCCCCATCTTTTGCAGTATAATTGAGCTCGATGGCATTGAGTTTAATGGTAATCCCACGTTCTCGCTCTAGATCCATGCTGTCCAAAAGTTGAGCTTGCATTTCACGACTGGAAACTGTCTCTGTCTTTTCCAAAATGCGGTCTGCTAGAGTCGACTTTCCATGGTCAATATGGGCGATAATAGAGAAGTTACGGATCTTCTCCTGTCGTTTTTTCAATTCTTCTAAGTTCATGATTCTCTTCCTTTCAGGGTATCTATTTATTATAAATTGTTTTTGATATTTTGACAAGACCATACCCTGCTAGGAGTACTAATCTTCAGCGACAAAGCCGTCATTTTCGATAAAGTGGTGTTCTGTCATTCCTTGGTCTTTAAAAACAATCCCATGAAGGACACCACCATAAACAGCTCCTCCGTCCATGCCAATCTTGCCATCTTCTGTAGTCCAAAGTTCAGCTGTACCTCGGTCTTGCTTCAACAAACCATAAACTGGTGTATGACCAAAGACAATGATTTTTCCAGTATGATTTTCAGCTTCGTGGAATGGTTTTCTGAGCCAAACTTTCTTGTAGTCTGTCGTTTCATGCCAGTCCTCTAATGTCAAATCAACGCCAGCATGAACAAAGATATACTTGTCTGTCTCTACCACAAATGGCATTTGACGAATAAATTCGACCAAATCTGCTGCTTCAGTAGCAACACGCTTGGCATCTTCTACTCCGTCAACAGGAGCATCCAAGGGACGACCTAAAATAGAGTTAATAGTTGTATCTCCACCATTGCGACGATAATGGTCATAGCTTTCTTCTGGGTCATCGAGCCAAGTCAGAAACATATACTCATGATTTCCTGACAAACAGATAGCCCCTTGATTGTCCACTAAATCCTTAACCATTTCAAGAACACGGCGACTATCCTCACCGCGGTCAATCAAATCGCCTAGAAAAAGCAACTGACTCTGACCATCCCATGTTTTAAGAAGGTCTTTCAGCATCCCAGCTTTTCCATGAACATCTCCAATTACATAATAGTCTGTCATCTTATTTCTCCCTGTTTCTCAATAATTCTCTGGCTTGCGTCAGGGCTGCTTCCGTCACATCATCACCTGCCAACATCTTGGCAACTTCCTCCACTCGCTCTTCAACCGTCAAGAGACGAACAGTCGAAACCGTTGAATGCTCATTGCTAATCTTCTCAATAAAGAATTGAAAATCCGCAATCGCAATCACTTGTGGCAAATGGGAAATAGCCAAAACCTGACCATGCTGACCAATCTTGTGAATCTTCTGCGCAATAGCCTGAGCTACACGACCTGAAACTCCCGTATCTACTTCATCAAAGACAATACTAGTCTTACCTTCTTTACGTGAAAAGGCAGATTTAATGGCTAGCATGAGACGAGATAATTCCCCACCAGACGCAACCTTGACCAAGGGTTTAAAGTCTTCTCCAGGGTTGGTTGAAATGTAAAACTCAACTGTTTCATTGCCCTCACGGCTGAATTTACCCTTACTAAAACGAACTTGAAACTGGGCTTTTTCCATATAAAGGTCTTGCAGTTCTTGTTTAATCTCTGCTTCGAGCTGCTGAGCCAAGTCATGACGAGCAGATGCAAGTTGACCAGCCAAATCGACAAGATTCACTTCCAACTTCTTAAGCTCTGCTTCCATGTCCTCAGACGAAAGGTTATTACCTGTCAAAAGATTGTATTCTTCTGTAATCTTAGCAAAATAAAGCAAGACATCGTCTACAGTCCCACCGTACTTACGCGTAATAGTATGAAGGAGGTCCAAACGATTCTCAACCTGCATGAGACGATTACCGTCAAAATCAAGTTCGTCAATAATAGCTTCCAAACGTTTGCTAATGTCTTCTAAGACATAGTAGGTCTCAGACAGCGAGCTTGAAATTTCACGGTATTCAGGGTCATACTCTTCGACACTTTCCATGTCATTCATGGCCGAACGAACATTGGCCAGACTTGAAAAGTCTTCATTGTCCAACATACTGTAGGCATTGGTCAGTGTATCCGCAATATTTTTATGGTTGAGAAGTTTCTCTCGCTCTTGGTTGAGAGTCAAGTCTTCTCCAGCCTGCAAGTTTGCCGCCTCAATCTCTGCCATTTGAAATTCCAACATCTCAATACGAGCCTTGTGTTCCTGTTGGTTTTTCTTAACTTCCAGAACCTGCTTGCGCATTTTTCGATAAGCATCAAAACTAGTTTGATAGGTTTCTTTCAAGTCCAAAAAAGCTGCATCGCCAAATTCATCCAACATCTGGATGTGCAGTTGAGGACGCATTAACTCCTCTTGGTCATGCTGACCATGAATATCCACCAGATGTTGCCCAATAGCACGCAAAACAGACAGATTGACCATCTGGCCATTCACACGGCTGATACTACGACCATTTTGCAAAATTTCACGACGGATGATAATTTCATCACCCAATTCCAAACCTTGCTCATCGAAAATTTCCTGTAAAAGGCGACTATTTTCAACTGAGAAAAGCCCCTCAATCTCTGCCTTTGGCGCACCATGACGAATAACATCTATCGTCGCACGAGCCCCCAACATCATATTCATGGCATCAATGATAATCGACTTCCCTGCACCCGTTTCACCAGTCAGGACAGTCATCCCCTTTTCAAAATTGAGGGAAATAGCCTCAATAATGGCAAAGTTTTTTATCGAAATTTCAAGTAACATATAGACCTACCAATTTTTTACTTGTTCAAAGATTTCCTCAGCTAGACTTTCACTTCTGGCAATGACTAAAATCGAGCTATCATCAGCCAAACAGCTGAAAATCTTGTCCGCAAAAGTCTCGATTAACTGAGCTTTTACAAAAGCCGTATTTCCTGGAATAACTTGGAGATTGATCATCTTGTCCATCAAGTCTGCAGACTCAATGTTGTCTTCAGCCAGTTGCAAACTTTTTACGATTGATTTTGGCAATTCATAGACATAGGTGTTGTCTCTCAAAGGAATTTTGACAATGCCTAGTTCTTTGATATCTCGTGATACTGTCGCTTGAGTGGCAGTGATACCTGCCTCTTTCAAATGTTCTACGATTTCTTCCTGCGTACCGATTTGATAATCTGTCACAAATCGTCTAATTTTTTCAAGTCTCTCTTTTTTATTCATTTTTAAATTGACTATGCGCCCTCTCTACTACTTCTTCAATCTCAGCAAGAACCTGATTGCTTGCTGACTCTTCTTTTTTCAAATACGCTAAAAACTCAATATTGCCATGACCACCTTGGATGGGAGAAAAATCCAAACCAAGGACTGAAAAACCTTCCTCTACTGCCATAGCTGTGATAGATTCAAGGACATTATGATGCACTTTGGCATCTCGAATAATTCCATTTTTCCCAATCTGCTCACGACCTGCCTCAAACTGAGGCTTAACTAGAGCCACGACCTGACCTTGATCTGCCAAGACTCGGTGCAAGGCAGGCAAAATCAGACTGAGGGAAATGAAACTCACATCAATACTGGCAAAGCTCGGTTCCTTTTCAAAATCAGTCTTTTCAGCATAGCGGAAATTGAACTGCTCCATGCTGACAACACGTGGGTCTTGGCGTAGTTTCCAAGCCAACTGATTGGTACCAACATCAACTGCAAAGACTAACTCAGCACCATTTTGCAACATGACGTCGGTAAATCCCCCGGTAGAGGCACCGATATCAATCGTTGTCGCCCCGTCCACTGACAACTCAAAGACCTGCAAGGCTTTTTCCAATTTCAAGCCACCACGGCTAACATACTTGAGTTTCTCACCCTTGAGTTTTAACTCGGTGTCGTCTGGGATTTTCTCTCCTGGTTTGTCAAAACGTTCTCCATTCAGGACTGCTACGACTAGACCAGCCATGACACCGCGCTTGGCCTGTTCTCGCGTTTCAAACAAGCCCTGTTTATAAGCTAGTACATCCACTCTTTCCTTAGCCATTGATTCTCAAACTTTCTACTACACTTACAATCGATTCTATCTCAAAAGGAACCTGCTGGGCAATTTCTTCTAGTTTTGCATTAGCTTGATCCAGAGTTTGGTTACAAAAGGCAACAGCCTCTTCCAAGCCCAACAAAGCAGGGTAGGTTGACTTTTCTGCCTGCAAGTCCTTTTGCGGTGTCTTGCCGATTTCCTCAAAACTAGCTGTCACATCAAGCACATCGTCTCTGACTTGAAAGGCAAGTCCAATCAATTCGCCAACATTTTTCAGTTTTGCCTGCATTTCAGGAGCCAATTCAGCTATAATAGCAGCTGCCTGGAAGGGATAAGCTAGTAATTTTCCAGTCTTATTAGCATGAATGGTCTGGAGTTCTTCCAAAGACAAATGCTGATGTTCACCTTCCATGTCCAAAACCTGGCCTGCTACCATACCCAGACTACCTGAAGCAAGGGATAAGTTGGCAATCAAGTCTACCTTTATCTGACTTGGCAAATCTGCCTGCGCTATCAAGGCATATGGATCTAGGAATAAGGCATCTCCTGCCAAAATTGCCATTGCTTCGCCAAATTTCTTATGATTGGTCAAACGCCCTCTACGATAATCATCATCATCCATGGCAGGAAGATCATCATGAATCAAGCTCCCTGTATGAATCATTTCCAAGGCAGCAGCCACCTGCGCGTGAGCAGGTCTGATGGCAACTTGCAAGGCTTCCAGAACTTCTAACAAGAGAAAAGGCCGAATACGCTTGCCACCAGCATGAATGGAATAGAGAACAGACTCTCGCAAACTAGAAGCAAACTGCTGGTCTCCATAAAAATTTTCCAAAGCCGACTCGACAAGAGCTAATTTTTCTTGCTTCTTCATTCAAAATCACTTTCTGTTCCGTCTTCTTGCATGACCTTGACCAAGGTCTTTTCAGCCTTGTCCAGCGTCGCTTGGAGCTCTTTGGACAAGACCATGCCCTTTTGAAAGGCAGCAATTGCATCTTCCAGAGCAATTTCACCATTTTCCAAACTTTGGACAATGGTCTCCAGTTCTGCTAGATTTTCCTCAAATTTCTTTTGTTTTGACATCTTTAACCTCTAATTCTACTTGACCATCTCGCATCAAAAGCATTACTTGGTCTTTCTTCTTCAAATTTTCAACCGAATCTACAACGGACTCTTCTTTTTTGACAATAGCATAGCCACGCGCCACGATACGACTGGTATCCAACATCAGTAAGGCTTCTGAAAGTCGCTTGACTTCAGCAACCTTGGCATCATAAACCAGAGCCATTTGGCTACGGAGGAGCTTGTCCAATTGACCTAGGCGGTCTTGATAACGCTGGATTTTGGTCACAGGTGATAATTGCACCAGTTGATACGTCCTTTCTTGGACGACTTGTTTGTTATCAGAAATCCGTGTACGTAAACTTTGTTTTAAGCGCAGTTGCAGTTGATCCAAGCGTTGCAAATAGCCATCATACAAGCGCTCTGGTTGTCTAAAGATGACTGACTGACTGCATTTTTTCAAAGATTCTTGTTTCTTAGCTAGGACATTTCGGACTGCTGTTGCCATCCGTTTTTCCTGATTTTGCAAATGAGCCAAGAGATCCAACTTGGTCACAGGTGTTGCTAGTTCAGCTGCAGCTGTCGGCGTCGCAGCCCGTCTATCTGCCACAAAATCCGCCAAAGTCACATCTGTCTCATGCCCCACACTAGAAATAACTGGCAAACGAGATTCAAAAATAGCCCGTACCACAATTTCTTCATTAAAGGCCCAGAGATCCTCGATGGAACCACCACCACGACCAATAATGAGCAAATCCAAATCGTCCCGTTGATTGGCACGCGCAATATTTCGAGCAATTTCCTCCGAGGCTCCATCACCTTGAACCTTGGTCGGATAGAGAAGAATGTCCACACCTGGAAAGCGCCTGCTGATAGTTGTGATAATATCTCGAATAACGGCTCCACTAAGACTTGTCACTACACCAATTCTCTTAGAAAATTGGGGCAGAGGTTGCTTGAAGCGTTCTTGAAACAGGCCTTCTTCCGTCAATTTTTTCTTGAGCTGTTCAAACTGAATCGCAAGCGCCCCAACCCCATCAGGCTCAGCCTTTTCAATGATAATGGAGTAGCTACCACTTGGTTCATAGACCTGTACACGCCCAATCACATTGATCTTCATTCCTTCTTCCAGATCAAAGCCTAATTTCTGAAAAATCCCAGACCAGATGGTCGCTTGAATGACTGCATGATCATCCTTTAGGGAGAAATATTGGTGAGTAGGTCGTTTACGAAAGTTGGAAACTTGACCAGTTAAATAGACCCGTTCCAAGTAAGGGTCTTTATCGAATTTCATTTTCAGATACTTGGTCAAAGTTGTTACCGATAAATACTTTTCCATCTCCACCTACTACTCATTTTCTTGCTCTTTCATGGGTATTATTATACCAAAAATATGCCTAAAAATCTTCATTTATGTACCATTATAAGGGAAAAATAGAAAAAGGAGGCAAGGCCTCCACATTTGATTATTTGCTGTTTCGAGCTTCTTCCAAAATCTTTTCAATCTTGGTCGTCAACAGGTCGATAGCAACGGTATTGCTAACCCCTTCAGGAATAACGATATCCGCATAACGCTTGGTTGGCTCGATAAACTGATGGTACATCGGTTTGACCACACCTAAATACTGGTCAATAACGCTGTCAAGGCTACGGCCACGCTCTTCCATATCACGCTTGATACGACGAATAATGCGCACATCATCATCTGTGTCCACAAAAATCTTGATATCCATCAAATCACGCAGACGCTTGTCCTCCAAGACCAAAATCCCCTCAACAATAAAGACATCTTGAGGCTCTTGACGATAGGTCTTACTACTCCGTGTATGCTCTGTATAGTCATAAGTCGGGATGTCCACCGGACGCCCTGCCAACAATTCCTTAATCTGCTCGATCATCAAGTCTGTATCAAAGGCAAAAGGATGGTCATAGTTGGTTTTGACACGCTCTTCAAAGGTCAAATGAGACTGATCCTTGTAGTATGAATCATGCTCAATCATGGAAATCTTTTCATCAGGGAAATGCGATAAAATGGCTCTTGAAACACTGGTTTTTCCTCCACCAGAACCACCTGTCACTCCGATAATGATTGGTCTATTTTGCATGCTATCCTCCGTTTTTTTATCCGTCGTCTATTCTATCACATTTTTTGCAAAATTTATAGTCTGATTTGGATAGTCTAGGGAAAACCACACTCCCTACACCTCAGTTAGACTAACTAAAAACCTTCCTTGGCTTATAGAGATTGTCCCGTTTTTCTAGAATGGCTAGCAATTTATCTCCCTCAAATGCAGCCAGTTCTTTGTCCGTTTGGTCGAGCTCAATAAAGCGACCAAAGCGCACTTCTGTAGCCTCTTCTGGACTTAGGAAAGCCTTGACAAGATCACCTGTCCCAATCTCTAAAGGATGGAGAAAATCCAGCTGGCCAGTCTCCACTTTTGAAGAAATTTCTTCCAAGGTAAGAGCATCTTCTAGTTGCAAACCAGCTGCACTAGTCCGTGTCAGATGTGACATATGAGCTGCATAACCAAGCTTCTCTCCCAAATCAACTGATAAGGTACGGATATAAGTTCCCTTACTGCATTTCACCCGAAAAGTGAATCGCGCAAGTTCACCATCATAAGAAATCGGACTTGTCCGCTCAAATTGATAAATTATCACCTGACGTTCTGGACGTTCGACTTCCTGACCAGAACGCGCATACTCATAAAGCTTACGACCATTGACCTTAACAGCCGAATACATAGGCGGAATCTGAGTAATCTCCCCAGTCAAATTCGTTATCGCTTCATCGACAAGCTTTTCATCCAAGGGCGACAAAACTGGTGTCTTTGTGACCACTTCCCCACTGGCATCCTCAGTTGTCGTTGAATAACCTAGAGTGATTTCCCCCTCATAGACCTTGCCCTCATCCTGCATGAACTCGACCATGCGGGTCGCCTTGCCAACTGCAATAGGCAAAACACCCACCACATCCGGATCCAAGGTCCCACCATGACCAATTTTCTTGGTTCCCAAAATCTTACGCAGTTTAAAAACCGCATCATGCGAGGTCATGCCCGCTTCTTTTTTTAAGTTGATAATACCGTTCATTTTTGCTTTCTACTCCCCCTTCAGTGCTTCAAACTTAGCTTTCATGGTTGGATTTTTACGGGTCAATTTTTTAACAGAAACATCTTCTAATTTGTTGTTAGCTAGACGGAGTTGGTTTTCGGATGTGGTTAGGAACTTCTTGACCTCTTCCATGCGTTTGATGACCTTGTCGATTTCATCAATAGCTTTGCCAAAGTTGGTCGAAGCTGAATTATAGTTCTTAGCAAAAGCTAGCTTGAAGGCATCCAAATCTTCCTCAAAATGCGTAATATCAATATTTTGCTCCCGAACTAAGGCCAACTCCTGCTTGTATTTCAAAGAATTAAGCGCCGCATTACGCAAGAGTCCAATCAGCTGAATAAAGAACTGAGGGCGAACCACATACATCTTTTCATACTCGTGGCTGACGTCAACAATCCCTGTGTTAAAGTAATCGTTATCGGCCTCAAGCATGGTCACCAGAACGGCATATTCGCAATTCTTTTCACGACGGTCCTTGTCCAATTCCTTGTAAAAATCTGCGTTCTTATGCTTCTTCTCTGTCCCGTCAGCTTCGTTTTTCATCTCAAACATGATAGAAATGATTTCTACTCCATTTTCATCACTCTCACGGAAGATAAAGTCCCCCTTAGACCCACGCGCAGAGACCTTATTATCCTTTTCAAAGTAAGCATTCGGGAAGGCAAAACTACGGACCTTGTTAAACTCACCTTCCGCATAGTGTTCCAGACTTTCACCGATTGCCTTGGTAGATTGTTGTGCCTTAAAATTCTTGTAAAACTCGACTTGTTCACTGGCTGCCTTGAGCTGGGCTTCATAGTTTTGTTTAACAGAAGCCAAAGACAACTCATTTTCTTTTTCTTGCAAGAGGAGTTGATTTTTGACCTGATCCCGTTCTTTTTCAAGGTCAGAAAGGGTCTTTTGCAGTTGATTTTCATGCTCTAAACGCAAGGTAGCCAATTGGTTTTCCAAGGCCTGCACTTCCTTGTCCTTAGCCAAGAGAGCCTGATGGCTTGTCTGTTCAACCTCTTTCTTAGCCAACTCTTTCTCTGTATCAAAGTTTTGGATTTGACTCTGCAATTGCGCGATTTCTTGGTCTTTTTGAGCTAGTTTAGACTGTTGCTCATTCATGGCCTTTTGCTCAGCCAAGGCCAGTTCCTGCTTCATCCGATCGTGCAATTCCTTATCAAACTCTGCCGTTCTCACTTGGGACAAAAGTTCGGCATACTGACTTTCATTTACTGTAAAGACTTCCCCACAGTTAGGGCATTTTATTTCGTTCATATCGTTCCTCTTTCTAGACTTCTGTAACCATTATATCATGCCTAAGGTAAAATCAAAAACAGTGAGTCGAAACCCACTGTTTATATCTATTACTTTAAATTTTTTCCAAGGCCAAGCTCAAGTCTTCAATCAAATCATCTACATTTTCAAGTCCAATAGACAAGCGGATTTGGTTTGGTGTAACACCTGCTGCTTCTAGGTCTTTTTCTGACAACTGACCGTGAGTGGTTGTAGCTGGATGAACAACAAGCGATTTAGCATCTGCCACGTTCGCAAGGTCAGAGAAGATTTCCAAATTATCGATTACCTTGCGTGCTTCTGCCTCTCCACCTTTGACATGGAAGGTAAAGATGGAGCCCACACCTTTTGGCAAGTATTTTTCAGCCAAGGCATGATAAGGACTGTCTGCTAGTTTTGGATAGTTGACCTTTTCTACCTTAGGATGGTTGACAAGGAAATCAACAATTTTCTCTGCATTTTGCACGTGTCGTTCCACACGAAGTGAAAGAGTTTCAAGTCCTTGGAGCAAGAGAAAGGCATTAAATGGCGACAAGGCAGCACCAGTATCACGAAGCAATTGGACACGAACAGCGATAATAAAGGCTGCTGCACCCACATCACGAGTATAGCTCAAATTGTGGTAACTTGGGTCTTCCTCAACAAATTGAGGGAATTTCCCTGACGCCGCCCAGTCAAAACGACCACTATCGACAATCACTCCTCCAATAGTCGTACCATGCCCACCGATAAACTTAGTCGCAGAGTGAATGACAATATCTACACCGTGAGAGAAGACGTTAATCAAATATGGTGTGGCAAAGGTGTTGTCCGAAACAAGAGGAATCTGGTGTTTATGCGCAATCTCAGCCAGTTTTTCCAAGTCAGGTATGTTAATCAAGGGATTCCCCAAGGTTTCAATCAAGACTAGCTTGGTATTGTCATTGATAGCTGCTTCTACTTCCTCCAAATTATCAACATCGACAAAGGTTGTTGTGATCCCATAACGAGGAAGGGTTTCTTTCAAGAGATTGAAAGTCCCACCGTAAATAGTTGATGCCGCTACTACATGGTCACCTGCGTGGGCAAGTGCCAAAATCGTATAAGTCACTGCTGCCATACCTGATGCTGTTGCTAGCGCTCCGACACCACCTTCAAGAGCAGCGATTCTTTCTTCAAAGGCAGCTGTTGTAGGGTTGGTAATACGGGTATAGATATTACCTGGTTTTCTCAAGGCAAACAGATCGGCACCTTCCTGCGTATCATCAAAAACGAAGGATGTTGTTTGATAAATCGGCACTGCACGAGACTTAGTTGCTGGATCCACAACTTGACCAGCATGCAATTGTAGAGTTTCAAATTTAAAATCACGAGTCATAAGGAGACCTCCAAATAGTTTGATTAAGGATATTGTAGCACTATCGACCTATCTTGACTAATACCTCTTTTCTATATTTTGATATAAGGAGCGACTATTACTTCTTACAAAACAAAAAAGCACGAAGCAATCGTGCTCATTTTCTTAATCTACATAAGTATCTTCGTTTTTATTGAGGAAGGCATATGGAAGACCCATCAAGAGGCCTCCTCCGATAAAGTTTCCGATGAAGGTTACTCCCCAGTGACGAAGCATATTTCCAACACCGAAGTTAGCAATTGAATCAGCAGCAACACTGAATTTCACAATCGCGAAAGAAGCAAAGTTCGCCGCAATGTGCTCGTTTGTTAAGAATACAAACATGTAAATTGCTGACAAAACAAGCCAAAGTTTGGCACCACCATCTTTGACCAAAACAAATGAAAGAATGGCAATGTTTACAAAGATATTGGCTAAAATACCTTCAAGCAAGACTAATTCATTTGAACGGCCTAATTTCATCTCAACAACCCCTGAGATGAAACTATCGTGTGTCAGATGTGCATAGGCTGCCGAGTGAGCAAAGCCCCAACCTGCTATCAAAGCTCCGATAAGGTTGAACAAGGTACAATAAAGTAAAATCTCAGCTGTTTTTCTCCAAGAGATTTTTTTCAAGAAACTACCAGCAGTCAAAAACATCATGTTTGATGTTACCAACTCGGCATTCAAGAAAACAATGTAAGCCAATCCCCATGCGAAGACAAATGGGAAAAGGAAGCGTCCACTACCTGGTGCGATTTTATTAATCAAGTCAGCCCCAACTGCACCAGCAGCTGTACTGAAAGTTAAGAATGCACCTGCAAACATAGAACGAATCGCATACTTAAATTTGCTTTGACTATAAAGACTTTCTTTCTTCTTGCAAGCAAATTCAATCTTTGAAATAAATTCTGAAGAAACCATAATAAACTCCTAAAATTTTTTTACCTGATAATTATATCACAAACTTTCGATTTTAGGAAACGTTTTCTGTATTTCATAAAAGTTTATTTTGAAACCCTATCTATAAAAAAATCAGTAAAACCTAAGATTTTACTGATTTTATCTTTAATAACGTTGTTTATATGGTTGATTAAAAGCTGTTAGAATTTCTTCAGGTGTTTGTGAATAATCTTTTGTATCTTTCAAGTCACCTTTTACGATGATACGTTCTGTCGCATCATAGTCCACGCAGGTTACAAGTGTGATTTCATTAACACCATTACGGTCATCAATCTCGTCAACTCGATCTGGAGTCACATGCTTCACTTCACGGATTTCATAGGTATAAACTTTATCCTTATCAGTTAGATAAATTTTCATACCATTTTTAGCGCGTGATAATGGAGAAAAGAGCATTTGGCTGGCGTTTTCCGCTGTGAAGATGTGATGGCTCGCAAGCGAATAGTTTCCTTTCCCCATCACTTGATCACGCTTCATTGTCCCCGCACCATAGAAGAGATTGACATTATCCAGTCCCTTAAAAATAGGCAGGTTAATTTCTACTTCAGGAACAGCAATTCCACCGATAACTGGCAATTTTTGCGAATCCCATTGTGAGGACAAGACAGCTTCTGACGAGATGGCTTTTACAGAGTCAAAATCAAAATTGCCTTCTGTATCTTGATTCTCTTCCAATTTTTCTTTTGATACTTGGCTGACTTGGTATTTATTGGTATTCCAAACCATGAACATATCACGAATTTTTGAATTGAAAATCAAAGCTATTGACAAGATGATTAAGAATCCTGCCAATATATTGATTAGTAAATTTTTACGGTTTGTTTTCTTTTTGTTCTTTTTATGAGACATTATGCTTCACCTTCTGTTTCGTTTTCTGTCCCAACTTCTTCTTTTTCTGCAGCTGCAACCGTAGTAAAGGTTACAATTTTAGCATCTTGATCCAGGCGCATCACCTTAACTCCCATAGTTGAGCGACCTGTTTGTGAAATATTGGCAACGTTGGTTCGAATCATGACACCAGTATCAGTGATAATCATCAAATCTTCATCGCCTTTAACGGTCATAAGACCAGCAAGAGAACCGTTCTTTTCTGTAATCTTAGCGGTTTGCATCCCTTTACCACCACGACCTTTAGTTGGATATTCGGTCGCAACTGTGCGCTTACCATACCCCTTTTCTGTGATGATAAGGACCTCGTCCTGGTCTGTAATCACACTAGCACCAACAACTGTATCTCCGTCACGAAGGTTAACACCTTTCACACCAGTGGCGATACGACTCATACCACGAACAGCTGATTGATTAAAGCGAACTGAATAACCAAACTTGGTACCAATGATAATATCCGTGTCCTCTTCTGTCAGCAAGACATTAATCAACTCATCTTCATCCTTGAGGTTTAAAGCCTTAAGTCCATTTTGACGAATGTTAGCAAATTCCTTAACTCTGGTTCTCTTCACAATACCATGACGAGTTGTGAAGAAGAGATAAGCGTCATCGCTGCGTTCAGATTCAACATTGATGATGGTCTGAATACTTTCACCTTCATCCAATTTCAAAAGATTGACAATTGGCAATCCCTTAGCAGTACGGCCATATTCAGGAATTTCAAATCCTTTCAGGCGATAGACCCGTCCTTTATTTGTAAAGAAGAGTAGGTGATCATGGGTACTAGTTGACACTAACTCACGAACAAAATCGTCATCCTTAACACCTGTACCTTGAACACCACGCCCCCCACGTTTTTGAGCAGTAAACTCAGCTTGGTCCAGACGTTTGATGTATCCTTTATTAGAAAGAGTGATCAAGACATCAGCTTCTTCAATTAGATCCTCATCTTCAAGACTCAAGACTTCACCGACCATCAATTCCGTACGACGTTGATCACCAAACTTACGCTTGACTTCATCTAATTCATCCTTGATGATTTGAGAAACACGTTCGGACTTAGCAAGAATATCTGCTAAATCCGCAATCAGAGCCAAGAGATCATCATATTCAGACTGAATCTTATCGCGTTCCAATCCTGTCAAACGACGAAGGCGCATATCTAGGATGGCTTGACTTTGACGTTCAGAAAGCTTAAACTTACTCATCAACTCAGCTTGTGCTTCCGCATCCGTTTCACTAGCACGGATGATGCGAATCACTTCGTCGATATGGTCTAGCGCAATTAAGAGACCTTCTAAGATGTGCGCACGTGCTTCTGCTTTTTCCTTATCAAAACGTGTCCGACGAACAACCACTTCTTTTTGGTGCTCGATATAAGCATCTAAAATCTGACGAAGGGATAAAATCTTCGGCACGCCATTTTGGATAGCAAGCATATTGAAACCAAAGTTGGTTTGCATCTGGGTCATCTTGAAGAGGTTGTTGAGGATAACATTGGCTGAGGCATCACGCTTGACTTCAATAACAAATCGAACACCTTCACGGTTTGACTCATCACGGACTGCTGTAATCCCCTCAATACGTTTTTCCTGAACCAAACGAACAATATGCTCATGCACCTTTGTTTTATTGACCATATAAGGAAATTCTGTTACAACAATACGCTCACGTCCAGTTTTAGTTTCTTCGATTTCAGTACGAGAACGAAGTACAATCGATCCTTTACCAGTTTCGTAAGCCTTATGAATACCAGATTTCCCCATAACAAGGGCACCAGTTGGAAAATCTGGACCAGGCAAGACTTCCATCAAGTCCTTGGTAGTCACTTCAGGATTGTCCATGAGCAGCTTCACTGCATCAATGGTTTCACCCAAGTTATGAGGGGGAATATTGGTCGCCATCCCAACGGCAATACCAGTTGCTCCATTGACCAAGAGGTTTGGAAAACGAGCTGGCAAAACCAAGGGTTCACGTTCATTGGCATCGTAGTTATCGACGAAATCAACCGTATTTTTATTGATATCACGAAGCATTTCCAGAGCAATCTTGCTCATGCGTGCCTCAGTGTAACGCTGGGCGGCAGCACCGTCCCCGTCCATAGAACCAAAGTTTCCATGTCCATCAACAAGCATATAACGGTAGCTCCACCATTGAGCCATACGAACCATGGCTTCATAGATAGAGGAATCTCCGTGAGGGTGATATTTACCCATGACATCCCCTGTAATACGAGCAGATTTTTTATGGGGTTTGTCTGGAGTAACACCTAATTCATTCATTCCGTAGAGAATCCGACGGTGGACGGGTTTCAGGCCATCTCGAACATCAGGAAGAGCCCGTGCTACGATAACACTCATAGCGTAGTCGATAAAGCTCGTCTTCATCTCCTTTGTCAGATTGACATTCACTAAATTTCTATCCTGCATTAATAAATGCCTCATTTCACTATTAGTAATTAACAATATTATACCATAATGTCGGCTATATTTCAGGTATCTAAAACTACTAAAACGTTTACATCAAGAACTGCAAGGCACAGACGTGACAAAGCTTTTTAAAAGTGATAGAATTAAAGCAACTGGGTAAATCCCTGAATAAAATTAAGGAGATGTTTAGAATAATGACTTCAACTAAACAACACAAAAAAGTTATCCTTGTCGGTGATGGTGCTGTAGGTTCATCTTACGCTTTTGCACTTGTTAACCAAGGAATTGCACAAGAGCTTGGAATTATCGAAATTCCTCAATTGCATGAAAAAGCTGTTGGTGACGCGCTTGACCTTAGCCACGCCCTTGCCTTCACTTCACCTAAAAAAATCTATGCAGCTCAATACTCTGACTGTGCAGACGCTGACCTTGTTGTAATCACTGCAGGTGCTCCTCAAAAACCAGGTGAAACTCGTCTTGACCTTGTAGGTAAAAACCTTGCTATCAACAAATCAATCGTAACTCAAGTTGTTGAATCAGGTTTCCAAGGTATCTTCCTTGTTGCTGCTAACCCAGTTGACGTTTTGACTTACTCAACTTGGAAATTCTCTGGTTTCCCTAAAGAACGTGTTATCGGTTCAGGTACTTCACTTGACTCAGCTCGTTTCCGTCAAGCACTTGCTGAAAAACTTGACGTTGATGCTCGTTCAGTTCACGCCTACATCATGGGTGAACACGGTGACTCTGAGTTTGCTGTTTGGTCACATGCAAACATCGCTGGTGTAAACCTTGAAGAATTCCTTAAAGATACTCAAAACGTTCAAGAAGCTGAATTGATTGAATTGTTCGAAGGTGTTCGTGATGCAGCCTACACAATCATCAACAAAAAAGGTGCAACATACTACGGTATCGCAGTAGCACTTGCTCGTATCACAAAAGCAATCCTTGACGACGAAAATGCAGTACTTCCACTTTCTGTATTCCAAGAAGGTCAATATGGTGTTAAAGACGTATTTATCGGTCAACCAGCTGTTGTTGGTGCACACGGAATTGTTCGTCCAGTAAACATTCCATTGAACGATGCAGAAACTCAAAAAATGCAAGCATCTGCTAAAGAATTGCAAGCTATTATTGATGAAGCATGGAAAAACCCAGAATTCCAAGAAGCTTCTAAAAACTAATTAAAGTTGAATTAACTCCTTGAATCCTCAAGGGGTTATTTTTTGTGTTTAAATTCAATATCTTATTAAGTTTGCTTGCTTCTTCTTAAAACTATCATGGTGCGTGTAGCTCATAAAGCCGCTAAAACAACAAATCAGATTTACACTCACGTCACAGAGAGTATGGAGCAGGCGGTGCTTGACGCACTTGATACCGTCGCATTAAATCTCAAGTAAAAATTTTGCCCCTTTTTTGCCCCATAGACAAAAAAATAGCCCATCATACAGGCTAGAAAGCTTGATATGATAGGCTTTTTCTTATTTTAATTAGCGTACTGTACGGATACGCATTGTGTTTGTACGAACAGCTTCTCCAACTGGTACACCAGCTACGATAACGATATCGTCACCAGATTGTACAAGTCCTGCTTCAACTGCTTTACGTTCAGCAATTTCGAACATATCGTCAGTTGATGATGGAGCATCTGTCAACATTGGGATAACACCCCAGTTCAACATCAATCCACGTTCTGTCAATTCGTCAAATGTCAATGCCAAGATATCAGCATTTGGACGGTATTTAGAGATCAAACGTGCAGTATGTCCAGTCTTAGTAAGAGTTACAACCAATTTAATGTCCATTGAGTTAGTAGCATCTTTAACAGCTGAAGCCATTACTTCTGTCTTAGAGTTACGTTCGAATGAATCTGAGTTCAAACGTCCGTATTCGTTAAGAAGAGTTTGAGCGTTCTTATCGATAGTAGCCATTGTAGTTACTGACTCAAGTGGGTATTTACCGTTTGCAGACTCACCTGAAAGCATTGTAGCGTCAGTTCCGTCGATAACAGCGTTAAATACATCTGATACTTCTGAACGAGTTGCACGTGGTTTTTCAGTCATTGTTTCAAGCATGTTTGTTGCAGTGATAACAACTTTACCTGCAGCATTGACTTTAGTGATGATCATTTTTTGGTAAACTGGAACCATTTCGAATGGTACTTCGATACCCATGTCACCACGAGCAATCATGATACCATCAGCAGCTTCGATGATTTCATCCAAGTTGTCGATACCTTGTTGGTTTTCGATTTTAGCGAACAATTGAACGTGTCCGTTTCCAGTTTCTTCACAGATTGCACGAACTTCGTTAACGTCTTTAGCAGTACGTACGAATGAAATCGCGATGAAGTTGATACCTTGTTCAAGACCGAAACGGATATCATCGTTATCACGATCAGCAAGAGCTGGGAAAGGAATTTTAGTGTTAGGGATGTTAACACCTTTTTGTTTAGCAATTACGCCATCGTTTTCAACTTCAACTTCAAATTCACGAGTTGCATCATCTTTAGCAACCACACGAAGACCAAGTTTACCATCGTCAACCAAAACTTGACGACCAACTTCAACATCATCATAGATATCAAGAGCACCAGCAACGTTCAATGCAATCACTTCACGAGTTGATTTGATTCCTTGTTTAGTTGCAACACGGATTTTCTCACCAGTTTTGTATGAATACTCTTTAGCTTCACCTTCGAACAATTCTGTACGGATTTCTGGTCCTTTTGTATCAAGAAGGAAACCAACTTTTTTACCTGCAAGTTTTTCTGCAAGTTTAACAGTTGCCATACGCTCACCTTGTTCTTGGTGGTCACCGTGTGAGAAGTTGAAACGGAATGTGTTAGCACCAGCTTCAATCAATTTAGCAATGTTTTTAGCTGAAGCTTCAACATCAAGTTTTTCACCCCAGTAACCGTCATCACCGAATTTTTTACCACCACGGATTTCTACCGCAGGTCCCAAAGTTGCAACGATTTTTACACGTTTATTCATGATTTTGTGACTCCTTTATATATATGACCTTTTTGGTCTTATTAACTAAATTATAAATTAAGATAAGCTCTTATTCAAGCTAGATAGCTCAAGGTCAGCCTTATGTGGGTTGTTAACCACAATCTTACCATCTGCAGTCAAGCTAAACAATGCTCCTTCTTCTGCAGTTCCAAGAATTGGATTTTCAACCATTTTCTCGTTACGGATACCAACCGCAACACCACCGATACCTTCTTTAAGAAGTTTAACAGCATGAGCACCCATACGTGATGCCAAAACACGGTCACGAGCAGTTGGAGAACCACCACGTTGAATATGTCCAAGTTCTGTTACACGAAGGTCACTTGTGTCTCCAGCTTCTTTTAGTTTTTGACCAAATTCAGCCGCTGACATCACACCTTCTGCCAAGACGATGATGTTGTGTTTTTTACCACACTCATAACCACATTTAATGCTTTCTACGATATCTTCCATCTTGAATCCTTCTTCAGGAATGATGATTTCATCAGCACCAGTTGCAATACCAGCCCAAAGAGCGATATCACCAGCGTTACGTCCCATAACTTCGATAACAAAAGTACGACGGTGACTTGATGATGTATCACGAATCTTATCGATAGCGTCCATAGCAGTCGTAACCGCTGTATCAAAACCGATTGTAAAGTCAGTACCAACGATATCGTTATCGATTGTACCTGGAAGACCGATAGCTGGGAAGCCATGTTCAGTCAAACGCATAGCACCGTGGTAAGATCCGTCTCCACCTATAACAACTACACCTTCAATCCCGTGTTTTTTCAATTGCTCAATCCCTTTAAGTTGCCCTTCAAGTTGAGCGAACTCTGGGTAACGAGCTGAGTGAAGGAAAGTACCACCACGAGAAATGATGTCTCCTACTGAAGCAGCATCTAGGGGATGAATTTCACCAGCAACCATACCAGCATATCCATCATAGATACCAAATACTTCCATTCCTTCTGAAATTGCTTGACGAACAACTGCACGGATGGCAGCGTTCATACCAGGGGCGTCTCCACCACTAGTCAAAACAGCAATACGTTTCATATTGGTTATGCTCCTTTTTCTTTTAACATTCTTACTGATTATACCACATTTACGTTGAAAATTCTTCTATTTTCCGTAATTTTAGCGATAAATCGTTTTCATAACGATTCCATTCAATTTCGCTTCTAATTCATCAGTTTTAGCTACAAAATGGTTAGGAGAAACAATGGTTTTCTGTTCCTCTTCATACCTGATGATAACTGGGATTGGGCCTTTATATTGGTCTAAAATACGTGACATTTCTTGATCCGATTCATGATTTTTTACCTGAATCCAAAAGCGTTCAGCCACTGCTTCTCTTATTTCTTGTGCAATCATTTGCAGGCGGCCATCACGTGATTGGACTTTCCCTTTGATATAATAGAAGGCTCCTTCTCTTACTTCCTGTCCAACCTGACGATATAAATCTGAAAAGAGGGTAACATCTAGTTTTTTCTTACTGTCATCTACCTGTAAAAAGGCCATATTTTCACCCTTTTTGGTACGAATTACTTTTATCTTCTGAACTTCAACTAAAATAATAGCATAGCTATTTTCTGACAAATTCCCAATTGGAGTAATCGGGTAAATAGACTTACTTGCAATAGCTTGTAGAGGATGTTTGCTCACTCCTACTCCTAGAAGCTCTTGTTCCATATAGAATTTTTCTTGTTCCGTCCAATCTTCCGATTCCTGCCAGCTATAAATTGTATCACCAAACAAGCTTCCTAACTCTTTCACAAATTCAAATAGATTAGCTAAATTATTAAATACTTTTTGACGATTTTTTTCAAATGAATCGAAAAGACCAACTTTTACCAAAGGTTCTAGCAAAGGAAGTTTCAGATAATTCTCAGGGAGTTTAGCTAAAAAATCTTCAATGTTAGAATAGGGTCTATGTTCAATAATCCAAAGCGCCAAATCCTTGCTGACTCCCTTAATCGATTTCAGACCTAGATAGATGGATCTGTTCGCAATTTTATCGTGATAGGGAATGGTGTTGATGGACAGAGGCGCTACTTCAAAGCCTGCTTCAAGTGCATCAGTTAGGTAATCACTATTGGCAGAATTCAACATGACCTGATAAAAAATAGCTGGATAATGTGTTTTGAAATAGGCCAACTGAAAAGCCAAGGCTGAGTAGGCATAGGCGTGTGACCTGTTAAAACCATAACCTGCAAACTTCTCCATGACATCAAAGACCTGCTCTGCCTTTTCCGCTGTATGACCAGCTTCTAATGCCCCTTGGATAAAGGATTCCCTCATCTCATGCATGGCAGAGGCATCCTTTTTCCCCATAGCCCGACGTAAAATATCGGCTTTCCAAAGACTAAATCCAGCAAAACGCTGAGCTACCTGCATAACCTGCTCCTGATAGAGCATAATGCCATAGGTTGGAGCCAAAATATCCTCCAGCACTGGATCCAACACAGTCACTTCTTCCTGCCCATGCTTTCTTGCCACAAAATTATTGATATAATCACTAGCACCTGGTCGATTTAGGGAAGTAGTCGCTACGACATCTTCAAAGCAGACTGGTTGCACACGCTTGAGTAAGCGAATGGCACCAGGTTGTTCAAATTGAAAGATACCTTTTGTATTGCCAGATGCAAATAAAGCCAGTGTTTCTTTGTCTTCCAAATCGATTTCTTCTATTTTCAAATGAATATCTTCTGCTTCAGCAAGCAACTCTTGCATTTTCTGGACAAAGGTAAGATTTCGCAGTCCCAGAAAATCCATTTTCAAAAGCCCACTTGCTTCAACTCCATGAGCATCATACTGAGTCAGTGGAATTTCATCACCATGCTTTAGAGGGATATAGTCAGTCAAATCTTGGTCACTGATTACAACACCAGCCGCATGGACAGAGGTTTGTCTTGGATAACCCTCTATCTTGCAGGCAATTTCAAAGGCTTTTTGGTATTCTAACTTACTATTGATTTGCTGACGAAACTGGAGATTGCCCTCATAGGCTGACTTGAGATTGTCACGAAAACTGATTTTCTTAGTAATTGCTGATAATTCATACTCAGGAACACCAAAGCGTTTCAAAACATCTCGTAGAGCTTGCTTGGCTCCAAAGGTAGAAAAGGTAACGATTTGAGCCGCATGCTTACTGCCATATTTATTGCCAACATACCTGATAAAATCTGGACGATAAATATCTGGGATATCAATATCAATATCAGGCATGGTATAGCGTTCACGATTGAGAAAGCGTTCAAAAATCAGATTTTTCTCTACAGGATCAATCCCCGTGATGTCCAAGGCATAGGAAACCAAGCTCCCAACTGCAGAACCCCGTCCCATTCCCATGTAGTAGCCATTCGAACGTCCAAAACGCAGCAAATCCCAGACAACCAAGAAATAATCATCAAAACCCATATCATGAATAACAGCTAATTCTTGGTCTAGTCGATCTTGATATTCTTTACCGGATAACCCCTTCTGAGCAAGTCCCAGTTCAGCACGCTCTCTCAACTCTTCTACGGCTGGTCTCGCTGGGTTAAAACGAGGCAGTTTCAGACTAGTATCCAAGTCGTAAGAAATGCCTGAAATAAGCTTTTCTAAATTGTCAAGGGCTTGCGGAAAACGTTCTTGGAATAGTTTCTCTAACGAACTTGCAGATATAAAGACATCTTGTCGCGAGCGCAAAGGAACTTCTCTAAGAGGTAGATTTTCTTTAATCGCTGTTAAGACTTGCAGAACTTCTCTATCCCTGCTTTCAAAGGCATTGACCCGATACAGTGGCAAAATAGGATTATGAAATTCGCTTGCCAACGTTTCTGGGTAAACCCCAATATAGTAATCACAGCCTAGATTTAGCGACTCCAGTCCATCAAAATAAGGCACAATTACAGCAATATCCTCCAGGTACTGAGATAAAACTGACCAATTTTTCTCCCCCTGCATCTTGGCTGTTGAAAGCTTCATCAACTGCTGATAGCCCACACTAGATAGAGCTAAAAAGCGTAAATTCACTTCCTGATTATCTACAAACACAGTCATCTCAAGCCCTAGCAAAGGATGAATGCCGTATTTTTTTGTAACCTCTAGAAAGTCAAAAGCACCATAAAGATTATCAATATCCATCATAGCCAAATGTGTGTAGCCGAATTCTTTAGCTACTCTCACATACTTGTCGATCGAAATGACGCTCTCCATAAAACTATAGACTGTTTTTGTATCTAGTTGTGCGTTCAATTTACACTTCTCCTCTATCGTTCTCACTATATTATACCATTTTCAAAAAAGAAAAGAACCTGAGATAGTAAATCTCAAGTTCTTTCTGTATTTGATTGCAAGTCAGCATTTAATATGGAGCAAAATGATTATTCTTCATCTTCTCTTTTCTTACGAGCAATCAATCCAAATCCACTTAGGGCTCCTAGAAGTCCGAGTGCTGCAAGGCTAGCGTGATCTTCTGTACCTGTATTTGGAAGTTCACGTTGACCATCCATGTATTGAGGTGTAGAAGGCGTTGCTGGTTGAGCTGGAGTTGCTGGAGTACCATTATTATTTCCGTTGTTATCTCCATTATCTGCAGGTGTTACAGGTTGTGGAGTTTCTGGTTCTGGTTTTGGCTCAGGTTTTGGTTCCGGCTTAGGCTCTGGTTTAGGAGTTGGAGCTGGTGTTGGACCTGGGTATGGAGTTGGATTTGGTGTAGGATCCTTAGGAATGTAGTTGATTGGTGTATCTTGCGTTGGATCACCAGGTACCTCTGGTACTTCGTATCCTTTAGTTGGATCATTTGGATCAACTGGTTTCAATGGATTTCCATTTGGATCTACTGGAATGAATCCTGGTACATAAGGTACTTTAGGTTTGTCAGTTCCTGGTTTAGTTGGATCTTTCGGATCGTTTGGATATGTGATTGGATTTGTTGGTGTTCCTGGAATATTTGGAATCCATGAACCTAACTTATCATAAATCACTGTTTCATTGATATCCTTGATTGTATCAGGAGTTACTTGTACATCTTTAGTTGATGATTCTAGATCACCAGCTTTAGCGATGTATCCTTTCACAACTGGTACTGGGTAACCGTTGAAGATGTCATCGTTACGATCTGTTGTCCATTCACCATAAGTGATTTCACCTGTTACTAAGTTAACCTTAGCTTCACGAGTGAACTTGATAGTTTCTGTACGAGTTTCAGAAACTTCTTTTCCGTTACGATCCACATAATTGATTGTACGTGTAGCTGATTTCTCAGTTACAAGATCTTTCACAGTATTTGGCCATACTGGACTATTTGGATCGTTAGGGAATACTGGTTTACCTGGTTTTGGAGTTGATGGTGTTACAGGTGTTCCATCTGGATTCTTCGGTAAGTTTGGATCATTTGGATCTACTGGTTTACCTGGTGTAACTGGAATAATTCTTTCAGCTACTGTTACAGTAAAGATTTGATCTACAGATTTGTCTTTATCAAATACTCTGTCTGTATCTTTAGATGGGAACTCATTCTTAACGACTCTGTATCCAGCTTTTTCAAGTCTTTCAATAGTCTTAGTCACTTCATCAACTTTCGACTTGTTGAAGTTAGATCCTGAATCACCTTCGTCTACTACTGGAGTTGATACAACTTTACCTTTTTCATCTACGAAGTTTGTGATAGCTTTTTGCTTATCAGTTACGTAAGTGATTGGCGTATCAGTTCCTGGATCTGTTGGTACTGGTGGTACTTCATATCCTTTAGATGGATCTTTAGGATCTACTGGTGTTAATGGAACTAATGGATTATCCGGACTAATTGGTTTAGTTGGATCTTTTGGTACCACAGGTGTAGTTCCTGGTACATAAGGAACGATTGGTTTGTCGTTTCCTGGTTTAGTTGGATCTTTTGGATCGTTTGGATATGGAAGTGGATCTGTTGGTGTTCCTGGGATATTCGGTACCCATGAACCAAGTTTAGTGTAGACAACTTCGATGTTTTCATCTTTAGAGTCTGCAGTTAATCCTGTTGTAGCTGCTACTTCTTTTTGTTTCGCATCTTTCAGGATGTAACCTTTAACGACTGGTGATTCAACTTTATCGAATGTTGTATCTCCATCTTTAGCTGTCCAGTTACCGTAAGTGATTTCACCTGTTACAGAATTGATCTTAGCTTCACGAGCGAATGTAACTTTATCTGTTACTTTCTTAGCTACTTCCTCACCTTTTTCGTTAACGTATGTGATTGTACGGTTCACGTGGCGAGTTGTATCAATCTTCTTAATTAGATCTTCAGTCCATTTTGGTCCATCAGGGTTCTTAGGATCGATTGGTTGTCCTGGTTTTGGTCTGTTTGGATCATTTGGATTTTCTGGATCTACTGGTTTGATTGGCTCAACGTGTGGTGTCACTGTTACTACGAAGCTTTGATCTACTTTTGTATCTTTATCGTAGTTCTTATCTGTAGCTGTTGTGAATCCGTCACTTACTAAGTCATATCCAAGAGCTTTCAATTCAGCAAGTTTAGTTGCTGTTGAGTACTCGATTGGTTCTCCAGATTTACCTTCTAGGTTATCTGTATGAAGTACAGTTCCAGTTCCTTCTACCACATAAGTTACTTTCGCTTTTTGAGTATCTTTCTCATAAGTAATTTCAGTATCTTCTGTTGGATTTTCAGGTGTTGGTGGAACATATCCTTTGCTTGGATCATTTGGATCTACTGGTTTCAGTGGATTTCCATTTGGATCTTTTGGAGTTGTTCCTGGAACGTGAGGAATCACTGTTGTTGGTGTTCCTGGTCTTGTTGGATCTGTTGGATCGTTTGGATATTGAGGTTTCTCAACTTTTGGAACTTCAAATCCTTCTGGTACTTTCGGTACATATTTACCTAGTGGTGTGTAAACGACATTCACTACTGAATCAGCTGCATCGTGAGCAACGTTTTCTACTTTTTCAGCTGCTTTAATATCTGCAACATATCCTTCGATTACTGGAGATGTTACCTCAGCTAATGTTTGTGGTTCTGTCCAATCAGAAGTATAAGTGATTTCACCTGTTACTTTGTTTAGATCACCTTTACGAGAGTAACGAAGTTTTTGTTCTACAGTAGCCGCAGCTTCTTGACCACGTTTAGCTTCTTCTACTTTATCAGTATTAGCATATCTGTAGTTAATTGTACGATTTACTTCATCTAATAATCCAAGTTGTTCATATGTACGTTGTTTTGGATCTCCAGGTACCTTGTCTCCTGGTTTTGGAGTAACATTAGGATTATTTGGATCTAGCGGTTTATCTGGATCGATTGGTGTGATACCTTCTTTAACGATCACATAGTAAACTTGGCTAATGCCGTTATTACCTTTGTCATCCTTGTCATCAAATGTACGGTTTGCATCAGCGTAGAATGCTACACGTTCAGCAGTGTATGCTGCATCAGTTGGTGCAACAACTTCATAACCTTTAGCTTCTAATTCAGCTTTAACTTTGTCAACATTTGTTGTCTTGATTGCTTTACCTGTGTCTCCTGCTTCCGCAACTGATACGTGAACTGCAGTTCCATCAGCTTTAATGAAGTGAACTAGAGCTACTTGAGAACCATCCTTAACATACGTGATTGTAGTGTTTTGAGTTGGATCTTCTGGTACTTTCGGTACTTCATATCCTTTCGTTGGATCGTTTGGATCTTTCGGAGTTAATGGTTTACCGTCTGGTCCTACTGGTGTTGTTCCAGGGATATATGGTACTACTGGAGTTTCAGCAGGTGTTCCTGGTTTTGTAGGATCTTCGTTAGTTGGATTTTCGTATGGTTTTGGTGTTAAGTCAGTGTTCGCTGGAGGTGTTACTCCTTCAGGAATTACTGGTACATATGAACCAAGTTTACGGTAGATGATTGTTTCTTCGCTATCTTTATCAGTAGCTTGAACACTTGTACGTTCTGTAGAAGTTTTCGCTGAAGCTACATATCCATCTTTCTTCGGTGTTGTTATAGCATCGATTGTTGTATCATCGTCTTTAGCTTTCCATGTACCAAAGTTAGAGATTGCTCCAGTTACTGGATCTAGGTCAGCTGTACGAGTAAATATTAATGTTTGTACATTATCAGGGATACCTGCATCTGATCCGTCAGCTAGTTTATAGTGAACTGTGTGTGTTACTTCTTCGATTAATCCTAATTCTTTGTAGGTACGTCCTTTTGGATCGTTTGGTACTTGATCATCAGGTTTTGGAGTAACATTTGAATTTGGATCAACTGGTTTAGATGGGTCAATGTTTGATGGTTTTGTAGTATAAACTACTGTTTCATTGATATCTTCAGCAGTTGCTGTTACTTCTGATGCTGGTACAGTCGCTTTATTTGGAGTGTAATTCTTAATTTCTGGTGAAGTTACAGCTTCAAATGTTTGAGCTGGCGACCAGTCTTCAAATGTGATTTTACCAGTTACTGGGTTAATTGTTGCAGAACGTTTGAACTCTTTCGTTTCTTCTACTGAATCAGCAGCTTTCTTACCGTCTGCATATACATAGTTGATTGTACGTTTAACTTCTTCTTTACGTCCATCTTCTAACTCTTTGATTAACTCTGGAGTCCATTTTGGTCCTGTTGGATTATTTGGATCAATTGGTTTATTTGGTTCTGGAGTTGAATCATTTGGAGTTACAGTAATTGGCTTAACAGTTACTAAAACTTTGTATTCTTGGTTAGTCTTAGAGTCTGCATCGAATTTACCATTTTCTGGGTAGTTGTTTTCAACAACTGTATAACCTTTAGCTTTCAATGCGTTTATTGTTGCTGTTACATCTGCAGATTTCGTGAATGCTTTTCCTGCATCTCCTGTATCAACGATTGATTGAGCTACTCCACCTTTTTCAGTTTTATCAGTTTCACTGTTTACTTCAATGAAATGTGTAACTGCTACTTGAGAACCATCTTTCGTATAAACGATAGTAGTGTCTTCTGTAGGGTTCGTTGGAACTGGTGGATTATATCCTTGTTTTGGATCGTTAGGATCTTTTTGAGTTAATGGTTGTCCATTTGGTCCTACAGGTGTTGTTCCTGGAACATATGGAATCGTTGTTGTTGGTGTTCCTGGTTTTGTAGGGTCATCTGGATTGTTTGGATATTGTGGATTTTCAATTGTCGGAGGAGTGAATCCTTCTGGTACAACTGGTACAAATTTACCTAAATCTTTATAGATAACTTTTTCAACAATATCTTTATCCGTTGCGTTAACACCAGTTACATCTTTCTTAGATGACTCAACGTCTCCTGTAGCTACGTATCCAGTTTTAACTGGTACTACAGCTTTACCTTCAAGAGTTGTATCGTTATTTTTAGCAGTCCATTCACTATAAGTAATTTCACCTGTAACTCCATTTACTGTTGCTGTACGTGTGAAGCTTACTGTAGTTTCATGTTTAGGTTCTGCATCAGTTCCACGTTTAGTAGTATCTGCTACATCATCTGCATAAGTATACGTAATTGTACGTTTTACTTCTTCAGCCAGTTTAAGATCTTTATATTTTGGTCCATTTGGATTTTTTGGATCTACTGGTTTGTTTGGATCGAAGTTTGGATCATTTGGATCAATTGTAATTTGTTTTGTTTTGTAAACTACAACTTCTTCATAATCAGCCTCATCTGCCGTCACAGTTTTCGCTGGTACGTCACTTACTGTTGGATTACTTACTAATGCTGAAGTGTATCCGTCAATTGTAGGAGTTGTAACAGCTTCAAATCCATCAGTTGTCTTAGGCGTCCATGCCCCATATTCAATGTCTCCTGAAACAAGGTTAACTTTAGCTGTTCTAGTAAATTCAAGCGTTTGAACTTTCTTAGCTACAACATCTGTTCCAAGTTTACCATCTTCTACTGGAGTTGCATCTTCATATACATACTTAATTGTACGTGTTACAGATTCAGTTGTCTTCAAGTCTTTAACAGATTCTGGCCATTTTGGTCCATCTGGTTTTGTTGGATCTACTGGTTGACCTGGTTCTGGTTTCACATATCCAGGTGTTGTTGGATCTGTTGGAATATCTTTAACAATAGGTTTGAATGTAACTGTATATTCTTGGTTTGTTGATGCATCAGCGTCAAATACTTTTTCAGCATCTGTTGATGGATAATCTTTTTCACCTGCGTTGACGTTAGCTACTTTTTCATATCCACGAGCTAAAATCTTGTTGATTGTTGCTGTTACATCAGCATCTTTAGTGAAGGCCTTGCCTGTATCTCCAGAATCAACTACTGAAGGTTCCAGTCCTTTACCAGTTGTATCTACGAATTTCGTTACCGCTATTTGAGAACCATCTTTAACGTATAAGATTGTAGTGTCACCTGTTGGTGTTGTTGGCGCTGGCGGTAAGTATCCTTCTTCTTTATTAGCAGGGTTCTTCGGTGTCAACGGTTGTCCATCTGGTCCTACCGGTGTAGTTCCTGGTACGTATGGAATCGTTGTTGTTGGTGTTCCTGGTTTTGTAGGGTCATCTGGATTGTTTGGATATTGTGGATCTTGAATCGTAGGAGGAGTGAATCCTTCTGGTACAACTGGTACATATTTACCTAGTGCTTTATACACTACTTTTTCCGTAATATCTTTATCTTCCGCTTTAACTGATGTCACATCTTTCTTAGATGAATCTACATCTCCTGTCGCTACATAACCTGCTACTTTTGGAAGTTCTGCTTTTCCTTCTAATGTAGTGTCATTATCTTTAGCTTCCCACTCTCCGTATGTGATTTCTCCTGTTACTGGGTTCACTTTAGCTACACGAGTATAGTTAACTTTCGTAGTGAATGGTTCTGCTACATTCGTTCCACCTTTATTGCCATCTTTTTCAGCTTGATTTAGTTCACTTGCTTCTGTTGAGTAAGTGTACGAAATTGTACGTGTTACTTCTTCAGTATTCTTCAATTTTGCAAGTAGTTCATCCGTCCATTTTGGTCCATTTGGATCATTTGGATTAATTGGTTCATCTTTCTTAGGCTCTTTATAACCTGGAGCTTTTGGATCAACTGTGATTAATTTAGTTTTATAAACTACTACTTCTTCAAAGTCTTTATCTGTAGCCGCTACAGTTTTCGCTGGTACATCTGAAACCGTTGGAGTTACACCTGCAACTGCCGCAGTGTATTTCTCAAGTGTTGGAGAAGTTACTGCTTCGAATGTTTGGTCAGCTGACCAATCTCCGTATGTGATTTCTCCTGTCGCAACATTAATCTTACCAGAGCGTGTGAATTTAAGTGTTTTAACTTTCTTATCAGCTACACTTGTTAAATCAGATTCTGCTACTGGAGTACCATCTTCGTATACATACTTAATTGTACGAGTTACTTCTTCTTGTACTTTTACAGCATTGATTAATGCTTCAGTCCATTTTGGTCCATCCGGATTATTTGGATCGATTGGCGTCACACCTGGAGTTGGTTTTGGATTATCATTGCTTGATGGTTTAGTTGGATCGAATGATGGAATATCCACTACTTTAGCTTTGAATTTCACAACATATTCTTGATCAACTGCAGCATCTTTATCGAATTTGTCTGTTGATACAAATCCGTTCTCAACAAGTTCGTAACCTTTCTTAACTAACTCAGCAATCTTATCTGTTACTGAAGTTGCTGTTGTAGCTGGGTAAGCTGCTTCTGATTTACCTGTTACTGCGATTGGATCTGCAAGACCTGGAGTAATGACTTTATCTGTATTAGTAGGATCTACTTCTACGAATTTAACTACAGCTTTTTGAGCAACTGGAGTGTAAAGTACTGTGATCTTGTAGTCATCTGCTTCTGCATCAATTGCTGCAGTTGCTTCTACAGTAGCGTTATCTGGAACATAACCAGTTACTTCTGGAGAGTTAACAAGGTTAAATTTATCATCTTTAGCTTTTTCTGCATCAGATAATGTGATTGCATCATTAGATGTTCCACCTACTGGAGTCCATGGACCAAATGTAACGATAGCTTTTTGAGTATCTGTTGCATCTGCAGCTACCGCTTTATTTGTGATGTGATCGTAGTAAACTGTACGAGCTTTATATTCTTCAGGAGAATCATATCCGCTCTTATCTAACACTGCTTTATAAGTAGCGTATTCTGTTGGATATTCTTTAGCTGCTAATGTGTAGTCAATTGTACGGTCACGTTCAAAGTGAAGTGTCTCAGTTACTGTTGGTGCAGCCGTTGTTCCACGTTTATCTGCTGGTACATCGTCTGTACTTGCATATTTGTACTCAATTGTACGTGTTACTTCTTGAGTATCTTTAATTTTACGAGTAACTTTTTTGTGACGTAGGTAAACGTTGAATGCTTGGTCTACCTCTTTATCATCATCAAACTTACGTCCACCTTCTACAGCTGTACCTTGAGAAGTATTTGTATAGTCGTCTGTTACTAGTTCATAACCTTGATCTTCATATTTCTTGATTGTTTCAGCTGTTGCATAAGGAATCGCTGTATGAGATTTACCTTGAAGTGTTGTAACACCATAAGTTGTTTTCGCATCTGCACCTGTTGTAGGAGCAGTTGCTGCTGTTTGTACTTCAAGAATACGAGCATCACCTGTAGCATCTAAGTCGATGTATGTTACTTTAGCTTTTTGAGTATCAGCTTTGTAAACAACATACATATCGAAGTCATCTTTGTCGTCTGAACGAACTTCTGATACTAATGGTTCGTATGCACCAACATCTCTAGTATTGTCAGCTACTGGTGTGTATAATCCGACAGGTTGTTTGCCATTGTGTATGTGTCCCATCTTACCATCAGTACCTGCTTTTGTGAAGTTCGCAGTTACGACTTCAGCTGTATATCCTTTAACTGTAGGTGAGATAATTTCTTTGAATTTAGAGTTTTCATCACTTGAAGCTGTCCATTTACCAATGATAATTGAACCTTGGTTAAACTTAGTTCCAGCTGGAATAGTATCTCCAACATTGTATACATGACCAGATGCATCTGTAACTTGGTTGGTAGTTACCATTTCTTTATCAGTTGTACCTGCTTCAGAGAAGATCTTATAATCACGAGTATAATCAATCGTTTGTGTACGAGTAACTGGCGTGTTATCAATAGCTACGATTGGATCGTTATCTTTATAAGAATCTTGACTTGTTGGATTGTCATTATCATTTTCGTATACATAGTGAATCGTACGAGTGATAGATGCTTTTGATTGTGGTTTAACGATTGGTGTATACGTTGCTTTACCATAATCAGTACCGTACTGGCTAGTCACAGGGTCTCCTGCCACTTTATCATTATAGTCGACATCCGGTTGTTGTTTTGTTACACCTGTACCTGTTCCTACGAATTTAGGATCTGGTGTGAATGTAATTTCACCAGTATCTTGATTTAATGTGTAGGTACCTTCATTTT
This sequence comes from bacterium, assembly GCA_905221205.1. Classification (GTDB taxonomy): domain Bacteria; phylum Bacillota; class Bacilli; order Lactobacillales; family Streptococcaceae; genus Streptococcus. The sequence goes on from CAJNCG010000001.1 coordinate 227,522, forward strand.
CAATGACGATTTCTGTATCAGTTACTTTAGTATAACGACGAGGAACACTTGTCACTTCTCCTGTTTGTGGATCGATATGAACTGCATTTGGAAGAGTTACGTTCATTAAATCTTCGTAAGTCGGAGCAGTACGAGTTCCTTTTGGAATCACACTATTATTCGCATTGTAAGTTGTTCCATTAAGTGTAATACTTTCACCTTTTGGAACTAACTGATCTGCAGAAGTTTCATTTACAACTGATGCTTCAAATCTTGTTTGAGTCCCTGCTGGAATAGTATCTCCTTTAGCAAAAGTTGTTTTCCAAGTTGTGATTTGGGCTCCACCTGCTATTTTAAGCGGTGTAACAAGCTCATCTCCTACTTGAAGTTTACTTCCTGCTGGTACAACTACAGTAGCACCATTTCGGAGTACTGTTGTATCCTCTGTTGCTGTTGGCTGCGCTCCTTCTAATACTGAACCTGCTGGTACTGAACCAGTTGTAAATCTTGCATTACTTACAGTCACGTTTCCTGTACCATTTACAGTAATTGGTGATGAAACATTCCCTAACTTAGTTCCTGCTGGAATCTTATCAGCTGGTTTATAAGTAACTGTTGTTCCATCTGTTAATGTAAGTGTTGTTTCTTTATCAACTGTTGTATCTTCTGTATATAATTTTCCAGGAGTTTCTTTTCTAGTTGCAAATGTCGGTTTCTTCGTTTTATCTAGTATTACATAGTCAGTTGTATACCTGACATCTTCAACTTTGTCATTTGTTACTGTTTCTACAGTACCATAAACCGGGATTGTTGGATTAGATTTTTGTACCGCACCTTGAACATCCTCAGTAGTAATATCTTCTCCTACTGGACGAACATCTATTACTGTTGGAATATATACAGCATCCATTGTACGATTCCCATTATATCCCTTATTCACATTTTCTGTTAATTTATCCTTATCGGCTAGTCGATCTGATGCTAATGCTTCTTTAAGAGTTGCATCTGTCAAGTCCCAACCAGTCGAATTACGGTTTTGGTCCCAACCACGAATAACAGCACCACGTGCAGTACCTACATAACCTGGCTCTGGATGGAAATCAACTGTTGTTCTATAATTACCTGTAGCATCTTTAATATTTTGGCCATTCTGACCATTTTTATTTAAAGTATATTCTCCTACTTTGTTTCCAGCTGTATCATACTCTGTATATTGAGATAAGTAGTACTCAGTTTTACCTGTTGCAGGGTTAACTACTTTAACCGCTGTTCCTAGAGTATTACCTCTTTTATCTTTTACTACTACTTCTGCTCCTTTATAAACAGTTGTTCCTTCTGGATCGGTAACATTGACAGTTGTATTAGCTGTTGGTTCTTCACTCGCAACTATTGAATCTGTTAATACAAACTTTGGAGCTACAGTAGGTTCCATTTGGTTCCATGCTGAATATTTAGAAGACTCTGTTTTACCTGTTGCAGTAAATAACTCAGTAGTTCGAATATCTAATTTTTGGTCTCTACCTTGGAAGTCTTTAGATTCATTTCTTGTTCCACGAGGTGGATGAACTACGTGTGTTTGGAAGTCTTCTACTTCCCCAGAAGATGCAACACCAGTTGGTAAATCAACATCTTCTTTATCTAGCGCAATACGTAAACGTACACCCAAACTATCTACAGACGTATCTAATAATTGAGGTGTATTTTTCCATTTCAAAGTGTAAGTTCCTTCTTTTGAAACCTCTACTAATTCAGAAGCTTCATAAAGGTCAAATTTACCATTATTATTAAAATCAACCCATCCACGAACATAAGCTTTCTCATTGTTTGTTCCTGGATTTGCACGAACTCCCTTCAATTCATATTCGTTTGCAGCACCTTGTCGTAATGAATAATTCGTCGCTACAGCCGGATCTAGTAGTTGACCTTCCCCTTCATCGGCTAGTACACCGACACCAATAACGCCTTCAGCTTTGTTGAAAATACCCTTGATTGGTAAATGTGAAGTAGGATCCGAAATAGTTAAAATATCATCTTGTCGAAGAGCCACTGTTGTTCCATCTGTTTTACGGATAACAGTATTACCATTCTTTTGAACTTCGTAAATACCTGTGTCACCTTTTTCATTTGTAACAGTAGAAGTGCCACTCTTAAGTTCAACCTTTTCATATTTATCTGTATTGACTAAATCGTCTAATACCCAAGCACCACTTGGTTCTTTTTCAACAGAACGGAAATCAGGGTCACCTTTTTGTGAACCTAAATATGGTTGAGTAGCTACTGTACTACTTCCATCAGAATTCGTTCTCACAAGATTCCCAATGAAGTGCTGAGCTGAACCATATGAAGCTGGAGCATCCCCACCGTCATAAATAACAAACCCTATCGTACCAGCTTGAGAACCTTGAGTATTCATATAAATAGATATATTAGAAACATTTTGACTTAATCCTACTGGTAAATCATTTCCACTATTAATAGTAGTCCATGCAGGTCCAAATAATTTTGTTCCATACATAGAAACATTTCCGTTTTTATCTGTACTTAACCATTCATTTCTCTTATATCCAGGTTTCTCAAATGAATTATTATTTCTTCCTAATAATTCCGAATTAATTGGTACAACACCATTTCCACCTTTAGGATTTTTATTTAAGGCTAAAAATTGTTCCCAATTTGTTCCATCTGTTTCAAATTGAAGTACTTCAATTTCCCCAGCTTCTTCAGCATCTACCGCAATTGCATTAACCGCAACAGGACGACTATTATAAGTAGCTGAAAGTGAGAAATTCACCCCTACATTAGCGCTATCATAAGCTGCAGTGAAAGCGGTCATTTGAGGTGTTCCATCCTCATTATCAGTAGATAGACCCACATGTTTCATATGAGAATAAGTTTTATCTTGATAAGCCAAAACAACATCAACGGGATCACCAGCTCTTCTACCTGTAGCTGCTTGATCTTGATTCATTACGTTATAAGCTTTACCATTTGAATCTTTGAATGGATTTGTTGCTACATTTTTAGGCGCTAATGAGGTTACGGTAGCCGTTAATTCGTACCCTTCTACTGAAGTTTTAACAGTAAACTTCATACCTTCTTGAAGCGCTTCGAAAAACTCTCCTTTAGAACTATCTACACGCCCATCCCTACTCTGTGCATTCCCACTGTTATAGAAGTGTTTTGAATAACGAGCCGGACCATTTTTCAACCATTCATCGTCTAAAGTTGTACCTTTACGACCATCAGCATATGTTACTTCACGATAGTATGTAAATACCCCTGTTTGTTCTACACCATAGCGGTCTCTAATCACTTTAGTAACTGGTGCAGATAAATGTTTAACCTCACCTACTTTTGTTCCATCCGTATATGTAATTTTAGATGAACCAAAGTCAAACCAGTTAATAGATTTCTTCAATTGTTCGGTATTACGATTAGCTGTATACCCTTTAATTACTTCTGATGTTGGAAATGTATATTTTTGACCATTAGCTAAAGTAACTTCTGTTTCTCCAATTAAATTTCCTTTAGGATTAACATTTACTTGAATTTTATCAGCATCTGTCAAATCAGGGTTCGCAATACGGAATTGACGGATGATTTCTGCTATTTCTTCTTCAGTAACTTTTTGATAATTTGCTACTGGCGTAACTTGCGCAGGTTTAACAACTAATTTGTTATTATTCGTAGTTGCATCTGGCAACACTGCTTCTACTTTACCTACGTGTCCTGCACGTTTCATCTCAGCATAAACTGCTTCGATAGCTGATGAGATACGTTGGAGTTGGGCATCCAATTCTTCTTTTGTGATTTCACCTGCAGCAAGAGCTTTTTTAGAAGCTTCGATTTGAACTTTAGCTGAAGCTACTGCAGTTGCGATAGCTTCTTTTCCTGCTTTATCTTCTGCTTTTTTATTTGCATAGTTTGAGGCAGTTGTATTCAACACTTCTGCTTCAGACGTCAACTGTTCAAGGACAGTTTTAGTAGCAGTAATTGGGTTTTCTGCTTTCTTTTCGTCCTTTTTATCAGCTTTTTCATCAACTGCTTTATCAGCTTTTTTGTCTGTTGCAGGAGTTAGAGTTGCTTTTTCTTTATCAGCAGCTTCTGCTTTTTCAGTTGTAGTAGCTTCAGATGCTTTTTCATCTTTCTTAGATGCTTCAGCAGCTAATTTCGCAACTTCCTCATCACTCAAGGCTGGCTTTTCTACTACAGCTGCTCCTGTAGTGGCAGAAAGAGCTGGCGTCGTCACATTTTTGACATTCTCACTTGCCTTATCATCTTTTGGAGCAGATGCAACAGCTTCTGTTTTGTTTTCAGTAGTTGCTTCTTCTGCCTTGGCCGTCGTTTGGGCAGCACCCAAAATCAAGGCTGTCCCCAACAACACACTCGCAGCACCAAAATGATACTTACGAATAGAGAAACGTTGGCTCAAGCCATACCAATCAAAAGATTTATTTTTTTGTCTTTTTGATTTATACATAATGTTCACTTTCCATTTTTAATTATGTAATTAAAAATTACAATTACATAGTATATATTTTACCACAGAAAGACTATCAGGACAAGGATAATCACCCGTTTTTTTACTGTGTTATAAAAGTATTTTTCTTCTCTTTTTAAAAGTTAATATGTTAAAATATATGTACTGGTGCATATTATTCTTTGGAGAGATTAATCTTGGTTTTTCCCTATTTTTTTGATATAATAATCTTAAGTATAATTTTATTGGAGGTTTTATGCGTTTTAATCAATTTAGCTATTTAGCGCTACCCAGAGATAGAATTATCTTTGAATTAAAAAAGTATGGGTTTGATTTACCAGTCAACATTACAAATAAAAAAATGCTTGAAGCGTTTCTTATTCGTTTCTTTTTTAATTATAAAGATAGTGCCTATCCTCTATCCAGTTTGGCAGTTGATAAAGAAACTGACTTACTGACTTTTTTTCAGTCAGACAAAGAGTTGACTGCGGATATTTTCTACACTGTGGCCTTTCAACTTTTAGGCTTTTCTTATTTTGTTGACTTCGAAGACAGTGAAGTTTTTCGTAAAGAGACTGGTTTTCCTATTGTGTATGGTGACTTGATTGAAAATCTCTATCAGTTACTTAATACTCGCACCAAAAAGGGAAATACTCTTATCGACCAACTTGTTAGTGACGGTCTTATTCCTGAGGATAATGACTACCACTACTTTAACGGCAAGAGTTTGGCTACTTTTTCTAGCCATGATGTCATTCGAGAAGTCGTTTACGTTGAGTCTCGTGTCGATACTGACCACAAAGGGCTTCCAGACCTAGTCAAGGTCAGCATCATTCGTCCTCGTTATGACGGACAAATCCCTGCTATCATGACAGCCAGCCCCTACCATCAGGGAACCAATGACAAGGCCAGCGATAAGGCTCTCTACAAGATGGAGGGCGAGCTTGAGGGCAAACCCGCTCACAAGATTGAGCTTAAAGAACCTCAACTCAATCTCGTCCAACCCCAAGGTCAGGCTGAGCTTGTAACAGAAGCTGAGGAAAAGCTAACGCACATCAACTCTAGCTATACTCTCAACGACTACTTCCTTCCACGAGGTTTTGCTAATCTATATGTTTCAGGTGTTGGTACCAAAGACTCTACTGGTTTCATGACTAATGGGGACTACCAGCAAATCGAGGCTTATAAAAATGTCATCGATTGGCTCAATGGTCGTTGCCGTGCCTTTACCGACCACACGCGCCAGCGTCAAGTCAAGGCTGACTGGTCAAACGGAAAAGTTGCCACAACTGGACTTTCTTATCTAGGTACCATGTCCAATGGTCTTGCGACTACAGGCGTTGATGGTTTAGAAGTTATCATTGCCGAGGCCGGCATTTCTTCATGGTACAACTACTACCGTGAAAACGGTCTGGTAACTAGCCCAGGAGGTTATCCAGGTGAGGACTTTGACTCCCTTGCTGAGTTAACCTATTCTCGTAATCTCATGGCTGGCGACTATATCCGTGGCAATGAAGCTCACCAAGCTGACTTGGAAAAAGTAAAAGAGCAGTTAGATCGCAAGTCTGGAGACTATAATCAGTTTTGGCATGACCGCAATTATTTGCTCAATGCTGATAAAGTAAAGGCAGAGGTTGTCTTTACTCATGGTTCACAGGATTGGAATGTTAAACCACTCCATGTTTACCAGATGTTCCATGCCCTTCCTACTCATATAAACAAGCATCTCTTTTTCCATAATGGTGCTCATGTGTATATGAACAACTGGCAGTCCATTGACTTCCGTGAGTCTATGAATGCCTTATTGACTAAGAAATTACTGGGACAGGAAACAGAGTTTCAACTTCCTACTGTTATCTGGCAGGACAATAGCACTCCTCAGACTTGGTTATTGCTTGATAACTTCGGTGGGCAAGATAACTTTGAAACCTTCTCACTTGGTCAAGAAGAGCAGGTTATTCAAAACCAGTACTCAGATGAGGATTTTGAGCGTTATGGTAAGACCTACCAGACCTTCAATACAGAACTTTATCAAGGGAAAGTCAATCAAATTACAATTGACCTTCTTGTGACCAAAGACATTCACTTGAACGGTCGAGCTCAGCTTAATCTTCGTATCAAATCCAGCACAAACAAAGGGTTATTATCAGCCCAACTGCTAGAATTTGGACAGAAGAAATACCTACAACCTTATCCAGCTGTTTTAAGTGCTAGAACCATTGACAACGGTCGCTACCACATGTTGGAAAATCTCTGTGAATTACCATTTCGTGAAAATCAACAACGAGTCGTGACAAAAGGCTACCTCAATTTACAGAATAGAAATGATTTACTGTTAGTCGAGGATATTACTGCAGATGAATGGATGGATGTGCAATTTGAACTGCAACCAACTATTTACAAGCTAAAAGAAGGAGATACTCTCCGTTTGGTCCTTTATACTACTGACTTTGAAATCACCATCCGTGACAATACCGCTTACCAGCTGACTGTTGATCTTGAACAGTCTACACTTATCCTACCTTACTAAAAGGTATAAGCTATCAGACTTTCAATATTGAAATTTTCCAAGGAAGGCTTAATTACGTGACCATTTGCCTTCCTATAACCAATAACCCCCACTTGAATAGTCTAACGAAACATAAATTTGGTATCAAATCCTGTCCAAAGAACAGATTATACTACCCCCGCTGCTGAACCTTGGACAAAAGATACTAACACCCCTAACCAACATGTGTAACCCTCTATCATACACGCTACCACACCACATGTTGGATAATCTCTGTGAATTACCGTTTAGTATAAATTCACAAAAAGCCGTGACAAAATGCTACCATAATTAAATGATTCACTGCCAGTAAAGAACAGCAATGCAGATGAACGGATTAACCTCCAATTCATCTGTACTTAACTAGTGACAAGTTAAAAGAAGGAGATTTTCTCCATCTAGTTCTTTATACTACTGACTTTGAAATCATCATACGTGACAATACCGCTTACCACTCGACTGACGATTTCGATCAGTCCACGCTTTCTGTACTTTGTACAAGGAGTAATATTTTATGAATAAATCTGAACACCGACACCAACTCATACGAGCTCTTGTAACGAAAAACAAGATTCATACTCAAGCTGAGCTACAAGCTCTGCTTGCAGATAATGACATTCAAGTTACACAAGCTACACTTTCGAGAGATATTAAAAGTATGAACCTCTCAAAAGTACGTGAAGAAGACAACTCTTATTACGTTCTCAATACAGGTTCTATCTCAAAATGGGAGAAACGTCTTGAAATTTATATGGAAGATGCTCTTGTCTTGATGCGTCCCGTTCAACACCAAGTCCTCCTTAAAACCCTTCCTGGACTTGCGCAATCCTTTGGTTCTATCATTGATGCATTAAGTTTCTCTGACGCTATCGCTACCCTCTGTGGTGATGATGTCTGCCTTGTCATCTGTGAAGATGCAGAAGCTGCTCAAAGATGCTTTGAAGAACTGAAAAAATTCGCTCCACCATTTTTCTTTGAAGAATAACAAAATTCCGTGTCCTGATGAGGCACGGAATTCTTTTATATTCTTTACTGAGATGGTTTTTCTTTTTTAGTTCGTGCCAATCTCAGGGCACGATTTGGATTGAGACGATTAAATAGTTCTTCCAATTTCTTTTCATTCCAAACATCTGCGGCAGAAACGAAATTACCATCCGCATCTCGGAAAGATATCGGTTTATCTCCCATATCAGTCTCCTAGTCTACAAATTCAAACTCAAATTTACCAATGCGGACCAAATCGCCATCTTTAGCACCACGCGCACGAAGGGCTTCATCAACCCCCATACCACGTAATTGACGGGCAAATTTCATGACTGATTCGTCACGATCAAAGTTGGTCATATTGAAGAGTTTCATGAGTTTTTCACCAGAAAGCACCCACGTTGCATCGTCATCACGACTAATTTCAAATGCTTTTTCTTCCTCGTCAAAGCCATAGTAAGCTTCTTCTTCCATATCTGACTCGTCATAGAGCAAGAATTCTGGTGTCTTATCTAACAATTCAGCTGTAGCATCCAAGAGCGTTGCCAGACCTTGCTTGGTCAAACCAGAAATCGGGAAGATTGCTGGTAACTCTTCAAATTCATCATAGTTTTCAGCCAATTTTTTCTTGAATTCTGCAAGATTTTCTTGACTCTCAGGCATATCCATCTTATTGGCTACAATAATCTGTGGACGCTCCATGAGGCGAAGATTGTATGACTCCAACTCCTTATTGATAGCTAGGTAGTCCTCATAAGGATCACGGCCTTCACTAGCTGACATATCAATGATGTGAAGAATGACACGTGTACGCTCGATGTGTCGGAGGAACTGAGTTCCCAAACCAACACCTTGACTAGCGCCTTCAATCAAACCTGGCAAGTCGGCCACTGCAAAGGATTCACCTGATTGGGTACGAACCATACCTAGATTTGGCACAATAGTCGTAAAGTGGTAGGCACCAATTTTAGGTTTAGCTGATGTAATAACACTTAGAAGTGTTGATTTCCCAACAGATGGAAATCCTACTAAACCGACATCCGCAAGGATTTTAAGTTCTAACTGTAATTCACGCTCTTGACCTGGTTCTCCATTTTCAGAGATTTCCGGTGCAGGATTTTTTGGTGTCGCAAAGCGGATATTTCCACGTCCACCACGACCACCGTGGGCAACGATAAATTCTTGACCGTGTTCAATCAAATCTGTCAAGACCTTGCCAGTCTCTGCGTCACGTACAGTAGTTCCCTGAGGCACACGAACACGAAGGTCTTCGGCACCACGACCATGCATCCCTTTGGTCATACCTTTTTCACCAGAATCCGCCTTGAAATGGCGATTGTAGCGGAAATCCATCAAGGTACGTAGTCCTTCATCTACAACGAAAACTACATTTCCTCCACGACCACCGTCACCACCCCAAGGACCGCCATTAGGGACATATTTTTCACGGCGAAAGGCAACCATACCATCGCCACCATTACCAGCCTTGACCTTAATCTTAGCTGTATCTAAAAACATACTCATTTTTTCTTCTCACTTTAAAAAAGGGCTGGGAAATCCCAGTCACAAAATTTTCTTGAACCTATTTTATAGATTACTTAGGGCACCAATAGCAGTTGCAAAAATACCCAAAATACTTGCTAATAGCATAATAACTACGATAATTAAAGTTAATTTCTCAAAAAAGGTTTTTTTACGATTTCCATTATCTCCAAATGCCATTTTTCTCTCCTTCGTTACATTCTATTTTCTATTATCTTAGCATGAATTCAGCTAGTTTTCAATAGTCAGTTGCTACAGGTGCAATAATCCATAAAATGATATAAGCTACAATCCCAGCTCCGTAACAGCAAGCAAGAACACCCCATATTACGCGAACGATAGTTGGATCCATATCAAGATAATGGGCCACTCCGGCACAAACACCCGCAATCTTTTTATCAAGACTACTTCTCATTAATTGTTTTTTCATGGCTGTTCCTCTTTCTATTCCTCATGGTCTTTCCAATAATCTCTTATGCTGATTAACTGCGTTTTTGAAGCCTTCAGCATGCGTCTAGAGCCTTTTACGGGCACAGCAACCACCTGTTGGGGTAGATACAAAACTGTCTTAAAGATTCGTTGACTAACCGTATCATCTTTAGCCAAATCTTTCTGGAAGTTATTTGAAATGATGGCATCCAGATAAAACTCATGCACTCTTTTCCCAAAGTTCTCAGCTGAAATCTCGTACAACTTCTCTGATAAAGTATGCTCATTCATATCTGGCGTTGCAATCAAGGCCTCTAAAATAGCTCCAGCTAAATCATGTTCACCGTAATACAAGGTTCCAAACATTTTATCACTGATAAGATTGTCCAGATAAGGATTTCCATGTGCAATGACAGGCGTCCCACTAGCCAAGCTTTCCAAGTAGGTCAAACCTTGCGTCTCACTTGTCGATGCGGAGATGAAGAAATCCGCTGACTTATAGTAAAGAGCCGTCTCACTAGGAGCAATCATGCCAGTAAAGATGACTGAGTCTTGAATCTCTAGTTTTTTGGCTTGCTCTTTGAGGTCATCAAGATAAGGACCATCCCCAGCTACCACCAGTTTAACCTTGTCTTCTTCTTTCAGAACTTCTGCAAAGGCTGTTAGTACTGCTTGAATATTTTTTTCATAGGAAATTCTGGAAAGACTAAGTAGCATCTTTTCATCATCTTGAATCCCTAATTTACTACGCAGTTCTGTCAAATTGTCCTGCTTGATTTCCGGACGCTCAAACTTAGCTAATTCAATCCCAGTTGGAATGACCCGTTTTTCTACCTTGACCTTATAGTCAGATAGCAAGTCACGAACAATCTCACTCGGGCAAATAACCCCATCCACATCATGTAAGAAACCTCTGACCAGATACTTGACCATACTCGGACGAATCAGCATCCCCTTAGCAATATAATGCACATAGTCTTCGTACTGGGTGTGATAGGTATGGATGACTGGAATTTTTAATTCACGCGCAATCCAAATTCCCAACAAGCCGAGAGAAAATTCAGTCTGAGTATGGATAATATCCAGTTGATACTGTTTGGCAATTTCAAGCGCCTTGCTAAAGCCTCGATAGGCAAATCGACGATCCTTAAAAGCAAAGAAGGGAACACTTGGAATGCGGATAATTTGCCAATCTTCATAACGATTGACATCCTTATCTGTCGTCGTAAAGATAAAAACAGCGTGCCCTTGCTTCTCAAGTTCGGTTTTCAAGGTTCGAATACTGGTCGCAACACCTGAAACCTGAGGAAAATAGGTATCTGTAAATAAACCAATTCGCATAGATTACCTCTCTTTTTACTTTCTCCCTAAAGCGGCTTGTTTCTCATAAAAGTCCAACCAAATTTGTAACAGATGCTCTTCAGAATACTCTCTAGAAATATTTTTAGCCTTTTCTTTAAGTTCTTTTAAGGCAACAGGATTAGCTTGATATTCCAAAATAGCTTCTTTCATCTCTTCTCTATCTGCTGTCGCGCGATAATTTCCCTCCAAAATTACCTTATAGAGATCCAAATCACGCAACATAATAGGAGCTTCACAACTAGCAGCCTCTAAAATAGTCATAGGAAATAGCTCATTGTAACTAGGCAACAAGAAAAGGTCCGCTAGGGCATACAACTCGCGCATCCGCTCTGGCGACACTATACCTGGAAAAATCAAGTTTTTAGGGGGATTTTCCATTATTTTCTTATAGCGTTCATAGCCATCTGTCATGCCACCAAAAGAGAAACCACCCGCCCAGATAAAGATAATTTGAGGCAATTCCTCAGCCAGACGGATAAAGTCATCAATTCCTTTACGTTTCTGAACTTGACCAGCACCTACTACGATAAACTGATTGTCACTAAGACCTAGTTCTGTTCGCAGTTTCGCTACCTCTTCTTGTGGAAGAGGATGCCACTTTTCCTTATTTACAAAGTTAGGAATATAGGTCACTTTTTCACGTGGAATACCCGCTGCCACCAAATCCTCAATAAACATAGGATTGACCACCACCAAGTGCTCCATCCGGTTGTAAAAAGAAAATACATAGCGTTTGACAATTCCCTTTAAGAAAAATGGAATTTTCAAACTCCCCTCAAGTGTATCAGGCAAGAAATGCACATAGCCAATTTTTCTACCTGAGCGTTTCTTTTGGAAGGTTGATAAATAATAGGGGAAATCAATCGTATGAAAGTGAGTCACATCTGCCTCAATGGGTAGATTTTCAGTAACAATCAATTGGTCCTTGGCATCACGGTGAAGAAGACGAACTAATTCACGGTAGGCACCTGAAACTCCTTGACCTGCTACTTTCTCACTTGAACTCAACATATTGATGCGTAATTTCTTTTTTTCCATAACTACTATTATATCATTTTCTTTGAATAAAATCAGCAAAAGAAAGGAGAGACTAGGGGAAAAGAGGGGGAAAATTCCTCACTTCTCCAACGGTCTCTCACATGCTTTTATATGTTTATACTCAATGAAAATCAAAGAGCAAACTAGGAAGCTAGCCGCAGGCTGTACTTGAGTACGGCAAGGTGAAGCTGACGTGGTTTGAATTTGATTTTCGAAGAGTATTACTTAATTCCTAGGGCAATGCGTGCATAGCGACTCATTTTTTCAACTGTCCAGGCTGGATACCAGACTAATTTGACCTCAGTATCCGTTACTTCTGGCACCTCTGTCATGGCATCATAAATCTGGTCCGTCAAAAGATCCGCTAGGGGACAACCCATAGTTGTCAAAGTCATATCAATCTCTGTTTGCCCTGTGTCACCGTCAAAACGAATCTCGTAAATCAAACCAAGATTGACAATATCGATTCCCAACTCAGGGTCGATGACTTCTTCCAAGGCTGTTAAAATGCGTGTTTTGATGTTTTCGATTTGCTCTTCTGTATAAGCCATATTTATCCTCACTCTTAGTCTTCAATAAAATCACGAAGTGGTTTGCTACGACTTGGTTGACGTAGCTTTCTCAAAGCCTTGGCTTCAATCTGACGGATACGCTCACGGGTTACGTTAAAGACTTTACCAACATCTTCAAGGGTGCGCATTTTCCCATCATCTAGTCCAAAACGCAAACGTAGAACATTTTCTTCACGGTCTGTAAGAGTATCCAAGACCTCATCCAACTGCTCACGCAAAACGATACGAGTTGTGTAGTCCACTGGATTTTCAATCACTTCGTCTTCGATAAAGTCCCCAAGGTGGCTATCATCCTCTTCACCGATTGGTGTTTCAAGAGATACTGGTTCTTGGGCAATCTTCAAGATTTCACGAACCTTGTCAGGAGTCATATCCATACGTTCAGCGATTTGTTCAGGCGTTGGATCTTGTCCCAATTCTTGAAGAAGGTTACGCTGTTCACGAACCAATTTATTGATGGTTTCAACCATGTGAACAGGGATACGGATGGTACGAGCTTGGTCCGCAATAGCACGAGTGATGGCCTGACGAATCCACCAAGTTGCATAAGTTGAGAACTTAAATCCTTTAGAATAGTCAAACTTATCAACCGCCTTCATCAAGCCCATGTTCCCTTCTTGAATCAAGTCAAGGAACTGCATACCACGGCCGACATAACGCTTGGCAATAGAAACAACCAAACGAAGGTTAGCTTCAGCAAGACGTTGTTTGGCTTCGATATCACCAGCTTCAACAGCTAGTGCCAATTCTTTTTCCTCTTCATTGGTCAAGAGAGGTACGACCCCGATTTCTTTCAAGTACATACGTACAGGGTCATTGACCTTAGCCGAAGTTGACCCAATCAAGTCCTCATCGCTGAGTTCTGGCTCTTCTTCTGCACTAAGCACACGCGCACTTGGGTTTCCTTCGTTATCTGTGATTGAAATTCCTGCATCCTGGATTCGTTGCAAAAGATCTTCAATCCCATCAGCGTCTAAGGTAAAAGGAATAACCAGACTAGCATTGATTTCATCGTCTGTTGCTGTCCCTTTTTGCTTATGATTACGGATAAATTCTGCTACTTGTACGTCAAATGTTGTTACTTCTTTTTGTTTTGTTGCCATTATTACTCCATTCTTCTCTTTTGGGAAATTAAACGTTCCAATTCTTCTAGGGCTGTGTCGGTATCTCCTACATGGCTAGCTTCCTGCACCTTCTTTTTGATTCTCATATTATCCTGATTCAAGAGAGCCTTGTTTCGAGTCATTTCTACTTCACTAAGTTCCCGAGGTGACATCTCAGCAGGCAAATCCTGAGCTAAAACTTGGTACCAAGCTCTCTCAACTTCCTCTGTCTGTTCTGCTAGAACTTCTGGAGGAAGATTGCCATACTGGCCAAGCAAGTCATATAAAACCTGAAATTCAGGCGTATCAAATGCAAAGTCTTCTCGCAAGCGGTAATCGTTCAAAACAAGAGGGGATTCCATCATTCGATAAAGTAGATGGGCTTCTGCCCTCATAATAACCGATAACTGCTTGGTGACAGGCATGGTGATTGGCGTCGGTCTGGAAATCCCTTCCATGCGATTCTGCCTTTGTGCCTGTCGACTCTCATTAACAATCTGCTCAATCTGAGCATAATCAAAGGACGCCAGACTGTCAGCCAAAATATGAATATAGCTGTTTTGAGCAGTGATAGACTTTTCTTGAACAATCAAGGGAGCTATTTTTTCAATAAACTCAATCTGAGCCTGCAGATTTTCACTGTTTTCAGGCTTGTACTGGTGAATGTAAAACTCAATCGGACTAATACGAGTTTTCGTTAATAGATAGTCCAAGTCTTCTGGTCCATTTTTTTGTAGATACTCATCTGGATCCAAGTTATCAGGCATACTAACGATTTGCACAGGCATATCGCCAATTTCATCTAAGGCTTTCAATGTCGCAGCTTGCCCAGCCTTATCACCATCGTAAACAAGAACCAACTTCTTGGTTAACCTTTTCAGATGCTCAACATGCTCACGACTCAAGGCCGTTCCCATAGACGCCACAGCATTTTCGATTCCAGCCCGATAGGCTGCAATGACATCCATGAACCCTTCCATGAGGTAAATCTCACTGGCTTTACCAGAAGATTTTTTTGCCCTATCCATATGATATAATTCGTAACTTTTGTTAAAAATTGCAGTCGATCGGCTATTTTTATACTTAGAAGTTTGTGAATCCGTTTTCTGCCAGATACGACCTGAGAAGGCAATAACCTTTCCCTGATCATTGGTCAGGGGAAACATAATGCGATTGTAAAAGGTGTCTACAAATTGATTAGCATCCGAGAGATAAAACAGTCCTGAATCTAGGAAATCCTCTTCACGATACTGACCAGACAAACGTTGATAGAGATAGTTTCGTTCTGGAGGTGCTAAACCAATCCGAAAATGCTTGAGCACTTCATCTGTCAAACCACGCTGATAGAGGTAGTTTCTCGCTTCCTCTCCCATGGTCGTTGTCATGAGAATAGCATGATAAAATTTGGCAGCATCTTCGTGCATATCATAAAGAGCTTGGTGAGGCGAGGCTGGCTTCTGCTCACTATAAAGCGGTTTTTCCACCTCTATCCCAACACGCTGACCTAAGATTTGGACAGCCTCCATAAAGGGAACTCCTTGATACTCCTCGATGAACTTAAAGACATCACCTGAGCGACCACAACCAAAACAGTGATAAAACTGCTTGTCCTCTACAACGTTAAAAGAAGGTGTTTTTTCACCATGAAAAGGACAGAGCCCTAGATAGTTCCGTCCTGCCTTTTGTAAAGAAATCACATCTCCTATGACTTCCACAATGTTGGCATTGTTTTTGATTTCTTCAATGACTTGTTTGTCAACCATACACAATACCTCCATGTTATCATAGTTTACTTTATATAGTATACTTTATTTCAGAAAAAAAGTAAACCATTTCACTCATTTTCCCTACTTTATTCAAAGAGTTGATAATAATCAGAGATTTTCATTTTTGCTTTTTCTTCTTGGTTCAAATCTTGGATAATTCGTCCTTCTTTCATGACAATTAAACGATTGCCATATTTGAGAGCATCTTCCATATGATGAGTAATCATAAGCGCTGTCAATTGATCTCTCTTGACAAATTCGTCTGTCAATTCCATGAGTGCCACACTGGTCTTTGGATCAAGGGCCGCAGTATGCTCGTCCAACAAGAGTAATTCAGGACGCTTCAAGGTTGCCATCAAGAGGCTCAAGGCCTGTCTTTGTCCACCTGATAAGAACTCAATCGGTGTGTTCAAATGTTTCTCAAGACCGTTTCCTACTTTTTCAATAGTCGTCTGAAACTCATCCTTATAGCTAGCCAGACGTCTTGGTAACAATCCACGCTTTTCACCACGAAACTTGGCAATCAAAAGATTTTCAGCCACTGTCATACGAGGAGCTGTCCCCATCTTGGGATCTTGGAAAACACGAGACAGATACTTGGCTCTCTTCTCTGGTGAAAATTTGGTAACATCTTCACCTAAGATACGGATGGTCCCACTGGTTAGTGATAAGGTTCCTGCAATAGTGTTAAAAAGAGTTGATTTACCAGCACCATTTCCACCTAAAATCGTGATAAAATCCTGTTCAAAAATTTCTAAGGAAACATCATTTAAAATAATCTTTTCTTCATCAAAGCCATTTTTAACGACTTTAGTTGCATTTTTTAATTCTACAATTGCTGTCATTTGCTTAACTTGGCTCCTTTCAAGATGGTTTGCTTAAATGTTGGAATCATGAGGCAGACTGCTAAAATCACGGCACTGTATAGACGAAGGTAACTTGTGTTAAAGCCAAGCGCAATAACAGCCCATACTAAGAATTGATAAGCGATAGAGCCTACAACGATTGTAACCAAACGCTCTGCCAAGCTCAAACTCTTGAAGATAACTTCTCCAATAATCAAACTTGCAAGCCCCACAACGATAACCCCGATTCCTCGAGAAACATCAGCATAGCCTTCTTGCTGGGCAATAAGGGCACCTGCAAGGGCAATCACCCCATTTGATAAGACCAAGCCCATGAGCTCCATGCGTCCAGTATGAATCCCGAAACTTCTAGCCATATCAGGATTATCTCCTGTAGCAATATAGGCTTGTCCAAGTTTGGTGTCCAAGAAAAAGAGCATGAGGATAATGACAAGACTGACAAAGATAAGACCTGTCAAGAGTTGATTCAAATCCGAATCAAAAGGCAAAACATCCTGAATTTGCTTGGTTCCAAGCAAACCTAAATTGGCACGTCCCATAATCAAGAGCATGATAGAGTGACAAGAAGTCATCACCAAAATCCCTGAGAGCAAGGTTGGAATCTTCCCTTTTGTATAAAGAAGGCCTGCTGCCATTCCAGCCAAACAACCTGCTCCTACAGCAACAAGTGTCGCTAAAAAGGGATTGACACCTTTGGTTATCAGAGTGACAGCAACAGCTCCCCCAAGAGGGAAGGAACCTTCTGTCGTCATATCTGGAAAGTTTAAAATCCTAAATGTCATAAAGATTCCCAGACCTAGAATAGCCCAGACAAATCCTTGAGAAATAATAGATAATATCATCTGTTTCTTAACCTTTTCTATACGATTTCTTTTGTAAAAAATTGGAGGAGATGTCCCCAACTCCTCCATTACAGATTATTCAATCACTTGTCCTGCTTCTTTTAGAACAGATTCAGGAATAGTAATACCTAACTCTTGTGCCAATTTTTTATTGATCACTGATTTACCAGTTGAAAAGACATTAACTGGAGTATCAGCTGGTTTTGCACCTTTCAAAACTTGAGCAATCATTTTACCAGTTGCCACACCAAGATCATGTTGGTCAACTACAACCGATGCCAAACCACCTGCTTCTACCATGGCAGTCGCACTTGGGTAGATTGGTTTTTTAGCTGATTGGTTGCTTGATACAACAGTTGAGAAGGCTGAAGCAATAGTGTTATCAATTGGAACCCAGATAGCATCAACCTTGCTAGTCATAACGTTAACTGTTGAAGCAATTTCATTTGTTGAAGGAACTGCAAACGTTTCTACTGTCAAACCTGCTTTTTCAGCATAAGCTTTAAATTCTTCTACCTGTGTTTTTGAATTGTCTTCGCTGCTTGAGTAAAGAGCACCGATTGTTTTCACATTTGGTGTCAGAGCCTTGATGAGTTCAACTTGTTGTTGAGCTGGGTTGTGGTCAGATACCCCTGTAATGTTGCCACCTGGTTTTTTCAAATCTTTAACCAAGTTAGCACCGATTGGGTCTGTAATAGCAGCCATGATAACAGGTAGATCTTTTGTTGCACTAGCCAAACCTTGAGCAGCTGGTGTTGCGATACCAACAACCAAGTCATTACCGTTTGCAACCAACTGTTTACTCATTGTCGCAACCTTACTTTGGTCACCTTCTGAGTTCATAAAGTCAATCTTCAACTGATCATCTTTATAACCTTCTTCTGCAAGTCCATCTTGAATCCCTTTATAAATCAAGTCAAGAGATGGATGGCTCACAAACTGAAGGACACCAACTTTGGCAACTTTCTTTTCGTTCTTAGCTTCTGGTTTATTCATTGAAGAGTAAATCAAGCTTCCTGCTACTAAGACTGCTAATGCAGCGATAATTCCAATTAAACGTTTATTTTTCATTCTATTTCTCCTTTTTAATTCCTTTAAACTACTTCACTTATCTAAACAAGCGACGCCATCGTTTTCTTTCCATACTAACCTCCATCAAAAAAGTCCTCACACAAAAAACTTGTGTGAGGACGTCGATGCGCGGTACCACCTCAATTATAGGGAATTTCCCTATCGCTCTGTCTCGCAATAACGAGATGCACTGTAAGGTGTGCTCACCGAATTTTTATGATTTCAAATTCTAAATAACATTCAGCCCAATTTTCATCATCATCACTTATCTGTTTTCAGCGACCACAGACTCTCTAAAAAGTTTATATGATTACTTTTCTGAATGGTTAAATTATATCATTTTTCAACTACTTGTCAAGACTCTTTGAGCATTTTTTTGAAATATTCAAAAACTTCCCCTATTGAAAAGAGGAAGTTTGAAAGGTATCAGCCTGAATTACGCAATCCTGTCGCAATTCCGTTGATGGTTGTATGGATTAATTTTTCTTGATCGCTTGATAATTCTCCACGGCGTTGACGTTTAATCAACTCCAACTGGATATAGTTAAGGATATTAAAGTAAGGCATACGGTAATCCAAACTTGCTTTTAGATATGGATTTTCCGCCAAGAGTTCATCGTAACCTTCGATAGCTAAGATGACTTCCTTGGTAACTTGCCATTCATTTAGAATAGTCTCATAAATTGCTTTTACTTGATCATCTTCACAAAGTTTGGCATATTCAAAAGCAATATTCATATTTGATTTCGACAAGACCATATCAACATTTGAAAGAAGTGACTGGAAGAAAGGCCAATTTTGGTACATATCTCGTAGGATAGCGATATTTTCTGGATTTTTATCAATAAATTCCTTGAAGCTTGATCCAACCCCATACCATCCAGGGAACATGACACGACTTTGCGACCATGAGAATACCCAAGGGATAGCACGTAAACCACCGATTTCAGTGATCGTCTTACGAGCGGCTGGACGTGAACCGATATTAAAGCTTGAAATAGCCTTGATTGGACTTGACTCAAAGAAATAGTCATAGAAATGGTCATTACCAAAGACCAAGTCACGGTAAATATCATAACTACGGTCCACCACTTGGTCCATGATGGCTTCATAACGATTGGATGTATTGGTATCGCTCTTCTTTTGAGTGATCATACGGTTAATGGCTGCAGATACTAACATTTCAAGGTTATAGTAGGCAGCATCTTTGTTACCGTATTTATTGCCAATTACTTCCCCCTGCTCCGTCAAACGGATACGATCCTTGATTGACTTGAGCGGTTGAGATGTGATAGCTTCATAGGTTGGTCCACCACCACGACCGACAGTACCACCACGGCCATGGAAGAAGGTAACCTTAACGCCAAATTCATCTCCAATAGCAGTCAATTGTTGTTGAGCCTTGTAGAGGGTCCAACATGATGATAGGTAGCCACCATCTTTATTACTATCAGAGTAACCAAGCATGATTTCTTGGTAGTTATTACGCGAAGCAATCCATTTCTTAGCAAGAGGAAGAGAAAGGTATTCTCTCATAGTTTCTTCTGAGTGGTCCAAGTCCTCAATTGTTTCAAAGAGAGGAACGATTTGGACACGGGCTCTTTCTTTATCAACTAGCCCTACTTCTTTTAGCAAGATAGCCAATTCCAGCATGTCTGATACGCTGGTTGCATGTGAAATGATAGTCTGACGAATGACATCATCACCCAACTTATCTTTCAAATTACGAGCAGCCTTAAAGATAGCCAATTCTTTTTCAAGTAACTCTGATTTTTCAACGTGAGTTGCAGAAAGAATACGTGGATCTTCTTCTAATTCTTTTAAGAGAAGCTGACATTTTTCCTCTTCACTTAGTTCGCTATAACGAGAATGAATTCCTGCTGATTTTAAGAGTTCTGCTACACAGGCCTCATGAACACTAGAATCTTGACGCATGTCAATAGATGCCAAATAGAAACCAAAAATTTCAACTGCCTGAATCAACTCAACAAAATCACCAGAAATCAGTGCTTCACCCTTATTTTCCAAGAGGGAATCACGGATAGTAACTAAGTCCTTATAAAAGTCATTGGCTGTTTCATAACGAGCACCAACTTCCTTATCCTCAATCAGATAGGCTTTTGTTGCTTGGATTTTTGATTGAATATCAAACAAGGCACGACGATACAGCTCTTTTTCGCGGTAAATCGAATTATCCTTAGATTGACGAGCCATTTCTCTGACTTGCTTGCTGACATTAACAATACTAGTTGATAGAGAGAACTCACGATAAAGTTGATAAATCTTTTCATCATAGTAGTTCATGATGACTTCACACTGGGTCATGGCAGATTTCTTCAAAGTATCTGCTGTAACAAAAGGATTCCCATCACGGTCTCCACCAATCCACATTCCCATGGTAATTGGTTTAGGATGTTTCAACTCCAAGCCATGTTTTTTAGCCAGACGCTTGTACTCGGCAGTCAAATGAGGAACAGCTTTCAGGAATGAACTATTGTAGTATTCCATAACATTCGTGATTTCATTGGTTACTTTCAATTTCTTTTCACGAATCATATCTGTCTGCATGATAATCTCAATGTAACGGCGGAGGTCATTATGCCATTTTTCCTTATTAATCAAGCCTAATTTCACATCACGGTACTTACGCAAGAGGGTATGGATGTGGTTGGTCAAATCCAACATACTCTTACGTTGTACTTGTGTTGGATGGGCAGTCAAAACAGGGACAACATTCAAATGTTCTAGAATTTCAACCGCATTTTCTTTTTCTGCAACCATTTTGATAGTTGCTGATAATTTCCCAAGATAATCTTGATCGATATTATTTTGGTGGTTGATTTCATAGGCCAAATCCACGTCTTCTGAAATATTAATCAAGAGGGGCAAGATAGAGAAATATCGTGAAATATAAGCCATTTCATCATTTGTCAGACTAGTAACCAATTGGTTCAAGCCTTGATAATCTTCTTGAGTTGACAATTCTTTCAACTCCATGATTTTTTCAAAAGTCTCTGGGGCAAGCATGTTTTTAGTGATATCTTCTAACAATTCTGTTAAAATCAATACTTCTTCTTGCACGACAGCTTTATTACTATAGTTTTCTAATTTTTGAAGAGACATAGGTAATCCTTTCCACTCTCAGCTCTACATATAGTTTGATGAGTGAGCTTCTAACTCCTCATACAATTGGGCACGTTTTTCACTTGCATCAATATTTAAGACAAAGGCGATGGCTACAGACAAGACCAGAAGACTATTCCCTCCTTGCGATAAGAAGGGGAAGGTAACTCCCGTTGAAGGAATAATACCAGAAATTCCACCGATATTAACAAAGACCTGCACCAACATCATCCCCCCAACCCCAATCGCCATCATGGAATTAAAGGGATTCTTAGCACGAATTCCGACTAGGATAATTCGTAAAATTAAGAAAAAGACGAGTGCCAAAATTAAGCTAGCTCCCACAAATCCAAACTCTTCAATGACAATTGAAAATACAAAGTCTGTATGGGCCTCTGGTAAATAACCACGTTTTTCGATTGAATTTCCTAAGCCTAGACCAAACCAACCACCATTTACCATGGCAAAGTAGGAATTTGCAAGTTGGTGGCCTGCTCCTGCCAAATCGGCAAAGGGATTAAAGTAGGCACTGAAACGCTTGGCAACGTAACCAAATACTGGAACTTTTGAAAACTTTTCAACCCCAATCATAGAAATAGCTGATAAGGATAGGGCTGAAACTCCAAATAATACACCAATAAATGCTATAAACCAACGATGAGCAATCCCACTAACTGTATACATAATCAAGGCTACCAAAGCTAAGATAGTAGCATTTCCCAAATCTGGGAAAATAGCCAAACTTCCGATCATTACTAAGAGGACAAAACGCCAATCATTGAAAGCACGAGGAATCCATTGATTTTGAGTTAAAACTTGAAAATCGTAAATACCAATTTCATCCTGTTGTTTTGAAAAACGCTGGGCCAAGTACCAGACGATGATAATCTTCAAATACTCAGCTGGCTGAATCGTCAAAGGTCCTACTGAAATCCAACCATAGGCTCCATTGACTGGTGTACCAATTATACGAGCCAGAGCTAAGAGAATCAGCTCAAAAAACATAACAATAAATAAAAGTCGTTCTTTTCTTAAAAAATTCAGTTTCAGCTTATATATCAAGGCAATCAATATTAAACTAAATACCCAAAACATTCCCTGACTTCGAACCAATTGCAGAGCACTTTTACCTTCTTCGATTAGAATGGCACTGGTTGTAGAATAGACTACAATCAAGCCCAAAATAGATAAAAGTAAGTAAGGAACTAGGATAGAATAGTTTAATAGGTGCCTCTTACTAATCTTCATAGTATCACCAATCTAATGAGAACAAAAGAAATTATTCCCAAATTCCGTTTATTTTCTAGTTTTGATTGCTATTATACCATTTTTTCCGAAAGAAAAAAACTCTTACCCTTCAGATAGAAGATTTTCTCATAAGAAAAAGAGCACTTGGCTCTTTTTTCGTTTTATTCTTTTGAAGAACTGCTTGAGCTTGAATCTCCACCACCGATATATTGAGTGAAGATATTTTGGAAGGCTTGATCTTTAACCTTGATATTAGCTGCTTGCAATTCTTTTCCGATAATGCTTTGAACAAATGATGCATCATTTTGTTTTTGAGTTAAGATAACAGTTTTTAATTTTTCTTTATAGTCATCAATGTTAGATGATTTTTCTGTTTTCTTAGTGAGTTTTACAATGTAATATTGGCTGCTGTAGGCTTGTGTTCCAGTAACACTAATTACATCAGAAACCCCATTCACGTCTAAAGCGAAAGCTGCTTTCTTAACTTGATCTGGTACTTCTGTTGAAGCTGAATCAAAGGTGATTTCTCCACCGTTCGCTTTGGTTTTCTCATCAGTTGAGTTATCTTTAGCTAATTGAGCAAAGTCTGCATCACTAGCTTTTGCTTTTTCAAGAATTTCTTTGGCTTTGTCTTCATTGTCCAAACGAATGATTTGAGCCGTCACATCTGGAGTGTATTCATCAAAGGCTTTCTTATAGGCATCATCTGTCAATTCAGCTTCTGCTGCTTTCTTAACTGCCAACTCAACTAATTTACTTGTACGAATTTGAGCTTTACGTGTTTCAAGCGTCATTCCTGCTTGTGACAAGACACGTTGGTAGTTCTCACCATATTGTTTTTCTTCTTCTGCAATCGTGTCATTGACTTCTTTATCATCTACTTCTGAACCGTATTGTTTCTCAAATACTTTTTGGATGGTCAAGTTCAACAACACTTGTTGGGCTGAAGGGTTGCTTTTTACTTGCTCATAAAATTGATGTTCTGTGATGACATCCCCCTTCATGCTGATAAGGTCTGCCCCTTCTGAACCTTTCGAACAAGCTGCTAAAGTTGCTACTGATAATAGTGTAATGGCACCTGCCAATAATTTTTTCTTCATGTCTACTCCTTTAAGATAAGTGTTACCCTATCTATTTTACTATATTTTCTTAAATTTTTCTGAAAATCATTCGCTGTCAGGCAATTGAACATCTGCTACATTTTTACGAAGCATAAGAATGCCGTCTCCCAGAGGAACTAGTGTTGCGGTGAGTCCTGGATTATCTAAAGTGGCGTCAAATAGTCTTTGAAGACCTCGATAGATGGTTCGCTGACCTCGACGGACTTCCATAATATCCTTGGCAACATCACCACCTTGGAAAATATCATCCAAGACAACAACACCACCAACTTCCAAATGTTTGAGGATTTCTGGCAGAAAGACGATGTATTTAGACTTGGCAGAATCCATAAAGACAAAATCATAGGATTCTGTCAGCGTTGATAAGACATCTACCGCATCTCCCTCTAGAAGCGTAATTTGCTTACGACTGTCAAACTGGGCGAAATTTTCCTTGGCAAACCCAATCATCTCTGGATTGCGATCAATGGTTGTAATCTTGGCATTTGGCGCATGTTCCGCCATCAAGAGAGCTGAAAAACCGATAGCCGTCCCAATTTCCAGAATGTTTTTAGGTTGTATGGTTTCCATGAGAAAACGGAAATAAGCAACCGTTTCATGGGGAATAATAGGAATATTTTCCTTGCGAGCAAAATCTTCCAATTCTTTCAAGGAACCTGTGACTTGCTTTTGACGCTGGCGCATCAAGTCTACAATTTCTTCTTTGACAACAGGACGACGCATGTTATGGTTGGCATTTTTACTATACGATTCAACCATTTTATGCCAATCCCAATTTTTCAACAAGGGCTTCAAACTCATTTAAACGGCGTTCAAAGACTGCAAAGGCATCGTTGAGGTAGTCTTCCTTCTCCATATCAACACCAGCTTTTCTCATGACATTGAGTGGATAGTCAGACTTACCTGCCTTGAGGTAATCGATATAGCGGTCGCGGTCTTCTTGACTACCATGGACAATTTTTTCAGCCAAGGCTGAGGCTGCTGCAAAGCCTGTTGAATATTGATATACATAGTAGTTATAGTAGAAGTGTGGAATGCGTGCCCACTCGTATTGGATTTCAGGATTGTCTTCCTTGCTCAATCCATAATACTCTTGGTTCAAGTCTGCGTAGAGTTTATTTAAGAAATCGCTGGTCAAGACTTCTCCATTTTGGTCTGCTTGGTGGATAGCATGTTCAAACTCAGCAAATTGAGTTTGGCGGAAGACTGTTCCACGGAAACCGTCTAGGAAGTTATTGAGAATAGCAAAGCGCGTTGCATCATCTTCCACTTCTTCCAATAATTTCTCCGTCAAGATATTCTCATTGGTAGTTGAGGCAATCTCAGCCAAGAAGATAGAGTAATCTCCATAAACATAGGGCTGCGTTTCACGAGTATAGCTTGAATGCATACTGTGACCTGTTTCATGGACAAGGGTAAAGAGATTATCTAGATTGTCCTGCCAGTTAAGGAGCATAAAGGCATTAGTATCGTAAGAACCTCCAGAGTAGGCACCTGAACGCTTGCCTTGATTTTCGTAAACATCAATCCAACGCTCGCTAAAGGCACGTTTAACACGGCTCAAGTAATCCTCACCTAAAACCGCCAAGGCTTCTTCTGCTTTCTTCAAGGCTTCCTCGTAGGTAAAGCTGTATTCTACTGAAGATAGTGGTGTGTAAACATCATACATCTTGAGGTCTGAAATTCCCAAGATTTTTGAACGAAGCTCAAGATAGCGGTGCAAGAGTGGCAAGTGCTTGCGAACTGCTGCTACCAAATTGTCATAAACACTTTCTGGAACAAAATTCGCTGCTAGGGCTGCATGACGAGCACTCTTGTAGTTGCGAACCTTGGCACGGTAGTTTTGCACCTTAACATTGGTTTGCAAGGTTTTGGCATAGGTATGTTGGAATTGTTCATAAGTCGCATAAAGGGCTTGATAAGCACCACGGCGAACCTCACGATTTTTAGACTCCATCAAACGTGTGTAAGTTCCATGAGAGAGCTGAACTTCCTTACCGTCATCGTCGAGAACATAAGGGAACACAATATCCGCATTGTCCAAGATAGCAAAGGTTTCACTTGCAGAACCAAAAATTTCTCCAGCTCCAGCCAATAGTTCTTCTTCACGTTGTGAAAGAACGTGGTCTTTTCCTTGCAAAAGTTTGTCAAAATAGTGTTGATAAACCTGCAATTTTGGCTGAGCCTCTAAAAAGTCAGCATACTGATTTTCAGTAATCTCCATAAATTCAGGCTCATAGAATGAAAAGGCTTGGTCTAGCTGGCTATAGAGAGTCATTGCCTTGGCATAGTACTCTTGGTACTTGGCTTCACGTGTGTCTTGGTCATTCTTCATATGAGCATAAACGTAAAGCTTCTCCATTTGGCGTTCCATCTCAAGAGAAAATTCAGTAATTTCGAATAGGCTATCCGCACTATCCAAGAGATGGCCTTCATACTGGGCTACTGTCTCCAACTTTTCTGTTAACTCTTTTAAGGCTTTTTCCCAAGCCTGGTCAGTTGGGTAAATCGTTGATAGATCCCATGTATCTTTTTCATTTATTTCATGTCTTTGTAATACCATTAGATTCCTCCATCCTTTCTATTCTACCATATTTTTCAAGAAATATTGCTGATAAAAGGCTGGTGGATAGAGCTTTTGCCAATCATTTTGAGGATTTTCTTTGTAATAGGTGTAAAAGTGCTGATAATAGCTATTCAAGTCTTGTTCAATCTGGGAAAATTTGCCCACTATTGGTCGAATTTGTGGATACCATTCTTTGAGCCCATAAGTCAGAAGATTTTCTCCCTTTTGATAGGCTTCTGCTTGTTCTTTCATCCAAAAGGGATTTTGATAATAAAGCTGTTGTCGGATATAGCGACAGATGTCCCTATCTTGAGAAACTGTAAAATGAGATATTTTTTGTTTCTTATAGGGGAAACGTAATATTTCCAATAAACTGCCTTGGCCATAGGGAAATTCCTTAATCTGATAATGGAGTTTCCCTCGGAGGTCTTGGTGAATCAGGTATTTGAGTCTCAAAACTCGTTTTTCCTTGTCTAATTCCCAAATATAAAAACCCATGTTGTGACTGAAATAGAGAAAACCTTGTTGTAGACGAGTCAAGCGGTCTTTGAGCCACAGTTTTTGACCCAGCAACCACAGTACTTGGTAACCCTGACTACGATAACCCTCACTGCGCTCTTTAAGAACTTTTTGAGGCAAGGGACTACACTGAACTTCTAGAGCTAGATTGCCATTTACAAACACATCTGCAATCTGTTTAAGCTCTGGAAGAGGGTATTCTAATTGCACCTCTGTCTCTTTTTTCAACCAGTTATAGAGGACTTCCTTATTTGCCAAGTGTTCTGGGCTTTCATTTTCAGAGGAAAAATCACAGTCTTTTAAGGTTTTGTGGGCAAAATGGGTTCGGACACTTGGTCCTTGACGCAAACGGAGCTGACCTCCACAAGCTGGGCAAGTGTAGGCTTGCTTCTCGAGCTTATCCTCTAACACATTTACCAATTCTCCCCTAGCATCTCTCGCAACAAACATGATTTCCCTCCTTTTTCTATATTATTCGTAAAAAAGAAAAAAGATCAGGAAAATTCCTAATCTTCATGTGTGTTTATTTGATTTTCTTAGCTAGCATGGTCGAAAAACGTAGTTGAATACGATTGCCATTCTCATCGCGACGGTGCAGATGGCCTGGATTTTCATTGTACTTGACCAATTCCCAATCCTTGTAATAGTCTGCCAGTTCCCCTTCTTTAAAGGTGAATGGGAAGTTCACTGAGCAAGGATAATCCTCCGTGTCCATGGCACAAACGATAAGATTGTAACCACCAACACTGGTTTTCTCCTGCATGTTTTTAATGATATCTGGAATACGGTTCGCTTGCAGAAACATGAGAACAACCGTCGAAACGATAAAATCATACTCTTGCCCAATGCTGGCTGAATTGATATCGTAAAGACCAACAGGCATGTCCAAATCTTCCTGTTCCACAATGCTTTGCAAGATTTCAAGAGCCAGTTCATTTTGATCCGCAGCTGTCACATCAAATCCTTGCTGGGCCAAAAAGAGGGAATTACGACCCTGACCACACCCCAAATCCAAGGCTTTCCCCGGTTTCACCGTCTGCATAGCCTCTAAGACTTCCGAATGAACAGGATTAGTATTGTATTTCTTAGGGAAATAATCCTCAAGTTTACAATAAAATTCCAAGTACCATTCTACATCGTCTGTGGCAGCTTCCACTCGGTGCCAGGCTTGTGGTTGCGCCATTGGGTTATCAGCCCCTGCTTCAAAGAGGTGTTCAGCTAGAACTTCTCCTTCTTCGGTCAATTCAATAAACTTGAGGGCTCCTTTTACAACTGTTATCTTGCCCCAAGTCCCGACCTTGGTATTATGCTTTTGCTGAACAGCTTCAGGCATGGTTTCTTTATTCCACAAAGGCATGCGTTTATAGGCAACTAGTTTTTCCATCTTCATTCCTCTTTTTATCGCTGATTAACAGCTTTCATAACACGCGCGATGTCGCGGTTTTGTTCACGACGTTTGATAGACTCCCGTTTATCATAGTCATGCTTCCCTTTAGCTAGGCCTAAAAGTAGCTTGGCATAGCCATCTTTGATATAGACCTTAAGGGGAACCAGCGTCATTCCTGTCCCTTTGGTCTCTTGTTCCAACTTTTGGATTTGCTTCTTATGGAGTAGGAGTTTGCGGCGACGTTCTGGTTCCTGGTTCCAGATATTGCCCTCTTCGTAAGGCGCGATATGAACATTACTCAACCAGACTTCCCCATTTTTTACTTGGGCAAAGCCATCCTTGAGATTGATTCGAGCAGCTCGCACACTCTTAATTTCAGTCCCAGTCAGGACCATTCCTGCCTCTAGCGTATCTACGATTGTATAGTCGTGGCGCGCCTTTTTATTTTGTGCTACGACCTTTCCCTCGCCCTTTGCCATGCTTGGCTCCTTTCTTAGCTACTTCCTTGTAAAAAGGCTTCTTACCCTTTTTCTTCTTATCTTTCTGAGAATGCTTGCGCTTATCATTTGAGCGACCGGATTTTCTCTTGTCTTCCTTCTTATCTGAACGACGACTGGAACCACGCCCTCTATCACTACGACTAGACTCTTTCAAGCCTTTTTCAATCACATCAAACTCACTTGGAATGTAAGAGAAATCAATCTCACCCGTCATCTTGTCAGCTCTTTCAACTCGGATACGGATTTGCTGACCTACACGGAAGGTTGTTCCCGATTTCTCCCCACGAAGGGTCAAATCACGCTCATTGAAATGATAAAATTCAGGTAAATTAGTGATGTGAATCAAGCCTTCAACCGTGTTTGGCAATTCAACAAAGAGACCAAATTTGACGATGCTGGACACAACCGCATCATACTCTTCACCCACGTATTCCTCCATGTACTCAGCCTTTTTCATAGCTTCAACTTCACGCTCCGCCTCGATGGCACGACGCTCACGATTGGAAGACTGGGTCGCAATCTCTGGAATCACTTGCTCAAAATGCTCGGCTATTTCCTTAGAACGACCATAGTCCCGAATCATACGGTGAACAAGGAGGTCCGGATAACGGCGAATCGGGCTGGTAAAGTGAGTGTAATAATCAGCCGCCAGACCATAGTGACCGTGATTGTGCTCCGAATAGCGAGCCTGCTGCATGGAACGGAGAAGCATCATGGACAATACATCCGCATAAGGTTCTCCCTCAACAGTACGCATG
The DNA here is from genome assembly GCA_905221205.1 of bacterium. GTDB lineage: Bacteria > Bacillota > Bacilli > Lactobacillales > Streptococcaceae > Streptococcus. The sequence goes on from CAJNCG010000001.1 coordinate 257,326, forward strand.
ATGTCTTGAAGCGCCTCCTGGCTAATCTCACTGGCAGTCCCATAAATGCGCAAGCCAAAACTCGAAGCATAATCAATAAACTTCTGAACCTTTTCAGCCTTTGGCTCCTCGTGAATTCGATAGATAAAAGGCAAATCCAACTTGCTGAAATGCTCGGCAACTGTTTCATTGGCCATCAACATAAAGGATTCAATCATGCGCTCGGCAATACCACGCTGACGAAGAACAATATCAACAGGCTTACCTTGTTTATCAACCAAAATCTTGGCTTCATTGGTATCGAAATTGAGGGCTCCACGTTTCACACGCATGTTTTCTAAAATTTCATGGAGCTTGGCCATAAGTTCTATACTAGGAACAATTTTCTGATACTCTTGTCTCTTTTCCTCGTCACCTGCTAGTATATCATTGACATCACTATAGGTCATACGGAAGCTTGTCTTGATAACCGTTTGTGTAATGGTGTAATTGACAACACGACCATGTTTATCAATTTCCATAACGGCAGACTGGGTCAAGCGATCTACTTGAGGATTGAGTGAGCAGATGCCATTTGACAAACGCTCTGGAAGCATGGGTACCACACGGTCTGTCACATAAACAGAAGTTGCACGGTTAAGGGCTTCCTTATCAAGGGCAGAACCCTCGGTCACATAGTAGGAAACATCTGCGATGTGAACCCCTAGCTCCAGATTGCCATTTTTCAATTCCTTGATATGAACTGCATCATCCAAGTCCTTGGCATCAGCACCGTCAATAGTAAATGTAATCTCATCTCTTAGATCCAGACGACCTTCCATATCCTTTTGAGACGGAGCATCAGGCACACTTTCTGCTTCCTTGACAACAGCTTCTGGAAACTCGGATACAATGTCCATAGACTCCAAAACCTCAAGGACATCAATTCCAACATCCGTTGAATGCCCCACCACATCAAGGACACTAGCAACAAAGAAATCATGTTTCTTGCTTGGGTATTTATCGATAAAGACCTTGAGAACCTCTGTCCCTTCTAGTTTAAGGGCAGGTTTCTTAACATAAATCGGTTGGCTGATTTTCTGGTTTTTCGAACGGATGTAACCCGCATACTTAGGTTTTTCCTGATCCAGAACGATTTGACCGACAACGGTTGTCAAACTGTGCTCTAGGATATCAATAATTTTGGCTTCTGCTGCTGTTCCCTTGTTGCGGTCAGCGACTTTCTTAATCACGACCTCAACGGTATCACCATCAATAGCGTAGTTAACATCGTTTTTTCCTACAAAAAGGTCGTCCTCTTCCCCTTCCAGACTAACAAAGCCAAAGCCATTTTTATGGGCATGAAAAATCCCCTTGAGGGTAATCTCATGTTTTTTCTTGGCTTCCAAGGTCAGACTTCCATCTTCCTCAAATCGTATCTGGTGCTTTCTTTCCATTAGGGACAAGGTTTTAATCAACTCACGAAAATCCTTGGACCCATCTTTTCCCAAAGCCTGAGCCAAGTCATTAACAGTCACCTTTCCCTTATCTTGCAAATATTCTTTTATTCTATCTTTCATATTTTCTTTCTATATTTTTTAATTTTCTTTTACTGTAAAACCTTCTCAAACATCCTTTAAAAATAAAAAGAGGCAAAGACCTAGTCCTGCCCATTATTTTCTTATCTACTTGATAATACCGTCAATGCTAAGGCAATGGCTAGCCAGAAAAAGACTAAAATCCCTGTCAAACGCTGCATTACAGCTTCAAAACCACGTGCTTTACTGCGTTCAAACAAATCACCTGAGCTGGCATCAAATACATTGCTGGATTGGTTTTTAGTTGGTTGCATGAAAATCGCAATCACAATCACAACAGATAATACTAATAAAATGGTTAATAATAGGTTATACATATCAAACTCCTTAAAATCCTTATTATTTTACCATAAAATCTACTTAGATTCAAGATGTAGGGTTACTTTTCTTTCCTTAGGACAATACTTTAAAACCTCAATCTTGTCTGGATGGGTTTTTGAATTTTTACTGGTTAGGTAATTGATACTGCCACAAGAGGAGCATTTGAGATTAATTTTTACTCGCACTAGATTTCCTTTACTTTTAATAATGTTCGAAATTGAAGCAGGTTAAAGAGGCAACTAAAGGCAACACAAAGGCTTGTCGCATAAAAGACTGCATGGTAGCCAAATTGACCTGCTACTGCAGAACCTGCCATAGGACCAACGACACCTCCCAGATAAAAGAATACCTGATTAAAGGCAAAGACCCTCGAAATGCCGGCTTTGGGAGTCATTTTGCTGAGAAGGGCATTGACCCCAGGTATCAAGGCACCGGTTCCCAAGCCAAAGAGGAAACGATAGAGTCCTAGTTGAAGGGGACTAGAGGCATTGGCACAGAGAAGATAGATGATAACTGAATAAAACTGAGCGACAACCAAGAGACGATGATTGCCCACCTTGTCACCTAGCTTGCCCATAACTCCCGCACTCATCATACTGGAAAAGCCCATGCTGGACACAATCAAACCAGATACAAAAAGAAGATTCTCTGTCTGCCCTAAGTCGCGTACATAAAGAGCCAAAATAGGGCCGATCGATTGGGCTGAAAATTGGATGACAAAACTGGTTAGAAAGAGATTGACCAAAAGATAGGGATATTTAAGTGATGTAAATAATTCCTTTGTTGGAATAGCCTTTTCCTTGGCTACTGGTTTAAAATCTTCCTTGATAAAGCAAATAGTCAAAATAGCGGCTAAGAACAGAAAACTACCAACCAGTAAGAAAACTGTACGAATGCCAAATAATTCTGCGATAAAACCACCAATAAAGGGACCAGTTAGAGTACCTGCAACTACTCCAGTAGACAAAGTGCCTAAGGCAGAGCCTGATTTCTCCTTGGGAACCTGACTGGCTATCAAGGCCGTTGCATTGGGAACAAAACCTGCAAATACACCATTCAGTAAACGAAGAAAGATTAACCAATAGATATTTGGGACAAAGGCCAAGCCTCCCATAGTGATAGTCATGGCAAGACCTGCTCGAATCATCATGGGTTTTCGACCGTATTTGTCGGCAAGGATGCCCCAGATAGGAGAAAAGAGCGCCGCGGAAATAGCAGAGACAGAAATAGCTAAGCCTGCATAAAAAGCGACTTGCTCACTCCCTACACCTAGATTTTCCACAAAGATGGGCATAAAGGGGACAACCAGAGAAATACTTGCTCCAGTCAGAAAATTACCAAACCAGGCAATGCGCAAATTATCCTTCCAGTTAATCTCTGTCATATTGTGCACCTCCCTCAAGAAGGATATGCACTTGATTAAGAAGCTGGTTCTGATTGCCATTGTTGTCTAGAATATGGCTGGCCAAATCTTTCTTTTTCTCTAAAGGCCACTGGGCTGCCAGACGAGACTCAGCTTCATTCTTGGATAGCTGATCCCTTTTCATTAAGCGTTCTACTTGGACATCTCGGTCCACATAGACCAACCACGTCTCATCAAACCAAGCGCTGTAGTCCTGTTCAAAAAGCAAGGGGATATCCATGAAAAAAATCTCTTCTGTCTGAGCAAACTGGTCTCTCAAAGTAGCCAGTTCTTCACGGATAATCTCTCCTTGGATTTGCTTAGACCATTCTCGTTCTTGAGGATTTGAAAAGATGAGACTAGCTAGGAGAGGACGATCGAGTTCTCCATTTTCTAGGATGATTTCTTGACCAAAATGCTGGACTAGAGCATCAAACAGACGACCACCAGGTTTCTGTAGTTGGTGGACGACTGCATCGGCATCCACCACTTGAAAACCTTGCTGTCTTAGAAAATTTGTCACAGTTGACTTACCAGAGGCAATTCCTCCTGTGATTCCAATGATTTTTCCCATCAGTCCCTCCTTTGACAGTTTGGACAAAAGTGGGTTCCACGTCCGCCTAGTTGGATTTTTTCAATCACAGTGCCACAACGTGAACATTCTTGACCAGCCTTGTCATAGACTTGATGAAAATCCTGCATGGTTCCATCTTCCCCAAAGGCATTGGTATAGGTTCGAATGGTGGAACCGCCTTTTTCAATAGCCTGGCTCAAAACAGCAATGGTCTGGTCATGAATGGCTGTTACTTCTTCTGCCGTCAAAGTATGAGAAGGTCTAGCTGGATGAACCTGGGCTCGCCAGAGAACCTCATCCACATAGATATTACCAATGCCAGCTACCAAGGTCTGGTCTAAAAGGTGGGATTTGATAGGTTTTTTAGACTTGGCTAGAGCGGCTTGAAAGACCTGCAAATCAAAGTCCTGCTCTCTTGGCTCAGGCCCTAGTTTTTTAGAAATAAAGTAGGCTTCCAAAAGATCTGGAGCCAAGAGTTCCATAGTACCAAACTTGCGTACATCCTCATAAACAAGCATCCCACCATCCTCAAACTGGAAGAAAACATGGGCGTGCTTGCGTTCAGGAACCTGGTACGGATAGTAAAAATATTTGCCCTCCATCCGCAGATGGGAAATCAAGACCTTGCCAGTCAAGTAAAAAAGCAAGTATTTGCCACGACGCCCCATTGACTCAACAACTTGGCCAGGCACTTCATTTTGAAACTCGTCCAAGTCCGTCTTAATCATCTTGGGATAACGAATTTCTACACTCGAAATCTTCTTACCTAGAATCAATTTTTCTAAGCCACGGCGAACAGTTTCAACCTCAGGTAATTCAGGCATAAGTCCTCCTTCTGTAAAAACAAGAAGCAGGCATGTGCCCACCTCTACTTAATATTCTTTTTCATTATAGCCAAAGTCAGCCAAATCTAGTTTTTTATCACGCCAGTTTTTCTTAACCTTGACCCAAGTTTCTAGGAAGACCTTGTCTCCTAGCATGAGTTCAATATCACGACGGGCCATACTACCAATTTTCTTAAGCATAGCACCACCTTTACCGATGATGATCCCTTTCTGACTATCACGCTCAACCATAATAGTTGCACGAATGTGCACCTTGTCAGTCTCTTCGTCACGTTTCATAGAGTCAACCACAACGGCAACTGAGTGAGGAATTTCTTCACGAGTTAGGTGCAAGACTTTCTCGCGAACCATTTCTGAAACCAAAAATCGTTCTGGATGGTCTGTGATTTGATCAGACGGGAAATACTGGAAACCTTCGTCCAGATTTTCACTCAAAATATCCACTAGACGAGATACGTTATTGCCCTGAAGGGCTGAGATAGGAACGATTTCCTTGAAGTCCATCTGATTACGGAAATCATCAATCTGAGACAAAAGCTGGTCTGGGTGGACCTTATCAATCTTGTTTACCACCAAAATGACAGGAACCTTGGCTGCCTTGAGACGCTCGATAATCATGTCATCTCCCTTACCACGCGCTTCGTCCGCAGGCACCATGAAAAGAACGGTGTCCACTTCACGAAGGGTGCTGTAGGCAGACTCAACCATGAAATCTCCAAGAGCCGTTTTAGGCTTGTGAATCCCTGGCGTGTCGATAAAGACAATTTGCTCCTTATCAGTCGTGTAAATTCCCATGATTTTGTTGCGCGTTGTCTGCGCCTTGTCACTCATGATGGCAATCTTTTGTCCCATAACGTGATTTAAAAAAGTTGACTTCCCAACATTAGGTCGTCCTAGAATGGCTACAAAGCCTGATTTAAAAGTCATAATTTCCTCTTACTGTTTAAAATATTAAATCCCAGATTCGTGGGAGAAAAATCAATGCGCCTGTTAAGGCTGCAAAAAGAGAGACCACTAATACCGCGCCAGCTGCCATATCCTTGGCATTTTTAGCCAGCATGGAAAAGTGATAGTGACTGGCCAAATCCACCACATTTTCAATAGCAGAGTTGATAATTTCAAAGGCTACTACCAAGAAAATGCTCAATAGGAGAAAGAGCCATTCGATTCGTGACACCTGAAAAATAAAACCTGCAAGGATGACTACGAGTGCCGTCACCGCATGTTTTCGCATATTGCGTTCTTCCTTGATAGCAGTAAAAATTCCTGTGAGGGCAAATTCTAAACTGGATATCAGGTCACGATTTTTCCATTTTCGTTTATTGTCTTGTGAGTCCATAGGCTGTCAAAATTTCTTCTTGTAAACCGAACATCTCCGCTTCTTCTTCTGGAGTGTAGTGATCATAGCCGTTGATATGTAAAAAGCCGTGTACTGCCAAGAAGCCCATCTCACGCTCAAAGCTGTGGCCATATTCCTCAGCCTGCTCATGAGCCTTATCAATAGAGATGAACAGTTCTCCAATATAGGCATCAAACTCAGACATCATCTCTGCTAATTCTGGATTTTCAAGCAAATCCTCTTCGTCAAAGGCAATTTCCAACTCTGGTTTATACTCAAGGCTAATGACATCTGTCGGACGGTCCGTGTCACGGTACTCCAGATTGAGTTCATGACTACGCTCATTGGTCACAAAAGTGACTGCCATCTCCTTGTCTTCTTTGCCTAATTTTTTGGCTGCATATTCCAAAATTTCTTGGGTTTGTTGCAACATTTCTTTTGAAACTTGACCAGTTTCATCTACCATTTCAATATACATGTGCTTCTCGTTTCTCTTTACTTGGCTTTATTATACCACATTTCCATGATTTTATTCTACCTTTTTGATATAATACTATGGAATACAATCACAAGGAGAGAACGATGTCATTTGACGGATTTTTTTTACACCACATGGTTGAGGAATTGCGAAGAGAGTTAGTGAATGGTCGCATCCAGAAAATCAATCAGCCTTTTGAACAAGAGTTGGTCTTGCAAATCCGCAGCAATCGCCAAAGTCATCGCCTGCTCCTTTCTGCTCATCCAGTTTTTGGTCGCATTCAGCTGACCCAAACGACTTTTGAAAATCCAGCCCAACCTTCCACCTTTATCATGGTTTTGAGAAAGTATTTGCAGGGGGCCCTGATTGAGTCTATTGAGCAAGTGGAAAATGACCGCATTGTGGAAATCACTGTTTCCAATAAAAACGAGATTGGAGACCATATTCAAGCTACCTTGATTATCGAAATCATGGGGAAACACAGTAATATTCTACTTGTTGATAAAAGTAGTCATAAAATCCTCGAAGTTATCAAACACGTCGGCTTTTCACAAAATAGCTACCGCACCTTGCTTCCTGGATCGACCTACATCGCTCCGCCAAGTACGGAATCACTCAATCCTTTTACTATCAAGGACGAAAAGCTCTTTGAAATCCTACAAACTCAGGAAACGACAGCTAAGAACCTTCAAAACCTCTTTCAAGGTCTGGGGCGCGATACGGCAAATGAATTGGAAAACATTCTGGTTAGTGGTAAACTATCTACTTTCCGTAACTTTTTCAATCAAGAAACCAAGCCATGCTTGACTGAGGCTTCCTTCAGTCCAGTTCCTTTTGCAAATCAGGTGGGAGAGCCTTTTGCCAGTCTTTCTGATTTGTTGGACACCTACTATAAGGACAAGGCTGAACGGGACCGCGTCAAACAGCAAGCCAGTGAACTCATTCGTCGTGTTGAAAATGAACTCCAGAAAAACCGCCACAAACTTAAAAAACAGGAAAAAGAGTTACTAGCGACAGACAACGCTGAAGAATTTCGTCAAAAAGGGGAATTGCTGACAACCTTCCTCCACCAAGTACCTAACGACCAAGACCAGGTTATCCTGGACAACTACTATACCAACCAACCTATCACGATTGCCCTTGATAAGGCCTTGACTCCCAACCAGAATGCCCAACGCTATTTTAAACGGTATCAAAAACTCAAAGAAGCTGTCAAATACTTGACTGATCTGATTGAAGAAACCAAGGCAACCATTCTCTATCTGGAAAGTGTAGAAACCGTCCTCAACCAAGCTGGACTAGAAGAAATCGCTGAAATCCGTGAAGAATTGATTCAAACCGGCTTTATCCGTAGAAGACAGCGCGAGAAAATCCAGAAACGCAAAAAACCAGAACAATATCTAGCAAGCGATGGCAAAACCATCATCTATGTTGGCCGAAACAACCTACAAAACGAGGAACTAACCTTTAAAACGGCCCGCAAGGAGGAACTTTGGTTCCATGCCAAGGACATTCCTGGAAGCCATGTTGTCATTTCAGGCAATCTTGACCCATCTGATGAAGTCAAGACAGACGCAGCAGAGCTGGCCGCCTACTTCTCTCAAGGTCGCTTGTCAAATCTGGTGCAAGTAGATATGATTGAAGTCAAGAAACTCAACAAACCAACTGGTGGAAAACCCGGTTTTGTAACCTATACCGGGCAAAAGACCCTTCGCGTCACACCAGACCCCGAAAAAATCGCATCCATGAAAAAATCCTGATTCGACTTGAAATCAGGATTTTTAGCTTATACTCAAATCATATCCAATTATAGGACTAATCTTTGCCACCTAGTTTCTCATTGATTTTCATCATCACACTAGCAATTTTCTCGCCCCAATAAGGGTCTGAGGCATATTCCACATTCATACCAGAAGCCTTGTTTCCAAGGAAAGTTCTGCCCCTATCGATATAATTTTCCTTAATCCACTTGGTTGCACCTAAAATTCCCTTATCCACATCATCAAATGTCTTGGCAGAAAGGTAAGGCGTTGTATCATAGGCTGTAATTCCAAAGAAATTATTCTTATCTTTGGCAATCTTACTTCGTCCCCAATCACTTTCTAAAGCACTATGGGCAAGGAGATAGAGGGCATTGATATGGTAATGTTCTTCGGCTTCCTTAAAGGTAGCTCCCTTGTTCTCCAAGAGGCTATTGTTAATGTTTAACAGACTAAATACCTTATCCAAGTCTTCAGCACTATAGTTTGTAGCCTCTGTTAAATCTTTGAAAAGGAAGGGATTCTCAAGCTTAAAACCATCAAAATGCAGGCCATCTGCCGAATAATATTTCTTGCCTACTTCCATATCAGAAAGATGAGAAGCTACTGGGATACTAGCATTCTGAGCCACATAGTGATAAAAACGGTGGCCATCACTCTCATAATATGGGATAAAATCCTTACTAGCATCTAATGCTTGTAAATCTTCTGTTTTCATATAGCCTGACAAACCAGAAACAGTAATAGCCAGATGCTTATCATCACTTTTTCTATCCTTATCTAGCCAGACGACACTACCTTGCGATATATAGGAGAGCTTTTCACCATCTGCATCATAAACATTTGCAGTCACTGGAAGGACCTGATAATAATCAGAGCTAGTCTTGGACTCCTTATGCCATTTTCCATCGTTTCCTAGCTGATGACCATCAATAGTCTCATTTTTTGCCATGTAGCCAGCAGATTTGAAGTAGTACCAGGCTTGACTATGAGAATCATAGACCCATTCTTTTTCAGCCATTTTGCCATCAGATTTGAGGTAAAACCATGATTCTTTATCCAAAATCCATTCATTGGCTGCCATATAGCCTCCGGATTTTAGATAATAATAGTGACCATTATCAAAAATCCATTCTTTATCAGCATGATTCCCATTTTCTTTAATGTAAAACCAAGATTGGTATTGTTTGTCAAAAAGCCAACCTTTCTGTACTTTGGCACCACTAGAATTCACATAAGCTTGGTCAATCCACTGACTTGTCAGTAAATAACCACCGGATTTGAAATAATAGTCCTTCCCTTTAATTTGGAGCCATTCTTTCTCTGCGTGCTGTCCATCTGCTTTGATATAAAACCAAGCGTCGTATTGAGAATCAAATACCCAGTCTTCTATTACTTTGGCACCTGTTGCACCAACATAGGAAGTTCCTACCCAAGCATTTCTTTTCATCTTTCCATTTTGGTCAAGATAATAAAAGACTCCCTTATCTTCTATCCATTCTGACTTGGCCATATAGCCACCAGATTTTAGGTAAAAATAGTCGTCACCTTTCTTCAGCCATTCATTTTCAGCATAGTTGGCATCTTCTTTTATATAAAACCAAGATTGATACTGAGCATCAAAAACCCACTCATTAGCTGCTTGACTACCATCTGCTTTCAGATACTGTTTACCTTGCCAAGTGCCATCGCTAGCCATTGCACTCTCTGGTCTGGCTATGAAAAATAGCAGGGCTAAAAAAATAAATCTCAATTTCTTCATAAACTTTCTTCCTCTGTTCTTTCCATTTTATTGTATCAAAATTCTCTATAATCAACATTACAAACTGATAAAAAATCAAGAACAGATTGATTGCAGTTTACCTCAGAGACTCTTTTACTTCCTGACGGAGATTTTCTAGACTGCTAATGCCGTATTTATCCATGACTTTTGGTAAATTTTCGATGATATCAGGGCAGGCATAAGGATTGGTAAAGTTGGCTGTTCCAACTCCTATGGCAGATGCTCCAGCCAGATACATTTCTAGGGTAGCTTCTGCCGAATCTACTCCTCCCATTCCAATGATAGGCAGGTCTGTTGTTTGGGCTACTTGGCGGATGAGTTTGAGTGCTACTGGAAAGACTGCTGGACCTGACATTCCACCCGTTCCATTTGCCAAGATTGGTTTGCGAGTTTTGAGGTCAAAGCGCATTCCGACAAGGGTATTGATCATGGTCAATCCACTTGCTCCTGCATCCTCTGCTGCCTTTGCGACAGTAACGATATCTGTCACACTAGGGGTTAGTTTGACATAAACTGGCACATCAGATGCCTCTACAGCTGCTTTCACCACATCATAAGCTAAATCTGGATCTTGACCAATCAAGAGCCCGTGATTACAGTGGTCAACATTGGGGCAAGAAATATTGAGCTCGATAGCTTTTACATTAGCTGCCTTGGAAATTCCACTAGAAACGGCAGCATACTCTTGTTTTGAAAAACCAGCTACATTGGCAATAATGGGAAGTGTTGGATATTCTCTTTCCAGCCAAGGAAGTTTTTCAGCCAAAACAACTTCCAAACCCGGATTTTGCAGGCCGATTGCATTGAGCATACCTGCAGGCGTTTCTGCAACCCTTGGAGTAGGATTGCCAAAACGCGGTTCAAGGGTCGTTGCCTTAATCATAATAGAACCTAAAAGATCTAAATCATAATACTTGGCATACTCCTGACCAAAACCAAAACAGCCTGATGCTGGAATAATCGGATTTTTCAAGTCTAATCCAGGCAGAGAAACTTGTAAACGATTTGTAGTCATAATTTTCTCCTTATAATACAACTGTTCCTGTGCGGAAAACAGGTCCATCTTCACAGACGCGTTGACTGACCGTCTCGCTTTCTGGCACTTTTAGGACGCAGGCATAGCAAGCCCCCATCCCACAAGCCATACGAGATTCCAAGGATAGATAGGCTCTTGGATGGTTATAGAAGGTTTGGTTGATATACTTCATCATTCCAGGCGCCCCACATGAGTAAACAGCATCAAATTGACTGTCTAAATCATTGATGACAACAGAAACATTTCCCTTGATGCCATAAGAACCATCATCTGTCGTCACAAAGACCTGCCCATATTGAGCCAATTCCGTCTCTAAAATAACAGCATCCTTGTTTGCAAAACCGAGGACAGTCACTACTTTCACCCCACGCGCATGCAATTCCTTAGCAACCTCAAGCAAGGGCGGAACACCAATCCCCCCACCAACAAGGAGAACCTGGCTTTGCTCATCAAGGTCAGACAAGTCAAAACCATTTCCCTGAGGCCCCATCACATCCAGAGTATCTCCCTGACCTAAGGTTGAAAAAATGGCTGTCCCAGCCCCCTCAATCCGATAAATGAGGTGGCACTGCTTCTTAACCTTATCGATAGACGAAATTGAAATAGGGCGACGCAAAAGATGAGCATCATCAGGCACACGCAGATGAAGAAATTGGCCTGCTCGCATAGCTTCAACCATTTCTCCTTCTAAAACTAATTCAAAGATTGCTGGCGCGATCTCCTCTTGTGCAACCACCTTCATGGTTTCCAAACGAATGGTACCCAAGCGTTTCTTACATGTGGAATTCATGACTTTTCCTCCTTAAATTTTAAGGGGACCAGATAAAGAAAAGACCTTGCGATTGCAAGGCCTCAGTTAAAATCGTACAAAACAAGAGAGCACACTCAAAAAGTCTCCTCTAGAAAATTGTACTATTCTTTTATCTGACACCTTGTGAGTCTCTCTGGACTCCCCTTAAAGGTTAAATTTTTATTAGTATACTCTTTCAGCTAAAAAAAGTCAAGTAGAAAACGAACATTCTACTTGACTTCACGAGATTATTTTTCACGAATGACTTCAACCTTGTAGCCATCAGGGTCTTTGACAAAGTAATAGTTAGGTGCAGTTCCTGGTAGACCATTTGGCTGAGTCACTTCATAGCCTTTTGCACTGTGCTCTTGATGAAGAGCTTCAAGATCAGGTGTACTTAGGGCGATGTGGGCAAACCCATCTCCAACCACATAAGGACCGTGATCGTAGTTATAAGTCAACTCCAACTCATAGTCGTCACCCTCAAGACCTAGATAAACAATCGTGAAGGCATGATCTGGAAAATCTCTGCGACGCAATTCTTTAAATCCAAAAGCATCTTGATAAAATGCAATTGATTTTTCAAGGTTTTCTACTCGCAAGCAAGTGTGTAGCATTTTTGAAGCCATATTGTTCTCCTTTATTTTCAAAAAGACTGGGACAATCCTGTTCCAGTCTTATCTGTTATTATTTACCAAGTTTTGCTTTAGCTGCATCTGCAAGAGCTGTGAAAGCTGCTGCATCGTTAACAGCCAAGTCAGCAAGCATTTTACGGTTAACTTCGATCTCAGCCAATTTCAAACCATGCATCAATTGTGAGTATGAAAGTCCGTTCATACGAGCTGCCGCGTTGATACGAGTGATCCACAATTTGCGGAAGTCACGTTTTTTCTGACGACGGTCACGGTATGCATAGTAGTAAGAGTTCATTACTTGTTCTTTTGCAGTACGGAACAAGATGTGTTTAGCTCCATAGTAACCTTTTGCTAATTTAAGAATACGTTTACGACGTTTGCGTGATACAACGCCACCTTTAACACGTGCCATGTTTTATTTCCTCCAAATATTTCCTAGAATTGTTTACTTACAGTCAAGCTATTATTTCAAGCGAGTAAGCATTGCTTTGATACGTTTGTAATCTCCTGAATGCACCATAGATGCTTTACGAAGATGACGACGTTGTTTCTTAGTTTTTCCGTGGAAACGGTGAGAAGTGTAAGCACGGAAACGTTTAAGTCCACCAGAACCTGTACGTTTGAAACGTTTAGCTGATGCGCGGTGTGTTTTTTGTTTTGGCATGATTTTTTCTCCTTTATTTAACTTTCTGACAATTATTTTTTGTCAGTCGCTGGCGCCAATTGCATGAACATTTGACGTCCATCCATTTTAGCACGTTGTTCGATGATTGCAATATCTTGAGTTGCTTCAGCAAACTCGGCTAAAACTTTTGCACCAATCTCTTTATGGGTAATCATACGACCCTTAAAGCGAATAGATACCTTAACTTTATTTCCTTTTTCAAGGAATTTGCGTGCATTGCGAAGTTTTGTATCAAAGTCACCCTTGTCAATAGTTGGACTTAGACGAACTTCTTTCACAGTAACAACACTTTGTTTTTTACGTTGTTCTTTTTGCTTCTTCTGGTACTCAAATTTGAACTTACCGTAGTCCATAATTTTTGCAACAGGTGGTTTGGCTTGGGGTTGAATCAATACTAGGTCAACATTAGCGTTATCAGCCAAAGCTTGCGCTTCACTGAGTGGCTTGATACCTAGCTGTTCTCCTTCAAGACCAATCAAGCGAACTTCACGTACACGAATCTCATCATTGATGAATAAGTCTTGCTTTGCTATGGTTTTCACCTCTTTTGTTTTATTAGAGAAAAACAATAGCGGACTCGTAAATATACAAGCCCGCACGTTATGATAGCGTTTCTTAGAAACTTTTCATCCGTAGGGCCAGGCAACTTAATGTCACAAGGCGAGAAGCTCTCACTTCTGCTTTTCTCAACTTTTATATGATACCAAGTTTTCTAGTCCTTGTCAAGATAAAAAGTTATTTTTTTGAAAAGTTTCTGCTCATTAACCAACCGTTTCAATCTTCCAACTATTCCACCCTTTAAAGCGTATAGCTCCTTGCTGGTCAGTTCGGTAAACTTTACTATTGATCGTTTCCAGTCGGGTCAAGGTTTCCTGATGGGGTAGTTTCGTTCGATTGTTCTTTCCAACTGAGATGAGAATAATCTCTGGTTTGAGCTGTTCTAAGAAAACTGAATTTGTTGATTTTTTGGAGCCATGTTGGCCAGCTTTCAAAACATCCACTTTCAAGTCTGGATAGTGCTTCAGCAAATCCTTCTCTCCATTTTCCTCCAAATTTCCAGTAAAGAGAAAGTGCTTATCCAAGAGTTTTCCATACAGAACTAGGGAGTCTTCATGCCCTCCATCTCCCATTTTCCTTGGAGATAGGACTTCTAACTGACTTCCAAAAATTGGCAAGTTCTCTCCTACTGTCACACTACGCACCTTGGTTTGAGTCGCCTGTAGTTCTGCCACAAATTCCTTCTGTTTCAGACTACCTTTGGACACTAAAATTTCGCCTACATGGAAAGCCTTGATTACCTCCAACAAATCGCCAACATGCTCCTTGTCTGTATTGGTCAAAACCAGCTGGTCAATCTTGGCTACTCCTCGACTTTTTAGATAGGGGATTAAGGTTCGCTGGGCATTGCTGGTCGTCGTCTTTTCTTGCCATTTCTCGATTTTCTTATCAGACTCTGCCTTGCCACCTACATCTATGAGAATGATTTTCCCAGTTACATCCCGTAGGAAAATACTCTCCCCTTGCCCCACATCCAGCATGGTGATTTCATTTTCCAACGGATGCTTGGTCAAGAAAAAGAGACCCACAATAAGTAAGCTGAATCCAGCTGCTCTTTTGATATTTTTCCTCAAATCATAGACCAAAGCCAAAGAAATCAACAGTATCATCAACAGCCATTCATTAGGTTGTCCAAAGACCAGAGGCCTACTTGCAATCTGTGATACCAAGCGAATAATCCCCTCCAACCATTCAAAGATAAAGTTCAGCTGAATGACTGGATAGAGAAATGAAAGGGCAAATAAAATAGACAAGAGCGGTAAGAAGACCAAGTCAAATAGAAAAGAAAAGACAAAGGTCAAAAGGATAGACCAAGGCTGAAATTCCGCAAAATAGAAGGATAAAATGGGTAATATACCCAAAGAAATGACTAGACTTTCTCTAGCAACAGCCTTGAGGCCCTCTCCTTCTTTGCTGGTCATGGTCAAGATAAAAGCATAGGCACAGGACAAGACTCCTCCTGCTGTCAAGAAAAAGTTGGGCATGACGATAAAGAGAACAAGCACAGTCAGGGCAAAATTATCCAAGCCCTTATAGCCATGCTGAGCTAATAGTTTTTGCAAAAGACTGCGAATGACCGATGCTGAAAACCCAGTCAGGCCCGCATAGATAAGGGAAAAGGGATAAGTCAGCCATTTCAACTTTTCTTGGGTAAAGCCCAATCGCAAGAGAAGTTTCTTAAATCCGTCCATGAAAAAACCTACCTGCATACCCGACAAGGCAAAAAGGTGGATAATTCCTAGACTGGAATAAAGCTCATTCATCTCCTCAAAGTCCGTATCCAGATGTCCTAGCAAGAGCCCCGTCATGTAGTTGCGCATAGGGTCTGGAAAGTGCGTCTTAATCCAAACTACAGCCTTTCGACGTAAGCTGGACAGGTTTTCACCTATATCCCAACTGCCAACCTTTTGAAGTGACTGGATTTTTTTGATATTGAGAGTCTGGTAAATTCCCTGAGTCTTCAGATAGGATTGGTAATTAAAGCCTCCAAAATTTCTCTGCCCTTCTGGTTCTGAAAGCTTCCCCTCAAACTCTATCTCATGAAGGTCTGTTAAGACTTGAAATTGTTCTTTGTCCTCCTCGGACTGGAGTTTATAATAGACTTGAAAAATGCGTCCATCAGACTTACCACGAAAAGATAGGCTATCACCATTGACCTTAATAGTGTCAGGCAAAATCCGTACCCTTTCAACAGAATCCGCTAGGTTTTGACTAGATTGACTCTGTTGCCAATTTTGAAACAAAAACCAAAATCCAAAGATTCCACAAATTACTAGAACTTTACCTGCTAATTTCCAAGGAAATTGGAAAAAGAGACACACTAGCAGAAAAACGAAGCCCAACAAAGCAAGATAGGAGGCTGAGAAAATAGCGTAGTAAAGCCAGAGCAATAGAAAACTTAGGTAGATTAGGGGAATAGGGAAATTCTTAATCCACTGTAACATAGTCTTTTAGCTTTTCTATCGTTTTAGCACCAATACCAGAAACCTTCTTGAGTTCATCAACCGACTTGAACTTGCCATTTGATTCACGATGGTCGATAATATCCTGAGCTCGTTTGCCACCCAGACCCTTGACCTGCTTGAGCTCTTCCAGACTGGCCTTGTTGAGATTGACCTTCTTTTCCTTGCTCGTTGAAGAAGCTGTCCCAGAACCAGTCTGTTGACTAGCTGTTTCTTCTCCCTTAGTTGGGACGTAAACCAGAGCCTCGTCACTAACTTTCTGAGCTAGATTAAGCGACTTGCTGTCTGCTTGCTCTGTCAATCCACCCGCCTTTTGAACAGCATCATTGACCCGACTACCTACTGGCAAATCATAAATCCCTGGCGATTTGACAGCGCCTTTGACATCTACTGTAATCAAATCTTGTTCAAGGGGTAGGGGTTCGTCCTTCTCTTCCTTTTTCACTTCCTTTTCGGTCGATGAATCCTTGGAAACAGCTGCGACTTCGGCCTGCAAATTCGTTTCTTTAACAGGTATTTGTGGAGCTGGTTTTAGCAGGAATAATCCTCCGACAAGTAAGCCCAGACCAGTACAGATGACAATGATTTTATACTCTTTGATTTTCTCGATAATTACTTCCATATTTTCTCCTCTCTTAGATTATTCGTAAGAGGAAGAAAAAACAGTCGAAAAATTTCTTTTCAACTGCTTATTTATTTGCAAAATAGTCTTCCTTAGTCAAGACATAATGAACTCTTGTAACAATTCGGCCTGCTTCTTTATTATCCATTCTGGCATAAGGTTCTTCATAAGAAAAGCGCATACCTGATTTCTCCATGACCTTGCCAGATGCGGGATTATCCTTATCGTGAAGGGCGGTCAATTTGTTCATTCCAATCTTCTCAAAAGCCAGCTCAATCACGGCACGATTGGCTTCTGTCGTCAAACCTTGATTCCAATATTTTTTATTTATAATGTAACCAATAGCTGCCTTCTTAAGAACAGGATCAATCTTGTGCAAATCAATAGTTCCGATAAATTCACCATTACTTTTTAATTCTATTCCCCAACGACCCAAGGGATTAGCCAAGTAGAACTGAGCAATGTTATTCTTGGTTTCTTCCAAGCTTTGATTAGTTGGAAAAGTGTAGCGCGTATTTTCTCTATCCGAGGCATACTCAAACATAACTTCCGCATCATCCAAGGTTACAGGTCTAAGCACTAAACGTTCTGTTTCGACTATGGGATACTGAGCTAGTTTTAAAAAGATTGATTCCATATGTTTCTTCCACCTGAACTGCTCTTTTTTGCTATTCTGTTTCTTCTTGGACTTCTTCACGCTCTTCATTTTTAACTGGAGCTGGTTCATAAGCTCGGATAATCTGAGCGACAACTGGATGACGAACCACATCCTTGGCTGAAAAATGAACAAAGTCAATCTGGTGAATGTTCTTGAGTTTTTCTTGGGCATCAATCAAACCGGACTTGACGTTACGCGGAAGGTCAATCTGACTGATATCTCCATTGACAATCATCTTAGAATTAAATCCTAAACGAGTCAAAAACATCTTCATCTGCATGATGGTCGTATTTTGAGCTTCATCTAGAATGACAAAGGCATCATCCAAGGTTCGCCCACGCATATATGCGAGGGGTGCAATCTCGATAATTTCACGCTCCATGAGACGCGTTGTTTGGTCTTTCCCAAGAATCTGATATAAGGCATCATAAACTGGACGGAGATAAGGATCCACCTTTTCTTTTAGGTCACCTGGAAGAAAACCTAGACTTTCTCCTGCCTCAACTGCTGGACGAGTTAGGATAATTCGCTTGACCTGCCCACGTTTAAGGGCTGTCACTGCCAAGGTCACTGCAAGAAAGGTCTTCCCTGTCCCTGCAGGACCAATTCCAAAGGTCACGTCATGCTGTTTGACACTGTCCACATAAAGCTTTTGGCCCAAGGTTTTGACACGGATCGGTTTCCCTGTATTGTCCTTGATGATTTCTTCTTCGTAAAGGGCGACAAACTTATCAATTTCATCGTTTTTGACCATGCTAATCGCAGTGACCACATCTGGTGTGCCGACTGTCATTCCACGATTTACCAAGACCATCAAAGCTTGAATAACCTGACGGGCTTCCTCACAGGCAGCCTCTTCACCCAAAACCTGGACAATCTCTGTACGGGCATGAATCACCACATCGAGCTCTTCTTCCATCAAACGAAGATGGCGCTCATTGGAACCAAAAAGATGAAACAGGTCATCTGGATGACTCAGTTGAATGTCAATTGAATGTTCCTTCAAATAAAGAACCTCTCTAATCCTTTTATTTCTTTTTATTATAGCAAAGGGATCGATAAATTACTAGCCCAAACCCAATGAATAAAGTCTAGTGTTCTAAGTATTCTTGCCAGATAACGTCAAAGTCTCCTAGATTGAAAGAGAAACTGGCATGTTCCTCCAAAAAGCGACTGACCTCATCGAAATCATCCGTATGTTTTGGGAATGCCGACTCTTCAAAAGCGAGGTCTGCCAAAATGGCTTTAGGGCTGTTACTTTTAGGATTACGCTCAGTCATGAGCCAAGTGTAAAATGATTTTCTCATAAGCCTACCTAAATCAACTCTGTCCCAAACTGGTCTTGCTTGATTTTACCAGCCTTCATCAAGCCACCGAGTGCTTTCTTGAACTGACCTTTAGAAATGCCAAAGGTTGCCTTGATATCGTCTGGAGATGACTTATCATTTAAAGTCATGAAACCGCCATTGCTTTCCAAATAGGTCAAAATCATCTGAGCATCGTTTTCCAACATTTCAAAGGAACGTGGTTTGAGAGAGAGGTTCAAGGTACGGTCCACTTCACGGAAGCCAATGACACGCGCATCTAAGACCTGCCCCAAACGTGGTTCTGCATAACGCTCACTTGGGTGAATAAAACCAAGCATATTATTTTCTGGTAGGTAAACAAAGGTTCCTGACAGCTTGAGGCGATATACAATGGCTGGCCAGTTTTGGTTCTGCATATTGTTGTAGGCAGGACGAGCCAGACGTTGGAAGTCTTCTTGATAGGCCAATAGTCCCCAGATGCGGTCTTTCTTGTCCACTTCAAGACGGATGTAGAGTTGGTCACCCTTCTTAGGCCAGAGTTCCTTGAGCTCAGGGAGAATATCAAGTGACACAACGATTTCCTTGTCAGGAAGGCCTGTATCTACAAAGACACCCAAGTCCTTACGAACCTCTGTTACAGTTCCCCAACCAAATTGGTCCTGAGTGGCAGTGACTTCTAGACTTGTCAAGCGGAGCTTTTGCTTCATATCTGTATAGGCGAAACCTTTAACCGTATCACCTACCGTATGCTGACCTTCTTCCTTGGCAAGCGCATAGGTCTGGCCATCCTTTTGCACAAAGTAAAAACGGTCATTTTCATCGATGATCAGTCCAACGATAAAACTTGCAAGATTTGTATTCATATTTCCTTCTTTCGAATAAAACTCAGCCAGCAATGCCAACTGAGTTTTTCTGTTTATTTTTAGACTTCCAAGAGTTCTTTTTCTTTGTTGGCAGTCATGTCATCGATGTGTTTGACAGCATCGTCTGTTACTTTTTGAATATCTTTTTCAAGAGTCTTCAATTCGTCTTCAGTGATTTCTTTTGCTTTTTCTTGTTTCTTGGCTTCATCCATAGCGTCACGACGGATATTGCGCACGGCCACTTTAGCATTTTCGCCGACCTTCTTCACTTCTTTAGCAAGGTCACGACGAGTTTCTTCTGTAAGAGCTGGGATAACCAAGCGAATCACAGAACCATCGTTAGCTGGTGTGATACCAAGATCAGAAGCATTCAAGGCACGTTCGATGTCTTTCAATGAAGACTTGTCAAATGGTGTTACCAACAAAACACGCGCTTCTGGAATGGTAATTGAAGCGATTTGGTTAAGAGGTGTTTCTACTCCATAGTATTCTACATGTACACGGTCAAGCAAGCTTGCATTGGCACGACCGGCACGGATACCACCAAATTCACGAGCAAGTGATTGGTGAGACTGGGTCATTCTCTCTTTAGCTTTTTCAATAATTGCGTTAGCCATAATCTTTCTTATTCCTTTTCTTCGATATTATTTGAAACTGTTGTTCCGATATTTTCCCCAAATACGACACGTTTAATGTTGCCTGGTTGGTTCATATTGAAGACAACCAAGTCAATGTCGTTGTCCATTGAGAGGGTTGAAGCTGTTGAGTCCATGATACGAAGACCTTTGTTGATAACGTCACGGTGGGTCAATTCTTCAAACTTAACGGCTGTCTTGTCCTTCTTAGGATCGGCATTATAAACACCGTCGACACCATTTTTAGCCATGAGGATAGCATCTGCTTCGATTTCAGCTGCACGAAGAGCCGCTGTTGTATCTGTCGAGAAGTAAGGTGAACCAATTCCGGCACCAAAGATAACGATACGGCCTTTTTCAAGGTGACGAAGGGCACGTCCACGTACGTAAGGCTCTGCCACTTGTTGCATGGCAATGGCTGTTTGTACACGCGTATCGACACCAACTTGTTGCAATGAATCTGCCATCACAAGAGCATTCATAACAGTCCCAAGCATTCCTGTGTAATCTGCCTGAACACGGTCCATTCCTGCTTCTGCAGCAGGTTCTCCACGCCAGAGATTTCCTCCACCGATAACAAGGGCAATTTCGATACCTAAGCTATGAACTTCTTGAATCTCTTTTGCGATTGTTTGAACTGTTTGGATATCAATCCCTACGCCACGTTCACCGGCAAGGGCTTCACCTGATAATTTGATTAAAATACGTTTATACTTGGGATTCGCCATTTTCACTCTCCTTTTTTTATCCTACCTATTTTATCACAATTTCTAAGATTTTTATAGTATCATGAGCAATTCTTTGAAAAAAATTAGACCGTTAAAAATTCCTCTAAGTCGCTAAGTGCACGCTCTGCAATTTTTTCATAACGAGCCTTCTTATCACGGATACGCTCGCCTTCCAACTCTTTGATAATCCCAAAATTGACATTCATTGGTTGGAAATGTTTGCTGTCCGCATGGGTGATGTAATGAGCCAGACTTCCAATCGCTGTTGTCTCTGGGAAAATCGCCTCGCTTTCTCCCTTGAAGAGTCGAGCCGCGTTAATACCCGCAACTAAGCCTGATGCTGCTGATTCAACATAGCCTTCCACACCTGTCATCTGACCAGCAAAGAAGAGATTTGGTTGCTTCTTAGAACGGTAGGTCTGTTCGAGAAGATTTGGTGAATCCATGTAAGAATTGCGGTGCATGACACCATAGCGAACAAACTCAGCATTTTCAAGACCTGGAATCATTTGGAAGACACGCTTTTGTTCTCCCCATTTAAGGTGGGTCTGGAAACCGACGATATTGTAGAGGCTACCAGCCGCATTGTCCTGACGAAGTTGAACAACCGCGTAAGGTGTTTTGAATTCACCATCACGAGGTCCAGTGTAGTCGTCTGGATACTCCAGACCGACTGGTTTCATAGGACCATAAAGCATGGTTTTAATACCACGTTTGGCCATGACCTCGATAGGCATACAACCTTCAAAGTACTTTTCTTTTTCGAAAGAATTCAGCGGTGCTTCTTCCGCATTGACCAAGGCTTCATGGAAATCCATAAACTCTTGCTTGGTCATAGGGGCATTGAGGTAGGCCGCCTCTCCTTTGTCATAACGAGACTTGAGATAAACCTTGCTCATATCAATGGTGTTGACATCGATAATAGGCGCTGCCGCATCGTAGAAATAGAAACCATCGCCGTCATTAAGGGAATGAATCTTCTCAGCTAGGGCATCGCTAGTCAAAGGACCAGTAGCGACAACTGTAATAACATCAGTTGGTAATTCTGTAATTTCATCACGAACCACCTCAATCAAGGGATGGTTGGCCACTTTTTCAGTCACCATTTGGGAGAAACCATCACGGTCCACCGCAAGGGCACCACCCGCAGGAACACGTGTAGCCTCAGCAGATTCCAAGATAACAGAACCCAAGCGACGCATTTCTTCCTTGAGAAGACCAACAGCATTGGTCAAAGCATCCCCACGCAAGGAATTGGAACAAACTAACTCAGCAAAATTGTCTGTTTTGTGCTGAGGTGTAGGCTTGACACCACGCATTTCATAAAGTTTAACCGGAATACCACGTTCTGCGATTTGGTAGGCTGCTTCAGAACCTGCCAAACCAGCACCGATAACATTGATATAAGATTGAGACACGACACTAATACCTCTTTGGGAGTGTGAAGACAAGATTCACATTGAAAAAGCCAACCGAACTTACTTCGCTTTCGAGTTTCTTGGCTCAGGCTGAAAAAGTCCCCCGGACTTTTTCACTCCCACAAATCTTTCTAATTTTTTCTTCTACTAGTATAACAAAAAAAGGGAAGAAGGAAAACTTCCCTGTTTAGTCATTTTCTTCCCAGTCGTGGTAGGCAGCGTAGAGCTGACTTTTATTCCACTGGTAAATCTTAGAGACTTCCTTGATAGCTTGGTTTTTCTTCATGCCTTGCTGGATGCGGGCTTGGATTTCTAAGAACAAGTCTTCCTCGTCTTTTTCTTCCACATCCTGACTGGCACCTTCAACGATGAGTAGACACTCACCCTTGAGCGGTGTTTCAGCGATGTTCTCTAGCAATTCAGAGATCTTTCCTCGTTGGTATTCTTCATAAATTTTGGTCAATTCCCTGACCAAGACTACCGAGCGGTCACCGTAGACTTCTAGCATATTTTCTAGCGTATCCGCCACACGATGGGGCGATTCATAGAAAATTTGTGTTTCAGGATAGTCTTTTTTTGAGTCGAAATATTGCTTTTGCTGGCCTGATTTTCTAGGTAAAAAACCGTAAAAGATATGTGGTTGCGGTGCTAGGCCACTGGCAATCAATGCAGAAATCCCTGCAGAAGCACCTGGGACTGTGACAACCGCAATTTCTTCCTCAATAGCTGCCTTAACCAAATCATGACCAGGGTCCGAGATGCTAGGTAGACCCGCATCAGAAACCTGAGCAATACTTTGACCAGCTTTCAGAAAACCAATCAAATCAGGAATTTTTTCCTTGGCATTGTGCTCATGAAAACTGATCTGCTTTGTCTGAATGGCAAAATGCTTGAGCAAAAGACCTGTATTGCGCGTGTCCTCAGCAGCAATCCAGTCTACTTCTTTCAAGGTCTGGATGGCACGAAAGGTCATATCATCTAGATTGCCAATCGGCGTTGCCACTAGATAAAGCTTGCCATAGGGAGACTGCCCCTTAAAACTTTTTTGAATCTGCATGCTTACTCCCTGTATAACAACTCGTCACAGAACATACATTCCTCGTCCTGTTCTCGACGTTGCCCATAAAAATCATTACATACGTGAAATCCGTCTTTATAAATGCGACGAACACTTTCACGAACATGCTTGGCCTTGACGGGAGCGTCTGCTTCCACCTCACCTAAGCGTTCGCGCAACTTAGAATTTTCCAAGCGAAGAGCTGTATTTTCCTCTACCAAGCTCTTGAGATTTTTCTTGATGGCTTCCACATCGGCCAAGGTCACCAATAACTGTTGGGAAAAATCATCCAGCGCGTCAAATAATTCTTTTTTGTCCATAAACCAGCCCTTTCCTTTCTTTATCGTTCATTTTTGAGTTTACATTTCTTTTAAGACCAGATATTCCATGGCATTTTGAAAGCTGACATTAGCTTGCCACATTTTTCTAGCTTCTAACAAATCTTGTAGAATCACCCTTACTCTTGCTTGCAGAAGGTCCTGCCCACAGAGGACTTCGAGAATCCGTAAAACCTGATCTTGTTTTTCCTTGTCATCCGCCAAGTTGGCTAATTTAGCAACTTGCAGATAACTTTCTTTTTTCTTAGCTAATAACCAGGTCAGCAGGCGTTCACTTTCGTCCACCAAGGTCCAAAAACTTGCCTGATTGGCCAACTTTTCTGCTTCAGCTCGCGATTGACTAAGCTGAGCTAAAAGAGTTGCTTTTTTCTTAACCAGTCCCATTTGTTCTAAGAGCAAGATGAGTTTTTCTTCTTGCTTTTTAAAGTGGAAAATCTGGGTCCGACTACGGATGGTCGGTAAAATCTTTTCCTCATCGCTAGTCAAGAAGAAAATATAAACCTCACTCTGGGGTTCTTCGATGACCTTGAGCAGAGAGTTAGCTGCATTGGGATGCATTTTTTCCGCCTGCTCGATGATAAAGACCTGTTGTTGGCTTTCAATCCCTGCTTGAGAAAACTGCCCCACCAATTCCCGAATACGTTCTGTCTTAATGACCTGATTGACTGGCTTAATCAAAGTGACATCGGGAAATTCTCCCTGTTCAATCAGCTTACAATTCCGGCATTTCTCACATGGTAAAACTCCTACCTTCTCCGTACAGAAAAGGCTCTTAGCCAAAAACTGCGCCATTTCCAAGCTTCCAAAGAAGCCTGAAAAGAGGTAGGCATGATTGAGTTGGTCTTGCTCTAGGATACGGACAAAGCGGTCAAACTGGTCTGGCTGCCAAGCCTTTAATTCTTCTTGTTTCATTTAGCCAAGCCCATTCTGTCAAATAAGACAACCTTGGTAGCTTCCACAACTTGCTCCAAAGGAAGACTCGCATCAATCTTGACAATGCGATTTCCTTCTTTGTCCAGAAGAGAAAGGTAGCCTTGACGAACTTTTTTATGCAAGTCCAAGCCTTCCAAGTCCAAACGATTGACCTCGCGGTCACTATTAGCAGTAATGCGAGCCAGCCCTTCTTCCACTTCGATGTCAAAATAGAGGGTCAAATCGGGTTTAAGGCCATCTGTCGCAAAGTGATTGAGCCAATCAATGGAGTCAATATTCAAACCACGACCAAATCCTTGATAAGCAAGAGAACTATCGATGAAGCGGTCCATAATGACCAACTTGCCAGCTTCAAGGGCTGGAAGAACTTTTTCCACCAAGTGCTGTCTGCGACTGGCAATATAGAGAAGGAGTTCTGTCTTAGCATCCATCTGAGTATGACTTGGGTCTAAAATCACTTCCCGAATCTTCTCCCCAATCAAGACTCCGCCAGGTTCACGGGTCGTCAACACTTCTACTCCTTTTTCCTCTAAAATTGGGAGCAGAGCCTCTAAAACACTGGTCTTGCCAGCTCCCTCTGGTCCCTCAAGAGAGACTAAAAATCCTTTTGACATGTCTAACTCATTTCTTTTTTACTACTTCTATTCTATCAAAAAAATAGGGGTTTGTGACAATCTTTTTGTCTTCTCATTTCATACTCAATGAAAATCAAAGAGCAAACTAGAAAGCTAGCCGCAGGCTGTACTTGAGTACGGCAAGGTGAAGCTGACGCAGTTTGAATTTGATTTTTGAAGAGTATCAACCACCATAAAAGAGGCAGACAAATCCACCTCTTATTTACCTAATTCTTGTGTTCGTTTGTAGGATTGATGAACTGCTTCCATGACTGTGCCTCGAAAAGCATGCGCTTCTAAGCTCGCTACTCCAGCGATAGTCGAACCTCCTGGGCTACAAACTTGGTCTTTCAAGACCCCAGGATGTTGCTGGCTTTCTAGGACCAATTGACCAGCTCCAACCACAGTTTGAGCTGCCGTTTTCAATGCTGTTTCTCGTGGCAATCCAGTCTGAACACCTGCATCTGCCAAGGCTTCGATAAAAAGATAGACAAAGGCTGGTCCACAGCCTGCAAGCCCTGTCGCTGCATCGATTAAGCCTTCTCCTAGTTCAACTAATAGACCAGCCTTGGCTAAAAGCTGACAAAAGAGCTCACTGTCCTCAGCCCTGCAATTAGAAGACAAGGCATAACTAATCACTCCTTGCCCGATAGAAGCAGGGGTGTTAGGCATCATACGAATAATTCGGTGTTGACTCGGGATAAGACTTGCTAGTTTTTCTAAGGTCAATCCAGCTGCCATCGAAATCAAAAGAAGACTCTCTCGTTTTTCAAGGATGGTCTGGTATTGAGAAAGCAGTTCAGAAAACTGAGCTGGCTTAACACCTAGAAAAATCACATCTGCTTCTGCAAAAATTTCTTCGTTGCTAGAAGCTAGACCGCCAAAGTCGGCAATGAAAGCATCCACCTTAGCTTGACTGCGATTGGCAAGGAGAATGTCATCACCCGTCTTTGCCTGCAAAACAGCCTTGGCCAAACTAGCACCCATATTTCCCAAACCGATAAATCCAATCTTCATCTCTTACTCCCTTATCTGTCCGTTACCCGTAACCACATACTTGTAGCTAGTCAACTCTTTCAAGCCCATTGGACCACGCGCGTGCAGTTTCTGAGTAGAAATCCCCATTTCACAACCCAGACCAAATTGGCCACCATCGGTGAAACGAGTTGAGGCATTGACATAGACTGCTGCAGAGTCCACTTGATCTGTAAAGTAAGCTGCAGATTCAGCATTTTCCGTCACAATGGCATCCGAATGATGGGTACTGTGAGCTTCAATATGCGCAACCGCTTCTTCTAAACTACTCACAACTTTAACCGCTAGGACATAGTCTAAAAACTCGGTGTCAAAATCTTGTTCTTCAGCTGCTTGACCTGAAATAAACTGGCTTGCTTTGCTATCAAGGCGGAATTGAATTGGTTCCAGTCCAGCTTCTTTTCGATCTGCAACTAGAACTTGCTCCAAGCGAGGAAGGAAACTTGCTGCCTTGTCTTCATGAACCAGCAGAACCTCCATGGCATTGCAGACAGAAGGACGACTGGTTTTGGCATTATTGATGATAGATAGAGCCTTGTCCTCATCTGCATCCTTGTCCACATAAACATGGACAATGCCTGTTCCTGTCTCGATAACTGGTACAATAGCATTTTCAACCACGGCATTAATCAAACCAGCCCCTCCACGAGGAATGAGCAGGTCTAGATAGCCCTTGGCCTTCATCATAGCATAGCTACTTTCACGGCTGGTATCTTCCACTAGTTGAATCACATCTGGATGAATGGTCGTTGTCTCCAAGCCCTTTTTCAAGGTTTTAACAATAGCATGGGCAGTTTGATAGGCATCCTTCCCACTACGAAGAACAACCGCATTCCCACTCTTGAGAGACAAAGCAGCCGCGTCAGACGTCACATTTGGACGGCTTTCATAGATAATACCTATAACACCCATAGCCACGCGTTTCTTGGTGATAACCAAGCCATTTTCAAGTTGACTCGTTTCTAAAACTTCACCGATTGGATCTGGTAAAGCAACCACTTCACGAATCCCAGTTGCCATCGCTTCTATACGCCCTGCATCCAAATAAAGACGATCCAGCATCACATCTGAGATTTTCCCCTTGGCCGCTGCCATATCGAGGGCATTGGCTGCTAAAATCTCCTCAGTAGCAGCCACTAAGTGATCAGCCATGGCTAGCAAGGCTTGGTTTTTAATCTCTTCACTAGCTGTGTTGATCGATTTTTTAACAGCCTGTACCTGTTCAAATTGTTCTTGTGTACTTACCATAGTTTACCTCTAAAATTCTGTAAAGAGTAGTTGGATTTCAGGAGTAATGGAAATCCAGTCATCACGGTGAATCAAGACACCCTTGGCTTTTTGAGAACGTAACATATCCTCCAAAGCAGATGCTCCAAATTGCACACGCCCTTTTCCAAGTGATTTTCCACTTTCCTTGTCAAATACCGTCACGATATCACCGTAAGAAAAGGCTCCTTCTACATCAACAACACCAGATAAAAGGAGACTCTTTCCATGTTGAGAAAGAGCTTCTGCAGCCCCTTTATCAACCCAAATAGAACCCTGACTCTGAGCATAGAAGGCCAGCCATTGTTTCTGTGTTCGAAGTCCCTTCTCCTGCGCAACAAAGTAGGAACCATCCTTGGTCTCCTCTGCTGCCTCAATCATGGTATCTGCCTTCAAGGATGAGCAGATATAAACAGGAACTCCTGATTCTGTCGCAATAGTCGCTGCTTTGATTTTTGTCAGCATTCCTCCAGTTCCGTTTGAAGAACCAGCTCCACCAGCCATATCAATAATCTCACGATTGATGGTCTCAATTTTCTCCAATCGTTTGGCTGTTGGATCTGAATTAGGATTTCCAGTATAGAGACCGTCCACATCTGTCAAGAGAACCAAAAGGTCTGCTTGGACCATGGCCGCTACCTGGGCACTAAGAGTGTCATTGTCACCCACCTTGAGCTCATCAATGACGACACTATCATTCTCGTTGATGATAGGAATCGCCCCACGGCTAAGTAGAACTGACAAAGCCTGATGGGCATTTTTATAACGGCGCTTATCCACAAAGTCGTCCTGGGTCAGCAAGATTTGTGCAGAAACGATTTGGCGCAAGAGAAGATTGGTCGTGTATTCTTCCAACAAAAGCCCTTGCCCTACCGCTGCTGAAGCCTGTTTATCAGCAATTTTAGTAGGACGCTTTTTAAATCCTAAGGCTCCAAAACCAGCCGCAATGGCACCTGACGACACCAAAATCAATTCATGACCAGTCTCGTGCAACATCGCCAACTGTTGGGTAATAGCTTTTACCTTACTACGTGATAAACTTCCATCCTCATTCGTTAGAGAAGAAGTCCCCACCTTAAAGACAATCCGTTTGTATTTCATAGTCTCACTCCGATTCTTCATATTTATCCATTATAACATGAATGGCAGGAAATAGAAAAGAGTTGATAGGAAAAAGAAGGCCCTAAAACCTTCTTTTTTACTACTGTTCTGATTCCGATTTATTTGCACTCGTTTCAGAGCTTTGTGAAGTTGAGGAAGTCAAATCTTGACTAGTTGAAGCGCTTGTAACGCCTTCATTCTGTTTCATTTCTTTATTTTCAAGATCTTTTTTCACTACTTCTTTAGATTCTTTTGTCTCTGAATGACTTGTAACTCTAGTTGTAGCAGATTTCTCTACTGGAATATCCACTAACCAGGCACCACTTGAATCAACGGTATAGCCTTCTGGTGTCTTACCGCTCACAAGTAATTGACCATTTTCTTTCAAGAAGTACCATTTATCCTTGTCTTTGATCCAACCCACAGCTCGTGCACCGTCTGTCTTGTAGAAGTACCAATCATTCGCCTTTTTAAGCCAACCTTGCTTCATAGCTCCTGAATCTTCTAGATAGTAATGATGACCAGCAACTTCTATCTCACCCGTCTTCATGATTCCAGTAGAATCCATATAGTACCAGGTTTCTTTATCTTTTACCCAGCCCGTTTTCATTTCTCCTGATTGGGCAAAGTAATACCATTGACTATCAATCTTACGCCATCCGGTTACCATATCCCCATCATTTGATAGATAATAGGTCTGTCCTCCAGTATTCAGCCAACCAGTCTCCATCTGATTTTCTTTGTTGAAATAATACCAGCTTCCATTGATTTTCTTCCAATTTTTAGCAGAGGCACCAGAGTCTGTCAAATAAAACCAACGATTATTCCATTTTTTCCATTGATTCTGTAACAAGATACCCGTTTGGTTGAAGTAATACCATTCACCCTTGATTTCATTCCAACCTACTGCATATTCTCCTGTAGAATCAGGTGCTTGATACCACCAATTCCCATATGCACTCTTATGCCAACCAGCTTGAAAACTTGGAATCGGCTTGTAGGAAGTTGAAATATTGACAAATCCATCTTGTCGAATATCAAAAACTGTCGCATCATAGTCTTTGCTGGCTGCATTGATTCTCTCAATTCCTCGTTCTTTGAGCCAATTGACATACTCACTATCAACACTATTTTTCCAAGGTAGACTATCCGAAGTTTGAACAATCAAACTCGGACTCAAATTTTTAATGAAATCCTTGGTATTTGATTTATTGGTATCATAGTGATGATTAAATTTCATCAAATCAACTTTTCCAATGAGAGGACCATACTTGTCTTCTGCTCCATGAGCATTATCCAAATCTCCCCCAAGGTAAATTTTCTTGCCATTGACTTTCACTACACTAATTAAGGAATTGGAATTATCGTCCCAAATTTTCTTTAATTCACCTGACGAATCGGTTTCATTCTC
The DNA here is from genome assembly GCA_905221205.1 of bacterium. GTDB lineage: Bacteria > Bacillota > Bacilli > Lactobacillales > Streptococcaceae > Streptococcus. Next base: position 287,536 of record CAJNCG010000001.1, read on the forward strand.
GTAGTTATAGAGTTGAATATCCATGTCCCCAAACTGAAAATGAGCATCTCCTTGTGTGATGTTTTGAATAACTGAAACACCTTTTTCAGAGGCAGTCTGTAACACCTTTTCATAACCGTACAGATTATCCCACAGATGAGTTGGTGTTGTAATCCGACTATCAGAGTATTTTTTCATGTAAATGCGACCAACTGGATATGAACGCAGTAATTCATCAACATTTCCAATATGATCACTGTGGGTATGGGTCACCAAAATAAAATCAAGCTTTTGGACACCTAATTCCTTTAAATGCCGCGAAACTCGATCTGTTAAAACATGCTTATAAGATGTTTCAATTCCTTCTCTCCATGGATAACGAGAATCACTTCCATCTGGAAAATCATAATCTTCTCCTGTATCAATCATGGCAAAATGTCCATTGCTTTCAAGAATAATCGCATCGCTACCACCTTCTTGAACATTGATAAAGTGGATTTTATTTCCTGAATTTTCTTGAGCTTGAACATTCCCACACCATGACAAAGCTAAAAAAGCGCCTGAAAGTGCTAAACTAGTTAATTTCTTTTTCATTCTTACTTTCTCAATCTCTCCAATGTTTCCTTAAAAATCTCTGGGATATCTGCTGTAAATTCCAAGGTCTCACCTGTTCTCGGATGAGTAAAACCTAAAGTCTTGGCATGAAGAAATTGCCCATGCCCTTTCAAAGTCTTACGAGGACCATAGACTTCATCACCGGCGATTGGATGGCCGATATAAGCCATGTGAACACGGATTTGATGGGTACGCCCTGTCTCCAGCTGCAACTCTACTAAGCTGTAATCACCAAAGCGTTCCAAAACGTGGAAACGGGTCACTGCAGGCTTCCCTTTAGCAGTCACAGCCTGTTTCTTACGGTCTTTTTCACTCCGGCCAATCGGCGCTTCAATCACACCACGATCATTTGGTAGATTTCCATGAACAATCGCCCAATATTTACGGAGAGACTTTTTATCCTTGAGCTCTTGGGCAAGTGCTAGATGCGCCTCGTCATTTTTAGCAATCATGAGAAGGCCTGACGTATCCTTGTCAATACGGTGAACAATTCCTGGACGCAGAACCCCATTGATACCCGACAAGTCCTTAATATGATACATAAGAGCATTTACTAGGTTTCCACTAGTATGACCAGCACTCGGATGCACAACCATCCCCTGAGGTTTGTTAACGACAGCCACATCCTCATCTTGGTAGATGATGTCTAGCGGAATATCCTCAGCCACATACTCTAAGACCTCTGGTTCTGGCACAAGATAGGTGACAACATCGCCCTCTTGGACAGTGTATTTAGCTTTCTTGACTTGGCCATTGACCAAGACCTGGCCTGATTTAATTTGTTCATTCGCGAGACTACGTGATAATTCTGTCAAATCCGACAAAGCTTTATCTAAACGCAGGCCACCAGTTTCAATTTTAATTTCCATTTATTTCCTCTTTTAGCATTGCAATCAATAAAATAATCACTCCAACCGTCAGATAGCTATCTGCCACATTGAAAATTGCAAAATTAATAAAGTCAAGGTGGAACATATCCACAACAAATCCTTGACTAATCCTGTCAATAAAGTTTCCAAGACCACCTGCAATGATTAATGTCAAGCCCAAGACCATCCAGAGTGAGTCCTCCATGTGTTTATGTAGATACCAAATGGCACCTACCATAACGACCAATGTAATGATAGCAAATAACCACTGCTGGTCTTGTAACATGGAGAAGGCTGCTCCTCGATTTTGCAGGTAGGTCAAGCTAACGAGATTGGGAATCCAAGAGCGAACTTCACCCAGTGGAATCTGCCAGACGATATAGGATTTGACTAACTGATCCAGCGCAATCAAAAGCAGTACAACGACTGCCACTATTCCTCTTTTTTTCATGATTTCCTCTTCTGATCAAAATATTCTTGCATGACTTCTACGAAAAGAGTTCCAGCCTGACTAAGCTCCACTTCTTCCCGTTTGACATAGACCATGCGATTATCTAGGTTATCCTTGAGACGAATAACTGTGATGCCATTAACACTATCACTATCTAAAAATCCAGAACCAGTCGCATAAGCATCCGTCCGCTCCAAAATACCATTCAAAGTAGCACGGTCTGTCACATTGAACATCTGTGAGCTAGCGCTGGTATCAACAAAGTTCTCTGAATAATAAAGGTACTCGTCTTTCTCTTGAGTGAAACGAACCGTTGGTAGGTCAGCTAAATCTTCCATGACCAATTCCTCTTTCTGGGCTAAAGGATGCCCCTCACGGAGATAAATGTGGGTATGAAAGGGAATCAATTCAATGACCTCCAGCCCTAGCTTTTCAACCCGTTGCATAATCCCCTTTTTATTTTGATTGTTGAGGTAGATAATGCCAATCTCACTATGCCCTTGCGCTACTTCGTCTAAAATTTGAACAGTAGTTGATTCAAAAATACGGAAGTTCTTATAATCCGGATAACGCTCTGAAAAAGCCGTAATGGTTGGTGGCAAGAAGTCATAGTGCTGGCTAGCAATGGAAAATTCATCTTTTTCTTCTTCAGGATTGGCATACTGATTTTGAAAAATATCAAATCCCTTGACCAATTCTTGCGCTTTTTCATAAAACTCCATACCGCGACGGGTCAAGAAAGTCCCTGAGCTGGTCCGACGGAAAATCTTAAAGCCCAACTCTTTTTCCAAATCACGCACAGAAATAGACAGACTCGGCTGGCTTACATACATCTTTTCAGCAGCTTCACGGAAAGTACCACTATTGGCAATGGCAACAACATAGCGTAATTGTTGAATGTTCATCTTCTACCCCCAACTTCTTTATCTTTTCATTATACCATATTTTAGAAGTTTTCCAAAAAGGAAAAAAGTCTGGAAATTTTCAAGGCTCAATGAAGATTCTAACATTCCAATACAAGAATTAGAATAATGTCTTTTTTCTCATTTGATTTCGAGAAAATAAAAACAGCAAATCTTTTTGATTTACCGTTTATAATATGATGCAAATACAATTCCCATAATATGGGTAGCAAAATGGGTACCAAACCAAAAAAATAGGCTCTCCGAAAACTCGGAAAGCCTTATTTAATGCTAGTTCTAGCTTCCTCGCCTTTACAGTTCAAGGCTCGGGATAAAAAGGTTCACTGGACCTTTTTATTTAGCGATTGGGTAAACAGAAACTTGTTTTTTATCGCGTCCTTTACGTTCAAAGCGTACTACGCCTTCAACTTTAGCGAACAAAGTATCGTCTCCACCACGTCCAACGTTTACACCTGGGTAGATGTGTGTACCACGTTGACGGTAAAGGATTGATCCACCTGTTACAGTTTGTCCGTCAGCTGCTTTAGCTCCAAGACGTTTTGCTTGTGAATCACGTCCGTTTGATGTAGAACCTCCACCTTTTTTGTGGGCGAAAAGTTGCAAGTTGTTAAGAGTCATTTTTAACATAATGTTTTCCTCCGTGTTAGTTTTCTGTGATAACTCTGGTTTGGACGAACTCAGAAGAGTTCTCCGATAAGTTTGCCATACCTAAGAAAAATGATTCAAAGAATAACTGGGTCATTTCTCTCTGGTGTGAAGGAAGATCTTTTGGAATTTCAACCATCAGATAACCACCTTCATCTTCGTTTAATTCAAGGATTGGTTCATAGCCTGCAAATTTTTCAATGGAATTGATAAAGTTAATGGCAAGCGTAGAAACCGATGCACACACGACATCTAAGCCGTATTCGCCACTCTCGGCGTGTCCAGTAATTTCCGCACTCCTCAGCTCGCCATCTTCGGCTCTCTCAAAGACTGCTTGTATCATGTGTTCTCCTTAAAATTAAGCGTTGATTGCGTTGATGACAACTTTTGTATATGGTTGACGGTGACCTTGTTTACGGTGGCTACCTTTTTTAGGTTTGTACTTGTAAGTAACAACTTTCTTTTGTTTTCCTTGTTTTTCAACAGTTCCAACTACAGTAGCTCCAGCAACAAGTGGAGTTCCGACAACAGTGTTTTCACCACCAACAAGAACAACTTCGTTAAAAGTAACTTCTTGACCAGCTTCAACGTTCAATTTTTCAACGTAAACTGCTTGACCAACTTCAACTTTAACTTGTTTTCCGCCAGTTTTGATAATTGCGTATGTGCTCATTATGCACCTCCTATGATTTTTATGGGTTTCCCCGAATTTTTTGTGAAGACTCGCCTAGCATCGTGGGACGAACCACTTAAACTTGAATAATCAAGCAACGATGTTCGTGCGGTTGCACAGGAACGTGCATAGTCAACTCTTCAAGTATAGCATATCTCCTATTTTCTTACAAGTAATAACACCTAAAATGAAGCTTTTTCTTTTACTTTTTTCTGCCATGAAGCAAAAAGCATACTGAAGTAAAAAATGCTCATCATAATAGGAACACCAAGAATAGTCTTTTCATGATAAAAAATCGTCAAATAGGCTGAAAAAACAACACCAAGGACAAAACTACTAAGCAGGCTAACAAATATGAAACCTTCACGCAAAAAAGGAGTGTGCTTAGTTCTGAAATAATCTCCAAAAGCCAGCATGGTCCGTTTGATATTTCCTGTCATAAATGCATTGTTATAAGCAATACCCGATACTTCCCCAAAAGCGGTTGTCACCAACCCCATACAAAAGGCCAAGGGCGGTACTAGATAGATATTCTCTACAGTTTGCGGCACAAATCCAATAATGATTGATAAGATTGCTAAAGGAATCAATGACAGAATAGGTTTTTTAACAATTCTCAATTTTTCCTTATAAATCGTTAGTAAAAAGACCCCCATCATAAAAGCTAGCAAGGTCATTACTTTAGCACTAGCATCTGACACATTGTGTTGAATGAGACCCACTGATAGAAAGACGACATTCCCAGTTTGTCCAGCTACAAGAGTATTCCCTCTCACAATAAAAGTATAGGCATCTACATATCCTGCACAAAAAGTCAAAAAAAGCGCTAGCCTCTTAGACTGACGTGATATTTTTCTTATAGGTAGTAACCTCATTTTTCCTCCCATTTCATTTACTCATCTCATTATTGTACCACTTTCTTTGGGAAAGTCCTAGTAGCTTATTTGAAATTTTTTACCCTCTGTTGGATAGTACCGTCTATCTATGTTATAATGAAAGAAGGATTTGAAATCGGAAAAGGAGTATTTATGCTTAAATTAGGTGTCATTGGAACAGGTGCTATCAGCCATCACTTCATAGAAGCAACCCATACCAGCGGAGAATACCAGTTGGTCGCAGTCTATTCTAGAAAACTTGAAACCGCAGCAACCTTTGCTTCTCCCTATGAAAATATCCAACTCTTCGATCAATTAGAGGACTTCTTCAGCTCTTCCTTTGATGTAGTCTATATTGCTAGCCCAAACTCCTTGCATTTTGCTCAGGCAAAAGCTGCCTTGTCTGCTAGTAAACACGTTATTCTTGAAAAGCCAGCTGTCACTCAACCACAAGAATGGCTGAATTTGATTCAAACAGCTGAGAAAAATAATTGTTTTATCTTTGAAGCAGCTCGTAATTATCACGAGAAAGCTTTCACTACTATCAAAAACTTTTTAGCAGACAAGCAAGTGTTGGGAGCAGATTTCAACTATGCCAAGTATTCTTCCAAGATGCCAGATTTGTTAGCTGGTCAGACACCAAATGTCTTTTCAGACCGTTTTGCTGGTGGAGCCCTTATGGACTTGGGGATTTATCCCCTCTATGCTGCCATTCGTCTTTTTGGAAAAGCTCAGGACTCAACCTACCATGCTCAACAGCTTGACAATAGCATTGACCTAAATGGAGATGGTATCCTCTTCTATCCAGAATTTCAAGTTCACATCAAGGCTGGGAAAAACATCACTTCCAATCTTCCTTGCGAGATTTATACGACAGATGGAACCTTGACTCTCAACACGATTGAGCATATTCAATCAGCTATTTTTACCGACCACCAAGGACATCAAGTCCAGCTCCCTATCCAACAGGCTCCTCATACGATGACTGAGGAAGTCGCTGCATTTGCACAGATGATTCAGCAACCAGACCAGACACTCTACCAGACTTGGCTGGACGATGCAAGCTCTGTTCATGACCTACTATATACCATGCGCCAGACTGCTGGCATTAGATTTGAGGCAGAAAATGAAAACTAAACTACCGACTGAATGGCAAGAACTGAGCGACCAACTCGGTTTCCAAGAATTCACCCCCATTCAAACTCAACTATTTGAGCCTATCCTTGCAGGAGAAAACCTCCTAGGAGTGAGCCCAACAGGAACTGGTAAGACCCTCGCTTACCTCCTACCAAGCCTTCTCAGACTACAAAAGAAAAAAGCGCAGCAACTATTGATTCTAGCACCAAATACGGAGCTTGCTGGACAGATTTTTGACGTATGTAAAACGTGGGCAGAAGCTATTGGCTTGACAGCCCAGCTCTTCCTATCAGGTTCAAGTCAGAAACGCCAGATTGAACGACTCAAAAAAGGACCAGAAATTCTAATCGGCACTCCTGGTCGTATCTTTGAGTTGATTAAATTGAAAAAAATCAAGATGATGAATGTAGAAACCATCATCCTGGATGAATTTGACCAATTGCTTGATGATTCTCAGATTCACTTTGTCGAGAAAATCACCCACTACGCACCTCGTGACCACCAACTCATCTACATGAGTGCGACAACCAAGTTTGACCAAGAAAAGATTGCATCTAATACGCGAACCATTGATCTCTCTGACCAAAAACTAGACAATATCCAGCACTTCTACATGCAGGTAGAGCAACGTCACCGCGTTGATATGCTACGAAAATTGGCTCATGTTGAGGATTTCCGCGGGCTAGTCTTCTTTAACAGCCTATCAGACCTTGGGAGTGCTGAGGAAAAACTACAGTATCGTGATATATTGGCTGTTTCCCTCGCTAGCGATGTCAATGTCAAGTTTAGAAAAGTTATCCTAGAAAAGTTTAAAGATAAGCAACTAACCCTACTCCTTTCAACTGACCTTCTGGCTCGTGGGATTGATATCGATAGCCTAGAATGCGTCGTAAACTTTGATGTTCCTAGAGATATTGAAACCTACACTCACCGTGCTGGCCGTACAGGTCGCATGGGTAAAGAGGGCTATGTTATCACTCTCGTCACTCATCCAGAAGAACTTAAAAAACTCAAGAAGTTCGCAAGTGTACGTGAAATTGTCCTAAAAAATCAAGAACTCTATATCAAATAATCTCCATTGCTCTATGCACATCAGGTGTATGGAGCTTTTTTATAAGCAATTATTTAATTTTAGTTCAATATTCGAAAAAAAGAACCTTGCAAAGCAAGATTCTTTTAGTGTCTGACTTAAATAATTGTTCTTCTGGGAACTAAATCGAATTAAGCTTCGATTTCTGTAACCATACCTGAACCAACAGTACGTCCACCCTCACGGATAGAGAATGTAGTACCTTGTTCTACGGCGATTGGGTGGATCAACTCAACGTCGATTGTCACGTTATCACCAGGCATTACCATTTCAGTACCTGCTGGAAGTTCGATTGAACCTGTAACGTCAGTAGTACGGAAGTAGAATTGTGGACGGTAGTTGTTGAAGAATGGAGTGTGACGTCCACCTTCTTCTTTAGTAAGGATGTAAACTTCACCTTTGAATTTAGTGTGTGGGTTGATTGAACCTGGTTTAGCGATAACTTGTCCACGTTCGATTTCATCACGTTGAACACCACGAAGAAGGACACCTACGTTATCTCCGGCAAGACCTTCGTCAAGTTGTTTACGGAACATTTCAACACCAGTAACAACTGCTTTTTGAGTTTCTTCTTTGATACCAACGATTTCGATTTCGTCGTTGACTTTAACGATACCACGGTCGATACGTCCTGAAGCAACTGTACCACGTCCAGTGATTGAGAATACGTCTTCGACTGGAAGAAGCAATGGTTTGTCAGTGTCACGTTCTGGTTCTGGGATGTACTCATCAACTGTGTTCATCAATTCCATAACGATGTCTTCGTATTTAGTGTCACCTTCAAGAGCTTTAAGAGCTGAACCTTGGATAACTGGAAGATCGTCACCTGGGAAGTCGTATTCTGACAATAGGTCACGGATTTCCATTTCAACCAATTCAAGCAATTCTTCGTCGTCAACCAAGTCAACTTTGTTCATGAAGACGATAAGGTGTTTAACACCAACCTGACGTGAAAGAAGGATGTGCTCACGAGTTTGTGGCATTGGTCCGTCAGTTGAAGCTACTACAAGGATAGCTCCGTCCATTTGAGCGGCACCAGTGATCATGTTTTTAACGTAGTCCGCGTGTCCTGGAGCGTCGATGTGAGCGTAGTGACGTTTTTCAGTTTCGTACTCAACGTGCGCAGTGTTGATTGTGATACCGCGTTCGCGTTCTTCTGGAGCAGCATCGATAGACGCATAGTCTTTAGGTTGGTTAACTGATGAAGGCAAGCGACGTGCCAAAACAGTTGTGATAGCTGCAGTTAGGGTAGTTTTACCGTGGTCAACGTGTCCGATAGTACCAATGTTAACGTGTGGTTTACTACGATCGTATTTTTCTTTTGCCATTTGAGTAAAAGCCTCCAATAAAATATATTTTATAGATAGACAGTAGGCAATACAGTCTAACTTTCCTTACTATTTTATCAAATTTCAGCTAAATTGCAAGTGTTTTACAAAGTTTTTGTGAATTATTCTTAATCTACTAATCTAAACGGTACTTCTACTCCTATCACTTGCCTAAATAAAAAGAAAAATCAGGAATTTCCTGACTTTTACTTGGCTAATTCTCTTTCTCGTTCTTTCATTATTTTATGATTTTCATACAAGCGAGATAAGAACTTAGAAATTTCTTTCAAGATAGAATAGGTTGGTACAGCGACAATCATACCAATGACACCATAGATATTACTTGATAACAAAAGTAATACTAAAATCGTAATTGGATGGACTTTCATCACGCCACCAACGATTCGAGGGTAGAGGATATTTCCATCCACTTGTTGAATGATTAGCATATAAACAACTGCAATCAGCATTCTATGCGGATCAGTAAAAACATTGGCGATAATCATCGGAATCAAGCCAATACTTGGTCCCACATAAGGAATGAGATTGGCCAATCCTGAAAAGATAGCAAAGACCAAAGCGTATTTCAAACCAATCACGCTATATCCGATAAAGGCCAAACAACCGATAATAATCGCATCAATTGCGACTCCACTAATATAGCGAGCAATTGTCGCATTCAAATTCTTTAAGAGGCCTGTAATATGCAACTTATCTCTCTTTAAAACAGTACGCTCAAGCATCGGTAAAAATTTGTGGCCATCCAACAAAAAATATACCAAAAATACAGGAGTCATAATAATAATCAAAACGGTACTAAAGAGAGCTGATATAACACTTCCGACACTATTAGTCACACTATTTAGGATATTTTGTAGAATATCTACATAGGACAGATTTAATTGTTGAATTGTCGCCTGAATATCTAAATTTTGAAAGGCTGGATAAGTGGATAAATCCACAATCAAATTTTGCAAACGACTGTAGATAGTCTGGCTAGTCGCAATCAAGCTGGTCAACTGATTAATCAAAATCGGCAAGAGATAGACTACCCCAATGACAAGTCCCCAGACCAATGCACACAAGGTTAGTAGAATACCAATGATACGATTAATTTTGAAGTACTTTTGTAGAAAGCTAACAATAGGATTGGTCAAATAATATAAAAAACCACCTAGAAGAAAAGGAATCATGATGGTGTTTGCGACGCTCACAAAAGGTGTAATAATCGCTCCCATCTCTCTCCATAAGTAAAAGATGATTGTTAATAGTAAAATCTCACTGGTCCAAAAAAATAATTTATTCTTACGAAACATGAGGTACCTCCATTCATCTATTTTACCATACTTTCAAAAAAGCTTCTTTCTTATATCATGAAACTGGGAATATTTTTTTCTTTATGTTAGAATAAACTTACTATGAAAAAAATAATTTTAACTCTATTAAGCCTATCCGTAATTGGCTCAGCATCTACTGTTGTTGCTCAAGATTTTAATATTGCTGCTAAACATGCAATTGCTGTTGAAGCAACTACTGGTAAAATTCTCTATGAGAAAGATGCAACCCAACCTGTCGAAATCGCTTCTATCACAAAATTGATTACGGTTTATCTTGTCTATGAAGCCTTGGAAAACGGAAGTATTACACTATCTACCCCAGTAGATATTTCTGACTATCCTTATAAGTTAACGACAAATTCTGAAGCAAGTAATGTTCCTATGGAGGCTCGTAATTATACCGTTGAACAACTACTTGAAGCAACCCTAGTATCTAGTGCTAACAGTGCTGCTATTGCCTTAGCAGAGAAAATTGCTGGCTCAGAGAAGGACTTTGTTGATATGATGCGTGCAAAACTCTTAGAATGGGGAATTCAGGATGCTACTGTTGTCAATACAACTGGTCTGAACAATGAAACTCTAGGGGATAACATTTACCCAGGCTCTAAAAAAGATGATGAAAATAAGCTCAGTGCTTATGATGTTGCTATCGTTGCTCGTAACCTCATCAAAAAGTACCCACAAGTCTTGGAAATCACCAAAAAACCATCTTCTACTTTTGCTGGAATGACAATAACTTCGACAAACTACATGTTAGAAGGCATGCCTGCTCATCGCGGTGGTTTTGACGGACTCAAGACAGGAACAACAGACAAAGCTGGTGAATCTTTTGTTGGTACTACTGTTGAAAAAGGGATGAGGGTTATTACAGTCGTTTTGAATGCAGACCATCAAGACAATAATCCTTACGCTCGTTTTACAGCTACATCGTCACTAATGGATTATATTTCTTCTACATTCACACTTCGCAAAATCGTTCAAAAAGGTGATGCCTACCAAGATAGCAAAGCACCTGTACAAGATGGAAAAGAAGATGCGGTCACTGCCGTTGCCAAAGATGATATCTCTCTAATTGAACGTGTTGGAAGTCAATCTTCCCAATCTGTTCAATTCACTCCTGATTCTAAAGCAATCCCAGCACCACTTGAAGCCGGAACAGTGGTTGGACATTTGACTTATGAAGACAAGGACTTGATTGGTCAAGGTTACATTACCACAGAACGACCTAGTTTCGAAATGGTAGCGGAAAAGAAAGTAGAAAAAGCTTTCTTCTTAAAAGTTTGGTGGAATCAGTTTATCCGATTTATCAACGAAAAATTATAACAAAAAAATCGCGGTTTAAACCGCAATTTTTTATTTTATAGTGAAATGAAATAAAAACTGAACAAATTTATTGAGACATGAAAACTAATTTCTAAAAATGTTTTAGAAATCACAGTGTACTATTCCAGTTTCAATTCATTATATTTGTTTTTTAAACTTCATAATAGGGAAACGGACGGTCACTATCCAATGGACGATTTAGTACTTCTTTTTCCAAAATAGCGCGCCAACCAGATACCAATTCTTCAAAAGTCAATTTGGCTTCAGGAGAAGCTGTTGTAAGCTTCCGTCCAAACCAAGCCATGGTTGCAGTTTCAAACTGAAGCATAGCGTAGTCGATTACCGGTACATTTGCCTCTTCATAATTCTCATTTACTGCTTGTGCAACTTCTGATGCTTGTGGAAGAAGTTGATTGCTGATTTTATCTACAACACTTGCGTCCATCTCTCGCCAAGAAAGTAATTGACCATCCACCTGATAAAAGAGCTCAAAGGTTTCTTGATTTTTCTTAAAATTGGTAAGAACAAAAGCACGTTCCACTGCCTCTGGACCACCAACAGCCTTTACAGCGTTTATAAGGAGATTTTCTTCCATTTGTCTCCAATAATCATCAGCTTCTTCTACCAAATCAATTGTGAAAGGTGGAACAATTTCCTCGGCAGAAATTTCGCCTTTATTCGCTTTCTCGATATTACCAAATAATTTTTTTAAGAATCCCATTTGCTTCTCCTAGTTCCTATTACCCAACTGATCCTTCCATCTCGTAGCTAATCAAGCGGTTCAGCTCAACGGCGTATTCCATTGGAAGTTCTTTTGTGAAGGGCTCCACAAATCCCATGACAATCATCTCAGTTGCCTCAGATTCTGACAATCCACGGCTCATGAGGTAATAGAGTTGTTCTTCTGAAATCTTAGAAACCTTAGCTTCGTGTTCCAAAGCAACTTGCGAATTATGAATTTCATTAAATGGAATAGTATCTGATGCTGATAAGTCATCCATGATAATGGTATCACACTCGATGTGAGAAACAGATTTCTTAGAATTTTTATTAAAGGTTACTTGCCCACGGTAGTCAACCTTTCCTCCGCCTTTAGCGATGGATTTAGACACAATAGACGAGCTTGTATGTGGAGCGTTGTGGATCATCTTAGCACCAGTATCCTGGTGTTGCCCAGCATTGGCAAAGGCAATCGAAAGCATGGTTCCACGCGCCCCTTCTCCATCTAGGTAAACAGATGGATATTTCATAGTAGTCTTGGCACCCAAGTTACCATCAATCCATTCAACAGTAGCATCCTTTTGAGCCTTAGCACGCTTTGTTACCAAGTTATAAACGTTGTCAGACCAGTTTTGGATGGTTGTATAACGCATATAAGCTCCGTCCAAGGCAAAGATTTCTACAATGGCCGCGTGCAAGCTGTTGCTTGAATAAGTTGGTGCTGTACATCCTTCTACGTAGTGGACGCTTGCTCCCTCATCAACGATAATCAAGGTACGTTCAAACTGACCAGTATTTTCGTTGTTGATACGGAAGTAAGTTTGAAGTGGAATATCCACTTTCACACCTTTTGGTACATAGATAAAGGTTCCACCTGACCATACTGCTGAGTTGAGGGCAGCCAACTTGTTATCAGTCGGCGGTACCAACTTAGCAAAGTATTGTTTAAACAAGTCTGGGTATTCCTTGAGGGCAGAATCTGTATCTGTAAAGATAATACCCAATTTTTGGAACTCTTCCTTCATGTTGTGGTAAACAACTTCTGACTCGTACTGGGCAGAGGCACCGGCTAGATAAGCACGTTCAGCTTCAGGAATCCCGATTCGTTCAAAGGTTTCTTTGATTTTTTCAGGAACCTCATCCCATGAACGAGCTGGTTTATCAGATGGTTTTTGGTAGTAGATCAAGTCATCAAAGTCAATCTCTGACAAGTCTGCTCCCCAAGTTTGCATAGGCATTTTTTTGAAGGTTTCATAAGACTTCAAACGGAATTCTAGCATCCACTCAGGTTCTCCCTTAGCAGCTGATAGTTCGCGAATGACATCTTCGTTCAATCCTTTTCCTGTCGATAGGACAGGCTCTACATCGTCATGGAAACCAAATTTATATTCACCAAGGTCAATTGGTTTTGGTTCTACTCTTTCTTCAGCCATAATATCCTTTCTTTCATTCTTCATTTCTACTGATTCATAAGACAAAAGAAACTTGTCTTACTTGTTATCTTGATTTTCAATTGTTCTCTTAAGGGCATTCCAAGCCAAGGTCGCACACTTAATCCGTTGTGGGAATTTTGCAACACCTGATAAGAAAGCTGCATCACCAAGTTGGTCTTGGCGGTCATCTTTTTGCCCTTGAACCATTTCAGAAAAAATAGTCGCAAGTTCTAAAATTTCTTGTTTGGTTTTTCCTAAAACGGCATCTGTCATCATACTAGCAGAGGCAGTTGAGATGGTACAACCTGAGTTTAGAAAAGCGATATCCTCCAAGCGGTCATCTGCATTAAACTTGACAGAGAGGTTTATGACATCCCCACAGGTTGGATTGTTAAGACTGATTTGCTCAGCATCATCCAACTTCCCTTGATGATGTGGATTTTTCGAATGGTCCGCTACCACTGCCATATAAAGGCTATCTAGTTTAGAAAGTGCCATTGAAAAACTCCTTTGTCTTTTGTAGGGCATCGACTAACTTGTCGCAATCTGCCTTGGTATTGTAGATATAAAAACTTGCACGAGCTGTTGCTGGGACTTCCAAATACTGGAGCAAGGGTTGGGCGCAATGGTGACCCGCACGAACTGCCACACCTTCATAATCCAGAGCCGTCGCAAGGTCATGCGGATGAAGGTCGCCTAGGTTAAAGGCAATGACACCTGAACGTTGAGCCAAGTCCTGCGAACCATAAATGGTCAATCCCTCAATGGCCTGCAGTTTTGGATAGACGTATGCAACCAATTCCTGTTCATGGGCTTCAATGGCATCCATACCAATCTTTTCCAGATAATCCACTGCTGCTGCAAGTCCGATAGCACCTGCCATATTTGGCGTTCCAGCCTCAAATTTCCAAGGCAATGCCTTCCAACTAGCAGATTGCTCATAGACAAAATCAATCATCTCGCCGCCAAATTCTACTGGTGACATTTGTTCCAGATACTGCTCTTTGCCGTAAAGGACACCGATACCAGTCGGACCAGCCATCTTATGACCCGAAAAGGCAAAGAAGTCCACATCCAAGTCCTGGACATCAATCTTAATATGAGGTGTAGACTGAGCACCATCTACCACCATGATAGCTCCAACTTGGTGGGCCATTTGAGTAATTTCTTTGATCGGATTGACGACACCAAGAACATTTGAAGCATGAGCTAGGGAGACAAACTTGACTCTATCAGTCAATTTAGCCCGCAAGTCATCCATATCCAGAGCTCCGTCCTTGAGATAAACATAGACCAGTTCTGCTCCAGTCTTTCGACAGGTTTCCTGCCAAGGAATGATATTAGAATGGTGTTCCATGACAGAAATCAAGACCTGGTCTCCCTCAGTCAGAATTTCCTCAGCAAAGCGTGCTACCCAGTTCAGACTGGTTGTCGTTCCTCTAGTAAAGAGAACTTCCTTTGTCGAACCTGCATTGATAAACTTACGAATGCTTTCACGAGCGGCTTCATAAGATGCTGTTGCTCGTTCTGCCAAAGTATGAACACCACGGTGAACATTGGCATTGTCCTGCTCATAGTAGCGGTTGATTGTTTCCAGAACTGCTAATGGTTTTTGTGTCGTCGCAGCATTGTCCAGATAGACCAGAGGTTCGTCGTTGACAATCTGGTCTAAAATTGGAAAATCCTTGCGAATCGCTTCTACATCTAACATAGGCTTCCCCTTAGCGTTTTGACAATTTTTCTTCGATTGTTGCAATCATTTCATCACGAACTTCTTTGACTGGTATCTCAACAATAACAGATCCAAGGAAACCACGAACAACTAAGCGTTCTGCAGTTGCCTTGTCCAAGCCACGGCTCATGAGGTAGTACATGTCTTCTGGATCTACTTGTCCGATAGAAGCCGCGTGACCTGCAGTAACATCATTTTCATCAATCAAAAGAATTGGGTTGGCATCTGAACGTGCTTGGTCTGAAAGCATGAGAACACGGCTCTCTTGTTGGGCATCTGCTCCCTTGGCACCCTTGATAATGTGGCCAATACCATTGAAAGTTAAAGTTGCTTTTTCAAGGATAACCCCATGTTGGAGGATATTTCCGATTGAGTTGCAACCGTAATTAGTCACTCGCGTATCAATTCCTTGTACCTGACGGCCACTTGAAAGAGCTACTACTTTAAGATCAGCATGGCTACCATTACCAATCAAGTCGCTATCGAAGTCCGCAACGACGTTTCCTTCGTTCATGACACCGATTGCCCAGTCAATGTTTGCATCGTTGCCCAATTTACCACGACGGCTAATGTAGGCAGTGACATTTTCACCTAAACGGTCAATAGCAGCAAACTTCACTTGAGCACCAGAACGTGCAATTACTTCTACTGTGATATTAGCAGTTGCTTTGGCACTGCCTTCACCGCGTGACTCTAAACGTTCTAGATAACTAATCTTAGAGTTTTTACCAGCGATAATCAAAATATGCTTGTTAAACGGCACATCGCTATCGCTGTCTTGATAGAAAATTCCTTCGATTGGTTCTTTAATCTCAACATTATCAGGAATGTAGAGAACAGCACCACTGTTGAAATAAGCTGTATGGTAGGCTGCCAACTTGTCATCGTCATACTTAACAGATGACATGAAGAATTCTTCGATTAGCTCTGGAATTTCTTCTAAAGCTGAATGGAAATCTGTGAAGACAACACCCTGTTCAGCCAACTCAACTGGAGTTTGCTCAAAAACAGTTTGCGTTCCTACTTGCACCAACTTCAAGTGATTATCTAAAGCTGTGAAATCTGGAACATTTGCTGATGGCTCACTTTCCGTAATCGTTCCATCACCTAGATTCCAACGGTGAAATTTGACACGCTCAATAACTGGTAATTCTAGGCTCTCAATCTTATCAAAAGCTTTTTGACGGAGGTCAGCCAACCAGCTTGGTTCAGCGTGCATTTCTGAAAAAAGTTTAATATTTTCTTTAGTCATTTACTTCTCCTAAAAGATACGAGGGAATTACAATTCTTCCTTGTAGTCGTAGCCAAGTTCTTCAGCTAGTTTTGCGTATCCTTCACGTTCCAAACGCGCAGCCAATTCTGGACCACCAGAAAGGACGACACGACCTTCCATCATCACGTGTACCACGTCTGGTGTGATATAGTTCAAAAGACGTTGATAGTGAGTGATAATCATAGCACCAAAACCTTCACCACGCATGGCATTCACACCTTTAGATACAACTTTAAGGGCGTCAATATCAAGACCAGAGTCAATCTCATCCAAAAGGGCGAAAGTTGGTTCCAACATCAAGAGTTGAAGAATTTCATTACGTTTTTTCTCACCACCAGAGAAACCTTCGTTTAGGTAACGCTCTGCCATTTCTTCTTTCATGTTGAGCAATTCCATCTTCTCATCCAATTTAGTTATAAA
Source organism: bacterium (assembly GCA_905221205.1). Classification (GTDB taxonomy): domain Bacteria; phylum Bacillota; class Bacilli; order Lactobacillales; family Streptococcaceae; genus Streptococcus. The sequence continues at coordinate 304,359 of CAJNCG010000001.1, forward strand.
CTCACGAACTGAAATCTTCTCATCGTCTTCTTTACCAGCATTCATAGCTGCACGAAGAAACTCAGCATTGGTAATTCCAGGAATTTCTGATGGATATTGCATAGCAAGGAAAAGTCCCATACGCGCACGTTCGTCCACTTCCAACTCAAGGATGTTTACGCCATCAAACAAGACTTCACCTTTGGTAACTTCATAGTTTGGATTTCCCATGATAGCGGCAGAAAGAGTTGATTTACCAGTACCATTTGGTCCCATGATAGCGGCGATTTCTCCTGTTTTCAGAGTCAGATTGACTCCTTTCAAAATTTCTTTTCCTTCAATCTCAACGTGAAGATCTTTGATCTCTAATACTGACATGATAGTTCCTTTCTTTTTCAAGGCCTTTACAGTGCTTACTGGAAACATACTTGATTTCCCTAGAAAATACGGTAAAAGGTCAATAAATATACTTTTATAGTATAACAAAAAAAAGCCTAAAAGGCTTTGATTTTGTCTAGAAGCTGTGGACTAGTCTTTTCCTTTCAAGTGCTGGTCAATGACATCTACTATTTTGCCCATCAAGTAACTGACTCGAAAATTTCTAAAGAGCAAAATGGCCCAAAAGGCTGCCATGATATAGCGACCAGTCATCCAGGCTTCATTGAAAAAATAGGTCTCAGCAGCTGTAAACAGTGCGATAATAATAAATTGTTGTCTATTCATAAACTTATTGTATCATGAAATCTTTCTTTAGTCTTCCTCTACCTTCACTTTATCAGCCAAAAATTCAAATCCTTCCGGAATCAGACTTTCTTCTGCTTCTTTTTCAACTTGAGAAGATTTAGCTTTGGCTGAAAAGGCTGCTCGCACTTCTTTCCATTCCTCCATGGAAATAGCTAAAATCTCGGGTGAAAAACCTGCTGCCTGACTGAGGATATTGCCAAACATAGTATTGAGATTGTCCCGTTTCATGGTTTGACCAGCATTGAAGTTAGATTCAAAAGCAAGAATTGCATGGTGTTCATTGGCCGCAACTGGTTGAGATCCAACTAGCAGAGCCTTATCAGGACCACCTAGACTTTCAATTACCTCTCCCCAAGCATTCTGCAAGCGAATTAAATTTTGACGTGCTAAATCAGGGTTTTCGACGGCCTCTTGTAAGATAGATTGCACTTTATTGCGATCCACACGATAGACTGTCTTGCCTGCTGCTGGACGATTAGGAGCTGGATTTGCTGGCTTGGGCACCGTTCCCACATTGGCGAGTTCTTGTTTGAGACGGGCAACTTCCTGTCTCAGTGCAGAAATTTCACTTTCAACCGCCCCTGAAAGAGCCGGTTCAGGTTTAATTTCCGCCAAACGAATAGTCATCATCTCAGCGTAAATCTTGGGCTGCAAACTAGACTTAATATCCCCTAAACTCACCGTCGCTAAGCGAATCATTTCAAACAGATTTTCCTGAGGAAGTCCCAAATTTTCCACAAAGACTGGGCTATGATGAGTGTTTTCTCCTCCTGTTTGAACAATTAACAAGTCTCTTAAATAGTGCAAAAGGTCAGTCACAAAACGAGTCATGCTCTTACCATTCTCAAAGAGAAGATTTAAGCAAGACAAGGCTTTGGGAACATCCTGTTGAGACAAGGCAGCCACATAATCATCCAAGGCTGATAGACTAATGGTTCCTGTAATTTCTTCAGAGATGGCAGTCGTCAGCTCATTTCCCTGTGTCAAACTCAGGGCTTGATCTAAAATAGACAAGGCGTCCCGCATCCCACCTTCAGCCCGTCTAGCAATGATTTCCACAGCCTCTGGTTCAGAACTGATATTTTCCTTTTCTAAGATATAGTGGATATGTTCCTTAATATCCTGTGTCTTAATTGATTTAAACTCAAAACGTTGGACACGGGATAGAATAGTGGCAGGAATCTTGTGCAATTCAGTAGTAGCTAAAATAAAGACCACATTCTGTGTTGGCTCTTCCAGCGTCTTTAGAAGAGCATTAAAAGCCCCTGTAGACAGCATGTGAACCTCGTCTATGATATAGACCTTGTAGCGGGCAAGGCTAGGGGCGTAGGTTGATTTATCACGGATTTCACGAATTTCATCAACCCCATTATTAGAGGCTGCATCCATTTCAATGACATCTTCTAAACTACCGTCCGTCACTGCTTGACAAATATAACAGTTATTACATGGTTCCCCACCCACTTGATTTGGACAGTTCATAGCCTTTGCAAAGATCTTAGCCACACTGGTTTTTCCCGTTCCACGAGGACCAGAAAAAAGATAAGCGTGACTTATTTTCTCTTGCTCCACCGTTTGTTTAAGAGTCTTAGCCACAACTTCTTGACCAACCAACTGAGAGAAGTTTTGACTTCTATATTTTCGATAAAGTGCTTGATACATTAGGCTTTCTCCTCAAACATTGTAAAGTCCCATTCTGTCTTTTCAAGCAAAATAGCGACAAATTGTTCCAAATAATCTCGATCCATAGCATCATAATCATCAATTTCTGAAGAATCCAAATCCAGAACCCCAAGTAATTGACCATTCTTTACCATCGGCACAACAATTTCACTTTTAGCACGACTATCACAAGAAATATAGTTGGGATAAGTTGTTACATCTCCAACCAGAACAGTTTCCTGAAAATGAGCTGCCTCCCCACAAACACCCTTTCCCAGTGCAATACGGATGCAGGAAACACCACCTTGGAAGGGACCCAAAACCAATTCCTTTCCATCGAACAGATAAAATCCTGCAAATACAGTATTAGGAAAGCGTGATTTTAGAAGAGCACTGGCGTTGGAAAGATTAGCCAAAACATTGGTTTCGCCTTCCAATAAAAAAGAGAGCTCTTCATTTAACATTTGATAACGTGATTGTTTTTCTGATTCTAACATAGAACTATTATATCAAAAAAGGCTTACAGACAAAAGAAAAATCCCCTGTTTAAAAAACAAAGGATTTTGTGAATTTTCAATTTGATTAAAGTTCGATATCACCGAACAAGTCAGCCATTGAGAATCCTGTTTGTGTTTCTGGAAGTTCGAAATCACGTTTCTCTTGACGTTTTGGACGACGTGGACGAGCAGCACGTTTTTCTTCTTTTTGTCCTTCTTCTTGAGCTGGACGCTCTTCAAGAGCTTTAATAGAAAGTGATACGCGCTCTGCATCTGCGTTAACTTCAAGAACTTTAACTTGAACTTCTTGACCAACTTTAAGAGCTTCTTTTGGATTTTCAATACGTTTGTGTGAAATTTGTGATACGTGAACAAGTCCATCGATACCTGGCAATACTTCAACAAATGCACCGAAGTCAGTCAAACGTTTAACTGTTCCTTCTACTACATCACCTTTAGCCAATTTTTGCTCAACGCCATCCCATGGTCCAGGTGTTGTTGCTTTAAGTGAAAGTGATACACGTCCTTCTTCTTCATTAAGATCAAGGATTTTCACTTCAATTTCTTCACCAACAGTTACAACTGATTTTGGTGATACGTTACGTTCATGCGACAATTCAGTCAAGTGAACCAATCCATCAACACCACCAAGGTCGATGAAAGCACCGAAGCTTGTAATACGTGCAACTTTACCAGTTACTACATCGCCAACAGCCAATTTACCGAATACTTCAGCACGAGCTGCTGCTGTAGCTGCTTCAACAACTTCACGACGTGAAAGGATGAAGCGGTTTTCTTTAGCATCAACTTCTTTGATTTTAGCATCAAATTCTTGACCTACAAAACGCTCAGTGTTACGTACGAAACGAGTATCCAACATTGAAGCTGGGATAAATCCACGAACACCTTCAAATTCTACTGAAAGTCCACCTTTAACGGCACGAGTTCCTTTAACAGTAACAACTTCTTCTTCGCGACCAACAAGTTTGTCCCATGCTTTGCGAGCTTCAAGGCGTTTTTTAGATACAAGGTATGTAACTGTATCAGTATCTTTACCAACTACTTGACGAAGTACAAGAACATCCAATACTTCTCCTACTTTAACAAAGTCATTGATATCTGCATCGCGATCGTTTGTCAATTCGCGAAGAGTCAAGACACCTTCAACACCAGTCCCAGAGATTGCAACGTTAGCTTGAGTCGCATCAACTGTCAATACTTCAGCACTAACAACATCACCAGTCTCAACTTGGCTAACGCTATTTAGCAAATCTTCAAATTCGTTCATCTAAAAAATCCTCCAACAATCAAGTTTTTCTTAAACTTGACATACTTATAATTTTTTTCCTAAGCACCCGCAAGAACATGTTCATATCGTTCACGTCTTTCAATTATAAAAATAAAATACCCTAAGATATTTTGCTTTTTATCTTGATCATTACCTAAGAACTGGGGTAGCTGGATTCGAACCAACGCATGAGGGAGTCAAAGTCCCTTGCCTTACCGCTTGGCTATACCCCATTGATGAAATGGAGAGAGAGGGATTCGAACCCCCGAACCCGAAGGAGCGGATTTACAGTCCGCCGCGTTTAGCCTCTTCGCTATCTCTCCTACAATCAACATGGACTATTATATCATGAAAATTTCAAAAAAACAAGACTTATTTTGCTAAATTATAATTTTCAATCAAAATTTCCACAGCTTTTTCCAATTTTTTATAAAAACTATCGACATTCCCATTCTTTATGATGGCAAATTGTCCGTCTAATTCGGCAATTTCTCCGATAACTTTTTTACCGATAGTCAATGTATAACCTTCAAAACTGTCTTTTCCAACATTGACTTTGGCATCTGCTACTTGAATTTCAATTTTTTTATCTTTCTTACTCATTTCATACCTCTCTTCACTTTTTCTATTTTACAAGAAAATCCTAAAACTAGCAAGAAAAAACTCTATATCATTCCAAGTCTGATATAGAGTTTTCTACGTTATTTAATGTGTTTTTCTAGTTCTTTTTGGTACTTACCATTTGATTCCAATTTTTCTTTTTGCCATTTTTTCAGTGCTTCTTCATATTCTTTTGTTGTAACGATATCTTTTTGCAATTTCATTCCTTTAAAGATATATGGGTCACCCTTAATACCAACTTGTGAGTATGGTTTTGAGAATGGCACGACATTACTTACAACTGGGGAACCACCAGATGAGGCTGTTGGCATCAATAATGAACTATCTGTCAACCATGCTTGAGCCTTGGCATATTTTTCATAGCGTTCTTCAAGATTTGTAGTTTCTGAATCTGCATCATCCAATAATTTCTTATACTGGTCTAAACCAAGTTTCGCTACAACATCCTTATCTTTTCCTTTCGTAATACCAAGGTGTTTCATAGCTGAACCTGATTTAGGATCCATGATATTCAAGTAAGATGCTGGGTCTTGATAACTTGGAGCCCATCCTGTACTGTTCAAATCATAGTCTTTTTGAGAAGGAACACGCGCTTGAGAAGTGATTGTTTCCTTTTCATTATCTGTCATTTGAAGAACATCAATGACAACATTTTCAGCGCCAAGAGTTGATTCGATAGACTGTTTGAAAGAGTTGCTTTGTTGAACGGCGATGGTATCTGTTTGTTCAACTGGGACATCCAAGTGAATTGGGAAGCTTACCCCTTTAGATTCCAAGTCTTTCTTAGCTTTTTCAAATGCTGCCTTAGCCTTTTCAGGATTGTAGATAGAATCCTTACCGTCAACTAGCTCAACACCTTTCCACTGGTCACCATAGTTCACCAACTCTGCTTGAGCGATTTGACCAAAGTTTTTACCACCTGCTTGCACAAAGTTGTCAGGAACGAGACTGTTACGAATAATCTTGTCCGCACCGTCTTCACCATTTAGCTGGGCAGCATAAGAATGGCGGTTGAAGGCAAAGTTGATAGCCTGACGGAAGTCCTTATTCAGCATAGCTTCTTTAGTAGAAGTCTTTTGCTCTTCACTCGTTTTCGCAGTTTTATTGTATGACTGACGATTTACGTTAAAAGTGAAGTAATAACTACTTGAGTCCTGTGGGCTATAAGTAATTTTATCTCCGTATTGTTCCAAAGTTGAAGCAAAGTTTGAGCTACTTGGGAAGAGACGAGCTGTCGTATAGGCACCTGAAGAGAAGCTACGAATCAAGGATTCCTGATCTGAACCATCATAGTAAGTCAATTTGATCTTCTCGATTTTTACCTTTTCTTTATCCCAGTAGTTTGGATTTTTCTCATATTCGATCAACGATTTAGACGTCAAGGTCTTCAAGATATAAGGACCATTGTAAAGAATCCCTGCTGGAGTAACTGCTCCATAATCTTTACCTGATGCCTTCAAAAACTCTTCATTTACAGGCAACATCGTTGCTGTTGTGACTTTAGAGTTCCAGAAACTTTCTGGTTTGTTTAGGGTATATTCGACTGTGTAATCGTCCAAGGCCTTGACACCAACTGTAGAGAAATCGTTCGTTTCACCAGTCATGTAGGCATCCAAGCCCTTGATTGAATTTTGGATAAGAGAAACACCGTCTGACTTGCCATCAGCCACGTGTTTCAATCCTGTCACAAAGTCATGGGCTGTTACTTCTGCGTATTCTTCACCTTCTGAAGTGTACCATTTAACCCCTTTACGAAGTTTGTAGGTATAAGTCAACCCATCTTTTGACACAGACCAATCTTCAGCCAAGGAAGGAATAACATTTCCGTATTGGTCGTTTTCCATCAAGCCATCAACCACGTTCCCGATGACATCTGTTGTAGATGTACGAGTCGCTATACTATAGTCCAAAGATGCTGGATCTACTGCATAGACATATGAAAATGTTGTCGGTGCATCTGCTTCTTTATCAGCTTTTCCACAAGCCACTAAAAGAGCTGTTGTGCTCAGGACCACTCCTGCTGTTAAGAGCCACTTTTTCGATTTCATCAAAAATCTCCTTTTGTTTATTTTAATCTACTTTTACAATCCAACCTTCTGGCGCTTCAATATCACCAAACTGAATACCAGTCAATTCATCATAGAGTTTACGAGTCACAGGGCCAACTTCTGTTTCACTATAGAATACATGGAAATCATCACCGTGCTGAATTCCACCAATTGGTGAAATAACTGCTGCCGTACCACAGGCACCTGCCTCTACAAAACGATCCAGCTTATCAATTGGGACATCACCCTCAATAGGAGTCAAGCCCAAGCGGTGTTCTGCCAAATAAAGCAAAGAATATTTGGTAATAGATGGCAAGATAGATGGACTCAATGGTGTTACAAATTCATTATCAGCTGTAATTCCAAAGAAGTTAGCTGAACCGACTTCTTCAATCTTTGTATGTGTTGATGGGTCTAGGTAGATAACATCTGAGAAATGACGTGATTTAGCCAATTTCCCTGGTAAGAGACTGGCAGCATAGTTCCCACCAACCTTAGCGGCACCTGTACCATTTGGAGCGGCACGGTCGTATTCATCCTGAATTAAGAAATTGGTTGGGACCAAACCACCCTTAAAGTAATTACCAACTGGCATAGCAAAGATGGTGAAAATGTATTCCTCTGCTGGTTTTACTCCGATAATATCTCCTACTCCAATCAAAAGAGGACGAAGATAAAGGGTTCCACCTGTTCCGTATGGAGGTACATATTCTTCATTCGCACGGACAACCGCCTTACAAGCTTCTACAAACATATCTGTCGGAACTTGTGGCATTAAGAGACGATCACAAGTACGTTGCAGGCGTTTGGCATTTTCGTCAGGACGGAACAATTGAATACTACCATCCTTAGTACGATAAGCTTTCAAACCTTCAAATGCTTGTTGGCCATAGTGAAGACTTGGAGAAGACTCTGAAATATGCAATGTTGCATCCTCTGTAAGCTCTCCTTGATTCCATTGTCCATTTTTAAAATGAGCAATATAGCGATAAGGTAATTTCATATAGGAAAAACCGAGATTTTCCCAATCAATCGTTACTGTCATATTCCACTCCTTATTCTAAAAACCTATTTCTTTTATTCTACACTATTTTTCTAAAATAGCAAGTATATTTTGTAATTTTCAGAAAATTTCTTCAATAAAAAGAACCAGCCCTTAGAACTGATTCTTCATTTCACTTATTTGACTTCTGTAAATATCTCTTTAAGATAAGCGTCAAAAACTTCTTCATCGGAAATGGTATCGGATATAAAGCTACCGTTGCTGGTTCGTTCTGACAGATTCAAGTCTTGCAATCGGCTTTCATAGATTGTTCCTTTATTGGATTGGACAAACAGAATCTGGTCGTTTTCTTCTACTTCTGTACTAAAGAGGTCACCTACAAATCCTTGCTCTGAAACTGCTCCTGCTAAGAAGACACGATGCGGTTTGTTTTTCAACTCACGCAAGACTTGTAGTCCTCGTTTGGCACGGCTGGTTGCTGGAATTTCCTCTATAGAAACACGTTTCAAGCTTCCACGTTGCGTCAAGAGGTAGAAGGATGAGGTGTTACAGATAAAGGCTGCCTGAAGCGTATCATCTGCTTTCAAGTTCATAGCCTTGACCCCTGCAGCCTTGGCACCGACGACTGGTACCTCTTCGATATTGAAACGAAGGGCATAACCATTTTGGCTAATCAAAAGAACATCATCCAGTTTAATCGGAGCCACTGCTACAATCTGGTCTGTCTCGTCTTTAAGCTTAGCATACTTAACAGACTTAGACTTGTAGGTCCGCCATGGGGTGAATTCTTTTCGTTCTACACGCTTGATTTGACCGAGACGAGTGGCTGCAAAATAAGTTGTCGCATCATCAAACTGATCCACGACTTCCACATAAAGTATTTCTTCGTTGGTTTCAAAGTTTGTAATGGTCTGACTCAGATGCTCTCCGATATCCTTCCAACGAATATCTGCCAATTCATGGATTGGTCGATAGATGACATTTCCAAGACTTGTGAACATCAAGAGGTGCTGGGTTGTCTTGGCAGCTTGCACAAAAATCAAACGATCGTCGTCACGTTTGCCAATTTCTTCCAGCGTTGAAGCCGCAAAGGAACGTGGGCTGGTACGCTTGATGTAACCTGCCTTGGTCACGCTGACGTAGGTATCTTCCTCGGCGATCAGACTAGCTGTATCAATCTCGATTGCTTTTGCAGTGTCTTCTAAAGAACTCAAACGCGGAGTCGCAAATTTCTTCTTAACCTCACGAAGTTCTTTCTTCATGAGATTGTACATAGTCCGTTCATCACCGATGATGGCTGCAAGCATGGCAATCTTTTCACGAAGTTCTGCCTCTTCTTCCTGTAAGACAACCACATCGGTATTGGTCAAACGGTAAAGTTGCAAGGTAACAATGGCCTCAGCCTGCTCTTCTGTAAAATCATAGCTGACCTTGAGGTTTTCCTTGGCATCAGCTTTATTCTCAGAAGCACGGATAAGGGCAATGACTTCGTCCAAAATCGAAATTACACGAATCAAACCTTCGACGATATGGAGACGTTTCTCAGCCTTTTCCTTATCATAGCGGGAACGCGCCAAAATCACTTCACGACGGTGGGCGATGTAGCTAGACAAAATTGGGACAATCCCAACCTGACGAGGTGTGAAATTGTCAATCGCCACCATGTTAAAGTTATAATTGATTTGTAGGTCAGTATATTTGAATAGATAATTGAGAACAAGCTCCGTATTGGCGTCTTTCTTTAGTTCAATAGCAATGCGAAGACCGTCACGGTCAGACTCATCACGAACCTCAGCAATACCTGCTACCTTGTTATTGACACGAACATCATCGATTTTCTTGACCAGATTGGCCTTGTTGATTTCATAAGGAATCTCAGTAATAACAATTTGTTCCTTACCACCTTTTAGCTTTTCAATTTCAGTCTTAGAACGAACAACCACGCGCCCTTTCCCAGTTTCATAGGCCTTCTTGATTTCATCACGACCCTGAATGATTCCTCCAGTCGGGAAGTCTGGTCCAGGCAAGAATTCCATGAGTTTATCAACCTTTGCAGTTGGGTGGTCAATCATGTAAACCGATGCATCGATGACCTCAGCTAAATTATGAGGTGGAATATCTGTGGCATAACCAGCTGAAATACCAGTCGATCCATTTACCAAGAGATTTGGAAAGGCTGCTGGTAAGACCGTTGGTTCTTTCTCGGTATCATCAAAGTTCCAAGCAAAAGGAACTGTCTTTTTCTCGATATCCTGAAGAAGATAACCAGCAATCTCAGACAAGCGAGCCTCGGTATAACGCATAGCCGCAGGCGGATCTCCGTCCATAGAACCGTTATTACCGTGCATTTCAACTAGAATCTCACGATTTTTCCAGTCCTGTGACATACGAACCATGGCATCATAGATAGAACTGTCACCGTGGGGGTGGAAATTCCCCATGATGTTACCGACAGACTTGGCCGACTTACGATAGCTCTTGTCAAAAGTATTGCCATCCTTATTCATAGAATAAAGAATACGACGCTGAACCGGCTTCAAACCATCACGAATATCTGGCAAAGCCCGGTCTTGAATAATGTATTTGGAGTAGCGACCAAAGCGCTCTCCCATGATGTCCTCCAGGGACATGTTTTGAATTTTAAACATGACTATAAACTTTCTTAATTTAAATTATTCCTTCTAGCTAAAATTCTTTACAGTTTAAACTTACTATTGATACTATCACCTAATACTTTCATCTAGTACTTTTTCCACCCTATATAAAAAACAGATTAAGTAAAATATAACGAATAAAAACAAAATAAATATATTATAAAAATTGAGTTTTCCACAAAAAAAATAAAAAATAATGAAAACGGAAAAGAAAAAATATATCAAAGAAGAAATCTTCGAAGGCCATCTCCTTCTAACCGATACAAGTTTATACTGATACTTTTTAGAAAAATCTCTTTTTTCGTAAGTAATCCCCTCAGAATATACATTCAATTGAGAATTGCAAAACGATATAAATAATAGATAAATAATGAATGACAAAATGATATAAATAATATTTTTATATTCAAAAAATAATAACCAAAAACTAATAGTAAGGAATATAGTTGGCATGATGAATCCTAATAACCAATCAAATATACTAGATATCAAAGTCCATATAGTCTCGATTTTTTGAAACATGAAAGAGAAATTATCAAAAACTGTTTCACCAATGGCTGTTTCTAACTTCTTATCAAAATTAGATTTTGAAAACTTAATATTAGTATATACATATTTTTCATTGTTTTTTTTCCTATGTTTTAGAGCATCCTCAACAGTGGAAATATCCATACTTTTTTCATAATCCCAAATTATTTCTAATCTTTTCAACAAAGGGTATCTTTGCCCCTCTTTATTCAAATTATCAAAATTACTGATTATGTACACTGCTCTTAGTGAAAGAATTAATAACAAAAGTATCAAAATAATATTAAATAGATATTCATATTCACTCACACTATTGACTATATTTTGAAACGATTTTTGAATTTGTTCCCAAGTAGTTTCTGGTAATATCTTTGAGATAAATGTATTTGTACTTAAAAAAGTTAGGATTCCTATAATTATGTCCTTAATTGAAAAAGTTAACTGATTACCTTTTTTCTCTACAAATTTAATATAATCTTCAAATTCTTCCTTCGTGATACCATAATCTAATAACTTGGAGCGTAATTCAAATAGAATTCTATCAATCTCAAAAACTGTAGTATATTTTTTGTTTAATATAGTACCATTCATTCTATGCCAGTTCTTGTATTGTTTCTCAATTATAATAAACAACGGTGAATCATTAAATTTTTTACTTCTACGTTTCCTAAATTCGATAAAAGTTAAAAAAGCAATTAAAAACAGAACCATCGTTAGCGCTTCAGACATTGAATCCTCCTTTATCTAAACATCACGTTAGTTATTAGTGAGTGTAACTATTTTCATCCCAGAAATCCTCGTTTATACTTGATATGACTGGCGATATTGCTATCTACATCTTTCTTATCCCAAAGTTGAAGTTCCCATGGGTAATAAAAATTACTTTTATTTTTAAAATAGATATGAATACCAACATAGCCATCTTTATCACGTAAATACCAGTTTTTTAGTCCGTACATCTCTTGCCAATCATCTAATTTCTCCATGACTTGAGCTATCTCTTTGGAACTTAAAATCATACGAGCACCAAAAATATCATTAAGAATGGAATTAACAGGATAGCCCTCTTGACGCTCAGAAAAACGTGTAATTTTATCTAAAATAGACTCAGAAGTTTTAACACGATAAACATAGGCAATATCTTGGACATCCGCTTTCATCAGATAGTCATTAATTGACTCATGTAAATTCAGACGGTAGGCCAAAATCGCTTTCGTCGGAACTTTTGAAAAGGTATGCTTGAGATTGATTTTCTCCACCTTACCCGTTTCAAAATAATCTTTAGAATACTCTAGATGAATACGATTAATCTCTGTAATGAGGCGTTCCACTTTTTCAATCATGAGTCTTCTCCTCTCACTTTTTCATTTTTCTAGTTATTCCCAAACTTCTTCACTCTCTCCTCAGCATACTCAATCATCTTCTCAGCCACTTCTTTATCGTAGTCAAATCCCATTTTTTGAGCAAGGTATTGAGCCTCTCGGTGGAAAAGTTTCATTGTAGCGTACAAGGATTGGGTGAGTTTTTCTATACTTGAAAAATCAAGCAGATTTGATAATTCCTTTTCTTTCTCAGCAGGTAAATAGTTAAAGAGATTCTTGTAATTCTTGCCGACGTCTACTGTTCCCTTATCACTTGCTACCTGCCAAACTAAGACTTTTAAGAGTTCTTGTTGGCAAATACCGTAGAGATGATCCGTCGCATAGATGACTTGCTTGCGACAGATTCCTTTGACTACATAGGCTGACACCCACCAAAATTCATTGCAGGAATTTTTAAAATCTGTTTCAGTAGCTGGGGTTGTCCAGTAACGCTCTAGATTTGGGAAATAGGATTCAAATAAATTTTCTGGATCTTCTAAAATAGTAAATCCTGCTTCACTGTCCACCCATTCTTGAATGTGTTCTTTAAGGCAGAGGATCAAATCGATACGATTGCCATCTTCAAAGAGCATGAGATAGAGACGACGATTACCAAGACTAACTTCTTGCTCGATAATGCGTTTGCCGAACTGGTCCAACCAAGAAAAGTCACTCGTTAAATGATCTATGTCATCCACAATATAGACCACATCGTAGTCTTGAAATTCATCTTTTGGCGCCTTTGTATCAGTTCGTGAACCAGACATGGCGACAGCTTTGACTTGTAAAGTTTTGGCTGTTTGTAAAATCACATCGAGCATTTCTGTTTCAGTTCTCATGTTAATACCCATTCGTTAAAAACCGACTTAAAACACTGTTGCTTCTTCCAGCGTAAATTTGACATTGTCTTCAATCCACTTACGACGTGGTTCGACCTTGTCTCCCATGAGGACATTGACACGGCGTTCGGCGCGTGCTAAGTCTTCGATTGTAACACGGATAAGAGTACGTGTCTCTGGGTTCATGGTTGTTTCCCAGAGCTGGTCCGCATTCATCTCACCAAGACCTTTGTAGCGTTGGAGTGTTGCTCCTTTACCAAACTGCTTGCGGAGTTCTTCTAGTTCTCCATCCGTCCAAGCATAGGCCACTTCTTCTTTCTTGCCTTTCCCTTTTGACATCTTGTAAAGAGGTGGAAGGGCAATATAGACATGGCCTGCCTCAACTAGCGGACGCATGTAGCGGTAAAAGAAGGTTAAGAGAAGTGTTTGAATGTGGGCACCGTCGGTATCCGCATCGGTCATGATAATAATCTTGTCATAGTTAGCATCTTCAATGGAGAAGTCTGCTCCTACACCAGCACCAATGGTATAAATCATGGTATTGATTTCCTCATTTTTGAGGATATCCGCCATCTTGGCCTTGGCTGTATTGATAACCTTACCACGAAGAGGTAGGATAGCCTGGAACTTGCGGTCACGACCTTGCTTAGCAGAACCACCGGCAGAGTCTCCCTCGACTAGATAGAGTTCATTCTTAGCAGGATTCTTAGACTGGGCTGGCGTTAATTTCCCAGACAACAAGCCCTTATCCTTCTTGTTTTTCTTACCATTTCGACTCTCATCACGCGCCTTACGTGCTGCTTCACGAGCATCACGGGCCTTGATGGCCTTGCGAATGAGATTGGAAGCTAATTCCCCGTTTTCCATGAGGAAGAAAGTCAACTTATCAGCCACAATTCCATCCACAACCGGACGAGCTAGTGGACTTCCCAGTTTGTCCTTGGTCTGGCCTTCAAACTGCAAATGTTCTTCAGGAACTAAGATAGAAAGAACGGCTGCTAGTCCTTCACGGTAATCTGAACCTTCTAGATTTTTATCTTTTTCCTTGAGAAGACCTGTCTTACGCGCATAGTCATTCATAACCTTGGTAATGGCAGACTTAAGTCCTGTCTCATGCGTTCCACCGTCCTTGGTGCGAACATTATTGACAAAGGACAGAATATTATCTGAAAATCCATCATTGTATTGAAGAGCTACTTCCACTTGGAAGCCATTATCTTCTCCTTCAAAATAGAGAACAGGTGTCAAGGTTTCCTTGTCTTCGTTCAGATAGGACACAAAGTCCTGAACCCCATTTTCATAGTGGAACTCGATCGCTTCATCTGTTCGTTTGTCCGTTAATGACAAGGTCACATTTTTCAAGAGAAAGGCTGACTCATTGAGACGTTCTGAAATGGTGTTGTACTTGAAGTCTGTTGTAGAAAAGATGGTCGCATCCGGCATAAACGTAACCTTAGTACCTGTTTTAGACTTGGGTGCTGTACCGATTTTCTTCAAGGTCGTGACAGGTTTTCCACCATTTTCAAAACGTTGCTTGTAGATTGCACCATCACGGGTGATTTCAACCTCCAGCCAACTTGAAAGAGCGTTAACAACGGAAGAACCCACTCCGTGGAGACCACCAGATGTCTTGTAGCCACCCTGACCGAATTTCCCTCCGGCATGAAGAATTGTGAAGATAACCTCAACTGTTGGAATTCCCATAGCGTGCATACCAGTCGGCATACCACGACCATGGTCTTGCACAGTCAAACTTCCGTCTTTATTGATGGTGACATCAATACGGTCACCAAATCCAGACAAGGCTTCATCAACTGCATTGTCCACGATTTCCCAGACGAGGTGATGGAGACCTGCCCCATCAGTCGATCCGATATACATACCTGGACGTTTACGGACCGCATCCAACCCTTCTAGCACCTGAATGGCGTCATCATTATAATTGTTAATATTGATTTCCTTTTTTGACACAAGGAACCTCCTATTCGTTCATCTTTACTATTCTACAGGTTTTCCAAGGATTTTGCAAAATTTTTCTTTCTCCGGTGTGACAATTTCAGTAGAGATTCTCTGCCTTTCTTTCTCAATTCATGATATAATAGGAGTATGATTACAATAGTTTTATTAATCCTAGCCTATCTGCTGGGTTCGATTCCGTCTGGTCTCTGGATTGGACAAGTATTCTTTCAAATCAATCTGCGAGAACATGGTTCTGGTAACACCGGGACAACCAACACCTTCCGCATTTTAGGCAAGAAAGCAGGTATGGCGACCTTTGTGATTGACTTTTTCAAAGGAACCCTAGCAACGCTACTTCCGATTCTCTTTCATCTGCAAGGCGTTTCACCTCTCATCTTTGGCCTTTTGGCTGTTATTGGACATACCTTTCCTATCTTTGCAGGATTTAAGGGTGGTAAGGCTGTCGCAACCAGTGCTGGAGTGATTTTCGGATTTGCACCTGTCTTCTGTCTCTACCTAGCAGTTGTTTTCTTTGGAACCCTCTATCTTGGTAGTATGATTTCACTATCTAGTGTCACCGCATCTATCGCGGCCGTTATCGGAGTTCTACTCTTTCCACTTTTTGGTTTTATCCTGAGTAACTACGACCCTCTCTTCATCGCTATTATCCTAGCACTTGCTAGTCTGATTATCATTCGGCATAAGGATAATATCATACGCATCCAAAATAAAACTGAAAATCTTGTCCCTTGGGGACTAAACCTAACAAATCAAAATCCTAAAAAATAAACGCCAGTTTGAACAGAACTGACGTTTTTTGTATGCTTATTTTGATTTGATATAGTTGATACCATCTGCTTTTGGTGCAACTGCTTTTCCAAAGAAGGCTGCCAAGACCAAAATAGTCAAAACATAAGGTGCGATTTGAAGGTAAACCGCTGGCACTCCTTGTAGGAATGGCAATTGAGAACCGATAACAGCCAAACTTTGTGAAAGCCCAAAGAAGAGACTAGAAAGCATAGCTCCGATTGGATTCCATTTCCCGAAGATCATCGCAGCAAGAGCGATAAATCCAGGTCCAACAATAGTTGTCACTGAGAAGTTAACTGAGATTGATTGAGCATAAATCGCTCCGCCAATTCCACCTAGGAAACCTGAAATGATAACTCCTAGATATCTCATCTTGTAGACGTTGATTCCCAATGTGTCCGCTGCTTGAGGATGTTCACCTACAGAGCGGAGACGAAGACCAAAGCGAGTCTTGAAGAGGATAAACCAAGCAAGGAATGAGAAGGCAATCGCGATATAACCTAGCAGACTTGTTGACTTGAAGAAGATATCACCAATCACTGGGATATTTGCCAAAACTGGGAAGTCAAAACGTCCGAAAGTCTGACTTAAGTTATCGGTTTGTCCTTTGTTATAAAGAACTTTCACTAAGAAAACAGCCATGGCAGGAGCCATCAAGTTCAATACTGTACCGCTGACAACATGGTCTGCACGGAAATGAACTGTTGCCGCTGCGTGGATGATAGAAAAGATTCCCCCTACCAATCCTGCAACTAACAAAGATAGCCATGGAGTTGCTGCTCCAAATTGTTCTGCAAATTCAAGGTTAAAGACAACTCCAGAAAAGGCTCCCATAACCATAATTCCTTCAAGACCGACGTTTACCACACCACCACGTTCAGAGAAAACTCCACCGATACTTGTAAAGATGAGGGGTGCTGAGTAGATCAGCATAGAAGACACCAAGAGGGTGAGCAAGGTTGTAATAGACATCTTTACTTACCTCCTTTAACTTGTTTTTTCGGTTTGACAAAGCGTTCGATAAGATAATGAACACTGACAAAGAAGATAATAGACGCTGTTACAATACTGACAAGCTCAGATGGTACCTGCGCCGCATTCATACCAGGAGCTCCAACTTGGAGAACACCAAATAGGAAGGCTGCAAAGAGAATACCAATTGGTGAGTTGGCTGCAAGCAGGCTAACTGCCATCCCGTTAAATCCGACAGCCAATGATGCCCCTTGAACATAGACGTTCTGGAAGGTTCCCAGACCTTCAACAGCTCCACCAAGACCAGCCAAAGCACCTGAGATAATCATAGAGAGGATAATTGTTCGTTTTGCAGAAATACCAGCGTATTCTGATGCGTGAGGATTAAGACCAACCGCACGGATTTCAAAACCAAGAGTTGTTTTCTTGAGCATGAACCAAATGACTGCAACGGCAATAAGAGCAAAGAAAATACCGATATTCATCCGCGAATTACCAGTCAACTCAGCCAACCAAGGTGTCTGGTAGGTTGCATTAGCCCCAACACGAATCGTCGAATCTGTACTTTGCATGAAGTCTTTGGGAAAGGCGTGGATAAAGGCATTTCCTACATACAAGACAATGTAGTTCATCATGATGGTTACGATAACCTCTGACGTCCCTAGATAGGCTCTAAGAATACCTGGAATGGCACCGACAATCCCACCAGCAATCAAGGCAATTACGATAGTTGCTAAAATCATCAAGGGACGTGGCATATCTGGATGCGACAAGGCAAACCAACCACTGAGAATCCAACCTGCTAAAGCCTGACCAGGAAGTCCGACGTTAAAGAAACCAGCACGACTGGCAACGGCAAAGCCAAGACCAATCAAGACCAAAGGCCCCATGGCACGGAAGATTTCTCCAATCCCACGCAGACTACCAAAGGCTGTATAGAACAATTCTTCGTAGCCCCAAATAGCATCATAACCGAAGATCCACATGACAATGGCTCCGAGTAAAATTCCTAGGAAGACAGAGATCAAGGGAACCGAAATTTGTTGTAATTTTTTAGACATCACTCTTCTCCTTTCCCAAGTTTCCACCAGCCATCAAGACACCAAGTTCTTGCTTATTGGTTGTTTCTGGTGATACAATACCTTGAATCTTACCATCGTGGATAACGGCAATACGGTCTGAGACGTTTAAAATCTCATCCAATTCAAAGCTGACAACAAGGACAGCCTTCCCATTATCACGCTCTTCAATCAAACGTTTGTGGATATATTCAATGGCGCCGACATCCAAACCACGAGTTGGCTGGCTGACGATAAGGAGTTCAGGATCTCGATCAATTTCACGAGCAATAATTGCTTTTTGTTGATTTCCTCCTGAGAGTGCAGCTGCAGGCACAAATTCACTAGCAGCACGAACATCAAATTCCTCCATTAGCTTTTTAGCATAAGAAGTAATATTTGAATAGTTCAAAATTCCATTTTTACTATGTGGTTCTTTGTAGTAGGTTTGAAGGGCAATATTTTCAGAAATCATCATTTCCAAGATCAAGCCATCACGGTGACGGTCTTCTGGAACGTGCCCAACACTCAACTCTGTAATCTGACGCGGATGCAAGCCTACAATTGAATCTCCTTTTAGCTCAATGCTACCAGATTCAACCTTGCGAAGACCTGTGATTGCTTGAATCAGTTCAGACTGACCATTTCCATCAATCCCTGCAATACCAACAATCTCTCCAGCACGAACATCCAAGGATAGATTTTTCACAGCTGGAACACCGCGGTTTTCATTGACCACCAAATCTTTGATTGACAAGACCACTTCTTTTGGTTGAGAGGCTTGTTTCTCTGTTTTAAAGGAAACAGAACGTCCTACCATCATTTCTGCCAAATCAGCATTGGTAGCTCCGGCAATTTCGACTGTTTCAATGGATTTCCCACGACGGATAACTGTAACGCGGTCAGAAACTGCGCGAATTTCATCCAACTTATGGGTGATCAAGATAATTGATTTTCCTTCTTTGACAAGATTTTTCATAATAGCCATCAACTCATCAATTTCTGATGGAGTCAAAACAGCCGTTGGTTCATCAAAAATCAGGATATCAGCCCCCCGATAAAGGGTTTTTAAAATTTCTACACGTTGTTGGGCTCCAACTGAGATATCTGCTACCTTGGCAGAAGGGTCAACAGCTAAGCCATAACGTTCAGAAAGAGCCTTGATTTCTTTGCTAGCTCCAGCGATATCTAGCACACCATTTTTAGTCAATTCACTTCCTAAAATGATGTTTTCAGCCACTGTGAAAGCCTCTACCAACATAAAGTGCTGGTGAACCATTCCGATTCCCAAGCTAGCTGCTTTAGATGGTGAGTCGAGGTTGACAACTTGACCGTTGACCGCAATTTCACCACTGGTTGGTTCAAGAAGCCCTGCTAACATGTTCATCAGCGTGGATTTTCCAGCCCCATTTTCTCCTAAAAGTGCATGAATTTCACCTTTTCGTAGGTGCAGGTTGATTTTGTCGTTGGCAACAAATTCACCAAACACCTTGGTAATATCACGCATCTCAATGACAT
Source organism: bacterium (assembly GCA_905221205.1). Classification (GTDB taxonomy): domain Bacteria; phylum Bacillota; class Bacilli; order Lactobacillales; family Streptococcaceae; genus Streptococcus. Next base: position 323,900 of record CAJNCG010000001.1, read on the forward strand.
TTTCGTGTGCCATGTGCTCTTCCTTTCAGAGTCTTATTTTATTTCAATAAAACTTGCTATTTTATCTAGTAGCAAGCTTTACTGAGACAAAATGACTTTGTCTCAACTCTTAAAAAAGCGGCCGAGGGCCGCTTCCTAAGAAATGACTTCCATCCATTATTTTTCAGGAACTTTTACGCTTCCATCAAGGATTTTAGCTTTAGCGTCTTCAACAGCTTTTTTACCTTCTTCTGAAAGGTTTGTCACTGCCAAGTCAACCCCTTTATCTTTTAATGAATAAACGATTACTTGACCGCCAGGGAATTCACCTTTTTCTGCTTTGTTAGCAATATCTTTTACAGTTGTACCAACTTGTTTCAATGTAGATACAAGAACAAAGTTTGATTCTTTGCCATCTTTAGAAGTGTATTTACCTTCCCCTACTTGGTCACGGTCAACACCGATAACCCAAACTTTTTCACTTTCAGAACGGCTTTCGTTGAGTGATTTAGCTTCCGCAAAGACACCTGCACCTGTTCCACCTGCTGCTTGGTAAACAACGTCTGCACCAGCTGCGTATTGTGCTGCTGCAATTGTTTTACCTTTAGCGGCATCACCAAATGAACCAGCGTAGTCAACTTGTACTTTGATAGATGGGTCTACTGATTCAACACCAGCTTTAAATCCAGCTGCAAAACGTGAGATAACTTCAGACTCGATACCACCTACAAAACCAACTTGTTTTGTTTTAGTTGTTTTAGCTGCTGCAACACCTGCAAGGTAAGCAGCTTCGTTATCAGCAAATGTTACGCTCGCAACATTCTTTTGATCTTTAATCACATCATCAATCAAGACATAGTTCAAGTCAGAGTGGTCTTTTGCTGCTTCTTCAACTGCATTGTGAAGGGCAAAACCAACACCGAAGATCAGGTTGTAACTTCCAGCCGCTTGTTGCAAGTTGTTAGCGTAGTCAGCTTCACTTGTTGATTGGAAGTAAGTAAAACCTTTATCTTTTGAAAGATTGTGTTCTTTACCCCAGTCTTGCAAACCTTCCCAAGCTGATTGGTTGAATGATTTATCATCAACACCACCAGTATCAGTGACGATTGCTGCTTTTGTCTTCACATCAGAAGATGAAGCTGCGTTACGAGAAGAGCGGTTACCACATGCAGCAAGTCCAACTGCTGCCACTGCAACTAGACCAAGGCCTAGCCATTGTTTCTTGTTCATTACTGAACCTCCTAAATAAGATGTGCAACGATGTTGCAAGTATGGATTGGTTGGTCACAAGGACCGTGCCACTCAGAGAGCGACTCAGACTAGTTTAAGTCTGTAAAAGAGTATGGAAGTAACTCCCCGACCGTCATCTCGACCGTCGATTTATCTTTTGCGACTAAGGTCACTTTTAGATCTTGTTCAAAAAATTCAGCCATCACTTGGCGACAAGCGCCACATGGCGAGATTGGCTTTTCAGTCTGTCCATAGACAATCAATTCTGAAAACTCTCTTTGACCTTCGGAAACTGCTTTAAAAATCGCTGTACGTTCTCCACAGTTGGTCAAAGGATAGCTAGCATTTTCGATATTCACTCCCGTGTAAACACTTCCGTCTTTTGCCACTAAAACTGCTCCGATAGGAAAGTGAGAATAGGGGACATAGGCATGTTTGCTGGTTTCAATTGCCAGGTTAATCAACTCAGTAGTCGCCATCTGCCAATTCTCCTTTTAAAATGGCTACACCAGCTGACGTTCCGATACGGGTCGCACCTGCTTCTACAAAGGCAAGAGCATCTTCATAAGAACGAGCTCCACCGGCAGCCTTGACACCCATATCAGGTCCAACTGTTTCACGCATTAATGTAACATCTGCTATCGTAGCGCCACCAGTTGAAAAGCCAGTAGATGTTTTAACAAAGTCAGCTCCCGCTTTCTGGGCTAATTGACAAGCCACAACTTTTTCTTGGTCTGTCAATAAGCAAGCTTCAATGATGACTTTAACCAACTTGTCACCACTTGCTTCTACAACAGCACGGATGTCTGATTCAACCAAATCAAGATTTCCTGATTTGAGAGCTCCAACATTGATCACCATATCAATCTCATCTGCACCATTTTGGATAGCTTCTTTGGTTTCAAATGCTTTCACAGCTGAAGTTGTTGCTCCCAAGGGGAAACCAACTACAGTGCAGACCTTGACTTCTGTGCCTTCAAGCCCTTTTTTAGCATATTCAACCCAGGTCGGATTGACGCAAACACTGGCAAAATCATACTCTCTAGCCTCAGACAACAAACAATCAATTTGTTTTTCTGTAGCATCCTGCTTTAAAAGCGTATGATCGATATATTTATTTAATTTCATATCCGGATTCTCCTGTTGTTTATGAGATAATTTCTATAATTTCTCGTAAACTTTGCACCCTATCATTTATTTTAACATATTTTTGAAAATCTGTAACTAGCTGAGGAGAAATTTTTCCATTTGTGTATACTTTTGCCACAATTTCTCCCTTTTGAACGGAGTCTCCAACCTTCTTTTCAAAAACAATTCCAGTTTCATAGTCCAAGTCATCAGACTTAACTGCACGACCAGCACCAAGTCTCATGGCATAAAGACCAAATTCCATAGCTGGAAGCGCTGAGATAATACCTGTTTCTTGGGCAGGGATTTCCACCACATGGGACACATTAACTGGGCGATAGAGGTCTTCCAAGTCTCCACCTTGAGCTTGGACCATCTCCTCAAACTTAGCCAGTGCTTGACCATTTTCAAGATGTTGGCAAACTTCTTCAACTGTCTTGTTTACATTTGCCAAACCAAGCATAATCTGAGCCAATTCACAGATAAAGTGGGTAATATCTTGGCGGCCTTGTCCTTTTAAAATCTCCAGTGCTTCAAGGATTTCCAGACGATTTCCAATCGCTCGTCCCAAGGGCTGGCTCATATCCGTAATCACGGCTACCGTCTTTCGACCAACTGCCTTACCAAGATCCACCATGGTTTGAGCCAGTTCTCGCGCCTCATCAACCGTCTTCATGAAAGCACCCTCACCGACAGTCACGTCTAGCAAAATAGCATCCGCTCCTGCCGCGATTTTCTTGCTCATCACCGAACTCGCAATCAAAGGAATCGTGTCAACAGTTGCGGTCACATCACGGAGAGCATAGAGAAGCTTGTCAGCTTTGACCAACTGGTCTGATTGCCCAATGACAGATACTCCAATGTCCTGAACCTGACGAATGAAATCTTCTTGACTGCGCTCGACTTGATAGCCCTTAATAGACTCCAATTTATCAATTGTTCCACCAGTATGACCGAGACCACGACCACTCATTTTGGCTACAGGCACACCAAAGCTAGCAACAAGAGGAGCTAAAATCAAGGTCACTTTATCACCAACACCACCTGTAGAATGCTTGTCAACCTTAACACCATCAATAGCTGATAAATCAAACTCTTGCCCAGTCTTGACCATATTCATAGTCAAATCTGAGATTTCTCGTGTCGTCATTCCTTTGAAATAGATAGCCATAGCAAAAGCAGACATCTGATAATCAGGAACAGTTCCTGATACATAGCCTTCAACTAACCATTCAATTTCACTTGAAGTCAATTCTTGACCATCTCGTTTTTTTTGGATTAAATCAACTGCTCTCATTCTTTCACACTTCTAAGGATATAGTATCCCTTATCTTTTTTGACGACTTCACAATTGCCAAACACCTCTTCCATCTTGGACTTGGCACTTGGAGCCCCTTGTTTTTTCTGGATAACGATAGTCAAATTCCCACCAGTTTCTAAGAAATCTTTGCTTTTCTCAATGATTTCATGAACCACTTGCTTGCCTGCACGGATAGGGGGATTGGAAATGACATGGTCAAATTTCCCTTCAACTTGTTCATAGATGTTGGACTGGAAAATCGTCGCTTCTACTTTATTTCGTTCAGCATTTTGTCGCGCCAGATCCAAGGCACGATTATTGATATCAACCATGGTCGCCTGAACTCCATAAGCCTTAGCCAAGGACAAGCCCAAAGGCCCATAACCACAGCCTACATCAAGGACAGTCTCTCCTTGGTTGACCTCTAGACATTTGAGCAAGAGTTGACTTCCGAAGTCAACCATTTTCTTGCTAAAAACACCCGCATCCGTCAAAAAGGTCATTTTTTCTCCCAACAAGTCCACTCTCAACTCATGAATGTCGTGAGCAGCATCAGGATTTTCTGCATAATACATTTTACTCATGAAACTATTTTACCATAATTTGCCTTAAATTGTAAATCGTTTACAAATTGATGACAAAATGAAAAAGACTGAAGAAACCTAGTCAAGAAGACCTTTTCTTCAATCTCTTTAAATTATTGGAAACGAATGACAAACCATTGGGAGCTATAAGATATCACAGTCAAGATAAAACAACAAATTTATTGTCTATAATCAAGCGCATTTTTATTACGATTGCTTAACCTTAAAATACTTTATTATCAACAGGATTCCCAATAAGATGTTTAGATAAAAGCCCAACTGATACGTTTTTGTCAGGAATTCCAAACTTGTCCAAAGTCGTATCAAATCTTCTAGTGACATGCGGAAGAAATAACCCTCTGTAGCAATCCATAGAACTAAAAAGAAATAACTACCAGCAGCAAGCCATTTCGTCCACCGTTTTTTTAGGAAGAAAGCAATCAAGAGCGAACAGATAAAGACAGCTGTTACAATGGCATGTTCCATCAAAAAAGTAAAACCGTAATAGGTTTCCACAAAACGTCTACCATTATCCGCATTCGCTCCTTTTAAAAAAGGTAGTGCAAAACTTAAAATAAAACAAAGTTCCAATATATAACTTTTTAAGATTTTCATGTCACATCTCCTATAAGTTGTGAATTCCAAAGTCCCCTTTATTAGCTTATAAGTCATGAGAAAGTAGCTCCTACTTCATCAATAAATTGTTCAGCCTCTATCTACATCTATTATATAATATTGACTTACCACATTCAAGAAACCGCTTTATTTTTTTGGCTTTTTATGGTATGATAGACAAAATATCTAGGGGAAAACAAATGACCAACGAATTTTTACATTTTGAAAAAATCAGCCGCCAGACTTGGCAATCTTTACATCGAAAGACAACACCTCCTTTGACTGAAGAGGAATTAGAATCCATCAAGAGTTTTAACGACCAGATTAGCTTGCAGGATGTTACTGATGTCTATCTTCCCCTAGCCCATCTCATCCAGATTTACAAGCGTACCAAGGACGATTTAGCCTTTTCCAAAGGAATTTTCCTCCAACGTGAAAGTAAATCCCAACCTTTTATCATTGGGGTCTCTGGGAGTGTTGCCGTTGGAAAATCCACAACTAGCCGCCTACTACAAATCTTACTGTCCCGTACGCTTACAGATGCTACGGTTGAGTTAGTAACAACTGACGGCTTTCTCTATCCCAACCAGAGCTTGATTGAGCAAGGGATTTTAAATCGCAAGGGATTTCCTGAAAGCTATGATATGGAAGCACTACTCAACTTCTTGGACCACATCAAAAATGGACAAGATGTAGATATTCCTGTCTATTCTCATGAAGTCTACGACATTGTACCCGAAGAGAAACAAAGCGTCAAAGCTGCTGATTTTGTCATTGTAGAAGGAATCAATGTCTTTCAAAATCCACAAAACGAGCGTCTCTATATCACTGACTTCTTCGACTTTTCCATCTATGTTGATGCGGCAGTCGATGACATCGAGAGTTGGTATCTGGACCGTTTCTTGAAAATGCTGAGCCTAGCCCAAAACGACCCTGATAGCTACTATTATCGTTTTACACAAATGCCGATTGGAGAAGTGGAATCCTTTGCCCATCAAGTCTGGACCAGTATCAATCTCACAAATCTACAAAATTATATTGAACCAACCAGAAATCGAGCTGAAGTCATTCTGCATAAAACTAAGAATCATGAAATCGATGAAATTTACTTAAAAAAATAATTTTCCCTTGTCAAAACGTAAGTTTTCAGATATAATGGTATAGTTAGTAAATATGGAGGTAAGAACATTGGCAAACATTAAATCAGCTATCAAACGCGCTGAATTGAACGTTAAACAAAACGAAAAGAACTCAGCTCAAAAATCAGCTATGCGTACTGCTATCAAAGCTTTCGAAGCAAACCCATCTGAAGAACTTTTCCGTGCTGCTAGCTCAGCTATCGATAAAGCAGAAACTAAAGGTTTGATTCACAAAAACAAAGCAAGCCGCGACAAAGCTCGTCTTTCAGCTAAACTTGCTAAATAAGAAACAGTCCATAGAGGCTGTTTTTTTGTCTTCAAATAAGAAAAGGTAGAAAATGAAAATCGCAATTATCGGATATTCTGGTGCTGGTAAGTCAACTCTAGCTGAAAAGTTGTCTCACTACTACTCCATCCCAAAACTTCACATGGACACACTCCAATTTCAACCTGGTTGGCAAGACAGTGACCGCGAATGGATGTTGACTGAGATGAAAAACTTTCTCACAAAGCATGAGGATTGGGTCATTGATGGGAATTATTCTTGGTGCTATTACGAAGAAAGAATGCAGGAAGCTGACCAAATCATCTTTCTTAATTTTTCTCCATTGACCTGTCTCTTTCGAGCTTTTAAACGTTATCTCAAATACCGAGGCAAGGTCAGAGAAAGTATGGCTAAGGGATGCCCCGAGCAATTCAACTGGGAATTTATTCGTTGGATTCTCTGGGATGGTCGAACAAAAAATGCTAAGGATAGATACCAATACTTAAACAATACTTACCCAGAAAAGATGCATATTCTCCATTCTCAAGCAGAGATTGATTATTTCTTGCAATCTCTTAAAAAATAGACGATAGAGCAACATTCATTTAGATCACAGTATGGACTGAATGACTAAAAAAGGAAGATTTTCATCCAGAAAATCTTCCTTTTGTGTTCCCTTTTATTCAGCAATTAAGGTTTCTAGACCAACCTTCATCATATCGGTGAAGGTGTTTTGACGTTCCTCTGCAGTTGTATCTTCATCTGGATTGACCAAGCTATCAGAAATAGTCATGATAGCTAGCGCATCAACATGGTGTTGGGCAGCAAGATAGTAAAGGGCTGCTGCTTCCATTTCCACAGCTTTAACTCCCCATTTACCAAGCTCGATGTTCTTTTCAAAGTAGTTTGAATAAAAGACATCGGATGACAAGACATTTCCAACGTGAGTAGTCATGCCAAGTTCTTTAGCGATATGATAGGCCTTATCTAACAAATCAAAGCTAGCGATTTGTGGGAAATCGTACTGTGGCCAGTCATTACGGACGATGTTTGAGTTAGTTGCAGCTGCTTGCGCCAAAACCAATTCACGAACATGGACATCTTCATTCAAAGAACCCGCAGTTCCCACACGGATTAATTTTTTCACACCGTAGTCAACAATCAACTCACGCGCATAAATCGAAATAGATGGCATTCCCATCCCAGTTCCCATAACAGATACACGGTGACCCTTGTAAGTACCAGTGTAACCAAACATGTTACGCACTTCGTTAAAACAAATAGCATCTTCAAGGAAATTCTCCGCAATAAACTTGGCACGAAGAGGATCCCCAGGAAGAAGAATTTTATCAGCAATTTCACCCTGCTGAGCAGCAATATGGATAGACATAGTTAAGATATAAAGGGCGACAGAGAACAAAGTAAAAATAGGAAACTGACGACGCATCGTAGATGCTAGACAGTTTATCTTTTTTACACAGTTCTCCGCCCGTATTCAGTTCAATGAATACAGTTAACCCATCCTTTCTTTATTTTATGAAGATTAGAGAGCGAGAAGAAAACGACTAAAAATTAGGAATCTGACGAGAAATCCTGATTTCTCAGGCAGATTATCTATTTTCCAAGTTTTCCACTCGTGTTCAAATCAGAACACACACTCTACCTTTCTATAATAAGTATTGATTACAATTCTGCAAGAATCGCTTTCAGCAATCCTTTGAAGTCGCCTTTAACACGTTCGGTCACTTCTACAACTTCTTCGTGGTTGAGTTCTTCTTGGAAACCAGCTGCAAAGTTAGTGATACATGAAATTCCTAGAACTTTCAAACCTGAGTGGACTGCCACAATAACTTCAGGAACAGTAGACATACCAACTGCATCTGCTCCCAGTGTCTTATAGGCACGAATCTCTGCTGGTGTTTCATAAGTTGGACCGGTTACACCGATATAGACACCTTCATCAAGCTTGATACCAAGTTTCTTAGCTACTTCATGAGCAGTAGTACGGTATTCTGGTGTGTAGGCTTTAGACATATCAGGGAAACGTGGACCAAAGTCATCCAAGTTTTCACCCATCAATGGATTTTGCCCCGTCATGTTGATATGGTCTGAGATAGCCATCAAGGTACCAGGACCATAGCCAATACCACCAGCTGCATTGGTTACAATGACACCTTCACATCCGAGAACTTTCATGACACGAACTGGGAAAGTCACGACTTCCAGAGGATTTCCCTCGTAGAAATGGAACCGACCTTGAAGAGCCAAGACCTTGCGACCTGCAAGTTCACCATATACCAATTTACCAGCGTGACCAACTACTGTTGAACGGCCCCAGTTTGGAATCTCAGCATAGTCTACTACAACTGGATTTTCGATTTCTTCTGCAAGTTCTCCAAGTCCTGATCCAAGGATTAGACCGAACTCAGGCGTTTGGATTCCCTTGTCTTTCAGGAAAGTGGCTGTTTCATTGATTTTGTCTAAAAATGTCATTGTATGTCTCCTTTGTTAATTTTTTAGCATTTGACCGATTTTGTCAAAAGTTTTTGCATTGCGAATGGTAATGTGGCGATAGAATGGCATTTTGAGTAGGTGCTTGTGATAGGCAGTTGCATAGTAGGATTTCTCAGAGAATTTCCCCCAGAAAATCCCAAGTCTTCCAAAATAAACCACTTCATCTTTCAGTTCCAAACTTTCAACTGTCTCAATGACTTGCACCACATCCAAGCCCTCAGTGTAAAAGAGGACATCTTTTCGAGCCAGATCTTTGGTCCACCATTCAGGCAGATTTTCAAGTTCCACTTCAAAGTCCTCCTGACTCAGTAAAGAAAAGCTCTGAATAAATGGATAATGGACTTCAAAGAAATCCTCTAATTTTTCAACCAATTGAGCTTTGGGGTCTATCGAAGTGAAGAAAATATTGCCACTGTTGATGTAGGTCTCAACCTTTCCCAGTCCCAAATCGGTCAATTCTTGACGAAGCTCTGCCATAACGACCTTATTCTTGCCACCAACATTGATACCTCTCACCAGCAAAGCATAGCGCGTCATCTTATACCAATTTATCTAAGAAACTTTCCCCAATCATGGCAGTTTCAACATCAAAGTTATCGGCAACAGTCGCTGAGATATCTGCAAAATGTCCAACTGGGATTACACCATTTCCCTTAAAGGCAGGGCTGTAGGCCAACAATGGAATATATTCACGAGTGTGGTCTGTTCCTGCGTAAGTTGGGTCATTTCCATGGTCCGCAGTAATCAAGAGAAGGTCATTCTCTCTCATGGCTGCGATAATTTCAGGCAAGCGTTCATCAAACTCATGCAAGCAATCACGGTAACCGTGAGCATTACGACGATGACCGTAAAGGGCATCAAAGTCAACCAAGTTTGTGAATGAGAATCCTTTTTCAAACTCAGCAAGACCCATAGTCTTCAATAGTGTATCAATTCCGTGGCTGTTTGACTTATTGTGTCCCATGTCATGGTTGATACCAGCACCGTTAAAGATATCGTTTATTTTTCCAACGGCATAAGTATCGATACCAGCTTCGTTCAATTTATCCAAAACAGTTGGTGCAAATGGAGATACAGCCAAGTCACGACGATTTGCTGTACGAGTGAAGTTACCTGGCTCACCAACATATGGACGGGCAATGATGCGACCAAGAAGGGCAGGACGCTCAAGGGTAATCGAACGAGCGTATTCACAGATACGGTACAATTCATCTAAAGGAATAATGTCTTCGTGGGCAGCAATCTGCAAAACAGGGTCAGCTGAAGTATAGATAATCAACTCCCCAGTTTCCATCTGACGAGGTCCAAAATCATCGATAACAGCCGTACCTGAGTAAGGTTTGTTGGCTTCACGAATGACCTTTCGTCCTGAGAATTCTTCGATTTTTGTCAGAATTTCTTCTGGGAATCCGTTCCAGAAAGTATCGAAAGGCTCAGTAATATTAAGTCCCATGATTTCCCAGTGTCCAGTCATGGTATCCTTACCAAGAGATACTTCTTCCAATTTTGTTGCATATCCTGTTGGATTGCTTTCAGCTGGAACAGTCTTAAGAGGAGTTTCTCGAGGAATATTTCCAAGACCAATTTTAGCCATGTTTGGGACATTCAAACCAACTGCTTTTGAAATGTGCCCTAATGTGTCAGAAGCTCCATCTGGAACCCCTGCATTGACAAAGTTATTAGCATCTGGTGCAGCACCGATTCCCACAGAATCCAGTACAACCAAGTGAATACGATTAAATTTTGACATAGTGTATCTCCTTATTATATTGATTAGTTTGCTTTTGTTGAAGTTAAAATCTGAACCCCGTCTCGTCCAGCAACGATGACCTTATCCACAATTTGGTTGAATAAGCCGTGCTCTACGACACCAACGATATGGTCCAATTCTTGCCCGAAAGTAATTGGATCTTCGATGACATCCAAGGCTAGGTCAATGATAAAGTTCTGCATATCCGTCACAAAACGTTGGCCGTCTTTTTCACGGAAACTTGGTTTGTAGCCAGCTCGCTCAAAACGACGGAAGACCTGTTCTGCACCATACTGAACTACTTCTACAGGCAGTTTAAAAGCGCCCAATTTCTCAACTAGTTTGCTTTCGTCTACCACCCAAATATATTCTTTTGAGGGCGTTGCGACAACCTTCTCCATCAGAAGGGCACCACCACCGCCTTTGATTCCGTTAAACTGGCTATCTACTTCATCCGCTCCGTCAACCGTCACATCAACCAAGTCTACTTGGTCAATAGACTTTAGCGGGATATTTAACCCTTCAGCCTGTTTACTGGTCACACTAGAAGTCGTTACAGCAGTAATTTGCAGTCCTTCTTCCTTAATACGACGACCGATTTCTTCTACAAAATAATAGGCAGTAGACCCCGTTCCTAGTCCGACTACCATTCCATCCTTGACAAACTCAGCAGCCTTGATACCTGCCATTTTTTTCAGATTTTCCACTCAAACACCTCCATTAAAGAGCTAACTTTATTATAACATGTATCACTTTTTATTTCATGGATACACTGAAAAAAACCGAACATTTTTATCTATGATTTCTAATTTTCTTTCTCCATGCTTGTATACAGATCAAAAATTCCCAAATCTAGATTTCGAAAGCTCTTTAAAAATTAAAGTTGATTTTTTATCATAAAGATGATTAAATAGGTAAGTACAGAAAAGGAGAAATAAGATGAACCCATTAGATTTGTTTAATCAAGTAAAAGAACTAATCGAGACAAAAGATTTTGAAGCTGCAAAAACATTCGTTGCAGAAAATCAAGATCAACTCGGAGAATACTTCGCACAAGCTCAGCAGTTGATTTCTGGTTCGGAAGGTTTAGATGGCCTCGTTGGAAAGATTAAAGGATTTTTCTAAAAAATACAAAGGCGCCTGAAACGATCAGGTGCCTTTTAAAGATATTTTTTCATAATTTTAGGAAGATAAGAGCTGATTTCCGTCGGCAAGACCACATAATGTTCTTGAGATAGTTCTTGAGCTATAGCTGAATGAAGATGAGTCGCTACGGTTACGCGTTCATAAAGACTGGCTTGTTTAAACTGGCCTACAAATCCTGCTATCATCCCAGCTAGTGTATCTCCCATTCCCCCAGTAGCCTGATAGGGACCACCAACCTGTAACTGGTAATAATCAGACTGGCCAACCTGCCAAATACGAGTAGCCGGACCTTTCTCTACCAAAATTGTTCCTTGAGGAAAGGAAGTCAGGGCACTAGCTGTTGCATCTTCGTTTTGCTTTTCAATAGTAATTCCAGACAGTTTTTCCCATTCTTTTTGGTGGGGAGTTAAGATAAGCTGACACGAAGGAAATGATAATCTAGTTCTAGCAAGGATGGTTAAGGCCCCTCCGTCTACAATCAAAATCTGATTCTGTCTTAATCTAGCAAAAACCTGTTTTACTAGATTTTCTCCAAAAGCATCGTCTCGTAAACCAGGTCCCACTAAGACCACTTCTGCCCTCTCCAACTGCTCTTTTAACAGTTGCTGGTCTTTAAGAGAAAAGGCCATAGCCTCAGGTAAATGACTGTGCAAAGCTGGGATATTTTCCCTATCCGTTCCAACAGTCACCAATCCTGCACCGCTTTTTACAGCTGCTAAAGCAGCCATGACGATAGCACCACCATAGGGATAAGTCCCACCAAGCAAGAGCAGACGGCCATAGTCTCCTTTATGACTTGTACGAGAACGTTCAATAATGACTTTTTCTAGTAAGGCTTGATCAATCACTTTCATCGTTTTTTCCTCTCACATTTATTATACAACAAAAAGGAGGCGCAGACCTCCTTTTGTAATCTTATATCTAAAATTTAATATTCATTTCTGACATTTTAGATATAGCTATAGAAAACACACTCTCTTCAGCGAATTCTCTCTTATTTTCTTTCCAATGTCCGAACTGCTGCCTGATAAGTTTGTTCCATCAGCATAGTAATGGTCATAGGACCAACACCTCCAGGAACTGGCGTGATATGACTAGCAAGTGGTGCAACCGCCTCATAATCAACATCCCCACAGAGCTTACCATTTTCATCGCGGTTCATCCCAACGTCAATGACAACAGCACCTGGTTTGACAAAGTCAGGAGTCACAAACTTGGCACGACCGATTGCGACCACAAGAATATCCGCTTTTGCAGCCACCTTAGCAAGATTATGGGTGCGTGAGTGAGTCAAGGTCACTGTAGCATTCTTGGCCAAAAGAAGCTGAGCCATGGGTTTACCAACAATATTGGAACGACCGATAACAACCGCATTTTTACCTTCCAAGTCAATCCCATACTCATGAAACATTTCCATAATCCCTGCAGGTGTTGATGGAATCATGACTGGATGTCCAGACCAAAGCCTCCCCATATTTAAGGGATGAAAACCATCCACATCCTTTTCTGGATCAATTGCTAACAAAACTGCCTCTTCATCGATATGTTTTGGTAACGGTAACTGGACCAAAATCCCATGCCAAGCTGAATCTTGATTGTATTTAGCAATCAAGTCCAACAATTCCTCTTGAGTAATGGTCTCTGGAACTCGCACAACCTCACTATGGAATCCTGCAGCAAGGGCAGAACGTTCCTTGTTACGAACGTAGACTTGGCTGGCAGGATTGTCCCCCACCAAAATCACTACCAAACCAGGCACTAGACCTGTTTCTTCTTTTAGTTTTGCAGTCTTTTCAGCCAACTCCCCCTGCAATTTGGCCGCTAAAGCTTTCCCATCAATAATCTGTGTCATATCACTTCTCTTTTCTTTCAAATATCTTACATTATACCAAAAACTGCTAGTACCCTCTAACACTTCTTTCCTAGGCAACCCTATAGTTTCAAACTATAAGAAAAAGCTCAGGTCGAGCTTTTCACTAATTTTGTCTTGAAATTTTAAAATAGATTATAAAACCTTACTCAAGAAGTCCTTAGTCCGTTGTTCTTGGGTTTGTTCAAAAATCTGCTCTGGTGTTCCGTCTTCAACAACCACACCGTCTGCCATAAAGATAACACGGTCTGCCACCTCACGGGCAAATCCCATTTCATGTGTTACGATAACCATAGTCATTCCTGACTTGGCAAGGTCTTGCATAACAGCTAGAACTTCTCCAACCATCTCAGGGTCTAGAGCTGAAGTTGGCTCGTCAAAGAGCAAAACATCTGGTTCCATGGCCAACCCACGCGCGATGGCAATTCGTTGTTGCTGGCCACCTGACAAACTCTGTGGATAAGCTTCTGCCTTATCTGGCAAACCAACTTTTTCCAAAAGCTCTTGGGCTCTCTTCTCAGCAACTGCCTTGCTCTCACCTTTGGTCTTGATAGGTGACAAGGTGATATTTTCCATCACAGTCATATTAGGAAAGAGGTTAAATTGTTGGAAAACCATGCCCATCTTCTCACGCATGGCAAACAGGTCATTCTTCTTATCCGTAATATCGACTCCTTCAAAGATAACCTTCCCTTTGGTCGCTTCTTCTAACAAATTCATAGAGCGAAGCAAGGTAGATTTCCCACTCCCTGAAGGACCGATGATAACGACAACTTCTCCTCTTTTAATCTCGAGGTTGATGCCCTTCAATACTTCATTCTTTCCAAAATATTTATGTAAATTTTCAATTTTTATCAAGGTATCTGTCATTATTTCTTATCTCCTTGTCCCATACGTTTTTCAAAAGCTTTCAAGGCTACGGTCAAAATAGAAGTCATAATCAAGTAGTAAAAGGCTGCAAATAAAAGTGGAGTCAGAGGTAGATAGGTTGTTGTAGAAACTGTTGTAGCCCCGTTCCACAACTCCATGACCCCAATAGCTGATAAGAGGGAGCTATCTTTGATAATGGTGATAAATTCGTTCCCCAATGCTGGCAAAATATTTTTGATTGCTTGTGGCAAAATCACATAACGCATGGCATTTTTAGGACGAATCCCTAGCGAATAAGCCGCCTCTAACTGCCCCTTAGGCACCGCATTAATCCCGGCACGAACAGTCTCAGAAACATAAGCACCACTGTTCATAGAGATAATCAAAATTCCTGGAATCAGGCGAGATAAATCAACACCCAAAATCCCAACCTGAATAGTCGGAGCATTGATATGCATAAGGGCAAAGGCAATCATAATCTGAACCATCATCGGTGTCCCACGGAAAATCCAAACGTACAAGTTGGCGAGCCAAACAAGCGGTTTAAACTTTGAACGTTGCCCAAAAGCCAAGACAACACCCAAAATGGTTCCTAAAAAGACAACACAGATAGAAATGAGAACCGTCACGACAGCCCCATAGTTAAAATAAGGTAAATACTTAGGTAAAAAAGAAAAATTCATAGTCACACTGCTTTCTAAAATAGAATACTGTATGATTATAACATGTATTGAATTAAAATTCAAACCTTTTATCCAATTTATTCAAAAAAACTTTAAGCTAGTAGAATTAGCGAGAAATCTTAGTTTTTTCTAGTCAAGTTGGCCTCCTTTATGGTAAAATAGTAACGATAAGAAATGAAGGAGAATCAAAATGGAATCACATTTGGTTAGAATCATCAACCGCCTTGAAGCAATGGCAAAAGACGGCGGAAATTTAAAACGTAATTTTGAACGCGAAGGAGTTGTTGTTGCAGAAGTTGCATACAGCCACGACGAAGAAAACGGTTCAATCTTTACCCTTCGTGATGTAGAAGCTCGCGAAACTTATACTTTTGACAGCATTGACTTGATTGCAATGGAAATTTACGAACTTCTCTACTAATCTAAAACAAGCTGGGATTGCCCCTGCATGTCTAACCAAAATCCTTTTTGTCTCACAAATAGGATTTTTTTATAGTCCAAATTCACAAAAATTTTCATTGTAACAACTTCTCAAAGCTGCAATCTTTTTACTTGCTTTACACCCCAATCCTGTTATAATGAAATTATAGAATTTTGACTATTTTTGACCTTTAGACAGGTCAGGCTAAAGAAAGAAATGAGGTAGATGTATGCTTTGTCAAAACTGTAAAATCAACGACTCAACAATTCATCTTTACACAAATCTCAATGGAAGGCAAAAACAAATTGACCTCTGTCAAAACTGCTACAAGATTATCAAAACAGACCCTAACAACAGTCTCTTTAAAGGCATGACGGATTTAAACAATCGTGACTTCGATCCCTTTGGTGATTTCTTCAATGACCTAAACAATTTCAGACCTTCTAACAATACTCCTCCAACTCCCCCAACCCAATCAGGTGGAGGCTACGGTGGAAACGGCGGTTATGGCTCCCAAAATCGTGGACCTGCCCAAACTCCGCCTCCAAGCCAAGAAAAAGGCCTACTAGAAGAATTTGGTATCAATGTAACTGAGATTGCTCGTCGTGGCGATATCGACCCCGTTATTGGACGCGATGATGAGATTATCCGTGTCATCGAGATTCTCAATCGCAGAACCAAGAACAATCCTGTTCTTATCGGTGAACCCGGTGTCGGAAAAACTGCTGTTGTCGAAGGTCTAGCTCAGAAAATCGTTGATGGTGATGTTCCACATAAACTCCAAGGTAAACAAGTCATCCGTCTAGATGTAGTTAGCCTAGTTCAAGGAACGGGTATCCGTGGACAATTTGAAGAACGTATGCAAAAACTCATGGAAGAAATTCGCAAACGTGAGGACATCATCCTCTTTATCGACGAAATCCATGAAATTGTCGGTGCTGGTTCTGCGGGCGATGGCAATATGGACGCAGGAAATATCCTCAAACCAGCCCTTGCTCGTGGGGAACTGCAACTGGTCGGTGCCACTACCCTCAATGAATACCGTATCATTGAAAAAGATGCGGCCCTAGAGCGTCGTATGCAACCGGTTAAGGTCGATGAACCAACAGTGGAAGAAACAATCATTATTCTCAAAGGCATTCAAAAGAAATACGAAGACTACCACCACGTTCAATATACCGATGCTGCAATTGAAGCAGCTGCCACTCTTTCCAATCGCTACATCCAAGATCGCTTCTTGCCTGACAAGGCCATTGACCTCTTAGATGAAGCAGGTTCTAAGATGAACTTGACCTTAAATTTTGTAGATCCTAAAGTGATTGATCAGCGATTGATTGAGGCTGAAAATCTCAAATCTCAGGCTACACGAGAGGAAGATTTTGAAAAGGCTGCCTACTTCCGTGATCAGATTGCTAAATATAAGGAAATGCAAAAGAAAAAGGTTACGGACCAAGATACTCCTATCATCAGTGAGAAAACCATTGAGCACATTATCGAGCAGAAAACCAACATCCCTGTTGGGGATTTGAAAGAGAAAGAACAATCTCAACTCATCCATCTAGCCGAAGACCTCAAATCTCATGTTATTGGACAAGACGATGCTGTCGATAAGATTGCCAAGGCTATTCGCCGTAATCGTGTTGGACTTGGGACTCCTAATCGCCCCATCGGAAGCTTCCTCTTTGTTGGCCCAACTGGTGTCGGTAAGACAGAACTTTCCAAACAACTAGCCATCGAACTCTTTGGTTCTGCTGACAGCATGATTCGCTTTGACATGAGTGAATACATGGAAAAACACAGTGTGGCTAAGTTAGTCGGCGCCCCTCCAGGTTATGTTGGCTATGATGAAGCTGGGCAATTAACTGAAAAAGTCCGCCGCAATCCCTACTCTCTTATCCTCTTGGATGAAGTGGAAAAAGCCCATCCAGATGTCATGCATATGTTCCTGCAAGTCTTGGACGATGGGCGTTTGACAGATGGACAAGGACGTACCGTCAGCTTTAAGGATGCCATCATTATCATGACTTCAAATGCAGGTACAGGTAAGGCTGAAGCCAGCGTTGGTTTCGGGGCGGCTCGCGAAGGACGTACCAACTCTGTTCTTGGTGAACTCGGTAACTTCTTTAGCCCAGAGTTTATGAACCGTTTTGACGGCATCATCGAGTTCAAAGCTCTCAGCAAGGATAATCTCCTTCAGATTGTCGAGCTCATGCTAGCTGATGTTAATAAGCGCCTCTCTAGCAACAACATTCATCTCGATGTGACAGACAAAGTCAAGGAAAAATTGGTTGACCTCGGTTATGATCCAAAAATGGGAGCTCGCCCACTTCGTCGTACTATTCAAGACTATATTGAGGACGCAATCACAGACTACTACCTTGAAAATCCAAGCGAAAAAGAACTCAAGGCAGTTATGACCAGCAAGGGCAAGATTCAAATTAAGTCTGCCAAAAAAGCTGAAGTGAAAACTTCTGAAACAGAAAAATAAATCCTATAGAAAAGGAGTAGAAAATGAAAATTTTCTGCTTCTTTTTACTAAAATAACTGTAATTTCTTGACAGCTTGCCCTTTGTCCATTATGATAATAATAACAATACTAGATAATGAGGAAAATGCAATGTCAAACCCAACTTTTGGAGAAAAAAAAGCGAATACAGACTATGTTGCACGCTATGGAGTGTATGCAGTTATCCCTGACGCTGAACAAAAACAAATTGTTCTTGTTCAAGCGCCTAATGGCGCTTGGTTCTTACCAGGTGGCGAAATTGAATCAGGTGAAAATCATCAGGAAGCCCTAAAGCGTGAATTGATTGAAGAGCTTGGTTTCACAGCTGAAATTGGTAGCTATTACGGACAAGCTGACGAATTTTTCTACTCTCGTCACCGTGATACCTACTACTACAATCCTGCCTACCTCTATGAAGCAACTTCCTTCAAAGAAGTACAACAACCATTAGAAGACTTTAATCATATTGCCTGGTTCCCTATTGACGAGGCTATTGAAAACCTCAAACGTGGTAGCCATAAATGGGCCATCCAATCTTGGAAAAAACAGCATAAGATTGACTAAATCAAGCTACTTTATTTAAAAAGTGCTATAATAGAATTAGAAAATCGGAGGAAATGTTATGAAGCTAATCAATACGACAAACTCACACTCGCAACTTGTTAAAAGCCAGCTAGAAAGTACAGATGCAACCCTTGTTGAGGTCTATTCTGCAGGTAATACAGATGTTATTTTTACCCAAGCTCCGCTTCACTATGAAATCCTCATCTCAAACAAACACCGTGCTATTCGCGAACCTGAAATCGAAGCTATTCAAGAGTTTTTCTTGAAACGTAAAATTGATAAGGACTCTATTGATGAGGCCAATATTAAAACCCTCTATTCAGAAAAATTAATTGGAATTTCGATTCCAACAAAATAACATTTTGGAGAGATTAAAAAGTTTTTTGAACCTTACAGCACAAAACAAGGTTCTAACTTGCTTTTTAAATCATCTCCAATTTTTTATCTTAAAATCCTATCAAACACGGTTTTATAGGTAACTAAGGAGACAAACATGGGAGACATAATATATAGAGAGGCAAGAATTGAGGAGTACGAAAAAATTGGAAAACTATTAGCCAATTCCTTTCTTGACTATCCCTTTTTAACGATTATAAGGGATGATTTAAAGAAGCCTGATTATTATCCTAATTTTGTAGAAACATTACAAACAATGCTTACCAGAGTCTATATTAAAAAAGGAAACTGTTTAATTGCTGAACAAGATGGAGAGTTACTAGCAGTTGCTCTTTTGCAACAAAAGGATTTCTATATACTATCCTATCTACGAAATGGCGGAACAAAAATTTTCCGCTACATTCGACCACGAAATCTTTTTAAATACTTTGACTTTGTAAAACGTTCCAAAAAGCACTTAGAACAATCAGGAGAGTTTGATTGGTATTTGATGGCTTTAGCTGTCAATGTAGAAAGTAAAGGACAGGGAATAGGCAGTACTTTTCTGAGACAAGGAATTGAACCCTATATCAAATCAAAAGGCTGTAAGCACTTGGGTCTCATTACTAACACAGCAAGAAATGCCTCATTCTACGAAAAAAATGATTATGAATTACTAGGTTTTACAGAGCTTGAATACGGATCAAAATCAATTGGTAACTGGGCATTTTTAAAAACAATTAAGCAATAAAAAAGATTTGGTTCTGCTTCTCACAGAACCAAATCTTTTTTATTATGTTAGAAACGAATTGTCTCACGTGTTTTTTCATATGAAGTAACAAAACGGTTGGTTACACCAGGTTCTGCAACTTCCAAAGCTTGCGAAATCTTATCAAATGAAGCATGGTAATCAAATTCTTTTTCAAAAATTTCTAATGATTCATTAAAGGCTTCCTGAATTCGTTCATCAAATGAGCGGTAACGGTTCGAATACTGTAGCAATTGTTCTGTCAATGTTGCATATTGAACAATATTATACGTTTCTGCTTCAAGTGCTTCCATATCATTTGTTGTAATTTCAAGCATACGGTTTACAGCTTCGATATTGACCTGGGCTTCTTCTAGCTCAGCCATCAACTCTTCTGTATGGTTACTTGCTGTAAAGAACAACTGTAAGAAATTCTGAGGGATACCTGGAAGATTGCGTTTTTCCATATATCTCTTAATGGTATGAAGACGATTGACATAAACATTTGCCTTCTGGCGAGCATTGATATCATCTTTTTCAATCTGAGCAAGACGTTGACTAACCGCAACTTGTTCATCCTCAATTTCTTTCAAAGTTGCTTGTAAGTTTTCCAAACGTTCTTCAAGTAATGAATATGGCTCAGAATGTTCTTCTTGTTCAGAAGTTAATTCCAATACAGATTCTTCCAGAGATTCTAACTCAGCTTGTAATCTGTGAACATGACTAACATCCGTTTCAGAAAGCAGGTAGTTATTACTTAATCGTTGAATATCTTCTACTAAAACAGCATTACTATCTTTCATGTGTTTCAAATATGTAGGGAGGGTAGCAACTAAGCCTTCTACTACTTTTTGAGCAGCGATTTCTCGTGTAAAGATATCATAGAGTGCATTGATTTCTTCTTGAACTTGAGTATTTTCGTACTCAGCATTATCCAACTCTAATTGAGCAACATTTTCGTGGTTTTTCTTCAAAGCTTCATAAAGCAATTGGAAGCGAGATTCAATATCCGTCTCAGCAAAATGATAGTTAGCATCTAAAAGCTTACGGTAACCATCCTCCAAATCTTCCAATTGATCAGGTAACTCTTTAGATAATGTTTTTACAATTGCTGGCAAGCGGTCAACAATATGACTCAAAGCTAAGATATGATTCTCAGCATTATCCAAAATCACAGCAGCTTCTACTGGGTCACCTGAGGTATTCAAAGTAACAAACTGAGAAAACTCTGATTGGATATTTTCCAATTGTTTTTCGATTTCAGACAAACCTTGGCCATATTCTTCAGAATGATCAGCAACTCGGTGTTGCAACTCTTCAAACAAGTCCAAGGTATGAAGAACACGTCCACTATTTTTAGACTCTTGTTTCTCCAAATCTGCCAAGGCATTGCGAATTGCCGCAATATCTTCTTCAATCAAGGTAATTTGGCTCTCGATTTGGTCAATTTGATGACTAGCTTTGAAAAAACGGAATGAATTGTTATAACCTTCTGCCTCGAAAAGATTATTTTCGATATCGGCAAAAGAGTTAAGAGATAGGTCAACCCATTTTTGGTTCCATTCACGGAAAGTCACTTGACTTTGTCCAATCAAGTGCATATTTTTAACGGCTTCAACTTCATCATTAACTGGAAGATTGTACAGCTCTTCTTTTTTCTCTTCTAAAATTGCTAATTTACTTTCATTGCGTTTCCGTACATAAATTGCTATAGCATATGAAATCAGCAATATAATTGCAATTGCAATTATAAGATATACTACTAGACTACCAGACATATTAAACTCCTTTTTAACTTGAAACAATCGTAATGATTATATCATATTTTTTAGACCAAGGGAACTACTTCTCCCGATTTTTTAGACATCAAGTGTACTATAGACGGCATTTTCTTCGATAAATTCACGACGAGGCTCTACTCGATCCCCCATCAACATATCAAAGATTTTATCTGCTTCTGCAGCATCGTCCACAGAAACTCTTGCCATTAAGCGATGTTCGGGATCCATGGTTGTTTCCCACAACTGGTGATCATCCATTTCACCCAAACCTTTATAACGCTGAATGGTTGGTTTGGCACGTCCTTCACTATGGCGGGCCACGGCTTCTTGGAGTTTAATTTCTTGATCCGCTCCTGGCTGGATATATTCTTTAATCTCGCTTCCAACCTTGACTCCATAAATTGGTGGTTGGGCAATATAAACATAACCAGCTTCTAGTATTGGTTTCATATAACGATAAATCAAGGTTAGAAGAAGAGTACGAATATGGGCTCCATCGACATCGGCATCGGTCATCAAAACGAGCTTTTGGTAACGGGCTTTTGAAACATCGAATTCTGCACCAAATCCAGTTCCCATCGCTGTGAAAAGACTACGAATTTCTTCATTGGCTAGAATCTTATCCATGCTAGCTTTTTCAACGTTCAAGATTTTACCACGAATTGGCAAGATAGCTTGGAATTCACGGTTACGACCAGATTTGGCTGACCCACCAGCTGAGTCTCCTTCAACGATGAAGAGTTCTGTTTCAGCAGGATTGTTAGAAGAACAGTCTGCTAGTTTCCCTGGAAGGTTGGAAATTTCCAAACCAGATTTTTTACGAGTGACTTCACGCGCACGCTTGGCAGCCACACGAGCCTTAGCAGCCAAGATCCCTTTTTCCACGATACGTTTGGCAATCTGTGGATTTTCCATGAGGAAATCAGAGAAGGCATCACTGAAGAGACGATTGGTAATCTTGACCACTTCACTATTGCCCAATTTGGTCTTGGTTTGTCCTTCAAACTGTGGATTTGGGTGTTTAACTGAGATAACTGCAGTTAATCCTTCTCGGACATCTTCCCCTGTTAGGTTGTCTTCATTGTCTTTCAGTAACTTATTTTTTCGAGCATAATCGTTGATAACACGTGTCAAGGCTGTACGGAAACCTTGTTCATGCGTTCCACCTTCATGGGTGTGAATGTTATTGGCGAAACTCATGACGTTTTCGTGGTAACCCGTTGTGTACTGCATTGCTACTTCAACGGTAATATCATCCATCTCACCATCTGTGTAGATTGGTGTATCAAAGATCACATCCTTGTTCTCATTGATATATTCAACGTAACTAGCAATCCCACCTTCATAATGGTAATGCTTAGTTTGTTCCAAACCTTCGCGCTTATCTGTGATGGAGATTTGAAGACCGCGATTTAGAAAGGCCAACTCTTGAATTCGTTTATTTAATTTATCAAAATCAAAGGTTGTTGTTTCAGTGAAGATTTCTGGGTCCGGTGTAAAATGAACTGTTGTTCCAGTTCTATCTGTGTCCCCAACCACCTCAAGGTCTGCGACAACATGACCACGACGGTATTCTTGATAATGAATTTTACCGTTTTTGTGGACATGAACGTCTAATTGAGTGGAAAGGGCGTTAACTACTGACGACCCCACTCCGTGAAGACCACCTGAGACCTTATATCCGCCACCGCCAAACTTTCCTCCAGCATGAAGGACAGTAAAGACAGTTTCCACGGCAGGTCGACCTGTTTTTTCTTGAATATCGACTGGAATACCACGTCCATCATCGACAACAGTGATCGAATTATCTGGCTCGATAAAAACTTGAATATGGCTGGCAAATCCTGCCAAGGCCTCGTCAATTGAGTTATCAACAATTTCCCAGACTAGATGGTGAAGACCTTCTTTTGAGGTTGACCCGATATACATCCCTGGACGCATACGAACAGCCTCTAGGCCCTCTAAAACTTGAATTTGACTGGCATCATAATCCTGTGCCTGCAGATTTTTGATTTCTTCTGTCATCTTATTCCTTTTTCTTACATGTCTAATACTTGTCTTAAATTCACGATACTGGTAAACAAGTGGGTGTCCAATCCTGCAGCTTTACCTGCTTCAATATCAATCGGCCGATCACCAATGACAAGACCAGAGTTAATTTGATACTTTTCTCTTAAATAAATCATGGACTCAGGATTCGGCTTTCTCTTAAAGCCTGAGCTAGAAGTGACTACTTCTGTAAAATAAGCTGCTATAGAGGTTTTTTCTAAAATTTCCAAGACCTGATCATTTCGGTGAGAAACCAAGAAATGACGCCCACCTTGATTTGAAATGTCCTCCAATAATTCGGAAACTCCTTCAAATAAAATCGGGTGTTCAAGCTCTCTGGCTTCATTTTCCTTGTACTTTTCTAAAAAATGTTCTAAGTTGGGAGCGAAAGTCTCAATCGCAAAATCAGTAGAAACCTTTAAAGCTTGATAGACACTGTCATGGTCTTGTGTGATGCCATACAGTGCCAATGTTTCAACAAATGCAGCTGTTGAAGTTTCATAATTATCCAGTAAAGTTCCACCTAAATCCCAGATATAATCGTGATATTTCATAGCTTTCATTATACCATTTTTTCGTTAAAAAAGCGATGATTTCCCTGAGTTTTCCACATAAAAAAACGAGAGGTTGACTCCCGTTTTACTGATTTTTACCAAAGACATCTCGATAGAGCATTCCAGTTCGTAAACTCTCTGCATCTCCGCCTAGTTGCTCCACCAACTCGTAGGCAAAGGCAAGGGCTGTTGAAGGGCCCCGACTGGTTGTCAATTGACCATCTACCACTACTGTTTCCTTGACGTAGTGACCATCAAGGATTTGCTCTTGAACACCATCATAACAAGTAAACTTCTTATTTTTCAATACTCCAGCTTGATTGAGGGCAATTGGCGCTGCACAAATGGCTGCCAGTTTCTTCCCTTCTTGCTCAAAGCGTTGTAATTCCTGAATCAAGGCCTGATTGTCACGCAAATGTGCAGAACCAGGCATTCCACCAGGAAGGACAATCATGTCATAGGCTGATAAATCACCATCAAAGACACGATCTGCTTTTACTTGGATTGTGTGCGAACCTGTCACCTGCTCCTCAAATCCTACCATATCACAAGTAATATTGGCACGACGCAAGACATCTACTACTGTCAAAGCTTCAATTTCTTCAAAGCCCTGAGCTAACATAACGGCTACTTTAACCATGATTTTCTCCTTATTTGATTCGTTTTAATACAACCTTTTTCCGTTTGAATGGGACTTTTCCGCTCTTTTCTTCAGCTAGATTGGTCTGGTAACTCATCGATAAAAGCAAGCCAACACCGATCAAATTACTGATAATAGCCGATCCCCCTTGTGAAATAAAAGGCAAGGGAATCCCAGTCAAGGGAAGTAAGCCCGTCACAGCGCCGATATTTTCAAAGATGTGGAAGAGTAACATCATAATCAAGCCAGTTGAAATATAGGTGTAGAACTGGTTATTTGATTTGAGAGTAATCTTCAACATACGGTAAATGAGCATGAGATAAAGAGCAATAACAAGGACAGAGCCAATAAAGCCAAAATCTTCTGCGATCACCGTGAAAATCATATCCGACTCACGAACTGGAATAAGCAGATTCGAAGCATTAAACCCTTGACCAAATAAGCCACCGCTCCCAATAGCAATTTGTCCTTGAGCCTGTTGGTAAGTGGTTGTTTGGGCAAAGTCAAATGGATTGAGCCAAGCCAAGATACGATTGATTTGGTAGGTCGGCATCCCCAGTTGATGGAGAAAAGCACGACCATCCTTGCTGATAAAAATGGCTAGAAAACCAGCAATTCCTGTTACCGCAGTCACAAATACTGGAATAATAATTTTCCAAGAAACCCCTGATAGTAAGACGATTCCTGAGAAAATGGCCACAAAAACCAAAGCCGTCCCCAAGTCACTTTGAAGTGCCAAAAGAACTAGGACTGGAATGGTAAAGAGAATCATCCAGAAAATCAATAAAAAGTCCAGCGGAACTGTGCGTCTCCATTCCTTATGTTTTTGGGTAAACTGGACAATCACACGAGCCAACATGAGGATATAGGATATCTTCATAAATTCTGACGGCTGGAACAAGGTAACACCATTTACCGATATCCAGTTTTTGGCACCCGTTGATGCAACTAGGCTTGGATTATAAAAGACAATTGGTAAGACCATGAGTCCCAAGCCTAAAATATACAGAAAGGGGGTCACTTTCCAAAGAAATTCTGTATTAAAGAGCATGACCACAAAACCAATCACAAGCCCCAAGGCGATCCAGGCGACCTGCTGCCCTAAAATGGGCAGAATATTGTTTGGATAATCATGACTAACAGCTATATAGATAGCCACCACGCCAATAACCAGTAGGAAAAATACTGGGAGGAGCAAACTATAATCGACTCTAGAGTCGAGAGAACGTTTCATATACACTAACCTTATACTTTCATACAATACTATTTATCATAGTTCATTTAAAAATTTATCAATAGTCTCATCAACTTCGGATTGAGAGACAGCTTTAACAGTCGCTTCTTTTGCTAGAGAAGTCACAATTTGTTTACCATATCTCTTCCCCACAATTCTCCTATCCAGAATGAGGGTTAAGGAACGTTGGTGTTCACGTCTCATACTTCTTCCCAAAGCCTGCTTTAAACGAATAATAGCCATTGGCAATTGATAATCATAAAAAGCATTTTTCCCTTCTTGAATTAGTTCCTGATTGATCTTTTTCGTCAAGGGCTCTTGCGGATTTTGGAAAGGAAGTCTCGGTACAACTTGAATCACAAAAGGATGGCTTGAAAAATCAACTCCTTCCCAGAAACTTGCTGCACCAAGCAGGATTTGTTGTTCTCCTTTTTCAAAGCGTTTCTTCAGTTGATGAACATCGCCATTTTTATACTGGGACAGATGGCTAACTGGAAGTAAATCCGATACTGCTAGAAGCATGTCTTTAGCAGTAAAGAGAACCAAAATCGGTTGTTGGAAATCTTGAACATCCATCAGTAAATCAGCTACCTCTTTGGCGTAAACTTCTAAGGAGGTTTCTGTTACTAGAGGGAAATCTTTGACCAAGACCACTTCTTGATCCTGTTTTTTATGAGCTTCAATCTTGATAAATTTGGCTTCAGGATAGCCTAAAAGGTCTGCCAAAGAAACCCTCTGACTAATCTCAAGAGTTGCCGACACTCCCAAGACTTTACATGAATTTGGCACTAAGGAAGATAGAAGGATTCGGCCTGATTTTGTAGAAGAAATCTGAATTTTCTTCTGACTCGTTTCAGTGGCTTCAAGCCAGTAATCACCTTCAGCCGTAAAATATCGAACCAGTTCCTCAAAGCCTTCTACCTCTAATTCTGAAAAATACTGGTGGAGATTGGCAAGAGAATCCAAGATATTTTTCCTAGATTTGCCAGACTGAAATTGCTCTATCAAATAGAGACACTCAAAACGAATACTTTCTAATATTCGTTGTTGAATCCTATTTTCTTCTCCTACTAAAGCCCTATCAACTAAATCAATAATAGACTGGATATCGTAGGTCTGTTGAAGCAGATTTTCTAGAGCCAACAAAACTTTTTGGACTTCATCAATAATCAGTAAACGGTCACTGACAAATTCAGGATTGTCTTCCAGTCTGGTTACAAGATAGGCATGATTAGTTACTAAAAGCTTACAGGCTTGTGCCCTTTCTTGACTTCTTTTCCAAAAATCTTCCGTCACAAATAAGCTCTTAGATGATAAATTTCCATCATGACGAAGGTCTGTTAGAAAATGTTGGTAACGATAAAGTTGCCCGATTTCATCCAAATCCCCGGTTTCTGTCTCTGTCAACCAGACCAAGAGTTGCATTTTAAAGCGTCTAAATAAGCGATTTTCATCATTTTCCTGCAAGGAACGATAAAAGGCATCCAACTTCAGGTAATTTTGTGGTCCCTTTAAAGAATGAATATCTGTATGGAACACTTCCTTGAGACATTTACCTTCTTCTTCCATGATTTGATTTTGAAGAATCTTTGTCGGAACGCTAAGGACAATCTGACGATTTTCCTCTTGGGACAAAGCGGGTAAGAGATAACCATAAGTTTTCCCAATACCAGTTGGTGCTTGAATTAATGATACAGGCTCATCCTTCAATAGTAAACCAACCTCTTTAGCAAAACGTTCTTGCTCTTCCCTTACTTCAAGGTTCAACAGAGAAATATTTTTAGAAAAATCTTGAGATAGTTTTCGTGACTCCAGGGGAGCTGCAATTTTCTTGAAATATATCCCTTGAACTTCAAATAGATCTGAAGAAGTCAGGATAGATTGGCTGCGATAAATTTCTTCAATAACCAAGTAGGACTCATATAGGAGAGCGTCAGCCATTTCCAGCAAGCGTTCCAAGAGTCCTTTAGGAAGTTGGGCCATCTTTTCTCGTAGAAAAAGTAGTAATTCAGCAGTCGCTTGGGCATCTGAAAGGGCTGTGTGGGCGTGTTTTAGAGGAATGCCTAATTCCTGACACAAAATCGGCAAACTATATTTTTCCAGTTCTGGGAAAAAGACTTGGGCCAATTCGACCGTGTCTACACGAGGATTTCTTAGTTCATAGCCTTCTAAAAATAAATTTTCCGCCAAGAGATTGGCATCAAACTGAACATTGTGGGCTACAAAAATACCATCCTCCACCAAGTCAAAGATTTTTCTGGCAACTTGCGAAAAATCAGGTGCTTTCGCCAGACGTTGGTCCGTCAATCCTGTCAGTTCTTTGATATGAGCATCCAAGGGTTCATGGGGATTGACATCCGTCGTATAGTGATCGACGATTTTCCCATCCTCAATCACAACAATTCCCACTTGGATAATTTTAGCCTTACTACCTGTGCTAGTTGCCTCTAAATCCACCACAACATAGCGATTACCAATCGTTTTCATTATAAAAAATTATACCAAAAAAAGGGCCATTTGGCACCTGCAAACATGGGATATTTTTCAAACTCAAGGACGTTACTTAGCTTAAAAATCCTATCAAATAGAGCATCCTAGCCTACTAATTTTTTGAAAATATTGGAGAATAAGAAAAAATTGAGAGAAGAAATGTTTGCATCTTCCTTCTCTCAACTATTGATTTACTTTATTTTACCATATCAGGATCGTAATCATAAAATCCTGTATCAAGGAAACGGTTTTTAGGGTGAAGTTTACGAACTTCTTCATCCAGCAAGAAGGCTTGGTCATGACTAAAGTTACCATCTTGGATCAAACTACGCGCTTGGATAAAGAGTTTTGCAATCTCAACAAAGTTCTGACCAGGTGTATAAAGACCTTCTAATTTCCAGTGAGTAAAGCCATGCTCTACCAATTCTGTCAATTTGGTCATCAAATCAAGGTCATTGTTGGCAAAGATGTGAGTCCCATGATTGTCTTCAAAAATGGAATAGTGGCTTTCAGGGTCACTTGGCTCAGCCAAGAAAAGGTCACGTTTACGCGTTTTTTCATCATCGATATGCGTAAAGTTATAGTAGTTTTGCAAGAGTGGACGTTTAGAATGGTGAATAACACTAGCACCGTAAACCAAAACTTCAGCAGGAATTTCCAAAATCTCTGGCATTTTGAAAAGTTCAGCTGATGGAATTTCACGCGCCAAAACAGCTTCAGATGCGCCAGCCTTTTGTCCCCAGAAGTTAATCTGACGACTGCTTGTCACCATGGTTGAGGCATCGTAGATAGTCTTAAATGAATAACCATCGCGATTGACTACGTAAAAAACGCCTGCATCCCCAATCGTAATGTGGTCTGTCTTAATTTCTTCCAAAAAGTCTAAGAAAGGCTTGATACGATCCATCATATCTTGGTGCATGAGGGCATTAACTGCAACAATCAATTCCTTACCCGCATCATGAACTAGCTTAGCAATTTCACGCAATTGGTCATGACTAAAGGTTGTTGGCAGACGAAGGCCAAAATCTTTCTCACCGACATAGATCCGGTCTACGCCAGCTTCGAGCAGTTGTTCAACTTGTTCAATACTTTCAGCAGTTGCTGTAATGATAATCTTTTCCATAAGAAAAATTATACCACATTTCTGGAAAATCAGCCATTCTTTAAAAATGAAAAGGGACTTTATTCTTATTGTAACCTTTCTGTAATAATTCTCTGCTGAAAAAATGATAAAATAGGTATGTACTGTTAAGGAGAGAATAATGCCCGTAAGAAAATTACAATCCTATGAGGTAGACTATCAAGAAGAATTAAGCCAGCAGGTTCCTCGATATCAAGATTATACACCTGAAGCGCAATCTGATGTCAATCTCAAGGAAATCCTATTTTTTGTTAATATCGCTGTTTTTTGTATCTGTATTGCTATCTTTAGTTTTATCTTTTTAGCATTAAAATTATCAACTGCTCTTGCATTTGCCGCAGCAATCGGATCCAGCTTACTTGTTTTAAAAGTTCAACGGTCTATTATCAAACGAAAACGTAGAAGATAAATCCAAAATATCGCCCCAGCTGGAGCGATATTTTTATTTTTTCTTTTTCGATGGTGTGTGGATGGCAATCTTCACTTCAAAGATTGTTCCCTTTGGTTTATTATCTTTGACAGTAATGGTTCCTTTTAGCGCATCTACAATTTGCTTGGCTAAGGATAATCCTAAACCAAAACCACCTTTTTGGCGGGTTCTAGCCTTATCCACTCGATAAAAACGATCAAAAATTTTCTTCTTATCTTCTGCTGAGATACCGACTCCATTATCGGAAACCAGCAAATAAAGATTGCGATCGGTCGCTGAAATCATAAAATCAATTTCACCATCCTCCTCAGTATATTTGATAGCATTATCAAATAGGATAGTCATCAGTTGTTTGAGTAAAAGCTGATCTGTGACAATCGTTCGATGGATGCGATTTTCAAAACGGAAGACACGGTCATTTTCAGAAGCAATCATCTCATAGTTTGTGAAAGTCGTATTGAAAAAACTAGTTGGAACTTCTGCAAGTTCCGGCTTAATTCCATCATCTCGTCGAGCTAAGTTCAGCAAGTTTGTCGTCAAAAAACGCATATTTCGGACTTCTTCCAAACTCGATGCAATACTTTCGCTCACATCCATAATGGTAGCTTCTGGCTTCCGGAAAAGGGTCTCTAAACGATTTTGCAAAACAGCAAGTGGAGTTCGTAACTCATGACTGGCATTTTCCACAAAGGACTGCTGCTTCTGCATGCTCTCAAGCAGAGGACGAACACTGACTCGAGCTAGATAGAGACTGGCGAGCAAAGACAAAATCCAGAAACTAGCCATCACGACCACAATCAATTGCTCATGCTTTTGACTTGCTTGCTCCAACTGACTGGTATTAATCAAGACAGCAGCATACTTGATATTGGTTGAAACCGAACTGATATTGGTTTCCATCAGAATCATGCGATAGATTTCTTCCTGTCCATAGCTATTAAAAACCTGAATCTGATAGATATGACCTAGTTCTTTCTTTTCTAACTTAATCTTATCCAATCCCAAAAATCGATTTCCAGAAAGGAGTTGCGTAAAATTCTTATCAAAAAGAATAACCTCCGTATTGGAACTGACATTGGGTTTTATCTCAGTCTTGCTAGTATCTGTAGCAGCATTCTCTAAATCTTTAATCTCTTCTGTCGCCCTATTTACCGCAAGCTGAATAACTGCCTGAGGATTCTTACTCAAGCCATGAAGCGTATCATCCACCGAAGTATAGAGACTCGAATGCATAACCTGCAAAATAATCAGAGTCATGGTAGAGAAAATCAGGGTAAAGACACCGAAGTTGCGGATAAAGTAACTAAAGTCATCCGCATACCATGTTTTTTTTAGTTTACTGAACATCTTTTAAAATATACCCAACACTACGCAAGGTTTGCAAATTCTCTGCAAAAGTGGTTCCTTTTAATTTCTTACGGACTTTTGAAACATAGACTTCGACAACCGAAATTGTTGTGTCACTATCAAATCCCCATAGACGATCAAAAATCTGAGTCTTCGGCAAAATCACATTTTGATTTTGAAGGAAATATACTAGTAAATCGAACTCTTTTCCTAGCAATTCGACAGGAGTATCTTCGACTTTAACGGTATTGGTTGACAGATTAACCACAATATTTCCATAAGTCAAGGTGTTTTCATTAAACTTACCTGAACGTTTGAGAAGGGCTTGAATCCGCATTTTAAGTTCTTCTAGGTAAAAAGGTTTGGTCAGATAATCATCCGCTCCTAGTTCAAATCCATGTCCCTTGTCATCCAAGCTTTCCTTGGCAGTCATAATCAGAACTGGTGTTGTAATTCCCTTTTCACGCAATTCTTTCAAAACTTGGAAACCATTTTTTTCTGGCAACATCAAATCGAGCAAAATCAAGTCATAAACGCCACTTTCAGCTTCGTAGAGACCTTCTTCTCCATCAAATACCTGCATGACATCCGCAAAATCGTCTAAGAAGTCAAATACTGAATTTGACAGGCCTAAGTCATCCTCAACTAATAAGATTTTTATCATGAGAAACTCCTCCTTATTAAAACCATTATACCAAATTTGCCTTAAAAAAAACTCAACTCTCTGCATTTTACATGAGATAGCTGAGTTTTATTTTGATTATTTAGTTCCGTATTGAAGAACAACTGCTTCCACTGCAGCTTTTTCACGGTTAATCAAGTCAACACGCGCTGCAATTTCCTTGATTCCCATGCCGATGTTACGGCTAAGAGCAAGATCAGAAAGTTGTGGCTCAAAGAATTCCTTGTATTCCGCCAAGCGTTGCTCTGTCTTAAATACATGGGCAGGAAGGATAACAAAGCTATCAAAGCTCATATCTCCTCCAAGAGCTGCCTTGATCCAAGCCCAGTTTTCACGAGCCCAAGACCATGCTGTTTCCTGAGTTGCTTGATGGTTTAAGAACTGGAAGTACCAAGCAGACAAGTCTTGTGGTTTGACCACAAATTTGTCCTTCCAAGAAGCAATCAAGGTTTGGATATTGTCCGCATCTCTACTGTAGGCAAGAGCTGCTGCCAACTGACGTTTAAAGACAGCATCTGTTGCGTGCGTATAAGTATCAAGATAAAGTGCTAACAAGTCTTTAGTCTCATGATGTTTCATCTCATTGATCAGAACTTGTGAACGAATGGCTGCTGGAAGTCCTGCAAGATTCTGCTTGTGTGCTGCGAAGATTTGGCTAGCAACTTGACTAGCTTCTGCATCATTTGAGCGAATCATCATAGAAATGGCCAACTGACGAACCAATTCATCCTCGTCTGATTCTCCATCCTTAGCTTCGAAACCAAGACGATCATAGTTGTGACGAGCCAATTTAGCAACTAGTGCTTTGAAGGCTGTTTCAGCTTCTGTTCCTTCGTCGATAAAGCGTTCAAGGGCAGAAATCACTTGAGAAACAGCTGAAACCACAAGGTAAGACTCTTCCTTAGCAAGTTTATCAAGGACTGGGAGCAAATCAGCATAAGAAATGTGCCCTGCTTCAGCAAGCAAGCGACGTTCTTGGACAATTTGCAGTTTGCTTGTGTTATCAAGCTCAACTAGGTCAGCAAGAACAGCATCTAACAAGTCTCCTTGGTAGTCTGTAATATAGTGGGCTGTATTTTCAGTATTGAGACGAAGGGCTGTTTTGTTTTCTGCAAGAAGAGCTGAGTAACCAGGGATTTCAATACTTTCAGTTTCAAGTGTATCTGGCAAGCCTTTCCAGTTGCTATTGAGTGGTACAACCCAGAGACGGTTCTTGTCCTCGTTCTCACCGATAAAGAATTGTTTTTGTGAAATCTTCAAGATATCATTTTCAACCTTGACAGTAAGTACTGGGTAACCAGGTTGTTCCAACCAAGAATCCATGAAGGCTGCAACATCACGCCCTGACGCTTGACCAAGGGCATCCCAAAGGTCACGACCAATTGTATTGCTGTATTGGTGTTTTTCAAAGTAAGCGTGCAAACCTTTAGCAAAATCAGCATCTCCTAGCCAACGACGAAGCATGTGCATAAGACGGCTTCCTTTGGCATAGACGATAGCACCATCAAAGAGCGTATTGATTTCATCTGGGTGTTTGACTTCGACGTGAACAGACTGTACGCCATCAGTCGCGTCACGTTTCAAGGCAGACGGAACACCACCTGTTTGGAAATCTTCAAAGATATTCCAGCTTGGCTCGATAGCATCCACACAGACGTACTCCATCATGTTAGCAAAGCTTTCATTGAGCCAAAGGTCATCCCACCATTTCATAGTCACGAGGTTCCCAAACCATTGGTGAGCCAATTCATGTGCCACAACAAGGGCAACTTGTTGACGGCTGGCAAATGTTGAGTTCTCATCCACAACCAAGTAAACTTCACGGTAGGTCACAAGACCCCAGTTTTCCATAGCTCCAGCTGAGAAGTCAGGAAGGGCGATGTGGAGAGATTGAGGAATTGGATACTTAACTCCGTAGTAATCTTCGTAAAATTCGATTGAGCGAACGGCAATATCTAGTGAAAAATCAAGGTTAGATAGTGGGTGGGCTTTGGTTGAGTAAACACCAACAAGGGTACCGTTTTTAGTTTTAGCCGTCACACCTTGCAAATCACCTGCAACAAAGGCCAACAAGTAAGAAGACATGCGAGGTGTTGTCTCAAACTTCCAGATACCTGTTTCCTGACGTTTTTCAAGTTCAATCTCTGGCATATTTGACAAGGCCAATTCACCTTCTGCTTGATCAAAACGAAGAGAGAGGTCAAAGGTTGCTTTGGCTTCAGGTTCATCCACACATGGGAAGGCTTCACGCGCAAAATGACTCTCAAACTGTGTTGACAAGACTTCCTTCTTCACTCCATCAACTGTATAGTATGAAGGGTAAATCCCTGTCATGTTGTCTGTGATTTTACCAGAAAAGGCAAGAACCACTTCAACTTGACCAGCCTCAGCCAATTCGATATGAAGGGCTTCATTGTCATGGTCAACTGTAAATGGACGAGCTTGACCTGCAACTTCTACAGAAGCGATTTCCAAGCCTTTTTGATGAAGGGAAATACGGTCACTTTGTGCTTGGCCAGTGATGGTCACCTTCCCAGAAAAAGTCTTGGTCTCACGACTCAAGTCTAAAAATAAATCATAGTGTTCAGGAACAAATTGCTTAATAAAATGTTCAACTGCTTGCATAGTTTTCTCCTATCTAAGTTTAAGAGCTAGGGCTCTTCTTCAAACAAACTTATTATATCATGTTTTGCCTAAGAAAAAAGGATTGGACGGTAATTTCCAAAACTTTCTTCCTTCTGCAGCCTAAAGTGGGTAGACCTTGCGAAATTCTTCTAAAACAACCTTGGTGTCAGGTGTAAAAGTTAGTCCTGCCTCCCTCATCCACTCGGTGAAACAGTCTTCATGAACCTGGCGCCAATATGCTAAAGATTTGTCTCCCTCACCTTCCTTAAAGGCATGGTCCGCAGAAACTTGATGAAAGGGTTTAACAGAAACCTTGGTAATTTCGACAATGCAGACAGCCTGATTTTGACTATCTAAAATGACATCAAAGGTTCCTTCTTGCGGAAGGGGTTCGTCTTCTAGTGCGTAGAGTTCGTAAGCTGATGCTGTTGCAGTCTTTTCGCCTCTTAGAACCAAGTCTGCCAAGTGATCTGCTTCCACTCCAAAAGCCCAGGCATCTATCTCATCTCCGATAGAAGGATTGATTTGCTTGTAGGCATTCCACATTTCTTGAGGTATCATGGGTTGCTCCTTTGTAATTTTTTACTTACTTCTTTTACACGTTTGAGGTAGTCTGGATGGTCAATCTCTAAATCAAAAATCTCTGGAATAGAACTATAGTGGATAATGCACTTGATACCAATCAGATTCATTTTTTGTATGAACGAAGCATTCAGATAACCTGCCACAGCAAAGTCTATCTTTTTCGTCCTTGCTTTATCCTGCATCTGTCTCAGCATATCTAACATTATTGGACTTTCCATATCATGCCATTGACTATTTCTCACAGTCGCAAAAACAAAAGAAGTCAAATCATTCATTCCAACTACAATTTTTGAAATGCCCGTTTCCAGTATCCTGTCCAAGTCAAAATACGCTGACGGTAATTCAATCATTGTGCCAATTTTTCCAGTGAAACCATGCTCACGTAATACTGTAATAGCTTGCTTTAACTGCTCAGCATCATTGACAAAAGGAAAAATAACAGACAGATTTGGATTGGTTTGATAAACTTCTGTAACGACATTTGCCTCAGCCTGAAATTCATCCGGACACGCCAGTAAACGCCTGGTCCCTCTATAACCAAACAAAGGATGACGTTCGTCAAAATGCTGTTTAGTTCCCTCTAAACAATTGGCTTCTGTATTCGTTAATTCAGAAAAACGATACCAGACCTCCTCATCTGAGTACAAGGAACAAATAGTGTCTAGATAATCTTTTACAAATTGCTGACAATTTGGTAACAGGATGTTTTGATTGAGCTCTCTCAACAAGTATTCGCCTCTAATCATACCTATGTGATGCAATAACTGAGGATAAATTTTTTCAACAATTTTTTCGCCACTCAGAGCCAGTTGATTTCTCATCATTCACCTTCCAATTCATGTAAGAAGTCTTGTCCAGTTCTGGAAATCCTAATAATTCAGACTTAACCTTCAAGACTAATGGTGATGCATTTTCTTCTGTGATTTCTTGAATTGCCTTCCAAACATATCCAAGAGAATCATTCACACCATCAGAGACAGTTTCAGAAATCGTAACTTGAGGTGCCTTCTCATTCATTTCAACATCATACAAAGCCATGACATGGTGAACCATAAAATTTGTTAACTCTTCCCTGACGAAAACATCGTAGATTCGAGGATTAGAGTAGCTTCTAACAGTAAATCCCGTCTCTTCCATAACTTCTCTAATCAGAGTTTCCGTCAGTCCTTCACCAAGTTGCTGACTGCCACCAGGAAGGTCTAACCTATTTTTGTAGGGACCTGCTGTTTTTTGAATACAAAGAAGGTAACCATGTTTATAGCAAACACCATAGACTCCAAAGTGATTTTTGATTTCCATCCAACTACTCCTACTTCAGAGACCAACCACCATCTATTGTCAAAATTTGTCCCTGCATGGCAGATGCCTTTCCACTTGCTAAGAAAAGGCTGATTTCTGCTATTTCCTCTGGCTCAATCCAGCGCTTGATTGGGGTTTCACTAGCCACCCAGTCAGCCAATCCACCTGGCTCAAAGTCTGCAGCGGTCATAGCTGTCTTGACGGCTCCTGGAGCGATACCAAAGACCTGAATCCCAGCTTCCGCATAGTCTAAAGCCAACTGCTTGGTAAAGCCAGCTAGGGCGTGCTTCGAAGAAGTATAGGCATGTCCACCGCCTCCAGCTAGGCTAGAAGCTATGGAGCACATATTAATGATGGCACCCTTTTTATTTTCCAGCATTTGTGTCAAATAATAGCGAGTCAACTCAACAGGAGTCACATAGTTGATTTCAAAAATCTCTTGAATTTCCTGGGCTGATTGCTCCAAAAGTGGTTTATAATCATCCAAAACTCCAGCAGTATTGCACAAAACATCAACCTGAGGACACCAGTCAAAAATAGGCTCCAAGTCCAAGGTCAAATCTCTCTGTAAAAAGTGGAAATCACCCTGTAAAAGTGGATTTTCACCTTGGTCAACTCCATAAACTTGATAGCCATTCTCTAAAAAGAGGCAAGCTTGAGCTAATCCGATACCTGAGCTCACCCCTGTAATGAGTACACGTCTAGTCATGCACTTCTACCCAATCTGTTGCCAAAACATCACAAGGTGTTGGGCTCCACATGGAAAAACCTTCTCCTTCTCCAGACACGTTGATTAGGAAATAGGGCGTTACTTCAAGCGCAACCCCGTTTTGTTCGATAGTGTCAAAGAGTTGGACATAGTTTTCAGCCCCTCCCCAACCAGTGCGTACATATTTTTTCTTAGCCTTTAAGCCAGGCAGGATTTCTTCGAAAGTCATGTTATTCTCCTTTAATTCTACATTCTTCTTTTAATTATAACAAAAAACCGCTTTGCAACGGCTTTTTGACTATATTTCACTCCATTTTATCTTCTTAAACCCACGGAACAAGACAAAGATTCCAATAAAGAGGACAGCTAAAGGAATAATCTTCGTAAGAAAAACATTTGAAATTCCCATCCACTCATAGTAACGGAGCAGAGAGCCTACAATAAGGTGGGCAACAATCATACTGACAAAGGGACGAAAAATCGGTTCTTTCCAATTCCAAATACTGATGACCAGCGAAATCGTAAATACAGATAAACTATCCCAGGGAGCAGGAAGATAAAAGGCTCCTTCTTGTATGAAGCTTGCCATTCCTACATATCCCAGAACAACTAGCAGAACAAGAATCCCAACGACAATATAAGTACCAATTTTCATTTTAGGAGAATCTTGGACTAAACTTCTTCGTAAAATTGTAGCCACAAGCCCAAATCCGACCAGAAAAAGAAGAAGTTGCCCTAAAAATGTGAGCAAATTGACTGTTAAGAGAGGACCTTTAGAAAAATCACCTAGTAATTGATAGTAACGTAATATCGCTAGGACGAGAATTGGCGTCAAAAGGGACTCTTTGATAGAACTACGTGGTGCTTCCTTAAGTATCTCTTTCATTATTTTTTTAGGATTCTTACCTAAATAATCCTCTGCACTCATGCCATCTCGTTCTGCTTCTGAGAAATCTAACATCATCAAATAAATCTGCTCTCTGAGATAGTCCTCATCATAGAGAAATCCAGCAAGATTAAAACTTTCCCACAGTTCCTCAAAATACTGCTGATTCTCCTCAGAAAACTTATGCAGCAAAGCGTTTGTTTCTTCATAATACTTCATTTTCTTCATGGTTTACCCTCCATTCTTAATTCCTTCTACTTTTTGACTCAAATCGTCCCATTGTTGCCAAAAGACTGAGACACGCTCTTCTCCTTCTTTAGTTAACGAAAAATACTTCCGATCTGGACCATCTGGCGACGGACGCATGTCGCCTCTTATCCATTGATTTTTTTCTAACTTTTGCAACAAAGGATAAATAGTTCCTGGAACGATAGTGTCAAATCCAGCCTCTCGCAAAGTCTGAACCAACTCATAACCATACCGCTCTTTTTGACCAATCATATCCAAGACACAACCTTCAAGAACACCTTTTAATAGTTGAGTTTCTTTCATCACTTCTCCCTTCTATCTATTTTGTAATACATACTAGTAACTTCACCTATAATATACCATTTTCACACTAGTTTGTAAAGCATAATAGTTAAAGAAAAAAACAGAACTAGCATGAACTAGTCCTGTCTATTTTTATCCAATCACACTTCCATTTGGTACAGCTGAATCAACTGTAAGAAGGGTTAATTGTCCATCATGTTCAGCTGAGAGGATCATCCCTTGGCTGACATATTTCTTCATCATTTTACGTGGTTTGAGATTGGCAACGATTTGAACTTTCTTGCCGACCAATTCTTGTTCGTTTGGATAGTATTTTGCAATTCCTGAGAGAATTTGACGATGTTGACCATCACCAGCATCTAAGCGGAATTGGAGCAACTTATCTGAACCTTCTACTTTAGACACTTCTTTGACTTCTGCGACACGGATTTCAACCTTGTCAAAGTCTTCAAACTTGATTTCTTCCTTGTTTAGTTTGAGTTCAACTTCGTCTGGGTTCCACTCTTTTTCGACTGCTGGTTTGTTACCTTCCATTTGTTCCTTGATATAGGCGATTTCTTCTTCCATATCGAGACGTGGGAAGATTGGTGTTCCTTTGGCAACTACAGTCACATCTGCTGGGAAGTCAGCCAAGCTCAAGTTTTCAAGGCTCGCTACTTCTTCCAAGCCAAGTTGAGTCAAGACTGCACGACTGGTTTCCATCATAAATGGCTCAATCAAGTGAGCTACAACACGCAGGCTGGCTGCCAAGTGGCTCATGACACTTGCCAATTGATCACGAAGTGCTTCATCCTTTGCCAAGACCCATGGAGCTGTCTCGTCGATGTATTTGTTAGTACGAGAGATCAGGGTCCAGACTGCTTCAAGTGCACGTGGGTAGTCAACTGCTTCCATGTGTGTATAGTAATCAGCGATTGATTCGGCAACTACTTGAGCAAGAGCATGGTCAAATTCTGTCACGCCTTCTACATAGGCAGGGATTTGCCCATCAAAGTACTTGTTAATCATAGAAACCGTACGGTTGAGGAGGTTTCCAAGGTCATTGGCCAATTCATAGTTAATACGGCCAACATAGTCTTCAGGAGTGAAGGTTCCGTCTGAACCAACTGGAAGGCTACGCATGAGGTAGTAACGAAGCGGATCTAGTCCATAACGCTCTACCAACATTTCAGGGTAAACGACATTTCCTTTAGACTTAGACATTTTGCCGTCTTTCATGACAAACCAACCATGGGCAATCAAACGATCTGGCAATTTGATATCCAACATCATAAGAAGGATTGGCCAGTAGATTGAGTGGAAACGAAGGATGTCTTTTCCTACCATGTGGAAGACTGTGCCATTCCAGAACTTGTCAAAGTTACCATGTTCGTCTTGACCGTAGCCAAGAGCTGTCGCATAGTTAAGAAGAGCATCAATCCAAACGTATACAACGTGTTTTGGATTTGATGGTACCGGAACACCCCATGTAAAGGTTGTACGAGAAACCGCCAAATCCTCTAAACCTGGCTCGATAAAGTTGCGAAGCATTTCATTCAGACGACCATCTGGAGTGATAAATTCAGGATGAGACTTGAAAAATTCGACCAAACGATCTTGGTATTTGCTGAGGCGAAGGAAGTATGATTCTTCAGATACCCATTCAACCTCGTGACCTGATGGAGCAATACCACCAGTTACATTTCCAGCTTCATCACGGAATACTTCCGCAAGCTGACTTTCTGTAAAGAATTCCTCATCTGAAACTGAATACCAACCAGAATATTCACCCAAATAGATGTCATCTTGAGCAAGCAAGCGCTCAAAGACTTGCGCCACTACTTTTTCATGATAGTCATCAGTTGTGCGAATAAACTTATCGTATGAGATATCGAGTAATTGCCAGAGTTCTTTGACTCCAACTGCCATCCCATCAACATAGGCTTGAGGTGTAATTCCAGCTTCTTCTGCTTTCTGCTGGATTTTCTGACCGTGCTCATCAAGACCTGTCAAATAAAAGACATCGTAGCCCATCAGGCGTTTGTAACGTGCTAGGACATCACAGGCGATGGTTGTGTAGGCAGATCCGATATGAAGTTTACCAGATGGATAGTAAATCGGCGTTGTAATATAAAAATTCTTTTCAGACATAATTTTTCCTTTCCAGGCAAATGAAACCTGTTTTTCTAACACTTCATTATATCACATTTTTAAGGATTTTCGATAGGGAAATCCATACAAAAACAAGATAGACGAGTGTCCATCTTGTTTTTCATCTTGATTATCTTATTCATAGCGAAGAGCTTCAATCGGATCTAGCTTAGAAGCTTTATTGGCTGGTAGAACACCAAAAATCATACCCACGCTAGCCGAAACTGCAAGACTAAATAGGGCAACTGGGATTGATACTCCTACTTCTATACCAGCTATCAATCCTTGCAAGAGTATGCCAGCTATAGCGGTTAAGCCTGTCGCAATGGTTAGACCAATAACTCCACCAAGCAAGGTCAAAATCATGGATTCAATCAAAAACTGAATTAAAATATTGGCACGCGTTGCACCCAAAGCCTTACGGAGACCAATCTCACGCGTACGCTCCGTCACCGAAACCAGCATGATGTTCATAACACCAGTCCCTCCAACAAAAAGTGAAATTCCTGCAATGGCACTAATAATCGTAGTTATAAAACCGAACAGTTGTTGTACTTCTTGGAAGGCTGCAGTCGCATCTGACACCTGATACTCCCCTTGCTGAAGACCAGCAATCTCGGTCAATTTTCTAGCTAATTCTGGTCCCACTGTTGGTGTCAAACTGGTATCATTGACACGGAAGACAATATCAGAAATTTCATCCATATTGAAGTTATTGGCAAGAGAAATATTAGTCGTAATTGGAAGTCCACCAATACCAAAAGTCTTGGCAGTCTTAGCCTCATCGCTGGTATAGACACCAATGACACGATAGCTAAAGCCACCAACATCTATAACCTGATTAACAGCTTCTTGAGCAGATCCAAACAGGCTATTAGCAAGTTCTTGATCTAGTAAAATGACACTGGCCACATCTTTATAATCCTGAGCTATGAGACTTCTTCCTGCAACAATTTCATTTTCAACTGCCTTCATGTAGGTAATATTCCCACCTGTCAAGCTAGCGCGCTCCACTTTTTTATCTTTATAAGACAGGGTGGTATTTGTTGAGTTGGTTACATAGTAACTGTCCACCCCTTTGAGTTTAGCCGCCTCCCTGACCCAGGATTCTTGTGGTTTTGGTGGTTCCACAGGAACTTCCTCTTCTTTCCCAGAAACTGTCAATGCTGATTGTTTTTGGGTAAAAGAACCGTCTTTACTTTTGATAGGCGAGAAAAAGACATGGATATTCTTCTGTGACTTGGTCATATTTTTATTGACCTGACGAGACATGGAATCTCCCAGAGCCATAATCACAACAACAGATGAAACACCAATGATAATCCCAATCATAGTGAGAAAAGAGCGCATCTTGTGAGCCATAATAGATGAAAAGGCAAATTTCAGATTCTGCATCTTAGTTTTCCTCCTTTTCTAACTGAGCACTATCAGATGAAATAACTCCATCGCGAATGACAATCTGACGTTTGGCATAAGCAGCTATTTCAGGCTCATGCGTTACCATAATAATGGTTTTTCCTTCTTTGTTCAAGTCAACCAATAGTTGCATAATTTGATTACCTGTTTTGGTATCCAAGGCTCCTGTCGGTTCGTCTGCTAGGATAATAGAAGGATTGTTTACCAAGGCACGCGCAATAGCCACACGTTGCTTTTGACCACCAGATAACTCCGAAGGTAAATGATGGCTACGCTCAGTCAACTCAACCTTTTCTAGATATTCCTCAGCTAACTTGCGACGTTTTGAAGCCGAAACTCCCGCATAAATCAAGGGCAATTCTACGTTTTGCAGAGCATTGAGTTTGGATAGAAGAAAGAACTGTTGAAAAACAAATCCAATCTCTTGATTTCGAACTTTGGCTAGTTGTTTTTCACCAAG
Organism: bacterium; assembly: GCA_905221205.1. Lineage (GTDB taxonomy): Bacteria > Bacillota > Bacilli > Lactobacillales > Streptococcaceae > Streptococcus. The sequence continues at coordinate 366,600 of CAJNCG010000001.1, forward strand.
TCCAGCCACTTCTTGGCCTTCAAGATAATACTCTCCACTGGTTGGTGTATCCAACATCCCAATGGTGTTCATGAGGGTTGACTTACCTGAACCGGATGGTCCCATGATGGCAACAAATTCACCCTCATTCACTTCTAGGTTGATATTTTTGAGAACCTGCAGCTCTTGGTCACCATTACGGTAACTTCTGCAGATATTTTTTAAACTAATTAGTTTCTTCATCAGCCTTCACCTCTTTTCCTTCCTCTAGAGAAGACGTTGGGTTACTGATGACCTTGACTCCATTTGTCAGACCTGTTGTGATTTCTTGGTTGTCTGCATCAGCATTACCCAAACCAACTTCCACTTTCTTGGCCTTTTTCTGCTCGTCAAGCACCCAGACATAGTTCTTATCATTTTCAGTCACAACACTTGTTAGAGGAACCAAAATGGCTTTACTCTTATTTTTGACCTCAACACTTACTGAAAATCCTTGTTTCAAATCACCGATTTCACTTGTAACATCAATGGTATATGGATATTTAGAGCCAGAATTACCAGCTGCTGTGGCAGGAGCTGCACTTGCTGCTTCACCATTGTTTTTAGGGTAGTCAGAAATGTAGCTAATCTTACCAGTCCAGCTCTTATCTTGGTACACTTTAGAAGTGAAGGTTACTTCTTGTCCGACAGATAGGTTGGCAAGGTTGTATTCAGATAATTCCCCCTTAACTTGTAAGTTTTCATTGCTTACGACATGAACGACCACCTGGCTAGCTCCTGTTGGAGATTTGGAAACGTTCCGGTTGACTTCAACCACAGTTCCTTCTAGGGTACTGAGAACCGTCATTGCATCCAACTGACTTTGAGCCTTGCTTAATTGCGCTGCAGCATCTGCACGGGCATCACGGGCATCACCTAGTTGTGCATCAATAGAGGATACTGCATTTCCTGAGACTGGAGCTGGAGTTTGCCCTGCAGTTCCTTCGCCTCCTACTGGTGTTGGCAACTGTGGAGCCGGAGCTGAAACGGCTTCATTTCGTGCTTGGTTGAGTTCGTTAATATGACGGTCTGCCTTAGCTACTGCTCGACTCGCTGAATCATAGGCCGCCTGTGCTTCTGAGCTGCTGTACTTAACTAAAGCCTGCCCTTCGCTGACCTTATCCCCCACAGAAACAAGGATTTCATCTAAATCTCCCTTACTAGCATCAAAATAAACATATTGTTCATTTTTTGCCGTTACTGTCCCTGATAATAAAACAGAGGATGCCACGCTTCCTTCTTTAGCAACAACAAGATGAGTAGGCTCATCTTTTACAGCGGTTTGAGAAGGTTGTCTAAAGAGCAAAATGCCCCCAGCCCCCAATACAACAACACTTGCAGCACCGATTGCTGCATACAATTGCCACTTTTTAGCCTTACGATTCTTTTTCATAATGAAACTCCTTTTTTGATTTAAAGTCCTTAACAATATTATATAAAAATTACCAAATACAAACAATAACAATTCAGAACGAAATAATGACATTTCAGGATTCACTTATTGTTCGGAATTTATTTTTATCGTTATTGTACTAGTTATATAATACACTTTATTTTCCCTTTTTGCAAGCCTTTTCTTTAAATTTTTTAAACGTAGCAGATTTTTGCAATCACATCAAAAAAAAGATAGAATATGACTATCAAAAAATGACACTCTACTATTTAAAGGAGTACAAAGGAGTTTTCAATGAGAGAATATGATATCATTGCTATCGGTGGAGGTAGCGGAGGAATTGCTACCATGAATCGTGCTGGTGAACATGGAGCCAAAGCGGCCGTTATTGAGGAAAAGAAATTAGGTGGAACCTGTGTTAACGTCGGTTGTGTTCCTAAGAAAATCATGTGGTACGGAGCACAAATCGCTGAGACTTTCCATCAATTTGGAGAAGACTACGGTTTTAAAACTACTGATCTTAACTTTGACTTTGCAACCCTACGTCGCAATCGTGAAGCCTACATCGATCGCGCTCGTTCTTCTTATGATGGCAGTTTTAAACGCAACGGTGTAGACTTGATTGAAGGACATGCTGAATTTGTAGATTCTCATACTGTAAGCGTAAATGGTGAACTCATTCGTGCTAAACATATCGTGATTGCTACTGGTGCCCATCCAAGTATTCCTAATATTCCTGGTGCTGAACTAGGTGGCTCTTCTGATGATGTATTTGCTTGGGAAGAACTTCCAGAGTCAGTTGCTATTCTAGGTGCTGGTTATATTGCCGTTGAATTGGCTGGCGTACTCCACACTTTTGGTGTTAAGACAGACCTCTTTGTTCGTCGCGATCGTCCTTTACGTGGTTTTGATTCTTACATCGTTGAAGGTTTAGTCAAGGAAATGGAAAGAACAAACTTACCACTTCATACTCATAAAGTCCCTGCTAAGTTAGAAAAAACTGCTGAAGGCATTACCATTCATTTCGAAGATGGTACTAGTCACACAGCTAGCCAAGTTATCTGGGCTACAGGTCGCCGTCCAAACGTTAAGGGCTTGCAACTTGAAAAAGCTGGTGTTACTCTGAACGAACGTGGCTTTATCCAAGTAGATGAATACCAAAATACTGTTGTTGAGGGAATCTATGCTCTAGGTGATGTAACAGGTGAGAAAGAATTGACTCCAGTTGCTATCAAGGCTGGACGTACCCTATCTGAACGCCTCTTTAACGGCAAAACAACTGCAAAAATGGACTACTCAACTATTCCAACTGTTGTCTTTTCACACCCTGCTATCGGAACTGTTGGGTTGACAGAAGAGCAAGCTATTAAAGAATACGGTCAAGACCAAATCAAGGTTTACAAATCAAGCTTCACTTCTATGTACTCTGCTTGCACTTGCAACCGTCAAGAAACACGTTTCAAATTGATAACAGCTGGTTCAGAAGAAAAAGTTGTCGGACTTCATGGAATCGGCTATGGTGTTGATGAAATGATTCAAGGTTTCGCTGTTGCTATCAAAATGGGAGCAACCAAGGCTGACTTTGATGCAACTGTGGCGATTCACCCAACTGCATCTGAAGAATTTGTAACCATGCGTTAAGCATCAAAAAAGAAGCTGATACAAATGTGTCTGCTTCTTTTTTGATGATTTATGAATCGATGAAAACAACTTACTCAGTCAGCAAATCGGCTGTTACAGTATTTGTTACCTTATTTTTAAAAATTGGTTGACAATAATTCTCCTACGAGTATAATTGTTACTATACATTAGAAAAGAGGTTAACTATTTTGAAAAAAGCTCACGTTTATGCTATCCCTGCTATTGGGGCTGCTCTTATTGCTGTATTGGCACAAATCAGTCTTCCAATTGGACCTGTTCCCTTCACTTTGCAAAACTTTGCAATCGGCTTGATTGCCACTGTCTTTAGACCCAGAGAGGCTGTACTTTCTGTTGGACTCTATCTTCTTCTAGGTGCTATCGGTCTTCCTGTCTTTGCAGGAGGGGGAGCTGGATTGCAGGCGTTGGTTGGTCCTACTGCAGGTTATCTTTGGTTTTATCTTGTCTACTCTGGACTTACCTCTTCTCTAACTAACAGCAAGAGTGGAGTTGTCAAGATTTTTCTTGCAAACCTCTTGGGTGATGCCCTTGTCTTTGTCGGCGGGATTCTTAGCTTGCATTTCCTAGCTGGAATGCCATTTGAAAAAGCTCTTGTTGTGGGGGTATTTCCCTTTATCATTCCAGACCTTGGTAAAATTATTGCTATTAGTTTTATTAGCCGTCCATTACTTCAACGCCTTAAAAATCAAGCTTACTTTGCTAACTAAAAAAGGATATCGAGTTGTCATAACTCAATATCCTTTTCTTTCATTTTGAAAACTTATACTCAATGAAAATCAAAGAGCAAACTAGGAAGCTAGCCGCAGGCTGTACTTGAGTACGGCAAGGCGAAGCTGACGCGGTTTGAATTTGATTTTCGAAGAGTATTATTTACCTTTAAAGGCATCCACCATCGTTTGAAATTCTTCATTTGAGAGAGTAATTCCTTTGCCCATTTTAGTATGATCTGGACTCCAAGCACGAATATCAAACTTTGCAGGGGCACCATTAAAGCTCACACGGTTGATTTCCTTGGTCCAACCTTTTTCGTTTTCAGAAAGAGTCAACAAGTGCTCTTCGATTTCAAATGTAAATTCTGCCATTTTCTTCTCCTTTTTTAGCTTTCATTAGTTTATTCGTAAAATCTTGTAGATTTTAGGAAAATTTTATATAATATTGATATAAAAGAAGGGAGGCCAATATGAGACATAAATTCCAGCAAGTTCTAGATAAAATACATGACTTTTTAAATGGACATGAAGAACCAGACCATACTGAAAGCAACTCCCTTACAGCCACTATTGAAGAGGCTATCCAGAAACAAACTGCTGTTCACCTTATCTTGTCTGAGACAAGTTTTACAGGTGACATCATCAAATACGATCAGCAACGCCAGCAAATTATCGTGAAAAATTTTGCTAAAAATGTGACCCGTATTATCCGCATAAGCGATATTCAACGCCTACGATTTGTCCCTTCAACTGTCCAAACAGCCCAAAAAAATAGATTTAAGAAAGAGTGAGATGTAGTTGCTTCATCCCACTCTTTTTTCTTAGCGAATTTGTTCAAAATGTAAATGAACCGCGATATGATCTCCATAACCACTTCTTTCCAAGTCACGTTGTAGACGATAGGAAATGTAGTGTTCTGCTATGGTAATGTAACCTGCACCCAGTAAACGATGTTCAACCATAGACTGAATCATGCTGATGGTAGCACGTTCCACCTTGGCCTCTTCCAAATCCAAAACCACTTTCTTAGTGACTTGTGCAAGGTTTTGACGCAAATCATCTGTCAATACATAGACAGTCTGGGCTGCCTTTAAGATAGCTTGGTAAATCTTATCTGGATTAAATTCAGCAATTTCTCCATCACGTTTGATTACTTGCATAGGGTTCTCCTTTATTCTTTGTTTTCTTTGATTTCTGCCAGCATTTTTTCTTCTTCTACTGTCAGTTGATAATGTTCAAGCAAATCCGGTCTGCGCTCGTAGGTTTTCTTCAAACTCTCATACAATCGCCACTGACGAATTTTTTCATGGTGCCCGCTCATCAGTACATCTGGCACGACCATGCCTCGATAATCATAGGGACGTGTGTATTGAGGATATTCGAGAAGGCCAGAAGAAAAACTATCATCTTGGTGGCTAGACTCCTTGCCAATCACTTCTGGAATCAGGCGAACTGTAGCATCAATCATAGTCATGGCCGCCAATTCTCCACCAGTTAAGACATAGTCACCTAGGGAAATCTCATCTGTCACCAAGGTCTTAATGCGCTCATCATAACCTTCGTAATGCCCACAGATAAAGATTAGTTCTTCCTCTTGAGCCAAATCCTCAGCGTAAGCCTGATCAAACTGCTTGCCAGCAGGATCAAGGAGAATGACGCGCGGATTTTTCTTTTCAATAGCATCAAAGGCATCGAAAATAGGTTGCGCTCGGAGCAACATCCCCTGACCGCCTCCATATGGTTCATCATCGACGTGTCGGGCCTTCTCAGCATTTTCTCGGAAATTATGATACTGGATATCCAAGATCCCTTTTTCACGAGCCTTTCCAACGATTGAGTGCTCTAGCGGAGAAAACATCTCTGGAAAGAGGGTTAAAATATCAATCTTCATCGTCTAACCCTTCTAAGATTTCCACATCGACTCGGTTATTTGGAATATCAACATTTAGAATCACTGGTGGGATATAAGGCAATAATAAATCACGCTTGCCTTTTCGCTTGACCACCCAGACATCGTTAGCACCTGGTTGCAGAATTTCCTTGATGGTCCCAATCAAGTTATCACCCTCGTAGACTTCCAAACCGATAATCTCGTGATAGTAGAATTCACCATCATCTAGATCGTTCAAATCTTCCTCAGCAACCTTGAGACTGTATCCTTTGTACTTTTCGATAGCATTGATATGGTACATATCTTTGAATTTAATGATGTCAAAGTTCTTCTGTTTACGGTGGCTAGCAATAGTTACTGTTTGAACAAACTGATCTTTTTCATCAAACAAAGCCAGCTCAGCTCCTTTTTTAAAGCGTTCTTCTGCAAAATCCGTCACAGACAAGACTCGCATCTCACCCTGCAAACCCTGCGTATTGACGATTTTCCCAACATTAAAGTAGTTCATCTTGTCTCCTGTACTCTCCTTCTTTCCATCTTATTCTGACAACTTTTGAATAATAGTCGCAATTTTTTCTGATTCTGACCATTGTAAATAATGGTGATTCCCTCCTAAAATGAGTTTAGTATTGGAAGTCCAATATTCTGATTCTCTGTACTCTTTTTCTCTATAAGTCTGACAGAAAATAAATACAGGGATACAATCTGGTATTGATACATTCTCAAAATCTTCCTCAGTAATCTCTCCAGATATCTGAAATCCTGGATTTTGCTTTTCCAACTCTGAGCCTTTTTCTTGCATTATTTTCCAGATTTCTTTATTCATTTCAGGACTAAATGTTGCTTGAGTTAAATTCTTCAAATAAAGTTCAGGCCCATACTCGTCAATCAACCTCATCTGCTCTTCCATTTCTGGATAAGGAGTTTCTGAAAAATCCGCAAACATGACTTTTTTAGTTGTTGGTTCAATCGCTAGTAAAGCCTGACACTTAATTGGCTTGTTGAGCAATTTGCAAGCTAAAATTCCACTCAAACTATGTACACAAAGTATATATTCAGAAATCGCCAATTCTTCAAGTACTTCATAAACCGCATCTGCAAGATTATCCAGATTTTTTCCAGCTTGGTCATGAATCGGACTTCTACCTGTGTTTGGAAAATCAATTGTCAAATAACCAATTGTGGGAGGAAGTTTTTCGAGTATAAGTGAAAAATTTTCATAACTTGGTAGCAAACCTGCGCCACTTAAACAAACTAGCACTTTCTTTTGCTTTTGATAAGTAACAGAGAGACTGCCAATTTCTGTAGATACTTCAATCCTCTTCATAAAGAAATCCACTCATTCTGTATAATGAATTATTAAAAATCCTTATCCTTTATTTTATCACGTTCCAGGAATTTTCACAAGTTAGAGGAAGAGGACATCAACTCTCCTTCCCCTTCAAAAATCCTTCCAAATCACGTTCATGCTGGTACTTAATGGCTGCGGTTTTGTCTTTCTCAAAGATAGTTTTAGTTAGGTCAATATGGTTGATGGCTGCAATCGCGACGGTGTAGTGAATAATATCAGCCAGTTCTTTAGCAAGTTCCTCGTTCGAATCTTGAACTCCTTCTTTTCGACCAGAGCGACCATTCAAAACTTCAGCTACTTCTCCAACTTCCTCCACTAGCTTGATAAAAAGACCTTCCTCAGTCCGAGACTGCTGATAATGTTCCAGTAGGTAGTCTTGTAATTGTCTAAACGTTAAATCCTGCATATCCTGCTCCTTGCAAAAAAAGCGAGACATTCGTCCCGCTCTTCTTATTTTTCGTCAATAACGATTCTTACTTTTTTGTCTTCAGTTGGGACAGAGTAGACAATCGTTCTTATCGCAGAAATAGTGCGACCCTTACGACCGATTACACGACCCACATCGCTTTGATCAAGATCCAAATGATATTCCAAAAATTCTGGTGTATCTTCAATCTTGATAGTTAAGGCATCTGGTTGTGAAATCAAGGGTTTCACAATCGCAATAATGAGATTTTCAATCGTATCCATCTGTCAACCTACTTTAAACTTATTTTGAGAATTTAGAATCGTGGAATTTCTTCAATACGCCTTCTTTTGAAAGGATGTTACGTACTGTATCTGAAGGTTGAGCTCCATCAGCCAACCATGCAAGAACGCGGTCTTCTTTCAAAGTTACTTGGTTTTCAGCAACAAGTGGGTTGTAAGTTCCAACTGTTTCGATGAAACGTCCGTCACGTGGTGAACGTGAATCTGCTACGTTGATACGGTAGAAAGGTTTTTTCTTAGAACCCATACGAGTCAAACGGATTTTAACTGCCATTTTTAAAGTCTCTTTTCTTATTTTTTATTTCGGTGAAATAGCTGAGCTATTTAGCACATGTTCTATTATAGCAGATTTCTGACAGGTGTCAAGAAAAAAACTTGACAGACTATAAAATTTTTAAACCATTTAGAAATTTATTAGAAGTAGGAAATAAATGTTTGAAAGAGGATATCAGTGAATACTATTTTAGAAACATTTTATAAAGACCACCAAGTCAAACCCTTCATCTCTCCTGAACGAGATTTGGATGCCTGGCTTCTAAATCCCAAACCCGTTCCCAAACGAAACATGGAACTATTAACAGATGATTTACTAGCAGGTGATATCATTTTACTATGGAGAATCCAGTTTGGCACTTTTACCACTGAAACCTGGTTTCCTAAATACTTTGAATACACTTATGGCATTGATGCCCCAAAACATCTAAAAACTCTGGTAGAAAAAGGTTATACTGTCATTGAAACTGCTTTTGATTCACTTGACCATCTAAATGCTACAATGAAAAAGAATATTTTGAAAAGCAAGGGAATTGCAGGACTATCTAAGATGAAGGCTGCCGATCTGGACCAAGCCCTTCATGACAACTTTTCAGAAGAAGAATTAGCAAGTCAATTTTCAATTCGTGGCTACAAATTGACTCCAAAGGGGGAGGAAATACTGAAACAATACCAGGACATTATTGACCGTCATCCAAAGAAAAATCTCTAGTCAAGAGACATTTTGGTTACTTTACTGTAAAACTATCTTGTCACTAATATTTGAATTCCCCTTCCTTTTAGGGTACAATGGTAGAAATGAATTTTTGAGAGGAACAGAATGAAAAAACTAGCAACCCTTCTTTTACTATCCACTGTAGCCCTAGCTGGATGTAGCAGCATCCAACGTAGTCTGCGTGGTGATGATTATGTGGATTCAAGTCTTGCTGCTGAAGAAAGTTCTAAAGCAGCTGCCCAATCAGCCAAGGAGTTAAACGATGCTTTAACAAACGAAAATGCCAACTTCCCTCAACTTTCTAAGGAAGTTGCTGAAGATGAAGCCGAAGTAATTCTCCACACAAGTCAAGGAGATATCCGCATTAAACTCTTCCCTAAAATGGCTCCTCTAGCAGTCGAGAACTTCCTAACTCATGCTAAAGAAGGTTACTATAACGGCATTACCTTCCACCGTGTCATCGATGGCTTTATGGTCCAAACTGGAGATCCAAAGGGAGACGGTACAGGTGGTCAGTCTATCTGGCATGACAAGGATAAGACAAAAGACAAGGGAACTGGTTTCAAAAACGAGATCACTCCTTATCTCTATAACATCCGTGGTGCACTTGCGATGGCTAATACTGGTCAACCAAACACCAATGGTAGCCAGTTCTTCATCAATCAAAACTCTACAGATACCTCTGCTAAACTCCCTACAAGTAAGTATCCAAAGAAAATCATCGAAGCCTACAAAGAAGGTGGAAATCCTAGTCTAGATGGCAAACACCCAGTCTTTGGTCAAGTGATTGACGGAATGGATGTTGTAGATAAGATTGCTAAAGCCGAAAAAGATGAAAAAGACAAACCAACTACTGCTATTACTATCGATAGTATCGAAGTAGTGAAAGACTATGATTTTCAATCTTAAAAATCTAAAAAATACAGTACCCACATTCGGTACTGTATTTCTTTTATATTCATTTTTAAGTTAGCTTGTTAAAATCCCAGATTTGGTCCATCCAACCTTCATAAAAGTCTGGTTCGTGGCAGACCATAAGAATCGATCCCTTGTATTCTTTGAGAGCACGTTTGAGTTCATCCTTGGCATCCACATCCAAGTGGTTGGTCGGCTCGTCCAGCACTAAAACGTTGTTTTCACGATTCATCAAGAGACAAAAACGAACCTTGGCTTGTTCCCCACCTGACAAGACCTGAATTTGGCTTTCAATATGCTTAGTTGTCAAACCGCAACGGGCAAGGGCTGCACGGACTTCTGCTTGGTTAAGCGCAGGAAAGGCATTCCAGACAGCCTCTAGTGGGGTTTGGCGATTACCACCTTCTACTTCCTGTTCAAAATAACCAAGTTCTAGGTAGTCACCGCGTTCAACTTCCCCAGCAATTGGTGGAATAATACCTAAGAGAGATTTTAAGAGAGTTGTTTTCCCGATACCATTGGCACCGATGATAGCAACCTTTTGATTGCGCTCAAAGGTAAGATTCAAAGGCTTAGTAAGAGGACCGTCATAACCAATCTGCAAATCCTTGGCTTGGAAGATAAAGCGCCCTGGCGTACGAGCCGGTTTGAAATCAAAGGATGGTTTTGGTTTCTCACTTTGCAGTTCGATAATATCCATCTTATCCAATTTCTTCTGACGAGACATGGCCATATTTCGTGTTGCAACACGCGCTTTGTTTCGAGCGACGAAGTCCTTGAGGTCCGCAATTTCTTTCTGCTGACGTTCGTAGGCAGCCTCTAGCTGAGATTTCTTCATAGCATAGACTTCTTGGAACTGGTAGTAGTCACCAGAGTAACGCGTCAACTGTTGGTTTTCCACATGATAGACAATATTGATAACGTCATTGAGGAAAGAAATATCGTGTGAAATGAGGACAAAGGCATTCTCATAGTTTTGGAGATAGCGCTTGAGCCAGTCAATATGTTCAGCATCCAAGTAGTTGGTCGGCTCGTCCAAAAGCAAGATATCAGGCTTTTCGAGGAGAAGTTTAGCCAAAAGCACCTTGGTTCTTTGCCCACCTGACAAAGAGGTTACATCCGTATCCATGCCAAAGTCCATGACACCAAGAGCACGCGCCACTTCATCAATCTTGGCATCCAAGGTATAGAAATCACGACTCTCCAAACGGTCTTGGAGTTCGCCCACTTCTTCCATGAGTGCATCAACATCCGCTCCGTCTTCAGCCATTTCCATATAAAGATCATTGATACGGGCTTCTGCTTTGAATAGCTCATCAAAGGCTGTACGGAGAACATCACGAACAGATTGGCCTTCAGCAAGAACGGAGTGCTGGTCTAAGTAGCCTGCCGTCACATATTTAGACCACTCAACCTTCCCTTCATCTGGCAACATCTTACCAGTCACAATGCTCATAAAGGTTGATTTCCCTTCACCATTGGCACCGACTAGACCGATATGTTCTCCCTTGAGGAGACGGAAGGACACATCTTCAAAAATTGCACGGTCACCAAAACCGTGACTCAGATTTTTAACTTCTAAAATACTCATTTTAATTCCTTATCTTGTTTTTATGTAATCGTTTATAGAGGAGCCAAGCCAAATATCCACCCAAGGTATTGGTCCACAAATCATCAATCTCAAAGACACGATTAAAATCAAAGAAAAAGTCCAAGACTAACTGCGTACACTCGATTCCAAGACTCACTAGAAAACTGAAAAGAAGAACTCTTTTTGTTTTCCTTAAGTTTGGAAAGAGATAAAGGAGTTGAAAGATCAGAGGAAAAAGCAAGAAGACATTGAGGATATTTTGCAAAAAAATCCAATATAATTGTCCCATATCACCCACTTCGCCCAGTTTCCAGAAAGAATTGAAAGGAGTCAAAAGAAAAACCAGGCGTCCAAGATGCTGAATACCTGGAGTTTCCACTCCCACGGGAGAATGTTCTTGAGGAGTAAAGCAAAAATAGACAATGCAAATGCTATAGAAAATGACTCCCCAGACCAAAACATAATTATGAGTTTTCTTCATCATTAAGGATTGACTGCCGCGACTGCTTTCTGGCGGTCACGTTTCATTGTATTAGAACGCAATTGTCCACAAGCTGCATCAATATCAGTACCATGCTCTTGACGAACAACACAGTTGACCCCTTTTTTCTTAAGCGTATCATAGAAGGCCATGACGCGCTCTTTGGGACTACGGCTATATTGGTCATGCTCACTAACTGGGTTATAAGGAATCAAGTTTACATAAGACAATTTCTTGATATTCTTGAGCAATTCAGCTAATTCTAAGGCTTGTTCTACACCATCGTTGACTTCATTGAGCATGATATATTCAAAGGTCACACGACGGTTGGTTGTTTCGATGTAGTACTCAATAGCAGCAAAGAGTTTTTCAATCGGAAAGGCACGGTTAATCTTCATGATGCTTGAGCGCAACTCATTGTTAGGTGCGTGAAGAGAAACGGCAAGATTGACCTGAACTCCTTCATTAGCAAAATCACGAATTTTATGGGCCAAACCTGAGGTTGAAACCGTAATGTGACGAGCACCGATGGCCATTCCTTTATCATCATTGATGGTACGAACGAAATTCAAGACATTGTTGTAATTATCAAAAGGCTCACCGATTCCCATGACAACGATATGGCTGACGCGTTCGTCTTGACCACGCTCATCAAAATATTTCTGAACCAACATGATTTGCGCTACGATTTCACCGTTATTGAGGTCACGTTGTTTCTTAATCAAACCAGAAGCACAGAAGGTACAACCGATATTACAGCCGACCTGAGTGGTCACACAGACTGACAAACCATAGTGCTGGCGCATAAGCACAGTTTCAATTAGCATTCCATCTGGCAACTCAAAAAGATATTTGACAGTCCCATCAGCAGACTCTTGAACGATTCGCTGTTTCAAGGGATTGACCACAAATTGGTCATTGAGCTTAGCAATCAAATCTTTTGAAAGGTTGGTCATTTCTTCAAATGACTGAACACGTTTACGATAGAGCCATTCCCAGATTTGATCTGCACGGAATTTCTTTTCTCCCTGCTCCAATACCCATTCCTGCATGGTTTGACGTGTTAAACTATAAATTGACGGTTTCATTTCTTCTCCTTGTTCTCTACTTACTTCTGACGAATGACAAAATGACGTTGCCCCTTGTCCTCTTTCTGAGAATGCTGGTCTTTCTGACGACGTCTATTTTTCTTATCTGCATTCGGTTTTCGTTTGGTTTGAGTCGGTTTCTTTCCTTTTCTAGAAGGCGTCTCTTCTTCCTTCTTACGCATTTTCTTGTCAAATGATGCTCGTTTAGGGGCTTCATTTTCTAGGACAAAATAGGCACAACCATAACTACAATACTCTAAAAGGTAGTCTTGTAAACGACTGATTTTTTCCAGATTTTCTTCTGTTCGGTCATCCTTGTAAAAACCTCGTAGGCGAAGCTGTTCGTTGCTCCAGTCTCCCACGATATAATCAAACTTGGTTAAGACTTCTGAAAAACGCTGATTAAAAGCCGTCACATCAAAGGCATCCTTGATATTTTCCACCAAGGAAAAAGCTATCCCTTCCGTTTCAACCTTGTCCCCGTGTAAATGGAACTCAGGCCCAGGAAACTTGTTATAGTTGTATAATTCAGGTGCAATTTCTTTTCGCATAGATATCCTTTTTCCACGATTACTTAATACTTTATTCTACCATAATTTCTAGCAGTTAGCACGTTTCTCATAAAAATGAAAAAAGTCTGACGATTTTGTCAGACCAGAATCATATAACCTAAAAAAGAGAAGAACAATTCTTCCCTCCATATACCATTATTTAGCAGCTGCGTACAATTCATCTACTTTATTCCAGTTGATGACTGAGAAGAAAGCTTTGATGTAGTCAGGACGCACGTTGCGGTATTTCACATAGTAAGCGTGTTCCCAAACGTCCAAGCCCAAGATTGGTTTTTTACCTTCTGAGATTGGTGTGTCTTGGTTTGCTGTTGAAGTCACTTCAAGTTTACCTTCTTTATTCACAACCAACCATGCCCATCCAGAACCGAAACGAGTTGTTGCTGCTGCAGTGAAGGCTGCTTGGAATTCTTCAAATGAACCAAATGTTGCATCGATTGCTGCTGCAAGTTCTGCTGATGGAGCTGTTTTTTCAGGAGTCATCAATTCCCAGAAAAGAGCGTGGTTCAAGTGTCCACCACCATTGTTGATAAGTGCTTGACGGATATCAGCTGGGATTGATTCTACATCAGCAAGCAATGCTTCAAGGTCTTCACCAATTTCAGGGTGTTTTTCAAGAGCTGCATTGGCATTGTTGACATAAGTTTGATGGTGTTTGTCATGGTGCAAGTGCATTGTTTCCGCATCGATGTATGGTTCCAAAGCGTCGTATGCATATGGAAGATCTGGTAAGATAATAGCCATCTGTAATACCTCTTTTTCTTTCTATATGAAAATGATAACGCAAACATTCACTTTTTTCAAGTTTTTTGCTTATAGATAAGGAAATCATCAAGAAACCCGCGACAAGATAATCCTAACGCGGGCTGGAGTTTGAAAAAAATATCAATTGACCTGACTAGCAATCTGCAAGAGTGCCTTTTCAAAAAGGAAACCTTTTTCATAAAGACCTGTCTTAATCTGATAGTCAGTCTCAATCAAATAGGAAATAGCTTGCTTCAGAAAGCTCAAGGAAAGTCCTCGCGAATCTCTCAGCGCAAACTTGATTTGATAGGGATTGGGAGTCCGTCCCAGATAACTACCTAAACTACTTGCAATCTGCGCTTCTGTTTGGCCAGACTCCGCCAAAATTTTCACCTGAGTAAAAGTCCGAAACTGTCCTAACATGACAGCTATGAGCTTAATTTCGTCTTCCCCTTGCAAGGTCAAGTCTCTAACCAAGTCGCGCGCCTGGTCCATCTTTTTAGTCAGAATAAACTGAGTTAAATCAAAAATATTGTCCTGCAAGGTCTTGGGAATAGCATTGACAATATCCTCTTCCTCGATTACAGAATCTGCCTTATAGGACTGTAAAAAGAGCAGATTTTTCTGTATTTCGCTAAATTGGAAACCAGATTTGATAAGTAGATTTTCAAAGGATTGCGCCACAAACTGCAGACCTTGTTTCTGGCTCCACTTTTGGAAATACTGGCGCAGTTCTTGTTCTTTGGCTTCTACTGCGTCAAAAACCTTGGCATCACGCTTCAGTAATTTGACCAACCGTCTCTTGCTATCCAGTTTTCCTTCTGCAAAGATCAATAACTTGGTTGTTGGCGAAGGGTTATCAAGGTATTCTTCAAACGACTTGAGCTCATCATCTGTTAAAAAACGTTTCTTGGCTGTTGTCAGATCGACAAAATGGTCTAATAACACGATTTTCTCATCCGCAAAGAAAGGAAGGCTGACCAACTCCAGTTCCACATCCTTGTAGACCACTTCTTTCATATCAAAGTAGGCAAAGTTGAGGTCGGCAGAATCATAACCAATCTGTTTCAACACTTGACTCTTCATCACTTCAAACTGGCCCTGATCTATGCCTGTAAAAAGGCTCAGGTTAGGTAAATTTGATAAAGTCAACTTCTGACTTTCTTCAATGGCTAGCATCTTCTCTCCTTTCTTCTGATTTTTCGATTTAATTTAGTCAATATAGCGCAATTTCCCACGGAAATCTTCTAGACTCTCGTACCCTTTTTCCGCCATGATTGCTTTCAGTTCATTGGTAATACGTTCGAAGGAACCAACACCTTCTTTGTGAAGGGTGGTTCCCACCTGTACCATACTAGCACCACAGAGGATGTGTTCAAAAGCATCACGACCAGTCAGAACGCCACCTGTTCCAATGATTTGGATTTGAGGGTTTAAGCGTTGATAAAAAGCGTGAACATTGGCTAGAGCAGTCGGTTTGATATACTCTCCACCAATCCCACCGAAACCATTCTTTGGTCGAATAACGACAGACTCATCTTCTATATAAAGGCCGTTTCCGATAGAGTTAACACAGTTAACAAACTTGAGTGGATATTTGTTGAAAATAGCTGCCGCTTGGTCAAAGTGAACAATATCAAAATATGGTGGCAATTTAATTCCTAAAGGTTTGGTAAAGTAGGCAAATACTTCTGATAAAATTCGGTCAGTTGTCTCAAAATCATAGGCAATCTGAGGTTTACCTGGAACATTTGGGCAGGAAAGATTTAGCTCAGTCAGACCACGAAACTCACTCTCTTGGACTTTTTTCAAGATAGTATGGGTTTCCTCTGGAGACATGCCGACTAGAGATAGGAAGAAAGTTCGGTTTGGCTCTTTTTCCTGCAAGTCCAAAAGATAGTCCAGATAGTAGTCTAAGCCATTATTTGGTAATCCCATGGAGTTGATAGAACCAAGTGGAACATCTTGATAGCGTGGCTCAGGATTTCCCTGGCGAAAGTCCAAGGTCGCTGTCTTAGTGACAAAGGTTCCTGCCACTGAGTTTTTAACCCCTTCCAGCTCCTCTATCGTCATGCAAGCCACACCTGCTGCATTCATCAAGCAATTTTCAAACTCAAAACCAGCAATTTGTGTTTTCGTTGATACCATGATTCTGATCCTCCAGATTCCTTTTATTGCTAATATTATACCATATTTTCACATTTTCTCTTTGAGAAAGATATTTATAAGAAAAACGTTCGTATTTTATGAATAAAGAAAAATCTGGAACTAAATTGATAGAATTTTTAGAAAATTTTTGTTTTTCTCTTTACAGTTAAAAAAAATTCTGCTATAATGACACACATAATTAAATTAGAATTTAAGGAGAACGATATGACATCTGCTAAAGAATATATCCAAAGCGTGTTTGAAACTGTAAAAGCTCGTAACGGGCACGAGGCTGAATTCCTCCAAGCTGTTGAAGAATTTTTCAACACTTTGGAACCTGTATTTGAAAAACACCCTGAGTATATCGAAGAAAATATCTTGGCACGTATTACTGAGCCAGAGCGCGTGATTTCTTTCCGTGTTCCTTGGGTTGACCGTGATGGAAACATTCAAGTAAACCGTGGTTACCGTGTTCAATTCAACTCAGCTGTTGGACCATACAAAGGCGGACTTCGTTTCCACCCAACTGTTAACCAAGGGATTTTGAAATTCCTCGGATTTGAACAAATCTTTAAAAACGTCTTGACTGGACTTCCAATCGGTGGAGGTAAAGGTGGATCAGACTTCGATCCTAAAGGTAAAACAGATGCTGAAGTAATGCGCTTCTGCCAAAGCTTCATGACTGAATTGCAAAAACACATCGGACCATCACTTGACGTACCTGCTGGTGATATCGGTGTTGGTGGTCGTGAAATTGGTTACCTTTACGGTCAATACAAACGCCTTAACCAATTTGATGCTGGTGTCTTGACTGGTAAACCTCTTGGATTTGGTGGTAGCTTGATTCGTCCAGAAGCAACTGGTTACGGTTTGGTTTACTACACTGAAGAAATGCTTAAAGCTAACGGCAACAGCTTTGCTGGTAAGAAAGTGGTTATTTCAGGTTCTGGTAACGTTGCTCAATACGCTCTTCAAAAAGCGACTGAACTCGGTGCAACTGTTATCTCTGTTTCTGACTCAAATGGTTATGTCATCGATGAAAATGGTATTGACTTCGATCTCTTGGTAGATGTTAAAGAAAAACGTCGTGCTCGTTTGACTGAGTATGCTGCTGAAAAAGCAACTGCAAGCTACCACGAAGGTTCTGTATGGACTTACGCTGGAAACTATGACATTGCGCTTCCATGTGCTACTCAAAACGAAATCAACGGTGAAGCAGCTAAACGTTTGGTTGCTCAAGGTGTTATCTGTGTATCTGAAGGTGCTAACATGCCAAGCGACCTTGATGCCATCAAAGTTTACAAAGAAAATGGTATCTTCTACGGACCTGCAAAAGCTGCCAACGCTGGTGGTGTAGCCGTTTCAGCCCTTGAAATGAGCCAAAACAGCCTTCGCCTCTCATGGACTCGTGAAGAAGTTGATGGACGTCTCAAAGACATCATGACAAACATCTTCAACACAGCTAAAACAACTTCAGAAACATACGGTCTTGATAAAGACTACCTTGCAGGAGCAAATATTGCTGCCTTTGAAAATGTAGCAAATGCTATGATTTCCCAAGGTATTGTTTAAAATTCATTTGCTTAATCCTCAATCACTACGATTGGGGATTTTTATGTTGAGTTCAAAAAACTCACCATTAACAGTGAGTTTTAACATCAGAATTTATTTTACTTTCATTAGGGCAGATGACAAACATTCAACAATTTCATCAACTGCTTCATCTATGTTTATAGTTCCTTCATCATTCAACATCATGGGAATAAGATAAGAAAAACTCAATGCTAAAATGTATTGAACAATTCTTTCATTTGACCAATCTCGTATAACACCATTTTCTTTAAATTGATTCAAAACAGGGCTAATTGGTTCTATTATAGATTGAACAATAATATTTCCTAACTGGATAGAAAGATTTTTATCAATAAAAGAACGCCCCAAGAGAATTTTAACATGCATTTGATTCTCCTGAATGAAAAAGAGCCTATCTCTAACAATACTTTTTAAAAAGAAGGGAAAAGTTTCTTGATCTACTGTGAATTTCTTTTCTGAGAAATCCGCAATCACTTCTGGAATAACCTGTTCTAGAAAAGTAGATAAAATGGCTTCTAAAATACCTTCCTTTGTTTTAAAGTAACTAAAAACCGTTCCTTCTGACACTCCAGCGCGTTCGGCAATAAGGCTGGACGTTGTATTTTCAAATCCAATTTCTGAGAATAATTTTAAGCTTGATAATAATACTCGACGTTGTTTCAAGCTCAAGTTGCTAGCTTCTAACGTCTGATCATACTTTTGTTCTAAACTTTCCATCGCTAGCACCTCTCTTCTACTCTCTTACTTTTACGACTTTTTTGCCTCGACTGTGTCCCATTTTCAGACTACGATAGGCTTCTCTAACTGACTTTAGAGAAAAGTCATACACTTGATCAATTTTCAGCTGAACCTTCCCTTCTGAGACCATTTCAGATAAAGTGCTAAAATCATCGTATGTGGAATGTCTCGGACCAGTAAACTGAGCACCTTTTATCATAACATAGGGGGATGGTACTAATGTCCCAATAGCTGTCCCTTTCAAACCTAAACTAAAAGCCAATCTAACATAATCAGATCCATAACAATCCAAAAATTTTGTAATAGGCGTTGGACTAGCTGATAGAATAGCCTTCTTGATATTCTCTTCGTAACTTACTGGTATGGCACCTAAAGACTTCAGATACTCTGCATTTTTCTTACTTGCGATTCCAATCACTGTCGCCCCCTTAGCAACTGCATACTGTACTGCAATACTTCCAATACCTCCTGCTGCAGCTGAAATAACAACAGTATCTCTTGAATTTAAACCGATTCTTCTAAAAGCCCCACCCACAGTTAGAGAAGCTACTCCCATAGTAGCTGCGTGAGTCATGTCGATCATCTCTGGTTTCAATACAATTTCCGATTCATTGACACAAATTTCTGTTGCTAAAGCTCCCCTCTTAGTTCCCAAACCAGGATCGCTAATCATTGTTCCAAACACCTTATCTCCTACTGAAAATCTAGTTACCTTATTTCCAACTTCTGTAATAACTCCAGAAAAATCTCTCCCCACACCTTTTGGAAATAAAGATGATTTAGATTCAAACCAACGACTTGGTTTCCTTAATTTCGTTATAAAGGATAGCAATCGAAGGGGTTTCGCTCCCTCAAAAGTTTTATAATCAATAGGATTTAAACCAACAGCATGAACTTCTACTCTCACTTGATTTACATCCAAGGCTGTAGAGTCAATATTCACCAAATCCAAGACCTCTTCGTTACCGAAACGACTGTACTCTATTGCTTCAACAACCATTTTCTTTACTCCTTAATTTCACAAAAATTGAGTGAGCACTCATTTTTATAAATTATACTCTTAATTTGTAAGAAAATCAATATTATCGTTTGATAACGATTTATGACATGATACAAATATCCATCATTTCGATTTACCAATATGATTCTTTCAATCTAACTCTCCCCACTTTTAAAGAATACTAGCCCCCTTTTTGCCCCTTCTTGAACAAAAAGAAAAACCGCTACTCCTAAGAATAGCGGTTTAATCATGTTTTTAAGCTACTAATGTAGTCGCTCTATTATTTAAGAGTAACTGAAGCTCCAGCTTCTTCCAATTTAGCTTTAAGTTCTTCAGCTTCTGCAGCTGCAACACCTTCTTTGATGACACCTGGTGCACCATCAACAAGTTCTTTAGCTTCTTTAAGTCCAAGACCAGTGATTTCACGTACAACTTTGATAACGCCAACTTTTTTGTCGCCTGCAGATGTCAATTCAACGTCGAATGAATCTTTAGCAGCACCAGCGTCAGCAGCACCAGCTGCAGCAACAGCTACAGGAGCAGCTGCAGTTACACCAAATTCTTCTTCGATAGCTTTTACAAGGTCGTTCAATTCAAGGATTGAAGCTTCTTTAATTTCAGCAATAATGTTTTCAATGTTCAATGCCATTGTTATTTCCTCCAAATAAGTTTTTAAATTTATAATATTTTTTTGTAGCTAGGCTACGCTGCGTAGCTTAAGATTAAGCTGCGTCTTCTTTGTTGTCTGCAACCGCTTTGACTGCAAGAGCAACGTTGCGCACTGGCGCTTGAAGTACAGAAAGGAGCATAGAAAGAAGTCCTTCGCGGTTTGGAAGAGTTGCAAGTGCAAGAATCTCTTCTTTAGATGCGACAGCGCCTTCGATTGCACCACCTTTGATTTCAAGTGCTTCAGCGTCTTTAGCAAAATCGTTCAAGATTTTCGCTGGTGCGATAACATCTTCGTTAGAAAATGCTACTGCAGATGGTCCAACAAATACTGATGCAAGTTCTTCAAGACCAGCTTTTTCAGCTGCACGACGCAAGATTGAGTTTTTAATAACTTTATACTCAACTTCGCTTCCACGAAGCTCACGACGAAGAACTGTATCTTGTTCAACTGTCAAACCACGAGCGTCAACAACGACGATAGATGCAGCAGCTTTCATTTTTTCAGCTACTACGTCAACTAGTTCCGCTTTTTTAGCAATAATTGCTTCACTCATTAGTGTGTTCACCTCCGTAATTATTTTGCTTGGGTAAATTTTCCAAAAGAAAAACGCGCCCAAACCTAGACACGAAAGTACAATACGCTTCTTTTTACATGATACGTTTTGTCCTCGGTAGGATATTTATGAGTCTAGCTCCCCTACTGTCTTAGGCAGTTTTTTCAAACCGTATATAAGTATAGCATAGTTAAAAAAAGAATGCAAGATTTTTGCACACTTTTTTTAAAATTTTTCGTGATTTTTCTGTTGAAGTTCTACTGTCAGGACTTGGCCTTGCTTAACAACTTGTTCTCCAGCGATATAAACATCATCAACATCACTGGATTTAACCGCATAGACGAGATGAGAAAGCATATTTTCCTGAGGTTGGAGATGAATTTTCCCTTGTGGTTGAATAACCAGAAAATCTGCTTGCTTACCGACTTCTAGACTTCCTATCTGATTTTCCATTCCTAGAACCTTAGCCCCTTCGATTGTTAGTGCCTTGAGAGCTGTTTCGATAGGAAATTGGCTGGCATCCCCACTTTTCATCTTCTGAAGAAGGGCTGCAGTCCGTCCTTCCTCAAACATATCTAGATTGTTATTAGAAGCGACCGAATCAGTCGCAATTCCGACTGCCACTCCTGCTTTTTGAAGTTGAATGATAGGAGCAATCCCTGATGCCAATTTGAGATTACTGATAGGATTATGGGCTATAGTTACTTTAGAGGTTGCCAAGCGCTCAATTTCTTTCTCGTTTAATTCGACCCCATGAGCAAAGACAGACGGATGATCTAAGTAACCCAGTTCTTCTAGAAAGGCGAGGGGACGTTTGCCGTAGCGTTTCAGGATAATTCCTGACTCCTCCTTGGTCTCTGCCACATGGATATGGATGGGAATATTCAGCTCTTTTGCCATATCTAAGCTCTCTTCTAGCAAGTCTCTACTACAGCTGTAGGGAGAATGTGGGGCTACCATAACCTTGAAATTGGGATTTTCATATCCTATGATTGTCTCGATGATAGCTCGAGTTCTAGTAATAGTCTCAGCAGTCGTTTCTGCCTCTGAAGAAAAGAGGGTCGGTGAGAAATAACAACGCATCTTGGAAGCTTCTACTGCCTGATAAATCTGCTCAATCTCCACTCCATTGGGATTATACATATCGTTAAAGGTTGTTGTTCCTGACTGGAGCATTTCTGTCAGCGCTTCTTTGACCGCCTTGGTAGTCATATCTGGTGTAAACTCAGCTTCTGCTGGCCAAATATAGTCATTGAGCCATTCATGTAGATTGCTGTCATCCCGAATTCCTCGCAAGCCAGTCATAGCAGAATGAGTATGACAATTGACCAATCCAGGCATAATCCAGGCTCCCTGATAGTCTATAATCTGCTCAGCTTGCTCTAAAATCTCTGACTTCTCTTGACCGACATAGACAATTTGAGAATCCTTAACGGCTAAGATTCCATCCAGATAAACATGGAAATCTTGGTCACAAGTCACGATATTTACATGCTGATAGACTTTCATTCTAGGCTCCTTTTCTATAAGACAATTTACAGTGAATAATTTTTCTAGCTATTGTAACAAAAAAGTCACCCGAAGGCAACTTTTTTCGTCCATAAAATTTCAAAAGAGAATGGATTATTCAGAGCTAAAGGCCGCAGCTTGCTGCATTTGGTAATACTTGCCTTTTCTAGCCATGAGGTCATTATGGTTACCATATTCCACGATGTCGCCATCCACCAAGACAAGAATCAAATCCGCATCCTGAATGGTTGACAAACGGTGAGCAATGATAAAACTTGTGCGCCCCTTCATGAGTTTAGCAAAGGCATCCTGTACCAGCACTTCTGTCCGCGTATCGATGGAGGAAGTCGCCTCGTCTAAGATAAGAATCTTAGGGATAGCTAGAAAGACTCGGGCGATGGTCAAGAGCTGGGCTTGCCCAACAGAAAGAGATTCTCCTGCATTTTCCAACTTAGTATCGTATCCTTGTGGCAACTGTTGGATGAAAAAGTCTGCATTGGCTGCCTTTGCAGCAGCAATCACTTGCTCCCGACTGGCATCAGGATCTCCAAAGGCAATATTGTCATGAATGGTCCCTTGCTTGAGCCAGGTTTCTTGGAGCACCATCCCAAACTGCTGTCTCAATGATGCTCGGGTATAGTCGTAAATGGATTGCCCATCCAGCAAGATATCTCCTGAGTTAATAGGGTAAAAACGCATGAGGAGATTGATCAGAGTTGATTTCCCAGCACCTGTCGGACCAACGATGGCCACCTTGCTACCAGCTGGGATATCGATAGACAAATTCTTAATCAAGATTTTTTCTGGATGGTAGCCAAAAGAAACATGCTTAAAGGAAATAGCTCCCTTAACTTGGTCACTTGTCAAGACTTCCTTGCCTGTTTCAGCCACCTCAGGACTTTCTAAGACAGCATAGACACGCTCTGCACAAGCTAAAGCACTTTGTAACTCAGCTAGAACTGAAGAAATATCGTTAAAGGGCTTGGTGTACTGTTGGACGTAATTCAAAAAAGTCACTAAACGCCCAATGGTCAAGGTGGACCCCATCATGATACGATAAGCTCCTACTCCAGCTAAAAGCGCATAAATGAGTGCATTGACAAAGCGAGTCGAAGGATTGACCGTTGAAGAATAAAAGATGGCTGACTGAGAATAACCTGCGTAATTTTCATTCGCCTCATGCAATCTTTTCATAAACTCTTCCTGAGCATTGAAGGACTGGATAATGGTCTGCTGGCTAAGCGATTCTTCAATCAACTGAGTCTGAATTCCCCTCGTCTCTGTTTGCTTCTGGAAGAGATGATAGGAGCGTTTGGCAATGAAACGTGAAATCACCATAGACAGTGGCGTTAACAGCAAGACCAGGAGAGTCATGAGGAGATGAATTTGAAGCATGGCTAGTATACTAACCAAAATCATCAAGACACCAATGAAAAATTGGTTAAAAATCATGGTCAAACCGGCTGCCAGCTGTTCTATGTCTGTGGTCACACGACTCACCATCTCTCCACTTCCTTGCCGATCCACAAAAGCAATCGGTAAACGATGGAGCTTATGGATGATTCGCTCTCGCAAGTCTTTGGTATAAGAGAAGATTAGGCGATTATAGAGAAGGGGATTGATCCATTGTACCAGAGTATTTCCTATGACTACCAAGATCATCTGGATGAAAATCTGCCAAAAAACTGGTGAAGAACCAGCCACTAGGACCTGGTCGATGACTTGCCCAATCAAGATAGGTAGGTAAATCGATAAGCCAACTTGGGCAATAGTTCCTAGAAAGGCTAGGAAAAGGAGGAAGGGATGGCTTGCTAAATCTACGGCTAAACGCTTGAGCGTCTGTTTTGCGGTTTGTCGTCTCATGCTAGTCCTCCTTTCCATGTTGGGATGCATTGATTTCACGATAGACTTGACTGGTCTTCATCAAATCCTCGTGCTTGCCGATAGCTATGAGCTCACCTTTTTCCAAGAGGAGAATCTGGTCAGCCATCTGAAGTGTCGAAGTCCGTTGAGAAATCAAGATTAAGCTCGTATTTGGCATATTTTCTCGAATAGCTTTCAAGAGCTTGGACTCAGTGATGGTGTCGAGGGCCGAGGTCGCATCATCTAGGATGAGAAATGGAGCTTGGCGCAAGACTGCACGTGCGATAGACAGCCTTTGTTTTTGTCCACCTGAGAAATTTCGCCCTCCTGCTTCAACTACAGCATCCAAGAGCCCTTCTTTTTCACTAACAAAATCCTTAGCTTGCGCAATCACCAAGGCTTGCCAAAGTTCCTGGTCAGATAGTTCTTGATTGAAACCCAAAGTCAAGTTGGAACGAATTGTTCCCTTAAAGAGTTCGACCTTTTGGGGCACATAGGCAATCCAAGACCGCCACTGCTCAAGATTAAGAGGACTACGTCCATCTCGATAAGGGTCAATGCTTCCCCTGTCTGCTGGGTAAAGTCCAAGTAAGACTTGCACCAAGCTTGATTTACCAGAACCAGTACCCCCAATGATACCAAGGATTTGCCCTTGCTTCATATCAAAGGAAATGTCTCTCAGAGAAGGTTGGGCCGCATCAGGATAGGTAAAAGTCAATTCTTGGACTTGTAAAACCTGATCACTGGTAGCTTGCTTTTGTTCTAACTCTGAATGGATATCCTCTGGAGTCTCAGCAAAGACTTCTTCGATGCGCTTGGCTGAGATGTAGGACTGGTTGAGAGAATTGATCAGCATGGCGAGCTTGACCAATTCCACCAAGATTTGCAAGAGGTAGTTGATGAGGGCAATAAGAGCACCCTGACTGAGTAAACCGCCTTGAATTGAAATATAGCCCTGCCAGATGATGACGAGAAGAGTTCCATTCACAATCATATAGGTCAGAGGGGTTAATAAACTGGACCAGAAGCCTGTCTTTTCTTGTAATTTGGCATAAACTTGATTAAGGGTTTGAAAAATCTGTAACTCTCGTTTTTCTTGTCCAAAAGCACGAATAACTCGCATGCCTTGTAATTGCTGACGTGTTTCTTGGACCAGTTGGTCCGTTCTCTTTCTCAGACTACTGTAGAGAGGATTAACCAGTCGAGAGAGCCCTACAATGACGATTGTCAAAATCACAACCATAACTAAAAACCAGAAAGTCAGCTCAGCTGAGATGCGATAGGCCATAAAAATGGCTCCAAAAACGATAATAGGCGCTCGCAAAAAGAGACGCAGAAATTGATTGATCCCAGTCTGAATCTGATAGGTATCCGAAGTCAAGCGAGTGACCAAGCTAGAAGTTGTCAAACGGTCTCTGCTATCCTTGGGTAGGGAAAGAATATGGCGATAAAGGTCGTCTGTCAGTTCTTTGGCAAACCCAACCGCTGCCTTGGCTGAGTAAAACTGGGCTATCAAGGCCACTAAAACACCAATTACTGCAAAGATAAGGAGCAGGCCAATCTGCATCCAGAGGTGTCCTTGATCTCTCTGGGGCAAGGATTGGTCAACAATCCCTGCAATCACCATGGGAACCAAGAGTTCAAACACAGCTTCTAGTAGCTTGAACAAGGGTGCTAAAATCGATTCCTTAATGTAGGGTTTAAAGTATGATAATAAGTTTTTCATAAATCCCTTCTATTCTTATTCTGAAAATGAAGAAAGTGGGAAGTCCCACCCTCTGAATTTTATTTGTTTAAGTATGGCAATAGATAACCATATCCTGCTTCGTCCATCTCATCCTTGGCCACAAAGCGTAAGGAGGCAGAATTGATACAGTAACGGAGGCCACCTAACTCCCGAGGTCCATCTGTGAAAACATGACCCAAGTGAGCATTCCCCGACCGAGAACGAACCTCGATTCGCTCCATTCCATGACTGAGATCCTTGTAATAATGAATCAATTCCTTGGAAATCGGACGGCTAAAACTTGGCCAACCACATCCTGAAGCAAACTTATCCTTGGCGAAGAAGAGTGGCTCACCCGTCGTAATGTCTACATAAATCCCTTCTTCAAAGGTTTGGTCATAGGCATTGCTAAATGGAGCCTCTGTAGCAGCTTCTTGGGTGACACGATAGGACTCTTCAGTTAAGCTTTTTTTCAATACCTCTTGACTAGGCTTTTCATAGTGAGAGGCATCAATCAATGGCTTCTCAGCATCGGTCACATCGATATGACAGTAACCAGAAGGATTTTTCTTGAGATAGTCTTGATGGTAGTCTTCAGCCAAAATATAGTGGCGCAGTTTCTCCACTTCTACTGCAATCTTTCGCCCAAGCATGCGCTCCTGCTCCTGCACCACTGTGTAGATAGTTGGCAAGTCTGCTTCATCTTGATAATAAATCCCTGTTCGATATTGGCGACCACGGTCATTCCCTTGTTGATTAATCGATAAAGGATCGATGACTCGGAAATAATAAAGCAAAATTTCTCTGAGTGACACGGTCTTCTCATCATAAATCACTTGAACCGTCTCTGCATGGTCCGTTTCCTTGAGCAGCTGATAATTGGTCGTTTCGACTTGTCCATTAGCGTAGCCGACACTGGTTGCTAGCACTCCAGAAATGCGTGAAAAATACTCCTCTAGGCCCCAAAAACAACCACCTGCTAGATAAATTTCTGCCATCTTTATTTCTCCTTTATTAAGTTTTTAACTCGAATTCTTTTCAAAAAAAGGATAGGAAGCCCTCTGGTCAAGAGTTTCCCCATCCTATCTTCTATTCTTTATTTTTCTTGGACACGGACACCTTGGGTATCAACTTTCAAATCATGTAGTTTGCCTTTGAAGGGTTGCTTTTCCAATTCTGCCTTAATCGCCGGCATCTTGTCATGAGAAGCCAGAACCATAACTGTCGGCCCGGCACCAGAGAGGTAGGTCGCATAGGCACCATTCTCTTTGGCTACTTGCTTAATCGTCGCAAATTCTCTCACCAAGTCCTGACGGTAACGCTCGTGGAAGAGGTCTCCCTCGATTGCTTGTCCAGCTGTCACCATATCTCCTGCCAACAAGGATGCGACAGCTACATTGGCGATAGAACTGGCAGCGACAGCTTCCTTGTAAGATAATTTCTTAGGTAAGACACCACGGCTATCGCGAGTGCGTAATTCATAGTTAGGAATGTAGGCTAGAAAATCACACTCTGGGAAGTCAGCCACGATAGCAGAGACTTGCCCGTCAACGGAACTTGCAATAACGAGATTACCATAAATGGCTGGAGCCACATTGTCTGGATGCCCTTCAATCTTGGTCGCCAATTGCAACTTTTCATGGTCAGATAAGTTAAGCTTGCCTAATTGGTTGGCTAGTTCAATCCCAGCTACAATAACCGAGCTAGAAGAACCCAAACCACGCGCCAAGGGAACATTACTGGTCATTTTCAAGCGTCTCGGTTGCAAGTCTGGTACAATTTGCAAAGCGATTTTGAGCAAGAGATTACGCTCGTCATGAGGAATCCATTTACCAATCTGGTGTTCAATCAACCACTCATCTCGTTCTTCACAGACCTCAATTTGAAGATACTTGGTTACAGCTACACCGACCGAGTCAAATCCTGGCCCGATATTGGCACTGGTTGCAGGTACGATAATCTTCATCTTATTCTCCTAGCACCTTGAAGGTATTCAAGAGGTCGAATTCTGAAACCTTCTTCAATTCAGCTGAAACATTCTCAAGTTGGGCTTTATTAATCTTATGAGTGATAATCACAACACGCGCCTTATCACCTTCTTTGCCATCTTGGAGGATTTGCTTGAAGGAAATATCTTGAGCGTTGAAAATCTCAGCCAATTTCAAGACCTGACCTTTTGAGTCTGGAGCCAAGATTGAGAAATAGTAGTTTGCTTTGACATCTTCAGGATTTGCCAAAACCAAGTCGCGGCTGTATTCGTTGAAGTCTTTGCCAATGGTACCATCATTCAAGCGACGAACGATACGGACAATATCCGCCACAACACTTGTTGCAGTTGGTTTTTGACCCGCACCTGGTCCATAATACATAGACTCACCGATACCAATAGATTCCACAAAGACAGCGTTCATTACCCCATTCACACTAGCAAGTGGGTGCGCTTTAGGAAGGAAGGTTGGAGTCACTTCTGCAGCAATTCCTGAAGGAGTTTCCTCGATAGAACCAACCAATTTCACTACATAGCCAAGGTCTTGCGCTACAGCTACGTCTTCTGGTGTGATGTTACGGATTCCCTTATGGGCTACATCGTCAAAGGCAACCTTCATACCAAAGGCAAATTGGCTCAAAATCACCATCTTGTAGGCTGCATCAATCCCATCTACATCATTTGTCGGATCACTTTCAGCAAAACCTAGTCTTTGTGCTTCTGCAAGAGCATCATCGTAAGACCAGCCTTCTTCCACCATTTTGGTCATCATGAAGTTAGAAGTTCCGTTGACTACTCCAAGCACGCGCGTGATTTTATCAGAAGCCAAGGAATTTGCCAAAGTACGAAGAATTGGAATCCCACCAGCTACTGCTGCTTCGTAGTAAAGTGCTACCTTGTTAGCTTTAGCGATTTCTAACAACTCTGCACCATGGACAGCCAAAAGGTCCTTGTTGGCAGTAACAACGTGTTTCCCAACTTCCAAGGCACGAGTGATAAAGGTCTTAGCAGGCTCGATACGCCCCATCAATTCCACTACGATGGTAATGTCTTGGTCTGACAAAATATCATCCACATTGGTTACAAAGTTAAAGTCATTCCCTGCTGCAAGCAAGCGATTCTTTTCATCTTCATCCTTGACCAATACCTTGGCAACTTCAATCTCTGAATGTGCTGATTGATTGATTTTTTCTCCATTTTCCTTTAGGAGGAAAGGCACGCCACTTGCAACGGTACCAAATCCTAGTAAAGCAATTTTAACTGTCATGTTTGTCTCCTCGAAATTTTCTAATATAGCCATTATAACAGAATTTTGTGCAAATTCCTATTATAGTAATTCACTATTTCAATCTAGAAAAGAAAAAACGAATCAAACGATTCGCTCTTCATAAAAACTATAAATAAC
The DNA here is from genome assembly GCA_905221205.1 of bacterium. Classification (GTDB taxonomy): domain Bacteria; phylum Bacillota; class Bacilli; order Lactobacillales; family Streptococcaceae; genus Streptococcus. The sequence continues at coordinate 395,898 of CAJNCG010000001.1, forward strand.
TTTCCAGAAATGATTATCCAATCTTTTGCAGATTGAGCACAGCATCGTGATTCATCAAGACTTGACCATACTCTTGCAAAACTGAGCGACTGATGTCACTATCGTCCGCAAACTCGCGCATACGGGCCAACAGCCAAGCTGGATATGGACTTGGATGATTTTCAATATCCACTAGAATAGTCAAATAATAGCGCTCATTCATTTTGTAGAGTTCAGAAGTTTCCATCTCAAAAGTCACTGTCTTGGCAAAAGCTACCAAGTCAGCCAACTTAGCAAAAGAAAGGATGTAGTAGATGTAAGGCTCTTTCTTGCCTTCAGCTTCTTGTTCAGCCTGCTCTTGCTCTTCTTCCTTGGCTTCAACTTGCTCTAGAGATTGAATGGCTTCGATATCATCCTTGGTTTTGTCTGCGATGCTTTTTTCTAAGGTTTTAATAAACTCATCTGGCGACATTTGAGCCAATTCTTCCATGTCTGGCAAATCCGATAAATCTTCAAAATCTAAATTTTGGTCAATTTTTGACTTGGTCACAAAGACATCTACCTTATCAGGTTTTGGAGTCACACGGAAGCTCAACATGCCTGTATCTAGAAAGCTCTCAGGCATCTCTAACTCATCCAAGATAGCATAAAAGAACTCTTCTGTTTTTTCTTGAGGAACAAGAAAGTCAGCAATCTCCATTCCTCGATCCATCAAATCTTCTAAAGACATCGTGATTTTTAAAGTAGTATCACTGATTTGTTTCATTTTCATTGCTAGTAACCTCATACTTTCAGTTCTATCTATTATACTAGATTTTTACGATTTTATCAAAAGAAGGCTCCTCTATCAAGCTAGATTTTCCCCAGGGTCTTTCTGTAGCAGACTCTAATACTCTTCGAAAATCTCTTCAAACCACGTCAGCTCTATCTGCAACCTCAAAACACTGTTTTGAGCAACCTGCGGCTAGCTTCCTAGTTTGCTTTTTGATTTTCATTGAGTATAAAAGAAAATTTCTGCAGACAAATAGAAAAAGCCTTCAAAATCGGCTCTTAGCCAACTTTGAAGACCTAACACATCAGAATACTTATAATTTAAAGGTTGCTACACCAAGGATAGAACGATTTAAGTTTCTGAGAATTTGAAGACTTTGCTCAAATTTCTTATAGCGAGTCACTCCGTATTCTTCAACAAGAAGGACTGTATCTCTTTCTAAAAGCGATGGCACATCTTGTAAATCGACAAAATGCATTCCTTTTAAAGCCTCTTGATTTTGTTTCAATTTATCTAGGATAGCTTTGTTTGAGCTAACGATGGTTAATTCTTGTCCAGCATTTTTGTATGACAAGACATCTGCTAGGTTGGCAATTGTTGTAATCTCTGTTACAAAATCAATTTGATACTGAGAAAAATCACCTGCTCTATTGATTGTTGGGTTAAAGAGATAAACCAACACATTTCCCATCACAACCAAAATCACACAGACTACTCCAATCACAGCTAAACGGAGAATCAAGTTTTTCACATTCAATCCAAGCGCTGTCTCACCGTTTGCATTCAATTCTTTAGAGTTGATGGTTTCCAATTTTTCAATTTTCACATTTGCATAAGTGTGTTTAAATTTATCAACCAATCCATCAATCTTTTTCTCTAACAAGTCATTAGCGTCTTTACTTGGTGTCAAAATTTTCACACCAACCCCTGCATCGTCAATCATATAGTAGACGGTCAATTTTTTCCACCAATAATCACTTGTAGAGTTTTTCAAGGTTGTCTCTGTCGTATCCAATTCACTGGCAATTTTTTTCAACTCACTCGGTTCTACATCATTGAAAAGATAAGCTCCATTCAAATTCCCATCAATCAATTTTCCATAGAAATCACTATAACCACCAATTTGATGATTCAAAATCGTTTTAGCTGAATCTTCTGGAGGAGTGATTTTATAGCTGATATAAGTTGAATAACTTGTTGTGTCTTTGACAGTATTTTTATTCTTAACTGCTTTAATTGTAAATGGTACAGCAATGAGAGCAAATAAAGCGATAAGAGCTAGAATATTTGCTTTTCGTTTTTTGTAAAGATTTGCAAACAAATCAGCTACTGAATAATGTTCAAACATGATTTTTTTCTCCTTTGTTTAGTAGATACTGGTTCTCTTTTGTAAGCATTTTTGCTACGAATATAATCACAAGAACAATTCCCCAGAATTGCATTGTAAATAGATTGAAGAAACTTTCTGAAAAGCTACTTCTTGGCATAAAGAATAGATTATTCAAGATGAGTAGGGACAAGGCAAATAGGATTGTTCTTGAACGATAGGCTACTTGCAACATGGCTATAAATAGCATACCGAGTAAGAGACTAAGTAGAAAGACTCCTATCATACCATAGTCTGTATACAACTCCATGATATAGCTACTTCCGATACCATGTCCTTTCAAATATTCCTTGTTCAATACAAGATAGGACAGATTGTGGGCATAACTATTACTATCGATAGCTAGTTCCACACTATTGGTTGTATGTTCAAAGGCTTTTCCTCCGAAAATGGCCCCCAAACTTCCTCTTGCAAAATAATCAATGACAGGACCAAAAGTAAAATTGCGTAAATCTCGGTAAGGGAGGCTACTGTTAAATAGAAAACCTCGAGCTAGAACACCAAAACTGGTCCCTTGTTTATAGATAAAGTCAAGCAGGATATCCCAGAAACCTGTATGGGAAACCTGGACATTATCCCGTACATAATTGAGCACTCCCATCGCTAGCATGAGAATAGGAGATCCTACAAAAATCGCTAACTTTTCTTTAAACCCAATCCATTTTCCCTTTTCAGTTTGCTCCCGCATAAAGTAATAAACAAAAGCAAATAAAATACTTAAAATAAAGGGATTTCGTGTCCCGATTGCCAAATGAATGGTATTGGCTACAATGAAGGATAGCAACACTGCTGTCGCCTGCCATTTCTTTGGCTTGGTTGCCAGATACATACACATTGCATAGACCGTAAAGGTAGACAAGATGTAGGTAAAATAAGGAAGTTTACTTTCAAAATTTGCATAGTAGGCATAGTAGGAAGTCTGCAAACGATACAAGAGACGTTCAAATAAGCGAATAAAATAGAAAGGATAGGTTAGAAGAAAAACTCCTAATGATACAAAGCGCAGTCGCTTGATATAAATCTCTTTTAGAGAATTTCCTATATTTGGTACTTTTATTTGCTTCCTAGATATGAAATAACGAGCCAGGATGCCTCCGGTTGTCAAGCCCAGAATCGAAACCATGACGACTATAAAGGCAAAGCGATAGGCTATCGGATGATAGGTATCCAAAGCACCATCTCTGAAATAATCAATGGTCGGCCTTGATACCAGAAAGACGAAAATAGTTAAATAGAAAATAAAATGAATGATATAATACTTGATGTCATTCCAGCAGGCAAGTAAGCTACTAACCAGTAAGAACAATAAAGTAGAAAGCAAACTAACATTATTATTGTTAAACAGATACACAATTCCACTTACTAGCGTCAAGGCATAGCTGACTATGGTCAAACTAAATAATAATCGTTTTCCATCAATCACTTGCTCACCCCCGTTCTAATGTAATTTTTTAGATTTTTCAATATTTTTCAGTAATAAGAATCGGTATAAGGAAATGTTTATGAATAGAGCCAAAGCGCTAATTCTTCTTCCCTTACGGAAAATTGGATTTCTAGCAATAGCAAAGGCATGGCCTTTTAAAAAACGATGAATCTGAGAATAGGCTTCAAACTGTTTATACTGATCATCTAGTAACATCTTATCCATAATGAAGAAGTGGGCATAGGCCAATCTGAAAAAAGCAACCTCTTTCAAGTCAGGATAGTTTTTCACAACTTCATTGTAAAACTTTTGATAGATATCAATATAGGCTAAATCCTTCTCTGCATACGGTTTGGTCGTAATACTATCCCCTCTATGGAAATAGTAATAATAGGGTTTGGTATTAACCACATATTTCTTGGCCAACTTGATTAAATCAAAATGATAATAAGCATCTTCGTAAATCAACCCCTTGGGAAAGGATAGGGCAGTTGCAATTTCTTTCTTGATTAGCTTATTGCAAATCGTCCCAGGTATTTTTTCACCTATGAGGTATTCCTTTAGAAATGTTTGAGAATCACAGACAAAATACTCATCTTGATTGGCTGACTGTGGACTTTCATCATTAGCATAGACATTCATGACACCACAGCTCGAAACATCCGCATCTTCTTGAATTAATTGCTCATATAAATTCTGAATCATTTCTGAATGGATATAATCATCTGAGTCAATAAAAATCAGATAATCCCCATGAGCCTGCTTCATTCCATTGTTTCGTGCTTGTGACAAGCCTTCGTTCTTTTTATGAAGCACTGAAACTCTATCATCTTGTTCAGCGATTGAATCACACAAGCGACCACTTTCATCTGTTGCTCCATCATCAACAAGAATGATTTCCAGATTTTGATAGGTCTGCTTCTGAATGGAAGCTATCGATTTTTCTAGGTACTGCGCCACATTATAGACTGGCACAATCACACTAATTAATGCAGTTTCCATGCTACTCCTCTAATAGTTTTTCTACTTGTTCGATTTGTTTGGCAATTGTAAATTGTTGAATGAATTGGCTAGCCTCATCGACATCGAAGTTTGAGGCAGATGTCATGTAGTTTGTAATTGCCTGAGCTGCCTCTTGATTGCTCTCAATGATTTGTCCAAATCGACCTTCTTGGGATAATTCCTCAGCCCCTCCAACATCTGTAGAGACAAAAGGAAGTCCCAGACTCAAGGCTTCAACATACACTCCAGGAAAACCTTCTTGCTTAGACATAGACAAGAGAACTTTCGTCTGAGATAAATACTGATAAGGATTTTTTTGATAACCAAGGAAATGAACATAGTCCTCAAGTTCATACTCTTTGACCCGTTTTTTCAGTTCCTCTTCCATATCACCAGCACCTATAAAGTAAAGGTGGTAGTTTTTTCCTTCTTGGTGTAATAGTCGTATCACTTCCACCACACGGTCAGAACCCTTATTTTCCTCAATACGTCCAATGGTACAGATACTTTGAGGTGCAATATCGATATCGATCTTCTCTTGAGATTTTTCTAGAATAGTCTTAAAATCATAACCATTGTAGACCGTCTGTAATTTTGAAGCATAATCTGGGTAGACTTCCTTGATAGAATTACTGGTCTTTCTTGAAATTCCTACAATGGTATCCGCATCATCCAACTGGCGTCTATGTGATTCCCTTTTTGAGCTATCCTTAAGAAATTCTTCAATACTTCCATGAATCCAAGATATCTTCTTGACTTCTTTTCTTTCAGAGAACAAAAGCGGTGGATTCATAATTGTAAAGGAAACTTCAACATCATAGGCATCTTTCACAAGCAAGCGCCGAGTCAGTCTTGGAAAATAAATTCTCATTCTCCACAAAAGAGCTCGTAACCATCTGGCTTGGCGATAATCCTGAAGAGATTTTAAAATTCGTACATGTTTCGGAACAGATTCATATCCCTTGTCAAAATGCTCCATTTCAAGAATATCAATATCATACTTTTCTGGATCCAGATTTGAAACAATGGTAGATAAAATCTTCTCTGCTCCACCCCCGAGAGAAAAAGACCACATAAAAAATAAGATTTTTTTCTTAGCCACCATATTCTCCCTTGTATTCTGTATAAGACTTATCCATATCAGCGATGACAGCATCATGATGCGGTAGCTGCTTGTCTGCTGGTGGTGGTGTCATATAATCCCCAAAAGCAGTGCTGAGATAAGCATCATAGCCAACTGGAATAGGCATCTCTGTTTCTTCAAATGGTAAAAAGAGATTGTCTTCAAAAGATTCGATTGGGTACTTGTTTCTCATGTAGCCCGGGCCTGAGCATAATTCTGTAATACCATCGCTCTCAGCCAGTCTATATTTAGTCATTTCTTTCTCAGCTTTTTTCCAAATGCGATAACGGAGAGATTTTGGCGTCACGCCCAGTAAAATACGGCTTCCCCATTTCATGAGAGCGCCATGCTTTTCTGGAACAGTTTGTGCACAAAAAAGTGAATAAATCAAGGCCCAGCGAACCTGTTTCTTCCGCTCAGCTGGATTTTTCGGATAATAATCCAAAGGCAACACATCCAAGGCCAAACCATGTGGTAAATTCAAATCCTGCTGATAAGGCTTGATACAGGTGGTTTCCTTGTCACGAATGGTAATAAAAAGATTGCGGTCGACAAAATCCTTGTGACTCTTTGACAAGAAATAACGCTCATCTGCATAGCGAGGCCATAATTCTGCTAATTTTTCATAATCTTTGCGGGGCATAAAAAAGTCTAGGTCGTCGTCCCAAGGAATAAAGCCCTGGTTTCGAAGAGCACCAATAGCACCTCCACCACAGAGATAGCAGAGCAAATCATGTTCTTTACAAAAAGCCACAAAATATTCAGCCATCTCCAGACTACGAGCCTGAATTGCTTTTAAATCAGTCATATTGTTCATTATTCTTTCTATCGTATCGTTTCATTATACCACAAATAAGGGGTGAAAATCTATTGTAGACTGTAAAAAATCAAAGCCTGACTGCTAGATAAATAGCCTTCAAACTTTGATTTTTTCTGTCATATCTTATCTCATTCCCATTTGGGCAAGCTTGGTTTGATATTTATTTTGATCTACTAAGAGTGCCTGTCCACCATAGACATCATAGGCATCTACCCAATCACCTAGTTCTGGAACTGTTAATCTCTCAATGCCAATTTGCGCTCCATCTAGGAAGGATAAACCATTGGTCAATAAGAAACTATAAGGAACATTCGTAGAGGTCATCCCAAAGACCTTACCGAGTGCTTCTGATCCAGTAAAGAGTTTAGTTGGATCCTTAAGTTGCTGCAAAACAGCTGTCAACACTTGCTGTTGTCTCTTGGTACGACCATAATCACCTTCGTCATCATCACGGAAACGTGCATAATTGAGCAAGGTTGAACCGTTCATCTGCTGTTTCCCAACTTTGATAGTCTGGGTTGGAGACTCTGTTTCTGTAGCATGCAAATCATCTCCCACCGTAGCTTCGGTTAAAGGTTGACCTTCCAAGGTTGAGAATTTGGCATCAATCGTCACTCCATCTGGGAAGAGAGTGTCAATAGCGGTTGCGAAGGCCTGGAAATCAACCAAAGCGTAATATTTAATATCCAAGTCAAAATTGTCTTTTAGGACTTTTCGGACCATTTCAGCCCCTTTTTGTCCTTCCTGTTCACCTAGTTCATAGGCCACATTCAACTTATTATCGGATTGCTTTCTACCATTAATGACTTGGCTGTAACCGTCTATATAAACCAAATTATCACGCATGAAGCTGACTAGCTTGATTTTCTTATCTGAGCCACCAACGTTTAGAACCATAATAGAGTCCGTTCTCGTCTCAGCACTATTTTGGCCAATCCGTCCATCCGTTCCCATAATCAAAATATTGACCCCATCCTTGGTATCTTGACCATGAAAAATTTCTACTTGAGCTGCTTTTGCATTGGCAGATTTGGTTGGATCAGCATTTGAATAGCCTTTTAGGAACATAAAAATCATGCCAAAACCGACACAGGCTAAAAGGGCAAGCAGTCCAGCAAAAATACGACCCCAACGAATTTTACGTTTTTTAGATTTAACCTTTGGTTGAGAATGACTTTTCTGGTATTTTTTTGCACGACTACGGTTACCATAGGATGGAAGAGGAGACTGATTGATTGGTTCCATGAAAGACTCTTCCATATCATAATTTTCATTATGAATTTCTGGTGAGACTTCACTACCGCCAGCCATATTTAACTTACCTTGCAGGTAAGCAAACTCTTTTTTCTCTCGCTCATTGAGGTAATGAATGTTCTTAAAAAGATAGTCATAGCGCAACTGCTCATGATGACTTAAGGGATTTTCTTTACTCATCTTCTCTCCTTTCCATGGTCTGATATTGGATAAATAGGATAGGCACCCAAAACTTTATACTGGATTCCAATGGCTTCTAATTCTTTTTGGGCAAAGTGGACCAGGTCCTTATCAGTATAGTCCACATCGATAATGAAAAAGTATTCTCCCAGTGCTGTCTTGAGTGGCCGACTTTCAATTTTTGTCAGGTCAATTCCTCGCCAAGCAAAAGTTGAAAGGGCCTTGTAAAGTGCGCCAGGAAGATTGTCCGGTAAGGTCAGGGCCAAACTCATTTTTTCAGTTTGTTCCTGCAAGGGAATAGCTGCACCTTCAGCTCCCAGAACCCAGAAACGCGTGAAATTGGCTTCCATTTCCTGAATATCCTCAGCAATCAGTTCCAAGCCATATTCTTCGGCAGAACTTCTAGGAGCAATGGCTGCATAAGGCTGGTCTGGATGTTCGGAAATAAAGCGGGCCGCATAGGCTGTACTGGCTGTCACCTCAATTTGAGCATCTGAATACTGTTCATCGATGAATTTCTTTCCTTGAGCCAAAGCCTGTGGGTGTGAAAAAATCTTCTCAATCTTAGTGTGACCTGGAACCACCATCAACTGCTGATGAATGGGCTGAACGATTTCTGCTACTGCTTGAATGCGAGCTTGATGAAAAAGGTAGTCCAAGGTTTCGTGAACACTACCCTCGATAGAATTTTCAACTGGTACCACAGAATAGTCCACCAGGCCTTGCTCATAGGCCTTGATAACATCTGTAATGTTGGCAAAGGCCTGCAATTCCTCATGAGGAAAAGCTGTCTGCACAACGTGGTGTGAAAATGATCCCTTGGGACCTAGATAAGCAATTTTCATCTCAGTTCCTCTATAATTTCATCTGGGCTTAGCTTGGTCACATCCAAAACCCGACTAGCTACTTCCTCATACCAAGCCTGTCTTTCTTGGAAAATAGTTGCTAATTCTTCCTTGCTATTATTTAGAAAAAGCGGGCGCTGATTGTCCTTATCAGCTGCTATGCGTTGGTAGAGGGTTTCAAAATCGGCTTTCAGATAGATGTTATCAGAATTAGTCTTTAGTAAGTCACGATTTCGCTGAGAAATGACTACTCCTCCACCAGTTGACACAACTTGGTCTCTTTGTAGTAACTCAGCTAGGACTTCTGACTCTATCTGACGAAAGGCCTCTTCTCCCTTTTCAGCGAAAAAATTGGCAATGGACATACCTAAGCGCTTCTCGATTAGAGCATCCATATCAAGGTATTTAGGGTCCAAGCCTCTTGCAATAGTCGATTTGCCAGCCCCCATAAAGCCTAATAACACCTTAGCCATGAATCAAGCTCTCCAAATCATCAAAGAAGCTAGGATAGCTGGTATTGATGGCGTCTGCACGGGCAAGCTCCACCTCTCCATCTGCTACCAAAAGTGCTGCGATAGCCGTCATCATACCAATTCGGTGGTCACCAAAAGTATTGACTCTAGCACCGTGAAGGGCTGATTTCCCTTTGATAATCATTCCATCTGCTGTAGGTGTGATATCCGCACCCATGCTATTTAAGGCGTCTGCCACAACCTGAATACGGTCTGTTTCCTTGACCTTGAGTTCCTCAGCATCCTTGATAACCGTTACACCTTGGGCTTGTGTCGCTAGGAGAGCAATAATGGGCAATTCATCAATCAAGCGTGGAATCAAGGCACCACCAATCTCTATTCCTTTGAGGTCTGAAGACTCAACAGTTAAGGTAGCAGATTTAGCGACTGGGTTGATTTCAGTTATTTCCAATTTTCCACCCATGGCACGAATGACATCAATAATACCGGTGCGCGTTTCGTTGATGCCCACATTCTGCAGCACTACACGAGAGTTTGGAACAATCAAGCCTGCGACCAACCAAAAGGCTGCACTGGAAATATCTCCTGGCACGACCACCTTTTGTCCTGTCAATTTTTGTGGCCCTTGGACTGTAATTTTCTTGCCGTCCACACTTAAATGACCACCAAATTGTTGTAACATATCTTCAGTATGATTACGGGTGCATTCTTTTTCGATAATGACTGACTCCCCCTGAGCCTGCAAGGCCGCAAAGATCAAGGCTGACTTGACTTGGGCAGAGGCGATTGGCAACTCATAATGAATAGGTCTTAGGGTTTTCGTCCCTTTTAAGTGAAGGGGAGGCAGGTCTCGCTCAGTTTGCCCTGAAATACTAACGCCCATTTTTTTCAGAGGAATAGTCACACGGTCCATAGGACGTTTAGAAAGACTATCATCTCCGAACATTTCAACTTCAAAATCTGCACCAGCAAGGACACCGGAAATCAGGCGAATCGAGGTTCCAGAATTTCCCATATCCAGGGCATTTTGCGGCGCTTTTAAGCCATCCATGCCCACACCTTGAATGGTAATAACACCATCTTTATCCACAATTTCAACACCAAGGTCACGAAAAACCTGCATGGTCGAAAGAACGTCTTCACCTCGCAGAATATCATAAACCTTGGTCTCACCCTCAGCCAAACTTCCAAAGATAATAGAACGGTGGCTGATAGACTTGTCACCTGGGACGCGGATGCTACCATGTAAGTGGCTAATGTTTGTTTTTAGTTTCATACTGGACCTCATACTTGCAATACTTTTACCTATTTTATCATAAAAAGCCAGAAATTCCTTAAAAATTCCTGACTTTATGATAGTTATTTTCTTATTTTAGCAATTCTGAAACTGGTTCGAAAACAATTTTTTCAATGTCAGAAAGGTAAATTGCCAATTGTTGTTGCTTGGTAAAAAATTCTGACAAGAGGCTATTCCCCTGAATCTGCTTGCCAAAGCCTTCCATCTTAGCTTGGAAGGAAGCATCAGGCATTTGACCTGTCTGTGCTAGTCTTTGAATTTCCTCTTGGAAGGCAACATATTCTGTAAAGATTTTGCTTGCCTCAGCATCTGCCGAAATCGCATCTTTAGCTGCTTTAACAGCCTTGTATTCTGGCAATTCGCGTAGACCGCGACTGAGTTCGTTTGCGCTATCGTAAATATTTGACATGATTTTCTCCTTATTTAACAACGACTGTGTAGTCGGTGTTTTCTGTTATGAGGTGTTCGGCTCGTTCTAAATCTTGAGCATTTTTAAATGAAATTTGTAGAATCCCGTGAATATCCTCACGGTTTTCCTCGTTGATGTGGATGTTAACCAAGGAAGTTCCACGTAGCAGTTCCAAAATCCGCAAGATGACATCTTCTTCGTCGGGAACATCGACATAGAGGTCATAAGAACTATCCACACCTCCACGCTTATGGATTTCCATGGCCTGCCGTTGCTCCCGCGCTTGATTGAAAAAGTTCCAGATTTGCTCTTCATCTCCCTTGCTGATGGCTTGTCCAACCTCGTCTAAGCGCCCCTTGAAATCCTCAATTCGATCCAGAATAGTTTCACGATTAGACAAGAGAATAGAAGTCCACATACCCGGCTCACTTTCTGCAATTCGGGTCATATCTCGAAAACCACCTGCCGCAAAGCGCCTTGCCATCTCATGTTCTTGAGCATAAACCGCGGTCTGCCCCATGAGACTAGAAGCTAGAATATGAGGAAAATGGCTAATCTGAGAAGTCACACGATCATGCTCCTTGGCATCAATCTCGATAAAGCGAGCATGAAGACCTGAAAGCAAGTCCTTCATTTCCTCAAGCGTATCAGGACTTGTCAGGCTCGAAGGTGTAAAGATATAATAGGCATTTTCAAAGAGATTGACATCCGCAGAAGCTGCTCCTGTCTTATGACTACCAGCCATGGGATGGGCCCCGACAAAGCGAACAGGCTTGCCAACCAAATATTGCTCCGCCGCATCTACGATGGATGACTTGGTCGAACCAGCATCTGAAATAATCACACCTTCTTTCAAGTCCAAGTCGGACAACTCCTTAATGAAAGCAATGGTTTGTTTGATTGGCAAACTGAGGATAATGATATCTGCCAAAGGAGCAAAACTGGCAAAATCATCCGTTGCACGGTCAATCATGCCTTCTTTCAAGGCAATATCTCTCGAAGCTTGACTGCGATTATAACCTAAAATTTCATAATCTGGATGATCGCGTTTGATACCAAGTGCCATAGAGGCACCAATCAAACCAAGACCTGCGATATAGATTGTTTTTGCCATAGGAACTCCTTAATAGTTCTTTGTATAGTCTCGGTGTTGGGCTACTACTTCTTTTAGTTCCTCAAGATTATCTGATGAGAATTTTTCAAGGATTTCTTGTGCTAGAACCGTTGCCACAACAGCTTCCATAACCACACCGGCAGCTGGAAGAGCGGTCGGATCACTTCTCTCCACGGTTGCCTTGTAAGGTTCGTGGGTTTCGATATCCACACTCATAAGAGGTTTGTAGAGTGTAGGAATGGGTTTCATGACGCCACGAACAACAATAGGTTGCCCATTAGTCATACCACCTTCAAAGCCACCCAAATTGTTGGTACGGCGAGTATAACCATCTTCTTTAGACCAGAGAATTTCGTCCATAACTTGGCTACCTTTGCGGTAACCAGCTTCAAATCCAAGACCAAATTCCACCCCTTTAAAGGCATTGATAGAGACAACTGCCTGAGCCAATCGCGCATCCAATTTTCTGTCCCATTGGACATAGGAACCAAGGCCGACTGGAACACCTCCGACGACTGTCTCGACAACTCCACCGATGGTATCACCGTCACGTTTGATTTGGTCAATATAGTCCTTGATTTCCTGTTCTCTTTCTTGGTTGACAATAGAAACTTCAGACTGGGCAGCTCGTTCCTTAATCTCAGCCACTGTCAAATTTTCAGGTACATCGATTTCCTTACCACCAAAGACCACGACATGGTTAGCAATCTCCATATCCAGTTCAGCCAAGAGGCGTTTGGCTACAGCCCCGACTGCCACTCGCATGGTGGTTTCACGAGCTGATGAACGTTCCAAGGAATTTCGCAAATCATCAAAACGGTACTTGATGCCCCCTACCAAGTCGGCATGACCGGGACGTGGATGGGTGATTTTACGCTTGCTTTTAAGGCGTTCTTCAATGTCCTCTGCAGACATAATGTCCAGCCATTTCTGGTGGTCCTTATTGATGACATCCATGGTAATAGGAGCCCCTGTTGTCTTCCCATGGCGAACGCCAGAAGTAAAGACAACCTGGTCACTCTCAATCTTCATACGACCACCGCGACCGTAGCCACCCTGACGGCGTTTGAGGTCCCCATTGATATCCTCAGCTGTCAAAGGAAGTCCAGCTGGAATTCCTTCAATAATAGCCGTCAGACGCGGGCCGTGTGATTCTCCTGCAGTTAAATATCTCATACACTCTCCTTATTTTACCAAGTAGTCTTTCATCTCTTCCAGAGAAACTGGGTGAATGGTCGCTGAACCGAGCTCTGGTACCAAGACCAATTTCAAGGTATTGCCACGCGCTTTCTTGTCGTGAGTCAAAGCTTGATAAAGCTTATCTACATCCCAGTTTTCATAATCAACAGGTAGTCCAAATTTCTGACACATCTCTGTGATAGACTGGGTAATGCCAGCTGGCATGATGCCTTTTTTCTCAGCAACCTTGGATATCTGCACCATTCCCATAGCCACAGCTTCACCATGCATGACCTTGCCATAACCGGCAGTCGCTTCAATAGCATGGCCAATGGTATGGCCAAAATTGAGGTAAAGGCGAACACCATTATCCAACTCATCCTCAACAACCATCTTGCGCTTGACCTGACAAGAATGTTCAATCAAGGTCTCTGCATGCTCCAAAATGCTCTCTACAGAACCATCCAGCTCCGTCAAGAGAGCCCAAAGTTCTGGGTCCTCAATCAAGCCATACTTGATGACCTCACCCATTCCTTCAATCAACTCTCTCTTTCCAAGCGTTTCAAGGACAAGCGGATCAATCAGAACCCCATCTGGTTGGGCAAAAGTTCCTACCATATTCTTGGCAAATGGAGTATTGACGCCTGTCTTTCCACCGATAGAAGAATCAACCTGAGCTGTCAAGCTGGTCGGTATCTGAACAAAATGAATGCCCCGCATATAGGTAGAGGCCACAAAACCAGCCAGGTCTCCAACGACACCACCACCAAGAGCCACAATTCCATCGCTACGAGTCAGCCCCTGCTTAACTAGAAATTCATAGACTTTCTGAACAGTGGTTAAATTTTTTCTTTCTTCGCCTTCTAAAAAGTCAAAAACAGCTACCTGAAAACCAGCATCTTCTAGGCTGAGCTTGACCTTCTCTGCATAAAGAGAAGCTACATGGTTGTCTGTTACAATGACCACTTTTTGCGGTTGCCAGAGTTCTCGCAACCACTGACCAGCCTGGGCCAGACAACCTTTTTCAATCTGAATATCATAAGGATGATGCGGAATATCGATTCTGATTTTCATAGGAGAATCTCCCTTTCTTTATTGGTATTTTTCTATTAAGGACTGCCAAATTTCTTCTGTTGGCATTTCCTTGCCTGTCCACAGTTGAAAGGCTTCTGCAGCTTGATAGAGCAACATTCCCAGACCATTGACGGCGGGATTTCCCTGACTTCTAGCCCATTTCAAAAATGGGGTTTCAAAGGGTTGGTAAATAATATCTGCTACTAAGAGAGTTTCTGGTAAGACTATGCTTTCAGAAACTGGAGACGACTGGCCATCCATCCCTACACTTGTCGCATTGACAAGTAAATCCGACTCGACAATCCTTGCTTGCAGTTCAGAAACATCTTCTAAAGCATACAAGTCCACTTTAAAGCCTGTTTGCTCCTGTAACTTGTCTAGGTAAGGTCTTGTTTTTTCCATAGAAACTGAACGAACAAAGACTGAAATCTGACTGACGCCATCCAAAATAGCCTGTGCCAAGATTGATTTAGCCGCACCACCTGCACCCAGCAAGGTCATCTTCTTACCTGTAATTGTAAAAGAAGGCAAGCTCTTAAAAAATCCCTTGCCATCTGTATTATATCCAATTAAATTGCCATTCTCATTGACAACCGTATTAACCGCACCAATCAAGCGCGCTTCATCGCTCAGCTCATCCAAATAAGGAATCACTTGCTCCTTATAGGGCATGGACAGGTTGATTCCAAACATCTGGTAGCGACGAATATTGACCACTGTTTCTGCCAAGTCACCCGCTTCAATCTCCCAAGCTACATAAGCACCGTTGGTAGCTGTCGCCTCAAAGGCACTATTGTGAATAAAGGGGGAAATAGAATGCTTAATAGGATTGGCAACAACTGCAGCTAAACGTGTATAGCCATCAAGCTTCATCCAAAATCTCCCTGATTTTTTTCATGTTAGCTAGGGAAATCTGACCTGGGGCACTGGCCTCATCCAGGCTAGCAAAGGACCAGCTAGAACCCGTCACATCCGCAGTGATACGAGAGACCTTGCCCACCTTACCCATAGAAATAGTTACATATTCCTGCTCAGGATTGAGAGTTTTAAAGCCTCGTGTATAGTTCATTAAGTCTAGCACATCCTGCTCCGTGTGAGCCATCACCGCAACCTTAACAAGTTTTGGATTTAAGCTCGTCAACTCTGACAAGATTTCCATCATATTTTCAGGTGTTTCTTGGAAATTGTGGTAACTCAAAACGAGATTTGGGAAGTCCAGCATTTCCTCAAAGACATCCTTGTAGCTATAATACTCAAAATCAATATAGTCTGGTTGATAGAGTTGCGCCACTTCCTTGATTAGATGGATATATTCTTCTGGAGAAAGTTCGATTTCTCCCCCTTCAGCGCGAGTTCGCAAAGTGAAAACCAACTCACGACCTGCGAATTTTTCAAAAATAGCTGGAGCTACCTGCAAAATCGCTTCCTTAGGCAGATAGTCGGCGCGCCATTCAATGATATCAGCATCCTGATACCTCGTGGCATCCAGGGCCTGAGCCTCCTCTAAACTTCTTGGCATTACTGAAACGATTAATTTCATTTACTAACCTTCATACTAATCACCTTGAGGTAATTACTACTTTCATCTTTTTTATTATAGGCGAAATCTGCTGGAAGACCGTATTTATTTAAAATATGGTAACTTCTTCCTGCAAAGCCTTTATCAATTTGTTCTGTAAATTTCTGGCGGGAAACATTGGCAGCATTGGTACTGGCAATGATGATTCCTCCCGGATTTAAAATCTCAAGACTTTGGGAAATCAACTTGTGATAATCCTTGGCCACAGAGAAAGTTTGTTTTTTGTTCCGAGCAAAGCTAGGCGGATCTAGGACAATCACATTGTAGGTCAAGCCTTTTCGTTTGGCATATTTGAAATACTCAAAGACGTCCATGACTATAAAACGATGGTCATCTGTGCTGAGCCCATTTGCCTGAAAATGCGCTTGAGACAATTCTCGTGAACGTTTGGCTAGATCAACAGAAGTTGTCTGACTTGCTCCTCCCATGGCCGCAGCTACTGAAAAGGCTGCTGTATAAGAAAACATATTGAGCAAGGATTTGCCCATAGCCAAACCGTCAACTAAGCTACCACGAACCTCGTGCTGGTCTAGGAAAATCCCTGTCATCAAGCCATCATTCATAAAGACTTGATACAAGACACCATTTTCCAAAACAGTGAAAAAGTCAGGTGCTTCTTGACCATAAACATGAGCAGATTCATAATCCAATCCCTTAAAGCGGATCTTCTCATAGGCTCCTAAAACCTCAGGAAAAACCTGTCTAAAGGCTTCTGAGATAACATTGCGAATCTGATAAACATAAGAGTTATACCAAGAAAAGACAGCATAGTCGCCATAAAGGTCCACTGTTAGACCGCCAAAGCCATCCCCCTCTTGGTTAAAGAGACGAAAGGCAGTTGTCAAATCATCTTGATAGTAGGCGCTTCTCTTTTCTTTAGCTTGTCTAAACAGCGTTTCAAAGAAAGCTTGATTGAAGGTCACCTTGTCCTTACTGACTAACCAGCCCAAGCCCTTGTTTTGCTGAGAAAGATAGGCAGTCCCAAGAAAGGTTCCATCTTGACTATGGACTTCTACTTCCTGATCCTTGAGATTGACATTCTCAAGATCGCTGGCTTCTAGTAAAACCAGACCTTTGGCAAGCTTTTTTTCAACCCGCTTACTGACTCTTATTCTATTCATAGCTACCATTATATCAAATTTTTAGACAATTCTCAAAAAAGAAACAACCCTTGCTTTTTTACTCTTCTTTTAAAAAATGGTATACTAATACTAATTAAAAATTAGGAAGTAAATGTGTGAGAATTAATTTTAACAAAATCCAAAAAGCCATCGGTACCAGACTGGGTTTTGTCCTAACCCTTTTAATCCTCTATTGGCTCAAAACCTTATTAGCCTATACCGTTGACTTTAATTTAGATATTCAAGTAGGAAAATTGCAAGGAAATTACCTTGCCTTTATCGCTTTCTTCAATCCCCTTCCCTTGGGGCTACTCCTGCTGGCTCTAGCCCTCTACGCTCGGTCAACCAAGATTTTTTATAGTCTTAGTATTGCTATTTACAGCCTTTTGTTTATTTGGCTCTATTCTAATGTCTTTTACTATCGAGAATTTAGCGACTTTATCACGGCTAATACCATGAAGGTGGTCAGCAAGGTATCTGTTGGTACTGCGGAACTAGAGTTACTGCGTCCTTGGGATTTCATCTATTATATGGATTTCCCACTGATGGCTTTTCTTTTCTTTAAAAAATTTATCCAGCTGGATAGGAGACCTTTCAAATTCCGCTCAAGTGTTGCTATCACTGCACTCTCAGCCCTGCTCTTTTCGGCTAATCTTTTCTTGGCTGAAATTGAGCGTCCCGATCTCCTGTCACGAGGATTTTCGAATTATTATGTTGTTCGTGCCCTCAGTTTACCCGCCTTTTTAGGTTATAGTGCCAACCAATCCTATAGCGCTAACAAGGAACGCGCCAAGGCCTCCGAGACCGACCTGCAACCTATTACAGATTATATTCAAGAGCATTCGGCTAAGCCCAATCCAGACTATTTTGGCTTGGCCAAAGGAAAAAATGTGATTTATATCCACTTGGAGAGTTTCCAGCAATTTCTTCTTGACTATAAACTCAACCTAGATGGAACTGAGCATGAAGTCACTCCCTTCCTCAATTCCCTCTACCATTCGCAATCCACCCTAGCCTTTTCAAATATCTTGAACCAAGTCAAGGCTGGTAAGACCTCAGATGCGGAAACCATGCTGGAGACCGGTTTGTTTGGGCTTGACCAAGGTTCCTTTATGGTCAACTACGGAGGTACCAATACCCAACAGGCAGCGCCTTTTATCCTATCAAAAAACGGCTACCAATCAAGTGCTGTCTTTCACGGTAATATCGGGACCTTCTGGAACCGAAATACGACCTACAAACAATGGGGCTACCAATACTTCTTTGATGCATCCTATTTCACCAAGCAAGACAGTAGCAATTCTTTCCAATATGGTTTAAATGATAAAATCATGATGAAAGATTCTATCCAATATCTGGAGCATTTACAGCAGCCTTTCTATGCTAAGTATATCACGGTGTCCAATCACTATCCCTATGCTAGCAATCTGACTGGCGATGAGCTTGGTTTCCCCTTGGCCAAAACCAAAGATGAAACTATCAATGGCTACTTCCAAACAGCCAACTATCTGGATAGTGCTATCAAGGCCTTCTTTGACTATCTCAAAGAAAGTGGCCTCTATGAAAATTCTATCATCGTCATTTACGGAGACCATTATGGCATTTCCAATTCCCGCAATCCTGACCTGGCACCATTGATCGGAAAGACATCTGAGAATTGGTCTAATTACGACAATGCCATGTTGCAACGAGTGCCTTTTATGGTGGTCATGCCTGGTTATGAAAAGGGACAAATCATCACTACCTACGGTGGACAAATCGATATCTTACCGACTCTCGAACACCTCCTTGGTATTGAGTCCAATTCCTTCCTCCAAGTTGGACAAGACCTCCTATCACCAGATCATCAAGAAATCGTTGCCTTTCGAACTGCCAATTCCTTCGTCACACCTAAATACACCAGTTATGACGGACGAACCTACTATACTGAGAGCGGTCTTGAAATCAGTAATCTTGATGAACAAGCTCAGACTGAACTAGAAATCGTTCGTCAAGCAGCCAGTCAACAGCTGAAAATTAGCGACCAGATTCAAACTGGCGATTTGATACGTTTCTACCAAGCAGATCATCTTGGAAAAGTTGATACAGAAAGTATTTCTTACCTCAATTCTTTACCCATTCTGCAAAAGATTGAGCAAGAAAAAGGTAGTCAATCAACGAGCCTCTTTAGCCAACGACAAGGCAAAACTAGTACTGACCTCTTCAAGGCACCAAGTTACCAAGAACTCCACCCAGAGTCGGCAGAAACCGAATCAAAATCACAATAAAAAATGCTCTTCCGCTTTGGAGGAGCATTCTTTTTATCAAAGATAGTAACCAACTATCTCATCTTTTTTCTATTTCTGCCAATATGCGTGACAGGTAGTAATGATAGCCAAAAATAGCAAGACCAAGCAAGAGGATAAGAGCTCCTACTCCCAAGCTGATGGCAAGGACAGGGGAGAGAGACTGAACCAAGAATGAACTCACAATGACTGAAATCAACAAAATCAAACCATAAATTAATAGTAAAACCATTGCTACTATACGATTTGAACGGTTCACCAAGTCCGTAATGCTACTCCAATTGGTTGACAGATTTTTCACATCCTTAAAGTAGTGGTGGCAAGAAAGGATGACACTGGCAAGGGTCCAGACTACAAGAAGGTAAATCATCGAAAGGATGGGCAAGCCTAGATATAGAGAAAGACCAAGTAAAATCAGAACTGGTAAAAAGGACTGGACAGCAAATATAATCCAAAATTTCACTTTCACATAACGAGCGAAGTCAAAGGGTAAACTCTTAAGAAAATCAACATTTTCCCTCTCCAAGGACAAGGCAATTGCAGGCAGGCTGGTGATATTGTTATTGACAACTGCTATAAACATTCCTACAAAAAACAAGGGTAACCAGTATGGAGGATGAATATCTGGAACTAACTGATAATCTCGGAGTTTGGAAACCAGACCGATCATCATGAGATAAGGAAGGAAAGCACTTGTAAAAAGCACTGTAATCACGCCAGTCCCCTGTCCCAAGAGGGAGAGGTTATAGCGCAAAGCCATACGGAAAAAGCCCTTTTTAGTAGTTGAAATCCTCTCCTTACTACGACGTTCTTTTACGACCTTCTCCTCACTGTTAAGTAGGATCACGTCATAAAAATGAGGAAGAACTTTCTTTTTGGTCAGGTAAAGCAAGAAAACAGTTAGAATTATCCAAGCGAGCAGACCCACTAAGGCCTCTGTCGAAAAAGGCTCCACTGCTATTTTGTAAAAGAGATGAAGAGGATAAAGGAGAAATGGAATGTCACTAACTTTGTCAACAATACTTCCAGAAGTCGACTGTAGAAAGAAGACAAATATTAAAGGTATGAGAACTCCTATCCCAATCATCACATTCGAAAAAATAGACTGATACTTTCTGAAGACCGTAGTCTGAGCCAAGAAATGTACTGCCACTACCATCACTAAAGTAACAGAGACAAATAATAAGGCTAAGGACAGTAGCATCAAAGGCAAACCCAGCCAAAGAGAAGGAGCTAGCCTAATATAGAGGACTAGAAAATAAGCTGGGATTGGTATAATTCCAGCTAGAGCTGGCAAAAGGACAGACAGTCCTTTAGCGATTATAATCTCTGATTCTTTAAAGGCATAGGGCCTATACGATGCCAAGTCCTTACTCTCATAAAAGACATTGTAAAATGCAGTGAAAGAAGTTGAAAAGGCAATCACTAGAAAAATAGCAACCATGAAACTAAAATGAACAGGCCTTTCCTCAAAAGGAAAACGAAATGCTATATTACTAAAAAAGATAAGTAATAAAAGACTGGAAAAAATGTAAGAACTTAGGACTCTAGCGGAAACATTTACTTTTTTTCCAGGATTCTTAGCCTGCTTCTTTCGTAGGTTAGCCAGATTAGCTTCTTGAGATGAATAGAGGATATTGATATCCACTAATTTTTTAATGACCTTGAGACGCATCTGAAACCTCCTCTTTTCTACCAGCAAGGCTAAGGTAGATACTTTCTAAAGACTGGTCTGGATGGTCTTTTCTCAAGTCCTCTACGCTACCACAATAAATCAAATGCCCTTTTTTCAAAATGGCAATCCGATCACAGACTTGCTCGGCCACCTCTAGAACATGGGTTGAAAACAAGACCGTCTTGCCTTTTTGTGCATGTTCCTTCATCATTTGCTTCAAATCAAAGGCAGCCTGGGGATCCAAACCAGTCAAGGGTTCGTCCAAGACCCAAATATCAGGATCAGACAAGAGTGCCCCGATGACAAAGACTTTCTGACGCATTCCGTGAGAGAGTGTTTCAATAACCTGATAACGATTTTCAGCAAAATCAAAAACGTTCAATAGCCTAGCTAGACTAGCTTCCAAGTCAGAGCTAGTCAGATCATAAGAGGAGGCGATTAATTCCCAAAATTCATTGGCCGTTAAGCGTAAAAATAAGTCAGGCGAGTCTGCTACGTAGCCAATCTTTCGTTTAATA
This sequence comes from bacterium, assembly GCA_905221205.1. Taxonomy (GTDB): domain Bacteria; phylum Bacillota; class Bacilli; order Lactobacillales; family Streptococcaceae; genus Streptococcus. Next base: position 417,407 of record CAJNCG010000001.1, read on the forward strand.
GCCAAACGATTTTCCGATAAATCCTGACCGTCTACCAAAATACGACCACTGCTGGGCGAAATGATACTGACTAAGGATTTTATAGTGGTCGATTTTCCAGCCCCATTATGGCCAATCAAGCCCATAATCTCTCCATTTTTAATCTGCAAATTGAGATTACTCAAGGCCTCTTTATCACCATACAACTTACTAACATTTTGAAATTCAATCATGAGAATTCTCCTCTCTTTATCTATGTAATTTACTATAATTATAGCGCTTTCATTTTAAAAATCAACATTTTATATAAAATAGTCAAAAACTTATTATTCAGTTTTACGCAAACGTTTGAGCTAACCGATACTTTATGATAGAATAAAGAACAAGATTGACAAGTAAGAGGAAAAACAATGCAAAATCAAACACTCATGCAATACTTTGAATGGTATCTGCCCCACGACGGTCAGCACTGGACGCATCTAGCTGAAGATGCTCCACACCTAGCTGATCTCGGTATCAGCCATGTCTGGATGCCACCAGCTTTCAAGGCTACCAATGAAAAAGATGTAGGTTATGGGGTCTATGACTTATTCGACCTAGGCGAGTTTAACCAAAAAGGAACTGTCCGCACCAAATATGGTTTTAAAGAAGACTATCTTCAAGCTATTCAAGCCCTAAAAGCGCAGGGAATTCAACCCATGGCCGATGTAGTGCTCAACCACAAGGCTGCTGCTGATCACATGGAAGCCTTTCAGGTTATTGAAGTGGATCCTGTAGACCGTACAGTTGAACTTGGGGAACCCTTCACCATCAATGGCTGGACTAGCTTTACCTTCGATGGTCGCCAAGATACCTATAATGACTTCCACTGGCACTGGTACCACTTCACCGGTACAGACTATGATGCCAAACGCCGAAAGTCTGGGATTTATCTGATTCAAGGAGACAACAAGGGTTGGGCAAATGAGGAATTGGTCGATAATGAAAACGGTAACTATGACTACCTCATGTATGCCGACCTAGACTTTAAACATCCTGAAGTCATCCAAAATATCTATGACTGGGCTGACTGGTTCATGGAAACGACTGGTGTAGCTGGTTTCCGCCTGGATGCCGTCAAACACATCGACTCTTTCTTCATGAGCAATTTTATCCGTGATATGAAGGAAAAATATGGTCAAGATTTCTATGTGTTCGGTGAATTTTGGAACCCCGACAAGGAAGCCAATCTAGACTATCTTGAAAAAACGGAAGAACGCTTTGACCTTGTTGATGTTCGTCTCCACCAAAATCTCTTTGAAGCCAGTCAAGCTGGCGCAAACTATGACCTTCGTGGTATTTTCACAGATAGCTTGGTTGAACTCAAACCTGACAAGGCTGTAACCTTTGTCGACAACCACGATACCCAACGAGGACAAGCCCTTGAATCAACTGTTGAAGAATGGTTCAAGCCATCAGCCTATGCCCTCATTCTATTACGTCAAAATGGACTGCCATGTGTCTTTTACGGAGACTACTATGGAATTTCAGGCAAATACGCCCAAGAAGATTTCAAAGAAGTCCTTGACCGCCTCCTATCCATCCGAAAAGACTTGGCCTATGGAGAACAAACAGACTACTTTGATGACGCTAACTGTGTCGGTTGGGTACGTTCAGGTGCTGAAAATCAATCCCCAATCGCAGTCCTTATCTCAAATGACCAAGAAAACAGCAAGTCAATGTTTATCGGCCAAGAATGTGCTAACCAAACCTTTGTAGATTTACTTGAAAACCACCAAGGTCAAGTTACAATTGATGAAGAAGGTTATGGACAATTCCCTGTCTCAGCTGCTTCAGTAAGTGTCTGGGCAGCTAATACTATTTAATAGTTCATAATATTCAAGCCAGATCCAATCAGATTTGGCTTTTTTGTATTCACAAAAAGACCTACCCAAATGGATAGATCTTTACTTGATTACAATTTACCTGCTACCGCATCCAACAATTCTTGAATTTTAGCTTGGTTGCTTCCTCCTGCCATGGCCATGTCTGGTTTACCACCACCACGTCCATCGACGATTGGTGCCAATTCTTTGACAAGGTTTCCTGCATGAAGGTCTTTTGTCTTGCTTGCTACAAGGACATTGACTTTGTCTCCGATAGCGGCAACTAGGACAAGCACGTCAGAGTAGTCTTTTTGTTTCCAGTTATCCGCAAAGGTACGAAGGGCACCTGCGTCTGATACAGACACTTGGCTAGCAATGTAACGGTGACCGTTGACTTCCTTAACATCCTTGAAGATGTCGCCTGCAGCTGCAGCTGCGGCTTTTTCTTTCAACTCAGCATTTTCTTTTTGAAGTTGACGAAGTTGTTCTTGAAGTCCTTCCACCTTGTGAGGGACTTCTTTAAGTTGAGGTGCTTTAAGAGTTGCTGCGACAGCTTTAAGAGCGTCTTCTTGTTCGCGGTAGGCTTCAAAGGCTTCCTTACCAGTAACTGCCAAGATACGACGCGTTCCTGATCCGATTCCTTCTTCTTTGACGATCTTGAAGAGACCAATCTCAGAAGTGTTGCCAACGTGGGTACCACCACAAAGCTCGATAGAGTAGTCACCGATAGTAACAACACGGACTTCCTTACCGTATTTCTCACCAAAGAGAGCCATAGCTCCCATTTCTTTGGCAGTATCAATATCCGTTTCAACTGTCTTAACCTCAAGAGCTTCCCAAATTTTCTCGTTGACTTGCTGTTCAATGGCACGCAATTCTTCAGTAGTTACTGCTTGGAAGTGGGTAAAGTCAAAGCGAAGGAATTCGACTTCGTTAAGAGATCCCGCTTGTGTTGCGTGATTTCCAAGGATATTGTGAAGGGCAGCGTGAAGCAAGTGAGTCGCAGTGTGATTTTTCATGACACGGTGACGACGATTTGTATCGATTGCCAAGGTATATTCTTGGTTCAAGGCAAGCGGTGCAAGAACATCAACAGTGTGAAGAGCTTGTCCGTTTGGAGCTTTTTGAACATTTGTCACAGTAGCCACAACCTTGCCTGACTCATCCAAGATTTGTCCATGGTCAGCTACCTGTCCACCCATTTCAGCGTAGAATGGTGTTTCTGCAAAGATAAGTGAGGCAGTTCCTTCAGATACAACTTCTACTTCTGCATTGTCAGCCACGATAGCCACCAATTTAGAAGACAATTGGCTAGCATTGTAGTTGAAGACACTTTCTACAGTGATGTTTTGAAGGGTTTCATTTTGCATACCCATTGAACCACCTTTAACAGCTGAGGCACGCGCGCGTTCTTGCTGTTCTTTCATGGCTGCTTCAAAACCTTCACGGTCTACAGTCATACCAGCTTCTTCAGCGATTTCTTCAGTCAATTCAACTGGGAATCCATAAGTATCATAAAGTTTGAATACATCTGAACCAGCAATGACAGATTGACCTTTTTCTTTCAAGTCAGCTACGATGCCTTGGGCAAAGTGTTGACCTGAGTGAAGGGTACGAGCAAATGACTCTTCTTCGCTCTTAACGATTTTTTCAATAAAGTCACGTTTTTCAAGCACTTCTGGGTAGTAGCTTTCCATGATTTTTCCAACAGTTGGAACCAGTTTGTAAAGGAAAGGCTCGTTGATACCCAATTTTTGACCGTGCATAGAGGCACGACGGAGCAGACGACGAAGGACATAACCACGGCCTTCATTTCCTGGAAGGGCACCATCACCGATAGCAAATGAAAGGGAACGGATGTGGTCAGCGATGACCTTGAAGCTCATGTTGTCGCCATCTTGGTCATAAACCTTACCAGACAATTTCTCCACTTCACGAATGATTGGCATGAAGAGGTCTGTTTCAAAGTTTGTCTTAGCCCCTTGGATAACCGCCACCAAACGCTCCAAACCAGCGCCCGTATCAATGTTTTTGTGTGGCAATTCCTTGTACTCGCTACGAGGAACAGCTGGATCTGCGTTAAATTGTGACAAAACGATGTTCCAGATTTCAATGTAACGGTCATTTTCGATATCTTCTGCAAGGAGACGAAGACCGATATTTTCTGGGTCAAATGCTTCTCCACGGTCAAAGAAAATCTCTGTATCTGGTCCAGAAGGTCCCGCACCGATTTCCCAGAAGTTATCTTCAATCGGAATCAAGTGACTTGGATCCACTCCAACTTCAATCCAGCGGTTGTAAGAATCTTTATCGTCTGGATAGTAAGTCATGTAAAGTTTTTCAGCTGGGAAATCAAACCATTCAGGGCTTGTCAAAAGCTCATAAGCCCAAGTAATGGCTTCATCACGGAAATAATCACCGATAGAGAAGTTCCCCAACATTTCAAACATGGTATGGTGACGTGCTGTCTTCCCTACGTTTTCGATATCATTGGTACGGATGGCTTTTTGTGCATTGGTAATACGTGGATTTTCAGGAATAATGGTTCCGTCAAAGTATTTCTTAAGGGTTGCTACCCCAGAGTTGATCCACAAAAGTGTTGGATCATTTACAGGAACCAAGCTCACTGATGGTTCTACAGAGTGACCTTTGGTCGCCCAGAAATCAAGCCACATTTGGCGGACTTGTGCACTAGATAGTTGTTTCATATTGTCTCCTTATTGCTTGTTTAATGTGATTGGCTTTCCAGCATTTCCACGTAGTCAATCGCGACACAGAGAGAAATGACTAGGTCTGCATAAGCGTCCTCAAGAACCGTTACGGTATAGGTAGAGGTCAGATGAAAGAGTTCTTTCCTGATTTCCGCAATCAACTGATCACGATCATCCAGCAATTTGAAATCCAAATCCCAGATATTACCCTCGATACGAAGCCCAAGATTATCAAACTCATACTTATCTCGCCAGAAGGTCAACTTCTTACGAATGACAAAACTCGAGCCATCCCGAAGCTGAATCTCAAAACGAGGAAGCAAGGTCAAGATTTCTTTACTGATCTGACTGACCTGTTCACCATTAGCATCATAGATGGTAAAGGTTTTAGGAATCTTAAAAAATGATCCCTCCACCTGATAGGCGATTTCTCCCCTGTCATCCTTGATAGCGAAGCGCTCGCCTCCAAGACGAAACTTTTGTTTGACAAGAAATGTTTTCATCAACACCTCCAAAAATCAAAAGACAAGCTCATATCACGAAGGGCGAAAAACCGCGGTACCACCTTCATTCAATGAACTTGTCATTCTCTTATTCTTATGCAATTGTATGATTGAGTAGCATGACTTCCTCGCTTAGATGGCTCGCAGCACCGCCATTTCTCTGGACTAAGACAACTGAAAATCAATTCTCAACTTTCTTATTATATCGTTTTTTTAAGTCTGCGTCAACTGGAAATGATCTCCATTGAATCAGACCAATTCCCTACATCTCCGATTACTTTTTCAGGATATATTTTTTCTTACTGCCATTTTTCTTTTTATCCCAACTTTTATCCCACATTTTCGAATTGCTAAAAATAGCTACGAAAATATTCCAAAATATAAAGTTTCCTATCACCAAATATATAGACTCAGTTGTTAGGTATTTTCGATCCAAACCATCCTTTAGATAGAATAGTATATATGTTTCGTTAACAATCAAAAAGGTTGGCCAATAACTTTTTTTGAAAAAAGTAGACATTTTCATGATTTGTTACCGCTTTCTGTAAGGTAAAGCTTAGTATACTACTAGGCAAGAAAATAAGCAACTAGAATAGAAAAAGATATGGCTATAAAAGCTGACTTCTATTAAAAAACGAACCAGCTGACTGATTCGTTTTCTTACGTTTAACTCCTACTTCCGATACATTTTAAACTGTAGGAAGAGGTCGCTGTATTTGCCTGTCCATTTATGGTCAAATTTCTCATAAACTTCTAGGTGTTTCATGGTTTCAGCATCAGGATAGAAGGACTTGTCTTCTTTTTTCTCCTCTGGGAGTAGTTCCTTAGCTGGTAGGTTTGGTGTTGAATAGCCCACATACTCCGCATTTTTGAGAGCATTTTCGGGTTTCAACATAAAGTTGATAAAGGCATAGGCTGCGTCTTGGTTTTTAACTGTTTTTGGAATGACCATATTATCAAACCAAAGGTTGCTGGCTTCGGTCGGTACCACATAGCGTAGATTTTCATTTTTTTCTAGCATTTGGCTGGCTTCACCAGAGAAGGTCACACCGATAGCAGCATTGTTCTGAATCATGTAGCCCTTCATTTCGTCCGCCACAATAGCCTTGATATTTGGAGTCAGTTTGTATAGCTTATCCACTGTCTCTTCCAACTGCTGGGAATCCTTGGAGTTAAGGCTGTAGCCAAGGGAATTGAGTCCCAGTCCCAGCACCTCACGCGCCCCATCAAAGAGCATGATAGAGTTCTTATACTCTGGCTTCCAAAGGTCATCCCAATGCTCAGGTGCTTGATCGACCATGGTTTCATTGTAGACAATTCCCAAGGTACCCCAGAAGTAAGGGATAGAGAATTTATTACCTGGGTCAAAGGACTGGTTGAGGAACTCTGGTCCGATATTTTCAAGACCTTCAAGTTTTGAATAGTCAAGCGGTACCAAGAGGTCTTCGTCCTTCATCTTGTTGATCATGTATTCACTAGGGATAGCAATATCGTAGGTTGTTCCACCCTGCTTGATCTTGGTGTACATGGCTTCGTTGGAGTCAAAGGTCTCGTACTGGACTTGGATTCCTGTTTCTTCTGTGAATTGCTCCAAGAGTTCTGGATCGATATAGTCCCCCCAGTTGTAAATAACCAGTTTTTGACTGTCTCGACTGTTGATTTTACTGTCTAGATGGGTCGCAATTCCCCACAAGACTAGGATAATCGCTACAATTCCTGCTAAAAATGAATAGAGTTTTTTCATGCTTGTTCCTCCTTCTCACGTGAGATAAAGTAATATCCAACCACTAGGATAATACTAAAGAGAAAAACAAGGGCAGAAAGGGCATTGATTTCTAGCGAAATCCCCTTGCGAGCACGAGAGTAAATCTCGACTGATAGGGTTGAAAAGCCATTTCCAGTCACAAAGAAGGTCACGGCAAAGTCATCCAGCGAATAGGTGAAGGCCATGAAATAACCTGCAATGATAGACGGAGTTAGGTAAGGAAGCATGATTTCCTTGAACATCTGAAATTGACTAGCTCCCAAGTCATAGGCCGCATGAATCATGTCACCGTTCATTTCCTTGAGTCGAGGCAAGACCATCAAGACAACGATAGGAATGGAGAAGGCCACGTGACTAGAGAGAACAGTCAAAAAGCCAAGTGAAAACTTGAGTTGAGTAAAAAGAATCAAGAAGCTAGCACCAATCATAACATCAGGCGCAACCATGAGGATATTATTGAGTGATAGAAAGGCTTCTTGGTATTTCTTACGAGACTGGTAAATGTAAATGGCACCGAAAGTCCCGATAATGGTCGCAATCAAGGCTGACAGGAAGGCCAAGAAAAAGGTCTGTGTCACAATCAACATGAGACGACCATCGCCAAACATGGTTTTAAAATGGCTCAAGCTAAAGCCTGTAAAGCTGTTCATGTCGTTGCCTGCATTAAAGGCATAACCAATCAGGTAAAAAATGGGCAGGTAGAGGACAAGAAAGACCAGTCCTAGATAAAGGTTGGCAAATTTTTTCATCGTTCTCTCCTTTCCTTGGTCACCCACATGGTGATGAACATGGTCAGGATGAGAATCACACCAATGGTTGAACCCATACCGTAGTTGTCATTGGTTAGAAAATTCTGCTCAATAGCTGTTCCTAGTGTAATAACGCGGTTCCCACCAATCAAACGGGTCAGCATGAAGAGACTCAAACTGGGGATAAAGACGGATTGGACCCCACTTCGCACACCATTCATCGATAGAGGGAAGATGACATGACGGAAGGTCTCCCACTTGGTCGCACCGAGGTCGTAGCTGGCATTAATAAGATTGTTATCCATATCGTCCAAGACATTGAAAATCGGCAAAATCATAAAGGGAAGCTCGATGTAGCTTGCGACAAAGATAAAGGAGAAATCAGTAAAGAGCAACTGCTGTGAACCGATTCCGATGAATTCCAAGAATTGGTTAATAGAGCCATTTTGACCAAAAATCCCGATAAAGGCATAGGCTTTGAGGAGCAGATTGATCCAGGTTGGCAAGATAATCAGCATGAGCCAGAGTTGACGGTGCTTGAGACGGGTCAAAAAGAGGGCTGTTGGATAGCTGATAAGCAGGGTTACAAAGGTCACAATTCCTGCATAAAGCACTGAGTTGAAACTCATTTTGAGATAGGTCAAGTTTTGTGACGCAAAGTAGGATTTATAATTTTCTAAACTGAACTGGCCTTCGATGTTGAAAAAGGATTGTCCAAAAATCAAGACCAAGGGTGCGAGTACAAAGAGGGCAATCCAGAGCATGTAGGGCACTACAAAGAGTTTAGAGCTTGTTTTCTTCATCTCTTTCCTCCTCGATTGCATTAATCAGACCTGCTTCTTGCTCTTCGATTTCCACGTATTCTTCGATACGTGCATCGAACTCTTCCTCGGTTTCGTTAAGACGCATGATGTGGATATCTTCTGGTTCAAAGTCCAGACCGATTTCCTCACCCACGATGGCCTTACGAGTCGAGTGGATCATCCATTCATTTCCAAGTTCGTCATAGGCGATAATCTCATAGTGAACCCCACGGAAGAGCTGAGTATCAACCTTAACTTGGAGCTTGCCTTCTTCAGGCAGGGTAATACGCAAGTCCTCTGGACGAATAACGACTTCGACAGGTTCATTTGGTTTCATCCCCCCATCGACCGCTTCAAAGCGTTTACCATTAAACTCAACCAAGTAGTCCTCAATCATGGTACCTGGCAAGATATTTGACTCACCGATAAAGGTGGCAACAAAATGGTTAATCGGCTCATCGTAGATGTCCACAGGTGTTCCTGATTGGACAATCTCGCCATCATTCATAACGAAAATCCAGTCACTCATGGCAAGGGCTTCTTCCTGATCGTGAGTGACAAAGACAAAGGTAATGCCCAATCGTTGTTGCAATTCACGGAGTTCGTACTGCATGTCTGTTCGCAATTTTAAGTCCAGCGCTGACAAGGGCTCGTCCAGCAAGACAACACGGGGTTGGTTGATGATGGCACGGGCAATAGCCACACGCTGGCGTTGTCCTCCAGAGAGTTTACGGATGGAACGTTTTTCATAACCTTCCAACTGAACCATCTTGAGAACTTCCGCTACACGCTGCTCGATTTCTTTCTTATCAATTTTACGCAAGCGGAGTGGAAAGGCAACATTTTCAAACACATTCATATGTGGAAACAAGGCATAGGATTGAAAGACCGTATGGACATCTCGCTTGTTAGTTGGGATATCATTGATACGGACACCGTCCAGCAAAATATCTCCTGTCGTCGCATCCAGTAAACCTGCAATGATGTTAAGGATAGTTGATTTCCCTGAACCAGATGCGCCTAGAAGGGTGTAGAATTTTCCTTCTTCCAACTCAAAGTTGATGTCTTTGAGAACCTTGGTGTTGCTGTCTTCAAAAACTTTAGAGACGTTTTTGAATTCGATAATTGGTTTTTTCAATTGGCATAAATTCCTTCTTTTTCATAGATTAACAGATCAGGGCTCTGTCAGGCCGCCACTACCTCTTGCAGGGTGTAAAACCACCTGCATACATCTTCGCTAACGATAGGCTTTCACCCCCTTTCCATGACATAGCAGCAGCTTTTCAACTACAGCTTCCTACTTGCTTTCACCTAAGATACGGACTTCTCTCTCAAGTGTAACACCTGAGTGCTCCTTGACTTTTTCAATCACAGACTCAATCAAGTCCTCGTAGTCTTTGGCCGTTCCGTCTGCGACATTGATCATAAATCCTGCGTGCTTTTCTGAGACTTCTACTCCACCAATACGATAGCCTTTCAAGCCAGCTTCTGAAATTAATTGACCTGCAAAATGCCCTACTGGACGTTTAAAGACCGAACCACAAGATGGGTATTCTAAAGGTTGTTTGAGTTCACGTAGATGCGTCAAGCGGTCCATTTCTTGCTTGATGACCTGATGGGTTCCTGGAGCTAGAGCAAATTTAGCTGACAAGACAACTGCACCAGACTCCTGAATAGCTGAATGGCGGTAACCAAAAGCCAAATCTTTTGCAGACAGAGTCTCGATTTCTCCATCCTTTGTCAAAACCTTACAAGACTGTAAGATATGGGAAATCTCGCCACCATAGGCACCCGCATTCATAAAGACAGCACCACCGACACTCCCAGGAATGCCACAAGCAAACTCAAATCCAGTCAAACTATGACGAAGGGCGATACGAGTTGTCTCAATCAAATTAGCCCCAGCTTCTGCTTCAATGGTATAACCATCAACGGAAACGTTATTGAGCTTGTCACACAATATGACAAATCCACGAATTCCTCCATCACGAACGATGATGTTGCTGGCATTCCCAAGAACCATCCAAGGGATATTTTCTTGATTGGCAAATTTCACAACGCGCGCCAACTCAAAACGATTTCGTGGAAAGACCAGATAATCAGCCTCTCCACCTACTTTTGTATAACTATAGCTATGCAAGGGTTCCTTAAAACGGATATCAATCCCTTCTAAGATTTCAAGCATTTTTTCTCTTACTGTCATGTCACTCTTCCTTTTTCAAAATTCATTCCATTATACCATTTTTAAGACCATTTGACGACCATAAAAAGACCTTGTTAAAATTTTGCACAAAAAAAAGAGGTTCCCCTCTTTTTCTTATGATTTTTTACAAAAGATTGCCTTGGTTCCATAGGCAACCAGAACGAGCTCCAGTGCTAGAATCACTTCAACCAAGACTGGATTTGTCAACCAACCTACTTGGACTAGAGATGGTGCCAGGTCAAAGAAGGCATGTAGGCCATAGGCCGCTAGGAGATAAGTCCATTTCTTCTGGCGAACAGCCTGATAAACCCAAACTGTCAAAAGCAATTGGAATCCTAGAGCCAAAATCCGTTCAAAACCAAGCAAATAAATCTGCCAAACAGAAAGTGACTGGATGGTTTTCAACATATTTTCAGACAGCAATTGCATGACCTGTGGATTCTGAGTTTGAACTGCTGAGAGAACAATGTAGAGATTAATCAAACTAGTAAGGCCCAGGAAAATCAATTCCAAACCACCATGACCTAACCCATAAGCCAAGGCGTCTGCCTTATCCAAACTTCTCTTTTTCTCCAACCATTTGAAGAAAACAAGACGAGCAGTTTCCTCAAAAAGGGCGGCCATGGCTAGGCCATAGATAATATAGACAAGTGGATGATCCTGCAAGAGAGCAATACTACCGTCTTTTTGAGGATGTAAAACCAAGATATGCACCAGTTTTTCTAAAATCTGTGAAGATACAAAGAAAGCTACAGCCCCCAAGCCCAAGACAGCTAAATTAATCTGGTACTTCTTTTTGGCATACCAAATGCTCCCTAGCAAGAAAGCTAGCAAAAGCACCATGGTAATGATAATATGAATGGTCATTTTCTTCTCCTATTCTGCCTTTTCAATATCTTTTTTCATCTCGTCAACATTGAACTTAGCAAACAAGTATTGACGGTCTTGCACTGGAAAACGTTGGTCCAACTGGTCAACAGCTCCCACCTCGATAATACCTTCCTTGATGACAAAGTCCATGACATGTCCACCGAAGGTCAAATCATCTGAGATGAAGTGCAGATGGTAGCCTGCCACACTGACCCCATGGAAAATTTCTGGCGTCCAGAAACCAACGATGGTCCCCGCAACATTGTCTCGACTATATTCAGGCTGATGGGTCGCAACCTCAGCAAACTTGGTATCTGGTGTCGACTTGGGAATCATGCGCACATGCATATGAGAAAATTCCCCACGAATCTTGATCGATCGGAAAAGATTTTCCCCATCATAATAAGACTCAATTCGTTCTTCCAATTCCTTGTCTGTCATCTCAAAGCGCTGGCGGAAAATGACCTCTGCCTGATGCGGTACTACTGCAGCGTAAGGAATAAGGGCATCTGGTGATACTTCTACAATTTCTGGTTGCTCTCCTGAACCTTTGGCCTGATAAGCCTTGCCATCCAAGACAATCAATTCTCCATCAATGGAATCCAAGGTTCCCAAACCAAGGTCACCATGCTCTAGTAGTTCTCCTACTGTCATGGTACCACCATAAAGGCCAGCCATCAAGGCTCCAAGGGTATTGTATTGAAATAATTTCACTGGTTCCTGCACGTTCTTATCCATTCTCTTTCTTGTCTGTTATTCTATAAATGCTACTCCTAAGTATACCACATTTGACCCTAGATGTGAACGAGAGAAACACTCTAGACATTGCCAAGAAGGAAAAAAAAGGGTACAATGTAACAAAATCAAGGGAGGTTTGGAATGAAGAAACAAAGCAAGTACCAAGAGGTCGTTTCCTATCTAAAAAATGGCATCGAGTCTGGACGATTTCCGACGGGAAGCCGCCTGCCTTCTATCCGTCAACTGAGCCTCGACTTTCACTGTAGCAAGGATACCATTCAAAGAGCCCTGCTGGAATTACGGCACGAGCAATACCTCTATGCCAAGCCCCAGAGTGGCTACTATGTCTTAGAACAAGGGCAACACCAGGACCTAGAAATTGTGGTCACCGACGAACATGCCAGCGCCTACGATGATTTTCGACTCTGTGTCAATGAAACCTTGATTGGTCGAGAAAACTACCTCTTTAACTACTATGACAACCAAGAAGGTTTAGAAGACCTAAGACAGTCCATTCACAAACTGCTCTTTGACCAAGCACTCTACTGCAAGGCTGACCAACTGGTACTGACTTCTGGAACCCAACAAGCCCTTTTTATCCTCTCTCAAATTGCCTTTCCAAGCCAAGCCAAGGAAATCTTGGTGGAACAGCCGACCTACCATCGAATGAATCGCCTCTTGATTGCTCAGGGCTTGGACTATCAAACAATTGAACGAGGCATTGATGGGATTGACTTGGAGGAGCTGGAAGGCCATTTCAAGACAGGAAAGATTAAGTTTTTCTATACCATTCCTCGCTTTCACTATCCCCTAGGCCATTCCTATTCTGAGCAGGAAAAACGAGCTATTCTTGACTTAGCTGCCAAGTATGGTGTCTATATCGTAGAGGACGATTATCTGGGGGATTTGGATTCCAAGAAGGGCCAGACCTTCCACTATCTAGATACAACAGAGCGGGTCATTTACATCAAGTCCTTCTCAACCAGCCTCTTTCCAGCCCTGCGTATTACGGCACTCATTCTGCCAAATGCTATCAAGGAAGCCTTTGTGGCCTACAAAAATATCCTAGACTACGACAGCAACCTCATCATGCAAAAGGCCCTGTCACTCTATATCGACAGTCAATTGTTTGAGAAAAATCGTCTATCTCGCTTGTCCAATCAGGAAGCTTACCAAAAACAAATCGAGGAAAGGTTAGCTAAATATCCTTGTCCCCTTCCTCATTTCCCGCTTCACGATGGTTTATTACTAGACCTGAGACAGTATCCTAAAATTGCCAGTCTCAAACACAGTCAACTAGGCTTAGATTTCTTTGAAGAGGCTTACTTGGGTGGCTGCCCTTATCAATTTGCCAAGGTATCCTTAGACAATTTAGAAAATGTTTTAAACTATGTAAAAGCAGAATTGGAATAACTTCCAACTCTGCTTTTTCTTATTCTTCAACTTCTGTTAGACTTGCTGCTTTTTCAAGATAGCTTTGGTAAGTTCCTTCATCCTTGAGTTTTTGGATGACCTTATCCACCACTTCTTTCAAATCAGCACTATTTTTTCTAAGGGCAACTGCATTGGCTTCGCCGTCCTTCATCTTCAAGCTGACAGTTGCGACAGCTAGGTCTGCATTTTTAGCAGCATAGCTAAGGGCAACAGGCTCATCCATGTGAACAGCATCTACTTTTCCAGCCTGCAATTCATTGACTGCTTCACCCATATTAGTTAGGGAAGTCAATTGAGCTTTTGGCAATTGTTCCTTGACCATTGATTCTGGAACAGTCCCTTTTTGGGCTGCAATATTAGCACTTTCAAGGCTAGTTAAATCCTTGTATTTTTCTACATCAGCCTTACGAACCAAGAAACTAATCTTGTTTTCATAATAAGGGATTGAAAAATCAAAGACTTCTTTTCTCTCGTCAGTAGCGCTAATTCCTGCAACTGCTAGGTCAGCCTTACCAGTTTGAAGACTAGTCAAGACATTGTCAAAACTCATGCTTGAGATTTCCAACTTAACCCCAAGTTCATCAGCGATAGCTTGGGCCATATCAATATCCGCACCGACAACCTGATTTTTCCCGTCAACCAAAGACTGAAATTCAAAAGGTGCATAGTCAGGACTGGTCGCCACAACCAATTTCCCCTTTTGCTTAATGGCTTCAACAGCTGACTGAGAACCATTCGAACCTGACTGGCAAGCTACTAAGAAGAAACTTGCAAGAAAACTACATAAAACAAATATACATTTTTTTAATTTCATAAATAAACAACCTCTCTGTTAATTTTGTATAATTATAACTCTATTCAAATTGCTTGTCAAGTGTTTTTTGAATTTTTATCTAAAAAATATTTTTTTCATTCAAGAAAAGGAGCTATCAATTGATTTCAAGCTCCTTTTTATACAGATTGAACCTATTTTATAGTTCGACAATCTTACCTGTTTCAAAGTAAACAACCCATTCACAGATATTTTTGGCATAGTCCCCAATACGTTCCAAGAAGGCAATCACTTGGAAATAATCACGACCTGTAACGATGGCATCTGGATTTTTCTTGATTTCTTCTGTAGCCAAGTCACGAATGCTATCAAAATAATGGTTGATTTTTTCGTCCATGGCTGCTACTTCATAGGCTTGGTCCACTGACGCATTGAGATAGAGGTCAAGAGCTGCTTCGACGAAGTTTTTGACATCTCGACCCATTCTCTTGATTTCTTCTTCAACAGCTGGGATGCGTTGCTCCCCTTTCATACGGATTGCTGCCTTGGCAATGGAAACAGCATGGTCACCCATACGTTCCAAGTCAGACACGGCCTTCAAGACTGTTAGAACTGTACGCAAGTCTTGAGAAACCGGTTGTTGGAGGGCAATCATTTCAAATGATTTCTTCTCCAACTTCACTTCGTATTCGTTTACTTCTGCATCGTCTTCGATGACTTCCTTGGCCAAATCACGGTCATGCGTAACAAAGGCACGTACTGTACGATTGATTTGGGATAGCACTTCTTGTCCCATTGCATAGAACTGGTTGTGCAATTTCTCTAAATCTTCTTCAAATTGAGAACGTAACATCATTTATCTCCTTATCCAAATTTTCCTGAAATATAATCTTCTGTTTCCTTGTGTTGTGGGTTGAGGAACATCTTCTTGGTATCGTTAAACTCGATCAGATCTCCATCTAGGAAAAATCCTGTCTTGTCAGAAATACGAGAGGCTTGTTGCATGGAACGCGTAACCAAGAGCATGGTGTATTTATCTTTTAGAGCATACAAGGTTTCCTCAATCTTACCAGCCGAGATAGGGTCCAAGGCTGAGGTTGGCTCATCCAAGAGAATGATTTTAGGACTGGTTGCCAAGACACGGGCAACACAAACACGTTGTTGTTGTCCACCTGAAAGCCCGATAGCTGAATCATGCAGGCGGTCCTTGACCTCATCCCAGATAGAAGCTCGTTGCAAGGCTTTTTCTACTGCTTCATCCAGAACTTGCTTGTCCTTCACTCCATTGATACGAAGCCCGTAAACAACATTTTCATAGATGGACATAGGGAAAGGATTTGGTTGTTGGAAAACCATACCAATTTCCTTCCGCAATTCAACTGTATCTGTACGCGGGCTGTAGATATTGTGGCCGTTGTAAACCACTGAACCAGTTGTGGTTACCTCTGGATTGAGATCCCCCATGCGGTTGATAGCCTTGAGGAGGGTTGACTTCCCTGATCCAGATGGACCAATCAAGGCTGTAATTTCCTTAGGTTGGAAAGATAGGGAAACACTATTCAAGGCCTTTTTTTGATTATAGTAAACGGACAGGTCTGAAACCTGTAAAATCGCTTCTGTCATACTGTTTCCTTTCTAACCAAAGTGTCCTGTTACGTAGTCATTGGTTGACTGTAGTTTGGCATTTTGGAAAATATTAGACGTCTTATCATACTCGATCAAGTCACCCAAGTAGAAAAATCCTGTGTAATCACTAGCACGCGCAGCCTGCTGCATACTGTGGGTCACGATGATGATGGTAAAGTCCTTCTTCAATTCCAGCATGGTTTCTTCCAGCTGGGCTGTCGCAATCGGATCCAAGGCTGACGCAGGCTCATCCATCAAGAGAATATCTGGCTTGACCGAAATAGCACGAGCGATACAAAGACGTTGTTGCTGACCACCTGATAGGGTCAAGGCTGACTTGTGCAAATCGTCTTTGACCTGGTCCCAAAGGGCTGCCTGACGAAGAGAGGTTTCTACAATTTCATCCAAGACTTGCTTGTCTTTAACCCCTGCACGCTCATGGGCAAAAGTGATATTGCGGTAGATAGACTTGGCAAAGGGATTTGGTCGTTGGAAGACCATTCCGATGTGCTTACGCATCTCATAAACATTGATTTCTGGACGGTTAACATCAATTCCTTGATAGAGAATTTGACCTGTGACCTTAGCAATATCAATGGTATCATTCATTCGGTTGAGACTGCGGAGGTAGGTTGATTTTCCTGATCCAGATGGGCCAATTAAGGCTGTAATTTTATTTTTTTCAAATTGCATATCGATGCCCTTGATGGATTCTTTTTTACCGTAGTAAACATGTAAATCCTTAGTAGAGAGGGCCACTTTCTCTTCAGGAAAGGTGATGATATGCTTTTCATCCCAATTATATTTTGACATGGCTTCTCCTTTAGGCAGCGGTTAATTTCTTATGTAGGTAACTTCCGAGTTTGCGGGCTCCAAAGTTAAAGATGAGAATAAAGATGAGGAGCACTGCAGCAGAACCTGCTGATACAATAGTTCCATCTGGAATGGTTCCTTCGCTATTGACTTTCCAAATGTGGACAGCCAAGGTTTCTGCTTGACGGAAGATAGAGATTGGGCTGGTCACACTGAGAATGTTCCAGTTTGACCAGTCAAGGGCTGGAGCGGATTGTCCCGCTGTATAGATGAGGGCAGCAGCCTCACCAAAGATACGACCAGAGGCCAAGACGACCCCAGTCACAATACCTGGAAGGGCTTCTGGAATGACCACATGGACCACAGTCTCCCAACGAGAAATCCCAAGGGCTAGACCAGCCTCACGTTGCGTATGGTGAACGTGTTTCAAGCTGTCTTCAACATTACGAGTCATCTGAGGCAGGTTAAAGACTGTCAAGGCCAAGGCACCTGAAATGATTGAAAATCCATACTCAAACTGAACTACAAAGATTAAGTAACCAAAGAGACCTACAACCACAGATGGCAGTGAAGACAAGATTTCAATACAGGTTCTGACAAAATTGGTCACAGGACCTTTTTTGGCATATTCAGCTAGGAAAATCCCAGCCCCCATAGACAAGGGAACAGAAATAATCAAGGTAA
The DNA here is from genome assembly GCA_905221205.1 of bacterium. Taxonomy (GTDB): domain Bacteria; phylum Bacillota; class Bacilli; order Lactobacillales; family Streptococcaceae; genus Streptococcus. The sequence goes on from CAJNCG010000001.1 coordinate 434,922, forward strand.
TGACCAAAAGGAAGAAGGAATTATAGAGCTGAATTCCAATCCCACCACCTGCTTGGTAAGAAGATGATTTGCCAGTCAAGAAAGACCAAGAGATGTGGGGCAAACCACGAACCAAGATATAAAGAATCAAGGATGCCAAGATGGCAACGATAATTCCTGCAATCGAGTAGAGGACAGCTGTTGCAATTTTATCTAATTTCTTAGCGTGCATAGTTTTTCTTTCCTCTTTCTTTCGTAATCAATTTAATCACACTGTTAAAGGCCAAACTCATCAAGAGCAAGACTAAGGCCAGTGACCAAAGAACGTTATTGTCAACTGTTCCCATAACGGTATTTCCGATACCCATGGTCAAAACAGAGGTCAAGGTCGCAGCAGGTGTTGTCAATGAAGTTGGGACAACGGCTGAGTTTCCGACCACCATCTGAATGGCCAAGGCCTCACCAAAGGCACGCGCCATCCCAAAGACCACTGCTGTGAAAATACCTGAACGCGCTGCTTTCAAGGTCACACGCCAGATGGTTTGCCAGCGAGTGGCTCCCATAGCCAAACTAGCTTCGCGGTAGTGACGAGGCACCGCACGCAAGCTATCGGTTGTCATAAAGGTTACCGTCGGTAAAATCATGACAAAGAGAACGAAAATCCCTGACAAGATCCCAAAACCGGTTCCACCAAAGACACTACGGACAAAAGGAACTACGACCTGCAAACCAATAAATCCATAGACGACTGAAGGAATCCCGACCAGCAATTCAATGGCTGGTTGCAAGATTTTAGCACCTTTTGGTGAGACTTCAGTCATAAAGACTGCCGCACCGATGGCAAAAGGAGTTGCAATCAGAGCTGAAAGGATTGTGACAATAAAGGAACCCAAAATCATGGGAAGGGCACCAAATTGTTTACCTGAAGGATTCCAAGTTTGGCCAAAGAGGAAATCAAAGATATTGACTCCATTGACAAAGAAGGTCGACAAACCTTTTTGGGCTACGAAGATTAAAATCATAGCCACAATGATGACAATCAAAGACAGACAGGCAAAGGTCAAGCCTTTTCCTAGTTTCTCTAGACGAGAGTTCTTTGAGGGAGAAAGTAATTTTTTAGCTAATTCTTCTTGATTCATTAGTGACTCCCTTCTAGTGCTGTCACCGTTCCTACAGCATCTTTTTCAACCTTCATTTCCTTGACAGAAATATAGCCCATTCCCTTAACGATTCCGCTTTGCGCTTCATCTGAGAGGACAAAGTTAAGAAATTCTGCCACCAATTCATTTGGTTGGCCTAGGGTGTACATGTGTTCATAAGACCACAAAGGCCAGTTATTGGTTGTAACATTTTCTGCAATCGGCTCATAGCCATTCAACTTCATACGTTTAACAGAGTCATCCACATAGGCAAATGCCAGGTAAGAAATGGCTCCTGGTGTCTGGGAAACAATGTTTTTGACCATCCCATTTGAATCCTGTTCTTGACTCTGCACGGCAGATTGGCCATCCATGACAACACTATCAAAGGTTGCACGCGAACCAGAGCTTGCTGCACGGTTGATAATAGAAATGGCTAGATCTTTCCCACCGACTTCTTTCCAGTTGGTTACTTGGCCTGTGAAGATGCTACGGAGTTGTTCAGTTGTCAGATTTTCAACATCAACTTCCTTATTTACAATGACTGCCAAACCCGCTACGGCCACCTTATGGTCCACTAGAGCTGAGGCATCAATACCGTCTTTTTCCTCGGCGAATACGTCTGAATTTCCTACATCAACGGCTCCAGATTGAACCTGAGACAGACCTGTACCAGATCCTCCACCTTGAACGTTAACTGTTTTTCCAACGTGCAGAGAGCCAAATTCATCTGCTGCAGCTTCGACCAAGGGCTGAAGAGCCGTTGAGCCAACAGCTGTCATGGATTCCCCACGATCAATCCAGCTAGCACATCCCGCCAAAGAACCTGCCAGCAAAAGAGCCGCAAGGGATAGAGCGAGTTTTTTCCTTTTTTTCACTGTTTTTCTCCTTGAAAATAATGGTGAATGGTGTGAATTTTTTCAACTATTTATTTATGTTTTTCTTTTTTTAAATCAGGAGTCTACTGAAGTTCTGAGCTTGGTTTTACTTGAAATTTGCTCAGTTACCGTTTCCACCAATTTTGACTTAAAATGAAAGACAATTTGAAAAAAATCCATACTTCCACTATAACATAGACAAGCTACTTTGACTAGCATTTTCACTTGAATCTGAGGCCTTTTGGAAAATAATTTTTCAAAACATTTCCAGTCACCTTAGCAAAGCCCAAACCGTTGCCCTGAACCAAAACTTGGTACCAACCATTTGGCAGACTTTCCGCCAGCTGAACAGTCTCTCCAGCCACATACTTCACAAACCCTTCTTGGTCAATTTCAACCGACTGTTTGACCTGACTCGGTTTCAAGGCTAGACCAAGAGCGAAACTGGGCTCAAAGCGTTTCTTCTTAAAGGTACCCAGATGCAGACCATTGCGAGCAATCTTGAGCTTCCCTAAATCTGGCAAGAGTTCTGGCAGAAGATAAAGCTGGTCACCAAACGTCTGCAAGATACCCGGTAGATTGACCTTCAAATGTTTTTGAGCAAATTCCTGCCACAAGGCAACTTGCTCACGGCTAAGGTTGCTCTTGCTTGCCTTAAATTTAGGAGCTGGATTGTCACCCTTAAACTGTAGATGAGCTACAAACTGGCCCTCTCCCTTAAAATGATGAGGATACATTCGAGCCGTTTCTGGCAGGTCAATTCCAGCTACCATTCCATTGATATGTTCAACTGGCAACAAGTCAAAATCATACTCATCCAACAACCAGTTAACAATCTCTTCATTTTCCTCAGGTGACCAGGTACAGGTCGAATAAACCAGACGACCTCCTTCAGCTAACATGGTCACTGCATCTTCCAGAATTTCTCTTTGCAAACTAGCACATTGACTCGGATAATCGAGACTCCAATAATCCATAGCATCTGGCTGCTTACGGAACATCCCTTCACCAGAGCAAGGGGCATCAAGGACAATGAGGTCAAAATAGCCTTTAAAGACCTTGGCCAAGCGGTCTGCAGATTCATTGGTCACCACAACATTTGTCGCTCCAAAGCGCTCCATGTTTTCGACTAAAATCTTAGCCCGTTTGCTTGAAATTTCATTGGAAACAAGGAGGCCTTCCCCTGCTAGATAGGCTGCTAGCTGAGTAGATTTGCCACCAGGCGCAGCGGCCAAGTCTAAGACCTTCATTCCAGGACTGGGTTGGGCTACCTGAGCCACCATTTGAGCAGCGGGTTCTTGCGAATAAACCAAACCAGTAGCATGCTCAGGCGATTTCCCTGAAACCTTCCCATAGTGTCCCCAAGGAGTTTGAGGAATGGGATCAGAAAAGGAAGCTTGGGTTTCTTTCAAAGGATTGACCCGAAAGGCCGAAACCGCTTCCTCCTCAAAAGAGGCAAGAAAATCTCTTGCCTCATCTCCTAGTATCTCTTCATATTTTTCAACAAATCCTTCTGGAAATTGCATTTAAGTTCTTTTCCTTTCGTAAATATAGGACTGAATTTCCTCCTGCATCTCAAGAGGGACCATCATGACCGGCTGTCTGGTTTGAAAATCAAGAGCTTCACCAGAAAGGGTCACCACCCGATAGCCCAGACTTTCCCCTAAAATACTAGCCGCAGCATAATCCCATGGTTGCAGATAGGTGACATAGGTCAATAAATGCCCTGACAAAATCTTGGCAAAACTAATGGCCGCACTACCATAGACACGAACACCGAGGACCGCTCGACTCAAATCAGCCAGCCCCCATTCATTGGTTTCCAGCATACCACTATTTCCTGCAATGAGAAAATCTCCAAGTGGTTTTGCTTTAAAGGGAGCTAGGGGCTGATCATTTCGACAAACTGGAAACTTACCACCACCGTGATAACAATCCCCTTTGACCACATCATAAATCAGTCCAAACTGTCCCTGACCATTTTCAAAATAAGCCATCATGACAGCAAAATCTTCCTGCTGGGCTACAAAATTATTGGTACCATCAATGGGATCAATTACCCAAACCTTACCCTCTTGAACCGAGGCTCGCAAACAGCCCTCTTCAGCACAAATCTTATCCTCAGGATAACAGGACAAAATCTCACTAACCAAGAGTTCCTGAACTTCCTTGTCCAGTCTGGTCACCAAGTCTGTAGGAGAGGACTTGGTCTCAACACGCAAGTCTTCCTTCATGTGGTCAAGGATATACTGGCCCGCTTTCTGAACAAGTTCTTTAGCAAATTCAAATTTACTTTCCAAGAGAAATCTTCCCTTCCCCTTTTTCCTTGGCAGCCTGAACCGCTCGGTAAAACGAATAGCCACTCACTGTTTCAAATTCTCGGCCCAAACGTTTCTCTTCACTCTTACTTGGCACGACTGCTTTAAATCCCTTATAGGAATCCAATAGCTTTTTAGCCTCTACCTTGCCTTCATAGGCAGCTTCAACATCATTAAAAAAAGAAAGCACTGAAGCAAGTTCTTCAGTGCTCCACGACAAATCTAGTGGGTAACTATACTGTTTGTTCATTAACTAATACCAGCTCTCATTCTTGCTTCTTTTAGTTCTTGCTTACGATAACTACGAGGGAGAAAAGCACGAATCTCATCTTCATTAAACCCAATCTGCATACGTTTGGCATCAATAATAATTGGGCGACGCAAAAGACTAGGATACTGCTCAATTAAATGAAGCAATTCCGATACCGAAATACTCTCTACATCAATATCTAATTTTTGAAAAATTTTTGAACGAGTTGAAATGATGTCATCAGTACCATTTTCGGTCAAGGAAAGAATGTGTTGCAATTCCTTTCTTGTTAAGGGACTGGTCATAATATTGTGTTCCTCAAAGGGAACCTTATGTTTTTCTAACCAGGCCTTCGCCTTACGACATGAAGTACAGCTCGGTGATAGAAATAGTGTAATCATGCTTTTCTCTTCTTATCTATACTTTGCTATTTCTATTATACAAAAAAATAAAGCGCTTGACTAGGGATTTTTATAAAAAAAGCCTATTTTTTCAAGAAAAATAGACTGTTCGCGAACGATTGACTCTGTTTGGATTTGATTAATTCATTCTTTTAGAGCTATATAGTGAAGTATTGGACAAACAAAAAAGAACGCCACAATCTTGCGACATTCTTTTGCTTTTGAACAACTCTTCTAATCTCGGTAGTAATAATCTTCAACTCTATCTGATTTCCCAAATTCTTCATAAAATAGGCGGTCTTTGGATGAATCTGACGCACCGTGAGGCGTTCCTGCTGGTATAAAGAGTACAGGTGTTGTTGCCCGGATTCCAATCTCAAATCTATTTCCTGCTCCTCCTCCCTGATCTTTAGCTACAAAAATATGTTCATTCTCATTAACTAGCCCTGAATTGCGAATAATTAATTTTTTAGGTTTTGAGCCTGTTGTAGACCAACTCCCCATTACTTGAGCCAATTCCTCTTTACTAAGATTTCGAACATAAGGATTACCAACTACTGCCTCTCTAGTTGTATTACGGGAACTTGCATTATCAGTGGAACTTTGAGATGGATCCTGATTAGTACCATTCTGAGAACTTGTATTATCAAAAGTTGTTACGCCATCTGATTTTCTGTAGAAAAACTTATCTGTTGGAACAAATGGACTATTTGAGAAGGCTATCCGATCCTTACTGCTATCTGATCGGCCACCATGAGGATGGCTTGGTGAATTAGCCGGATAAACAAGGACACCCTCTTCTGTTCTTCCAACAATCAAAACAGGTATATCCACGTTCTCAGATCCTATTTGCAAGCGATCTCCGTTACTCATGCTACCATCTGGTTTGATAGTGATTTCTTCACCCGCAGCATTAACCCAGGTATCTGCAATTAGATGCAGATTGCCATTCAAGATTTCCGGTTCCTTAAATGGACGTCTCGTAGCTATCCTGTTGATAGGGTAATGATTTGTTTTAGGGTCAATAATATCAGCTTGCAGTATAAAACCAGTTTTACCTTCTACATCAATTTGGTACCAAATATGACCTCGATCTTTTCTCTCCCCAGCAACTGAATTGGAAGCAGTTATTCTCTGATCTTTGCTGAGTTCAGTAATCACTTCTGAATCATAGAGTGGCTCCTTACGAACCGCAGCCTTTTCAGCAGTGACTTTTAATTCTATAGGTTGCTCCAGCTTGTAAAGATAGACTGTTGGTTTGTCTTCTTTTCCATCTGTCAAAATGAGATAACCGTTTGGATCCTTGTAGCCATAAAAAGTATAAGACTGATCTTTATAGTCGGTTTCGATGCGGTCAATCTCTTCCTGAGATATAGAAAGCGATACCTCAACTTCTGGTAGGACTGTTGTTTTAGAGTATGACTTTCCAACGACATAAGTCTTGTCCAGCTCGTAATCAATGGTTGTGACCTTTGCGTCCCCTGCATACTTTTTAATCGTAAATTGACCTTTCATCATTCCACCACGATCACGGCCATGCAACATCTCTTTCCCATCTCTCACAATAATGGCCTGACCATTATAGCCAAGATCGATAGTTCCAAACAAGGGCATCTCACCAGACAAATGCTCAATCGTACCAAAAGAACGATACCACTCATCAAAATTGTCTTTTTCAAGAGAATTCGCAATATCAATCTGATCCATTACCTCTGAAGAGGATTCTTCCTTCTTTCCACAAGCGCCTAAAAAAAGCAGGGCAACTAGGAAAACGACACTATATCGTAAATACTTTTTCATCTTTTTCAAATCTTCTCAATGATTCCTTTCTGCTTGTATCCATTTTTTATCCACCAAATAATAGCTAAATAAAACCCATCCAAAAATGTAGACAATATAACCTAAACCGGGACGACCATGTTGAAAAATGTATATTGGATTATAGACAACAAAGGTTACTAACAAGCTAATGATATAGGTATCCAATCTTTTTTCTTCTCCCCTTGCAATAGAGGATACAACTAAAATGGCTAAAACAAGAATAATGAGAGCCAAAATAGCATGGTAGGTAAAGGGGGATACTGTTTTATTAATTGTACCAGGTAAGCTATAAAAATACAAGAATTGCGATAAGGATATGCTGATGGAAGCAACTGTTAAGAGTTTGTTTTTAGCATAGGATTTCTTAATATCCTCTACTGATAAAAATGAAAGATGAAATTCAAAGGTTAGTTTTTCCTTTTTTATATACTTGAAGTAACAATAGACTAAAAGAAGAATTAAGCTAAAAAATGTTGAATACAAAACTAGATAATATCCATTCAACATGTCGGCTGAGTTAGCCCTTTCCATGTTCGGAGACCAACCTGATAAAAATCCAGATGTAAACTGAACAATCCCAGCAAAAACATTATAACTTGTAGCAGCCATTCGACTTTGGACAACTCCTTTTACAACGTCTAGAAGCAACTTAAACAACCATAGACTATTTAAAATCCTAAGGAAAATCAAGGTTTTCTCTTTTCTTTTCAATACAAAAACAAGTTCTAATAAGGAGACTGCTAAAAAGAGATTTGCGTTTAAAATTCCCCTAATCCAACCATAAATATTTAAAGAATTATTTACTTCATCAACCATTACCCCCATAAAGCTAAACAAAATAATCAATCCCAAACTAATAGCATAAGCTAAATAAATAAAATCTAATCGAGATTTTATTGTAACCAATGGAGACTTTTTCATTTTCTCTATCTCACTTCTCATTTTATTTTCAATAATAAATACAGAGAAACCCTTTTAAGAAAATTTCCTAAAAGGATTCCTTTTATCATACAGATTACACTATTTCAGCCTCTAGCTTACTAACGAATCCATTTGCCTGAGCCATCTACACGGTAACCATCTGGCGTGCGTTCATTGACAGCCATCTTACCGTTAGCTTTAAGATAGTAATCCCCTACCCAAGTATTACGGGCATAACTACCTTCACTCGTTAAGTAGTAATAAGCTCCATAATTTCTGTCATAAATCCACTCACTCTTGGCCATTTTACCATTAGATTTGAGGTAATAATTCCCAACCCAAGCATTTCGAGCGTAGCTTCCATTCGATGTTAAATAGTAATATGATTTATAAAGATTATCATAAATCCACTCGTTCTGGGCCATTTTACCATCAGCTTTGAGGTAGTAATTGCCAATCCAACCATTTTTTACATATCCTGATTGAGCTAATATATAGTACCAAGCCCCATAATTCTTATCGTAAATCCACTCTTGCTGTGCCATTAAACCACCAGGTTTAAAGTAAAAGTTCCCACGCCATCTGTTTTCAACCAAGTTACCATCCGCATCTACATAATATACTCCTCTTCTATCAGAACTGAGAATATATTCGTTTCTTGCCTTAATGCCATTCTTATAGTATGAATTACCGAACCACCCATTTTTAGTATGATTGATATGACTTCCTGTTCCAACCATTTTATGGTCTTGGATGGTCACAATATCAGTGTGACCATAATAACGATAATTATAATACGGAGGCTGTTTATGAGCTCTCAAAACAATTCGATATTCTCCATCCGCAAAGGCATTCAAATTAGCCTGGTTCATATCGTATTCTCTTGTCACGCTTGGTTGACTAGGTGTAAAGACGGCATCAGCTAATCCAGGGAACTTTTCAGTCACTTGAGTTTTCACATTGAACAAGAAAAATGGAATAGAAACCTCATTCATTCCTTCTGGGAAGGTATCAATACTAGCTGTAATCTTTAATTTTCCAGAGCTTGTATCTTGACTCAAACTCATCTGTACTTTTAAATGCTTAACATTAGCAGGATCATAGTCAGATTTAGCAATGTTAGGAGTGTCAGCCATTACTCCTTGAACGTTAACGAGAGCTGCAGTGCCTAGGGCTAAAATAGACAAGACCGATACTAACACCGTTTTCATTTTCATCATAACTTCCCCTCATCTCCTACTAACGAATCCATTTACCAAACATATTTACTCGGTAGCCATCTGGAGTCCGTTCACTAACAGCCATCTTACCATTGGCTTTAAGGTAATAATCACCAATCCAAGTATTGCGGGCATAGCTTCCTTCACCTGTCAGGTAATAGTAGGCTCTATAATTTCTGTCATAAATCCATTCACTCTTAGCCATTTTACCATTAGCTTTGAGGTAATAGTTACCAACCCAAGAACTACGAGCATAGCTGCCTTCACCTGTCAAATAGTAATAAGCCCCGTAGTTGTTATCATAAACCCACTCATTTTGTGCCATGTAACCGCCAGATTTAAGGTAGTAATTGCCCACCCAAGCATTTTGGACATAGTTACCCGCAGCATCGATATAGAAGTAAGACTTATATTGGTAATCATAGATCCACTTGCTATAGACCTTGTTGCCATTTTGGTAATAAGAGTTACCAGACCAGCCATTTTTGCCAGAAGCTGAGTTGCTAGGTGTAGCAGGTGTTTGAGCTTGGGAGCTTTGAAGCTGGGCTGCAGCTTGTCCTCGTCCACCAATGCTGACAATTTTATGATCTTTAATCGTCACAATCTCAGATTGGCCATAGTAACGGTGTTCATATCGAGGAGCTCCATCATTTGTATCCTGTAATGTACCAGAATATACAATCCAATAATCTCCATCTGCTAAAGATATCAATTTATTATTGTTCCAATAAAACTCTCTCGTAGATGACAATTCATAAGAACTAAACGACATATTCGGTAGAATATATTGATTAAGCTGACCTGTATGAACATTTTTAAAAAAACCAAAAAAATTTTGAGTGTTATCAAAGGATGATCTTCTTTGTAAAGAGTCAATTGTAGCCGTGATATCCAACTTCTCTAATGTAGGATGCTGTTTTAGTGTGATTTTTACATCATGGTTTTTAATCCCTACGATATCACTCGAACTTGCATGAACAACTTGAGGTGAGAAGGGCAAGCTTCCTTCTGTATCAAGAACTGTCGCAGCTCCTAGCGCTGCTACTGCTAAACTAGCAAACAAAACTGGTTTGAATTTCATAGACAAACTCCTTTAAATCTTATTTCCCTAGAGTATAGCAGATTTTTCCCACTCGTGAAGAAAAACGACGAAAAAAATGGATTTTCACCGAAATCCCTTACAAATCTTCTCAAAATCGTATCTTTTTGTAGTTTTTTCTCTTATCTTCTTGAAATAGTGTATAATAAAATTAACTCACAAGGAGATTAGTAAAATGGAAATAAACTTTGGTGAAATTATCAAACAAATCCGGGAGGAGAGGGGCTTTACTCTAAAAGAAGCCGCTGGTACTGCTATTAGTCCCAACAACCTCAGTAAATTTGAAAAAGGAATCACGACCATCAAGGTGGATACCTACTACAAAATCCTAGAAAATCTCAAAATCCATGATCCCTATGATGTTACAATGTTGCTTTCGCGTTATCAACATCAGAATTTTTCATTTTCCGAATTGGACAAAATTAGGTTCACAACACCAACTAAGGCTATAGAATTTGTTGAAACATTAGATTTAATACCAACCTATCCAGCCGATATGTTGCATATACAATCTCTGCCTGTATTGAAAGAAGATTTAACTGATAAAGATTGGACTATCCTCAATCGGGCTAAAACTGCCTTATTTCATCTAAACTACTGGCTTCCACAGGAGTATGCCCTATTTGCAGCTTTAACTAAATATTTTAACTTTCCTCGGGAAACTCTTCAACAAATTGAAAAAATAGCTCTTGCTTTGCTAGGAGAAACATTTCTTGATATTAAGCAACAACGAGAGATTCTACTTGCACTCTCAACCATCATCCGAACCTATTCACGTAATGAACACTACCAACTTGCCCAAAATTTAGTGGACAAAATTGAATTATATAGAATGAAGAACTTTAGTCCGTTAAAAGAATTATTGCTAGATTCATTTCTTCGCATTAAAATGCAAGAATGTTATAATTTGCTCAGACAAGATAAGAAGGAGGGAATAGAACTGGCAACTCAGATTTTAGCCTATCTAGATAGACAGAATAGTCTTTTCCCGGATCGAGCTTATTTTAATATTAGAGACACCTTCTATCAACAAGTCAAAATGCTCAATAAAACTGGAATTGATTTGCCATAGACTAGGGGTGAGGTGCAGGCCAACTCGATAAACAGGGAATGAAGTTAGAAAACAGCCGAGATAGCCACAGTTAGGAAACAACTGTAGCCATCTCGGCTGTTTTTATTAATGAAGCTTCATCCAAAATTTCACTTCCTACGACTTTTCAGATAAAGATAGCCAAAGAAGCTTTCATAGAGGGCGAAAAAGAGGAGGAAGGCATGGAGGAAAAAGGTCTCTGGTAAAATCAGAATAACAGGATCCTTGGCTGGGTCAAAAAGCCAAGTATCATCTCCCACAAAGAGAATTTGATGGAAAAGGGTAAAGAATTGGTCAAAACCAATCAAAACTCCCCCAAGCCCAATCAGCAAAGGCAAGACCACTAGAGCCAGAAGCCCTTTCCTAAATAGAGACAAGAAGCCTTTTTTCACAATTCCTTTGACAAAGACATAGAAACTTGGTAGGGTCACTAGGGCAACTAGCTGCACCAAGTGAAAGAGATTCTTCACAACCGCAAAATGATGCAGCCCAGCTGCTGACGAACGAAAATCAGGCATCTGCAAGACCTGACTAAATGGATTGGTCAGGTAATTCATCAAAATATGAAAATTGTACTGAATGGTTTCTGGTTTTAAATAGACCCGATTCGTTAAGTTCAGCCACTGAATTTCCAACGGATAAACAATCCAAGCCAGATAGATGGTCAGAAGGATTGAGAGGGAGAGGAAAAAGAGCATAGAGCCCCAAAAGGTCAATTTAGTTTTCATCAAAATTCCACTCCGCAAGGCTAGAAACCACATGAGTCGGTGCGATTGGCAGGTCTGCTACTTCTTCCGCCTTGGTAAAACCTGTCGTCACCAAGAGCGTTGGAATGCCATTATCAATCCCTGCTCGGATATCTGTTAAATAGTTATCCCCAACCATGATTAACTCTTCACGTTCCAAGCCTAAGTGCTCAACTGCCTTGTCCATAATGATGGCATTTGGTTTCCCGATATAAACAGGCTTCACTCGTGTTGCTACTTCAAGCAGAGTAATCAGTGAACCAGCACCTGGCAAAAGACCGCGTTCCGTCGGGATGTTGAGATCAGGATTGGTTCCAATAAAGTGAGCTCCCTTTTGAATCGCCAGAGTTGCTGTCGCAAATTTTTCATAGTCAACTTGCCAATCCAGTCCTACTACCACATAGGCTGGATTTTCCTTGTCTTCCACATAACCAGCCGCCTTGATGGCTTCCTTGAGTCCTGCTTCTCCAATAACATAGACCGTCTTTTCCAGTCCCAAGTCATTCATATAGTCGATCGTTGCCAAGGTCGCTGTGTAGACAGTCGATAGGGGCGTATCGATATTAAAATTCTGAGCCAGCATCTCCTGAACACTCTCTGGAGTACGAGTTGTGTTGTTGGTTACAAAGAGATAGGGAATGTCCCGCTTTTGCAATTCATGGACAAAAGCCTCTCCTGCCGGGATTCGGTCTTTCCCCTTATAAATAGTACCGTCTAAATCAATTAAATAGCCTTTATATTTCATACTTTCTTCCTAATATTTTTTTATTTCTTGCCATGTGATAATAGCTTGGGCATTGGTAGCTCCGTCACTTGTAATTTCATGCTTGCTTTCCAGTCCAGTCCGTTCAACAGCCGATGTAATCACCCCACCTGGTCGCACTTCCTTGACATACTTGAGATTGATTTTCTTGGGAATATATTGGGTCAAAAATTCCGATCCCATGACCTCAAAAATCCAGTCCAAGTATTTACTGTTATTGACATGACCATTCATATCCAAGTCGTAAAAACGTACATGGTAATCCTTGCTGACTGGCTCGTCCAAGGACTCATACTTTGGTCCGCGGATAAGTTTTTTATCAAAATCGGACTGGTAAGGAGCCACAATCTCAGGTTCGACAGCATGGACTTTTCGACTGTCTCGATCCATGAGAACAAAGGTCGCCATCATATGGATGAGGTCCTGACCTGCTTCATCATAAATGGTAAAGCGACGATAGCAAAAGAGTCGATTGTAGCTCAGAGCTTCCGTTTCGATAATGATTTCTTCCGCAAAACGAGGCAAACGAGTCACCTCAATATCATAGTCTGTGATAATCCAGACCAGATTATAATTTTCCAGAATAGCCTTATCACTAACTCCCAATTCAATCGACTGCATCCCTGAAACTTGCAAGGACAGCAAAATTACATCTGGAAGTTTGATATGACCGTTCATATCCGCCATATCAAAAGGAATCTTCATTTTCATTTGATAAGTTAAGCCCATGATCCTACTCCAAAATAAATCGTTCTGCTACAGTGTCTCCTAAAAAGAGACCTCTTTTTGTCATGCGAACTCGGTCACCCTCTATTTGCATGAGACCTTGTTGCACCAAGTCATTGACAATTTCACCATAAAGTCCCTCAAACAACCGGCCAAATTTTTCCTCAAATCTGCTCATGGAAACCCCGGATTTCTTGCGGAGACCCAAGAACATTTCTTCTTCCATTTGCTCTTTTTGACTCAGGTTCTCTTCTGTGATGCGAGCATTGCCTTCCTCAACCGCACTGAGATAATGACGAATGGGACCATGATTTTTATAACGAACACCATTGACATAACCAGATGCCCCAGCACCGATACCATAGTATTCAGCATTGTCCCAGTACATGAGATTGTGGCGACTTTCAAAACCGGGTTTGGAAAAATTGGAAATTTCATAATGCTCAAAACCAGCTCGCTCCAACTCCGCGATGATGTACTCAAACATCTCCGCTTCCAGTTCCTCTTTAGGCAGAGGCAATTTCCCACGTCGCATCCGATTCATAAAGACAGTATGGTTTTCCAAAATCAAGCTATAGAGACTCATGTGAGGAATATCCAATCCAATAGCCTTAGCCACATTTTCCTTGACCTGCTCCATGGTCTGACCAGGCAGTGCATAAATCAAATCGATGGAGATATTGTCAAAACCAGCCAGTTTCAGGCGATCGATATTTTCATAAATATCCTTCTCCAAATGACTGCGCCCAATCTTTTTCAGCATTTTATCATCAAAGGTCTGCACACCTAGCGAAACACGATTGACAGCTGAGTTCTTCAAAACAGCTATCTTATCCGCATCCAAGTCGCCTGGATTGGCTTCAATGGTCAACTCTTCCAAGACAGACAAGTCCAAGTTTTTAGTCAAGCCATTCAGTAACACCTCCAGTTGCGGAGCCGACAGGGCTGTCGGTGTTCCGCCACCGATATAGAGGGTTCGCAACTTTTGAATATCATAAGAACGAAACTCTTCTAACAGATGCTCTAAATAGCTATCAACTGGCTGATTCTTGATGAAGACTTTTGAAAAGTCACAATAATAACAAATCTGGGTACAAAATGGGATGTGCACATAGGCTGACGTTGGTTTTTTCTGCATAGTAATTATTATACCACAAAGACAGGCTCCAAGAAAAAAATCACCATCCCCAGACCCATAGCCAGCCCAGAGATAGTGATGATGGTTTATTCTTCTGTTATGTCAATAACAATCTCTTCTGATTCATCAAGAGTTTCGGCCTTTTCTTGCCACTGCTCCTTGAGATTATTGAATTGATTTTTTGATGCTTCTGTCGCTTGGCGAGCACATGATTTGGCTTGAGCAAGTACACTGTCCACAGTGATTTCCCCTGACTCAACCTGTTCTTTGGTTTTCAGAACAAAATCTGTAGCCTGTTCCTTAACCTCTGTCAGTTTTTCACAGACTTGCTCCTTGGCATACTCTGGATCTTCTCTCAAATCATCTAGAAAATCTTGAGCCTGACTGCAAACTTGTTTGCCCTTGTCGCTTGTTAAAAACAAGGCAAGAGCTGCACCTGAAACGGTTCCTAAAAGGATTGAGGATAGTTTACCCATAAGGATTCTCCTTTTTTATTTTTTGAATAATTTACTTGCAAGACGAAGAGCTGATAAACTTGCACCAGTCTTGATGGTTTTTGAACCAGCTGATGAAGCTTTCTTGCTCAATACACGCGCATGGTCATTGAGGTCTGAAACAGATAGAGACAAATCTGCAACAGCACTAAAGAGTGGATCGATTGTTGCCACCTTGACATTGATATCATCTGCCAAGACATTGACCTTAGCCAACAATTCATTGGTATGATGCAAGGTCACATCCACATCTGAAGTCAAGGTTTTAATCGTCTTCTCTGTTTCATCGATAACACGACCAAGCTTTTGTACAGTGATAATCAGATAGACCAAAAAGACAATCAAAGCTAGGGCGACAAGAATATATGCAACTTCTAACATTTAGTTTTCCTCCTCAGTAAAATAGTAAGGGGCCTTCTTTCGATTTTGATATAGAATGATAAAAATACCCAGTCCAATAAGAACAACTGATAGCCATTGAGACACTCGAAGGCCAAAGAACATGAGACTATCTGTTCGCATGCCTTCGATGACCATACGACCAAAACCATACCAAATCAAGTAAAAGGCAGTGATATGACCTCGTCTGAGACTCTTCCATTTTCGTCTCAATATCAAAATCAAGGCAAATCCAAGTAGATTCCAAAGAGACTCATACAGGAAGGTCGGCTGACGGTAGCTCCCTTCAATATACATCTGGTCACGGATGAAGCCAGGTAGATAATCCAGATTATCCACCGCTGAACCATAGGCTTCTTGATTAAAGAAATTGCCCCAGCGACCCAAACTTTGGGCAATCATGACGCTAGGCGCTGCAATATCTAGAAAATCCCAAGTATTAATAAGTTTGCGATCAGCAAAGATATAGAGGACAAGAGCCCCGGTAATTAAACCACCATAAATAGCCAAACCACCATTCCAAATGGCAAAAATCTCTCCTAAATTCTGACTATAGTAATCAAAACGGAAAATAACATAATAGAGACGGGCTCCTAAAATAGCCAAGGGGAAGGCTATCAAGATAAAATCTAGAATATCGTCTGGTATGATCTTCTTTCTAGGTGCTTCTTTCATGGTCAAATAAACTGCAAGAATCAAGCCTGTCACAATACACAAGGCATACCAACGAATGGCTAGAGGGCCTAGATGAATAGCAATTGGATCAAGCATTAGGCACCTCGTTTTGAGCAATGAGATTTGTCAAGCGTTCTTCGAACAAACGTGTCGCATCAAAGCCCATTTCCTTGGCACGATAATTCATGGCAGCTGCCTCAATCACAACAGAGATATTCCGACCTGTTTTAACTGGGATGCGGATACGCGGAATAGATACGCCAGCAATTTCTAATTCTTCAGCATTGTTTCCAAGACGATCAAATGTCTTGTGCGTATCGTAATTTTCCAAGTAAACAGCCAACTGGACTTGTGAAGAATCCTTGACGGCACTTGCACCGTAGAGACTCATGACATCGATAATTCCGACCCCACGAATTTCAATCAAGTGTTTCAAGATTTCAGCGGGTTCACCCCACAAAGTAATCTCATCCTTGGCAAAGATATCGACACGGTCATCTGCCACCAAGCGGTGACCACGTTTGACAAGCTCTAGACCTGTCTCACTCTTACCGATGCCACTATCGCCCTGAATCAAGACACCCATCCCATAGATATCCATCAAGACCCCGTGCACACTGGTACGTTCCGCCAAACGAGAATCCAGATAGCTAGATATCTCTCCAGACAAACGACTAGTAGCTGTACGGCTGGTTAAAATGGCAATCTTACAATCTCTAGCTGCCTTTAACATTTCCTCTGGAACCACCAAACCACGAGCAACAATGACCGCAGGTGTCTCAGGTAAAAACATTTTTTTCAAGACTTGGTAACGGTTGTGAGAAGACATTGAAACGAGATAGGACCATTCCTTCATCCCCAAGAGCTGGATCCGCTCTGGTGTATAATAATCAAAATAGCCTGTCATTTCAAGACCAGGTCGCATAATATCCGCTGTATTGATTTCCTTTTCAAGTAATTCTGGTTCGCCATAGACAATGTCTAGTCTAAGCTTTTCAATCACTTCTTTTACTAAAACCGACATCATTTCCTCCTTCAAATGAGTTCTTCTCTCTATTATATCAAATTGTAGGAGGATATTTGAGATTTTTGCAGGCTTTGGAGTATTTATTTAAAAGAAAAAGACTAGATTTCTCTAGCCTTTCATTTCTAATTAGAATTTTTTACGTTTACGAGCTGCTTCTGATTTACGTTTACGTTTTACAGAAGGTTTTTCATAGAATTCACGTTTGCGTGTTTCTTGAAGAGTACCAGCTTTAGTAACCGCACGTTTGAAACGACGAAGTGCGTCGTCAAGAGATTCATTCTTACGTACTACTGTTTTAGACATTTTTTTCACTCCCTTCAAGTTCAAGATCTATTCTATTTTACACGTAAAAGGAATAATTGTCAAGAAAAAATGCGGTTTAATTTTGATTTTTTCTTCCATTTATACAAGTCTTGAAAGCGTTCAATAGAACATTGCTTTTTATTTTTCGAGTAGGCTGAGCGCTTCAGCATCTGCAATGATCGTCACATCAGGGTGATTTTGGAGGCTACTTGCTGGGAGGTTCTCAGTCACAGGGCCTGATACTGTTCCAGCAATAGCTTCTGCTTTTGATTCACCATAAGCAAAGAGAATAATTGACTTGGCATCCAAGATGTTTTTAATCCCCATTGAGATAGCTTGGGTTGGAACATCTTCAATTTTGTCAAAGAAGCGAGCATTGGCTTCGATAGTAGACTGGTCAAGTTCTACAAGATGTGTTTGACTGTCAAATGGAGTGCCAGGTTCATTAAAGCCGATATGTCCATTGCGACCGATTCCCAAGATTTGCAGATCAACTGGATGGTTAGCCAAAATTTGGTTGTAGCGTTCAACTTCAGCCTCAGCATGATCCTTAACCCCACGAGGCAAGAAACTTTCTTTAAAAGGTTTTTGGTTGAATAAGTTTTCCTGCATAAAGTAACGATAAGACTGTGGGTTGTCCCCATCAAGTCCTACATACTCATCAAGGTTGACACTGGTTAGATTTGAAAAATCAAGGTCACTTTCAACGATTTCCTTGTAAAATTCAAGTGGGCTACTTCCGGTCGCAAGTCCCAATGTTTGAGCACCATTTGCCAACTTTTCCTTCAAAATCTCAAACGCAACTTTTCCACCTTCAACTTGGTTTTCAACTTTAATAACTTTCATCTTTTCATCCTCCGTTTCTGTCTATATTTATTATATGGTATAGACCAATTTTTGTCAAGTGAAAACGATTTAATTTCTAAAAAAAGAGCGTCCAAACTGGAAACATGTTATAATAGATAGGATTAGAACTTAGAAAGAATGAAGAGATATATGAATACAGCTGATTTTGATTTCCACTTGCCAGAAGAATTGATTGCCCAAACACCCCTTGAAAAACGAGATGCCTCTAAACTCCTCATCGTCAATCGTGAGACGGGAGAAATGCAGGATAAACACTTCCACTCTATTATTGATATGCTGGAACCTGGTGATGCCCTTGTTATGAATGACACCCGTGTTCTTCCTGCCCGCCTCTATGGTCAAAAAGAGGAAACTGGAGGCCATGTGGAACTTCTCCTGCTCAAAAACACTGCTGGAGATGAGTGGGAGGTTCTGGCTAAACCTGCCAAACGCCTCAAGGTCGGAACTCGTGTCAGCTTTGGAGATGGTCGCCTCAGCGCAGTTGTTACGGAAGAATTGACCCACGGGGGGCGTATTGTCCGCTTTGAATACCAAGGAATTTTCCTAGAAGTTTTGGAAAGTCTGGGTGAAATGCCACTGCCACCTTATATCCACGAAAAATTGGATGACCGTGAACGCTATCAAACCGTCTACGCCAAAGAAAGTGGCTCTGCTGCAGCACCGACTGCTGGATTGCACTTCACTAAAGAACTGCTGGCAGAAATCCAAGCCAAGGGGGTTCATCTGGTCTATCTGACTCTCCATGTCGGACTCGGAACCTTTAGACCCGTTTCTGTGGATAATCTAGACGAACACGAAATGCACTCAGAATTCTACCAGCTTTCTGAGGAAGCGGCTGCCACCCTTCGCTCTGTTAAGGAAAATGGTGGTCGCGTCATCGCTGTCGGAACCACTTCTATCCGCACATTGGAGACTATTGGTTCCAAGTTTGATGGACAAATTCAGGCAGATTCTGGCTGGACCAATATCTTTATCAAACCTGGATACCAATGGAAGGTTGTAGATGCCTTCTCAACTAACTTCCACCTGCCAAAATCAACTCTAGTCATGTTGGTTTCTGCCTTTGCAGGCCGTGAATTAGTCTTAGATGCCTACCACCATGCCATCCAAGAACACTACCGCTTCTTTAGTTTTGGCGATGCCATGTTTATCTATTAATTTTCAAAATCAAAAAACGCATATTATCAGGCATTAAACCTTGATAGTATGCGTTTTGTTATGGATAAAGAAGGTGTTAGTCTTTTCTCAAGCTCTGAACACTAGCATTAATCACCGCTCCGACAATCAAAATCTTAGCGATGAGAATAAACCAGAACATCATAACCACCACGACGATGGAACTGAAGAAACGGACGTCCACGAGGTGATTAACATAGTTGTTGACATAGACTGAAAAAATATTGAGCAGTAAGATCAGAGTCAACAAGACAAAGGTGCTACCTGGTAATACATGTCGAATTCGTCGCACCTTAACATTGGGCAGGAAATAGTAAAGCATAACCAAGATGGCAAAAATCAAGGCATAGACCAAGGGACCTGTTAGGTCTTGCAGGTAATCAAAGATAGGACTATCTGATTTCCAGTAACTTTTGATAAGGTTGAGGAGCATGCGACCAAAAACACTCAAAAATAGAGCCAAGGCAAAGAGAATCTGTAAGCCGAAACTGACAAACAAACTCATAAGCTGATGGGCAATCATCCCACGATTTTTTGCTACTCCGTAAGCTTTATTAAAGGCTTTCTGCAGAAAATTCATGGATTTTGAAAAGGTCCAGAGGGCTGACAAAACAGCAAAACTCAATAAGCCCGTTGAAGGTTGGGTCAGTACTTCTGTAATAATCTTTGCGACTACATCATACATCGTATCCGGCAAAAATTCATTGACAACCTTTAAAAAATTGGAAACTGGAATATGAAAATAGGGGAGGATATTGACTACTACCAAAAGCAGAGGAAATATCGAAATCAACCAATAGTAGGCTACTGCGACACTGGTCAACTCACTATCCGAGGCTTGATAATAATGCAAAAAAGCTTTTACTAAAGGCTTGTCTATCAGCTCTTTCCACCACTTCTTCATATCACACTCCTTCACTTACAATCTTGATTAATTTCTTCTTACCAATTCCATCATATCATAAGGGAGGGTATTGGCAGCTTCCTTCAAGGAATAGTTCTCTAAGTTATTCACATTTTGTCGTAATTTCTTGGCATACTTGGTCGTAATCAATCGTTTTTCTTCATATTCGAAAATCAATTTACGCTCCAGATAATAGCCTCTCAGCATTTCGTCGATATTGTTGGGTTTGACACGATTGATAACCCGTTCGACAAAGGCACCACTGGTGATGATAGCTGTTTCACGGAGACGAGAATCCTGCATGAAGCTAATCAAGGAACTCTTATAAACCCCTTTTAGGTTCTCCAAACTTTCGATAATCATCTCTGTATTTTCTAGATAGAGCTCTGCGATTTGGTCATAGTCAAGGGCTCTGAGTTTCTGTGATTCTTCATTTTTCCAACTACGGAAGGTCTTACCAAAGGTAAAGACTTCGTGAAGGAGAAAACGTAAAATCCGCAAGGAAACAAGGAAATAATAGGTCAATCGTGAAGCAAACTTGCGATTGATACCTTGTTCCATATTTTTCAAATAACGTTGGTAAACTCGATAAGCACGCTCACTGACCTTGCCTTCCTCGTAAGCTTGTTCCAAACCATCACTTTCAATACTGAGGATAAGAAGTTTCAAGGCCTCCCAGTCTTCTTGAGCGCCCTTATTTTCTTGACTCAAAATGAGATTTTCAATACGTCCATGGTAATTGTCAATAGCCGCATAGAGGGGAAGTTTATTTCTGGTATCTTCCAACTCTTTTTCCAACTCTAGCGTTACTTCATTCAAAATAGCGATATGCATGAGATAGGCCTTGCTTTCTTCCTGTTCATCAGAAAGATAAGGCAAGACCAAGAGACCTGTTAAAAAGCTGACAAGCGTCACACCTGCAACAAGGAAAAGCAAGATTGGATATTCCTGCTCCAAATCACTTGGTATCAGAAGAATCGTAGCAATCGACACCGTTCCCTTGACACCTGAAAAAGTCAAAAGAAGCATGTCCTTCATATACTTATTCAGTTTTTTCTTGAGGCGGCGTGTCCTGTAGGCATAATAGCCATAAATCATGACAAAACGAATGGCAAAGAGGACAAAGGTAAGGGCGACAAGAGATACCAGCAAGAGTAGAGGATTATAGATTGGATTAGTCAAGATAGGCTCTGCTATCATTTCCAACTCCATACCCAGAATCACAAAGACAGAACCGTTGAGCATAAAGGTTACTGTATGCCAGACTGTCTCAGTCACCGTATCCACTTGGGCTTCGAGGAGTGTGATTTTCTTAAAGCGACTTGCCTTTAAAATCCCTGCTACTACAACAGCAATAATCCCTGAAACGTGTACTTCTTCTGCTAGGAAGAAGGTCACCAGAGGCAAACTCAATTCTAATAAAAGTTCGCTGGCAATATCCGTTGCACGCACACTTAACAAAAAAGTATGGAGGAAACGATTGGTCATGGCGGTTAAAAAGCCAATCAAAAAACCGCCTAGAATTGAAAAGATGAGCGAACTACCTGCTTGCCCAAGGGAAAAGGCTCCTGTTGTCCAAGCTGCCAAGGCCACCTGAAAAGCCACCAAGCCAGAAGCATCATTCAAGAGTCCTTCACCTTTGAGGATATTGGACACGCGCTTAGGAAAGCTAAAACGCTCCGAAAGAGAGGCAAAGGCCACCAAGTCCGTTGGCCCAAGGGCAGCCCCAACAGCCAAACAAGCTGCCAAGGGAAGACTGAGCCAAAGAAGATGAGCTAAGCCACCCAAACTCAGGGTCGAGATAAAAATCACTGGAAATATGAGATAGACAATGATTCGCCAGTGTTTTAAAATAGCCGTAATATCCGCTTCTTCGGACTCTCGGAAAAGCAAGGGCCCGATAACCAGGGCCAAAAACAACTCCGTATTGAGATGAAAATCGGTATTGGGTAAAAAGAGTCCAATCACAATTCCCAAAAGAATCTGCACCAAAGGAAGGGGCAAAAAAGGCAGGATCTTATTGGTTGTACTTGAGACAATCAAGACCAGTAAAAATAGGATGAGGTAAATCAGTAATTCCACGCAATTCCTCCTTAGTCTTTTTTACAACAGGATTCAAATATCTCCTTCTGCTCTTTGATTTTTTGATCAATCTTGGAACAGTCTTTGTGCTCAATTTTTCTCTGGCACCGTTCCATTTCAAGAGCTACTAATTTTTTCTTGATTTTAAGCATTTTTTTACTCATATGCGCTTGGTCTAACACGCCCACCGCACGTTCGTGGTGAGTGGACTCGACAAATTTCTGGCGCATGGTATCCAACTTTTCACGTAGGTATTGTTTATCCATGTCTATATCTCTCTAATTTTTCAATCATAACTAAAAATGGTGGGTTGTTGACTTGGTTTAAAGTTCGGTAAATGGCAGCTGTATACTCTTGTTGGTTCAACTGGCTAACAAAATTCAAGACAGCATCCCTCTCGAGGTCGCCACCTTCATGACCATAGTAGATCATAATGGCTATCCGTCCACCTTTGACAAGTAAGCCACACAACTTTTCTAAGGCTTCAATGGTAGTCTGAGGTTGGGTAATGACAGATTTATCAGCTGACGGCAGATAACCCAGATTAAAAATCCCTGCCTTGGCTTCTGTCACAAACTGGTCCAGTGTCTCATGGCCTTGCAAGATTAACTGGGTATTTGTCATTCCAGCCTGATCCAAACGCTCTTGCGTCTTTTCCAAGGCTTGCTCCTGAATATCAAAGGCATAGACTTGCTTAGCTAGCTTAGCTAAAAAAAGCGTGTCATGACCATTTCCCATGGTCGCATCCACTACGATATCATCCTGAGTTACAACCTCAGCCAAAAAATCATGTGCCATTTCAAGTGGTCTTTTCATTATTAAACTCCTGTTTTACAGCCTTACATCCTTGAACACTTCCACGACGTCGCATCTCCATCTCAATGCTGTTGAGAACTTCCCATTTATTGAGGCTCCACATAGGACCAATCAGCATATCCCTGGGAGCATCTCCTGTGATTCGGTGGATGACGATATGCTTGGGGATGATTTCCAGTTGGTCACAGATGACCTTAACATATTCGTCTTGGCTCATCAACTGCAAACGTCCTTCGTGATAATCTCGTTGCATACGAGTATTTGTCATAAGATGAAGCAAATGCAGCTTAATCCCTTGAATATCGTTATCCGTAACACAGCGGCGGACATTTTCAATCATCATCTCATGGGTTTCACCAGGAAGTCCATTGATCAAATGAGAAACAATCTCAATCTTGGGATACTTTCTCAAACGCTTGACCGTTTCCACGTACAACTCATAGGAATGGGCACGGTTAATTAGATCAGAGGTTGTTTCATAAGTGGTCTGCAAGCCCAATTCAACCGTCACATGCATGCGTTCCGACAACTCAGCCAAATACTCGATAGTTTCGTCTGGTAAACAGTCTGGGCGCGTTCCTATATTGATTCCGACCACACCTGGCTCATTGATAGCCTGCTCATAGCGCTCTCGGATGACTTCCACCTTTTCATGGGTGTTGGTAAAATTTTGAAAATAAACCAGATACTTCTGAACATCCGGCCACTTACGGTGCATAAAGTCAATTTCCTTATAAAATTGCTCACGGATAGGCGCGTCTGGTGCTACGATAGCATCTCCAGAACCTGAAACCGTACAAAAAGTACAGCCTCCATGAGCCACAGTTCCATCACGATTGGGACAGTCAAATCCCGCATCAATAGGGACTTTAAAAGTCTTTTCTCCAAAGAGTTTTCGATAATAATCATTCAAGGTGTTATAAGATTTCATAACTTTCATTATAACAAAAAACACCCACAATCTCAAAAGCCTGACTTTCCTATAAATTCCTCTGTTTCTCGTTTCCTTTAGCGATTTTTTATGATACAATATGGGTATGATTTTAATGAAATTAGCATCTATTTTATTATTGATACTGACCTTAGTAGTCTGCATTATCATAACCAAACTTTTTAGATTAAAAAAACTAGGACGAAACTTTGCGGATCTGGCTTTTCCAGTCTTGGTATTTGAGTATTACCTGATCACAGCTAAAACCTTTACCCATAATTTTCTCCCTAGACTTGGCCTAGCCCTCTCACTCCTAGCTATTATCCTCGTTTTTTTCTTTCTTTTGAAAAAACGCAGCTTTTACTATCCTAAATTCATCAAATTCTTCTGGCGTGCAGGATTCTTATTGACCCTTGTAATGTATATCGAGATGATTGTTGAATTAATGGCCCTCTAGCTGAATCTTATATGAGACATGAAAAATAAAGGATTTAACTCTTTTGACTGGGGTTAAATCCTTTTTTCTGGTTTAAAAATCGTTCGAGTAGATATTTTCCAAGCGAGACTTCTCTTGTCTCGCTTGGAAACACTGCACAGAATAAATCTTAATGAGAAAGTTACATTCCTCAAATCAATCTTATCCTACCCACTCACCGTTTTCATTTACTTGATAACCATCCGGAGTTACTGTATTGACAGCAAGAGCTCCATTTTCATCAACATAATACCATTTGTCTCCAACTTGGAACCATTGACTTGTCTTCATCGAACCCGATGCATCAACATAGTACCACTTACCAGCTTGATCCAAAATCCACTCATTAGATGACATAGCCCCTGATTGATTCAAGTAATACCATGTACCTGATTGGTCTTTTATCCAGCCAGTTTCCATTTTTCCTGTTTGATCAAAGTAATACCAAATGTCTCCATCTTTGAACCAACCTTTAGCCAAGTTTCCATTTTGTTGACGATAGTACCATTTACCATCTTCCTTGGCCCAGCCAGGTTTTTGGCTTTCTTTAGTAGGAGCTTGTATCACAATGTTCGAAGCAACTGATAGATGATTTTTAAAATCTGAACTGTTACTTGTCACACCATTATTTGATGGATTTGGAATGACAATATTTGGATTCGGATTTGCTCCTGGTTTTTGTTCCGTAGGTTGACTGCTACCATTGTCTTGATGTCCACCCAGAGGTGTCTCAATGTTACTTGTTTTCTTCTTAGTACCTACCAACAGAATTCTATTTACAGGTTCTTCCAGAATCTCACGTGATTTTTCTTCATGCTGGCCATCAGTCGTTACTTCTGTATAGATACGTTCCTTACCAACTTTACCTTCTTGCAATAGGCGAACTTCTCCTTCAAGCAGAGTATCGTCTTTTTGTTCAAGAGTTTGGAAATTTAATTCTTTGTCTACCACTTCAAGACTAGGCAAGTCATATTGAGCAGGAGCTACAAGTTTTCCATCTATCACTTTTTCCTTAGTCAATTTGATTCGGTACTCTTTGACATTCTTACCACTCTCTGATACCAAACGAACTAATACAGGGAGATTTTCTCTTCCACTATCCACAATTGTAGATGTGACTTGGTCTTTCCCTTCTATAGTGATTTTTGGACGTTCTCCTTTATAAATCAATTCATAGTCGAAACGATTTTCAGAGAAGTCAGGAAGCTCTTTACCATCTACTAAAATTCTTCCCTCTGTGCTCTCTTTTGCAAGCTCACTTGGAGCTCGGAAACTTAATTCAGTTAGTGCAACCCCATTTTTATCTGCTTTTCTGTCCATACGCCATCTCATAGCTTTGGTAGTCACAGCTTTAAAGGTCACATTGATCTCATTTCCAGCTTGAATTTCTTTGTCTGCGTAATAAGGAACAAGTTCCCAATTATCAGGGTTATTAAATGGATGATTTGATTCGTAGCTGTAGTTTGAATAGTAAACTGGAACATCAAAGTCAGGACCTATGTATCGTTCCAAAACAAGTTTAGCTGGGGCATCTGTTCCACTATCTGCAAAGAAGTTTAGTTTAGCCTGTGAAACCGTTCTGTCAACAACTTTACCATTCTTTTTAAAGATAACACCAACTGATACTTCTGGATTAGCGGATGGATTAGCGGACCAGTTTGTCCAAC
This sequence comes from bacterium, assembly GCA_905221205.1. Classification (GTDB taxonomy): domain Bacteria; phylum Bacillota; class Bacilli; order Lactobacillales; family Streptococcaceae; genus Streptococcus. Next base: position 461,227 of record CAJNCG010000001.1, read on the forward strand.
GGTTGTCTTGATTTCGGTCGTTATCATTTAGATAATCTACACGGTCATTCGAATTGTCATCCAAATCATTAGTGGCTGAAGCAAAAGCCTGACTATGAGTAGCAAGATAATCTGGATTATCAGAAAGTGATCTACCGACCTTGTCCGTTACTCGAACAGATAATTCTACTGGGACTTCACTACCAACTACATGGCCTTTAATTGTATATTCTCCAGCCTTGCTTAGGGTAGAATCAGGAACTGTTTCCCATTCAACTGCCAAATCTTTTACGTCATAACCACTCTTACCTGCGAAATAAACAGGAACCTTATTTGGCAATTCCAAAGGTTGCCCCAGTTGCAACAATTGAGATTGTTTAGCAGCAGCAATTGGTTTACGAGCCAACAAATCTTTATCTTTTGTAAAGTGAAGGTTGTATTCTCCAAGAATATCGCCATTTTCTGCTTTCACAATAACACGGACAGGATCGCCCTCTTTCACACTAGGAACTACTGTAGCCAGTCCATTATTTGTGATACTAGCTGTTACTTCTGGAATTTTTCCATCACTATAGTCTAAATAGTAATCTGTTAAGTCTGGATTAAAGTGAGGAAGATCTTTTCCAGCCACCTTAATCTTAGTAGTTGCCTCTTTAGCTGGTGCTACCTTTTTAGAGAAAACTTGTAATTCTGTAATGGATGTTCCAAGTTTATCATCAGCTCTTGTCATGCGAATACGTACAGCGTAGGTATCTACCTTGTCAAAACTGAAATGATTCATTTCTCCTGCTTTTAACTGATCTGGAGCCTTAAGATTTGTGACTGGTTTCCAATTTTTACTGTCATTAAATACGTGGTTTTCACCCTCTACATAACCAGGATTCTTCGGTGCAGTTGGAGCTTTTTCACCAACATAATACTCAATGACGTAAGATTTTGGAGCACCTACACCACTATCTTCATAAAAGGCTACATTCAAGTTATCAACCGAACGTTTTGTCAAAATACCTGAATCTCCAAATAGTACCCCTACTGAAGCTTCTTCAGAACGTTTCCAGTTTGACCAACGATTTGCAGGCTGATCACCGTAAGAAATAACTTTATCATTTACATTAGATACTGGGTCATAAGAATGAGAATCTGATGCAAAGGCAAGTGGTAATTCTGAACCTGTCCATTGATCTGAAATATTATTGCCAATTTCTGTTTGATTGGATACACGAACATGTAATTTCGTTGTCAGCTGTGTTCCTTCCACATGGCCTGTTACAGTAAAGATTCCTTCTTTTGCATACTGGCTTGCATCAATAGTATCCCAAGACACCTTAGCTGAAGATACTTGGCCATTTGAATAATAAGTACGGACACTTTCTGGTAAGGTTGGTGCTTCAGCAATTGGTGTTGTGATGCTCACATCTTCAACTGATACAATTCCTTCCACTGATACTGTCGCACGCGCTTCTTGATTCAATCCTTCAACCTTACCAAGAACTTCAAAAGTATGATAGTGATTTAATTTTTCATATGGAATCGCATCCCAAACCACCTTATGAACTTTTGGAAATCCTTTATCGTACTCAACTGTTACTGTAGATGGAAGATTTGGTGTCTGGTGCAAATCTGTCACAAGGTTAACTGGACGAATAGCCTGGACAACTTTCTCTTCAGTATTTGCTGTAATCGTTAGAGGAAGTTCTCCTTTTGCACCTTCATATTGAGCTTGTAAAGTGAGGCTACCTGGTTTATGCAACTCTAGCATTCCCTTATTAACAGATACTCCTCCCTCGCCTTGGCTTGAGAAAGTCACCTTATCGGTTGGTAAAACAGCTTCAGTTCCATCCTGATAACGAGCTAAAACTGTCATTTTAACAGTTTGATCTTCTTTGAGACTAGTAGCTTGATCCACTCTGAGACTCAAGCTTTTAATTTGTGGAGAATCAACAAGGAACTGAACTGCATAAGTTTGTAATTGTCCACCATCTTTAGGTCGAACATAGATACTAGCACGCATTCCATTTGATTCATTTGCCTGAACGACCTTCACATCAGCATTTTCAGCACTCGCACTGACTTCTGGAATTTTTGCATCATAAGAAAGTTTATGATAATGGACAGGATGTTCATTGGAAAGTTCCGTAACGCTTTCACCACCTACTGCTATAGTCGGTGTAACTTGAGCCAATTCTTTACCATCATCAACTATCAAAGTAGCGTGGATAGTTCTATCTCCCAATTGGCTAGTCATCTGGATATGTGCCCCTGGAGTAGACAACTTCTCTTGATCTTCTGGTGAAATTTCCCAATTTTCAACTTCGTAATTGTGAATACGACCATCTGTTGAAACAAGTGAAACAAGTTTATCCACAGAGCTCAAGTCTGTTCCAGGTGCCATGCGTTTAACAGCTGGAAGTTCATTCGCAATTGTCAGAACTTCAACACGAGCCTCAACTTCACGTCCATCAGACATACCTTTTACAGTTACAATTCCAGCTTGACTGACATCTGCTTGAGACCAGGTTACAGGTCGTTTTTCACGACTACCATCACTATATACAAATGGCACTGTCTGAGGCATTTTAAGTTTTTGACCTAAAACTGTCCGAACTTTTGGTATTTCTGTTCCTAAAACAGTTTTTTCTGACTGGTCTGACTTACCTGTAAAAACTGTAACTTGATCTGATTTCAACAAGCCTGAATATGCTGTAAGGGTAAATTTACCTGCTTGATCAGTCGATTTAACAATCGCTACCCCTTTACCATTAAAGGCTCTACGAATCCAAGAACCATCTGCTTGTTCTTTATAACGTTCACGACTAGCTTGCTCACCATTATCCACACCAACCAGTTGACCTTGTCCATGAAGTTGGAAGTGAACTAGATTGTTAGCAGTTGGCACAACATTACCCTTGCTATCTACAATTTCGTAATAGATATAAGTCAAATCTTTTCCATCTGCAGCGATTGCATTTTCTTCCTTAACCAAACGGACACCTGCAGGTTCACCAGCAGTTACAATCTTATCACGAGCAATTTCCTTGCCAGACTCATCTCGAGCTACCGCTTCCAAAGTTCCTGGTTTATAAGCGACTTTCCACTCCAAGTATAGCTCTTGAGGATTTTCACCTTCTTGATATGTACGACCGTCACTTGTTTGTTTTTTGTTGAATTTTTTAAGACCTAGTGACTCATTATTTAATAACAACTCAACACTAGCAGCATTGGAATAAGCTCTAACTGGGATTCGATTTTCAGCATCTGCAACATTGTCGGCCAATTCAGTCTTTTCCCAGTTCCAGTGAGGAAGTAAATGAACCATTGGTTTTTTCTTGGCAGAAACCCACTGACTTTGGTAGAGATAATAGTCATTTTTTGGAATACCTGCGGTATCAACAATACCAAAGTAGGAACTTTTTACCGGTGTACTATTTTGATTGTGCCATGGTGTTGGTTCACCAATATAATCCGTACCGGTCCAAATGAATTGTCCAGCATAGCCTGGATGATCTCTATCGAAGGTCCATGATGCTGTAGCAGTTTTACCCCAACCAACACGATCATTACCATAATCGGATTGTTCGTAATTACGCCAATATTGGTTACTTCCTACCCACTCACTCTCTGGATGGAAATAACTTCCTCTTGTACGAGTTGCTGAAGATGTTTCTGAACCATAAATGAGCCATTTCGGATGTTTCGCATGAAGAGTTTGATAATTTTCTTCAGAGTAATTCAATCCAACTGCATCCAGTTCATCTGCAATCTTTTCATGGTCCCCAGTTCCATCTCCGAAACGGAATTTATCAGCTCCCATGGTTACATAGCGTGTCTTATCAACAGATTTCACCACTTTCACCAAACGTTTGACAGTTGCTAGTGAATGGGCTTTCCCATCTGCTTCACCGATTTCGTTACCAATAGACCACATGACAACAGCAGGATTGTTTTTATCTCTTTCTACCATTGTTCGAAGATCGTAATCAGACCATTTTTCACCTTTTCTTGCCTCTGGATGGGTAGCATCTTTTTCAAAGAAACGACCATAGTCGTATGGTTTCTTACCGCCATACCAAGTGTCAAAGGCTTCTTCCTGAACTAGCAAACCAAGCTCGGCTGCAATTTGCAAGGTCTGAGGACTTGCTGGATTGTGAGTCGTACGAATCGAATTCACTCCCATTTCCTTCATCTGTTTCAGACGACGGTATTCTGCCTTATAGTTTTCTTCTGCTCCTAACGCTCCGTGATCATGGTGCAAGGAAACTCCATGGAACTTGATGTGTTCACCGTTCAAAGAGAATCCTTGGTCTGGAGTCCAGTTATAGTAGCGATAACCAAATAAATCTTTTTTAGCATCTACAAGCTGACCATCTTTATAAACACGAGTTACCATCTCATATAAAGCAGGTTTATCAGATGACACTGTCCACAATTTTGGTTTTTCAACCTCTAATGCTGAATCCAAATGAATGGTTTGTTTTGCTTTTAGAGTTTTACTCTCAGTTCGAACAAGTTCTGTAACTGCCTTCCCACCTCGTTCAAAAATTTGATACTCTGCTACAATTTCATGGTCTTTATTGTCTGTATTAACAATTTTACTGCTTACTTGTGTTTCAACTTTTCCTCCTTGTTGACTTTCTAGTTTTGGAGTTAAAATAGTTGTTCCATTCTTTTCAACATGAATCTTGTCTGTTACTTGTAATGATACGTCTCGATAGATACCACTTCCTGAATACCATCTACTACTTGGTTGCTTATTAACTGCATGAACAGAAATAACATTTTCTCGCCCATCTTTATGGAGATAGTTACTAATGTCATATGAAAATTGATTGTAGCCGTTTGGATAGTGACCAACTAGTTGACCATTGACGAATACTTGTGAATCCATGTAAACTCCATCAAAGGTTACACGAACATCTTTATTTAAGTCCTTTTCGTCTAACTTAAAGGTTTTCCGATACCAGCCATCTCCACCATTCAGTTGACCACCCTCGTTTTGAGCTGGAGAATCATGGTCAAAATCAAAATGAATACTCCAGTCATGAGGAAGATCCATTTTTTTCCATGAAGAAATATCTGCGTCTGGTTTTACTGCTTCCTTTGCATTGGCATTTAGTTTAAAGTGCCAATTCTGGTTGAAGGAAATGTTTCTATCTTCAATTAACTTATCAACTACTTCATTCGTAGCAGATTTGAATTCTTGCTTATCTTTTGAAGCCGAACGATCTTGTGATTCTGCTTTATTTGTTTCTTCAGATTTCTTCTTATCCTCAGATTTATTTTTATCTTCAGATTTATCCGTTACCTCAGTCTTATTTGTTTCTTCAAACTTCTTGCTATCCTCAGGCTTGTTCGCTTCTTCTGTTTTGTTTTCGACTTCAGCTTTACCTTCTTCTGAGGGAACTGCTTGATTATTAACCGCTGAAACTAAAGGTTGCTCTGCTTGAGGTTTAACTGTAGCATCACTACCATCCGCATTTTCCTTTAGAGATACATTTTCAGCTTTAACAGGTTGCTCACTAGCTTTTTCAGTCGTAACTCCTTCAGCTTTATGTTCACTTGAGAGTCCAGTAGATTCCATATTTTCAGGCTGGTGCTCAGTCCTATTTGTTGACACAATCTCTTCAGTATTTTCGTTGGCATATACCGAAGAAACTTGACTAAGGCTCGCCCCCAATAATAGAGCACATGTTCCAATAAGTACAGAGCAAGCACCGACTGAAAATTTTCGAATACTATAGACTCTCTTTTTGTTCCAATTACCTTTTTGCATGTAATCCTCCTATTAGTAACCGCTTTCATTTTATCAGAGAGCAGGCTACTTATTATATTTATCTTATAATACGATTTTATAACCAATAAAAAATTTGTCAATCGAATACAGATAAAAACAATGTTTTGGATTGGTTTTTATAAAAATTGGAGAATTTCCAGAGAGTATCGTAGCGAAATTTATTATAACAAATACGACATCGGACTCTACTTGACATTTTAAAAGAGAATAGCTTTTTACTATCTCAAACAAAAACATTTTGTCTTATCTTAACATAATTTAAAATCAAAAAGGAAACTAGAAAGAATCTTTTACCACCAAAAATTCTTTCTTACATTTTTAGACATAGAAAAAGATCCAACAAATATTTCAGTTAGATCCTGACTTTGTTCATTCTTCCTTCTTATTTTCCTTCTTTATCAGGAAATAGATAACCAATACCTACACAAGCTAGCACACCTGCTCCAATCACCAAGCCACTTGAAATTGGCAACAGGTCCAAAATTGCATTCGCAATGATAAAGGCAATAATCAAACACATCAGACTAGCCTTGTAATCCTTTTTCAAAAGATTCTCTAGAGTGAAAAAGAGGAATAATCCTACCGGAATCAGTGACCAGAGATTGACATCCAAACTTGGCCAGCCTATAGAACCAAAATACAATACTGTCGCTGCTGCTACTAAAAATACAATTCCCAATAATTTTTTCATTTCTTTATCTCCAATTTCTTTTTTAGGAACTTGACGTGCCTGACATAGACCCTTCATGTCCTTTACATGAACCATTATAACAGAGGTCAGTTTCAAGAACAAGGTCTTTTGCCTATCTGGTCTATATCTCGGTCTAAGTGGTTGAATAATTAAGAAAAAAGAAAAGAAGCTCTAATGAGCTTCTTCATTCTATCTAATGTAACAGTATTTCTGAACTAAAACAATCGAAAGTTAGATTCTAAACTAGTTTTTTTCTAGTTAGTATTTTTCTTTTCCTTAGATTCTAGAGAAGTTTTGATTGCTTCGCGTTCAGCCTGTAGTTGGGCTAAATTCTTCTCCTCTTCCTCAAGTTTACTAGTATCTGGTTTAACACGATAATAAACATCCTCTGGTCGCGCCAACATAGCTTCATATTGTTGTCCAGCAAAAAGTCTCTTCATTATAATTAGTTTTATCTGTCAATTTTCCACCATCACCAGCTTGCATTACAACTCCACTAGGTACAGCAACTACGATAAAGCCTCCAACAATTTCATTTTTAACATGTGCACTTACTGTTTCTACATCTCGAAATCTAGAATCTGAAGTTCGATTTTTCAAATGAGAATGACTATTATCTAGTTCAATGATCGCTTCAGATTTTTGACCATTCGACAGCCAAGAGGAACGCACTTCCCCAGACTCATTAATAACATATTCATTACCGGAAGCTGTACGCCATGTACCTTTCAAACTAGATAAATCATTATTTCTCAGTGCTTCAATATCCAGTTTCGGAACTGAAGTTTCTTCTTTTAACTTAGCAACTAACTTCTCTGACTCAGCGACTTTGCTATCTAAACTAGCCAGCTGTTCCTTGAGTTTTTGAATTTCCTCCTCTTTCTGCTTCTTAGTTTCAGATGCTTTAGAATTATCTGTCGCTTCTTGACTTGTGTTCTCTTTTTTAGCAACTGAAGGAATGGCTTCGTTTGATTCTTTCTTTTCATTAGGTGATAAGAAAAGGATGCTTACTACGATTGCAACAACTAAAAGACTAAGAGCGATACCAATATAGACTTTTATTTTGAGAGCCGTTCCAACAATTGTCGATGGAGATGATCCCTTCGCTACATTTGAAACAGTTTGTTTAGGACCATTTTTCTCTTTAAAATCTTTCTTAGTCATGTTATTACTCCTATTTTCACTATATTTTACATTCACCTTAGATAAATTTACAAGATTTTTTCTAGTATATGTGAATGACTTAAAGTTCAAAAAATAATCTAAAAAGTTATCCTGATGAGACCCTACTATTGAATTCTTTTGTAAACTTATTAGGATAAATTATATCATAATTTTTCAAAATTATATATATATTTTGGTGCAACAAGTGAAATTATAGGCACTAATAGTCTAATACCATCTATTCATCTTATATTTATAAAAAAAGAAGCCCTAATGAGCTTCTTCACTTTGCCGATTGCAGGGATTGAACCTGTGACCTAGGCTTTACGAGTGCCTTGCTCTACCAACTGAGCTAAATCGGCGATTACGCTTACAGTATAGCACTCTGAAAATAGATGTCAAGGAATTTCCATCTATATTAGAAAAAGCCTGTCCTAAGACAAGGCTTTGATATTCTATTATTTACGAACCTGCACTTTCGTAGGCATCCAAGCCCTTGTCCCAGAGTTTCAAGGAAATACCTAAGAAGACTAGGGAAATCAACATCAAACCTCCAATGTTAAAGACCACATCCTTGTCCTGCAAGAAATAGCTAGCAGGATAGTAGGCCGTAAAAGCGAAAGGCACGATAAAGCTAATCAACCAGCGAAGGACTGAATTGTAAATGGAAATGGGATACTTGGCAAAGTCATTGAACATATAAAAAATGTAGATCATAGCGCCTGATTGCTTGGTCCAAAAAGCGATGCTGGCTGTTGCGATTTTCAAAGAAGTATAGATCAAGGTCGCAAAAGGAATACAGACTAGAAAAATCAGGAATTTGGGAAGAGTCCAGGCAATGCTAGTCACAGTTGTTGCTAGTAAAATGCCACCGACCAAGAGTTCTCCCAAAGCATCAATCTGAAAAGTCTCAACCAGGATGTGAAAGAGAGGATTGATAGGACGAGTCAGGTATTTGTCGAATTCTCCTTTTCGCACCAAGCGTTGACCCAGAGCCCAGAGATTGTCAAAAAAGAGATGGTCCAATCCCTTAGGAACCAAGGAAAAACCATAGATAAAGGCAATTTCTTGAAAAGTCCAACCTTCCAGGGATGGGATGTGTTGAAAGATGACATTGAGAAACAAGAGATTCAAGCCTTGGGTCAGAAATACTCCCAGTACTCCAACCACAAAATCCACCTTGTATTCCATAATTTGCTTGATATATTGTCTGATAAAAATCAGATGCATACGCTGATATTTTTTCATACTAACCTCCCTGAATGGTAATGAATGACTGGACTCGTTTCCAAATCAACTGAGACAAGCCCACCATCACTAAGAGCCAGAAAAACTGTAACAAAAGCGCCTGAAGAATCTGATTGGCATCATATTTCCCAACGATAATCATGACCGGAGTGTAAATCAAGGATGAAAAAGGCAAGAAGGACAGAATATCTGAAACAACCTTTGGAAAGAAAGCCAAGGGAATCAAACTTCCAGACATAAAGGCCACTATTGAAGTCTTGAGTAGATTAGAACCCCATAGATTTTTAAACACAAAGGCTGAAAAACCAAAGCAGATATTAAAGAAAAAGTTAATCAGGTAGGCCAGCGTTAAGCTAAAGAGGTAAAGGACAGTTAGTCCTAGCACTTCTACAATCCCTTGCCCAGAAAAGATTTTCATCAAGACAATCACACTCAAGAAAGGAAGTCCTACACTGACAAAAATCAACCACTTGGAACCAAGCTCGGTGAAAAGATAAGAGGCCGCAAAATGAACTGGTCTCAACAAGCGCATGATAATAGAACCATCTTTGACCTCCTCCCCGATCATAAAGGAGCTATCCGACCTAGTCAACAGATTGGTCACAAAGCTCATGATGATGTAGAGGGTGATATCTGCCATACTAAAACCCTGAATCAAGGACTCTTGCGAAGAATCAAAGACAGCCTTCCAGAGATAAAAAGCCACAAAAGCACCCATGACATCGCCGATCCGATAAAGAATAAAGTTGACTCGATAGGTGATCAATTCCTGAACACCTGCATTGATAAAGGGTTTATAACGTCTCCACAATTTGACCATCTTAGAGCTCCTTTCGATAGAAGCGACGGATAATATCCTCGATATCCGTATCCACCATCTTCAAATCGCGGATTTCAAAATCAGACAGGGTTTGCTTGATAATGTCAGCTGACTGGTAGCGGGAACTATCAAATTCAATGTTGAGGCTATTCCCCTGTCTATCAATAGCCATATCAGGTAGACCTTCATAGTGAGAAACTAGATGACTTTGACCTGCTACCAGTTCAAAGGAGAGTGTCTTCATCTTACCAAAGGTTTCCTTGAGCTGGCTAACCGTCCCATCAAAAATCTCCTGCCCCTTGTCAATCATAAAAATACGATCACAGAGTTGCTCAATGTCACTCAGGTCATGAGTGGTCAATAGAATGGTAGTCTCTTCCTCCTGATTGATCTGGGTAATAGCGCGACGAATGTTATCCTTGACCGAAACGTCCAAACCAATGGTCGGCTCATCTAAAAAGAGAACCTTGGGATTGTGGAGCAAGGAGGCCGCAATATCCGCCCGCATACGCTGTCCCAGTGAAAGAGTTCGCACGGGATCCTTGATAAAGTCTTTCAAATCCAAGACTTCATTCAAAAAGTCCATGCGCTTATGGAAGAGCGAGTCTGGCACATCGTAAATCTCCTTTAAAACCGTGTAGGTTTCTTGAAGCGCCAAATCCCACCATAGCTGGGTACGTTGTCCAAAAACCACCCCAATATCCTTGACATAATCTTGGCGATTGTTCTGTGGAATCTTGCCATTAATCCGACAAAAACCAGATGTCGGTTTCAAAATCCCTGTCAGCATTTTAATGGTTGTCGACTTCCCTGCACCATTAGCCCCGATAAAGCCTAAAATCTGCCCCTTTGGTACCTCAAAAGTCAAATCCTTGACCGCTTCAAAGGTCTGCTTTTCAGGATGAATAAAGGAGCGCAAAGCCCCCTTCAAGCCTGGTTCCTTAACAGTCTTCACAAAATTTTTCTGAAGATGTTCCACTTCTATCATTGCCATATCTATCTCCCTATGTAAGGAATAGCAACATTGTATTTTTGACTACAAATATTCTAAAACCTTACTTTCTACACCTTCTCAATATTATTACAGAAGGCTTTATACCAACCTATTATAATCCAATAAGAAATGGAATGCAAGCGTTTGCCTACAGATTATGAAGTTAGAGATTTTTTCTTAAAGCGGAATTTTTAGTCCAAAACTTTGTCTTAATCGTTTCCCTAAAACACCAAAAAACCTGCCCATTGGGCAGGCTACGAATTGTAAAAAGTACACTTTAGACTATTCTATGTTCTTCTTATTCTTTCTTTAGTAAGACTAATAATATTTGGATACCTATCATTCAGTTCATCAAGATATCCTGCCTCTAAGCCACATAAATCCTCAATTAAAAAATTCGGCAATAATTTATTGTATACTCTATATATATCAGCAGATATATCCATCACAATTCTATTTTCCACTAATAGCTCTACTGACTGTTTTAAAGATAGAGGATTACTAATCAATTTCGTTGAGTCTAAGGGCTCATTTTTTCTCCAACCTCTGTAACTAAGCTTCTTATACAAGTTTGTATACTCATTGGAATCTATGATATTCAATGACTTAGCACGCATTATCATCATACTAATTGAGACTTGCCAAATTCTTTTTAGATACCTGTAGTACTCTAGATCATTTTCATACCCAATGAGAGAAGCTTTAAACGAATCCATTGGCAATAGAAATTCAGCCGCAAACTCATTCGCTTCGTCTTCCATTTGCTTATATTCAATTGCTCCCATGTCTTGAGGTGACTTACAACTTTCATGCATTAACCAATGTCCTAATTCATGGGCTAAACTAAACTGCTGACGATAGAATGAATACTCTGTCCCCTCTAACATAACAACATAATACTCATTATTATTTACTTTGACAGCTGAACCAAAAGCATCAACTTTATCACTCTGAGTGTCTATTCTAGAAATAACAAAACCTTTTTCTTCCATCAACAACGACAAGTTATCAACTGGTCTATCTCCAAGTTCCCATTTCTCTCTTATGTAGCTTGCGTATTCTTGTGGAGTATAGTCTAAACCAGAAAGACCCCAGTCAAGATTTGGAAAATCAATAAATTCTCCCAAATAATCTCTTATTAAAGCAACATAGTTTTTATTTATTTCTGCAGGCATTTTTTCTGTTTGAGTCGCTGTGTAACGACTTCTAAAAAATGTGCCTGTAGAACTTAAGCTAAAATTATCATTTCCAAAAAAGAAATCTCTCGGAAACTTTAATTTCTTTTCCAATATTTCTAACGATTCTTCACTTGGCGTTGCTCGTCCTTTTTCATATTTAGAAACCATTTGTTTTGAAACGTTTAAAAACTCTGCAATCTGAGTAATACTTTTTTTGTTAAAAAGTCTTGCCTCTTTTAAGCGAGCACCATTAAAACTAATCTGAAGCATTATTTACTCCTATTTTATATAAAATATTATAATTTAGTATTCTCTTCCTTCTTTTCAACAGGAAGACTAACATGCTTTTGTGACTCCAATTGTTTCTGTACGTCAGATTTCAATGCAACAAGTGGTTTTTCAGGATTATTTCCACGTCCATCTTCTTCAAGTTTTGTAAAATCAAATTCTGTGATATTTACAGCATCAATAAATTCACAAAAGGCATTTACCTGATTAACAATCACTTCTTTAGTTTTTTTATCAAAGGTAACAACCCTAATCTCATCAATCGAATTATAATGATCTCCCAATAATTGCTTCGCTTGTTCAATTTGTGAATCACTCAACCCATCATCATCCAGGTCATTAAATAATTCAATGGATAGTTTACCGTCTTCTTTTCCATTTAAATGAGAATTTTTCGCACGTGCTATACAAGTAAGATAATGATGCTTTTCGTATTTATCAGTTACATCTTCAAATCTTTTCTTCATCATAAAAACATATAGAACACCCTCAATAATTACTCCTCTTGCCGTCCACAGAGCCCCCATATACATAGTGGGTGATATTAAATCATTTACTTTAGCGGTATTTACAATATCACGATAAATAAAATCCCAAGTTAAAATTGGTAGACTATTCTTAGTTTCAAACTCATTATCATAAAATATTTTCTCAATATCTTTCTTGCGACTTGTTGAAAATACTCGAGCAAACTTAAAGATTTGGGTTGGTAAATTTTCCATAGAGTACCTCTTTTAATTTTATAGTCTTATTTTAAGATTTTATTTTAAAAAAGTCAACTATTATTGGTTTTTATTGTTATTTTTTATCTCCCTTATCTATTTGGATACTTTTAATACTTAGATCACGAAACTAGAAAAATCATATTGTTATTTTGAATGAAAGTTCTATCATTAATTTAGCTACTCTGTATTCCTAAAAATTAGGTGTTCCAATTTACTTTAGGAAAGGCAGTGATTTCCTTTGAAAACAGGTGTAAAGCTGTTATATTCGTTCGCTAAGGGTAATCTTAGAATCATTGTAAAAAATTACATTCGTTTAGCAACTTAATATTGGTTCTTCTACAATATATTCACACCAAAAAACCCACCCAATGGGTAGGTTTCATCTGTATTATTCAGCTAGATTATGCTTTACCTTCTGAACCGAATACGTCGATACGTTCTTCAACTGATGCTTGGATAGCTTTTACACCGTCAGCCAAGAATTTACGTGGGTCGAAGAGTTTTTTCTTATCGTATTCTGCTTCGTTTGCTTCGTAGTCACGAGCAAATTTACGAGTTGCGTTAGCGAATGCGATTTGGCATTCAGTGTTAACGTTAACTTTGGCAACACCAAGTTTGATAGCTGCTTGGATTTGCTCATCAGGAATACCTGAACCACCGTGCAATACGATTGGGAATCCAGGAAGAGCTTCTGTCAATTTTTGCAAGTGGTCAAGGTCAAGACCTTCCCAGTTTGCTGGGTAAGGACCGTGGATGTTACCGATACCAGCTGCCAAGAAGTCGATACCAGTTTCAACCATTGCTTTAGCGTCTTCGATTGGAGCCAATTCACCTTTACCGATGATTCCGTCTTCTTCACCACCGATAGTACCAACTTCAGCTTCTACTGAGATACCTTTAGCGTGTGCTTTTTCAACAACTTCTTTAGCCAATTTAAGGTTTTCTTCAACTGGAAGGTGTGAACCGTCAAACATGATTGAAGTGTAACCAACTTCGATACACTCAAGTGCATCTTCGTAGTGACCGTGGTCAAGGTGGATAGCTACTGGTACAGTGATACCCATTGATTCAACAAGGTTAGCGATCAAGTTGCGAGCAACTTTGTAACCACCCATGTATTTGGCAGCACCCATTGAAGTTTGGATCAAAACTGGAGCTTTTTTAGCTTCTGCTGCGCGCAAGATAGCTTGAGTCCACTCAAGGTTGTTTGTGTTAAATCCACCAACTGCATAACCGTTGTCACGAGCTGCTTGGACAAATTTTTCTGCTGAAACGATTGCCATTTTATCAGGCCTCCTGTATATTTTTATGGGACTTCCCATTTACATTGTTCATTTTATCACTTTTTGACAAAAAAATCTAGTTTTTCCCGCAGTTTCGATTGAATTTCTTCTAGCTTCATCTATGTAAACCCTTTCTCTACCTAGTCTTGGGCAACTTTTGGAAAAGCTATGAAAAAGGTTAAGCGATTCTCCTCCATCTCGAAACGATAGGGTAATTTTTCATGTTCCAATAGGCTCTTGACCACAAAGAGTCCCATCCCCGACCCCTTGGCCTTGCGACTAGCATTATCAGAAAAAGACTGAGCTAGTTTTTCTTGTTCCTCAGGACTACAATTATTCTCGATAAAGAGTTCCCCTTCTTTGTCGCCAATGCGAACTAAGCCACCTGCAACAGAGTGCTTGATAGCATTACTGATGAGGTTAGACAGAATCAACTTCATGACTGATGGGTTTAGATAAGCCTGCTGATGAGTCAAACTATTGTCTATCTGGAGCTCTCTATCCTTGGCTAGTAAGGCATAATCCTTGACTAGACTTTGCGTCATCTGGTATAAGTCAATTTGTTCCCTATCATCTCGTAATTCCTGCACAGACGAGAGAGAAAGTATCTGGAGAACGTGGTGATTAAGCTCATCCACAATTCCTAAGGCTACTCCCAGATAGCGGTCTCTATCCTTATAACGACCGACATTTTCTTTCATGTTTTCGAGCAGGATTTTCAAACTAGCCAGCGGTGTTTTCAATTCATGAGAAGCCCCTCGTAAGAATTCGACCTTCATCTTTTCCAGTTGGAGAATAGCTTCATTCTTGTCATGCAAGTCCGCAATGACAGTCAAAAGATGCTGGTAGAGGCTATTGATTTGTTCCTTGAGATCACCAATCTCATCCTTAGAATCCACGCGCAATCGAACTTGGGCATCCAAATCCATCATTCGTCGGGTCACCCGCTTGATTTCCAAAATCGGAGCAACAATGGTTCGAGCATAGATATAGGCTACTAAGAGGGAAATCAGAAAGGATGCCAGCAAGGTATAGGGAAGAAACTGGAGACTGATTTGCTCTGCTTCCTTTTGCAAATCCATGGAAGCTAGAAACTGGAGAGTCATGGTACCACCGTCTTGCGTTGTCACCTCGCGCTCCTCGATAAAAAGAGAGGTTGTCTGACGTTCCGTGTCCAGAGGAAGACTGTCCTTGACTTCTAACTTGTCCTCGGTCATCTCTCCCTTGACCCCCCCCTTAATCTCACTAGTCTGGGAATACAAGTCTAAGACTTGCTCGATACTTTGCCTATCCTTACCTTCTAGGGACTGGGCAATAGCTGTCGCTTTCTGGCCAATGGTTTCCTGACGATGACTCAGATAAGTCGAAGGAAAAAGAAAATAAATGGCTAAATGAAGGCAAATAACCAGAACACTAAAAATCGAGAAGGTATAGATAAATATCTTTGTAAATAAACCTGTTCGTTTCATTTTCGCTCCAATTTATAACCAACATTGCGCACAGTGAGGATGCAATCCAAGTCTAGCTTTTTCCGTAGTTCCTTGATATAAACATCAATGACACGATCAAAGGGAACCTCATCTGTCGCTTTCCATACGGCATCGATTATCTGAGATCGAGTCAAGGCTCGTCCTTCGTTTTTCACCAGATAGTCCAAAATTTCCAACTCTTTAGCATTAACAGCCACTTCCTCTCCTGCTAGGCTTGCACTATAGCTCTCAAAGTCCACCTTGGTATCCTTATAAGAGAAGACTCGTCCCGTATCGTAGTAGCGCTTGAAAATCGCATCCACCCTCACTTTTAAGAGGGGCAGAGAAAAAGGTTTTTCCAGATAGCCATCTGCCAGAGAGGCAAAGGCACTCATCTTGTATTCCTCATCCTGAAATGCGGTCAACATCAGGACAGGAACCTGGCTGGTTTTACGAATCTCAGCTAGGACTTCTAGTCCATTGAGTTTGGGCATTTGGATATCCAGTAAAACCAAGGCTACCTCATAGCTAGAAAATTGCTCTAAGGCTTCCTGACCGTCCGCCGCCTCAATAGTTTCATAGCCACAATCCGTCAAATAGTCGCTGATCCCCTCACGGATCATCTCTTCATCTTCTACAATTAAAATTTTCATACTTTAACTGCTCTCTATTTTTTATTTTTCTTATACTCAATGAAAATCAAAAAGCAAACTAGGAAGCTAGCCGCAAGCTGTACTTGAGTACGGTAAGGCGACGCTGACGTGGTTTGAATTTGATTTTTGAAGAGTATTAGAATAAATACCTACTCTATTTTCTATTATAGCCTCTTACTAACCTTTTGTCTTGAAGAAACTTTCTACTAGATAAAACAAAGAGAGCCTATCGCTCTCTTTGCTCACATTTGGATCTCTATGGAATGGAATTATTTAGCTGCTTTTGAAAATGTTACAACGTAATTATAATCTTTCCCATTAGCTTTATATAAATAGTCTTCTTTTAAGGTATAGCCGCGTTTACGCAACTCTTCTTTCTTAGCATCAACTTGGCTCTTAACCGCTTCTTTCACCTGTTCATTTGTTGAACCTTCCGCGACTTCAAGAGGAGTTCCATTGATATCTCCTAGGAAACCTGCAATATCTTTCATTTGATCAAAATTATAAAAAACATTGACTTTGACCTTCTGAGGAGCTGGCTGTTCTAGACTTCTACGATTTCTGCTAGCGCGTGGTTGAACTGCTGGAGCCATTCTGAAACCTGAGGTTCCTGTAGCCTCCTTAGTGAATGTGACTACGTAGTTATAATTTTTCACAGTAGTATCTTGCTCAAAAATAATGTCATTTTTCACATGATACCCTCTAGCAGCTAAGTCTTTTATCTTGGCTTCAATTTTTTCTTTTACTAGCTCTTTTGCCTGTGCTTCACTCGTCCCAGCAGGAATTGTCACAGTGTTATCTTCTCCCGGATCAGATAGGAAGCCATGAATATCTGGCATTCCAGCAAAGTTATAGCTAATATTGACAGTTCCATCTGGTTCTGATGTTGAACGTGCCACTCTTCTTGCTCTTGCTTGAACTGATGGGGCATTTCTAAAACTTGAAGTCCCTTCTGAAGTTGAAGAAGGTTGTGCTGGAGTTGTTGCTGTAGCTTCACCAGACCCATGACCTATTGCTGTACTTCCATCATTAATAGTAGTACCCTCATTACGACCATTTGTTAAATTATCTTTATTATAATTTGGTGCTGGTAATTCTTCACCTGGAACATTAATCTCATCAATCTTAGTTTGATATTCATCCGCAGCATCTACTGCTGCATCGTGATCTTTAGCATTATTTATCGCTTCTAATCCTGCTTCTTTTAATTCTTTTAATTTAGCTTCTAACTTAGCTTTTTCTGCTTCATCTTTAACTTTTTCAATTTCACTAAGTTTTGAAGCCGCAATTTTTTCAATAACATCTTTTCCATCTTTTTTTGCTTCCTCAAGTTTTTCATCTTTAGGTGCTACTTCTTCAGACGGAGTATCTTCTTTTGGTGTTGTAGCTGGTTCCTCTGCTTTTGGTCCTGGCGCTGATGGTTCCTCTGCTTTTGGCGCTGGAGCCGTTGGCTCTTCAGCTTTTGGTGCTGGTGTTGCAGGTTCCTCGGCTTTCGGTGCTGGTGTTGCAGGTTCCTCGGCTTTCGGTGTTGGAGCCGCTGGCTCGTCCGCTTTTGGCGTTGTAGTCGCTGGTTCTTCCGCTTTTGGCGTTGTGGCCGCTGGTTCTTCCACTTTCGGTGATGGTGTCGCTGGCTCGTCAGCTTTCGGTGATGGCGCTGATGGTTCTTCTACTTTTGGCTCTGGGGCCGATGGTTCCTCCTCTTTCGGTGCTGGGGCCGCTGGTTCTTCCGCTTTCGGTGCTGGTGTTGCAGGTTCTTCCACTTTCGGTGCTGGGGTCGTTGGTTCCTCGGCTTTCGGTGCTGGGGTCGTTGGTTCCTCGGCTTTCGGTGATGGCGCCGATGGTTCTTCCACTTTTGGCGTTGTAGCCGATGGTTCCTCGGCTTTTGGTGCTGGCTCTGCTGGTTCTTCCGCTTTCGGTGATGGGGCCGATGGCTCTTCTACTTTTGGCGCTGGTCCCGCTGGCTCGTCTGCTTTTGGTGCTGGCGCTGCTGGTGCCTCTGCTTTTGGCGCTGGGGCCACTGGCTCTTCTGCTTTCGGTGATGGCGCTGCTGGCTCCTCTGCTTTTGGCGTTGTGCCTGCTGATGGTTCTTCCGCTTTCGGTGCTGGGGTCGTTGGTTCCTCTGCTTTTGGCGCTGGGGCCGATGGCTCTCCTGCTTTTGGTGCTGGTGCTACTGGTTCTTCTGCTTTTGGTGCTGGCGCCGATGGCTCCTCTGCTTTTGGCGCTGGGGCCGATGGCTCGTCCGCTTTTGGTGTTGTTGCTGATGGCTCCTCTGCTTTTGGCATTGTTCCTGCTGCTGGCTCTTCTGCTTTCGGTGCTGGGGCCGCTGGTTCTTCCGCTTTTGGCGTTGTTCCTGCTGTTGGTTCCTCTACTTTTGGCGCTGGTCCCGCTGGTTCTTCCACTTTCGGTGATGGTGCCGTTGGTTCTTCCGCCTTTGGCACTGGAACTTCAGAACTTGGATTTGAAGCTACAGGTTGATTTGTAGCCCCTGTATTTGAAGGGGCATTGTCTGTTACTGGACTTGATTCACCTGAATCAGCACTAGTTGTAGCGCCCAGTGATGGAGTATTTGAAACTTCTTCCCTTGTTTCTGCTTTTGGCACAACTGTGACTGGTGTTTCTGATTTCGATGCTGGCGATACTGACTCTTCAGCTTTCGCTGCCGATACTGCTGGTGTTTCCACAACTACTGGTGTCGTTTGTTTAACAGTAGTTGTTTGCTCTCCAGTTACAGTATTTGTCTTTGTTTCAACTTCATAACTTTGACAGCTACCAGAATTATCAATTGACACTCGCTGTCTTTTGACTTCTGTATTTCCATCTTTTAGAAAAGCTTCTTCGCTAAAATACAATTTATTATTGACAAAAATCAAATCTCTATTTGCAATACGATTTATCTCAACTAAACTATCAACAGATAGTCCTGTTGCTCCACTAATAGCACTCAGTGTATCTCCCCACTTAATAGTGTAGTATGATAAATTGTCTATATTTTGAATATCAGCTTTTACTTCTGCAACTGTTCTAGCTACCCAAACACCATCTTGTTCGTTAGCGGAAACAGTTGGAGCTAAAAAGCCCAGTCCCAATAAAATCACACCTGTCGCAACAATTGCACCTGTTCTTAATTTTCTAAAGCCACGGAGGGATAAAGTCCCTCTAACATTTGTTTGTCTCATTGTTTTCCTCACTATTTTATATTTTTAAAAGGCAAACTCAGCCACAGCAGGCTCGTCTACCTTTGCAGTCTGGATAGGTATCTACAGGTTTTCTATTTATTTAAAAGTAAATTATGAATAAATTTTTATGCATATTTGAATATAGAAATTGTAAATTATCTTTCCACTGAATTCCACGATTTTAGTATATCACATACACCAGCAAAAGTACAAAGAAAGCAACTGAAAGCAATGATTTTCACCACTGCTTTCGGCTCTATTTTGAATTGTTAAATAATCATTCTCTATCCATCATTCTTGAATAGAAAAACAAGATGTATCCTCTATTCCAGACTAATTTTTTCAAACTTATTCGCTATCGAGCAAGAGCTCTTTTGGTTGTTTTCTGAGGAGATTGCTTGAAGCAAGCGCCATAACGAGAACCACTAGAACCAAGGCTAGGACAAAGACGATGATAAAGTCTGATGTCTGAATGGAAATGTCTAGGCTCGACAAGGTCTTGCTAAATCCATCTACTTCTGCACCACCACCAAGGTTAGAGGCTTGAGCTGCCTTACTTGCTTGCTTAGCAACACCTGAAGTCACATTGGCAAGAACAGTATTCCCGATTGCACGGGCTGTGTAACTGGCTAGGAAGTAAGCAGAAACAAGAGCAGGGATGGCAATCAAGATAGATTCGGTAATGAATTGGCCCAAGATACTTGCCTGCTTGAGACCGATAGAGAGAAGGATTCCCACTTCCTTGCGACGGGCGTTGATCCAAAGACTAAGCAAGAGGGCAAGGAGAAGAACTGAGAAGCTCAAGCTACCCCAGAAGAGGAGGTTGGCCATCTTGTACATACCAGAGATGGATTGTTCAAGAGCTGGGTAGTTAGAGGAGCTCTTCACCAGTGTGTAGCTCTTCCAGTTGATACCACTGATGCCATTCAACTCTTTCATGACATCATCCAAGTTTTTATCCGCTGTTACAAAGAAGGTTGCGTCCCCATAAATAGCTGTGTCTTCTGTGTATCCATAAAGTTTTGCAGCAGTGTGAATGTCTGTGATAGCTGTATTTTCATAGAGTTCTTGTGAGTAGGTTACTGCTGACTTATTATGACCATCAAAGAGCCCCTTGATTGTCACTTCGACTGTTTCCTTAGCACCTTTTTCATTGTCTGCATCATAGATATTGGAGTCTAGTTTGACCTTATCCCCGACTTTCCAACCGTGTTTGGCTGCCAAGTCCTTGTGCAGGAGGATCTTGTCCTTGTCGTCGTTGGTTAGGTGCTCACCTTCGACTAATTTATAAGAACCAGAGACAAACTTGTCTTCTTTGGAAGAGTCATTGACACCTGTAATCATCAAACTACTTCCAAAATGTTTAGCACGATCAGGTGTTAGATTTTTCTTGGTATCTGGCGTTTCGATGAGTTCATATCCAGTCAAATCTCCAATAGCGTTGATGCGTTTCACATAAGACTCGATGGCCTTGTTTTCGGTGATTTTTTTGATATCTTCACCTTTAATATTCCCAGCACCACGTGGCGTTCCTTGATTGACGCGACGATTGATTTGCATGGAGAAGCTATTGGTGATATTTTTAAAGGTCTCCTGAGAAGCCTTGGCAGTAGCTCCCTTGATTGACAAGCCGACCAAACTCAAGCTCGCCATGAGGAGAATAATCAGGAAGATGACAATCGATTTGAAAAACTTCCTTGTAACATAGGCAAATGCGTTGTGTAACATAGGTTCCCTTTCTAGATTTTGTTCTATTTTATAGTTCGAATACTCAATGAAAATCAAAAAGCAAACTAGGAAGCTAGCCGTAAGCTGTACTTGAGTACGGTAAGGCGACGCTGACGTGGTTTGAATTTGATTTTCGAAGAGTATAACTGAAAAAGCTCATATTATTTCGTCGTATTGCGAGTTTCAGTCAGTTTCTTATCCTTCAACTCAAGTGTAATATCTGACGCTTGTGCCACTTCTTTGCTGTGAGTTACGACGATGACACATTTACCTGTTTTCTGGGCAAGTGATTTGAGCAGTTCGACAATAT
This sequence comes from bacterium, assembly GCA_905221205.1. Taxonomy (GTDB): domain Bacteria; phylum Bacillota; class Bacilli; order Lactobacillales; family Streptococcaceae; genus Streptococcus. The sequence continues at coordinate 482,724 of CAJNCG010000001.1, forward strand.
CTCCAGCAGTTTTAGGGTCCAGATTTCCCGTTGGCTCATCCGCTAGAATAACTGGAGCTTCTGAGACCAAACTACGAGCTATGGCAACACGTTGTTGTTGACCACCTGATAACTGGAGAACATTCCGCTTGATCTGACTTTCATCCAAACCAAGCTCAAGCAATGTATCCTTGCTTGCCTTTTTGTTGACCAAGCGGATATTTTCCAGTGGAGAAAGATAATCTATCAAGTTATAATTTTGAAAGACCAAGGAAATATGGTGCATGCGATGATAAGAATATCCCTTCTTACGAATATCCTCTCCTTGAAAAAGGATAGAACCTTCAACAGGACTATCTAGACCAGCCAGGAGGGACAAGAGAGTGGATTTTCCTGCCCCTGACTCACCGATGATACTGTAAAATTTCCCGGGTTCAAAATTATAATTGATCTGATATAAAACTGCCTCAGCAGTGTTCTTATAACGGTAAGTAACATCTTGTAATTGTAATAAAGTCATGATTTCTCCTTCTTATACTCAATGAAAATCAAAGATTAAACTAGGAAGCTAGCCGCAGGTTGCTCAAAGCACAGCTTTGAGGTTGCAGATAAAGCTGACACGGTTTAAAGAGATTTTCGAAGAGTATTAACTAATAGATGATAAAATTTCCTTAGGCGATTTTCTAAATAAGAATAGGAAACAAAGGGCTACAGATAAGCAACTAAGCAGAACTAGAAAAACATAGGATTCTGCAAAAGATAGGATGCTGGTTGATAGACTGCTTGCTTTGGCTAGTGTATCTTGTAAGCTTGCCTGATCTCCACTTGCTAGTAGAGTTTGGAGTAGGTAAGATGTGATGGCGTTTCCTGCGATAAAGGATGGAAGCAAAGCTCCGATTGATACCAAAACTACCTCTAAACAGAATTGTAGGAAGATCGAGCTCTTACCTTTTCCAAGTGCCAGAAGGATTCCCACTTCGTAGACCCTTTCTCTCAACCAGAGAGACAAGACCAAAATTAAGGCTCCTGCTCCTGCTATCAACATCCCATAAAGGAAGATGGTGAGGAATGTTTGGAAGGTTGCTACTGAGTCTTTGATTTGTTCAAAGGCCTTGTTTTCCTTCTCGACTTGGTAGCCTTGACTTTCTAAAGCCAAATTTTCTACCTGCTTCATGAGTCCGTCCATTTCCTTAGGATTTTCTACATAGAAGCGCGCTGCACTGACTTGAGCTTCACTATTGCCCAGAAGGGGTTGGCTACTTTCATAGTCTGTAAAGACCTGGTTTTCACTGAAGTCAGAAGACAAGCCTGTAAATTTCTCTTGTTTTTTACCAGAAAAGATGCCGACAATCTCAAACTCTACTGTTTGCCCTTTCCCAGCTTCTGACTGACCAGCATTCAAGCCAATCTTGTCATGAAGCGAAAGACTATTCTTCTTAGCCAGCTCTTCGTGGATGATGATTTTCTTTGAATCCCCTTTTTCAAGGTGTCGCCCTTCTTTTAGATTGAAAGCCGAACTAGTAAAGGTGACATCCTTGGATGAATCCTCAAGAGCTGTTAAGCTAACCAAGTTCTTGTCTGCAGCTGACAAATCATCACGTTCCACGCTCTGCTCACCACTCACCGCGTCCTTGTCTTTCAGTTTTACGACCGTCTCAAGTTCAGGAGAGACATTTTCCAGTCCCTTAATCTTGCTCACAGATGCTAGGTCAGACAACTTGAAGGTCTGTCCATTTTCTATCTTTTTGATAGAAAAAGATGTGTTGAGTGATTTGTAAAGATTGGTTTCCACTGTTTTATTGGACTTCATCAGAGTCAAACAGGCTGAAATTCCGCCTAATAGGACAAATAAAATCAGAAATAAAATAAAACTTCTCAGTCGTTTTCTGCTGACATAAGCCCAAGCTCTTTGGATTGAATTCATTTGTCACCTCCATATTTGTAAGACTATTATAAAACCCAAATATGAAATATTTATGAAATCCAAAAAAAGAGCAAAAATTTTTTGCTCTACTTGAATTAAATAAAAAACAAAAGAGCTAGCCTCAGCTAACTCTTATCCTATGCGGAGAGAGGGACTTGAACCCTCACGACCTAAAGCGGTCACAGGATCCTTAGTCCTGCGCGTCTGCCAATTCCGCCATCCCCGCGTCGATTACTTTACTAGTATATCAACTTTTAGGATGCTTGTCAACACTTTTTTTCATTTTTTTCATTTCATCAACCAAATCACTCCGAAAGTTCATTTAGATTTTCATCTACTAACTTAGCTCCAAGTGTGTTTTTGAAATGACCTAGGGCAAATTGATGATTTTCAGGCCAGATGGAAGCAACGGCTGGTTTAACAATCTCGATGTCATACCCTAGATTATAGGCATCTATAGCTGTATGCAGGACACAGATATCCGTCAAGACTCCTGTTAAGATAACTGTAGACACTCGACGCTCTCTCAAACGGATATCCAGGTCAGTCCCTGAAAAAGCTGAGTAATGGCGTTTATCCATCCAAAAGACACGACTGTCTGAACCATGCTCTTGATAAAAGGTTCCCAAATCTCCGTATAAATTACGTCCACTAGTCCCAATCAAATTATGAGGAGGAAATAATTTGCTTTCTGGATGGAAACAATCGTTTTCTTCGTGAGCATCGATAGTAAAGAAAATGTAATCTCCTCTTTCAAAAGATAATCGAGTTACCTTGCTAATGGCATCTGAAATAGCTTGAGCTGGAGCCCCTGCAGTCAATTTTCCACTATCAGCAACAAAATCTTCTGTATAATCAATCGAAATTAAAGCCTTAGTCATTAGTAATCTCTTTTCTTCACTTCTTCAAAAATATCTGAAATCAAGACCTTAAGGTAGGTTCCCTTCATTCCAAGTGAGCGACTTTCAATAATCCCAGCAGACTCAAGTTTACGAAGGGCATTGACAATCACCGAACGGGTAATCCCAATACGGTCTGCAATCACTGACGCAGTCAACTGACCTTCGTTTCCGTTTAATTCCCCTAAAATAGCTGAAACAGCACGGAGTTCTGAGTAAGAAAGGGTATTGACGGCCATTGTAACAGCAGTACGACGGCGGATATTTTTCTCATCTTCTTCACGTTGGAAGTTGAGGAGCTGAATCCCAACAACGGTACTGGCAATCTCAACAAGGATCAAGTCCTCATCTTCGAATTTCTTATCATTGCGCCAAATAATCAAAGAACCTAAACGAATCCCTGACACATGAATCGGTGCAATAGTCGTCAAGCCATCAGGAAAATCAGCACGACTTTCCACAGGGAAAATACTCAAATCATGATCAACTGTCAGATTGGCTTCTGTATCGTAAATCATGTTCGCGCCCTGTACATAGTCATCCGGGAAAATCTTAGTTTGGAAGAATTGCTCCACGCGATCTGTATTGGTTTTATAACGCATAAAATAGCCAAGGAGACGTCCCTTGCTGTTAACAATACAAGCATTACAATCAATAATATCAGCAAGCTGACGTGTAATCGCATTGTAAGGAAGTTCTTCCTGCAACTGCTCCTCTGAACGCTTCAGGATAGAAGTAATTTTTCTAGTTTTTTCTAATAAATGTGCCATTTTTCACCTCGAATATAATCGCTATCATTATAACATAAACAGCTTGAATTTTCAATTATTATCTGAAAATTGCTTATTTAATTGCAATTTGAAAAAACAAGAATATTTTTAATTAAATTGCTTCTTTTTTATTGACAAGCCCTCTATTTTTGTGTATTATAATATTACAAGAAGATAATATATCTATTTTATTTATCTTTCTTTTTCCATTCGGTCTCCTTATATAAAAAAGCGATTCATTTTGAACCGCTTTTTCTTATTTATCGCCCTTGTTACGAATAACAAAGCCTGTTTTCTTTTCGCTTGAAGTGTTACGTGGTTTTTTATTATCCTTACGGTAACGTTTTTCCTTATCATAACGATCATTTCCACGACTGCCTTTTTTGAAATCATCACGGCGACCATTGCCACGGCGTTCGCGATCACGACGGTCATCTCCACGACGACCTCCCTTACCTTTACCACCGAAGCCATTACCTGATGGTTTAAATGGCAGTGGTTTTTCACGCGCAATCTCCACTTCTGGAAGGCTATCCGGATCTTGAACAGTCAGACTCAAGATATACATGGCCAATTCTTCTGGAGTAAATTCGGCAGCTAACTTACGAGCGTCCTTGCCAAATTTCTCAAAGTTGCCACGGATTGTTTCATCTGCAAAATCACGTTCGATTTTCTTTAGTGCAACCTGTTTCTTAGCTTGGAAGGCTTCTTCTGCACTTGCAGGTTTGAGACCTTTCATGCGCTTCTTAGTCAAGTTTTCAATAATTTGAAGGTAACCCATTTCGTTTGGAGCAACAAAGGTAATCGATTGACCTGACTTACCAGCACGACCTGTACGACCGATACGGTGAACATAACTTTCAGGATCTTGTGGAATATCGTAGTTATAAACATGGGTCACACCTGAAATATCCAAACCACGCGCTGCCACGTCTGTCGCAACCAAAACATCAAGGTTCCCGTTTTTGAAGTCACGAAGGACACGAAGACGTTTGTTTTGGTCTAGGTCCCCATGAATTCCTTCTGCACGGAAGCCACGGATTTTCAGACCACGAGTCAATTCATCCACACGGCGTTTTGTACGACCAAATACGATAGCAAGTTCTGGTTGTTCCACATCCATAAGACGAGTCATAGTATCAAACTTTTCTTGTTCTTTAACTCGGATATAGTACTGGTCAACCAATTCTGTTGTCAATTCCTTAGCTGCAATCTTCACATGCTCAGGTTCTTTCATAAACTGAACACCGATACGTTTGATCGCATCTGGCATAGTTGCTGAGAAAAGTAAGGTTTGACGGCTTTCAGGGACACGAGAAATGATAGCTTCAATATCTTCAAGGAAGCCCATGTTAAGCATTTCATCCGCTTCGTCAAGAATGAGGGTTTCAATGTCTTGTAATTTCAAGGCCTTGCGTTTAATCAAGTCCAAGAGGCGACCTGGAGTTCCCACCACGATATGGGCACCAGATTTAAGAGCCTTAATTTGTTTTTCAATGCTTGATCCGCCATATACTGAACGGACTTTGACTCCCTTACTACGACCAAAGCGGAAGAGTTCTTCTTGACTTTGGACAGCTAGTTCACGAGTTGGAGCGATGACCAATGCTTGGATGGTCGCTTCTTCTGTACGGATTTTTTCAAGGGTTGGCAAGCCAAAGGCTGCAGTTTTTCCTGTACCAGTCTGAGCTTGACCGATAACATCCTTACCTTCAAGTGCCAAAGGAATAGTTTGTTCTTGGATCGGACTAGCTTCTACAAAACCAGCTTTTTCAATCTCTGCTAGCAAATCAGCAGACAAGTTTAATTCATTAAATTTCACGTTATTCTTCTTTCTAAAGGTGGTGCGAAGCCACCCTATAGGGCTTAGTTTATACTTTTCTTTTTATGACGTATTTTCATATACTGGATACAAAATCGTGTTGCTTCTTTTCCACAAAAGAAAAGTACTGTTTTCTTTGCAACCTATCTAGTATAACACAAGACTAGAACAAAAGATAGCTAAATCCGTCGATAATGTCATGTAAACGATTTTCCTTAGAAAATGAGGATGAAATTTCCACTATTTCATAAACTTTTTTAAAGCGTAGCAGAATTGTGCAAAAGTTTTTTTCTTGTGCTAGAATGAAATGCGAATAGGAGGAAGATAAATGTTAACTTATGATTTAATCGTTATCGGATTTGGTAAAGCTGGTAAAACACTAGCTGGTAAATTGGCTTCAGCTGGCAAAAAAGTTGCCCTCGTTGAACGTAGCAAAGCTATGTACGGTGGAACTTGTATCAACATCGGTTGTATCCCAACTAAAACTTTGCTGGTTGCTGCTGAGAAAGACTTGTCTTTTGAAGAAGTGATTGCTACCAAAAACACAATCACTGGTCGCCTTAACGGTAAAAACTATGCGACTGTTGCTGGTACAGGTGTCGATATCTTTGATGCGGAAGCTCACTTCCTTTCAAATAAAGTCATCGAAATCCAAGCTGGTGATGAAAAACAAGAATTGACTGCTGAAACTATCGTCATCAACACTGGTGCTATTTCAAACGTCTTGCCAATTCCAGGACTTGCTACAAGTAAGAATGTCTTTGACTCAACAGGTATCCAAAACTTGGACAAATTGCCTGAAAAACTTGGTGTCCTTGGTGGCGGAAACATCGGTCTTGAATTTGCTGGCCTTTACAACAAACTTGGAAGCAAGGTTACAGTCCTAGATGCCTTGGATACTTTCCTACCTCGTGCAGAACCTTCCATTGCAGCTCTTGCTAAACAATACATGGAAGAAGACGGTATTGAATTGCTTCAAAATATCCGTACTACTGAAATTAAAAATGACGGTGACCAAGTCCTTGTCGTAACTGAAAATGAAACTTACCGTTTCGATGCCCTTCTCTACGCAACTGGACGCAAACCAAACGTAGAACCACTTCAACTTGAAAATACAGATATTGAACTTACTGAACGTGGCGCTATTAAGGTAGACAAACATTGTCAAACAAACGTTCCTGGTGTCTTTGCAGTTGGAGATGTCAACGGTGGTCTTCAATTTACTTACATTTCACTTGATGACTTCCGTGTTGTCTACAGCTACCTTGCTGGAGATGGCAGCTACACACTTGAGGACCGTCTCAATGTACCAAACACTATGTTCATCACACCTGCACTTTCACAAGTTGGTTTGACTGAAAGCCAAGCGGCTGATTTGAAACTTCCATACGCTGTTAAGGAAATTCCAGTTGCAGCAATGCCTCGTGGTCACGTAAATGGAGACCTTCGTGGAGCCTTCAAAGCTATTGTCAATACTGAAACAAAAGAAATTCTTGGAGCAAGCATCTTCTCAGAAGGATCTCAAGAAATCATCAACATCATCACTGTTGCCATGGACAACAAGATTCCTTACACTTACTTCACAAAACAAATCTTCACTCACCCAACCTTGGCTGAGAACTTGAATGACTTGTTTGCAATTTAAGTTGAGATTTAATCGTATCGAACAGCTCTCTCTGGGCTGTTTTTGCTTCTGCGAAATCTCATACTCTTCGAAAATCTCTTCACACTACGTCAGCTTCACCTTGCCGTATATATGTTACTGACTTCGTCAGTTCTATCTACAACCTCAAAGCAGTGCTTTGAGCAACCTGCGGTTAGATTCCTAGTTTGCTCTTTGATTTTCATTGAGTATCAAATCTGTCTTTTCCTTCTTTTATGATATAATAGAAACATGAAATTAAAAACTACTTTGGGCCTCCTAGCTGGGCGTTCTTCTCACTTCATCTTGAGCCGTCTTGGCCGTGGAAGTACGCTCCCAGGAAAACTTGCCCTTCAATTTGATAAAGATATTTTACAAAACCTTGCTAAGAACTACGAGATTGTCGTGGTGACTGGAACCAATGGAAAAACCTTGACAACTGCCCTCACTGTCGGCATTTTAAAAGAAGTTTATGGTCAGGTTCTGACCAATCCTAGTGGTGCCAACATGATTACAGGGATTGCAACAACTTTCTTAACAGCCAAATCTTCTAAAACTGGGAAAAACATTGCTGTCCTCGAAATCGACGAAGCTAGTCTATCTCGTATCTGTGACTATATCCAACCTAGCCTTTTTGTCATCACTAATATCTTCCGTGACCAGATGGACCGCTACGGTGAGATTTACACAACTTATAAAATGATTTTGGATGCCATTCGTAAGGTGCCTACAGCTACTGTTCTCCTCAATGGTGACAGTCCGCTTTTCTACAAGCCAGCTATTCCAAATCCTGTAGAGTATTTTGGTTTTGACTTAGAAAAAGGGCCAGCCCAACTGGCTCACTACAATACCGAAGGTATTCTGTGTCCTGACTGTCAAGGAATCCTCAAATATGAGCACAATACCTATGCAAACTTGGGTTCCTATATCTGTGAAGGTTGTGGATGTAAACGTCCTGATTTAGACTATCGCTTGACAGAATTGGTTGAGTTAACCAACAATCGCTCTCGCTTTGTCATTGACGGACAAGAATACGGTATCCAAATCGGTGGGCTCTACAATATCTACAATGCCCTAGCTGCGGTTGCTATCGCCCGTTTCCTCGGCGCCGATTCCCAACTCATCAAGCAGGGATTTGACAAGAGCCGTGCTGTCTTTGGTCGACAGGAAACATTCCATATCGGCGATAAAGAATGTACCCTTGTCTTGATTAAAAATCCAGTCGGTGCCACCCAAGCTATCGAAATGATTAAACTAGCGCCTTATCCATTTAGCCTATCCGTCCTCCTTAACGCTGACTATGCAGACGGAATTGATACCAGCTGGATTTGGGATGCTGATTTTGAACAAATCACTGACATGGACATTCCTGAAATCAATGCTGGTGGCGTTCGTCATTCTGAAATCGCACGACGTCTTCGTGTGACTGGTTACCCAGCTGAGAAAATCACTGAAACCAATAGTCTGGATCAAGTTCTCAAGACCATTGAGAATCAAGACTGCAAGCATGCCTATATCCTAGCTACCTATACTGCTATGCTGGAATTCCGAGAACTGCTGGCTAGTCGTCAGATTGTTAGAAAGGAGATGAACTAATGGTTTATACTTCACTTTCCTCAAAAGCTGGCAATTACCCCTATCAGCTCAACATTGCTCACCTCTATGGCAACCTCATGAATACCTACGGGGACAATGGAAACATCCTCATGCTCAAGTATGTGGCTGAAAAGCTGGGAGCCCATGTGACGGTTGACATCGTTTCTCTCCATGATGATTTTGATGAAAACCACTATGATATCGCCTTTTTCGGCGGTGGTCAAGACTTTGAACAGAGTATTATTGCAGACGACCTACCTGCTAAAAAAGAGAGCATTGACAACTACATCCAAAACGATGGAGTGGTTCTCGCTATCTGCGGTGGTTTCCAACTATTGGGCCAATATTATGTTGAAGCTTCAGGTAAACGTATCGAAGGGCTAGGGGTCATGGGCCACTACACCCTCAACCAGACCAATAACCGCTTTATCGGTGATATCAAGATTCACAATGAAGATTTCGATGAAACCTATTATGGTTTTGAAAATCACCAGGGCCGTACCTTCCTCTCGGATGACCAAAAACCGCTGGGACAGGTTGTCTATGGAAATGGAAACAACGAAGAAAAGGTCGGCGAAGGGGTTCATTATAAGAATGTCTTTGGTTCCTATTTCCACGGACCTATCCTCTCTCGTAATGCCAATCTGGCTTATCGCCTAGTCACTACTGCCCTCAAGAAGAAATATGGTCAGGACATCCAACTCCCTGCCTATGAGGACATTCTCAGTCAAGAAATCGCTGAAGAATACAGTGACGTAAAAAGCAAGGCTGACTTTTCTTAAACCAAGAAAAACCATATCAAAGAACTCCCCTATCATGTTGGAGTTCTTTTTGCTTGCTCTTTTACCCTTCTCCCTTGCATTTTCTCTCTTTTTTTGCCAAAATAGAGGGGTAGAAAGAAGGTAGCATATGTCTAAATTACAACAAATCGTAACATATCTTGAATCAGAAAAACTAGACGTCGCTGTCGTATCTGACCCCGTCACTATTAATTACCTCACTGGCTTTTACAGTGATCCCCATGAACGCCAAATGTTCCTTTTTGTTCTAGCAGATCAGGAACCTCTCCTCTTTGTCCCAGCCCTTGAGGTTGAACGTGCAAGCAGCACTGTTTCTTTCCCAGTTGTGGGCTATGTGGATTCTGAAAACCCATGGCAAAAAATGAAACATGCTCTTCCACAGCACGACTTCAAACGCGTTGCTGTTGAGTTTGACAATCTCATTTTAACCAAATACCATGGCTTGAAAACAGTCTTTGAAACTGCTGAGTTTGAAAACCTCACTCCTCGTATCCAACGAATGCGCCTCATCAAATCAGCTGATGAAGTGCAAAAAATGATGGTGGCAGGTCTCTATGCGGACAAGGCTGTCAATGTTGGTTTTGACAATATTTCTCTTGATAAGACTGAGACAGATATTATTGCCCAAATTGACTTTGCCATGAAACGTGAAGGCTATGAAATGAGCTTTGATACCATGGTCTTGACTGGTGACAATGCTGCAAATCCACACGGTATCCCAGCAGCTAACAAGGTTGAAAATGATGCTCTTCTCCTCTTTGACCTTGGTGTTCTAGTAAACGGTTACGCATCAGACATGACTCGTACAGTCGCTGTCGGTAAACCAGACCAATTCAAGAAAGACATTTACAACTTGACTCTTGAAGCCCAACAAGCTGCTCTTGACTTTATCAAACCAGGTGTGACTGCTCATGAAGTGGACCGCGCTGCCCGTGAGGTCATAGAAAAAGCTGGTTACGGTGAGTACTTTAACCACCGTCTCGGTCACGGTATCGGTATGGATGTCCACGAATTCCCATCTATCATGGAAGGAAACGACATGGTCATCGAAGAAGGCATGTGCTTCTCTGTTGAACCAGGTATCTATATCCCTGGTAAAGTCGGTGTCCGTATCGAAGACTGCGGTGTTGTTACCAAGGATGGCTTTGACCTCTTTACAAGCACCAGCAAAGACTTGCTTTATTTTGATTAATATTCATCTAATACTCAATGAAAATCAAAGAGCAAACTAGGAAACTAGCCGCAGGTTGCTCAAAACTCTGTTTTGAGGTTGTAGATAAGACTGACGAAGTCAGTCACATATATACGGTAAGGCGACGTTGACGTGGTTTGAAGAGATTTTCGAAGAATATAAAATCTTCCCACAATAAAACGCATAGTATCAAGGTTTTTCAACACCTGATACTATGCGTTTTTCTGATTTTGAAGACTTTTGACTCAGCCTCTTTACTTCATCTTCTTAATAGCCTGACAAAGAACAAATCCTACAACCATTCCCACGATATTTTGCATGATATTTGGTAAGATTTCTGGTAGAGCTGCTGCCCAGCCATTCATCAAAGTTGAACCCAAGGCATAGCCTCCTACCATGACAATAGTTGCCAAAATAAGGCCTAGCCACTGAGCTTTTCCTTTAAATCCTGCGAAAAATCCCTGCAAGCCATGGTTGATCAAACTAAAGAACATCCACTGAGGGTAGCCTGATAAGAGGTCAATCAAGAAACCTGCTAGTCCTCCGACTACAGCACCTTCACGACTACCAAAGTAAAAGGCCGCAAAGAAGATACCCGCATCTAAGAGTGTTAGAATACCTGTCGGTGTTGGAATTTTTAAGAAATAACCTAGAACCACAGAAAGGGCGGTTAAGAGGGATATAAGGGCAATTTTAGTTGTTTTGGTTTGCTTCATATTGTCTTACTCCATATTGATCTGCTTGTGCAATAGCGCGATAAACGAAAGCTTTAGAACTTTCTACTGCTGGTAAAAGTTCATCACCTTTAACCAAGTGACTGGCAATGCTTGAGGCAAAGGTACAACCTGCACCAGCATTTTGACCTTGGATAACAGGATTTTCTAGGACTGTAAAGGTTTGGCCATCATAAAATACATCCACAGCCTTGTCCTGACTAAGGCGATTGCCTCCCTTAATAATAACTGCTGGCGCTCCCAAGTCATGCAATTTCTGCGCTGCAGCTTTCATGTCTTCTAAGGTTTTGATTTCCTGACCGGATAATAATTCTGCTTCTGGGAGATTAGGCGTAATCACACTGACATGAGGGAAAAAGCGAATCAACTCTTGGCAGAGTTCACTAACTGCTACGTCGTGCGTTTCCTTGCAGACCAAGACAGGGTCCAGAACCACAGGCACTCCTGAGCGTTGCTTGATAAAGTCCAAAGCCTTCTCAGCCACACTAACAGTAGGGAGAAGGCCAATCTTAATCCCTGCAAACTCCACATCACGCAAACTATCTAATTCATGTTGAAAAATGGCATCGTCAGTTGGAAAGACTTCGAATCCCTTTTCTGTCAAGGCTGTCAAGCAAGTCACTGCTACAAAGCCATGCAAGCCGTTCAAGGTATAGGTAGCCAAATCAGCTGACAAACCACCACCACTAAAAATGTCATTTCCAGAAAGTGCTAAAATACGATTATTCTTCATAACGAATCTCCTTTAAATACAAACCATTTGGTGCTGCAGTAGGACCTGCAAGTTGCCTGTCCTTTTTCTCTAAGATGAGGTCAATCTGCTCCACTGGCATACGATTATTTCCGATTTTGAGCAGTGTCCCCACCATATTGCGAATCTGTTTATACAAGAAGCCATTCCCTGAAAAGGTAAAGGTCAAAAACTGCCCTGTCTCATCAACCCTGAGACTAGCTTCTGTGATGGTGCGAACCTTATCCTCCACACTGGTTCCAGAAGCTGTAAAGCCTGTGAAATCGTGGGTGCCCTCTAGCTTTTTGACAGCCTCCTGCATCCGCTCTACATCAAGCGGATAAGGAAAGCGAGTGGCATAGTGACGGCGCATCGGATTTTTAGGACGACCCCTATCCACGATAAATTCATAGGTCTTACTGTGCTTGGCATAACGACAATGAAAATCATCTGCCACAAGCTCAATTGAAATCACATCAATATCTTCAGGAGACTGGGTATCCAGAGCAAAGCGAAGTTTCTCCTCATCCATTTGATAGGGGAGGTCAAAATGAATCACCTGTCCCAAAGCATGAACCCCACTATCAGTCCTACCAGCACCGTGAACAGTGATTGCTTGGCCCTTATTCAATCTAGTCAAGGTTTTTTCAATTTCTTCCTGAACGCTCCGCGCATGAGGCTGGCGCTGAAAACCAGCAAAGGCGTAACCATCATAGGAAATAGTTGCTTTATATCTCGTCATAACCTCTATTTTAACAAGAAAATAGCCTCGTAACAAGCTAGAAAATTTATAATTGTCCGGGTACAATATTCCCAAAAAGAAAAACTTAGGAAACCAATCCTAAGCTCTCTTCTGAAGTAGGTACATAACAAAGATAGAGGTTACAATCAACCAGGATCCTAAGATGGCAAAGACCAGCATGCCATTGTGAGTTAGTAATCCAATCGCACCTAGAACGAATGGGGTTGTGAAAGCTCCGAAACTACAGCCTAAAACTGCAAATGAGGTTGCTTGATTGAGGAGTTTAGCTGGAATTCTTTCAGAGACAAGTTGAAAGACCGTCGTCAAGGCTACACTGTAGGCAAAACCAGCCAGAATACTTCCTGCCACCACCACCCACAAGGATGGAGACAAAGCAATCACAATTTGCCCCAAACCAAAGGTAATACCAGACCAGAGGAGCAACTTTTCTTTAAAGATAGAAATCAAGAAAGAAAAACTTACCCCAGCCACAATCCCAATTAGCTGCATGACACTAAGGACAAAACTAGATAACTGGGCATCCCCAAGTCCTCTTTCCACCATCAAACTTGGAATACGAATAGTAATAGCCGTATTGGTACAAACTACAACTGCCGCCTCTATAGCTAGGATAAAAATTAAGCCTTTCATTTCTCGAGTTAAACGACTTGCTTCCTTCGCTTTTTTCTTGACTTCTTTCTTTTCCTTTCCATAAGGGACAAAGAGCAGATAAAGGGTCAGCACCAAAAATCCAGCACTATAGGCTAGGAAGGTAGCTGTCCAACCAAAGGCCAACAACTGACCGACTGCCAAGGTAATGAGAGAAGCTCCTACGACCTCTGCAGAACCGCGTAGTCCTAACATCTGAATGCGCGTTTTTCCTTGATAGCGTTCACTAATAATGGAAATGGCCTTGGCATTGATCATCCCAACACCCAAACCAAAAAGAATCCGTGTTCCAAAGACAAAAGGATAGGCCTGATACCAGAAGGGAGCCGTTCCACTCAGTGATAAAATCAACAAGCCCAAACTAATCTGTAAGCGCTCAGGGAATATTTTTTCTAAGAAACCATTTAGTAGTAACATAATCATGATTCCAAAGGATGGCAAGCTCGCTAAGAGCTCAATTTGTTCCTTAGGATAACCTTGATAATAGTCAAACATAGCTGGTAGAGCACTTGAAATCGAAAAGGAGGTAATCAAAACGAGGGAGAGAGCCAAAATACTGGCCCGTTCTAAAAATTGTTTCATGAAATCTCTTTCTATCTTTCTCTTAATCTTCTATTTTTTGATGGTTATCAAGCAAGAAAAGAAGAAGTCTCATTCGTATATAGACTCCTTCTTAAACTCGAAAATGAATCCCTTGTGTCTTATACTCAATGAAAATCAAAGAGCAAACTAGGAAGATAGCCGCAGGCTGTACTTGAGTACGGCAAGGCGAAACTGACGTGGTTTGAATTTGATTTTCGAAGAGTATTAGGATGACTTTCTCTTGATTTGCTTGATAAAGTAGAAGATAAATCCTGCCACCATATAGGCAACAAAGATAATCAGACACCACTTAAACACGACATCCCAACCCTTGTTTACATTCAAAAAGAAGTAAGGGAAGGGACTGACCTTAGAATTAGGAACATCAAGTTTCAGTACCAAGCCATTAAAAAGAGCAAAAATCATATACAGCAAGGGTAAAATCGTCCACACAACTGGATCCCAAATCTTGTATTGACCCTGTTTGTCAAAAAAGAGGGTATCCGCTAAAAACCAAAGTGGAACGATATAGTGGCAAAGGAAATTTTCCAGAGTATAGAAATTAGTCGCAATGGGCGCTAAGAGGAAATGGTAAATCACACAGGTAATCATGATACTCATGGTGACCCCACCTTTTAAGCGCAAGAGACTTGGCCTTTGCCAGTTTTCACCTAAACGGCTCATAACCTTTAAGAGATAGAGCGTAAAAATCGCTACTAAAAGATTTGACAGAACCGTATAATAGAGAAGCATCCCAAATCCACCATGCTTGGCGATTTCAAGATAAACTCCCGTAAAAGCCGCTAGAAACAAGAAGATACGGCTATAAAATACAAGTTTGTAGTGCTTTGACATGCTTAAATTTTCTTCACAAACTCTGATTTGAGTTTCATGGCACCAAAGCCATCAATTTTACAGTCGATATTGTGGTCGCCTTCTACGATGCGGATATTCTTCACGCGCGTCCCTTGTTTCAAATCTTTTGGCGCACCTTTTACTTTCAAATCCTTGATGAGGGTTACAGTATCACCATCAGCCAATTTATTTCCATTGGCATCGATAGCAACAAGGCCCTCTTCTACATCTGCAACTTCAGCAGGATTCCACTCATAAGCACACTCTGGGCAAACCAGTAGGGCACCGTCTTCGTAGACATACTCTGAGTTACATTTTGGGCAATTTGGTAGGTTGTTCATGGTTTCTCCTTATCATCATTCACTATTCTTTGAAAATCAAAATTTCTCGAACAGCAACTATTATACCCTAAAATCAGCATTTTGACAAATTTAGAAAAAACCGATATCAATCTATCGGCTTTTCTACATCTACATTCTTTTTTCAGCTTCTGCTTTGATTTTTTCAACTACTTCTTGAATGTTCAAGCCAGTTGTATCAAGGTAGACAGCGTCCTCTGCTTGTTTGAGAGGCGAAGTCTCACGATGACTATCCTTGTAGTCACGCGCAGCAATTTCCTCTTTTAGGGTTTCAAGGTCTGTTTCAATTCCCTTGGCAATATTTTCCTTGTAACGACGCTCTGCTCTCTCATCAACAGAGGCTACTAGGAAAATCTTGAGTTCAGCTTGAGGTAAAACAACTGTCCCGATATCACGCCCATCCATAACAATTCCACCTTGCTGGGCAATCTCTTGTTGGAGAGAAACTAGTTTCTCACGCACCTCAGGAATTGCTGCAATAGCAGAAACATGATTCGTCACTTCATTTTCACGGATAGGATGAGTAATATCCACATCTCCTACAAAAACAAGCTGCTCCCCAGTTTCTGAACGCCCAAAGCTGATTGGATGCTGGTCCAATAAGGCTAGAAGGGATTCGACTTCTTCAACTCCTAATTGGTTCTTGAGAGCCATGTAGGTCGCTGCACGATACATAGCACCTGTATCTAGGTAGGTGAATCCAAAGTCCTTGGCAATAATCTTTGCGACTGTACTCTTACCACTTGAAGCAGGACCGTCAATAGCAATTTGAATTGTTTTCATATCAACTCCTATTTGATTTTGACAACATCACCTGGATTAGCAAACCAAGATCCTGTAGCCATATGGCCAGGATTCAAGGCTTCTAACTGAGCAATCGAAATCCCAGCGCGAGCAGCAATGGCTGCTTCTCCTTCTCCAGCTAAGACTTTTGTAGTTCCTTCTGGATCAGTTGGATGTTCTGAGCTACTAGATGACTCTTCTGCCTTCTCCTCTGAACTAGAAGATGCCTGCTCTGAACTACTACTAGATGTAGAAGAGACTTGCTCTACTTTTGTATCTGAATCGTGAAAATCTTTCAAAGCTGCTGTGCGATTACTCCCACCCGACGAAAGATAGATCAGAACAATAATCATCACAACTACAATCACAAAGAAAACACTTGCTAAAATAGTTAAGATACGATTAGCCAACACTCCTCCACCTTGTTCTCTCTTACGACGTTGTGTTCTTGTTTCTTCCTGATTCTCATAAATATCTTCTTGCCACGGTTCTTTTGCCATACCTTACTCCTTGTTTTTTTTTACTTTTCTTATTACAATATAAATATGAAAATCACACTTATACCTGAACGCTGCATTGCCTGTGGGCTCTGCCAAACTTATTCTGAATTATTTGATTACCACGATAATGGAATTGTGCGTTTTTACGATGATCCCGACCAACTAGAAAAAGAAATTTCTCCTAGCCAGGACGTCGTAGAAGCTGTTAGAAACTGTCCGACACGTGCCTTGATTAAAGATCAAGTCTAATATCAACAAGAACGTTCCACTCCTTCTAGTTTAGCATATTTCCATGCAAAATTATAGTCTTTTCTCTTTATTTTTTTCTGTAAAATCAGGAAGGTCACTTTTTTCTTTGATAAGATAAAGTGGTCTTTTTTTAGTCTCTAGATAAATCTTACTGATGTACTTACCGAGAATCCCAATGGTCAAGAGTTGAATACCTCCAAGAAAGAGAATAACAGCCATCAGAGAGGTCCAACCTGATGTCGGATTGCCCAAAATGAGGGTCCGAACTACTACAAAAAAGGTCATAAGTAGAGAAATAAAACAAGATAGGAGACCTGCCACAAAGGCGATAATCAAGGGAAAATCTGAAAAGTTAACAATCCCTTCAATGGAGTAGAAAAAGAGTTGCCTAAAACTCCAACTGGTCTTGCCAGCCTGTCTTTCGACATTGGGATAGTCCAGATAGTGGGTTTTAAAACCCACCCAGGCAAAGAGTCCCTTGGAAAAACGATTGGACTCTGTCAAACTTAAAATGGCATCGACTACAGACCTTCTCATCATGCGAAAATCACGGACACCTGACGGTAAGGCTACTGGACTAATTTTTTGCATGAGGCGATAAAAAAGATTAGCACAAAAACTGCGAAAGAAGGGTTCTCCCTCCCGACTAGTTCTCCGTGTTCCAACGCAGTCCAAGTCTGCATTTTGGTCTAGTAAAGCTTTCATCTCAAGTAACATACTAGGAGGATCTTGGAGGTCCGCATCCATTACCACCACCAGATCTCCTGTCGCATACTGCAAGCCTGCATAGAGGGCTGCTTCTTTGCCAAAATTTCGAGAGAAAGAAAGATAATGTACTGCCGGATTTTGCTCCCGATAGGCCTTTAAGAGTTCCAAGGTCCCATCACTCGATCCATCATCGACAAAGACATACTCGATTTCTGCTCCCAAGTCAGGAATTAAATCTTCCAAAGCCTGATAAAAAAGAGGAAGTACTTCCTCTTCGTTTAAACAGGGGACAATGATTGAAATCACCATCTTAGTCTTCAAATCCATTTGGATGCTTGCTTTGCCAACGCCATGCGTCTTCACACATTTGGGTGATGTCGAGTTCTGCTTCCCAGCCCAGTTCTGCTTTGGCTTTTGCAGGATCTGAATAGCAGGCTGCAATGTCACCTGGGCGACGGTCTACAATGCGGTAAGGAATTGGGCGTCCCACAGCTTTTTCCATGTTTTGGATAATTTCAAGAACAGAATAGCCTTTACCTGTTCCAAGATTATAAACGTTTAGACCTGAGCCTTTTTGGATTTTTTTCAGAGCTGCAACGTGACCTTTAGCCAAATCGACAACGTGGATATAGTCACGAACACCAGTTCCGTCTTCCGTATCGTAATCATCTCCAAATACTTGCACTTGCTCTAATTTTCCAACGGCTACTTGAGTCACATATGGCAAGAGATTGTTTGGAATACCGTTTGGATTCTCTCCTAAATCACCACTCTCATGGGCTCCGATTGGGTTAAAGTAACGAAGCAAGACCACATTCCATTCTGAGTCTGCCTTGTAGATATCGGTCAAAATTTCCTCTAGCATGAGCTTGGTACGACCGTATGGATTGGTCACTGAAAGTGGGAAATCTTCCAAGATAGGCACTGTATGAGGATCTCCGTAAACTGTCGCAGAAGAACTGAAAATGATGTTTTTACAGTTGGCTTCTTCCATGGCTTTCAAAAGGCTAACAGTTCCTGCGATATTGTTGTCATAGTAGGCAAGAGGGATACGAGTGGATTCACCGACAGCCTTCAAACCAGCAAAGTGAATGACACCCGTTGGTTCTTCTTGCTTGAAAATATCTCTGAGAGTATCCGTATCACGGATATCTGCCTCATAGAAAGGAATTTCAACTCCTGTAATTCTTTCAACAACTTCTAAACTTTTGCGATTGCTGTTGACAAGGTTATCCACCACAACAACCTGATGACCTGCTTGGATTAACTCAATAACAGTGTGGGTTCCGATAAAACCAGCTCCACCCGTTACCAAAATCTTTTCTTGCATCTTCTTTCCTCGATTCTCGGATTTTTTCTTATTTTACCATTTTTGATAGGGAATGTCATTTGCCATCCTAGGGGCAAGGCTAAAATTTCAGTAAAATATTTATACTCTTCGAAAATCAAATTCAAACCACGTCAACGTCGCCTTGCCGTGGGTATGGTTACTGACTTCGTCAGTTCTATCCACAACCTCAAAACAGTGTTTTGAGCAGCCCACGGTTAGCTTCCTAGTTTGATCTTTGATTTTCATTGAGTATTATTCGCTTTTTACTCGTTTGACATAGTTTTCAATTGGGTAGTTTACTGGATCCAAGATCAACTCCTTGTCTTGGACCAGCTGGGCTAGATGGTAACCAATGATAGGACCAGTTGTGAGGCCAGATGAACCTAGGCCACTGGCTGCATAGACACCTGCCAAGTCGGGTACTTGCCCAAAGAAAGGTGAGAAATCACTTGTATAGGCACGAATTCCCACGCGCTCACCTGTTGATTTCGCTTCTGCCAAGGTTGGGTAGTGAGGCAAGGCCGCCTCCTCCATTTGTTGGAGCAAGGTGTCATCCACCGTCAAATCAAATCCCATATCATTTTCATGGGTAGCGCCTAGGGACAATTTCCCACCTGCAAAAGGAATCAAATCCCACTCCCCTTCTGGCATGACAACAGGGTAAGATTCCATGTCTTGAGCAAGCTGATAATCTAGGAGTTGGCCTTTTTGGGGACGAACATCCACTTCATATCCTAAAGGCTCTAACAGGTGTCCCAACCAAGCTCCCGTCGCCAAAATAACCTGATCAAACGCCTCTTCACCAATCTGGTAACCTGATGATAAAGGTGTCAGAGTTACTTTTTCTTTGACCAGCTTGACTTGACTAGCTTCGAGCAAACGAGTCACTAAGAGTTGACCATCCACTCTCGCTCCACCAGAAGCATAGAGCAGGCTGTCAAATCCCTGCAAAACAGGGAATAATTCATTAGCTGAGGCTTGATCTAAAATAGCTAACTGACCTATCAAGGGGGATTCTTCTCTGCGCTGGAGGGCTAGTTGATAGAGTTCTTCCAACTTAGATTCATCCCTTTTCAGGAGAAAGACTCCCGAGCGCTGGTAAAAGTCAATCTCCTGACCAGACTTTTCTAAATCAGCCAACAAATCCACATAAAAGTCAGCCCCTAAGCGCGCCATCTTGTACCATGCTTTATTGCGGCGTTTTGAAAACCAAGGACTGATAATGCCCGCTGCGGCCTTGGTAGCCTGACCCTGTCCATAGTCAAAAACGGTCACCTCTAAGTCACTTTCTTTCGAGAGGTAGTAGGCAGCTGTTGCCCCCACAATCCCTGCTCCGATAATGGCTACTTTTTTCATTGTCTTCACCTTCTAACTAGATATGGTGGAAAGGGTTGGTTGATGTTTGACTAGGCAAAATATCAATAGACCAGCCCTTCTCTGCCTTCCATTGAGTAAGGAGTGCTGCGATTTTTTCCACAAAAAGCACTTCTATATAGTGACCAGGATCCAATGCCAGCAAGCCATCAGACAGCATATCCTGAGCTGTGTGGTAGTAGATGTCGCCAGTAATATAGACATCTGCCCCCTTAGCTAAAGCATCCTTATAGAAAGACTGCCCGCTACCACCACAGATGGCCACTCTTGAAATAGGCTTCTGCAAATCACTCTCTTGATAATGCACCAATCGAAGGCTATCTAGACCAAAGACTTGCTTGACATGATGGGCCAATTCTCCAAATGTCTGAGGTTGAATATTTCCAATACGACCAATCCCACGTTCAGAACCTGTCTCCTGAAGATAAGTCGTCTCCTCGATTCCTAGCATCTGACAAAACCAGTCATTGAGACCATTTTCAACGATGTCAATATTGGTATGGCTGACATAAACTGCGATGTCATGCTTGATCAGGTCGATGTAAATCTGATTTTGCGGACGGCTGGCTACCAAGTCCTTAATAGGACGAAAAATCGGTGCGTGCTTGACGATAATCAAATTCACACCCTTTTCAATAGCTTCAGCCACCGTTTCTTCACGAATATCGAGAGCCACCATGACACTTTGGATATCCTTGTCCAAAGTTCCAATTTGCAGGCCACGACCGTCGCCTTCCATTGAAAATTCCTGAGGGCAAAAGGCTTCATACGCGTTAATCACTTCACTTGCTAACATGGAGCACCTCCTTGATGGCTTGAATTTTATCTACTAGAACTTGACGTTCCTCCAGATTTTTTTCTGGGATTTGGTTAAGGGCAAACTCTAGCTTATCCGCTTCTTTTTGCCATTTTTGGGCAAAGACTGGACTGTTCTCTTTGGACAAAAAAGGACCAAAGCGGACATCGCTGGCTGATAACTTCATTTGTCCTGCTTCCACAACTAGAATTTCATAAAACTTGCCTGCTTCTTCTAGAATACTTTCTGCTACAATCTGAAAACCATTGTCTTGCAACCAAATGCGCAAATCATCTTCACGATTATTGGGCTGGAGAATCAAACGCTCTACATTAGCTAACTTGTCCAAGCCTTCTTCTAAAATCCTAGCAATCAAACGGCCTCCCATACCTGCAATGGTGATGACCGATACCTGATCTGCCTCTTCAAAGGCTGCCAAGCCATTGGCTAAACGGACTTGGATTTTCTCCTTTAGGCCGTGATCCTCAACATTTTTAACCGCAGACTGGTAAGGACCTTCCACCACCTCCCCTGCAATGGCGCTTTTGATTTGGCCTCTCTCGACTAACTCGATTGGCAGATAAGCATGGTCACTCCCCACATCTAATAAAATGGCACCTTGTGGCACAAAGGAAGCCACTAATTCTAATCTCTTTGAAATCATCTTCTCTCACTTTCCAAAACTCTGTTACCTCTTATTATACCACATTTCAGCTAGCAATCTTGCACCTAAAAAAACCGCAATCCACAGATTGCAGTCTTTCTTTATTTTCTGGCTTGATAGCGACTTGTCAGGATGAAAATTACGGTAAAGACCAGCATCATGGCCCCATAGACAGGCAGTGTTTGTCCTGTTAATGTCGAAATTTCAAGCAGTTTTTGGATTCTTGGGAAGAGAGCTGTAGCTAGGAAGCCTCCTACTGACCAGACAATCAAGAGGACACGCCAAAGGGTAAATGGCATGCAGGCTCTAAATACGGATAAGAAACCGATAGACCCAAGTAGATAATAGAGGAGGGTTGAGATTTCTATCTCAGACCAGCCTTGACTACTTCCAAATAGTTTCACAAAAAGAACGCTGAACACGACCATCAGTGCACTTGGTAGGGCACGAAGCATGGACCTTCTGAGGAAGTTTGGCTCGACAGGCTTGATATTTCGTTCAAAAGTCAGAACGAATGGTGGGAAACCTTCCACAAATTGGTCGATCATGGTAATCTGGATCGGAATGAAAGGGAAAATCAAGATCCACTCTGACCGCCCTAGAAGAGCACTGGCAATACAAATCACCGCGAGCAAGAAAGAATAGATGGTCTTGATCAAGAAAATCGGTGCAATGTGGGCGATGTTATTAACCACGCGACGACCTTCAAAGAGAATCTCAGGAACATCATTAAAGTCAGAGTTCAAGAGAACTAGATTAGCAATCTGACGAGTCGCAGGGTCTCCCTCAGCCATCACGATAGAACAATCTGCCTCACGAAGAGCCAGGATATCATTGACTCCGTCCCCTGTCATAGCCGTTGTATGCCCTGCTTTTTTCAGAGTTTGGATGATGAGTTTCTTTTGATGAGGGGAAACACGACCGAAAATGGCTGTTTCTTCAGCCATGGCAATCAATTCCTCATCCGTGATTTTCGAGCAATCTACATAGCTGTGGTAGTCCGCAAAGCCAGCCTTCTGAGCAATACTGGAAACTGTAACCGGATTGTCACCAGAGATAATCTTGAGTCCCACTTCTTGAGAACGGAGATAATCTAGCGTCTCAGCTGCTCCTTCTCGTATCGGGTCCAAGATTTCTAGCAAAGCCAGAGCCTGAATATCAGAAGGTTTTTGTGGTTTGTGGTGGTCTAGTTTTTCCTGACTGAGGGCTAAAACCAAGACACGTGATCCTCTTTCCAAAGCCTCTCTGGCTTCTGGGACTTCAGAGTCCAGCAACATCTCAGGCGCACCTAGGAAAACTGTCCCCAGACTTTCCAATTCCATTGCTCCCCACTTGCGGTCGCTTGAGAAAGGAAGATTCGAAAGCATAGGGTAGGCTACCTGACCTTGGAAACGCTGGCGAATAGCTTGAGCTGTTGGATTCTTATCCTCACTATGGGCCATATAGCTTGTCAGGATACTGGCAATAGCCTCATCACCATAAGTTTCCGTCAGCGGAAGAACAGCCTCCACCTGCATCTTTCCTTGGGTGATGGTACCCGTCTTGTCCAGACAGAGCATATCCACGCGCGCCAAGGTCTCAACAGAGTACATCTCCTGTACCAAGACCTTTTTCAAGCCCAGCTTAATCACCGCAGTCAAGAGCGAAGTAATGGTCAGAAGGGCAATTCCCTTGGGCAACATTCCCAAAAGGGCTGTCGACGAATTTACAACGGATGACTTGAGAGGCAAGCCTTTTAAAAGTAAGGCTTCTAGCAAGAGAGCCAGACCAAAAGGAATGATAATCTTCCCAGTAAAACCGGCTAGCTTGTCAAGTGATTTCATGATACGGGAGTTGATTGGTTTCACTGTCTTGGCTTCCAACATGAGTTTGGCAGCATAGTTGTCAGCACCGACATGGTGGACTTGAGCCAAAACTGACCCACTGGCTAGGAAACTTCCAGACAAGAGCAAGGCGTCAACTTCCTTTTGCACCAAATCACTTTCCCCCGTCAACATGGCTTCATTGACTTCCGCAAATCCTTCCAGAACCAAGGCATCACTGGGAATCTGCTCCCCAGCAGACAAACGAATGACGTCTCCTAGCACCAATTCTTCAGGATTGAGGGCAACTTCCTGTCCATCACGAATGGTTTTGACCTTTTCCTTGGTCATGAGATTGAGCTTATCGACCATGTGTTTAGCTCGCAGCTCGGTCACAATCCCAGAAAAAGCGTTAAAGCAGATAACAGCAAAGAAGACCAGATTGCTCCAAGCCTGCACAAAGGCTAGTGCCAAAGCAATGGCAAAGTTCAAAGCGTTAAAAAGGGTAAAGACATTTCGTTTAACGATTTGCCAAGTGCTGGTACTGGCCGATGCGGTAAAATCATTGACCAAGCCCTTAGCCTGTCTTTCCTTGACTTCTCTTTGGGTTAATCCCATAATCTTATTTTTATCCATAAATTATATCATATCATTTTTTTTAACATAATTCTAATCTCATCCCAAATATGCACCTAGTCAAGGGAAAAGTTTGCCAGCTCTCCTTTGATAAGGTATAATAATAACAAGAAAACAATCGAAGGAGATCGCATGTTTTATACTTATTTACGTGGATTGGTTGTATTGCTCCTATGGTCCATCAATGGCAATGCCCACTATCATAATACTGATAAAATTCCCAATCAAGATGAAAATTATATCCTGGTGGCGCCTCACCGCACCTGGTGGGATCCTGTTTATATGGCCTTTGCGACCAAGCCAAAACAGTTCATCTTTATGGCCAAAAAAGAACTCTTTACCAACCGTATCTTTGGTTGGTGGATCCGTATGTGTGGTGCCTTTCCTATCGACCGGGAAAATCCTAGCGCTTCTGCCATCAAATACCCTATCAATGTCCTCAAAAAAAGTGACCGCTCTCTCATCATGTTTCCAAGTGGAAGCCGTCACTCCAACGATGTCAAGGGTGGAGTTGCCTTGATTGCCAAAATGGCCAAGGTCCGTATCATGCCGGTTACCTACACAGGTCCTATGACTTTGAAGGGCTTGGTTAGCCGTGAACGTGTCGATATGAACTTTGGAAATCCAATTGATATCTCAGATATCAAGAAAATGAATGATGAAGGCATTGAAACAGTCGCTAATCGTATCCAAGCAGAATTCCAACGTTTGGACAAAGAAACCAAACAATGGCACAATAATAAAAAACCGAACCCACTCTGGTGGTTTATCCGCATCCCTGCCCTCATCCTTGCCATTATCCTTGCTATCTTAACCATCACCTTTAGCTTTATCGCAAGCTTCATCTGGAATCCAGATAAGAAAAGAGAGGATCTTAGTTAAAAAATACAACAATCCCTTGGCAAAAGCCAAGGGATAATTCTTTTATTTGATTTTCCATTTTTGGGCCAACCAGCTAGAAAAGGCTAAAAATCGCTCAGCTACTTGTTCATGGTGTCCATAAGGATCAAAGACAAACTGACTGTTCGGATAGCGTTTTTGAAGACCGGTATGGATCTGTTCAGCATAGACCGGTGCTTGAGCCAAGCGATTGCTATGATTGGCTCCTTCTGTTTGCCCATTCTGTAAATACAGCAAACAATCCAAATTTTTCACATTTTCTTCCTTGCAGTAGGTCACAAAATCAGGATACCAAAAGGAACCGCAGATCGAAAAGACACAGGAAACCTTGTCAAAGCTGAAAAGACTGTAGACTGCCGCCAAACCACCTAGTGAATAACCACCATAAGCAAGGCAATTTTTGTCCAGGCGATAAAGCGACTGCAGCTTGTCTAAAAGACCTCCAAATAAATAATCATGATAGGCATTTGCCTGACCACCAAAATCTGGAGCCCCATCTCTCAGAGCAGCTGCCTTCCAGGGCGTGTAGTCGTCTAGGCGATTTTTAGAGGTCAAGCCCACTAAAATCACAGATTCTGAAAGGGAAGATAGAAAATCCAAGTTTCCATCATTCAAGAGAATCGC
Organism: bacterium; assembly: GCA_905221205.1. Lineage (GTDB taxonomy): Bacteria > Bacillota > Bacilli > Lactobacillales > Streptococcaceae > Streptococcus. The sequence goes on from CAJNCG010000001.1 coordinate 508,385, forward strand.
TGGATAGGTTTGATTGGGATCATAGGTTGAAGGCAGGCTGACCTTGACTTGGATTCCTTCCCAATCAAACTCATTATTTATTGATAAAGTCATTGATTTTCTCAAGGGAATCAATCACTGCTGGACCATAATCCATCAACTCATCGTAAGAGATAGTCATGATTTTTTGATTCTTAATAGCAGGAACACCTTCCAAAACAGCATTTGCCTTCATCAACTCTACTGCTTTTTCATCCAATTTTTTATTGCGATCGCTGGTTACATAGATAATCAACTCAGGATCCATTGACACAAGATTTTCCAAGGTCAAGCCTGATGTTCCCGTTGCAACGTTGGTATAACCAAGTTGATTCAACAAGCTCTCTTGCAAAGCAGACTTGTAAGCGCCGAAGGTTTCGTCATTATAAGCAACCATAATCAAAGCCTTTTTCTTTTCACCTTGGCTTGCTGGATTTGCTTTCTTAACAGCATCAATTTTAGCTTGTAATTGGGCTGCGTATTCATTAGCCTTGTCCTGAACATTAAAAATCATTCCAAGATTTTTAACATCTTCTACGATATTCCCCAAATCTTGCTGAATCGTTGAGAGAGAAGCTTTTTGTGTATAAACTGGGATTTTGTTTTCATTCCAAGTGCTAACTGTCCCCAAGGATTTTTCAGAAAACATCATGTTTCGACCCATCACAGCGTCTGGCTCATAAGAAAGGACTGTCTCTTGTGAGACTGTTTTTTTATCCCCAATTTGAGGAATAGTCGCAATCGCGTCCTTGTATTTGTCCGTCACAGCATTGTCAGGGTTGAGCATGCCAGCAATTTTATCTTTCAAACCTAGTTCCAATAAGATTTCAGTGGTTGAAAGATTGTTGGTGATCACTTTTTCAGGTGCCTTGTCAAAGACTTGTTCAACTTCATTTCCCTTAGCATCATAAGTTTTGATCGTTAACGGATAAGTCGTATCTGTGCTGGCCTTTTGACTTGTTTCTGCGCTTGATTGTGTCGTAGCTTTTTCTGTAGTAGTGTTGCCACAAGCTGCCAAAGTTAAGGTAGCTACTGTTACGAGTAAAATGCTTAGTGTTTTTTTCATCTAGTTTTCCTTTTCATTCTTATAAATAGTGAATCATGGCTTGCTGATCCTCAGTCCAAGTAACCTGACTTTGAACTCCATATACAGTTTGCAATGACTCTGGGGTGATGGTCTCCTTTGGAGTCCCTTGGTAAAGGATTTCCCCCTCTTTCATCAGATAGATATAATCCGAATAGCGACAAGCAAGTTGAATATCATGCAGGACAGCTAGAACATTGACCTTGAGCTCCTTCACAATGGCCAACAAGTCTAGCTGATACTTGATATCCAAATGATTGGTAGGTTCATCCAGGAGCAAAAGAGTCGGTTCTTGCGCCAAGGCGCGGGCTAACAAGACTCGCTGCTTCTCTCCCCCTGACAGGGACGAATAGAGACGAGTTTTCTTCTCTAGCATATCCACCTTGACAAGAGCATCTTGAACGAGGGCATAATCCCTTTCCTTTTCCCTCTGTAAAAAAGAGAGATGGGGAGTTCTTCCCAGCAAGACAATTTCCTCAACTGTACAATCAAACTGCAACTGATTAAACTGGGTCACAACTGCCATTTGCTTGGCTGTTTCTTTGAGCGTCCATTGTTCAAGAGGTTTTCCATCTAGGCTTATCAAGCCTTTGTCCGCCTTTTCCTGACGATAGAGGAGTTTAAGCAGGCTGGTTTTCCCACTTCCATTTGGTCCTAGTATCGTATGAAATTGATGCCCTTCAACCTTAAGAGAAACTCCTTTGAGGATTTTTTTCTCTCCTAGTCCAAAGTGGATATCCTGACAAATCAAATCCATATCAAACCTTCACCTCCCTTCGCCTACCTCCAACAATGTAAATAAAGAAGGGAGCACCTACTAAGGCCGTGAAAATACCAATTGGCAGCTCAGCATTTGGAATAGTGACACGAGAGAGTACATCTGCCCAGATAACGAAAAGGGCACCTAGTAAAGTCGCAACAGGAAAAAGTCTCCTGTAATTCGTTCCTACTAACCCTCGAGCTAAGTGAGGAGTAATGAGACCAACAAATCCAATAATCCCACAGGTTGCCACTAAGACTGCTGTCAGCACAGCCACCATTGTCACATAAAGATACCAATAAAAGCGTAAGGGAATCCCCAAAGTTAAAGCAGCCTCATCTCCCATCATCATCGCATTGAAAACACGATACTGAGTAGAGAAAAATAGAAAGGCCATTCCTACTACTATAGTTGGCAGAGCCAAGTCTGCCCAGGTAGTCCCGGCAAGCGAACCCATAGTCCAAAACTTAATGGTCATCACACTGTCCGCGTTAGCTCCAACTGAGATAATAAAGTTGGAAAATGCCAGAAAAAGAGCATTGACTACCGTTCCTGATAAGATCAGACTAGAAGTCGTCATCCGTCCCTGCATAGAGGCAATGATGAGGACAGCAATTGTTGCCAAAATAGCGCCAAGAAAAGCGCCAAGGCTAATCATCACTTTTAAACCAAGAATGATGCTCAAGGTTGCTCCTAGAGTTGCACCCGCAGAGATTCCTAAGACATAGGGCTCCGCTATGGGGTTGTTTACCGTGGACTGCATCACACTACCACACATAGAAAGGCCTGCTCCTACTATCAGACCTAACAATACTCGAGGGAATCTCATGCTCCATACAATGGCAAGAGTGGACTTGGAAACCTCTCCTATCTCAAGAGGAAATCCCAACCTGCTCAAAATAATCCGATAGGTATCGCCTAGATCAATCGCAACGGATCCCATTGAAACTGCTAGAAAGAGGGAAATTCCTAAAACAGCTAGCAAAATACCTAAAAGCAACACGAATTGCAGATCCTGTCGGCTTCCAGAAAATTTGGAAAGCATGCAAACCTCCTTTGATAGAATCTTAAAAATTTAGAAAATTCTCATGAAAAGTATACCATATTTTTAACTATGGAACAAGCTGAGAAAAATGAATATAGTTGCTTTTACAGTATCAAAAACCGCAACAGAGAACAATACTTGAGTATATCGAGGTAAGGCGACAACATAAAAAGCCCTCTGAAGTCAGAGAGCTTAATTCTTGCTGGATAAAACGTTTATAGACTAGGCGACAAGCCGAAGATTGTACTGATGGTACATCGAGACGAAGTCAACGAAGTATAGAAACGTTTTAGACGCAAGATTAGCGACGAAGTCCTAGAGAGTTGATCAACTCACGGTAACGGTTAACGTCGTTTTTACGCAAGTATGCAAGCAAGTTACGACGACGACCGATTTTCTTCATCAATCCACGGTAAGTAGCGTGGTCTTTTTTGTGTTGTTTGATGTGTTCGTTAAGGTGGTTGATTTCCCAAGTAAGGACAGCAACTTGAACCTCTACTGAACCTGTATCACCTTCGTGACGTGCATATTGTGCGATGATTTCATTTTTTTTCTCTTTTGAGATTGCCATGATGTTTCTCCTTTTTATTTGGCTTCATCCGAGTGACAGGTTGGCATGCCTGCAACCAAGAAGAAGTTATTTGTCTTTACGACAGTTCTTATTCTACCAATAACTACCTTCTTTGTCAACAGATTTACTTTCTTTCTCTTTGCTTCACCAGCATAATAGAGATACTCAACTTCTTCTAAAGATTACCATTCCTAATTCTACCCCTCAACAAGGAAATTCAAAAAAATCTACAAATATCTTGAAAATTTTCACAATCATGCTATAATAATCCATAGAGACAAGTCATTTAGTCCCTTTCTACTAGAGAGTGCGTGGTTGCTGGAAACGCATAGGAGGCCTAAACTGATACTACTCTTGAGTTTTTATGAAAACATAAAACGGTGGCCACGTTAGAGCCAATCAGAGGTGTCCCTCTTTTTTGAGGAACATAAATGAAGGTGGAACCACGTTGCGACGTCCTTTCGAGGATGTCGCTTTTTGTTTTTCTAGCTTTCACAATCCTATGTCCCTGTTTTCAGAATAGGGTTAACACATTCGTTAATAATATAAGTAAGGAGAACATCATGATTAACATTACTTTCCCAGATGGCGCGGTTCGTGAATTCGAATCTGGCGTTACAACTTTTGAAATTGCCCAATCTATCAGCAATTCCCTAGCTAAAAAAGCCTTGGCTGGTAAATTCAACGGCAAACTCATCGACACTACTCGTGCTATCACTGAAGATGGAAGCATCGAAATCGTGACACCTGATCACGAAGATGCTCTTCCAATCTTGCGTCACTCAGCCGCTCACTTGTTCGCCCAAGCAGCTCGTCGCCTTTTCCCAGACATTCACTTGGGAGTTGGTCCAGCTATCGAAGACGGTTTCTACTATGATACTGACAATACAGCTGGCCAAATCTCAAATGAAGACCTTCCTCGTATCGAAGAAGAAATGCAAAAAATTGTCAAAGAAAACTTCCCATCAATCCGTGAAGAAGTTACGAAAGACGAGGCTCGTGAAATCTTCAAGAACGACCCTTACAAGTTGGAATTGATTGAAGAACACTCTGAAGACGAGGGTGGTTTGACTATCTACCGTCAAGGCGAATATGTAGACCTCTGCCGTGGCCCTCACGTTCCATCAACAGGCCGTATCCAAATCTTCCACCTTCTCCATGTAGCAGGTGCTTACTGGCGTGGAAATAGCGACAATGCCATGATGCAACGTATCTACGGTACAGCTTGGTTTGACAAGAAAGACTTGAAGAACTACCTTCAAATGCGTGAAGAAGCCAAAGAACGTGACCACCGTAAACTTGGTAAAGAATTGGATCTCTTCATGATTTCTCAAGAAGTTGGTCAAGGTCTTCCATTCTGGTTGCCAAATGGTGCGACTATCCGTCGTGAATTGGAACGCTACATCGTCGATAAGGAAATCGCCGCTGGTTACCAACACGTCTACACTCCACCAATTGCCTCAGTAGAACTTTACAAGACTTCTGGTCACTGGGATCACTACCGTGAAGATATGTTCCCAACTATGGATATGGGAGATGGTGAAGAATTTGTCCTTCGTCCAATGAACTGTCCTCACCATATTGAGGTCTTTAAACACCACGTTCACTCATACCGTGAATTGCCAATCCGTATTGCTGAAATCGGTATGATGCACCGTTATGAAAAATCTGGTGCTCTTACAGGGCTTCAACGTGTACGTGAAATGTCCCTTAATGATGGTCATACTTTCGTAACACCTGAACAAATCAAAGATGAGTTCCAACGTACGCTTCAATTGATTATCGACGTTTACGAAGATTTCAACTTGACTGACTATCGTTTCCGTTTATCATATCGTGACCCTCAAGATACTCACAAGTACTTTGATAATGATGAGATGTGGGAAAATGCTCAACGTATGTTGAAATCAGCTATGGATGACATGGGACTTGACTATTTTGAAGCTGAAGGTGAAGCAGCCTTCTACGGACCAAAATTGGATATCCAGGTTAAGACTGCCCTTGGTAAAGAAGAAACTCTTTCTACAATCCAGCTTGACTTCTTGCTCCCAGAACGCTTCGACCTAAAATACATCGGAGCTGATGGTGAAGAACACCGTCCAGTTATGATCCACCGCGGGGTTATCTCAACTATGGAACGCTTCACAGCTATCTTGATTGAGAACTACAAGGGTGCCTTCCCAACATGGCTTGCACCACACCAAGTAACCCTCATCCCAGTTTCTAACGAAAAACACGTAGACTACGCTTGGGAAGTGGCCAAGAAACTCCGTGACCGTGGTGTCCGTGCCGATGTAGATGAGCGCAATGAAAAAATGCAGTTCAAGATTCGTGCTTCACAAACAAGCAAAATTCCTTACCAATTGATTGTTGGGGACAAAGAAATGGAAGACGGAACTGTCAACGTTCGTCGTTATGGCCAAAAAGAAACACAAACTGTCTCAGTTGATGACTTTGTTCAAGCTATCCTTGCTGATATCGCCAACAAATCACGCGTTGAGAAATAAGATATAAAACCTGGGATAAAATCCTAGCTACCTAAAAAGCAACAACTATTTCAGCTGTTGCTTTTTATATTTTATTTAACCTGAGCTAGTAGTGATTGGTCAAACCACCACAAATGATATTCTCCCAAGATTTGCTTTCATGAGTTAGATAAGGTCAATATCCTCAATCCTTGTCTGCTTCATTTTCTTTTACGAGATCTTTTTGTGAATCCTTTTCAGAGAGTTTTTGATCGATATACTTGTTAATGGTTTCATAAAATTCCTTGGTCATCTCACTATCTAATTTTGTCGAATTATGGACTTGATTGACTTTCAATTGAACAGATTGAATACCGTAAGAGGCTTGTTTTTGGTGGATCGTTTCTAATTCTTCTTCTGAAATCGGATCTCCAACAACCGTCAAGACCAATTCATTGTCCCTTGACTTGTAGACTTGATTAATGACCGTGTGATTAGCGAATTCTTTTCCTACAAACTGTTTGATTCCTTCTTTTCGCGCTTGATCTATCGTCAGAGTTACTGCTGAATAGCTGGCTGGAAGAATCAATAATACAATCAAGGATATCAACCCAATTCTCATTTTAATGTTTAGCTCTTTAAATGAACTTAAGGGAGATTTTCTCATCAAAATTCTTGTTCCAACAATGTTTGTTAGCATGATGAAGACACAATTGATCAAGAAAAGATAGAGAGCCCCAAATAAAAATCGTACATTTCCATTAGCTAAACCATAACCTGCAGTACAGATAGGTGGCATCAGAGCTGTTGCAATAGCTACCCCTGGCACAATATTGTTTGCTTCTTTTTTCCTTGACCCAATTACACCTGCTATCCCACCAGCAATAGCTATGAGAACATCCCAAATGGTTGGAGAGGTTCGAGCAATCAATTCGCTACTTGCATAAGATAAGGGAGAAATCCAGAAATACAGAGTCGAGACAAGCAAGCTAACCAATACTTGGGTAAATAAAACCTCTAAAGATTGCTTGATTAAACGCGTATCAAAAATAGCTAAACCGAATCCCAGTCCAACAATTGACGTCATAAGAGGGGAAATCAACATGGCTCCAATAATGACAGCTGTTGAATTCATATTTAAACCTATAGAGGCAATAAAAATCGCACACATCAAAATCACTGTATCTCTTAATCGAACATGAAGGTCATCATATAATTTCTCACGATATTCACGTGTTGAATAATTTCCAGTCATTGGTTACTCCTTTTATTTCATATAATCTTGTTTCTGCATGGATGATGGTAGATAGACTTCTATTCAATCTTACATATTTTTAATTCTCACCTGTTATTCTGTTGAAAATTATCCTCTAACTATCCATCAGTCTATCCTTAACATTATATCAAAAATCTTACAGTCTTTCTCTGAGGAAATCTATCAATTGAACAGATAGATGAAGCAAGAAATTTTTGTTTCCTTATCCGAAGAAGGAAAAACGGTATCTCCTGAACCTTGATACTATGCGTTTTATTCTTTATAATTTAGCTATTTCAAAATTACAAGTTCTCCATTCTTAATTTCCCAAACTTGGTCAAACTTACTTAATAATTCGTTTTGGCGATGTAAAGTAACAATGACGGCACTTGGTAGTTCCAGAACTCTTTCCAATTCCATTTTAAACTGATTAGTATCCAAGGCAGAGAAAGGTTCGTCTAGGATAAGCAATGGATTTTTACGATTTTTCTCACGATTTAAATACATTCGTTGTTGCTGACCACCTGAAAGGGATTGTGGTGGAATTTTTTCAAATTCTTCTTCTCTGAATTTTGCATCGAAACTATTGAATAGCGTTACATTATTTTCATAACTCGAAATAAATGTATGTTCTTGTTGCAGAATCATACCGAATCTCCCCCAAAGATGGTCCAAAACAAGCCCATCTAGCACAATTTGTCCTTCAAAATCTTCATCTGTTCCATTTAAAATGTTGAGAAGACTACTTTTTCCAGACCCATTCTTACCAATAAGCGCAATTTTATCCCCTTTTTGAATCGTAGCGGAAGTAATTATCAATTTTGATTCTCCCAGTTGTTTGGAAATGTTTTTCAAAGTAATCGTATCAAAAGAATGTTGAGGTGCTTGAACTGAAACGGGTCTCCCAACAATGTTTTGAAAACTCTTGATTACAGGCTTTACGGACTCTAACATTTGTAAATCATAAAGGATTTCCTGTATTGGTTCAGAAAAAGCATTAATATATCCGAAACTCGCCACCACCTCAGGAATACCGAGTTGCTGGTGAGATAGAGAGTAGGCTAAATAAATAAACAGAACAAGACTAATGAATTCAAAAGAAACACCTGTCAATAAGATGCCTGTAATTTTTGTCAAACCATACTTAAAATACTTATCCTGCAAATTCTTTAGAGAACTCTTTTGTTGATTCAAAAAATGCGACATAGTTAGTTTATTTACCAAATGATGTCCCATGAGCAAATCCTCCAAAGTTCGATAGTAATCTCCTTGTTTTTTCAAGTAAACCTGTCTACGATTAGCGGTCAACTTCCCAACGATTTTAGGAATTTGAATACTAATTCCAGTAGAAAAGATTAAAATCAGTGATACAATAGGATTAATTGTTCTGCTAATAATGAAAGCGTAAATGATGATACGTAAAATTTGTTTGATAAAACTCATCAATGGAGGAAGGTAATCCTTTTCCAACGAATCTAGGTCATTAGATTGATAGGAAATATACTCTGCTACTGTTTTCTGCTTGAAATCGTGGTGACTGAGTCCCAGAAGTGAACGAAACCACTCATTTTTCAAAGTAGTCGAAAAGATAATCCCCTGCTTCCAATCAAGTATCATTTGGATATAGTTACAACTCAAATAGCCTGCTACTGACATAGAGTAACCATATAGAGCTACTTGATAATCCCCTTTGATTAATGCCTGCGTGAAATACGGTAACAAAGCTGTGCAGATATTCGATACTACACCAAAAAGAAAATTAAAGAAGAGATACCATCTAATAGTTTTAAGATATGGTAGCATATACGATACTCCTTGCTAATGCGTTTTTTTACATATCGCAGAACAATCTCTACTATTCCTTATTTCAGATAGTGCGATACTCGGACATTGAGTGCAATAATTGTAAATCACACAAGTACTGCAGTTTTTACTATCATTCAAAATATAATTTGCTATTTTGTAAAATATAGGTCTATCCCATGTTTCTTTGATAGATGTAAAATGAATATTTCCAATACTTCTATTGAAAGTAAGCTTTTTCAGTTTTTCTAACGATTTAGGCTATTTCGTGACACACCCACAATCCGTGAAAATTCTGGTTATATCAGATTATGTGATTTTCGTAAGAATTTTATATTGTCTCCAATCATGGCAGTCTCCTTATTAAAAATTCTATTATTGGTTTTGTAAAAAACAGTCTTCAAATATCCTGAAATATAGCAAAAAGAGATTGGGTAAAAACTCATTGTCTCTTCTCACTCAAGGACTAAGTTCACTTGAGCAAACTGAATCCGCACTGTCGTTCCTTTTCCGACCTCAGACTCGATCCGAATCTGATGACCCAGTTCTTCAGAAATTTTCTTAGATAGATAAAGACCAAGGCCAGATGACTGCTGGGTTAGGCGACCATTGTAGCCTGAAAAGCCACGTTCAAAGACTCGGAGAACATCGCTGTTTTTTATCCCGATTCCCGTATCCTTGATACAGAGCTCTTGCCCGTCCATATAAATCTCAAGACCACCTTCCTTGGTGTACTTGAGACTGTTAGAGATGATTTGCTCAATGACCACTAGCAGCCACTTTTTATCCGTCACAATTTCTTTATCAAGGTCATGTAGATTGACACTCAAGCCTTTTTGAATAAAGAATAGAGCGTATTTACGCAGTATTTCCTTGACCAAGTCCTCAATTTGAACCTGCTTTAAGACCAAATCATCATGGAAACTTTCTAAACGCAGGTACTGCAAGACGAGATTTGTATAGGAGTCTATCTTGAAAATTTCCTGTTCTAGTTGCTGCTTCAGTTGGCGATCGGCTACTTCTACAACTAAGAGTTGACTAGCTGCAATGGGGGTCTTAATCTGATGGACCCATAAGGTATAGTAATCTAACAAATCTGTCAGTTTTCTTTCTGCGTCTGACCTCTGCTGGTAGAGTTCCATATCACGCGCTTCTAATTTCTCAGCCAAGACTCTTTCCAATGGAGATTTGGCTTCCCTCTCCCCATAGAGAATTTCCTGACGATAGACCTGCATTTCCACTAATATGTCCCAAGTGAAAAATAAGGTGGTTACAAAGCAACACAAGAGGAAAAAGTAGAGAAAGTAAATTCCCAAGCTGACAAATAAAAACTGAAAGAGCAAAACCAGAAATGCTAAAGCAAGCAGATAGACCAACAGACGACTACGGGAGCGCAGATAGGCTAGAAAAAATTGTTTCCAATCAAGCATGCTTCAGTCCGTACCCTATCCCTTTCTTGGTTTCGATAAATCCTACCAAACCCTGCTCTTCCAATTTTTTACGCAAACGAGCCACATTGACAGAGAGGGTATTGTCATCAATGAAAAAGTCACTGTTCCAAAGTTCCCGCATCAAGTCATCACGCGCTACGATATTGCCTGCATGCTCAAACAAAACGCGTAAAATCTGGAATTCGTTCTTGGTCAAATTCAAGACTTGCCCTTGATAATGTAAATCCATGGATTTGGTATTGAGTATAACACCAGCATATTCCAGTAAACTCTCGTCACGCCCAAACTCATAGGAACGACGCAACAAGCCCTGAACCTTGGCTAAAAGGACCTGCTGGTCAAAAGGTTTGGTCACAAAGTCATCCGCCCCCATATTAATCGCCATGACGATATCCATAGCTTGATCTCTGGAAGACAAAAACATAATAGGCACCTTGGAAATCTTGCGAATCTCCTGACACCAGTGATAGCCGTTAAACAAGGGCAAGCCAATATCCATGAGGACCAAATGAGGTTCCGACTGGACAAAAAGACTCAAAACTTCCATAAAGTCTTCTACCAAGACCACTTCAAATCCCCATTCAGAGAGCATTTTTCCGACCTGTTGACGAATGACCTGATCATCTTCTACTAATAAAATCTTGTGCATCTGATTCTCCTTTGCTAATTTTAGGAGTCTTAAATCCTTTAGTATAAATAGAGGGCTTAGCATCTAATACTTTTTTGACATTTCCTTGTCACAACAGCTCAAAAACAGATAGTGAATAACCCCATTGATATCATACCCTATTTTCAGACATAGTGCCAGCCCTACCCTTTTATTTTTAATTTTTTCAACCTTCATTTCAGTTCTTTTATCCATCCCCTTAACCAAAATTTATATCTATTCTTCCAAACCTTGAGTGTAGTTAAAACGACACTCTATACTCTTCTAACATTGAAAAGCTCCTTATCGAGTTGTATCCGTAAAAAGTTCTAGCTTTCAGATTGACAATCTGAAAAAGATTTGTTAAGATATGAATGAACAAGATTTAATATTCATTCAGAAAAGAGGTGAATCAAATTGGACAAAAAACAGGCTTTGAAATCCGCAGCTTATGAAGTTTTTTCAAAAAAAGGATACAAGGCGACAGGAATTTCAGAAATTGCTAGACAAGCTCATATGGCAGTCGGATCTTTTTATAACTATTACGAAAGTAAAGAAGCTATTTTTTTAGATATCTATATTGATGAAAACAACCGTGTTCGCCAAACTATGATCGAAGAACTGGATTGGGAAATTGATATGATTGATCTTATTAGTCAACTCTTTGCTCAATCCAGAGCACTCGTTTCTTCCAATAAAATCCTTGCAGAATGGTACAATCCTGCCATAGCAGATGAGTTGCATAGCTACTATTCCTCAGAAGAAGGGAAAGTCACGAATCCATTTCATCAATTTCTCGTGAAAACCTTTACTCATCGTTTGCAGGCTGAAGGCCATTCTCCAGAAAAAATTCAAGATATTTTACAAGTTTACAACCTATTTTACTACATGGATATGCATATCACAGAAAACGATTTTCCAGATATTAGCAAAACTGTAGAAATACTAGCAACCAACTTCATTAAAGGAATACTTAAATAAAGAAATCTTTTCTTTATTTTTTGGAAATTATTGAATGAAAAAAAAATATTATTCATTCATGAAAAATTACTACACTATAGGAGTTAAAAATGAAACGAGGGAAAAAAATGTTCATAATTATTCTAACTACACTTGGAGTGCTCGGCTTTATATCTTGGGGAATCATTACCTATCTTGGACGAAGTCAAACTTTATCGATAAAATCCATTGAAAATCCCAGCGGAGATTTGTATTTAGTTCACATCACAAAACCAAAAAATCAAACATGGAAAGCTGGCTCCTTTGCTCAGTTTAAGCTTCCTGACAGCACGTTTGGTCCAGACAAAAGTCCAGTAAAGGAGAATCAGGCTAGCCGATGGCTAACCCTTGCTTCCACTCCTGATGAGGATGAAATTCTTATTGTAACCCATAATAGTGGTAGCGTGTTTAAGGAAACCCTAACACATTTACCAGCTGGTAGTAAAATTGAGATGAGTTGGCTGGAGTCATCTTTATCTGTTGAAGACAATGACCAAGCACTGGTTTGTTTTGCCGCTGATGTCGGCATTTCTACTCTACGTCCAGTTGTGAAAGAGTGGGCTGGTAAGCGCTCTATCATTCTTAATCATTTAGACAAAGGAGTAAGCATTTTTGATAATGAGTTAAGAGAGCTTAGTAAGAATAATCCGAATCTAACTTATAAAACTAGCGAAACCTTTTCTCAAAGCCAAGCATTTTTAAAAAATGCGGTTGTGAAATACGGTAACCAAGCTATTTATCTCTTGACCGGCCAACCTGATGATGTAAATGAGATGAAGAATTTTTTAAAGGAAAACGGGATTGATAGCAAAAACATTCAAGCAAGTTCGTTTAGACGTTTGAAATAAAAGCAAACTGTCTTCTATGTATCTGAATCATACCATTATAGGTCGGTATGTAGAGAGCTCGTACAAACCAACTAGTAAATTCTATGTGATTGTGATAAGATAAATAAAAAGAAAGGAGCTCTTATGGCCAATATTTTTGACTACCTGACAGATGTCGCATACGATTCCTTTTACGACCTACCTTTAAACGAATTAGATATTTTATCCTTAACAGAAACTACCTACCTCCCCTTTGATAATCTAGTCTCCACAAGTCCTCAGCGACTTTTAGACCTTGCACCTCAGGTTCCAAGAGAGCCTAGCATGTTGGCCAGTAAAAATCGCCTCCAGCTATTGGATGAACTAGCTCAACACAAGCGCTTCAAAAATTGCAAACTCTCCCATTTTATCAACGACATTGACCCTGAACTGCAAAAGCAGTTTGCGGCTATGACCTACCGCCTCACTCTCGATACCTATCTGATTGTCTTTCGTGGGACTGATGACAGTATCATTGGCTGGAAGGAAGATTTCCACCTGACCTATATGAAGGAAATTCCTGCTCAAAAGCACGCCCTCAGCTATTTAGAGAACTTTTTTGTCCACCACCCTAGGAAAAAAGTCATTCTAGCTGGGCATTCCAAGGGAGGAAATCTAGCTATCTATGCGGCTAGTCAAATTGAGCAAAACTTGCAAAATCAGATCACAGCAGTTTATACATTTGATGCACCTGGTCTCCACACAGAATTGACACAGACCGAAGGTTATCAAAGGATAATGGACAGAACTAAGGTCTTCATTCCACAAGGTTCCATTATCGGTAGGATGCTGGAAATTCCGGCCCACCAAATCATCGTTCATAGCACTGCCTTGGGTGGCATCGCCCAGCACGATACCTTTAGCTGGCAAATTGAGGACAAGCACTTCGTCCAACTGGATAAGACCAATAGCGATAGTCAACAGGTAGACACAACCTTCAAAGAATGGGTAGCGACAGTCCCTGACGAGGAACTTCAGCTCTACTTCGACCTCTTCTTTGGCACCATTCTAGATGCTGGGATTAGCTCCATTAATGACCTGTCTTCCTTCAAGGCTATCGAACATATTCATCATCTCTTTGTCCAAGCTCAATCCCTCACTCCAGAAGAAAGGGAAACCATGGGACGCCTTACCCAATTATTGATTGATACCCGTTACCAAGCATGGAAGAATAGATAATACCTTTCAAAAATCAAATGTATACAAAACAAAAGACCTAGAATACAGACTTTCATGTGCATTCTAAGTCTTTTTAAATAGAATCTGACTACCAAAGAATCCCTTTGTAGGCTATCAAAATGAGGGCTAATAGCAGGACATAAAAGGCAAGGAAAAGCCATTTCATTTTGACACAGAGGGCCACGTACTCCCGAATAAAAGCAGATGGTATGTAGTAACCTGCCGTTCTACATCCGAGCCCATCTCCCTTCATATTTAGCTTACGGGCATAGGTACTAGTACGAAAGACATGATAGTCATTAGTAACAAAGAGGAAACAAGGATTTTCAACTAATTTTTCTCCCACTTCTTTTGAAAACAATAAATTCTCATAGGTCGTTCTGGACTTGTCTTCAAGAAGAATGGATTCCATACTGACATCTGTCTCTTCTAAGATATAATTACAAATGGCCTGCGCTTCAGAAATCTTCTCATCTTCTCCTCGACCTCCGCTTGCAATCAGTTTAACATTTGGATTAGGAGAAGCCCTGAAGGACTCGATTGCCTTATCAATTCGACGCTTGAGTAAGGGTGTCACTCTTTCTCCGTCTAACAAGCCAGCTCCATGAATAATAATAAAGTCATAGCTTTTCTTTTTAGGAATAAACAGGTACAGGATAGAATAAAGCAGAAATCCTGCAAAAGCAAAACCGAAAAGAAAATAAGAATAAGTCGTAAAGAGAAATAGGAGATTCAGAAAGTGATTTGTAGAAAATATCTCATTCCTATCCCACAATCTAAATGACATGATTCCAAAAAATATCAAGATAACAAAACCAAGTAACATAGAAAGATAATTAGCTTTTGAATGTCCTTCTCGTTTCAGTAGGATGACTCCATTATAGATTAAAAAGAGCCCACTTAGAAAAAGCAAAAAAGGAAGGAAGACAAAGGTAAATACCAAAAAGAATATGTGAACCTTTTCATATCCATTCTGATAAAAAAAATGGGCCACCGATAAATAAATTGAGATGAGAGACAGTAAAAATAAGGCTGGATTCCAAAGACTTCTGTTATCCTTCCAAAATGAAAAGATAAATGCGGCTACAATAATTCCTGCAAAAAGATACATCATTTCCTCCTTTTATAAGTAGATTTTATCATAATTATCCAAAGAGAAAAAGAGGGCATCTATCCCTCTCAATCCTTCATCCGACTCTCTGCATCAGCCACGACTTGTTCTAGACTGGTCTGACCAAGTTCAGCCTCCATAGCCAGCTGGATTCTCTCCAATTTTTGATCCAAAACCTCATGAATATGAGCCCCGACTGGGCAATTTGGATTTGGATTGTCATGGAAACTAAAAAGTTGGCCTGTCTTACCAAGACACTCAACCGCTTGATAAACATCTAAAAGACTAATGTCTTTGAGATTCTTGACAATCTCTGTTCCCCCTGTTCCACGCGCTACTGAAATCAGCTCTGCCTTCTTCAACTGGGACAAGGTTTTTCTGATAATGACAGGGTTAACCCCAACACTAGCAGCCAAAAAATCACTAGTAACCTTGCTTTCCTTCCCCTTGAGGGCAATAATTATCAGCATATGAGTCGCAATGGTAAATCTACTTGGAATTTGCATACTCTTCTCCTTTTTACGAGGCATCCTTACCTCTACTCTTCTTTTTCTTTTATTATACCCTTTTTAGTTGTAATGTCAATCGTTACCACTTTTCAACCAAGCATCTAATTCCCTATCATAGCCCTCTTTCTGGGCCAATTCTCTCAGAAATTCCTGATTGTGAGTATGGTGGATACCATTGACCAGACTTTCATAATAAACCTCAAAATAGGGGAGTTTGAGGTCTTTCGCTAGCTGCAATTCAGCTGCCACATCGTAGTCCACCCGACGGAAATCCATATCTACCAAGCCCTTGTCATCAAACTCCAAAATCATATACTGGGCCCGTAAATCCTTCCGCAACTGAGCATCTAGAAAGAAAGGCTGCCCAATCGAACCTGGATTGACAATTAATTGCCCACCAGTCCCGTAACGAAGTAACTGCTGGTGAATATGACCATAAACAGCAATATCACAAGGGGGATTGGTCACCAAGCGGTCAAAATCCTCTTGTGCTCCAGTATGAATCAACTCTCGACCCCAGTTCTTGTCCGGCAGATGATGGCTAATTCCAACTGTCAAATCCCCAAACTGACGATGGATTTGAAGAGGTTGATTGTGGAGCAGTTCAATTTCTTCTAGGGAAATTTCCTCTAAAACATACTGGCACTGGCGCAAGAGATAACGTTGGCTGGGACGAGTATTATCCAATTCCTTGCGGACACCATGCCACAGACTGTCTTCCCAGTTTCCTAAAACTCTAACCGTAATCGGTAGTTGATCCAACAAGTCCAAAATCCTTCTACGCCCTGTTCCCGGCATGAGAATATCTCCCAAAAGCCAGTATTCATCCACTCCTAGCTGCCGTGCATCTGCCAAAACAGCCTCCAAAGCGGTAGTATTTCCATGAATATCTGAAAGAAGAGCTATTTTTGTCATATTTATCTCCTCGTTTTTTCTCTTGCAATAAGTATAACATAAAAAGTCACAGCTAGAGAAATCTAGCTTTTTTTGATATACTAGATAAAGATATTAGACAAGAGGAAGCGAATGACCCCGAATAAAGAAGATTATCTAAAATGTATTTATGAAATCGGCATAGACCTGCATAAAATTACCAACAAGGAAATTGCTGCCCGCATGCAAGTCTCTCCCCCTGCCGTAACTGAAATGATTAAACGGATGAAGAGTGAAAATCTCATCCTTAAGGACAAGGAATGTGGCTATCTACTGACTGACCTCGGCCTCAAACTGGTCTCTGAGCTCTATCGCAAACACCGCTTGATTGAAGTTTTTCTAGTCCATCATTTAGACTATACGAGTGACCAGATTCACGAGGAAGCTGAGGTCTTGGAACATACTGTCTCTGACCTCTTCGTGGAGAGACTAGAAAAATTACTTGGATTCCCCAAGACCTGCCCCCACGGAGGTACCATTCCTGCAAAAGGAGAACTTCTGGTTGAAATCAATAACCTACCACTAGCTGATATCAAGGAAGCTGGTTCCTACCGTCTGACTCGAGTGCACGATAGCTTTGACATTCTCCATTATCTGGACAAGTACTCACTTCACATCGGAGATCCGCTCCAAGTCAAGCAGTTTGATGGCTTCAGCAATACCTTCACTATCCTCACTAAAAATGAAGATTTACAAGTAAATATGGACATCGCCAAACAACTCTACGTCGAGAAAATCGACTAATTTCTCAAGTCCCCCTACCAACCCTGAAAATTAAATTTTCAGGGTTTTATTTCTATTATTTGATTTTACTTTCATTTAGTTGTAGAATGTTTGTAAAAAACAAGAAAGATACCTTAACCTATGAAAAAATCACTAAAAATTTTTGCGACATCTAAATGGTTTGACCTCTTCGGAGTTGCTTTGGTCGTTGGAATTGCGATTGCATCTGGCTATCTTAACTCCCGTCTCGACAAATTCGTAGACTGGGGACCATGGACAGCTCTTGTTCCCTTTGGATTTATTTCCGTAACCAACGTTGGGATTTCCATGTTGTCCACTCGTTTCACGGGAAAATTAAGCAAATGGGGAAATTACTTTGGTATTGTTAATACGATTTTGTCCGGCACCATTGATTATATCCTTGGAAATAAGGCTGCCATTATCACCTATCCTGTCACCTTCCTCATTTATACCTTTGCTATTAAGAAATGGGAAGTTTCGCAAGAAGGCAGACCCAACCAAATGAGTCAAAAACAGCTAAAATTGGCGGCCATCATCATTTCCATCATCGCCTTCCTCTTTGCCTTTGCGACCAACTATATCGGCTATGGGGGCAAGATGAATCTCCTCGCCTACGTAACAACTATTGCCTTTGCACTTTCCCTCATTGCCAATGCTTTGAATGCATTGAAACTGACAACTCAGTGGGGATTTTGGTTGATTTACAATTTCGTTCAGCTGACAAAGGCTGGCATTCAAGGAAATTTTGCCAATATCGGAAAATATATCTTTTATATCCTCAATGCAATCGGAGCTTTATTTGTCTGGAATGATGAAGAAGTGGAACAATAGGAGGAAACTCAAATAAAGAAATCTAATAGAATCTCCTTACTAAAATTTTTTATCATTTTAGTTGAAACTCCTATTCGTTTGGAGTAAAATGAAGCTAGATAAAAGAGGGAGGTCTTGTCATGAAAAATCTCTTTAGAATCCATTTTACAGCAATTGCAGTTATCGATTTGCTACTATTTGCATTTTTCAGCACTAGACCCGAGACAGCTTTGGACTGGCTCTTGCTCACTGGTTTTATTTTCATCCTTGCTCAAGGACTCCTACTATTTCGCTTGATCAATCGACTCAAAAAACATTTCTCTGAGATTGATCCTCAAATCAATAAAAAGATTCGCTTCTACTATTTAGGGGTGCTCACCATTGATTTTCTATTTTTTATCCTTTTAACCTTCGTTAGTTCTCAGCGTTTTCTCTCTCTTATGCCAATCATCACTGCTTGCCATTCTACTTTATATTATATGACGGCCGATTATCTAAGAGACAACTATCCAGACTTTTACGATAAACACATCTCTGTATGGAAGTGTCTCTAAGGGAAAGGAGGTTTTAGCATGAAAAAAATCATCTTCATCAAAACCACTCAACTCCTTGTCATTGATGGAATCATGCTGGCATTTTTGACATTTAAAGAGGGACTTACCTGGGATTGGATTTTGATTTATAGCGGTTGGCTCATTTTCTTTCATCCTGTGCTATTGACCTATCTTTCAAACCAACTTTGTGACCACTTTAGTCAACTTTATTCCCAGATTAGACCGAGATTCTGGCGTTTTGCCTTACAAATCCTCCTATGGGATAGCCTGATCATTCTCTCTTTGCTGTTTTTAAGCGGTATCCCACTCTTCCTTCAGGGAAGTCTCCTCATCCTAGGACATCTCATCCCATCCTATCGCATCTGCCAAAGCCTGAAAAGAGACTTCCCAAAAGCTTATCAAGAACCGATTTCTTTTTGGAATATTTTATGATAGATGAGAAAACCAAGCCGGCTGGGCTTGGTCTTTCTTATCTATTTTTCGTATCAAGGATAATGGTAACCGGTCCGTCATTGACCAGCTCAACCTGCATATCTGCTCCAAAGATGCCTGTCTGAACGGGCACTTCTTGCGCTAATTTTTGATTGAAAGCATCATAGAAATCTGATGCCATATCAGGCTTGGCTGCACCAGTAAAGGCTGGACGATTGCCTTTCTTAGTATCCGCAAAGAGGGTAAACTGAGAAATTGAAAGGATTTCTCCTTCAATATCTTTGACAGATAGATTCATCTTGCCTTCTGCGTCTGAAAAAATCCGCATATTGACAAGCTTTCTCACAGTATAGTCCAAATCTTCCTCTTGGTCCTCTGGTCCAACACCAACCAACAATAAGAGGCCCTGATTGATTTTCCCCTGAACCTGACCTTCGATACTCACTTGGGCTTTTTTAACCCGTTGGATAATGATTTTCATAATAGCCTTTCTAGTAATAACTAGGACAATTAGCCGTTGGTCCGTTTGACAGAATAAACTTCTGGCACACTCTTAATCTTGTCCACAACCGTGGTTAGCGTCGAGAGGTTGGCAATACCGAAGGACACATGGATATTGGCAAATTTCATATCCTTGGTTGGTTGGGCGTTGACTGTAGAGATATTCTTTGTTGTGTTTGAGAGAACTTGCAGTACATCGTTCAACAGTCCTGTACGGTTGAGGCCGTAGATATCGATATGAGCCATATACTCCTTATTTGAGCTAGAGTACTGGTCTTCCCATTCCACATCAAGGAGACGTTGCTCGTAGTTTTCTTGAGCACGCAGGTTCATACAGTCTACACGGTGAATGGCTACACCACGCCCCTTGGTAATATAACCAACAATATCGTCACCTGGCACTGGATTACAGCACTTGGCAATCCGCACGAGGAGACCTGATGCACCTTCAATGACCACACCACCCTCATGCTTGACCTTGAGGGTTTCTTTATTTTCAACCTTGATCTCGCCACCTTTGACAAGTTCTTCTGCCTCCGCCTTGGCCTTGGCACGTTCTTCTTCACGACGTTCCTTTTCAGTCAGACGGTTAAAGACGGTAATCGCACCGATTTCTCCAAAACCAATAGCCGCAAAAAGGGACTCTTCTGTCTTGTAGCTGGTCTTTTGAAGAACTTGATCCATGTGGCGCTTGTCCATGAATTTATTGGCTACATAGCCATTTTCTTGGAACTGGGCCATCAACATCTCACGACCCTTGTTGACAGACAATTCCTTGTCTTGATTTTTAAAGAATTGACGAATCTTGTTGCGCGCCTTGCTGGTCTTGACCATGTTGAGCCAGTCACGACTCGGCCCAAATGAATTAGGATTGGTGACAATTTCAACCTGATCCCCTGTCTTGAGCTTGGTTGTCAGTGGGACCATACGGCCATTGACCTTGGCACCAGTCGCTTTTTCACCGACTTTGGTATGGATCTCGTAGGCAAAGTCAATCGGTCCTGAATCTTTTGGAAGAGAGCGGACAGCTCCATCTGGGGTAAAGACATAAATCTCCTCAGCCAGATAGTTTTCCTTAACAGAATCCACAAATTCCTTGGCATCATCAGCCTGGTCTTGGAGCTCCATCATTTCCTTGATCCAGTTCATTCCAATAGCTGATTCCTTGCTGTTAACCTGCCCCTTAATGCCTTTCTTATAAGCCCAGTGGGCCGCAACCCCGTACTCAGCCACTTCGTGCATTTCCTTGGTTCGAATCTGAAATTCAATCGGCCCTTTTGGCCCATAAACAGTCGTATGGATAGACTGGTAACCATTGGCCTTGCGGTTAGCGATATAATCTTTAAAGCGACCAGGCATCGGTTTCCAAAGTTCATGCACATAACCAAGCATGGCGTAAACATCACTTTGAGTATCTAAAATACAACGAATGGCAATCAGGTCATAGATTTCCTCAAACCGTTTTCTCTTATCCTGCATTTTTCGGAAAATCGAGTAAATATGCTTGGGACGACCGTAAATCTTCCCTTTTAGGTGACGATCCGTCGTATATTCCTCTAATTTTGTGACTACCTCATCCACCAAGGCTTCACGCTCTCTGCGTTTTTCCTTCATCATATGGGTAATCTTGTAAAACTCTGTCGGATTGAGATAACGGAAAGATAAGTCTTCCAACTCCCATTTGACACTGGAAATCCCCAAACGGTGGGCAAGTGGAGCATAGATTTCCATAGTTTCTTTGGAAATGCGCTCCTGCTTGTCTTTTCGAAGATGTTTCAGGGTCCGCATATTGTGCAGGCGGTCAGACAGTTTGACCAAGATAACACGGATGTCCTCAGACATAGCCATGAGCATCTTGCGATGATTTTCTGCCAACTGCTCTTCGTGAGACTTGTATTTAACTTTACCAAGTTTGGTAACCCCATCTACGATTACCCGCACATCAGGACCAAACTCTCTTTCCAAATCATCCAAGGTCGCATCTGTATCTTCTACCACATCATGCAAGAATCCACAAGCTACCGTTACGGCATCCAGCTTGAGCTTGGCTAAAATACCTGCTACTTGGATGGGGTGAATGATATAAGGCTCGCCTGATTTGCGATATTGACCACTATGGCATTCCACCGCATAGATCAAGGCCTTATGGACAAAACGGACATCCTCTTCCGTTAAATATGCTTTGGTTAAAGCGACAACTTCTTCGCCTGTTAAATTCACTTCTTTTGGCATCTATACTCTCCAATTCTTCCTACCATTTTATCACTTTTTTAAGAATATGAAAACTAGAAAAGGAGGATTCCACCCAAAAGAAAAACCAGTTACCCATCTAGGACAGGCAACTAGTCTTGTTCTTATATTCTCAATAGATGGGAAGTAATTTCTACTAATTCATGTTTTTAAAAAGACTTTAACTTCTAGTATCATTTTCAACAGATTTTAAAAACTTACTTGCCAAGTATGCAAAAAGAATTGAAAATACAATTAAAACTAACCAGCAAAGAATTAGATTTATACGTATTTGTTCTTGGTTTGCGTTCTCTCCAAATAAACTAAAACCAGTAGTCCTTGTATCCGATAATCCTAATAAACTATCATAACCGTATCGACTAACAGTAAGATAGGATAAAAATTTTAAAAGACCATCTAGAGGAAGATTCCCCGAAAATAGAAATTGTAACAAAATCACAAAGGGCATGACAGTCATAGCTTGTTCAACATTCTTAACAATTGATGAAATGAGTAAGCCCAAAGCATCCGCAGAATAAATCGTCAAAAATATGGTAAGAAAATAAGAAATAAAGCGTAAAATATCATTATTAAATGTAGTGGCAAACGCTGTAATTTTACTACTATAGAATACAAACAGGATACTTGAAAAAATGGCAGCTTGAATCAAGGAAATAATTCCTTGGAATAGCATATGAGCAAACATATAAGATGATAAATTCATCCCTCCACGATACTCATGCTTAATAATATCCCTCTCACGACAAATCAAGGTAATAGAATTAAAAATTCCAATCCAAATACAAGCACAAACAATAATAAATGAAGTTTTTACAATCCTTGAGTCAAATCCCTCTTTTTGCCCTGATACAATACATGCAATCAATGCAATAATAATAGTCGTTATAAATGCATACCAGCCATTTGCATTTAAGAAATTTCGTTTAAATTTCCCTAAATAGATTAACACCTGTTCTTTATTCGATACGTAATTCATCTTAATCTCCTCTATAATCTTTATATTTTTTAATGTAGTCATCTGGAGTTGCTTCTACTTCAGATACTACAAGTTCTAATTGGTTTACATTGAAAAAACTTAAAGTCTCTTCTACTGATCCGTAAAAGGCTAATTTCCCACAAGATTCTTCCTCACTTTTAGCCAAAACTAAAACCTTATCAAACAACTCAGGCGTTCTATCAGGACTATGGGAAATAATAAAAACAATCTTATTATCATCAGCTATGTTTCTTAGACTAGACATGATAGAACGAGCATTACTTCCATCTACACCTGAATCTGGCTCGTCCAAGACAAATAAAACAGGATCTGCAATATATTCCGTTGCAATACTTAGTCTCTTTTTTTCCCCACCACTAAGTTCTGATACTAAAGAATCTCTTTTCTTTGTCAATTTTACGGTCTCTAAAACCCTTGAAATTTTATCTTCCAATAAAGACTTGTCTTTTGTAAAATCCCTAACTAGTTTCATCTCGGCAGCATTTTTCAATGTCATATAGACACTATCTTTTTCACGATGTAAACTAAATTGAGGAACATTCGCAATCATTCTTTTAACTTTATCAAATTGATTATAAATATTTATATTTCCTAACAAGATTTCAGCGTCTGCTTTTTCAATTCCCATTATTGCATTGATGAGTGTTGTTTTTCCTGCACCAGATCCACCTAAAATGAGTACGATTTCCCCAGAAGATACTGAAAAATCAATATCCGAAAGCAATAACTTTTCTCCAGCCAAACGTTTTCGAATTGAAACAGATAACCTTGTATTATCTGATATACTATTGATATTTTCTGCAATACTTTTCTCTTGCTCTTCAGTTAATTCATTTTGAAAAATTAATTGATTGTCATAGACAAGGAATAATCTGTGATGAATGGATACTAAATCATAGTTTTTTAAACGAATTTTGTCCTGAGGAATGCTATTATTTAAAATAACTTGATCATCATTTGGGATAAGATAGAGAATTTCATCATCAAAGACTTCAAAACTATCATTAATTTTATCAGCTATTTGAAGAGTAATTCCTTCCTGCTGCCATTCTACATCCTTTTGATTCATGAGACTAAATATATAAATAGTCTCATCCTGTCTAAGCGTATCTCTATTCGTTAGATAGTGTTTTTTTCCCACTTCAATTTTTACATTATTGACATAGATATCTTCTGAATCACTTTGTAAGTAGTAACCAAGATAATCCTTATGTATAGAACTACTTTGAAGATTATTTGCAATTTCATCAAGTTCCTTTATTTCAACGCCATCTTTTGTAATCATAAAGGTAAAGAAAGATAAGGTATTATCTGCAACTTCCTCACCCTTATCAATTTTTTCAGAAATACTATCCTTTATTTTCTCGCTAACCTGCTTAAAGCTTGATGGCATTTTAAAATGCGCATTTTTTTCCTTTTGATTGTAGTCACTCTTGCTGTCATCAAGATAGCGTAGTTCTACTTTTGGCTTTGAATTATCAACATATTCTCCACAAAAAGCACAAAATTTCCAACTTACTCCTATCTTTTTAGAACAACTTGGACAGACTATTTTTACAGTATAATCTTTCATTTTTAACTCTTCTTCACTGCTTTACCACAATTGATGCAAAACTCAAAACTTCTTGCTAAACTTTCTCCACAATTTGGACAAGAAATCAAATCTTGATCATCTATGTCAATCGATTTTTGGATACTTATTTGTTCTTTAAACAACTCTTTTATTTCTGCAATTTCTGAGGAATAAAGAGAATTTTCCTTTATTTCTTCTAAATTTTCTTCAACAAATTTAATTCCAATTAATCTATATAAATCATTAATTTTATTTTGTCGTAATTGGATTTCTTTCCTCTTACGATTATTTTCAACATTTTGCTTTCCTTCTGAAATGACATTACTTGTCGTTTCTTTCACGATTCTAGCACTATCTCTTAATTGATCTAAAAAAGCCATAACTTCTCCTCGTATTTAGATTAGCAATTGTTTATTTTTCCACTTTTAGTATAACATATAACCTTACATTATTAAACTTTTAACAAAAACTTACTTTCAGTATCACTCTCTGTAGAAAAAATCTTCTGCTTTTTCACTTTTTGTAGGATGTTCAAAAACAATTTGCAATCCTTAACAATTTAGTTTTCATAAGAGTCAAAAATATTTTGATTACCTTATTATTTTTCTATATTATATCATGTTTTTGATTTCATTTTGAAAATCATTCCACTTTTCCTTGTTTTCTCCATCTTTTTTTAAAATAAGATTTGATATTTTGATAATTTTCTAACTTTTTTAGTGTATAATGGTAATATGAACAGTTTTTTACGATAATTACTGACATTTCATCTCTCTAGAAAGGCAAATTACATGAAAGCACACAAAAGACTGACACTTTTAGCTTTGGCTGTTCTTGGCTTATCCAGCCAAGTCGTTTTGGCTGATGACACAAGTCATTCTACTACTAATCCTATCACTAGTTCGACTAGCAGCTCAACTAATACTTCCACTAGTCATTCTACTAAGAGTTCTACCAATACTTCTGCTAATAGTTCTCAAGCTAGTACAGAAACTTCGTCGAGCACAGCTAGTTCAAGTGAGCAAGAAATCAAACCTTCTCTTTCTAGAGAAACCCAATCTAATCAACCTATACAGACTGGCTGGGTAAAAGAGGGGAACAAGTGGACTTTTTATAGTCAAACTGGTATCAAATTTACAGATACCCTCTATGATGGTTATCTCTTTGATAGTAATGGCTACTTGCTCGAAAACAGATGGTATCAGATGGGAAATAATTGGTACTATATCAATGGTTCAGGGAAATATTTATCCAACCAATGGAGCCAAATCAATGGCAAGTGGTATGCTTTTGATGGCTACGGTAGAATGCTGGCCAATGTCTGGAAGGGCGATTACTACCTCAAATCCAGCGGTGCCATGGCAGATAGGGAATGGGTCTACGACCAAAACTACTCTAGTTGGTTTTACCTCAAATCTGGCGGACGCTACGCCCAAAAACAATGGATTGGTTCCTACTATCTTAAATCTGGTGGCTACATGGCCCATAAGGAATGGATTTACGATCCAGACTATCAAGCTTGGTACTATCTTAAGGACGATGGTGTGTATGTTACAGGAACCTATGCAGTGGATGGTAAAAACCAACTTTTCCAAGGAAATGGAAAATGGGTTCGTGAATTAGCACAAGGTTTTCAAAAAGGACATTACTCTAAAACTATTTTTCTAGATCCAGGACACGGTGGTAAGGATCGCGGTGCTTATTATTATGGCATAGCTGAAAAAGATTTAAACCTACAAGTTTATCGTAAGCTACGTAAACGACTAGAAGGACTCGGCTATACCGTTCTAACTTCTCGAGATAGCGATATAGACGTTGATTTTATTACCGAGCGTTCTCGTATGGTCAACAAGACCAATGCAGACTTTTTCATCAGCCTTCATTTCAATGCAAAAGGAAATGATACAACTGTTAATCTAGGTATCCAGACCTATTCTTACAAAGATGAAACTGGTTTCCCTAGCAAGATTAACAAAGATTGGCATAATAATCCTGAACGGATGAGTGAAAGTAACCGTCTTGCTGCCGATATCCATTCTTCACTATTAGCTGAAACTGGAGCCAGAGATGCCGGACTCTTGCAAGCTACCTTTGCTGTTCTACGTGAAACAGCTAAACCAGCTGTTTTGCTAGAGATGGGATATATGGATAATCCAGAAGAAAACAAAAAAATCCGTAGTAGTGAATACCAAGATAAACTGGTTGAAGGGATTGTCAAGGGAATCCAGAAATATTACGCTGGGAATTAAAGCAGTTTAAGCCTCGAACTCATTCGGGGCTTATTTTTCTTATCCAAATTGTGTTCTTCTTTCTAGAACTATTTCCTTTTTCAGCTTATTCTCCCCAACTGTGCTATACTTAATTTAGTACATTCTTTAAGATTGGAGCTAATATGAAAATCCATAAAACTGTGAATCCTATTGCCTATGAAAACACCTATTACCTAGAAGGTGAAAAGCACGTCATTGTGGTAGATCCAGGTAGCCATTGGGAAGCCATTCGTCAGACCATCGAGACGATCAACAAACCAGTCTGCGCCATTCTATTGACCCACGCCCATTATGACCATATCATGAGTTTAGACTTGGTGCGCGAGACTTTTGGCAATCCTCCTGTCTATATCGCAGAGAGCGAAGCATCTTGGCTTTACACACCCGGAGATAATCTCTCTGGTCTCCCTCGTCACGATGATATGGCAGATGTGGTCGCAAAACCTGCAGAACACACCTTTGTCTTTCACCAAGAATACCAACTAGAGGAATTTCGTTTCACTGTCTTACCAACACCAGGACATTCTATCGGCGGTGTTTCTATCGTCTTTCCTGATGCTCACCTAGTCTTGACAGGAGATGCCCTATTCCGTGAAACAATCGGACGGACAGATCTTCCAACTGGTAGTACGGAGCAACTCCTTCATAGTATCCAAACCCAACTCTTCACTCTACCAAACTATGATGTCTATCCAGGGCATGGTCCATCTACTACTATTGCTCACGAAAAGACCTTCAATCCTTTTTTCTAGCAAGATGATGACAATCAATATCGTAATTTAAGTAAACTATTCAGCAATTCTTTCCATTATAAAAGGCATCCAATCAAGTTTTCACACCTGATTGGATGCCTTTTTCTAATTGCTTCCTTCTTGGCATTACCAAATAATCACGCGCTCTTCTGGTGAACGCCACATACCGTCTCCTTCTTTGACATCATAGGTTGTAAAGAAGTCATCGAAGTTTGGCACTTGCACATTGACACGGAGTTTGGCTGGTGCGTGCACATCGACACTAGCCAAAAGTTTCATAAATTCTGGACGACCTTTCATGCGCCAGATGCGACCGAAGTTGTAGAAGAATTCTTCTGCTGAGAAGTCTGGTTCCCTCTTAGCTGCTTCAAGCGCTGCAGCGATTCCTCCTAAGTCAGCCACGTTTTCGGACACAGTCAATTTACCGTTGATGGTTGCTCCATAAGAATCCTGTCCATCAAACTGGTCAATAACTTTTTGTGTTTTCTCCTTGAAGGCAGCATAGTCACTCTCTGTCCACCAATCCTTGAGGCTACCATTTTCATCAAAGGAAGCTCCGTTGGTATCAAAGGCGTGGGAAATTTCATGGGCAATAACTGCCCCAATACCACCGTAATTAGCAGAAGATGACTGATGCAAGTCATAGAAAGGAGCCTGTAAAATGGCCGCTGGAAAGACAATCAGGTTCTTCTGTGGATTGTAGTAGGCATTGACCATATGAGCAGGCATACCCCATTCCTTATAGTCCACAGGCTGGTTCCACTTGCTCCAACTATGCTTGATTTCCACACGCGCAAAGGCAAGAGCATTGTCAAAAAGACTAGCAGTCTCATCCACTACCTTGTCCTTATAGCGTTCTGGCAATTCTTCTGGGTAACCGATATAAGGCTTGATGACATTGAGTTTAACGATAGCCTTGTCACGAGTTTCTGGAGTCAGCCAGTCATTTTTAGCCAAGCGTTCCTTATAGACATCAATCATGGTTGCCACTTTTCTCTCCACGTCCGCTTTGGCTTCTGGAGAGAATTTTTCATGGGCATACCAGAGACCCAAGGCTTGTTTGAAAGGACCTTGTGCTAGCTGGTAGGCTGCCTTAACCTTATCTTTGGCTTCTGGAACTCCAGAAAGCGCACGGCTATAGGCACCTGACAAGACACGGATTTCTTCCGTTAAATAGCTGGTTGAAAGATTGACAACACTCAAAATCAAGGTTGCCTTGAGAAGAGGCCAAGCTTCCTCACTATAGAATTGCTCTGCTGCTTGCCAGAAACGTTCCTCGTCTACGATAACCTTGTCTGGCACTTGTCCAAGAACTGCTTGGAAGAAGTCATCCAAAGGTAGGGCAGGTGCGAATTTCTTGAAATCTTCGTAAGCATATGGATGGTAGAGTTTAGCATATTCCGAACTTTCTTCATTAGAAAGCACCACTGCCGCCACGCGACGGTCCAATTCAAGTCTTTTTTCTAGCAAGTCTTCAATTTCTTCATCAGAGAAATCATAAGCCTTGAGGAGATTTGCGCTGGTTTCTTTCCAAAGGGTCAAGAGTTCCTCACGTTGAGGATGGTCTTCAGCATAGTAGGTCGTATCGGGCAGGATCGTGCTTGGAGCACTGGCCCATAAAACATTGATTCTAGCATCCATAAAGTCTGGCGAAACACCAAAAGGAAGGAAATTAGGTTTTCCAGCAAGCTCAAACTCTGCTAGTTTGGCAGTGAAATCTGTAAAAGTTTCCAATTCTTGGAATTCTTTAAGAAGAGGCAAAATAGGTGTGATACCGTCAGCTTCTCTCTTGTCAAAATCACGAACTAGGCGGTGGTATTTGACAAAGTTTGCCAAGATAGCATCCTCAGGCACCTCTTCTCCTACCAACCACTTGTCTGTTGTCGCCAACATCAGATCTTCAATTTCCTGGTCTAAATCCACAAAACCTCCAGTTTGAGACTTATCTGCTGGGATTTCAGCAGTCTTCTGCCATTCTCCATTGATTGCATCATAAAAATCGTCTTGATAACGTGTCATCTTGTTCTCGCTTTCATTTGTACTTGCTTTTAGCTTAACAAAAATTATCTGGGAATGCAATTAAAAATGAACTGATATTTTCTATTGTTTTTCAGTTATTATTTTAATTTTTTCAAAAATTAACTTGACTTAATTTTTTTTTTAATGTATATTAAGAGGCAGGAGGAATACAACTGTATGATACGTATCGAAAACCTCAGTGTCTCCTACAAAGAAACGTTGGCACTTAAGGATATTTCACTAGTGCTCCATGGACCAACAATTACCGGTATCATTGGTCCAAACGGTGCTGGGAAATCAACATTATTAAAAGGGATGCTGGGAATTATCCCACATCAAGGTCAGGCATTTCTCGATGACAAGGAAGTGAAAAAATCCTTACATCGAATCGCCTATGTCGAACAAAAAATCAATATCGACTACAACTTTCCCATCAAGGTCAAGGAATGTGTCTCGTTAGGACTCTTTCCCTCTATCCCCCTCTTTCGCAGTTTAAATGCTAAACATTGGAAGAAAGTGCAAGAGGCCCTTGAAATTGTCGGTCTAGCTGACTACGCTGAACGTCAAATCAGTCAACTGTCTGGAGGTCAGTTCCAGCGGGTCTTGATTGCCAGATGTCTGGTGCAGGAAGCCGACTATATCCTCTTAGATGAACCCTTTGTTGGGATTGACTCAGTCAGTGAGGAAATCATCATGAATACGCTGAGAGATCTGAAAAAAGCTGGTAAGACGGTTCTCATCGTCCACCATGACCTCAGCAAGGTTCCCCACTACTTCGATCAAGTCTTGCTTGTCAATCGAGAAGTGATTGCCTTTGGTCCAACCAAAGAAACCTTTACCGAAGCCAATCTCAAAGAAGCTTACGGTAATCGACTCTTTTTCAATGGAGGTGACCTATGATTGCAGAATTTATCGATGGATTACAAAAATTCCATTTCTTACAAAATGCCTTGATAACAGCCATTGTCATCGGGGTCGTAGCTGGAGCTGTGGGATGTTTCATCATCCTACGCGGGATGTCACTCATGGGAGATGCCATTTCACATGCTGTCTTGCCAGGTGTAGCCCTCTCCTTTATCTTGGGCCTTGACTTCTTCATCGGAGCCATTGTCTTTGGATTGCTAGCTGCCATCATCATCACCTACATCAAGGGGAACTCGATTATCAAAAGCGATACCGCCATCGGCATTACCTTTTCTTCTTTCTTAGCCCTCGGTATCATCTTGATTAGTGTCGCTAAAAGTTCAACTGACCTTTTCCATATTCTTTTTGGTAATATCCTGGCCGTCCAAGATACAGATATGTTTATTACGATGGGTGTAGGAGCAGCCATTCTCTTGTTAATCTGGATTTTCTTCAAGCAACTCTTGATCACTTCCTTTGATGAACTCTTGGCTAGAGCCATGGGAATGCCTGTCAATTTCTATCACTACTTACTCATGGTACTCCTAACTCTCGTGTCTGTGACAGCCATGCAAAGTGTCGGAACTATCCTGATTGTAGCCATGCTGATTACACCAGCAGCAACTGCTTATCTCTATGCTAATAGCCTGAAAAGTATGATTTTCCTTTCCTCAACCTTTGGAGCGACAGCTTCCGTTTTGGGACTCTTTATCGGCTATAGCTTTAACGTTGCGGCAGGTTCTAGTATCGTGCTTACAGCCGCTAGTTTCTTTCTCATTAGCTTCTTTATCGCTCCAAAACAACGATATTTGAAACTGAAAAATAAACATTTGTTAAAATAAGGGGCAAAACCCCACTAAATTGGAGGATCTAATGAAAAAATTAGGTACATTACTCGTTCTCTTTCTTTCCGTCATTGCTCTTGTAGCATGTGCTAGCGGAAAAAAAGATGCAGCTTCTGGTCAAAAACTAAAAGTTGTTGCTACAAACTCAATCATCGCTGATATTACTAAAAATATTGCTGGTGACAAGATTGATCTTCACAGTATCGTTCCTGTTGGTCAAGACCCACACGAATACGAACCACTTCCTGAAGACGTTAAGAAAACATCTCAAGCTGATTTGATTTTCTATAACGGGATCAACCTTGAAACAGGTGGCAATGCTTGGTTTACAAAATTGGTAGAAAATGCTAAGAAAACTGAAAACAAAGACTACTTTGCAGTCAGCGAAGGCGTTGATGTTATCTACCTTGAAGGTCAAAACGAAAAAGGCAAAGAAGACCCACACGCTTGGCTCAACCTTGAAAATGGGATGATCTTTGCTAAAAATATCGCAAAACAATTGAGCGCTAAAGACCCTAGCAACAAGGAATTCTACGAAAAAAATCTCAAAGAATATACTGATAAGCTAGACAAACTTGACAAGGAAGCTAAGGAGAAATTTAACAACATCCCTGCTGAGAAAAAACTCATTGTAACCAGCGAAGGATGCTTCAAATACTTCTCTAAAGCCTACGGTGTCCCAAGTGCCTATATCTGGGAAATCAATACTGAAGAAGAAGGAACACCTGACCAAATCAAGACCTTGGTTGAAAAACTTCGCCAAACAAAAACTCCTTCACTCTTTGTAGAATCAAGTGTGGATGACCGTCCAATGAAGACTGTTTCACAAGACACAAACATCCCAATCTACGCACAAATCTTTACTGACTCTATCGCAGAACAAGGTAAAGAAGGCGACAGCTACTACAACATGATGAAATACAACCTTGACAAGATTGCTGAAGGATTGGCAAAATAAGCCTCTGAAAAACGTCATTCTCACATGAGCTGGCGTTTTTTCTATGCCCATATTTCCGGTCAAATCATTGGAAAATTCCGACTGTTTCAGCTAAAATGGAAGAAAAAAGATTGGAGTATCCTATGGTAACTTTTCTCGGAAATCCTGTGAGCTTTACAGGTAAACAACTACAAGTCGGCGACAAGGCACTTGATTTTTCACTCACTACAACAGACCTTTCTAAAAAATCTCTGGCTGATTTTGATGGCAAGAAAAAAGTCTTGAGTGTCGTGCCTTCTATCGATACAGGCATCTGCTCTACTCAAACGCGTCGTTTTAATGAAGAACTGGCTGGACTGGACAACACGGTCGTCTTGACTGTTTCCATGGACCTACCCTTTGCCCAAAAACGTTGGTGCGGTGCTGAAGGCATTGAAAATGCTATCATGCTCTCAGACTATTTCGACCATTCCTTTGGACGTGATTATGCCCTCTTAATCAATGAGTGGCACCTATTGGCACGCGCAGTCTTTGTCCTTGACACCGACAATACTATTCGCTACGTTGAATACGTGGACAATATCAACTCTGAACCAAATTTCGAAGCCGCAATTGCAGCAGCTAAAGAACTATAGAAAAAATCCTCTGTCACAAAGAGTTTTCTGCTCTTTGAAACGGAGGATTTTTGCTTACGAGTAAATATAAGTTCAATCAGAAAAACAATCGCCTTACTCTACAGATTTCAAGGCTTCAAGCATATCAACCTTTCTCAGATGATAATTGACAAAGAAACCAAGCAAGGCCAAAATGATACTTACTGCTACCACTGGGATTACATAGACTTCCCAGCCTACCCGCGGATAAAAGAGAATAGTCGCAGGCGAAATCATTTGAATCAAAAATTGATGTAAATAGAAACCAGATACCAAACCAAGTACGATTCCCACAAGGGACAACACAATCGTCTCACGGTAAATGTAGAGGGTGACTTCTTTATTATGAAAACCGAGCACCTTGATAGTAGAGAGTTCACGGATTCTCTCAGCCACGTTAATGTTGGTTAGATTGTAAAGGATAACAATAGCCAATAGAACCGATACGATGACCAAGATGGTCATGGTCTGATTGAGTGAGCTAGCGACGGAGTCAAAGAGTCGAATGGCTGAAGCATTCTGGACGACGCTAGACACTGCAGCTTGATTCATAAGCAAGCCTGCCTGCCTTTCGATACTAGGCGCACTAGTGTCCTTTAGCGTAACCAGATAAGTGTTGGCTTGGGGTAGCTGTCCATAAAGTTGCTCATAATTGGCTTGGTTCATATAAATAAAATGACCAACGTAGTTCTCAGCAATGGCAGCAACCCTTAACTCCTTACCTTCAATTTCTAAAGTCTGCCCAACCCCGACACCTGCCAGCTGGGCGAGTTTAGCTGTAATAACGACTCCATCTTTTAATGTCAGCTCCTGCTGATGATTTTGCAGATGGATAAAGGGTGTCAAATCCTCCTTCTCTGTCATCATAAGGGTAATTGTCTGAAGACCAGCCTTGCCTTTGAAATCCTTGTCTAGCGTCTTAGAATAAATTTTCTGGTAGGCTTGAATATCCTGCCCTTTCAACACTTCTTCTAGACTTGCCTTGTCTTGATTGGTCGCACTAGGATTTTCAGAGACAATCATTTGATACTGTTGGATTTCTTGAAACTGTCTAGACGGAACTCCTGCTACAGAGGATTGGATTCCCAATCCTGCAAAGAGCAGGGCTACAGAACCAGCCACACCAAAGATCGTCATTAACATCCGCTGTTTATAACGGAAGATATTGCGGGCTGTTACCTTATGAGTAAAACTGAGACGACGCCAAATAAAACTGATGCGCTCCAGTAAGATTTTAGCTCCTTTGACAGGTGGTTTAGGAAGTAAAAGTTGGGCTGCTTCGTCGTGAAGTTCCCTCCGAGCCACCAGATAGGCTGGTAACACACTCGCCAGCCAACTCAGACCAAGAGCTAGTAAACTATAGCTCCAATAGAACTGAATCTGGGTTTCTCCCACCACCATGCCTTTTGTAATGACACTTGAAATCACACTGGCTAGCAAATAATGGCCAAGTATACTACCTAGAGCCGTTCCGACCGTCCCAGCTACTAGGCCGTAGAGGAGAAACTTGGCGATAATATCCTTGCTGCGATAGCCCAAGGACTTAAAAATCCCTGCATGTGTTCGCTCTTCATCCACAAAGCGAGTCATAGTTGTGAAAGTCACCATAGCTGCTACGGCATAAAGCACTACAGGAAAGATATTGCCCACTGCCCGAATACTGGCTGAAGCATTACTGTACATGAGGTAGCCCTGACCACCTAGCATAGTCTGACGATTATATACTTGATACTTGGGCTCAGCTAAATCATCCAAGACTTGCTGATGTTTTTCTAATTTTTCCTTTTCTTGGGCTAAATTTTGTTCAGCCTGCTTTAGTTTGTCCTCTTCCTTGCTCAATTCCTGCTTAGCTTGGGTAAGTTGAGCACTAGCCTGCTCTCTCTGAGCTTGAGGAAGCAAGGCTAGTTGACTTTCCTGAGCCTGTAAACGAGTTTGAGCAGCTGCTAAACGACGTTTGCCTTCCTGCAGATTAGTCTCAGCCTTATCAAGGGTTTCTTGGCCTTTTTCTAGAGACTCTTGTCCTTCTTTTTTCAATAGTTGCAGACGTGCCTTGCCATTATCTGACAAAGCTTGTTCTAGATTTTCCTGATGTTGCTTGGATTTTTCTTCATAAGCTTCTGAAAAAGCATTTAATCCTGCTAAATCTTGATATTTCAAGCGTGCTATATTATAGACTTTCTGATCAAACTGACTAGGTAAAATCACCCCATAGGCTGTCAGAGTCCCACTTCCACTGCCTGCGTAGCCCATATCTCGCTGGGAGAGGATTTCAGCTGAATACACAAAACCAGTAATGGTATAAGTATGGTCTTTTAAAGAGGAATGACCCTCTTCTTTTTCTTTAAAGCTAATCTCCTGTCCTACACGATATTGGCCTTGTAAATGACTGGCCAAAGCAATTTCCTGGTCTGACTGAGGAAGTCGTCCCTCTCTTAGCTGAAAGGTTGAAATTCGCTCTAGTTTGGAATACAGCCGAATGGCATCCTGCCCATTTTCCATAGTCACATCTGTCAAATAGCCAAACTCAAAATCTGCTCCCTCTATCTGTTCTAATTCTTCTTGATCTGCTTGATCCAAACCATAATTAGACATAACTGCCAAATCCAAGGTTTGAGCAGTTCTTAAATAAGCATTAGCTGTCGCCTCCATGTTGGGGCTAGTCACTTTGAGGCCTACTAAGGCTAGAGACCCTAACATCATCAAGGTTAAGATGGATAAAAAACGCCCCTTGGAGCCTGTAAAGGACTGAATTAAGTCCTTCCAATAAGTTTTTCGCTTGATCATGCTAGTACTCCAAACTGTCAATATCCTGAGGATGCTGATTGATCACCACATCCTTGACACTGGCATCATGCATATAAATCACGCGATCAGCAATGGGCGCCAAAGCTCCATTATGAGTCACGATAATCACCGTCGTTCCCTTTTGACGAGACATATCTTGGAGAATTTTCAAGACTTGCTTGCCCGTCTGATAATCCAAGGCACCAGTCGGTTCATCACAAAGAAGGATTTTAGGATTTTTGGCTACTGCGCGTGCAATGGAGACTCGCTGTTGCTCCCCTCCAGAAAGCTGGGCTGGGAAATTATTAAGACGATGAGTCAGACCTACATCTGTCAAGACCTGCTCAGGATCCAAGGCATCCGTCACAATTTCAGAAGCCAATTCCACATTTTCCTTAGCTGTCAGATTAGATACTAGATTGTAAAACTGAAAAACAAAACCGACATCATTGCGGCGGTAATTGGTTCTCTGGTGGGAATTGTAGTCTGCAATATTGACCCCATCAATCCAGATTTCCCCCTCGTCATTGGTGTCCATTCCCCCGAGAAGATTAAGAACTGTTGACTTGCCTGCACCTGATGCACCAAGGATAATCACCAGCTCCCCTTTTTCAATCTCAAAATTCACATCACAATTGGCCACAATCTCCGTGTCCCCAACCTGATAACGCTTGTAACAGTGTTTCATCTCAATATAAGCCATCAGACTCGCCCTCTCTCAAACAATTTACTTCCTACTACCATTATAACGCTTTTTCAACTAGTTGGAAACTGCTTACAGTCTCAACTCCTTCATAAAAGGCAGTCTCAAACCACTGCCTTCTATCCTCTTCTTAAAAATAAAATTGAACAAAATCGCCTTCTGCTGTTGCTACCGAAATACAATCTTTCTCTGTGCAATTCACTTTTGCTTTTTTTTGATTCACTTCAATCACACTCTTTTCAATACCTGTATAAGAGACTCGCAAATCTCCTCCACTTCTTGATAAAATGGTCATCTGTAAGAGTTTTTTATCCTCCCACCTCATGCTAACTTCAAAATGTCCACGTGCCATTAAACCTGAAACGGAACCTGATGACCATGTATCAGGTAGGGCAGCTAGGGGCACCAGATAAGCTGTATGAGACTGAAGCAACATTTCTGCCATGCCACTAGTAGCACCAAAATTACCATCTATCTGAAAAGGTGGATGGCTACACCAAAGATTGGGCAAGGTGGATGTCTTTAACTGCTCTGCTAATAATTTATGGGCTCGATTGCCATCTCCCAAACGCGCCCAGAGATTGATCTTATTAGCCTTGGACCAGCCTGTTCCCCCATCTCCACGATCATTGAGGCTAGCACGCGCCGCTTCAAGATACTCTTGCCCCTTATGACTAAAGAGAGTTCCAGGATAAAGTCCCACCAGATGGGAAGCATGCCGATGTTGGGCTTCCACTTTCTCATTTTGAAAATGCTGTTCTTCCTCCTCATACCACTCCCTAATTCGACCAGATTGAGTGATTTGTAGAGGATTAAGCAGGTCAAACTTCTCTTTGACTTCAGTCAACAAGTCCGCATCCATCCCTAATTCTTGAGCAGCCTGAATAAAATCATGGAATAATTGCCAAATAAGAGATTGGTCATAGGTATTGCCAATCGAAATCGGACCATGTTCTGGCGAATAAGACGGAGAAGAAACCCAACGCTGAGCTAGCTGATCCTCATGTAAAAAAGCATTCCAAAAACGAACCGTTTCCCTCAACATGGGATAAATTTTCTTCCTGAGATAGTCTTGGTCCCTGTAAAATGAATAGGCCTCATAAACCGTTTGCATCATCCACGCATTAGCTGCCGGAGACCACCCCCAGTAGTAATCCCAACCAGGTACCGTCCAACCAAAGGGAGTCGCTTGAGTATGGACCAACCAACCGTTCTCCTCACCTTTCTGAGAGACGATTCCTGCATACCTTGCAGCCGCTATGCGACCATAGACACGCAAATCATCGATATAGTTGATGACCGGAAAGGCCGTTTCTAAGAGGTTAGTCACATAGGCTGGCCAATAATTCATCTGCAGATTGATATTCAGATGATAGTCTGAATTCCAAGGAGGATTGTCGACCGCATTCCAGACCCCTTGCAGGTTAGCTGGTAGCGCATCTGGGCAATCTCTGGACGAACTAATCAATAAATACCGCCCATACTGGAAGAACAGATCCTCCAAAGCCTGCCCCTCTTGTGGCTTATAATTTTTTAACAACTCATCTGTAGTGGTTGCATAAACCTCAGCCCCCAAATCCAATTGAACACGCTGAAATAAGGCTTGGTAGTCCTGAATATGCCGTGATTTTAATTGGTCATAGCCCTTTTCTTTAGCTGTCTCCACCAAGTCCTTTACTTGTCGCTCCAAATCTAGTTTCTTGCGATAATTGCTAGCTGGATTTTGAGCAAAATCTGTTTTAGCTGCCAAGAAGAGATTGGCATAACTGGCTCCTGATATCTGAACTTTATTCGACCAGACTCTGGTGTCTCCATCCGTTTGCCAAGCAAGACAGCCAGTAAACTGAAGATCATTGTCCTTAACTCGTCCCTTCATCAAGATATGGGAATCAGTGATATCCAGCTGGCACTCCTTGTAATCAGACTTTTTCTGCTCATACTTTTCATCAGAAGCCAAGTCACGGGTCAAGGATAGTTCTATAGTAAAATCCAGAGTTTCCGACCCTTCCTTAGTAAAGCGTTGAATCAAGAGATCATCTGGAAAACTCGCAAAGGCTTCACGTTCAAATCTCGTTCCCTTATAGGCATAAGAAGTCGTCGCCAGTGCCTTACTGACATTCAACTGTCTCTGGTAATCCGTCACCTGAGACAAAGTCGTGCCTTGCTGGCTGAACTCAATGAAAATATCTCCAAAGGACAGATAGGTCCCATATTGACTCGTTTGGGGCCCAACTAGGTGCTGCTCAGCCAGTTCCTTAGCCCGATTGTAATCTCTCTTTTCTAAAGCCTTCCGAATTTCAGCTAAAAAACCATACTGATCCTGAAGATTTCCACCCTGATAATCTGAACTATCTGGTTGAGGCCCACCCGACCAGAGACTTTTTTCATTAAATTGAATCCGCTCAGCCCCTATAAGCCCAAATACTTTAGCCCCTAAAGAACCATTACCTATCGGTAAGGCCTCTTCTTCCCAACCCTTATAAGTGGTTGAAGCTGGTTGCTTGTAGTTCAGTACATAATCTTGTTTTTTATTCCTTATCATACTACCATACTAACATAAAAAGCCTAGAAATCAATTCTAGACTTACAATTTTTTATTTTCCAAGGTAGTACTCAGAAACTACGTTCAATTTTTCGTCGAATTCGAATACCAATGGTGGGAAGTTAGGGATTTCCACGTCCATGATTTCGTCATCTGACAAACCTTTGATGTGTTTTACAAGGGCACGGATTGAGTTACCGTGAGCTCCTACGAATACGTTTTTACCATCTTTAAGGGCTGGAGCGATTTTATCTTCCCAGAAAGGAAGGGCACGTTCCAAAGTCACTTTCAAGTTTTCAGCATCTGGGATAACTGAGTCGTCAAGTGAAGCGTAACGACGGTCAGTGTGAGCTGAGTGCTCATCATCACGGTCCATGTTTGGAGGCAATACATCGTATGAACGACGCCAGATGTGAACTTGCTCATCACCAAATTGTTCAGCAGCTTCAGCTTTGTTTTTACCAGTCAAACCACCGTAGTGACGTTCGTTCAAACGCCATGATTTTTCAACTGGAACCCACAATTGGTCAGAAGCTTCAAGAGCCAAGTTAGTTGTTTTGATCGCACGTTTCAATACTGAAGTGTAAGCTTGGTCAAATTCGATACCAGCTTCTTTGATCAATTTACCAGCGTCAATCGCTTGTTGTGTACCTTTTTCAGACAAATCAACATCAGCCCAACCAGTGAATAGGTTAGCTTTGTTCCATTCAGACTCACCGTGGCGAGCAAAAACCAATTTTACCATTAGATGGATTCTCCTTTAAATTTTCCGAGGTTTCCCCTCGTTTATCTATTCTATTTTACACAATTTTTCACAAAAAAGCTAGTCAAAACCAAAAAGGAAAGGACTGTTTGGCAATCCTTTTCCTTATTTTTTATCCTTCAACTTTGAATTTTTGGAGACTTTCTAAAAATAAAATAGAAGCAATGATAATAATAATTCCTCCAAACCATCCTAATAATGGAATCAATGCAATCGATGAACCAATAATTAACAAAAGTGATGGTAGAAAGGAAATGCGATTATCATTTTTGTAATAAGTAAGAGTAATAATTCCTAAGATTAAAATTATAATTTTAATCAAACTAAAAATAATAAATATAGTCCCCAGAATCATAATCGCAACTTCTTCACTAAAAACGATAAAAATAATTCCCAATATTGCACTATATGCATCATTATCATTAGCTAATTTTCCAATCAAAACTAAAATGAATGGGAAACTAATTAAAAGCATTCCTGTAATCAAACCAATAATCCCATCAATCTGAGCAAGTTTTTCATTTTTCATCAATATCCCCTTCTCCCATAGTTGCTTTAAATTATACCATTATTAGATTTAACACTTTCTTTCTGAGGAAATAGTTTTAAAAAAAATACAGGAAATTTCCTGTATTTTAAATAGATTATTTCTCCTCAAACCCTTCTGCGACTGCGTCTGCAAAGTTTTCTTCTACGATGCTTGCACAGTGGTCACAGATGACTGCGTGGTAACTGCGTTCTGCTGTTGTTGGGTCAATACGACGGCAACGGTCACATACTTGGCCTGCAGCGCGTTCAACAGTGAAGGCTACGTCTTCAAAGCTTACAGCAACTTCTGGAGCCGGTCCTTCTGCGATGGTCAAGTCTGACACGATCAAAAGTTGAGCCACATTGCTGTTTACTGCTTCGAGTAGAGTTTTCACCACTTCATTTGGATAAACTATCAAGTGTGCTTCAAGCGATTTACCGATTACTTTGGCATTACGAGCTTCTTCCAAGGCTTTTTGAGCTTGTCCACGGAAGTCCATGAAGGCAGCCCATGTATCCAAGATTTCTTCTTGATTAGCAAAAGTTTCTGCTTCTGGTAATTCTGATAATTGGACGAAGTCTTCTGCTTCAAACTCAAGATATGACCAGATTTCCTCTGCTGTGTGAGGAAGGATTGGTGTCAAGAGTTTGGTGATTTTAACAAGAATGTCATAGAAGACAGTCTGCATTTGACGGCGTTCCAGTGATTTGGCACCCTCGATGTAAACAACGTCCTTAGCAAAATCAAGGTAGAATGCTGACAAGTCAACGTTGATAAAGTTCACCAAGGCCTTGTAGATTGTCAAGAATTCAAAGTTTGCATAAGCATCACGAATGGTCTTGACAAGCTGGTTAAAGCGAATCGTCATGTACTTATCAACTGAACGAAGTTCATCGTAAGCTACTGAATCTTGAGCTGGGTTAAAATCAGATGTATTGGCAATCAAGAAACGAAGAGTGTTACGGATCTTACGGTAAGTTTCAGAGACTTGGCTCAAAATATCCATAGAGATACGCACGTCGTTGCTTGAGTCTACACTTGTTACCCAAAGACGCAAGATTTCTGCACCAAATTGTTTTTCAACATCGCTTGGAGCAATGGTATTTCCAAGAGATTTAGACATCTTCTCACCTTTACCATCAAGGGCAAAACCTTGTGACAAGATTTGTTTGTAAGGCGCTACGCCATGGTTGGCAACAGATGTGATGAGTGAGGAATTGAACCAACCACGGTATTGGTCAGAACCTTCAAGGTAAAGATCTGCTGGGTAAGTCAACTCAGGACGGTTTACCACAACTCCATTCCATGATGAACCTGAGTCAAACCAAACGTCCATGATATCTGTTTCTTTCTTGAACTCGCCATTTGGTGAACCTGGATGAGTAAATCCTTCTGGCAAGAGGTCCTTAGCATCACGTTCCCACCAGATGATAGAACCGTGTTCCTCAAAGAGTTGAGCCACGTGTTCAATCGTTTCAGCTGTCATGATTGCTGTACCATCTTCAGCGTAGAAGATTGGAAGCGGAACACCCCAAGCACGTTGACGAGAGATAACCCAGTCACCACGATCACGAATCATGTTGTACAGACGGACTTTACCCCATTCTGAGTGGAATTTCACTTTTTCAATCTCATCCAAGATTTCTTGACGGAATTTTGAAACTGAAGCAAACCATTGTGGAACTGCACGCCAGATGATTGGTTTTTTCGTACGCCAGTCAAATGGGTATGAGTGAGAGATTTCTTCTTGGGCAAGAAGGAGGTTGCCAAGTTTCTCGATGACAGTTGGAACTACCTTGTCGTAGAATTGGCCTTCAAACTCAGGACCAGCATTAGCCATCATGATACCGCGT
This sequence comes from bacterium, assembly GCA_905221205.1. Classification (GTDB taxonomy): domain Bacteria; phylum Bacillota; class Bacilli; order Lactobacillales; family Streptococcaceae; genus Streptococcus. Next base: position 550,494 of record CAJNCG010000001.1, read on the forward strand.
TCATCAACAGTGACTGCGACTTCAAGACCATTAGCAATACCGACATTGTAGTCGTCCTCACCAAAACCAGGGGCTGTATGGACAATACCTGTACCAGAGTCAGTAGTAACGTGGTCACCAAGGATTACCAATTCATCTACAGCCTTATCCCATGGGTGTTCTGTTACAATATGGTTCAATTCTTGACCACGATAAGTTGCCAACACTTGAACATCAGCCCAACCAAACTTCTCAGACAAGCTAGTCAATAATTCTGCAGCAACCACAAACTTACGAGCTTCACCAGCAGGTTGAACTAAAACGTAATCAATATCTGCTCCAACAGTCAAACCACGAGAAGCTGTGATAGTAAATGGAGTAGTTGTCCAAACAACGATATAAGTATCTGTATCTAGAATTCCTTTGCCATCTTTTACCTTGTTGGCATAGTAAAGGGAAGTTGAAACCAAATCATGGTATTCAATCTCTGCTTCAGCAAGGGCAGATTCAGATGACCAAGACCAGTAAACTGGCTTGGCACCACGGTAGATATAACCCTTGTTAGCCATCTCACCGAAGACACGGATTTGGGCTGCTTCATAGTCAGGAGTCAAAGTCACATATGGATTTTCCCAGTCACCAGAAACACCCAAACGTTTGAAGTCTTCGCGTTGTTTATCTACTTGAGAAAGAGCATATTCACGGCAAAGTTTCAAGTACTCAACCAAGTCCATTTCTTTACGTTTGACACCCTGTTTTGCTAAAACTTGCTCGATTGGCAGACCATGTGTATCCCAACCTGGAATATATGGTGCATAAAACCCTGACATAGATTTTGAACGAACAATGATATCTTTTGAAATCTTGTTCATAGCATGTCCAACGTGGATATTTCCGTTCGCGTATGGAGGGCCATCATGCAAGGTGAAATGAGGTTTTCCTTGGTTCAATTCTTGACGACGTTGATAAAGTTTTGCATCTTCCCATTCCTTTTGCCAAACTGGCTCTTTGGTAGGAAGGCCTGCACGCATTGGGAAAGCTGTTTTCCCAAGGTTAAGGGTATCTTTGAGTTTCATGGTATCTCCTTTATAAATAATAACAAATTAAAAACCACGACTTCCAAAAAGGACGAAAATCGTGGTACCACCTTTATTCGGAAAAAGATCTGGTCTTTCTCCCTCTTATCCCGTAACGTGGGGAACGTCAAATCTTACTTCATTCAGACTTGATTGTTTGAGAGGATAATCTTATCATTAGGGAATGCAGGACTCACACCATCTCCTGCTCGCTGGAAATATAAGGATAAGATATTGTTCTCAGATCATTTCTTATAAAATTGTAACAGATTCTTGCGGTGCTGCAAAACCTGGTTCTGAATTTACAGCTTCAGTAGCTGGTGTTGGTCCTGAGTAATGGCTTGGAGCTACTTCTGGCTCTTCATACATTGGACCAACTGGATGAGCTGGACTTTCTTCAACAACCGGAGCTGGTGAAACCACTTGTTCTTGCTCAGCTCTAGCTTCGGCTTCCGCAAGTTCCTTATTAGCCGCTTCGATACGCGCTTGCAACTCTGCCATTTCCTCGGGAGAAAACTGACGAGTAATATCAATTGGTTCTTCCTCTTGATGTTGTTGTAAGACAGAATCACCTAAGACTTCACTTACCACTTCTTTGAAGGCTTCATCACTTGTTTGAAGATAAGTCGCTGTTGGACGAAGAATGTCTTCCCAATCTGAAGATTCAACAATTGCTAACTGGCTCTCAATTGTAGATTTGAGACGTTGATGGAAAACACGGCTCTTGTTCTTCAATTCTTCTGTTTCAACAGCAACTTTCTTAGCATTATCAGTTGCTTGACGAAGAATTTCATTTGCCTTGTACTTAGCTTCTTCCAACAAACGTTGTGCATCCTGCTCTGCTTGTTGAATGATATTGTTTGAACGTTCAGTTGCAGCTTGTTTTACTCGTTCAGCTGTATCTTGTGCAATCAATACAGACTGGCTCAATGAATCTTTCATCTCATCAAAGTAAGACAAACGCTCTTCCAAACTCTTAATATGTAAATCCTTATCATGATTAGAGCGAACCAAATCTTCATAATCACGGACTACAATATCTAAAAATTCATCTACTTCTTCTTGATCAAACCCTCTAAAGCGTGTGCTAAAGGTTTTATCTTTGATTTCTAACGATGTAATTGGCATAATTTTCCTCACTTACTTAATAACAATTGGACCGTTAATTTCTTTTTATCTTTTTTTGTGTGCCCATTATCCCTAACGAGTTTCAATCGACCAAATTTCCTTACACTAATCAAATCACCAACTTGAACTGTATAATCTGATTTTTCAACTAAATGGTAATTGACTTGAACTGCCTGCTTTTCAATTAACTGATTTGCCTGATTTCTAGACAGCTTGAAGACCCCTGCTAGAAAAACATCTAATCTAGAACTAGCGATACAAATATCTAATTCTTGGTAGTCCTCCACTGTATCAATCTTCTCAGTAAAATCCCGTTCTTCTAGACGAACCGGTAGACGAGCAATTTTCGTAATGCCATCTTGGAAAAGGAGAGTAAACTGTCGATTAATAATAATCTGTGCTCTCTCTTCATTGACTAAGATATCACCAAATAGCTTCCTATCAATTCCCAGCTGATTTAAAACAGTCCCTAATATTTTTGAATGCGTTAAGCGTTCAAACTTATTAGGATAAACTATTTCTTGCAAGGATAGTTCAAAATCAGAAAATTCGGGTTCAAAATAATCAGGATACAGGAGTACCCGTACATATTCAGTTTCAAGAAACTGCCGACTGCTCATATAGGAGATGTCGTTGGTTGATGCTAGAACCTTTAAAATCTTTTCTTGATGGGGATTTACAAAGGGTGTTAAAAAAGGAGAATAAGAATCTTCTACCTTTTTTATCCATTCTACTCCCTTATCAATAAAAGACGAATCATTCTTAGAAAAGTGTTGATAAATCATCTTGTTCATAGAAAGATCACTAAAAGTCGAATCAATTGTTCCCCTAGGAAATGAACTAGTAATACCGCAATCCAGACAGACAAGTCAAGACCAGCAATCTGAAGGGGTAAACGTTGCAAAGGGGCAATTATCGGTTTCACTAAACTAATAATCAAGCGTCCCAGACGTGATTCATAAGCATTTGGGAACCAAGACATCAGAGCAAAAATGATTAAAATCAGTGAATAGATATCCACTGCATTTTGAATAAAACGAATGAGAAAGAGCATTATCTCACTCTCGTACGTTTCATGTCAAAGCCAAATTCACCATTTTGTGATTCATCTGGGATTTTGATATCTTCAATATTAACGACAACATCAACTGGTGTCAGCAGGTACATAGTAGATGCAACCTTTTTCATGTTACCAGCCAAAACGTGACGAGCCCCGTCCAGATAATCCAAACAACGACGCGCTTGAACTTCTGTCATATATTGGAAATCAATCAAAATACTTTCGTTACCAGCTAATAAATCAACAATATCTGTGGCATCTTCGTATTTACGTGGATAACGGACATCAATTGTCACCTTATCAGTAGAACGTTGACTTTGCATAGCCAACTCTTGTTGACGGGCATGGAGACGGGTGATGTTTTTATCTTTAGATGGCGTGCTACCAGCTTGTTGAGGCAACTCTTGAACAGAAGGGACTGGAGTCACAATCGGCTCTTCAGCTTTAGGCTGATATGTAGTACCAACATCTTCTCCATCTTCTGTAAAATAATCTATAAATTTATCAAATCTATCTTTTAAAGACATATTTCTTTCCTATTTAAAAAATGCTGTACCAATTCTGACAAAGGTTGAGCCAAATTCAATCGCTTCCTTATAGTCACGACTCATACCCATACTCAAGTCCATCATTGGCATATTGGGAATTTGTTTTTCTCTAATTTCTAGTTGCAAATCCTGCGTAGCTTTAAAAATTTCTTTCAACTCATCACTACTAGCTTCAAAAGGAGCCATGGTCATCAAGCCTACATATTCAATTTTATCTAAGGCGGCCAATTCTTGCAAGAGCTCCAATAGTTCTTCCTTTGAAAAACCATGTTTGCTCTCTTCCCTTGAGATATTTACTTGTAAGAAACACTTAACAACTCGGTCACTTCTTTTTTGAATTTCTTCTGCTAGCTTTAATGAATCCAAAGCGTGGAAATAATCAACATACTGAATGACATCTTTGACCTTGCGTCTTTGCAAAGTACCAATCAAATGCCAGGTAATATTCCGGTCGTTTAAAGCTTCATATTTCTCAAGAAATTTATCTACACGATTTTCACCAATATGATGCACACCTAGCGGAAGCAAAGCCTCCGCTGTCGGTACGTCTACATATTTTGTAACAGCAACAACCGAAACAGAATTGGCTTCTCTTCCTGACTGCTGACTTGCATCTTTTATTTGTTGAAAAACATGTTCTGTATTTTCTTTCAAATTCATTTACTTAACGATTTTTGAAAAATGGAGGAGTTTCTAATTCGTCCTCTTCTAAAGATGGTGCTTCGAAACGTTCAACTGGTGATACAACTGAATCAGTCGGACGAACAATTGTCTCACGACGCAAGTCCCAATCACCAAATGCTGAAGTTTGAGAAGATTCTGTGCGACGAGGTGCTGGACTTGGAATTTCTGCAGTTTCAGCCATGTCATAATGACGATCATGGTTACGTGCATGACTTGGGCTTACTTGCTCATGACGAACTGCTTGTTTTGGTGCATGTCCAACAACTTTTTCAACACGATCTTGACGAACACCAGTTGCGACAACTGTTACGCGAATTTCATCACGCATGCTTTCATCAATAGATGTTCCCAACCAGATGTTCACTCCTTGACCAGCTGCTTGGTTGACGATTTCTGATGCTTCTTCAGCTTCAATCAAGGTCAAATCAAGACCACCAGTAACGTTAACGATAACATCTTCAGCACCGTCAATAGTTGTTTCAAGAAGTGGTGAGTAGATTGCCTTACGAGCTGCTTCTACCACACGTTCTTCTCCACTACCGATACCGATACCCATCAAGGCGTTCCCTTTATTTGCCATAACTGTTTTCACATCGGCAAAGTCAAGGTTAATCAAACCAGGGTTTGTAATCAAATCCGTAATCCCTTGAACACCTTGGCGAAGTACGTTATCTGCTTCGCTAAGAGCTTCAAGAAGTGGAGTTTTCTTATCAACAATTTCAAGCAAGTTGTTGTTTGAAATAATCAATAGGGTATCCACATGTTCACGAAGTTGGTTGATTCCTTCAACAGCAAATTGACCACGTTTGCTTCCCTCAAAACCGAAAGGACGTGTCACAACACCAACTGTAAGAGCACCCAAATCTTTAGCAATACGGGCAATAACAGGAGCCGCACCAGTACCTGATCCACCTCCCATACCAGCAGTAATGAAGACCATATCCGCTCCACTGATAGCAGCTGTCAATGTTTCTTCGCTTTCTTCAGCAGCTTTACGACCAACTTCAGGTTGACCTCCAGCACCCAAACCACGAGTCAATTTAGGACCCAATTGAATTACTGTCTCTGCTTTAGTACTACTCAAAGCTTGTACATCTGTGTTTGCTGCGATAAATTCTACGCCTGCAACACCTTCGTCAACCATGCGGTTAATGGCGTTACCGCCACCTCCACCAACACCGATTACTTTAATAACTGCACCTTGAGCTGCTGCTGTATCAAATGAAAATGTCATAGTTTATTTTTCCTCTTTTATTCATCAAACATGCTTCCGATTAAGCCACGGAAACGATCTGCGATTTTTGGTTTATTTTGAGAAGATACTTTATCTTCTTTCGGAGCAACTACGTTCGTAGAAGCTGATGGTTCTACCTCAGTATTTTGAACTGGTTGAATTGGGGTAGGTTGTGCTACCTGCGTAACACGTTGAATCATTCCGCCGAAATTAATTGGTTGATGACGTAAGGTATCTTCACCCTTGACTGCTCGTTGTGCTAATAAATGCACTTCAGTCAATTGACCAGCAAATTCAGACAAGCTGATCACATGAGCAAAGGCAGGGTTACGAATTCCAACTTGATTTGGAACGTAAAGTTTGACACCAACACCAAAAACTTCCTGTGCAAGTTCTACGATACCTGGCAAAATAGCATTTCCACCAATCAGAACAATTCCACCTGGAAGGTCCAACAAATGTCTTCTTTCCAACTCTTGTTTGATTTGTTCAAAAATGTGCTTAATGCGAGCTGAAATAATCTCTGCTAGATAGCTTTCTGTAACTTCTACGGGCTCTACTTCACCAATTACTTCAACTTGGAAGGTTTCATTGCTTGCAAGTGAAGGGTAGGCTTCACCATAGTTTAATTTCAATCCTTCAGCTAGTTTTTGTGAAGTCTTCAAGACTTTAGAGATATCTTTTGTGACATAATCTCCACCTTCTTGAAGAATATTTGTAAACTGGAGTTCTTGGTTACGGATTGTAGCAACAGTCGTTTGCCCTGCTCCCATATCAATCACAGTAGCTCCAAATTCACGCTCACCTTCGTTCAAGACTGAACGAACCAAAGCCAATGGCGAAATAATAATATTTTCAACTTGAACACCTGAGCGCTCAACTGTCTTGCGTAAATTGTGAAGAATAGTACGTGGACCTGTGTAAAGCAAACCACGCATTTCAAGACGAACACCCATCATGCCACGTGGATCACGAATACCTTGGAAACCATCTACGATAAATTCTTCTGGAATAAAAGTAATGACTTCACGATCTGGTGTCATACTTTTTGTCAAGGCTGATTTGACAACATTCTCAACATCTTGATCTGTAATTTCTTTTGTATCAGATGTAACTGGGATCATTCCTTGAGTTGGTTCTACTTGCAAAAGATTTCCAGGCAAACCAACATTCACAGATTTGATTGAAATGCCAGCCTTCTCTTCTGCTTGGGAAATAGCTGACTTGATAGCAGTTGCTGCTGCTTCAATATCAACGATAATCCCATCCTTTACACCTTTACTCTTGGCATTACTTACACCAATTACATTTAGTTCACCATTTCTAAGCTCGGCAACCAATACCTTAATCGAATTAGTTCCGATATCTAAGCCTGTAAAAAAACCATCTCTAGCCATTACATCGCATCCTCTCTCTTCCAAGTTTCAAACTTCTATTCAATATAGCTAAAATAGGGCATAGCTATTCACAGAATATTATAACACAAAAAATCCAATCGTGCTTAGTTTTTCCTAAATTTACTTACCATTTTTTCATATTCTCTCATCAGCTTTTTTTCTCTTCCAAACAAGTTATAAAAAATCAGATTTATGAAAAAAAGAAAGCTCATTTCTAAGCTTTCTTTGCAATCATTTTTTCTGCTTCTTGTTCTAAAAATAGTTCCAAGATCTTCTTGGTCAAAGTAATCGCTGCTGACAAGGCTACAGAAACGATTAAATAATTAGCCACTAAGCCGTGATCCCCAACCAATGGCGGTTTTGTCAAGAATCCGTAATCTCCACCTGTTACCAAATTGACCACAAAAATCAAGGCATTTAGGGCAAAAGTCATGATAAAAATTCTTTTCACATCTAGCATTCTCGAGTCGTACTGTCTCAAGAGATAAACCAGTGAATTTCCCAAGAGTGCTAAGTGTCCAAAGATAAAGGATAAAATCGCAATATGCGGGAATGGGTAAGGATCTGGCACTGGATAAACAAAGGCTGCTAATGTCCCAAATGTTCCTAGTAATGCAAAATACTGCCGATATTTGGATTGACCAGGAAGCAAAAGCACCACAAACATAGCCATACGGCAATGGTAAAAGGGTAAGCTTTCTGACAATGGCATATGATTAACCCCGTACCATCCATAAAGAAGGATTAACTGAACGGCCTGCAAGATTTGGAAAAATCGTTGATAAGCCTTCTTTTCACGATAACGATAGGCTGTATAAAAGGTCAAGGCCAAGAGTGTAAATATACTGACATACCAAAAAAGATCAAACTTGGGTGGCTCTGTTGCTTGGGTCGTAAAGAAAATATCCCATAAATTCATCTAGTCTTCCTCATTATTCAAAATTTTCCTGCATTTTATTATACCATGCTATTTAAGAAAAATGAATTTAGAAATACGATAATCATCTTCTTAATCAAGATATTGCTCCCTCTGACCTTGATAAACCTGCCAAAGAATCTCTATTTGCTCCTTGGTAATGCGTTTTTCAGATAAAGCTGGCAGTTGGTCAATGGCAAAAAATTGAAGGTCAGCAATTTCTTGATTTTCTTGGAATTGTCCATCAAGAAGCTTACATTCAAAAACAAACTTTGCATATTGTTTGCTCTGTAGTTGGAAACGATTTGTATCAAAAACAGCTAGTAGTCTTTCAACTTTGGCTTTAAAACCGGTTTCTTCTTCAATTTCCTTGAGAATATTTTCGGTTGGAGAATAGCCGACTTCACCAAAGCCACCTGGCAGAGCCCAACTATCCTCTCCTTGTCCCCTAACCAGACAAATCTTCTCATCCTCAACAATCCAAGCACGGACGTCCATTAACGGAGTCGCATAAGCTGAAGTCGGTTTCAAGACTTCTGCCACTTCTTCTGCATCAAGGTCTGATACCTGATTCAACATTTCAGATAAAAGACCTCGCAAGTCCTCGTAGCGCTCACGGTCAAAAGAATCCTTTGTAAAGGTTAAGCCAGTATCTGTAAGGGCAATCATTCTTTGAAGATACTTGGCAAAATCACTTGTCTTCATGTTCTAAACTTTCTACCAGCTTCGCTAGGTTCATAGAGTTAGAGCCCTTGAGCAAGATTTGATCATTGGCACCGAGGCTTTCCTTAACCTGCTTAACTAGGGCTTCAAATTGGTCCTCGTCAGCTGTTTTCTTGAAGTAGTAAACGTGACCGATTGGAAACATTTGACTGGCAAGTTGGGCCAATTCTGCGATATCTTCTCCATAGAAAATCACGGTATCAAGCACATCTGGTGAGAGACTCAAAATCATCTGGTTATGGAGTTGGACAGACTGGTTACCGAGTTCCTTCATGTCCGCCAAAACAGCGATTTTCTTGCCTCCTTCGTTGGCTGGAATAGCCGAAAAAGTCTCTAAAATCAGCTTCATAGCAGTTGGATTGGCATTGTAAACATCTGATAAGATATCTGCTCCATTGGCTGCTTTCTTCCATTCGGTACGGTTACGCGTCAATTCAAGATTTTGGAAGGCCTGACGAATCTGTTCCTCTGACACTCCTTCTTGTAGGGCAACATAGGACGCAATCATGGCATTAGTGGCATTGTACTTACCAGTCACTGGCAAATCAAGGGCTTGTTCCAAGAAATTAGCCTTAAAGGTCAGACTATCCTTGCGCTCAATCAAGTCTGTGATTTCCAGCTCTGCTCCTTGCCCAAAACGGATCACCTTTTTATCAGTTGGCAAGTAGTCCTCTACAATCGGGTCGGCCGGTGCCAAAAGCAAGGATCCTGAAGCCATGCCATCTGCAATTTGCATTTTCCCTTTGGCAATTTCCGAACGGTCTTTGAAAAAGGCCAAATGAGCCTCTCCAACCAAGGTCACGATGGCTGTTTTTGGGTGAGCCAACTCAGACAAGAGATGGATATCTCCCAAGTGATCCTGCCCCATCTCCAAGACCAACTTTTCTGTCCCTTCAGGCATATGAAGAACTGTGTAAGGAAGGCCAATCTCGTTATTGTAGTTTCCTTGTGTTTTGTAGGTCTTGTAGGTTGTTGAAAGCAAGTGTGCCAACATATCCTTAGTGGTTGTCTTACCATTTGAACCTGTAACTGCAAAGACATCAACTCCCGTTTTTTCAAGATAGTAGGCAGCTAATTGTTGAAAAGCAGTCAACACATCATCTACTAAAATATAAGGATGATTTGCAACCTCTTTCTCAGACAGGGATACAGCAGCGCCATTTTCAAAGGCTGTTTCGATAAAGTCATGACCATCACGCGCACCTTTAAGTGGCACAAATAAATCTCCAGTCCCAATCAAACGACTGTCAAACTCAGCCTTTTCTAAATGGGTGTCCTCAAAGATGCTAACATCATTTTTCGCTCCAACAGCTTGAGCAACTTCGTGAATTGTAAGTTTCATTTCTACTCCTTTAAAAAGGGTTGAAGTCCGAGAACTCTAGTCACCATGCAGTGATAGTTCTGACTTCTACCCTCTCTTTCATTTTTATAGCAAATGCGCTTCGCGCTTGTCAAAACTTTCCTTAGCAAGGTCAACCAAACGCTCGATTAAGTCTGGGTAGCTGATTCCCATATTATCCCAAAGCAGTGGATACATAGACCACTGGGTGAAACCTGGCATGGTATTGAGCTCATTTAGGAAAATCTCGCCCTTATCTGTATAGAAGAAATCACAACGAGAGAGACCTAGTCCACCAATCGCACGGAAGGCTGTTTCTGCATTTTGACGCATAACAGCTACCACATCATCACTGATTTTGGCTGGGATGTCCATAGTAATCTTGTTATCAATATACTTGGCATCGTAGTCATAAAAGGCAACATCCTTGACTACTTCTCCTGGCAACGTGCTCTTGACATCGTAGTTGCCCAAGAGACCAACCTCAATTTCACGGGCATTCACTCCTTGCTCAACCAAGACACGGCTGTCATATTGGAAGGCAAGTTTCAAAGCTTTACGGAGTTCTTCTTGATTTTCAGACTTAGAAATACCGACACTAGACCCCATGTTTGACGGTTTGGTGAAGACTGGATAAGTCAATTTTTCTTCAACTTCAGCGATTTTAGCAGTCACATCATCACCTTCAACGATAGCCACATAAGGAACTTGAGCAATCCCAACAGATTCTAAGACACGCTTGGTCGTGATTTTATCCATAGCAAGACTGGATGACAGGATGTTGCAGCCGACATAAGGCATTTTCAAAACTTCAAGGAATCCTTGAACAGAGCCATCCTCTCCCATTGGACCATGAAGGACTGGAAAGACTACTGCACCTTCCTCATAGATAGCACTTGGTGCAACTTTCTTATCCCAATCAATGGTCTCATTGGTCATGAGACGGTCTTCTTGACCTGGGGTCTGACTAAATTCTTGCGTTTTAATAAAGTCACCTGACTGGCTGATGAAGAAAGTCTTGACTGTGAAACGGTCGTAGTTGACCGCACGCATCACACTTTCAGCTGAAAGGACAGAGACTTCACGCTCTGCACTACGTCCACCATATAAAAGAATAATCGTTTGTTTCATATTATTTGTCCTAATTCTAATAGAATACTCGTTCTTTAGTATATCATATTTGCTTCTTTTTTGAAACTTGAATCTGATACTGGTCTTCAAGAAATCTAAAAAGAGACCGATAAAACTAATATCGGACTCCTTGATTGTATGTATAAATGAATTGAGTTTGTTAATTTGTCTACACTTACAACTCTGTTCGATTTTCAATGGCTCGTAAGAGTGTGACTTCGTCCGCATACTCAATATCTGCTCCGACAGCGAGGCCTCGTGCCAGACGTGTAACCTTGATGCCCGCCGGCTTGAGCAAACGAGAAAGATACATGGAAGTTGCTTCCCCATCTGCTGTGGCATTGGTTGCTACGATTACCTCTGAAACTTCACTATCCATAAGACGAGTCATGAGGCTCTTGAGATTGATATCGTCTGGACTGATACCATTCATGGGAGAAATGAGTCCATGCAAGACATGATAAAGTCCATGGTATTCTTGAATATTCTCCATAGCCGCCACATCGCGACTATCTTCTAGAACTAAAATCGTCGTCTGGTCACGAGTCGGATCTGTACAAATAGAGCAAGGATCATCATCAGTCAAGCGACCGCAGATGGAACAGTAGGTCAATTCCCGCTTAGCAGAAAGGAGATTTTTGGCAAATTCATTGACGTCGTCATCAGACATTCCAATGGTATAAAAGGCCAGACGCGTAGCCGTCTTAATCCCGATACCTGGTAACTTAGAGTAGCTGTCAATTAGCTTAGCAATAGGTGTTGGATAAAGCATAAGTTCCTTTCTAATTCATTGGATGGTGTTGGTTATAGAGGTTGATAATATCGCGTGCAATAGAAGGTCCGACACCATTTGTAAGATTGGTGTTATGTGGGAAAACAACGGCAACAGCGATTTGAGGATTATCTGATGGGGCATAGGCCACGGCATTGGTATTGTTGGCTTTTTGACCACCTGCTACATAACTTTCGGCTGTACCTGTTTTCCCACTAATGGATACAGCTGCACCATTTGAAAAGGCACGACCAGTCGTCAAAGCACTTCCACCGTGAGAAACTTGATAAAATCCTTGTTGAAGAATGGAAACATCAGACTCTGAAATATTAATTTTATTCATTTCCTTAGTATCAACAGACTGGATTAAGTCCCCTAAGCCACCTTGTTCATTGTTTCCATAAATCCCCTCAACAATGTGGGGTGCAATCCGAACGCCGTTGTTGGCAATGGTTCCAACGTACTGGGCCAATTGCATAGGAGTGTAGTTATCAAATTGGCCAAAGGCATTGGTAATGTAATTAGCAAAGTCATATTCCTGAGGGGTAAATCCAGTAGATTCATCCGGAAGGTCAATACCCGTTGAAGCTCCTAGGCCATATTCCGCAAATGTCGCACGAAGTTTCCCCATAGCGGATTCCAAATTGCTGGTTCCAACAAACATATTAGGTTGATAAGTTTGGCCCATGATGCCCAAAGCCGTTTGGACCATGTAGGTATTAGAAGAATACTCCAAGGCTTCCACCGCTGTAATCGGGAATGAACCGTAAGCCTGAGTGTACCAAGAATTAATTGGAGCCGAACCTTGGAAGACAATCGGTTGGTCTGTCAAGGTCTGATTTCCTGACAAAACTCCATTCTCCCAACCGGAACTGATAGTTGCTGCTTTAACAACCGAACCGGGGACAAAGACATTGGTTACCGTTCCCAAGGAATCAGGTGTTAACTCTCCCGTTTTCAAGTCATGTTTGAGACCTGACATAGACAAAACTGCACCTGTTTTGGGGTTCAAAGCAACTGCATACACACCTTCAGAATATCTAGCTCCTCCATTTCCTAACTCAGAATTGAAATAACTCTTAAGCAGATTATCCACGCTATCTTGGAAGGCCAAATCGATAGTCAGTTTAATATTATTCCCTTTGGTACCATCTTCGATATTTTCGACACTTTCCATGTTACCGTACTTGTCTAGATGGATTTCTTTCACCGAACGTTTTCCTTGCAAGGTTTCCTCGTATTGTTTTTCTAGATAAGAAGTCCCAACACGGTCATTTAGAGAATAACCCTTTTTAATATAAGCATCTGCTTCTTCAGCTGGTAGACCAGCTTTTTCACTCGAAACACTCCCTACTATAGAAGAAAGTGAGGTTTCTAGAACTTTTCGATCCCACGAAGTTGAAATACTGATACCAGGTAAATTCTTAGAAGCCGAAGCTATCAAGGCAATCTGTGTATCTGTCAAGGAATCTGTCGCAATGGTTCCTGTAGCAAAATTTCCAACTGCATTGAGTTGGCTAAAGAGATAAATTTCTTTCTTTTCATCATCCGAGTAGGTCAATTGACCCGGATCGATACTTTCAACAGTGTTATTGTAAAGCTCGGATTCAGATAATTGATTGCCATCAGAATCAAGTCGTTTCTCACGTGGTAAACTTTCTACTGCTTTCTTATAGACATCTTGATCTGCTAGGTAATAGTCCGCCAACTGTCTATCAGTCAATGTTGGAGAAGAAACTCCCACATAGGCTAGCAACTTCTTGGCTGTTTCTTTCAAATCTGCAGCCGTCATTTTGTTGTTTCGGGTAAAGGAAACAACTTGTTTCACAGTATTTTCAACCAAAGGCTTGCCACTGGCATCATAAATTTCACCCCGAGCTGAACTAGTTGTAACCTTTGTTTTACTAGCTGATGCTAGTTTTGTCTCATAAAAATCCTTGTTCAAAACCTGCATATAAAGCAGGCGACCAATGATAGCCATAAAGAGCAAAATGACAATTGAAAACAATAAATTAAGCCGAATCGGAATCGAATGGCTATCAAATTTTCTCATACAAATCAGTCTCATTTCTATTTAAAATCTTACTCTTCATTGTACCATAATTTGAGAAGAAAATTATGGAAAAGAAGGGAGCTTTTTCCGTTTTACAGAAAAATACGATTTTATCTATCCATCCCTATATTATATGATATAATAAATGTAAAAGTTCGATGACCCAGTCTTTTTCCAATACGACTCATTTAAAGGAGCCTTTCTATGGACAAACCAGATATAGCAACCCTCATTGATTCCCACTTCGAAGAAATGACAGACTTAGAGCAAGAAATCGCTCACTATTTTTTACAAACAGAAACCATTACAGATGATTTATCATCCCAGCAGGTCACTCAAAAATTACATATCTCCCAAGCTGCATTGACCCGCTTTTCTAAAAAGTGTGGTTTTACAGGTTATCGAGAATTTATTTTCCAATACCAACACCAAGCAGAGAAACAAGACACCCATTCTCACAAACATAGTCCACTGACAAAACGAGTCCTCAGAAGCTATAGCAATATGCGGGAACAAACACAGGACTTGATTGACGAAGTCCAACTAGAACGAATTGCCCAATTAATCGAAGATGCTGAGCGTGTCTACTTCTTCGGAACAGGTAGTTCTGGCCTTGTCGCCCGTGAAATGAAATTGCGCTTCATGCGTCTAGGTGTGGTCTGTGAGGCCTTGACCGACCAAGACGGTTTCGCCTGGACAACCAGCATTATGGATGAGAATTGTCTCGTACTCGGTTTCTCTCTTTCTGGCACAACCCCTTCTATTTTAGACAGTTTATTAGATGCCAAGGAGATGGGAGCAAAGACTGTACTCTTTACAAGTGTTCCCAATAAAGATAGTCAGGCCTATACAGAGACTGTTCTTGTTGCTAGCCACAGCCAATCTTCCTACATTCAACGAATATCCGCTCAACTTCCAATGCTCTTCTTTATCGATTTGATTTATGCCTACTTTTTGGAAATCAATCGTGAAAGCAAGGAGAAAATCTTTAATAGCTACTGGGAAAATAAAAAACTCAACGGCTATCGTAGACAAAAACGCGTCAGAAAATCCTAGTTTGGCTGAGCCAAACTAGGATTTTTATTCATCACCAAACATCCCTCTTCTAGATTATGAATTAGTCGTATCTTGACTTAGTCTTAAATAATTTCATATAATCACTTTTTGAAGGGAGTAAATAAACAAGTCTGACAGTATCCTCAACAATTGTATATAATACGATGTAATCCTTACTCAAGGTCAATCCTCGCGTTTGGTAGTGAGGATCTAATTTCTTACCAAATTTTTCATCGGCATCAAATCCAGCTTGGGGGAAAATTTCTAGCCGATTAATATCTTTTCTAATATTGGCTACTTTTCGTCTCGCAGCCTCTACAGAACCAATTTCCTCCGCTATATACTGATATATTTTATCCAGACTATCAATCACTCTAGGAGAATACAAAATCCTATATCTTTTATAATTCATAGCGTGTCACGACATCCTCATCTGTCAAGTAATTTCCAGCCTCAATCTTGGCATAACTTTCTTGAACTTCTGCTTGTAATTGTCTAAACAAGTACTCCTTCTCTAATTCCTCTTCACTCAGTAAATCTACTTCATTTGTTATGGCAACATTCTTTAAAAATAATCTAAGTGCCGATGAAAGAGAGAGATTTTTTTCTTTTAACACTTCCATGGCATCATTTACTAATTCTCTATTAGCTTGGAAGGTCACAACTTTACTTGAATTTGCTATAGACATTTTATATAATTCCTTTATATATTTTCTTTATTATCTCACAATTATAAAGAAAGTCAAGAGGATTTGATTTGAAAATCCTCCTTTCCGTTTTTAAATGTTTGACAACAAAAAGGAAGTATCTGCTATTTACTTCCTCTCTCTAATTTTATTTGATTATTGTACTTCGATAAACTGAGATTTAGATTTTAACCCTCGCAGAACATAAAGCGGGCTATTCTCTTGAAGTATGTTTCATAAGATTATAGTTTAATGCTAAGTGTAGCTATATAGTCATTTCCATAACGTGATAATCGATGTCTTTTGTCACATGATTCATAAAAATCAATCATAGCAAGACCATTTTTAAGTTGTCCTCTAATCTGACTTTCTAAGGTATGACTAAATTCATAGCCATATTCTGGATTGATGGTGATTTTGCCTTCCTCTTCAAGCTCTCTTGAATTAAAAGGTATTGAAAACTTCAAGAGTAGTTCCTCATCGGGTTTATCCCATACAATATCAGCATCATACATGTATATCCAAGGGTTCATAAATCCGACCATTAACAGTCCATCCTTTTTCAATACTCGAGAGGCTTCTTTATACATGTTTTCTAAATCTTCTATATATACATTTGAAACCGGATTAAAAATAATATCAAAAGTTTCATTTTCAAATGGAAATGGTTTTGTCATATCACCTTGAACTGTATTGATTTTTAATCCTTCTCTTTTAGCAACCATCTCATCTCTTTGTAATTGTGATTTCGAAAAATCCATTATGGTTACATCATAACCTTTTAGAGCAAAAACTGGTCCCTGCTGTCCACCACCACAAGCTAACCCTAATATCTTTTTTCCGTTTGCTTTTTCAAACCATTCTGTTGGAACTTTTTTCCCAACAGTTAAGGCAACAGAAATTGGATGTTTTCTAACTTCTTCTAATTCTTCATGTGTCAATGGCTCAGTGTAGTCATTTTTTACATTATTCCATCTATCTTCATTTAATTTTATATAATTGTTCATCTTATAATCTTCTCGTAATTTTATATTATTTCGATTTAAGGTGAATGGGTTGCCACATTTCTCTCACCTCTAGAAATTCTAATTTGTCAAATTTTCGTCCATCTCATTATATCATTTTTCCACATTTTCTCATTTACTCAAACTAAACACTAGTTAAATTGATGATAGAATTGCTCTCCCTTTAACCTTTCATACAAGATGCTTATTTTCTCTTTTCACCCAAATTTTGCAATAAAAAAAGAATTAAGCAAAACAGTTTTCACTCAAGTAGTGATTAAGTGTTTTTCTTAATTCTATAGCTCCAAACTAGGATTGTTTTGTCTTGAAATGATAGTAGGCACCCAACATACCTGCTGTATTTTGGTGATGGGCAAATTCTAATCGTGTTTTTTCTGCTAGGCTTGGTACCAAGGCATCTTTTAAGGCTGTGCGGATTTTCGGTTTGAGGATAGCCTCTTGTCCCATGATACCGCCACCGAGAATGACCACTTCTGGATTGGCAACGTAGCAAATATTTGCCAGACCTTTTCCAAGATAATCTACCATGCGGTCAATACCAGCCATACAAATCTTGTTGCCTTCAGTGGCTTCCTTAAAGATGCGTCGGCCATTCCACTGATCAACTGGATCGCCATGAGCTGCTGCTACATACTCCACCAAGGCTGTCGTAGAGGCCAAGTCTTGGAAAGCTCCATCCTGCATATGCATATAACCGACTTCACAGGCTGAGTTGCTAAATCCATGGAAGACTTTCCCATCCATAATCAAGCAACCCCCGATACCTGTTCCAATAGTCAAGCAAAGAGTGACAGTCGCTCCCTTACCTGAACCAGATACCGCTTCAGCCAGACCTGCACAGTTGACATCATTTTCAATTTCACAAGGAATATTAAAGCTAGTCTCGATTTCCTTTTTGAACTGGGTGCCTGCATAGTTAGGGATTTGAGGCCCAGCATAGAAAATTTCCCCCTTATCTGGATCCACCATCCCCGCAGAAGAAATAGCAACACCTGCTACTGAGCCTTTTTCTAAATAGCTGGCAACGATATCTTTTGTCTTTTGTAAGATATGGGGACCACCCTTATGCGCCTCAGTTGGCATTTCATGGGATTCAACAAGTTGGCCTTCTTGATCGATCAAACCATATTTGATGTTGGTTCCACCGATATCAATTGCAACGTAGTGTGTCATAAATACCTCCTTATGGATTAGAGGAAGCGCTCCTTGGTTTCACGAATCAATTGAGCAGCTGCTTCTACAACTGGACGATCTTCTTCGGTCACTGGAGTCAATGGCGAACGAACAGAACCAATATTCAAGCCTTCATTAATCTTCAAGACTTCTTTAATCACACCGTACATATTTCCATGTGCAGAAGTGAGTTTACCAATGATTGCGTTGATAGCATATTGCAATTCACGCGCTGTTTCTAGGTCTTTGTCCGCAATCAACTGATTGAGTTTCAAGAAGAGTTCTGGCATCGCACCATAAGTACCACCGATACCAGCTTTAGCTCCCATGAGACGACCACCTAAGAACTGCTCATCTGGACCGTTGAAGACGATATGGTCTTCCCCACCAAGGCTCACAAAGGTTTGGATATCTTGAACTGGCATAGAAGAGTTCTTAACACCGATAACACGTGGATTTTTCAACATTTCAGTATAGAGACTTGGCGTCAAAGCAACCCCTGCCAATTGAGGAATGTTATAAATCACGTAGTCTGTATTTGGAGCTGCAGAACTGATATCGTTCCAGTATTTAGCAACTGAATATTCTGGTAAGCGGAAATAAATCGGCGGAATTGTTGCAATAGCATCTACTCCCAAGCTTTCCGCATGGCGAGCCAGTTCCATACTGTCTTTGGTATTGTTGCAAGCTACGTGAGCGATAATGGTCAATTTACCTTTGGCAATCGCCATAACTTCTTCCAAAATCAACTTGCGGTCTTCTACACTTTGGTAGATACATTCACCAGAAGATCCATTGACATAAAGACCTTGAACACCTTTATCAATGAAGTATTGAACCAAGGCACGTGTACGCTCAGGACTTACTTCTCCTTGATCATCATAACATGCGTAGAAGGCTGGAATGACACCTTCGTATTTTTTTAAATCTGACATAGATTTTCTCCTAAGATTTCTTTTTTTCTGCTAAAAGCAAGATTTATTCTTTACGTGTTTAGTATACACCTTGTGAAAAACGCTTTCAATATCTTGTATACACTTAGATTTTAGTTTCGATATGTATTTTGAAATGTTTATGGCTTGAAAGTAGTTTCAGAAACAAGTCATCCTATTGGTATTTTGCAAAAATTTTCTCCATCAGTCCAGTCTGAATAAAGATCAAGAGTCCAAATCCAAAAAGCAGGAAGGCTGAGCTACCTAAAATAAAAAAAGCTTAGAAAGGCTTACTGCCTTATCCAAGCTGATATTTGTTCATCTAATTAAAATCTAAATAAAGAATCTACTTCACTTTCATAATCCGAACTAAATTGGCTCTTTCTGCCTCCTCTAGTTTCAATTCTATATAATGAATAGTTTCTGACAAGTTTGGAATAATCGAATATTCTAATCCATTTACACGTCTACGTGTTTTTTCTATTTCATCAGCCATTAACTGACACGTTTTTTCAACTTCTGCCAGTCTTAGTAATTTATCAATTAAACTATTCATTGTAGCAAATACATCATCCATTTCACTATTAGAAGATAAATAGCTGTATTCACTGTTCTCATTTTGAGAAGTAATATTCATATGCATTCTAGGAACTGTTACACTCATGATATTTTCTTTCTCAACAAATAATTCAATTTCTTTCGATGGAATTGAAAATAATTCCTCCACCATTAGAGAGTTCTTTAATGATTTAGCAACTGCAAAGGATTTTAGATTATCAATTAGATAACTTTCTACTTCTTTCCGAAGTTGATTATTCTCACGAATCAAAGAAATAAATCGCCTCATCAATTCATCTCTTTTATCCTTTAATAACTTATGTCCACGTTCAGCTGTTTTCAAACGTTCCTTTAAGTTATTCAATTCCATACGAGTTGGTTTTACATTCAAACGCACCATAGATAATCACTCCATTTCTGGATTAAACTTCTACCAAAGGTAAGTATTTATCAAGCAAATCATCTTTGATACGTTTTAACTCTGTTCTAGGAAGAATTGATAGTAATTCCCACCCAAGATTCAACGTATCTTCTATATTTCGATTTTTATAAAATCCTTGGTTGATGTACTCTTCTTCAAAACGCTTTGTAAACTTCACATACAATTTATCTACATCAGATAAAGCCGATTCTCCTAATACTACTGCTAACTCTTCAACCTTTTTCCCTTGGGCATAGGCTGCAAACAGTTGATTCATAGTTGGAGCATGATCTCCACGAGTTTTACCTTCTCCAGATCCCTTATCTTTTAATCGAGAGAGAGAAGGTAAAACATTGATTGGTGGACGATAACCTTGATTATACAACTCATGCGACAAAATAATTTGCCCTTCAGTAATGTATCCAGTTAAATCAGGAATTGGATGTGTTATGTCATCTTCTGGCATTGTTAAAATAGGAATCTGTGTCACTGAACCTTTTTTACCAACTAAGCGACCAGCCCTTTCGTATAGAGTTGATAAATTTGTATATAAATATCCCGGATAGCCTCGTCTACCTGGAACTTCACGGCGAGCTGCCGAGACTTCACGTAACGCTTCACAATAGTTAGTCATATCCGTCATGATAACTAGAACATGCATATCTTTTTCAAAAGCTAGATACTCTGCCGCAGTTAAAGCAATGCGGGGAGTTGCAATACGCTCAATTGCAGGATCATTTGCCAAGTTCATAAATAAGACTGAACGATCGATCGCTCCTGTTTTTCTGAGTTCTTCCATAAAGAACTCAGCTTCTTCAAAAGTAATACCCATTGCTGCAAATACAACCGCAAAATTTTCATCAGAATTTAAAACAGTCGCTTGTCTTGCTATCTGAGCTGCTAATTCATTATGAGGTAAACCCGAACCTGAAAATACTGGTAGTTTTTGACCACGTACAAGAGTATTCAAATGATCAATAGAGGAGATCCCTGTCTGAATAAATTCATCTGGATAATCTCTAGATACAGGATTAATAGCTTGACCATCAATATCTAAATATTTCTCTGGAATTAAATCTGGTCCACCATCAATTGGTTTTCCCATCCCATTAAAAATTCGACCAACCATATCCTCAGATACAGCCAATTCTAGTGCATGACCAGCAAAACGAATTTTAGACTTTTCTAAATTTATTCCACTAGATCCTTCAAAAAGCTGAACCATTGCTTTATCTTCGTGGATCTCTAAAACTTGTCCACGACGAATTTCTCCATTATGAAGTTGAATTTCAACTAACTCATTGTAAGACACATTATTAACTTGTTCAACAATCATAAGAGGCCCAACAACTTCACTAGCAGTTCTGTATTCTTTTATAACACTCATTTATAGACCTCCTGTTTCTAATATCAAATGAATTTGATGTGTAATCTCATTTGAAATAATTTTGATTTCATCTAATCTATCTTCTGAAACATATTTACTTCTCGCCATACGGTCTCGAACTGCCACGGTACCTTCCATAATCTCTGTAAAGTAAGAACCCAACTCTAAAGCATGATTTGCCTGATCAGCAAAAGTTAGGATATTACTTAACATTGCTTCTTGTTTTGCAAACGAAGTGAATGTATCTACCGAATCAAAAGCGTTCTGTTGCAAATAATCTTCTCTAATTTGTTTAGCAATTTCCATCGTTAGTCGTTCATTATCAGACAGAGAATCAATTCCAACAAGACGAACAATTTCCTCTAAACTAGATTCCCGTTGTAAGTAGTTCATCGCACGAGTTATTTTACTATTCCAATCTGTCTTCTCTTTACCATCTATATAAGTTCCCACACTGTCTTTATAGAGTGAGTAAGATGTAAGCCAGTTAATTGCAGGAAAATGACGTCGCTGTGCCAACGGAGCATCAAGCCCCCAAAAAACTTTCACAATCCGTAAAGTGTTTTGAGTAACTGGTTCTGAAATATCTCCACCAGGTGGCGATACAGCTCCAATAGCAGTAATCGTTCCTTCACGTTCTGGAAGCCCTAGAACCTGAGAACGTCCCGCTCTTTCATAATATTCAGCGATACGACTTCCCAGATAAGCAGGATAACCCTCATCACCAGGCATTTCTTCTAGACGTCCTGACATTTCACGTAGCGCTTCTGCCCAACGTGAAGTCGAATCAGCCATAATGGCGACAGAGTAGCCCATATCACGAAAATACTCAGCCATGGTAATTCCTGTATAAATTGAAGCCTCACGAGCAGCAACAGGCATATTTGAAGTATTAGCAATCAGAACTGTCCGTTGCATAATTGATTGTCCTGTATTAGGGTCAATCAACTCAGGAAACTCATTCAGTACATCCGTCATTTCATTTCCACGTTCTCCACAACCGACATAAATAACAATATCAACATTGGCAAATTTAGCTACTTGGTGTTGTACAACTGTCTTTCCTGCTCCAAACGGTCCAGGAACAGCTGCTGCTCCCCCTTTGGTTACTGGAAAGAATGTATCAATAACTCGTTGACCTGTGATTAATGGTTCTTCTGGGATTAAACGTTTAGAAACAGGACGCGCCTTTCGGACAGGCCATTTTTGCATAAGTGTTCCTTTATAGAAACTACCGTCCAATTTTTTTATTTCATATACAACTTCATCAATTGTAAAATCGCCAGAGGCAATAGAAACGACTTCGCCAGATATTCCATAAGGAACCATAATTTTATGATTAACTACTTCGGTTTCCTTGACAGTTCCAAGAATATCACCCGTACTCACTTTTTGACCAATTGATATAGTGGAATCAAAATGCCACTTAATATCTCTATCCAAACTTGGAACTTCTACCCCACGAACTAGAAAATCATTATGAGTAGCCAATTTAAATCGATCTAATGGGCGTTGTATGCCATCAAACATTTGAGAAATCAATCCAGGCCCTAATTCAACCGAGAGAGGTTCTCCAGTTGTAACAACAGGTTCTCCCGGACCAAGACCAGATGTTTCTTCATAGACTTGGATAGATGCCTCATCTCTTCTCATTTCAATAATTTCACCGATTAACCCTAGCTTACCTACACGGCAAATATCTTGAATATTAGCCTCCTGCATACCTGATGCAATAACTAGAGGTCCCGATACTTTTATAATCTTCCCTTGAGTCAAAGTTATTCTCCTTACTAAGTCCAAAAATTATAGAATAATATTACAGACAATTTTGTACATTATTATAAAATATTGTGTCCTACTGCTTTCTCTACATTATCCTCTATACGTTTTAATCCTAAATTTAAACCTTGTTTATGAGTCGGTAATAAAATAATAGCAGGCACAACTTGGGAATCATAATGGCGAATTGTATCTAATATCATTGAAGCAATGTCTTCAGTGATATAAATGACACCATAATCAGATTGAGCTAATTTTCTTAGTGTATTTATAGCTTCTTGTTCTTGATAGGCAGGAAATATATCAAACCCAATCATGCTAAATGGTAAAATAATATCACGGCTACCAATTATGCCAATTTTATACTTATTAGCTTCCATAATGTGGGCGTATCCTTTCTTTTATTGATTCAAAGGGAATTGTATTTTGAAGAGCTGATATGATCATTCTGAGATTCTTTACTTCAAACTCACATCCCAATAAATATCTAGCAAGAACTAACGGCCCCTCTACATTGTACCTTCCTTGATCTAAAGTTTTATACAATAGTAAATCACATAAAAATTCTAACTCAGAAGATGAAATTGTTGCGTCCTGCATCTTCAATTCATAAGTTGAAAAGATTGAATCTAAGCTTGGATTTATTTTATTGAACCACACAAATATTTCTTGATTTTCTACAATGTATATAAATTCTTTAGCAGAAATACTTCCTTCATCTGAAAGTAATTGTAAAATATCCCCATGACTCTTATTTTGAGATAAACCACGTTTTACAGTAATAATATTATAAAAGTCAATCATTTCGACAATAACCTGAGACAGTACCTCATCTAACTCATTAGATAAAAGTTTCAGATGTTTAAAATATGCTAGATCAGCTCCGACATCAAGTACACGAATATTATTAAAAGTTTCATACTCATTCCAAATTGATTCTACTTCACGAACCATAAAATCAGGAAGTGTATCTGAATGTAAGGAAGAAACTAAATGTTTTAAACTTTCTATATCAAAAATCCCTATTGGAATTAATAATTTAGAAAAATCTTTCTTAATTGCCGCCTTAGATTTTAATAAAACTTTGATATTATGATAAACATATCGTAAAGCAAATAAAGTCACAATTATATCAGACGGACTTTCAGCATAGGCCCATCTATAATCATTGACTAATTTTGTCATTAGCGAAATCTCTGTCTGACTAGGATCTTCTAAGACGTCAATCGATAAATGATAGGGAGTTGATTCTAAGATAAATGCCAATGTCTCCGTATCTTTGGATTGTATAATTTTTTGAAATTTTTCTTCTGTAATAAAATCGTTTTCTTTTACCGAAATCGTCGTATTTAATTTTGAAAAAAGATTAGTATCCATAAAATACCTTTCTAATTTTATTGGAATACTCCAAATTTCTAAGAAGGATTAACCAATTTCATCCTTAATTGATAAAAATTTGATTTGCGATACTTGAACTTTCTTCCTTAGAAATCGATCCAATTAATGTTTTATACAAATAATTATCATCAATTTTACCTATTGAAATAAGTAAGCCTGATTCATTTGAGATAGGTTGTTCACTAAATAAATAATTTGGAAAAGAGAATTTCAATTTCTCTAATTGTTCCAAATTGAATTTAGCTAAAGTCCGTTCCCCAAAAGTTACTATGACCTCTTGTTGTGAATATCGTTCCAGAATTCGATAGATGAACTCCATTTCTTTATCTGCACTCCAAGATTCCATTTCTAGTAAAGCAGATTGAAAAAGTTCTTTTAATATTTTCTGTTTTGATACTAACGTTGATTGGCGTTCCTTATTTTTTAATTGTTGAAAAATTATTTGATATTTCTGTTGCAATTCTTTTAACTTTCGTTCATGTTCAGCTTCTTTTTTCTTTATAATGAGCGATTTTTGCATTTCAAATTCATCATCAATCTTCTTTTTGGAATCCAATAATTTCATACGCCCTTTTTCATGAGCTTGTTCAATAACAGACTCTCGTAAGTTTTCTAAATTGCTCATTTAGACACCTCCTTTGAATTGCAAATTTATTTCTTATACACGAAGGGTCAAAATGAATGATACGACAAAGGCAAGAATTGCATAGGTTTCTACCATGGCAGCCAAAATTGCTCCCTTCATGAATTCTTTTGGTCTTTTAGCCAAGATTTGCATTCCCGCTACTGCTACATTTCCTTGATGCTTAGCTGAAAAGTATCCTACAATAGCAATTGGAAGAGCTACAAAGAAATAAGCAACGCCTTTTTCTAAAGGAAGTTCTGGAGTTAATTGCAACCAAATTAAAATTCCAATAACAAAACCATATAATCCTTGTGTTCCGGGCAATAATTGCAATATCAAAGCTGAGGCAAACTTTTCAGGCTGTTCTTTCAGTAAAGCTGCGGCAGATTGCCCAGCCTTACCAACTCCATAAGCAGACCCCATACCGCTTAATCCAACCGCCAATACAATTCCCAATGCAGCGAAGAAAGCTCCTCCATAGGTTGAAAAATAAGTTGCTAAATGTTCCATTATATATATCCTCCATTAATTCTTTGTAATAACCTTAATATATTTCTCAGAAGCCTTCAAAGGTTGAAATGGTTTTCCTCCACCCTCATAAAACTTACCAAAAAATTCAACAAATATCAGACGTGCTCCATGAACATATCCTGATAGTAACGATAGAAAAATATTGATTGCATGTAAAAGAATGAATAATACTAATCCAATTGTCAGTTTAGCCAATATTCCCGGAAACAAACCAACAATTAAATTGAAAGCTGATGCTATACTTGCTCCAGATAATCCTAATGCCATCAATCGAGTGAAACTAACTAAATCACCTATATAAGATGAAATGTTATATAGATTAAACAATCCTGCTCCAATACCTGACAAGCTTTTGGCTTGAATAATAGAAACAATCAAAATCCCCACAGCATTAAAAATAGATACCCATTTCCCTAATACAAATAACGGTCTCATATCTGGCATCAACATTCCAACAGCAATAAATAACAAGCCAAGCAGAATAACACACCACGCAAATCCTGAATTATATGCTTCTGCATATTTCTTCATTCTTACTTTTTGTAGTCCTGAAGCTAACAAACCTGCAAATACTGTAGTAAACCCAAATACAACTGACACTACTAATATAGTCATGACATCAGAGGTTGTAGATATCAGATGAAATGGCAACTCATATCCAAAAAATGAGCCATAGATTCCACCCCAAATTGCAACGGCTACCCCTAATATATTAAAGAATTTTAAAAATCTCTTAGTTGCTGAAGGTAGATGAAAAATTTTTAATGCTAACATTGTTCCTAAAAACAATAGTAAACCATAGCCTAAATCAGCAACCATCATTCCAAAAAATGTAAAGTAAAATGGTGCTAATACAGGTGTAGGATCTTTCTCATAATATTTGGGCAGAGCATACATTTCTGTCAATAATTCAAATGGTTCAATTAAAGAATGATTCGTTAATTTGATAGGTATTTCATCTTGATTATCCGTCAATGTTTCCGATTCATAAATATAAATAGAATGTCCAAAACGCTCATCCATAACTTTTATAAAATATAAAATACGAGTTTCTTCTATCCAACCTTCTAATGCAACTAGATGCGGAGTGCACAAAAGGTTATTCTTAGAGATTTGACGAGCATAGATAGATAAAATATAGTCTATTTGCCATTGTAAATCTATCAAATTTTTCTTTGAATCTTGCAACGATGCGATAATATTCTCTTTTTCAGTTATTAACTGCATGTTTTCTTGATCTAAATCTACTACTCGCTGCTTCGGTAATTCCTTTCTAGAATAACCAAATGGTTCAAATAAGTATTCATCAAAATCTATAGAGTAACTAGACTGATAGAAAACAACAACACCGTACTCTCTATCATTAGAAAATATTTCTTGAACTTCAATATTGTTTTCTAAAAGACTATTGTATAAGCGATTATCTTCAGTCCTTGGAATTGTTCCGACTTTTCCTATACAGAAAGAAAATTGTTCTAAATTCGCAGGAACAATTTCTAATTTTTCCCACTTTATTAATCGCTCTATTTCCTCATTATTACTTTGAATGTGTCTTTCTAATTCATGAACTCTGTTAATTTGATGATTCACTTTTTTAAGAACACCCTCAGCAACATTAGCTTTACCAAATTTCTCTAATTCTTCATAAGAGGTAGTTATCGGAGGTTGCTGCAATAATTTAAACGTGTTTTCTTTCGGTAGGTATTCTTGTAATTTCTCTACAGTTGCTTCTAAATGTTGTTGTTGATTCATCAAATAAGTCAAGGCATCATTTCCCTCAATAACCCCATGATTGGAATTAGAAGTACGAAAAATTTGAATAGTTGGAAATACAACTTCATCTTTTTCTAGAGCTTCTGACCAGTTATCCTGAACCTTTAAATCACGGAACTGCACTGACTCTAGTTCTTGAATAGTTTTTAAAACATCATCAAGACTACTTTTAGAAAATAGTAGAGAAATTCTTTTCATCTGACTAATGGCCATATTTTTCTACCACCCTACCAATAATTTTTTCTACAAATTCTCCTCTCCTACTTGATGAAATATACTGAATATTTGCATCATTTTCCTTGATTGTTTTATTAACCTCATCAATAAGGTTCTGTTGTTTCATTTCTAAATTGCTTTCTATTGAAACTAATTCTTCGTGACTTTTTTCATCATAACTTTTTTCTAGTTTTTCCAATTCTTCTTGGGAAACAGCTTTATAAGTATAAATCTCATTATCATATGATTTTATAATATCGGTTGCAACATTCTCAATATCTTGCATTGTCGAAAATACAGAGTTAGTCATTGTGACACCTCCTTATCTTTCATACTATTTATTAGAAATTCTATCTAAGAAATTTTTTACAGCTCCTATACGACCAGCTTCATTTCCTAATGTAGCTGCCACAAGATTTTTAGGCAAAAACCTATTATCCATTGCATTTTTAGCTAAAGAACTTTGAATTTCAGGTAACAAAATATCCTTACTATCCAGAATCCCACCTCCTAATATGAGAATTTCTGGATTAAGTAGATAAGAAATCGTTAATAAACCTTTTGTTAGATTTTCTACAAAAATTTCAAAAGTTTCTTCAGCAACTTTATCTCCAGATCTTAAATCAGTGAAGAAAGTACGTCCAGTTTGATTAGTTTTCAAGCTCTTTTTTTGATATAAATGAATCAATGCGGTTGTTGAGGCTTTACTTTGCCAATCCGAATTACCTACAGGAATATAACCTACTTCACCAGCAGTATAGTTAAATCCGTTAACAATTTGTCCGTCGACAATAATACTGCCTCCTATACCTGTTCCAATAGTAACCATTACTACATTTTTCTTATCTTTGGCTTGTCCCTTCCACAATTCACCTAATGCAGCACAATTAACATCATTTTCAACAAAAGTATACAACCCAAAACGTTTTTCTATTTCGGCAGTAAAGTTTACTCCGATATACCCTGGTATTGTATAGCCTGCATAGATGATTTCTCCAGTATTAGCATTAACAACTCCAGCAGTGGAAATCCCAACACCATCAATTGAATGATTTAAAGTATACTCACCAATTAAATCACAGACCTGATTTAATATCCGATTCGTTCCCAAATCATAGTCAATAATTGTTTCTATCTCTTTGAAATGATTTAAACTCGTTCCAAACTCATCGTATAAATCTGCCTTAATTGTTGTTCCGCCAATATCGATACCTATAATCTTCATTTCAACACTCCCACATTTTTGATCTCATTACTTTTTGATAAAAAATGGGACTGGGCATTATCCCAGTCCCATCTCTATTTCTTTATTCAATGAGTTGTATCACAGAACTTTAGAAATTATATAATGACAAGAATTTACTATTCTGTTTTACAAAAGTTAAGCATTTGTGATTTCTGAAAGACTTACTTTTCGATCTTCTTTAACTGATAAAGTACATGCATCAGCGGTAGCGATTGATTCTAAAGCAGCTACACCATTGAGAAGTTTTTCAAATTCTTCTGTAATTTCTCCACCTTTAATGATGTCATGTAGATATTCCATTTCTTTATCAATACATGTTTGCAACCATAATGGGCAACGTACTCCTGGTTTACCGTACGCAATTGCTCCATCCATACCACGACCAGTATAGATAGCTGTACGGTCATCATCTTCCTCTTGAGTTTCATGAACTAAGAAGTGTGATTCTCCTTCACCTTTAACACGAAGAGTACCTCCAGTATTGAACAAGTCAAGTTTGATAGCTCCTTCAGTTCCTTGAATCAAGACGTAGTGTTCACCCCAACGGAAAGCATTACCATATTCCAAAACAGCATAACGATCATCAGAGTATTCTAGGTTTACAATGAGCATATCATCTTCATCACCAAAGTTTTCACCTTTATGATATACATTGCCTCCTACCATTGTCGCTTTTTCAGGAAGTCCTCCCATGATAAATTGAATGCAATCTAATTCATGAATATGGTGGTACAAATGTCCTCCAGATTGAGAACGAAGTTTCTTCCATGATACAGTAGGTTGTTGTTCTTCCCAACCTGTACGAGCGGCATGGCAATAAAGAACTTTACCGATTTTACCTTGAGTAATCAATTCTTTAGCATGGTGTACACCGTTAAAGAAGTTCATGATGTGGCCAGCCATAAAGATAACATTATTTTCTTTACATGCGTCAACCATGGCTTTACAATCTTCATAAGACAATGCAATTGGCTTTTCACAAAATACGTGTTTGCCATGTTGAGCGGCTTTCACAACTGGTTCACGGTGAAGGTAGCTAGGTGAAGCTACGATTACACAATCAATATCTTCGCGTGCTACAAGTTCATCTAAACTTGCACAAACATCTGATCCCAACTCTTGAGCAACTTCTTCTCCATGATTTGGGTCAAATACCGCAACCACTTTTGCATCTTCAATTTTGTTCATTGAGCGAGCCAAATCAGCTCCAAAATATCCAGCTCCAACAATACCGTAATTTACCATAATTTTTATCCTCTTTCTATATATTTTTAAATTTCAGCTTTAATTCTTTTTAAAATCTTCAATCTTAAATGTTATATATGGTACAACATTTTTCATATGAAGTTCATTAAGAGACATTGTTTAATATGTTTTTATTTTATCTTTCCTCGTTTAAAACTTTGATAACAAGTTTTTTAACACTTTCATCATTACAATGAATCTTTGGTTGGTGAAGATCTTCTTCAAAAGTCACCAACATATTTCCTGGAAGCAATTCAACAATTTGATAGTCTTTGCTATCGTAAAAAGCAATATCCTTCTCTTCGCTAAAAGGCACACGTGACTGAGCACGAACTGGGGAAGTTACTGCCATTTTTTCAGTATTTTCAACAACAATATGAATATCTAAATATTTCTTATGAGTTTCAAAAATATCTCCTGGAACTCCATCAGCTAGATAGGTCATACAATTTGCAAAAACATTTTCCCCGTCAATATCAATTTTTCCATCAACTAAATCTGTCAAATTTGTATTTTCTAAAAAATCACAGACTTTTGAAAAATGTTTATTGACAGAGGCATATCGTCTAAAATCAGATTGTTCAGAAATGATCATATTATTTTCTCTTTTCTATTAGTGACGAACTTCCCAACTTGAATCCGCTTTAATTTCTGGAATATCATGAACCGTTGTATATTTAGGTGCAGATACTTTATTTCCAGTAAGAACAGATACAATATATCCTGAAACTACTGATACAGAGATTGAAATCAATGAATATGCCCAGTAGCTAACAGCTGTTGGAGGAAGGAAGTATTTAATAAATACCATGACGATGGTTGATACAATCAGCGCTGCATAAGCACCTTGTTTATTTGCTTTTTTAGAAACAAATCCAAGGATAAATACACCACCAAGTAGACCAAGTACAAGTCCCATGAAACTATTAAACCATTCGTATGCAGATTTAATATCTGAGTGAGCCATGACAATGGAAACACCAATTGAGAATAAACCTACTGCTAGAGATACGAATTGTGCAATTTTCGTACGACGATCGTCTGACATATTTTTAGAAATGACATCTTGAATATCCAATGTCCATGAAGTTGCAACAGAGTTCAAACCTGTTGAAATAGTTGATTGAGCTGCTGCATAAATCGCTGCCAAGATCAAACCTGTGATACCTACTGGTAACTGGTATGCAATAAAGTACATAAAGATTTGGTCTTGAGGGATATCGCTAGCTGCACTACCTGCATTTTGTACTTGATAGAATACGTACAGGCCTGTACCAATCAAGTAAAAGACTGTTGCAGTTGCAAGTGACAAGACACCGTTTGTGAACAACATCTTATTAAGTTTCTTAATATTTTGTGTTGTAGTAAAACGTTGAACCAAATCTTGAGATGAAGCATAAGAAGACAAGATTGTAAAGCCTGAACCCATCACAATTAAGAAGATGGAGTTTGAAAGCAAGTTAGGGTCGAAAAGTTTTTCATTTGCAGCAAGGAATTTCCCATTTACTAATGTTTCTGCTACTGCACCAAAGCCACCTTTAATATTAGCCATCAGTACAAATAAAGCTACAACGACACCACTAATCAGAACCACACCTTGAATAAAGTCTGTCCATAATACGGATTTTAGACCACCAGTATAAGAATAAACAATTGCAATTGCACCCATCAAAATAATCAAAATATTGATGTCAATTCCTGTCAATACTGCTAATCCAGCTGATGGGAGGTACATAATGATAGACATACGTCCCAATTGATAAATAATAAACAAGAGTGCTGAAATAATACGAAGCGCTTTAGAATTAAAACGTTTATCCAAGTAATCATATGCCGTATCGATGTCTATCCGTGCAAATATAGGTAAGATGAAACGAATTGTCAGTGGAATAGCTACTACCATCCCTAATTGAGCAAACCATAAAATCCAGCTACCTGCATAAGAGTTACCAGCGAGTCCCAAGAAGGAAATCGGACTGAGCATTGTGGCAAAAATAGATACCGAAGTAACATACCAAGGAACCGAACCGTCTCCTTTAAAGAACTCTTTTCCTTTCATCTCTTTTTTAGAGAAATAGATACCTGCAACCAACACTGCAAGTAAATAAACAATCAAGATAATTAAGTCAATTATTGTAAATCCTGTTGTACCCATAACATATCTCCATATTGATTTTGTTTATTATAAAAATTCTTTTCGTGCTTGTTGAATAAGTTCTGCTGCTTGTTTTGCAACTTCCAAGTCACCTTCTGCCAATGCTTCTAAAGGTTGACGAACAGAACCTAAATCAAGATTTTCATTTAGACGCAAAACTTCTTTTGCTACAGCATACATATTTGCCTTACCTGATACCATCTTATAGATAACTTCATTGATAGCATATTGAAGTTTTTTAGCTGTATCTAAATCTCGTTCTTGAATCAAACTTTCCAATTTCAAGAACAAATCTGGCATAACGCCATAAGTACCACCAATACCAGCTTCTGCTCCCATCAAGCGACCACCAAGATATTGTTCATCTGGACCATTGAATACAATGTAATCTTCTCCACCTGCAGCTACAAACATTTGAATATCTTGTACAGGCATAGAAGAATTTTTAACTCCAATCACACGAGGATTTTGACGCATTGTTGCATACAAACTACCAGTCAAAGCAACCCCTGCCAATTGTGGAATATTATAAATGATAAAATCTGTATTTGGCGCAGCTGCACTCATTGCATTCCAATATGCTGCGATTGAATATTCTGGCAATTTAAAGTAAATAGGTGGGATAGCTGCAATAGCATCGACTCCAACACTTTCTGAATGTTTTGCCAATTCAATACTATCTTTCGTGTTATTACATGCAACATGGTTTATAACTGTTAATTTACCTTTAGCAACTTTCATAACAGCTTCAATAATTTGTTTACGATCTTCTACACTTTGGTAAATACATTCACCTGAAGAACCATTTACATAGATACCTTTTACACCTTTATCAATGAAATATTGCACCAGAGATTTTACACGCTCTTGGCTAATTTCACCATTTTCATCATAGCAAGCATAAAATGCAGGGATAACGCCTTTGTATTTAGTTAAATCTTTCATAAGATTTCTCCTTTACATTGTTTTTTATTTGATAACATTAATAAATCGCTGAGCAATTTCTTTTGGACGTGTAATCGCTCCACCAACGACAACACTGGTAACACCTAAACTATAAGCTTTTTTTAATTGTTCTGGATAATGAATTTTCCCTTCGGCAATTACCGGAATATTAAAATCAGCCAATTTTTTCATTAGTTCAAAATCAGGCTCATCTGATTGTACACTTGTACTTGTGTAACCTGATAATGTTGTACCAACAAAATCAACGCCTGATTTAAATGCATAGAGGCCTTCATCAAAATTACTTACATCCGCCATCAGCAATTGATTCGGATATTTTTCTTTTATTTTTTTGATAAAGTCACTGACAACTAAGCCATCATATCTTGGTCTTAAAGTTGCATCAAATGCAATGACTGTTGTTCCGCATTCTACAAGTTCATCTACTTCTTTCATCGTAGCAGTAATATATGGTTCTTGAGGTGGATAATCCCTTTTGATAATTCCAATTATTGGTAAATCTACTACTTTCTGAATTGCTTTAATATCACGCACAGAATTTGCGCGAATGCCCACTGCTCCTGCCTCTAAAGCTGCTTTAGCCATAAAAGGCATCAAGCTAAATTCTTCATTATAAAGGGGTTCACCAGGTAAAGCTTGACAAGAAACAATGACTCCACCTTGGACTTGGCTTATAAATTTTTCTTTAGTCCAAATTTGGCTCATTTTATTATTCCTCCTTATGGATAATTGTTTGATTGTAATAATATTGTCTCTCTGGACTTTCCAGATAATTAGAGAATAAGCAGTCTGTAATTAAAAGTATTGGAAACTGAGGTGATATGCGATTGCCATACGAGAGATGATCGGTCGAAGCTAATAACAATAGTTCATCAAAGAAACAATCTTCTTTGTCAAATTTTCTTGTAGTCATTAAAACTGTTTTAGCGCCTTTATCCGCAGCTTTTTGTAGACCTTCTAGTACAATATCAGTTTGACCTGAAATGGATGCTCCAATGACAAGGCAATTTTCATTAAGTAATAAGCTACTCCACAAAATCATGTCCTCGTCTGATAATACTTCACCAATCACTCCGAGACGCATAAATCTCATCTTCATTTCTTGTAAAGCAAGAACAGAACTTCCTTTACCGTAGAGATATACACGATCAGCAGTTTCTATCATCTCAGCAATACGCTCAAGTTGAACTTCATCAAGAACCGTGTAAGTTTTTCTCAACATTTCTTCATAGTCTGATAAAACTTTTTCTGTTGCCTCTGTATATAATGCCAACTTTTCTTTCTCACGAATCATCTCTTGGTATTTGAAAATGAATTGTCTAAAACCTTTAAAACCACATTTTTTCGCAAATCGAGTCAATGTTGCTTTGGATACATTAAGGTATTCGCACAATGCTTCAGATGAATAATCATTTAGAGGTTTCTGTTTTAAGAAGAATTTAGCAACGTCTTTTTCAGCATATGCCATATTTGGTAAGTTAGCTTCTATCATTGGAATTAGTTCTTTTTGCAGTAACATATGAGCTCCTTAGTTAAAGTAAACGTTTACATTATTTATTTTAACACTTATTTTATTTTTTTCAATATTTTTCATAAATTAGAAACTAGTTTCCAATTTCTTTCATTTCATAACAGAACACTAAATATGAAAACATAAATGAAAATATAATAATTTTTTATGATTTTTATTGTCATTGTATGTCTTGTAAGAACATTTATCAATGATAATATATTCACGCTATAATATTTTCTTAATTTTTTATTTTGATTTTATTATTTCTTTCGGAATTTCTATATAATATTTTATTTCTAAAAAAATAGAAAAAATGTTCCTAGTTTCTTTATTTTATATAATTAATATATTTTTGCTTACGAATTAAAAAAGAATCCTATAAAAACAAGCCCACTGAAAAAGTCATCAAATTGATGGCTTTTTCAGTGGGCTCGTAAAATCAGGCTTTTCAGTGGAAAATAAATACAAATTCTATCTCAGATTTTCTCGTGTAACAAACAAATCACAAAATATCTCCATTCAACTATAAAAATGGAAGATTAGCGGAACCTTCTCCTCAGTCTTTGGAAGAACGACGCGCGCATAAACCTTTCCCTCATTCGTTCCTTCAAATGTTAACTCACAGCACTTGACTTGAGGAATGTGGAAATCTCTTTCCTCTAACTGGTAGGCTGGAAGAGTTGAAACTTTTTTCACTTCCTCATCCCAGAAAATATCAAAGTCTTCTGGCACCTCATCCCTGCCTTTATAGGTCTTGATTTCTTCTAACAAAGCTGGATTTTTCATAGTATGCTCCTTTTATTTTGTAATCGCTATCACAACTGTAGCATATCTGAGAAATCAATGCAAGAAAGAAGGATAAATAGAAAATGAATTTAGATTTTCTTACTTTTAGGATTGTGGATTGAAAGTAGTTTTAGAAACAAAAAAAGAGCATTACGCCCTTTCTTCTCCTATTCAATCTTAGTTTTTGCTTCTTTCTTTTGGAAAGTGGTTTGGTAATTTACTTTAATCGTTACTGTCATATGAGAGTCCTCGTTTCTTTTTGATGACTCTAGTATAAGGGCCAAACCTGAAAGCTAGCTTAAGTTTTCCTTAGAGAAAGCTTAATCTAGATGTTCTTTCTTTTCCAGATGAAGAGCAATCATACGCCATTCCGGATCCTCTTGCCAGCCTTCTATAGAACTAATGTAGCTAGCAACCTTTCTGGCTTCTTCTAAAATCGGAAAATCTTCG
This sequence comes from bacterium, assembly GCA_905221205.1. Lineage (GTDB taxonomy): Bacteria > Bacillota > Bacilli > Lactobacillales > Streptococcaceae > Streptococcus. The sequence continues at coordinate 586,455 of CAJNCG010000001.1, forward strand.
ATAATATCAGCCACTTGGAACTCTGGAAGACCTGACTGTCTGGTTCCAAAAATCTCACCAGAACCCCTCATTTTCAAATCTTCCTCCGCAAGGACAAAACCATTGGTGGTTTCTGTCATGATGCGCATGCGGTCTTTCCCAGAATCAGTCTTGGGATTAGCAACGAGAACAGCATAAGACTGCTTGTCTCCCCGACCGACACGACCTCTGAGCTGGTGAAGCTGGCTGAGACCGAAGCGATCGGCATCCATGATAATCATGACGGTCGCATTGGGAACATTAACCCCAACCTCGATAACCGTCGTCGAAACCAGAATATCCATCTTTCTCTCTTTGAAATCCTGCATAATCTGGTCTTTTTCGTCACTCTTCATCTTACCGTGTAGAAGAGCCACTTCTGCCTTACCTGCAAAATGAGCTGTCAGCTCCTCAGATAAAGCAATAGCATTTTTCAAATCCAGAGCTTCAGATTCTTCAATCAAGGGAGAGATGACATAGGCTTGTGAACCTTTTTGGATTTCTCCCTCTAACCAAGTCAAGACCTGAGGCAGCTGCTCATGCTTAATCCAGCGCGTCACAATAGGCTTCCGCCCTGCTGGCATCTGGTCGATAATGGAAACATCCATATCCCCAAAGGCTGTGATAGCCAGCGTCCGTGGAATTGGAGTCGCCGTCATCATGAGAACGTCTGGGTTGTCGCCTTTTTCCCGTAAAATCCGCCTTTGCCCCACACCAAAACGGTGCTGCTCATCGATAATAATCAATCCAAGACGAGCATAATCTACCCCATCCTGAATCAGAGCGTGGGTTCCGATAATCAAATCAGCCTCACCCTTGGCAATTGTCTCCAAGACTTCTCTTTTTTCTGCAGCTTTTAAGGAACCTGTCAAGAGAGCGAGTTTCAAGTCAGGAAAAAGACCCTTCAAACTCTCAAAATGCTGCTCTGCGAGAATCTCTGTTGGCACCATGAGAGCAGCTTGATAACCAGCTGTCACCGCTGCAAACATGGCCAAGCCAGCGACTACCGTTTTCCCGCTCCCCACATCTCCTTGCAAGAGACGATTCATGTGGTGGTCGGACTTCATGTCTGTCAAAATTTCCTGCAAACTCTTTTCCTGAGCTTGGGTCAAGGCAAAAGGCAGACTTTCCTTGACTGCTGTCACTTTTTCCTGAGACCAGTTCAGAACCAGACCGCTTCCATGAACTCTGTTTTCAGACTTGAGCGTCTGCAATTGCATTTGGAAGTAAAAGAGTTCCTCAAACTTGATACGGCGAAGGGCCTGCTTGTATTCTGCCAAATCCTTGGGGAAATGCATGGCGCGAACAGCCTGACAACGGGACATGAGTTTGTATTTGTCTAGCAAAGACTGGGGCAGATTTTCCTCAATCAAGAGGTCCAGCCCCTGATCAAAGGCCGTCTTGATAACCTTGACCAGACTGGCCTGACTAATCCCCTGAGCCAGACGATAGACAGGCTGGAGATCATCCTCTACCTGAGCCAGAACCTTCATCCCTGTCAGACTAGCCTTGGCGCGGTCCCATTTTCCAAATACGGCAAGGGTTGCTCCCAGCTCTATCTTATCAGCCAGATAGGGCTGATTAAAGAAATTCACTGCAAAAACGACTTCTCCCTGCTTGAGACTAAAACGCAGGCGATTACGCTTGAAACCATAATACTGGACACTGGCAGGAGTCACGACTTGACCAGACAGAACCGCCTTTTCGCCGTCTTCCAGCTCCAGCACCTGCTTGGTCTTGAAGTCTTCATAACGGAAAGGAAAGTAGAGCAAGAGGTCTTGCAAGTTTTCAATTCCTAGTTTGGCGTACTTTTCTGCTGACTTTGGTCCCACACCAGGTAAGACATGCAAGGGTTGATGTAGATTCATGCTCCACTCCTTTCTTTTTAATAATATTCTCTCGGAATGCGATCGCTGAGGAGACAAACCACCTCATAGTTAATAGTGCCACGGTAGGCAGCTACCTGAGTTGCTGTGATTTCCTTGTCTCCGTTGGTGCCAATCAAAGTTACCTTTGTTCCCAGCGGATAAGTCTTAGGCAAACGAATGGTAATTTGGTCCATGGATACTCGTCCAACGATTGGGCAAACTTGGCCATCTACCAAGACAGTGAAATTCTGCATATCTCGTGTCCAACCATCCGCATAGCCGATTGGAACGGTCGCGATGACTTGCTCGCTGTCCGCTTGATAGGTAGCTCCATAGCCCATGCAAGCTCCAGCTGGAACTGTCTTGACATGAACCAAGGCAGATTCTAAGGTCAAGGCTGGAGTCAAGTTATAGGGTAAGTCCAAGACTTCTCCGCTCGGATTGAGACCATACATGGCATCTCCCATACGGACGGCGTTAAAAATGGTCTCTGCATGCCAAAGAGTCGTTGCCGAGTTGCTGGCATGAACCAGTTCTGGAACTCCCTTCATACTGGCCAAAATAGTTTTAAAGCGTTCTAACTGGGCATTAAAATAAGTATCTGATTCCTCATCCGCAGTAGCAAAGTGGGTAAAAATCCCCTCAACATGCGCACCGTGGTGTTGGAGCAAGTCTTGAGCCTGATCAGCCTCACTGGCCTCTCGGAAACCAATTCGTCCCATGCCTGAGTCAATCTTGAGATGGACTGTCAAACCTGTTAGGTCTGCTTCCTTAACTAAGAGTGCTTGAATCCACTCCAGCCCAGCCACTGTCAAGGTGATGTCATATTCTTTAGCTAGAGCAACAGCTTCGATTTCAGAAACTCCTAAAATAAGGATTTTTTTGCTGAGTCCAGCCTGTCTGAGTTCAATGGCTTCATCTATATTAGAAACGCAAAAACCATCGACATCATCTTGAATAGCCTTGGCAACGGCAACAGCTCCATGCCCATAAGCATTGGCCTTGACCACTGCAAATTTGAGCGTTCCCTCGGGGATATGAGCTCCCATTTGTTGAATGTTTTGTCGAATAGCTCCCAGATGAATCAGAGCCTTGGTTGGTCTATGTGGACTAGCTTTCATGATTTTCCTCCAAAATGACACTGGCTGTCACAAACTGATCTGTATGGCTGATAGACAGCCAAATCTTTCCTGAAAACGGTGACTGACTAAAATAAGGCGCCCCGCGTTCATTGTTCAAGACTTCCAAATCCTGAAAACCGAGCTTGCCAATGCCCGTTCCCATAGCCTTGGAAAAGGCCTCCTTAGCCGACCAGCGACCAGCCAAATATTCAATCTGTCTGCGCCCTTTGAGACTGGTGAAGCGTTCTATTTCCTTAGCAGTCAGCACGCGCTTGGCAAATCCTTCATGTCGTGTAACTGCTCTTTCTATCGAAGCTAATTCCTCGATATCAATTCCGTGTCCAACTATCATTCTCATCAAAAGGAGTTGAGATTCCCCAACTCCATCCTTTTCACTTATTTTGTCAAGGTAGCATAAATCTCTTCTACCAAAGCCTCTGTGTTTTCCCAACCTAGGCAAGGATCGGTAATAGAGCAACCAAAGACCTCTGGTTGGTTTTGACGACCATCTGCTAGGTAGGATTCAATCATAAAGCCTCGAACTGTCTTTTTGATTTTCTCGTTCCAATCACGATTTTGCAAGGTCTTACGAACCACTCGAATCTGCTCCATATATTGCTTGCCTGAGTTATCATGGTTGGTATCAATGAGGATAAAGGGATTTTCAAGTCCCATGGCTTCATAGCGTTCAATGGCATTTAGCAAAGTTTCATAGTAAAAGTTAGGCTCATTTTTTCCATATTCATTGACTGCTCCACGAAGTATAACGTGGGCTAAAGGATTTCCTGAAGTCTCAACTTCTTGGCCATGGAAAAGGAAGGTCTGTTTGTTTTGAGCAGCATAGATACCGTTAAACATGACTCCGAGATTTCCTGAGGTTGGATTTTTCATCCCAACCGGTGCATCAATCCCTGAGGCCACAAAGCGGTGCTCTTGGTCTTCCACAGAACGAGCCCCTACAGCATGGTAGCTGACCAAATCATCTACCAATACCAGATTTGACGGATAAAGCATCTCATCTGCCGTTGTCAAACCAGTCTCTGTAATCACGCGATAGTGCAACTGGCGTACAGCCTGCAAGCCATTAATCAGACTTGGAGCCTTAGAAGTATCTGGCTGGTGTACCAAACCTTTATAGCCGTCTCCGTTGGTGCGTGGTTTAGCTGTATAAACACGCATAACCATGAAAATCTTGTCCGCCACCTTCTTTTGCAAGGCGGATAAACGGCGGGCATATTCCAAGACAGCCTCTTCATTGTCAGAAGAGCAAGGACCAATCACCAAAAGGATACGGTCATCTTCTCCTGAAATAATGTCTGCCAATTCTCTATCACGACGCTCCTTTAGTCGCAAGGCTTCCGCAGACAATTGAGTTTCTGCCTTGATTGCTTCAATATCGATTTCTTGACCTTTTTCAATAAATGCCATACTATTCTCCTAGCGTTTGGTAGATTTCTCTGACAAGGGCTTCCGTATTTTCCCAGCCTAGACAAGGGTCTGTGATAGACTTGCCAAATACTTCCGGTTCGTTTTGACGGCCGTCTTCGAGATAAGACTCAATCATAAAGCCACGAACGTACTGCTTGATTTTTTCATTCCAATCACGGTTAATCAAGGTCTGGCGGACAATTCGAATCTGGTCCATATATTGCTTACCAGAATTGTCATGATTGGTGTCCACAATGATAAAGGGATTTTCCAAGCCCATTTTCTCATACTGGGCAATGGTATCCATCAAATTATCATAGTAGTAGTTAGGAATATTCTTACCATACTCATTGATTGCTCCACGAAGAATGGCGTGCGAAAGCGGGTTCCCAGTTGTTTCCACTTCTTTTCCTAGGAAAAGGAAGCTTTGTTTGTTTTGAGCAGCATAAATCCCATTAAACATAACATTGAGATTTCCAGAGGTTGGATTTTTAAACCCAGTCGCGAAATCTGCCCCACTTGCCACAAAGCGGTGTTGCTGGTCTTCAACTGAACGGGCACCAACCGCCATGTAAGAAATCAAATCATCTACAAGAGGAAGATTTTCAGGATAAAGCATTTCATCAGCCGTTGTCATGCCTGTTTCTGTGATGACACGATAGTGAAGATGGCGAACAGCTTTAATCCCGTTGATGAGGCTTGGTGCTTCTGTCGCATTAGGCTGGTGAATCAATCCCTTGTAACCATCTCCGTTGGTACGGGGTTTGGCAGTGTAAACACGCATAACCATAAAGATACGGTCTGCTACTTCTTCTTGCAAAGCTGCCAAACGCTTAGCGTACTCAAGGACAGCTTCTTCATTGTCAGATGAGCATGGCCCGATTACCAAGAGAATTCGCTGGTCTTCTCCACGTATAATGGCTTCTAGCTCTTGATCGCGCTGTGATTTTCTCTCCAAAGCTTGGCCTTCTAATTTTGATAAGGCACAAACTTCTTCAATATTAATTTTAGGACTTTTTGCTGTAAATACCATAACTCATCTCCTTATAAATCAAACGGATACCAAGTAAAAATTTACTTTTCACAAGGTATCCGCCTCTAAACTATCTCATTTTATTGTCTTTTACCGTGACAGTTTTTAAACTTCTTACCAGAACCACATGGGCAAAGTTCATTCCGTCCAATCTGACTCAAATCCAGATTTTCAGGCATATTTGCTTGGTGGGCAGCGATATTGCGAGTCGCTGTTGTACTGATATGGTGTTCTGCTTGTGGTCTTTCTTGTTCATGAATTTGTGCTTTCATCATCAAACGTGTCACATCAAACTCAATCGAACCAATCATATCATTAAACATACGGAAACCTTCTGCCTGATACTCAACAACTGGGTTGTTCTGAGCATAGCCACGAAGTCCAACCGCATTACGCAATTGATCGAGGGCATCGATATGATCTGTCCACTTGTTATCTACCACTCGTAGAATCAACACTTTTTGGAATTCTTTAACTGCTTCTTCATCACGTAGTTTTGAAACCTGACTATCGTAAACTTGCAAGGCACGTTGGAAGAGCTCTTCCTTAATGGCCTTATCAGACAAGCCTGACAAGTCTTCGATTGAAATCGAATCTTCTGGAAGCAAGTTGTACTTAGCAAAGTTCAAAATTGCTTCTAGTTTTTCATCTTGTTTGGCACGCGCATGACCATCAACGACACGACCAATCGTGCGTTTGATCATAGCCTGAATTTCAGGTGCCAAGTCACGATCTGCAGTGATGACATCGTAACGTTGAGCATAGATAATCTCACGTTGTTCACGCATGACATCGTCATATTGAAGGACTTGTTTACGGGTATCGTAGTTATTTCCTTCGACGCGTTTTTGCGCTGCTTCAACCTGACGTGTCAACATACGAGACTCAATCGCCTCCTCAGACATGTTCAAGCGTTCAAAGATTCCCTTCAAACGTTCAGAACCAAAACGTTTCATCAAATCATCTTCAAGAGATAGGTAGAATTGTGACTCACCTGGATCTCCTTGACGACCTGAACGCCCACGAAGCTGATTATCGATACGACGGCTTTCATGGCGTTCTGTACCGATAACACAAAGTCCTCCAAGTTCACGAACTCCTTCACCAAGCTTGATGTCAGTACCACGGCCGGCCATGTTGGTCGCGATAGTAACGGCACCACGTTGACCAGCATTCATGATGATTTGAGCTTCTTTATAGTGGTTTTTGGCATTCAATACTTCGTGAGGAACGCCAGCTGCGACCAATTTCTTAGAAATATAGTCACTAGTTTCAACCGCTACTGTACCAACCAAGACAGGCTGACCTTTTTGGTAACGAGCCTTAACGTCTTCGACAACCGCTTTAAACTTAGCTTCAATGCTAGCAAAAAGTAGGTCTGGATGGTCAATACGTTGAACAGGACGGTTTGTTGGGATTGGAATAACACGAATGTTGTAAATTTCACGGAATTCTTCTTCCTCAGTCTTACCTGTACCCGTCATACCAGACAATTTCTTGTACATACGGAAGAGGTTTTGGTAAGTGATTGAGGCAGATGTCTTGGTTTCATCCTGAATTGGTACACCTTCTTTGGCTTCAATAGCTTGGTGCAAGCCATCAGAATAACGACGACCTTCCATGGTACGACCTGTAAATTGGTCGACAATCAAGATTTCTTGCTCTTCGCTTACCACATAGTCAATATCGAGAAGCATGATGTAATTAGCACGAAGGGCATTATCAATAAAGTGAGTCAAAGCCACATTTTCGATATCATAGAGGTTTTCAAGCTTGAAGTAGCTTTCCGCCTTGTCAATACCTGAATCAGACAAACCAATAGTCTTAGACTGCACATCAATGATGTAGTCGTCTTTGTCCAAAGATTTTACATAGTGGTCTGCCATGTGGTAGAGCTGACTGGTTTCAACCGCGTTAGCACCTGATACGATCAAAGGTGTACGGGCCTCGTCAATCAAGATAGAGTCAACCTCATCGACCAAGGCATAGTTGAGCGGACGTTGTACCATGTTTTCAGCACGAACGACCATGTTATCACGAAGGTAGTCAAATCCGATTTCTGAGTTGGTTGAATAGGTGATATCACACTCATAGGCTTCTTTTTTCTCCATTGGAGATTTGGCAGCCAAGTTAATTCCTACTGACAAACCAAGCCATGAGTACAATTCACCCATCTCAGTTGCGTCACGTTCTGACAGGTATTCATTGACCGTAACTACGTGGACCCCTTTACCTGAAAGGGCGTTGAGGTATACTGGCATAGTCGCAGTTAAGGTTTTCCCTTCCCCTGTACGCATCTCTGGCACGTCACCATGGTGAAGAACGATTCCCCCCATAACCTGAACCTTATATGGGAAGAGGCCTAGGACACGTTTGGCACCCTCACGGACAACCGCAAATGCTTCATAAAGCAGTGAATCAAGTGATTCTCCATTTTGATAACGTTCTTTAAATTCAACTGTTTTTGCTTTCAGTTGGTCATCTGTCAAAGCAGCCATTTGGTCTTCATATTTGAAAACCTTGTCAGCCATCTTTTCCAGACGACGGATTTCTCCTTTATCATTTTCGATAATTGTTTTTAAAATATTAGCCATGTTTTTCCTTACTTTAAATTCCGAATATTTTAGAATGTTCTTTTAATTTTAGCACAATTACTGATTATTTTCAAGGAAGAATCCCCATTTTGAAAAGGAAAAAGAGGCTAGTTTCCAAGCTAACCTCTCTGACTTTTATGATACTTTAATTGCCAAAAATCGGCAAAATTGCAAATAGGATAAATAGATTAATCCAAAGAGAAAAACAGCAGATCAATCCAAAAACAAAGAGACTGACTTTCTTGGACAGCAAGGCCATCAAAATAGACAGAATACCAAAAACTAGCAAGACTTTCTGTATGCTGAAGAGGTCAATCTTTCCCCCCAGAATCGGACTGCCCCAAGGAAGAAAGAAGAAAGCAATCCAGATCAACAGAACTAAACCAATATAGACCTTGGAATAACGTGTAATAAATGATTTTAGATGTGCCATAAGCTACCTCCTATCAATAAAAACAATATAAATCAATGCCTTCTCGCTTTAGACTTTCCTAACTCCTTTCTTAGTCTAAGCATTTTTTTGAAACAGGAATAAATTAACCTGTTAATACTAATAGCTAGCAGAATAAAAAGAAACCAAATACCCAAAGACCTGATATCTGTCCAATTTTTTAAAAGTATAGTGATAAAAAAGATTGAAACAACTGCCATGAATATTCCAAGCAAGGCAAAGAGCGGAAAATAAAACCAGTAAAAATAGTAAAATATTGGGAAAAACTTACTATTTCTGTTGGCCTTTTCAATCCAGTTATCAAAATAAAAGTAAGGTGCTAAAAGTAAGAATTTAAACAAATGTTCCATCATCGACACCTCACTTTGATAGCGTTTTCTTCACCTTCATTCTATCAAAAAAATCTGGAAATGTCATTCCAGATTCTGCTTTGTTATTTACGTTTTCTTGCGATGAGATGGATTGGCGTTCCCTCAAAAACAAAGGCCTTGCGGATTTGATTTTCCAAGAAACGCAAGTAAGAAAAGTGCATGAGCTCTTCTTCATTGACAAAGATGACAAAGGTTGGTGGTTTGGTTGCCACTTGGGTCGCATAGAAAATCTTGAGACGTTTTCCTTTGTCTGTCGGTGTTGGGTTGATGGCAATGGCATCCATAATCACATCGTTCAAGACAGCTGATGGAATACGTGTGTTTTGACTTTCACTGATTTGCTTAATCATCTCAGGCAGTTTGTGGAGACGTTGCTTGGTCAAAGCTGATACAAAGATAATCGGTGCGTAAGGCAGGTATTGGAACTGCTCACGGATATCTTCTTCCCAGTTTTTCATAGTGTGGTTGTCTTTTTCAAGCGTATCCCACTTATTGACAACGATAATCATCCCTTTACCAGCTTCATGGGCAAATCCTGCGATACGCTTGTCGTATTCACGGATACCTTCTTCCGCATTGATAACCATCAAGACCACATCCGAGCGGTCAATCGCACGCATGGCACGCATGACAGAGTATTTCTCGGTATTTTCATAAACCTTACCAGACTTACGCATACCAGCTGTATCAATCATGGTAAACTCTTGACCATCTGTATCTGTAAAGTGGGTATCAATGGCGTCACGCGTTGTTCCAGCAACTGGACTGGCAATGACACGGTCTTCTCCCAAGATAGCATTAATCAAGCTTGATTTTCCAACGTTTGGACGACCAATCAAGCTAAACTTAATGACATCTGGATTTTCTTCTTCATATTCATTTGGAAGATTTTCTACGATGGCGTCTAGCACGTCCCCTGTACCGATACCATGGACAGATGAGATAGGTAGTGGTTCGCCCAAACCGAGAGCATAGAAATCATAGATATCATTTCGCATCTCAGGGTTGTCCACCTTGTTAACTGCGAGGATAACTGGTTTATGGGTCTTATAAAGCTTACGGGCTACGTATTCGTCTGCATCGGTAATTCCTTCCTTACCAGACACGACAAAGACGATAACATCTGCTTCTTCCATAGCAATTTCTGCCTGGTGTTTAATTTGTTCCATGAAAGGAGCATCTACGTCATCGATTCCTCCTGTATCAATCATGCTAAACGAACGATTGAGCCACTCACCCGTCGCATAGATACGGTCACGTGTCACTCCTTCGACATCTTCTACAATGGAGATTCGCTCACCAGCGATCCGATTAAATAGGGTTGATTTCCCAACATTGGGACGTCCTACAATGGCAATAGTTGGTAGGGCCATAATTTCTCACTTTCTACAATAACTTTTTCTGTTCAAGATTTTTTCTAGTTGAGCTTGGTTCAGCTTGACCAAACTGTTCTGCTAGGCGTTGACTCCAGCTTGTGGTCGCACGCGCGCCAGCATAGTCAGCCTGTACACGGTCGTAAGCCTCAATCACATCAACTGTCTGTTCCTGATATTCTTCCTCAAATACCACCTGATTCAATGGCAAGCGAGGTTTGACTTCATGTTCTTCATTTGGAAGACCTAGTGCCATCCCAAAAACTGGATAAGTGTAGTCAGGCAGGTTAAAAAGCTCTGCTACTTCTTCTGACTTGTACCGCACCAATCCAATAATGACACCACCATAGCCCAAGCTTTCAGCTGCCAGCAGGGCATTTTGACCAGCAAGAGCTGCATCGACCGAACTAATCAAGAGACCTTCCACACCTTGAGGTTGGAAGGTGTCGGTATGAAGCCGAGCTCCCTTTTCTGCTCGGTTCAAATCCCCGACAAAGAGAAGGAAAACAGCAGACTGGCGAATGGCTTCTTGAGGCACCAATTCGTACAAGGCATCTTTCTTTTCTTGATTTCGTACCACAATCACAGAGTAGGATTGGAAATTCTTCCAAGACGAGGCCATCTGGGCTGCTGTCAGGATTTCAGTCAAGTCTTCCTGAGGGAGGGCTTGCTCCTTAAATCTTCGAACAGACTTATGAGCTTTCATCAGTTTAATCGTTTCTGTCATCGACGGTTTACTCCTTCTAAACGAGTCTCCTCAGCCAAATAACGGATGCGTTCCATGACGCGTCTGGCTTCCCAGGTTTCGTCATTTCCATGTTTCCCTTTAGCGAAATGCAATTCCAATTCTTCAAAGTTGAAGTTGGATGTGAAAAAGGTCGGTAAATTTTCCTGCATTCGATATTGGAGAATGACTTGCAGGATTTCATCCCGCACCCAAGCTGTTGATTGCTCGGCACCAATATCATCTAAAATCAGGACTTCAGACAGTTTAATCTCATCCACCAAGGTCTTGACATTGCCATCACTGATGGCATTTTTTGCATCAATGACAAAGCTAGGATAGTGGAGAAGAGTGGATGAAACACCACGTTTTTCTGATAAATCATGAGCCAAGGCAGCTACCATGAAACTTTTACCCACACCAAAGTCTCCATATAAATAAAGACCTTTTCGAATAGCTGGATATTGTTCCACGAAGGCTAATAGCTTTTCAAAAACTGGCAAGCGCCCTAAATCATCCATGTCAACTTGAGCCAAACTAGCTTTCTTGAGACTGGCTGGCAGATTAATTAACTTGAGACGATTCTTAATAGCCGCTTCTTTTTCCGCTGCGATTAGTTCAGGAGTTTCTTCGTAAGAAACGTCCGCATAACCATGATTCATAACCAAAATAGGCTTGTAACCTTTGGCAATATAATCCGTATCCCCACGGAGAAACTTGTCGCGCTCGGTGATGTACTGATTAAACTTGGAGATACTGCGATTTAATTCCTCAGGGCTGAGGGATTCTTGCTGGATAAAGGCCGCAACATCAGGGTCCTTCATGATTTTCTGGACTAAATCTTGATAGTGAAAACGGCTAGGTTGACGTTTGAGTACGTCTCCGACACTTTCCATCTAATCTCCTCCTTTTTCTAATCGAGCTAATAGTTCTTGTTTCTTACGTTCTAGTTCCAGACGAGTTTCCTCGCTGGTTTCATTTTTATAATCTGGATTGCTCCACTTGGGTACATTGGACTTGGCAGGACCGGGTTTACTAGTCTTCTGAGCCTGACTCTTTTGCCCACGTTCACGGATGCGCAAGACTGCCTCTTCTGCTGAATGAATCTTTTGATAGGCATAGTCATTAGCCACTTTCATGGCATATTTCTCATTGATATTTGCTGAATCCACCTTATTAAAGGTCAACAAGAGAATGATATTGATGACTTCGTCCAGCAAGCCCAAGCCAGCCATCTGTTGCAAAAGTTCTCTCTCTGTTTGGGTAATGGTTCCCTTGCGTGTCTGCTTGATTTCTGCCAAGAACTGCAGGGCAGTTTTACTTTTTGCTTCCTTGATAATGGTTGCTTCCTTAGGACTAAAGTCAGAGGAAACAGGCTTTTGAGCAATTTTTTCCCGCATGCGTTTGGTTGAAATGACCTGGGAAACAGCTGTTGACTTGGCCAACTGATAGGTCTCAAACCAGGTCCACTTCTTCTCCTCGGCAATGGCAAACAAGTTCAAAACATCTGACTGCTCATCCGCAAAACGAAGCCCATCTCGAGCCATGAGCTGACGAAAATGGTCCAAGTCAAAATCGTTGGCCACTTTCTTCTTGAGACCAAGGTCTTCTTGACTTCCCAGCTCTGCCAAGTCTGGAAAGACTTGATTGAGTGAGACAGGTATTTCTTCTCCCTCAGCACTCTCAACTTTCAAATCCTCCACAGCTGCATCGCCAATCTTTTTCTCCAAAAGTCTGCGATAAACAGGATGTTCCAAGAAGTCCTGACTCGAAAGGGGAGTATGGAGGGCTAGCTGATAAACATCCCCTTTTTGATAGAGGGTCAAGAGATTAAAAGCAGATAGGATTTTCAAGGATTTTATCAGTCTATCCATCCCAAAGTTGAGATGATTGAGAATGCTTGAAAAGAGGTATTCCTTTCTACCATTATCCCAAAAACTAATCGTATAAAGATAAAGGCTCAGCGCCTCCTGACCGATAATCGGGAGGTAGCACTGTACCAGAGATGAGGTATCTTGCGACACCCGATTATTCTTTAGATAAGAAAAACGGTCAATTGGCTTCATTTATCTTTCCTTTTTCTTTTTAGAGGACTGAGTAATTTGTTGGAGCAAACTCTCTAACTCACTCACATCCTTAAAGCTACGATAGACACTGGCAAAACGTACATAGGTAATCTCGTCCAATTCAGCCAACTCCTCCATGACGAGTGAACCAATGTCCTCACTTTGAATTTCGTTTTCATTTCGACCACGGAGTTTCTGTTCGATACGATTAACTACCATGTTGATTTCATCACTTGACACAGGACGTTTCTGGGCTGAGCGGATAATTCCATTAAAGATTTTATCTCTGGAGAATTGTTCCCGCGTGCCATCTTTTTTAACAACAACTAAGGTTCTTTCTTCTACCCGTTCGTAGGTTGTAAAACGGTGTTGGCATTCGTCGCACTCACGTCTTCTACGAATAGTGTTCCCTTCTTCTGCTTGGCGACTATCGATAACACTTGACTTGGTAGCCCCACATTTTGGACAACGCATCCTTTCCCTCCTTATCGTTTTCTTTTCATTATACCATTTTTTAAGCGATTCCCAAAACAATTCTTCTTTTTGCTTGACAAGTTTTTTGTTTTGTTGTATTATTTAATTAAGACAAAGAGATAACAGAAAGGAGAACAAGATGTCCTGGACATTTGACAATAAAAAACCCATTTATTTACAGATTATGGAGAAAATCAAGCTTCAGATTGTTTCCCATACACTGGAACCCAATCAACAACTTCCAACCGTGAGGGAGCTGGCGAGCGAGGCGGGTGTCAATCCAAACACCATCCAAAGAGCCTTGTCAGACCTCGAACGAGAAGGATTTGTCTACAGTAAGCGAACAACTGGACGATTTGTGACTGAGGATAAGGAGTTAATCGCCCAATCACGCAAACAATTATCGGAAGAAGAATTGGAACACTTCGTTTCCTCCATGACCCATTTTGGTTATGAAAAAGAAGAACTACCAGGCGTAGTCGGCGATTATATTAAAGGAGTTTAAGCCTATGTCATTACTAGCATTTGAAAATGTATCCAAATCTTATGGAGCAACCCCAGCCCTTGAAAATGTTTCTCTTGACATCCCAGCTGGAAAAATTGTCGGTCTCCTTGGCCCAAACGGCTCAGGAAAAACAACCCTGATTAAACTAATCAACGGCCTCTTACAACCAGATCAAGGACGCGTCCTCATCAACGACATGGACCCAAGCCCAGCAACCAAGGCTATCGTAGCTTATTTGCCAGATACGACCTATCTCAATGAGCAAATGAAGGTTAAAGAAGCCCTAACCTACTTCAAAACCTTCTATAAAGATTTCAATCTTGAACGCGCCCATCATCTACTTGCAGACCTTGGCATTGATGAAAATAGTCGTCTCAAGAAATTATCAAAAGGGAACAAGGAAAAGGTCCAACTGATTTTGGTTATGAGCCGTGATGCTCGTCTCTACGTTCTGGACGAACCTATTGGTGGAGTGGATCCAGCAGCCCGTGAGTATATCCTCAATACCATTATCAATAACTACTCACCAACTTCTACCGTTTTGATTTCTACCCACTTGATTTCTGATATCGAGCCAATATTGGATGAAATTGTCTTCCTAAAAGACGGAAAAGTCGTCCGTCAAGGAAATGTAGATGACATTCGCTATGAGTCAGGTGAATCCATTGACCAGCTCTTCCGTCAGGAATTTAAGGCCTAAGCAAAGGAGATTATTATGTTTTGGAATTTAGTTCGCTACGAATTTAAAAATGTTAACAAGTGGTATTTAGCCCTCTACGTTGCCGTGCTAGCCCTTTCTGCCATTATCGGAATACAGACACAGACCTATAACAATCTACCTGCCAAAGAAAGTCAACTTACTATGCTACTTTTTCTAGCTACTGTCTTTAGTGGCTTGATGATTACACTGGGGATTTCAACTATTTTCTTAATTATTAAACGCTTCAAAGGTAGTGTCTATGACCGACAAGGTTATCTGACTTTGACATTGCCAGTTTCTGAACATTATATCATCTCAGCCAAACTAGTCGGTGCCTTTATCTGGTCTATTGTCAGCACTACTGTACTAGCAATCAGTGCTTTCATTGTTCTGACCCTTACGGCTCCAGATTGGTTTGCAAGTTCTGACGTGATTCCATTTATAGAAACACATCTTCCTCAACTCTCTCTTATGGGGGTATCCTTCCTACTAAATACTATTTCTGGAATCCTCTGCATCTACTTGGCTATTTCCATTGGACAGCTTTTCAATGAATACCGTACCGCACTGTCAATTGTAGCCTACATTGGTATCCAAATCGTCGTTGGCTTTATTGAACTCTTCTATCGTTCTAACCCTGGTTTCTACTTCCCATCAACCACAGGAGGAGCTGATCAGTTCCAGATGGGCATTATCATGACTATTCTGGAAGAAGTTATTCTTATAGCCATCTACTATCTAGGAACTTATCACATCTTGAAAAACAAGGTTAATTTGCAATAAAAAATGCCCAGCTAAAAAGCTGGGTTTTGATTTAACTCAATATCAAACTGGCTACGATAGGGCTGACAAAGACATAGAGAATACCGGTGACACCGATAGCCAAGCCACCCATGGCTCCTGCTACAGAGCCGTATCGAAAAGCCGTTCCTGTTCCGACAGCATGGCCTGTTCCCCCAAGGGAAAGACCAACAGCTACTGGATCATCTATTTTCAACCACTTCAAAAGGGTTGGTCCGATAACACTAGTCAAAATCCCAGTCGCCACTACGACAACCAAGGTCACAGTGGTCAAGCCTTGCAATTTTTCTGTGATTCCCACTGCCATGGCGGTTGTTACTGACTTGGGAAAGAGAGAAATGGCTAGGAAAAAGTCCATGCCAAAGATTTTGGCCACAAGGGCCGTAAAAGAGGTATTGACCACTACCGCTAACAAACTACCAAAGAGAATACTCCGAGCATGGTGCTTCATCAAATGAAAACTCTTATAAAGCGGAATCCCCAGAGCCACTGTCGATGGGACAATCAAATTATTCAGATAAACCCCACCTTGGTAGTAATCTTGGTAAGAAATCCCCGTCACCTTTAGAAAGATAATAATGAAAACAGCTGACAAAAGCAAGGGTGTTGTCAATGGATGTGGGAAGCGTCTGTAAATCAGCATTCCCACTAGATAAGCTAGGATAGACAGGGCAAGCCCAAACAGGGGATTGGAAACAAATTCACTCATTTGGCATCTCCTTTCTCATAATCTCCCTCAAATCGTCGTTTGATAAACTGAACCACCAAAGCAATAAGTATAATATTGATAACAGCTGCAAAAAAGACAATCAAAATAATGGGCAAAAGATAGGGAGCAATCACATCAAACTTTTCCATGATTCCCACTGCTGGTGGCAAAAAGAGAATGGTCATATTGGCCAGCAAAAAATTCCCCACCATGTTGACATGCCTGGTTCTCAGCCACTTGAATTGTAGGGCTAGAAAGAGAATAATCAAACCGATAATACTGCCTGGGATGGGCAAATGAAAGAAACTGGAAATCCCCTCTCCGATTAGAGAAATCACAAAGAGAATCATTAATTGAACATATAATTTCATCCTAAACTCCACGAAATAGACTTCTTGCATACCAGTTTACTCTTTTTTCAGAAAATTTCAAGGAAATACACAAGAGTTGATGAAAGTTTGAGAAGAAAGGGGATACAGGCAATTACAGACTAGTAAAAACAGGCGTGATATAGGATGAAAGATTTTAGCGTCCTTCTTGCCAGCTCTTTTGAAAAGTAGTATAATTATTGCATGCGCAATCATCTTGTGATACAGAGATTGTCCGTTAATGGACTTTCTTCTATTTATGACTCTAAAAAGAAAGGAGATACTATGACCTATTTGGAAAAATGGTTTGATTTCAATCGACGTCAGAAAGAAATTGAAGGTCTCTTGGAAGAGACCATTGCCCAGCAGAGTGACCAAAGTCTCACCTTAAAAGAGTTTTACCTGCTCTACTATCTGGACTTGGCCCAAGAAAAATCTCTACGACAGATTGACCTGCCAGATAAACTTCATCTGAGCCCGAGCGCTGTTTCTCGGATGGTGGCTCGCTTGGAAGCTAAAAATTGCGGTCTACTCAGTCGTAGGTGTTGCGATCAAGATAGACGCTCTAGTTTTATCTGCCTGACAGGTGATGGGCAAAAGACACTGGCCTCGCTACAAAAGGCTGTCGAAGAAAGCTTGGAAACTGGTTTGGATTTCTTAATTTAAGATGATTTTAGAAAAAAGTTGCGTGCGCAATCATTTTTCTTGACATTCTCTTTTACAAAGAGTAAAATAAAGTCATCATTAAACAAAGGAGTTTTAAAATGATTGAAATTACTTATCTAGATGCCAGCAAGAACGAAAGAACTGTGACTTTCGAGTCTTATGAAGATTTTGATCGTTCACAACAAGCTTGCCTTATCGGCGTCGCAGACTACTACCCCGTCCAAAAATTAACTTACAACGGTCATGATTTGGACTATCATGGGACTTATGGAGATGTCTTCTTCTATCTCATGAAACAAGATTTAAGCCAATATAACTAAAAAAGGAGAAATACAATGGCAAAAGCAATTACAGATGCAACATTCGAACAAGAAACAAAAGACGGTTTGGTCTTGGTAGACTTCTGGGCAACTTGGTGTGGTCCATGTCGTATGCAAGGTCCAATCTTGGATAAATTGTCTGAAGAACTTTCAGAAGATGTTTTGAAAATCGTTAAAATGGACGTTGATGAAAATCCAAACACAGCTCGTGCTTTTGGAATCATGTCTATCCCAACTCTTCTCTTCAAAAAAGACGGCCAAGTGGTGAAACAAGTTGCTGGTGTGCACACAGCAGAACAAATCAAGGCCATCGTTGCTGAATTGAGCTAATCAAACGAGAGACCAAGTACTTGCTTTGGTCTCTTTTTTCTTGCCCTTTGCCATTTTTCAAAAAATATGCTAGACTGTAGGTAGAATATTACGATGTTTGGGACATGCCATCGCTAAAAAAAACCTTGACTTGGTATTTTTTAGCTCCCTCATGGGAGCTTTTTGCGTGCTCTGAACATTTCCCATTTTGGAAGGAGTACTATGAAACGTCAATCAGCCTTGGTCGTCTTTAGTGGCGGTCAAGATTCCACAACCTGCCTCTTCTGGGCCAAAGAACACTATGAAACAGTCGAAGCTGTCACCTTTGCCTACGGCCAACGCCATCATCTCGAAATTCAAGTTGCCCAAGAAATCGCTAAGGAACAAGGCATTCGTCATCACATCCTAGATATGTCTCTGCTGGGACAAATCACTGAAAATGCCTTGACTTCAGATTTAGAAATTGAGCAAAAAGAAGGAGAAATCCCTAACACCTTCGTTGATGGTCGTAACCATCTCTTTCTATCCTTTGCGGCAGTTCTTGCTAAACAACGAGGCATTAAAGATATCGTGACAGGTGTCTGCGAGACAGACTTCTCCGGCTACCCCGATTGTCGAGATGTCTTTGTCAAATCCCTGAATGTTACTCTCAACCTTGCCATGGATTACGACTTTGTTATCCAAACGCCTCTCATGTGGCTAGACAAGGCTGAAACTTGGGAATTAGCTGACCAACTCGATGCCTTTGACTATGTTCGTGAAAAGACCTTGACCTGCTACAATGGGATTATCGGCAGTGGCTGTGGGGATTGCCCAGCCTGCCACCTACGTCAACATGGACTAGATGTCTATCTCTCACAGAAAGGAGAGGACTAATGTTTTTTGCACCCAAAGAAATCAAACAGGAAACCGGGGAGTCTCTTGTCTATAATCCTCACAGAACCTTGGTATCAAAAGAATTTACCTTTGATGCTGCCCACCACCTCTTTCACTATGAGGGGAAATGCAAATCCCTACACGGCCACACCTATCATCTGCAGATTGCTGTCAGTGGATTTTTAGATGAGCGTGGTATGACCTACGACTTTGGAGACATCAAAGCGATCTACAAGGACTACTTAGAGCCCCACTTGGATCATCGCTATCTCAATGAAACCCTGCCCTATATGAACACGACTGCTGAAAATATGGTTTACTGGATTTTCCAAACCATGAACCAAGAGTTGCCAGATGAACGCGGTCTTCGTTTGGAATACGTCCGCCTCTATGAAACTCCGACTTCCTTTGCAGAGTTTAGACGGGAGTGGTTAGATGACTAGGGATCGTGTCCTCAAACTACCAGTTCTGGAAATTTTTGGTCCTACCTTTCAAGGTGAAGGTCGTGCTATCGGGCAAAAAACCATGTTTGTCCGCACTGCTGGTTGCGACTACCACTGCGACTGGTGTGACTCTGCCTTTACTTGGGATGGTTCTGAAAAACCAACTCGCATGACGGCTGACGAAGTCATTGCTGCCTTGGATAAATTGGGGAGCTACGACTATGTAACCCTATCTGGGGGAAATCCTGCTATCCTAGCAGCCAACATGGCCGAATTGGTCACCAAGCTCAAGGAACGTGGTGTCACTCTAGCTGTTGAGACTCAAGGCTCTCGCTGGCAAAATTGGTTAAAAGATATCGACCAGGTCACCCTGAGTCCCAAACCTCCTTCATCTAAGATGGAAGTCAACTTTGAGACCTTGGACTTTATCGTTTCCCAACTAGATCCAGACAAGGTCACCTTTAAAATCCCTGTCTTTGATGATGCTGATTTGGCTTTTGCCAAAGGAATTCAAGAACGCTACCAACCAGATGTTCTCTTCTTATCAGCAGGAAATCCTGAGCCCAAGGCCACAGGCAATATTGTCCAAGACCAACTGGACCGTCTCAAAGAACTCTGGGAACGTGTCGCTGCTGACGACAGCTGGGGCAATGTCCGCGTCCTTCCTCAACTTCATACTCTCCTCTACGACAACCAACGTGGTGTTTAATACTCTTCGAAAATCAAATTCAAACCACGTCAGCTTCGCCTTACCGTACTCAAGTACAGCCTGCGGCTAGCTTCCTAGTTTGCTCTTTGATTTTCATTAAGTATAAAATTAGAAAGAAAAAATTATGTCACAACAAGAAGAAATGAAAAACCTTAGCCTACTAGGCAACAAAGAAACCAACTACATTTTCGAGTATCAACCAGAAGTTCTCGAATCCTTTGACAACCGTCATGTGGAAAATGACTATTTCATCAAATTCAACTGCCCTGAATTTACCTCCCTGTGCCCAATCACTGCTCAACCAGACTTTGCAACCATTTATATTTCCTACATTCCCGACAAGCTCTGTGTTGAGTCAAAATCCCTCAAACTCTACCTTTTTAGCTACCGAAATCATGGGGATTTTCACGAAAACTGTATCAACACCATCGGGAAAGACTTGGTCAACTTGCTAGACCCTCGCTATTTAGAGGTCTGGGGAAAATTCACTCCACGTGGGGGCATTTCAATTGACCCTTACTACAACTACGGTAAGCCAGGAACTAAGTATGAAGGCCTGGCAGAACAACGCCTCTTCCAACACGATCTTTATCCAGAGAAAATTGACAACCGTTAAACAGATAAGAAAAAGCCCTGTTCCTCAAAACGAGGAGCAAAGCTTTTTGTGTTTCAATTATTCTTCTGTTCCAAGGAAATTTTTAGCAACCAGTGCTGCAAGAATACCACCAACGATTGGGGCAAGGATGAAAATCCATACTTGTTGAAGGGCTGCGCCACCTACCAAGACAGCTGGTGCCAAGCTACGAGCTGGGTTAACTGAAAGTCCAGTAATGTTCAATCCCACAAGAATCATGGCCATCAATGACAAACCGATTACCAAACCAGCAATCGCTCCATTGCCCTTGCTTTCTGAAGTCACGGTCATGATAACCAAGACAAACAAGAAGGTTGCGATGACTTCAAACAAGAAACCAGCAAAGACAGTAACCCCGTTTGCCAAGGCATTTTCACCAAGGCTAGCAGTTGACATACCTGAGTTCGCCAAGAGGAAGAAGACAGCGCCAGAAGCGATGAAAGCTCCAACAACTTGCCCAAGGATGTAGTTTACAAGTTCTGAAGATGACAAGCGTTTGTTTACAAACATAGCAATTGAAACAGCTGGGTTCAAGTGAGCACCTGAAACAGTTCCGATTGAGTAAGCAGCGACTACGATTGCCAGACCAAAGGCAAAGGCGATTCCAAGGTGACCAAGGCCATTAAGACCATTTCCAAAAACAACAGCTCCTGTCCCAACAAACACAAGCATGAAAGTACCGATTAACTCAGCAACAAATTTTTTCATTTTCTTTCTCCTTTTTTCAAAAACTAGATACTAGTCTATCAAAAGAAGGAAAGGGTTTCAAGAAAATTGTTTGGAAATTTTCAGGGTAAAATTCTATAAAAACGGTAGTGTTTATTTGAAACATTTTTTCTAAAGGTATATAATGTCAATATAGTTCTAATAAGTTATTCATTCCCTAATTTGAACTAATTTTTACAACTTTGCTGTTCTTTTATGAACGTTTGAATGGTATCGTGAATACCAAGGAGGAATCATATGTCTAAAGTTGCTATTGTCACAGGTGCAGGTCAAGGAATCGGTTTTGCAATTGCGAAACGATTGGTTCAAGATGGCTTTAAGGTAGGAGTCTTAGACTACAATCCCGAAACAGCTGAAAAGGCTGTTGCCGAATTATCAGCTGAAAATGCCTTTGCTGTCGTAGCTGATGTTTCAAAACAGGCAGAAGTTGCCCAAGCATTTCAACAGGTTGTTGACCATTTTGGTGATTTGAATGTTGTCGTAAATAACGCTGGTGTTGCTCCAACTACTCCTCTTGATACAATTACTGAGGAACAATTTACACGTACCTTCGGTATCAACGTTGGTGGTGTCATTTGGGGTTCACAAGCTGCACAAGCGCAATTTAAAGCACTTGGCCACGGAGGTAAAATTATCAACGCAACTTCTCAAGCTGGTGTAGTCGGTAATCCAAATCTAACTGTTTATGGTGGAACAAAATTTGCTGTTCGCGGAATTACGCAAACATTAGCCCGTGATTTAGCAGACTCAGGCATCACTGTTAACGCCTACGCACCAGGTATTGTTAAAACACCAATGATGTACGATATCGCTCATGAAGTTGGTAAAAATGCAGGCAAAGATGACGAATGGGGTATGCAGACATTTGCAAAAGATATTACTCTAAAACGTCTATCTGAACCAGAAGATGTAGCTGCCGCTGTCAGCTTCCTTGCAGGACCAGATTCAAACTACATTACAGGACAAACCATTATCGTTGATGGTGGTATGCAATTCCATTAAGATACACAAAAAGAGGTTGGAAAATGATTCAACCTCTTTTAATTAGTTTTCATTATTAGTTAGGAGGATACAATAGAAACACTATTACTAAGTAATACTAGTTAATCCCTAATATTGAAAAGACTGGATAGCTTCTTTCAAGTCATCTTGTAAACTATTTCTCTGGTCAAGTTGGATATAGACTTCCAATAGACAGGATCTAAAGTTGGAAAATTTGTAAAAATCTTCCCTTTCTTCTATCGGAAAATTAACCGTTTTTATCCAAGAAGCTACTTGCTCTTGCGCTAACTTCCCTTGTAAAATCGGTTCATAAAATGCTCTGGCCAAACGCCAATCTTCATCATCTGTAAAACGAATGGGAATTCTTTTAAATAATGGACCAAGTATGTCAAAGACTTCATGAATTCTGTTTTTAGGAAAGTCTGGATGACAAACTACCTCCGTCAGTAAATCGGCTCCATGTGCAAAAGCGTGAACCCAACCATACTGACTTGAAAAACCTGTCGTATCTTTTTCTTTTGAAAGATAGTGCAAGCCTTGATGTAAAAGGATATTGCGAATTTCTGCTTTTAATCCCTGATAAAAAACCGATTGCTGGTTGGCATCCGCAGACAAGAGATTTGCATAAACAAGTGCCCTAAAAGAACGTTCAAGTGTTGGCAGACCTACCTTATCAATCTTTTTATCTAGTCCTCCATCAGCCGAGACCACCTCAGCAATGAAATGAAATTGTTCCTGTGTAAATAGCTCTTCCTGAATCCCTCTAGCAAAGCTTATAAAAACAAGGTCATCACGAATTTCTGGAGAAGAATCTCCCAAATGGTCAAGCAACCACTGGATTTCCTCCTGATGATAACTTGGTTTTTCTTCTGCTATTTTTCTTAGTAACTCTTGATACATGGTCAGTACCTCTACATTTCTAGCAACTGTTCAAAAAGCCAGCCTTAAATGTCTTAATATTGAATTCTCAATTAAATACAATCTGATAAAAAATGAAGTAAATAACTATTATCAATACCAACTTACCGCAAGTTCAAATTTAACATCACGACCTTCAAAGGCATTTTTAAAAATAGCTACAGCTAATCCAATTATAATGACGCTTAACAAGCCTATAAACATCATTCTAGAACAACCTTTCTATCCCCTTACTCTCCCAACTGGGCACTGTAGGCGATAATCTGGTCAACTGTGTCTGACAAGAACTGGATGGTATCACGGAGTGGTTTGTCTGTTGAGATATCCGCTCCGATAATCATAGCTGACTCAAGCGGTGTCTTACTACCACCTGATTTAAGAAGATTGAGCCAGTCTTCAGCTCCAGTTTCTGAATGTTTCAGATGAAGGTAACCCGCAGTCGAGATAACAAGACCAGCAGAGTAAGTGTAGCTATACAAGCCCATGTAGTAATGAGCTTGGCGCATCCAAGTCAGAGCCGCATCGTCATCAATTTCAATGGCATCACCCCAGAAGTCTGTCAAGACTTCCTTCATAATGCTGTTGAGTTTGCTTGCTCCAAAGGTCTCTCCTTCTTCAATCAATGTATACACCTTACGCTGGAAGGCTGCTTCCAAGAGGTGAGTGATGAAATTATGGAAGTAGGTATCTGTCAAGCGGTGGGCAAGGGCAAAGCGTTTTTGACGTGGGTCATCAGACTGGTGCTCCAAGTAATCACTTAAAAGCAATTCATTGAAGGTTGATGGCGCTTCGACATAGTAGGTCGACATGTGGGCATTAAAATAACTCTGATGATTATCTGAGAAGATGAATTGACCAGAATGTCCGATTTCATGAATCAAGGTATAGACATCGCTCAAACGACCTGTCCAGCTCATGAGGACATAAGGGTGCACGCGATATGGATCCGCTGCATAACCGCCAGAATCCTTGCCACTATTGGCAGCAAAGTCCACCCAGCGCTCTTCTTGATAGCGAGCAACTTCCTGACAATATTCCTGCCCCAAAGGTTCTACCGACTTCATGACCAAATCATAGGCGTCGTCAATGGTCACTTCAGGATTCAGGGCGCTGTCCAAATCCAATTTCCAATCTGCAAAGGTCATCTTTTCAAGACCATTGACCTTGGCAACATGCTTGAGATATCTCTGGGCAACTGGCGCAAAATCTTTCATGATGAGGTCAATCTGACGGTCAAACATGGCACGGTCCACTTCTTGTTCAGCTAGAAGATAATCAAAGACCGAGTCGTAGCCCTTCATATCTGCCAAGAGTTTTTCAGACTTGACTTGGGCTAAATAGGCTGCCGCAGCTGTATTTTGGTGCTTACGAAGTCCTTCAGAGAAGGAACGGAAGGATTTCTCACGAATTTCAGCATCCTCGTGGTTTTGGTAGAAATTCTCATAGGTGACAAAGCTGTTTTTGTAGGTTTTGCCATTGACTTCAAAGTCAGCCATTTCGAAATCCCCAGCTCGCATCTTTGTGTAGATATCCTGTGGACTGTAGAAAACTTCACCCAGATTGGTCAAGGCCTTCTCCACATCTGCCCCTAGATAGTGGGCTTTTTTGATTTTGGCCTGACGAATGGCTGCTGTCAAGTGAGGTAATTCCCCCAAACGATTTAAGACTTCCTCGTCTGCTGCCACCAGAGCATCATCAAAGAAGGTCAAGGCTACGCTGGCATCTGTTTCAAATTCCATCCCAGCTTGGGCAATATTGGCAAATTCTTCATTGCTATAGTCTGTCGTCTGAGGCATAAAACCATAGTTGCCAATATGGCTCATCTGAATGTAGATTTGTTCCAATTCCGCAAAGGCCTTCTCGAAATCCTCAAAAGTATGAAGATTCCCCTTGTAGTCACGGCTAAATTGGTTGATGTCTTCGCGAGCTTTCTCGATTGCACGCAAGAAATCCTCACGGTCTTGGTATAGGGCTGTTAAATCCCAAAGTTCCTTTTCTGGAAATTCTGAACGGTGTTTTTGCTCCATTTTCTTCCTCTTATTTCTCTAATTCTAATAAAACACTAAGGGCTGATAAGGCGTAAAGCGGTGCTGTTTCTGCTCGCAAAATACGAGGTCCAAGACCAGCCAAGACTGCTCCCTTAACTTCAAAACTTTCGATTTCTGCAAGTGAGAGACCGCCTTCTGGACCAAAGATAAAGAGCAGTTTGGCTCCTTTTTCAAGACCAGAGACCGCTTGTAAGAGCGCAGCAGCTTCTCCTTCTTTGGCCGACTCTTCATAAGCCACTACGATAGAGTCAAATTGGTCCAGTTGAACTAGAAAGTCAGCTTTCTTCTCAAAAAGCTTGATACTTGGGACCAGATTACGCTTGCTTTGTTCTGCCGCTCCAAGGGCGATTTTTTCTAGTTTTTCAACCTTTTTGCCTAGTTTCTTGCCGTCCCATTTGGCAACTGACCAGTCGGCAGGGAAGGCCCAGATTTGGCTGGCACCCAGTTCGGTTACTTTCTGAGTAATGAACTCCAACTTATCTCCCTTAGGAAAGCCGGATGCGATGGTCACTTGAACTGGCAGTTCCACATTGTCATCTAGTTCTTCTACCAATTCAAACTGACGATTTTTCACATCCAGCACGCGCGCCAAGCGCTTAATGCCATCATCAAAGACCAAAGTAACCTCATCATCTTCTTTCAAGCGCATAACCTGAAACATGTGCTTGCTGGTTTCCTTGTCCTCAATGGTGACAGGAGAGATAGCACTGCCTTTTACAAAATACTGCTGCATGCTAGCCCCCAATCACACCTGAAATATCTTTGGTCTTCTTAAAGACACAGGCATTCCATTCCCCTTGAATCATGTGGGTTTCAAGGAAAAATCCTGCTGACTCAGCCGACTCGCGCACCATGTCCCACTTGTCCTTGATAATGCCACTCATGATGAGGTAGCCTTCATCCTTGACCAAGCGATAGGCATCCTCTGTTAGATGAATGAGGATATCCGCCAAGATATTGGCCACAATCACATCTGCCTCAATCTCAACACCCTTGAGCAAATCACCTGCTGCTACATGGATGTTTTCCATGCCAGGGTTGAGCTCAATATTTTCCTGAGCCACACGAACCGCTACATCATCCAGGTCGTAGGCGAAAATTTCCTTGGCACCAAGAAGCGAGCTGGCGATAGAAAGGACACCTGAACCAGTCCCCACATCCAGCACCGTTTCGCCACCACGAAGGACCTGCTCCAAGGCAAAGAGGCTCATCTTAGTGGTTGGATGCGTTCCAGTCCCAAAAGCCATGCCAGGATCCAGCTTGATAATCTTTTCTCCAGCAGTCGCCTCATAGTCTGTCCAAGACGGCACGATAGTCAAGTCATGAGTGATACGAGCTGGCTCATAGTATTTCTTCCAGTTGTCTGCCCAGTCTTCCTCAGCCAAGGCCGTCGTCCCCATCTTGACCTCACCCAAATCCATAAAATCTGTTAATTCAGCCAGGCGAGCCAGCAAGTCCGCCTCCACCACTGCCACATCCACCGTGTCAGGGTAGTAGGCTGTCACTACAATTTCTTCCTGTTGCTCAACCTCTGGAAAAATTTCACCAAAACGGTCGACATTTCCCACATAGTCCATGCTGTCTTCGATTGCAACGCCTTGGGCACCTAACTCAATCAAGAGATTGGAGACCAGCTCCTCCCCCTCACGCTTCACTGTAACTTTTAGCTCTTGCCATGTTTCCATTTTGAATCTTCCTTATTTTTCTTAAATTCTTCAATCACATCTGTATAGTGTTCTTTCATTGCGCTATGAATCTGCTGTTTAAAAATACCAAACGTAAGATAATAAACAAATAGAACAATTCCTTCAAACAGTATCAGAAACAAAAAATATTCTGAAAATGAAAGTGGTTGAGTATTCTCACCTTGTAAAGACAGAACATACAGTAACCCCCAGATAACGGCCATAGAAATTCCTGCTACTTTAATGCCACCTTCCCTTTGTTTTTTTAACTTTAAATATTCCAAATAGATGAATGTAGCTTCTTCTCTAGAATATTGTCCAGTTTTTAGTTTGCGTTTAACTTTTTTATTTAACGTCGTTGTTCCAATTATATAAACCACTTCATTTCCTCCAAATAATCCCTCACTCTATCCTGCAACTGGGGTACAACCTTATCTGAGCCAAGAAACTCCTCAATGCCCATCAGTTTATAGCCCTGTCCTTCATCGCCAAAGACGATACTGTCAAACTGTTCCTGCGTTAATTTACCAACTAGAAAGACGGATTCCTTCCCCTCAAAAAGCATACTTGGGTACACCTTACTCCAAAGCAGGCAATCTTTAGTCAGATGAATGCCTAGTTCTTCGTAAATTTCACGCGCCGCGCACTCAAAAGGACTTTCATCACCCTCTCGTCCGCCACCTGGCAATTCCCAGGTATTAGGGTATGGAATGTTTGATTTGTCATCACGCAAGATAGTTAAAATCCTATCCTTACAAAAGAGGGCAATTTTGCAACCTGTAAAATCTGAAATTTCTAGTTCCATGTCAAACTCCTAGTATCTCGGATAAGGATAAAACTCTCCCTCTTCCAGTCCAACTTTTCCTTCTTCAAAGACTTCTTGGTTCCATTCCATGACAAATTCCTCTGCTTCTGGGTCTTCCAAAAAGTCCATGAGGGCATCTAGTCCAACCTCGGCAGTATCTTTAAGGAATAGCGCAAAATAAGCTAAAAATTCGCGAGAAAATCCTTTTTTAGGCAGGTAAGGGATGACAGTCAAATAGTCTTCTGCATTGACTGTTGACTTAGCAGGATTGTAAAAAAGCACTGCTTCCTCAAAGAGAATGTCATCTGACGAAACCTCTCCGTCTTCATCTACCATCTCCACACCTGCAGCGTTTTGCACTTCCAATAGAAAACTCACTTCTACCGCGTGGTTGCGCTTGTCCCAGCTAATCTCAAAATCAAAGGGAAAGTTCTTCTCCAACTCTTCCTCTAAAACATCTAAAAATCCATATGTTGCCATTTTGTCCTCTTTCTATGCGACTCTTTAATCGCCCCGATTGCTCGGAAATGTGCTAAAATAGATACTACCATCTTACCACATATGTATCAGAAAATCCACGTTAGAAAGGACTGCTATGCCAGACAATCTCGCGCTTCGCATGCGCCCTAGAACCATCGACCAGGTCATCGGTCAGGAACATCTGGTCGGACAAGGAAAAATCATCCGCCGCATGGTAGAAGCCAACCGCCTGTCCTCCATGATTCTCTATGGCCCTCCGGGAATCGGCAAGACCAGTATTGCCTCAGCCATCGCTGGAACGACCAAGTATGCCTTTCGAACTTTCAATGCGACAGTTGATAGTAAAAAACGACTGCAAGAAATCGCGGAAGAAGCAAAATTCTCTGGTGGTCTCGTCCTATTACTAGACGAAATCCATCGTCTTGACAAGACCAAGCAAGACTTCCTCCTACCACTCTTGGAAAGTGGTCTGGTCATCATGATTGGAGCTACGACCGAAAATCCTTTCTTTTCTGTCACTCCTGCCATTCGCAGTCGCGTTCAGATTTTTGAGTTGGAACCTTTGTCCAATCAAGACGTCAAAGAGGCCCTTCAGATAGCTCTAAGTAACCCTGAGCGTGGTTTTGATTTTCCAGTGGAACTAGATGAGGATGCGCTGGACTTCATTGCCACCTCTACAAACGGAGACCTGCGTTCTGCCTTTAACTCGCTGGATTTAGCTGTTCTTTCTACCCCTGAGAATGGCAAGGGCATCCACCATATCACGCTTGACATCATGGAAAATAGCCTACAACGTAGCTACATTACCATGGACAAGGACGGGGATGGACACTACGATGTCCTATCAGCTCTGCAAAAGTCCATCCGTGGCTCAGATGTGGATGCCAGTCTTCACTATGCTGCCCGCTTGATTGAGGCAGGTGATTTGCTTAGTCTCGCACGTCGCTTGACCGTTATCGCCTATGAAGATATCGGTTTGGCCAATCCTGAAGCCCAGATTCATACCGTGACTGCTCTGGATGCTGCCCAAAAGATTGGCTTCCCAGAAGCCCGCATTCTCATTGCCAATGTCGTGATTGATTTGGCCCTTTCTCCAAAATCCAACTCAGCTTATGTGGCTATGGATAAGGCACTTGCTGACCTCAAAACATCAGGGCACTTGCCTATTCCGAGACACCTGCGTGATGGCCACTACAGCGGAAGTAAGGAACTGGGAAATGCCCAAGATTATCTCTATCCACACAACTACCCTGGAAATTGGGTCAAACAAGACTATCTACCAGAAAAAATTCGCAATCATCACTATTTCCAGGCAGAAGATACTGGTAAATATGAACGGGCTTTAGCTCAAAGAAAGGAAGCCATCGACCGTTTGCGAAAAATCTGAAATCCTTTTCAAAAAATTGCATTTTCCTCTTGATTTTTTTTGAAAAAGTGGTATCATATAAACATAGAAACGCTGTGGTGTACGACTTCACACTTAAGTGTTGACCGACTATTTTTTGTATTATTAGGGAAACAAAAGTCTTCTAACAGCATGTAGGCCGTCTCACACGGAAACAGCTTCAGTTAGAGCGAGTTGCCCACCTGCTTAATTGCGCGGGTTCAATACAAACCGTGAAGTTTCGGCACCAATACAGCTTTTTTCTTTGCCTCCTTAGCTCAGCTGGCAGAGCAGCGGACTCTTAATCCGTGGGTCACAGGTTCGATCCCTGTAGGGGGCATCTAAATACAACAGGAAAAGCCTTGGTTTCAAGGCTTTTTTGTGTGTCTGTTCTACTTTTGTTCTACCAACGGATAGTCACTTAAAAGGTTTCGAATAATCTGATGTTCTTTTTCTTCTCTTTCAAAAGATACCCATACTTTTCTGTTGCTATTTTATCGTTTTGTGGCCCATTACATGAGCAAGCAACCTACAGAGCAAGTTGGTCATCTAGGATTTATTTTCTCAAAAAACTTTGAAATTAAGCTTGACATGGAACGCGTTCCATGGTTTATACTGTTTTCAAAAGAAAGAGAGGTAAATATTATGAACATCAAACGTATTTTTTGTGACATGGATGGTACATTATTAAATAGTAAAGGACAGGTCAGTGATAGTAACGCAGCCTTAATCCGTGAAACAGGAATTCCTATAACTTTAGTATCTGCTAGAGCACCAATGGAAATGAAGGATGCCATCAATGCTCTTCAACTGAAAGGAGTTCAAGTAGCTTTTAACGGAGGATTAATTTATACAATAGGAAATCATCATCAAGTTCAACCAATTCATGTACAAACTATTAAAAATAAAACAGTAAAACAGTTGTTAAGAGGAATACGCCAGCATTTTCCAAAAGTTAGTTTATCTTATTACGATATGAATAACTGGTATTGTGATAAAATAGATGTAGGAATCCTATACGAACAGAGTTTAACTCGTCAAGATCCGACTCTTATTGAGATTGAAGAACAGTTTTTAGAAGGCCGGGCAAATACTTTTAAAATTATGATGATTTCTTTTGATGAGGAAATGATTCGAGAATTAGAGAAGTATCTTCAAAGTTTATACTTACCCCAAATTACGATTCAACGTTCAGGTAAAGCCTATCTTGAAATTACACATCTCTTAGCCAAAAAATCTAAGGGAATTGCTCATGTCCTTCGAAAAGAGCAGTTAGCTAAAGAAGAAACGGCTGCATTTGGTGACGGACATAATGATTTGCCTATGCTTGAAATGGTTGGTTACCCTATTGTGATGGATAATGCCTTTGATGACATCAAAGAGATAGCTTATAAAGTAACGAAATCTAATGATGAAGATGGGGTAGGATATGGGATTCATGAATTTTTAAAATAGGAGCCCAATAATGACAAGTATTAGTGATATAGCTAAAAAAGCAGGTGTGGCTAAATCAACAGTTTCTCGTGTTATCAATCACCATCCATATGTTTCTGATGAAACACGACAAAAAGTTATGGATCTTATCGCTGAATTGGATTATATGCCTAATCAGCTGGCTCGGGATTTAAGTCGAGGAAAAACACAAAAAATAGGTGTCGTCATCCCACATACACGCCACCCTTATTTTACACAATTAATAAATGGCCTCCTAGATGCTGCTAAAGCTAGCGACTATCAACTTGTCATGATGCCTTCAGATTACAATCAAGAATTAGAACTTTCCTATCTGAAGCAACTCAAAATGGAAGCTATTGATGCTCTAATCTTCACTTCAAGAGCAATTAGCCTTGAGATTATTGAAACTTATGCAAAATATGGACGAATAGTCGTTTGTGAAAGATTGCAGGAATCTAATCTCTTGTCTTCTGCTTACCTTGACCGCTACTCTTCATTTGTAGATGCTTTTTCTGCCATGAAAGCACGAGGGCTGGAACAGTTAGTATTGTTATTTTCCAGAAACAATGAATCATCTGCCACATATCAATCATCACTATTAGCTTATCAACATGTTTATGGACAACAATCGACTCCACATGCGGTATTTGGAAATATTCATGATTTTAAGGATGGCCTGAACCTATCTTATCAATTGATAAACGATGCTCGTATTGACGGTATTTTAGCTACAAGCGATGAAGTTGCTGCGGGGCTTATAAAAGGATATGAAGAAAGTGGGAAAATATATCCCTATATGATTGGGCAGGAACATTTATTAGTTGGACAACTGTTGAAACTCCCAACCATAGACCACAAATCCTATTCTTTAGGAAAATTAGCTTTTAAACAAGCTTTAGCTGAAACAATTAGTCAAGAAGTTTTGATTTCAGAGTTTTTAGTTCAAGATAATTATACTCAATGAAAATCAAAGAGCAAACTAGGAAACTAGCCGCAGGTTGCTCAAAGCACTGCTTTGAGGTTGTAGATAGAACTGACAAAGTCAGTAACCATACATACGGCAAGGCGACGTTGACGCGGTTTGAAGAGATTTTCGAAGAGTATTAGTTGCTAAAAGTAGTAAAAGTTTCCAATTCATATAGTTGGAAACTTTTTTAGTTCATGTTTCAGAGTCTTAAACAGTTGTTACTTGCCCCACTTTTGCCCCATTTTGAAATAATTATATTAAAAATCACTTCAAGTATCTTCCGAAAATCACTTATATTTCAACTTTTTTGATTATTTTCAATATGAAAATTCCTCCAAAATTCATGTAGGGGGCATCTAAATACAACAGGAAAAACCTTGATTTCAAGGCTTTTTTACTTAAATAAAATTTTTTTCAAATTCTTTAGAAAACTAGCTTAAATCATAATCCAACACCAATTTTACAAATGCAATAAACTAAACTTATATACCCAAAAAAACAAAAAGTTCTCTTTCCACTGTTTTAGAAAGAGAACTTTTTCTTTAGGAGAAATAACTTAATTTTTAATCTAAACGTGATAACTCAGCTGGCACTGTTAAGTAATAAGTTGCAGTCAAGCTTGCTTCACCTTGATTGACAAAAATCTCGATGGAATTTTTATCCAGAACAACTTCCAATTCTTTAGCTTCAATATCTACATATCTTCGACTAGTCCCCTGTTCTTCTTCACCCAGAATTTTTTGGGCAAGGTGGCTACGATCAATGTAAACTTGCTGCGTCTTACCATCATAACCAAATTCAAGATAATCTGTATTATTTCCTAAGTGGTAATGACAATCTTCATCTATTTGGATTTGATATTGGCCTTTTTTAACAGGGAATTGTCTTAATTTACCATCTTCTAATCGAAGGATTCTAGGAACAGTCATTACACCAGCCCACTTGTGATCTCGGTCATGAGTAGGGAGTGTACGTCCCCACATCTGCATCCAAGCAATCATGATACGACGATTTTGGTCATCTAATAATGTCTGGGGTGCATAGAAGTCTTGACCATGATCAATCTCTTGAACTGATTCTGGAATAAAACGTTTTCCTTCCCAATCTACCTTACCAGTAAACAAAACTGAGGAGTTGATGTTATGATAAGAGTCTCCCTCACGCTGATAACGCATGGGTGACATAATAAGGCAATCCTTTCCATCCAACTCGAAATAGTCCGGGCATTCCCACATAAATCCTTGGTGCTTCTCACCTTTTAAAAAGATAGATTCAAACTGCCATTCTACTAGGTTATCGGACCCTAGTAGAACGATACAGCCTATATTATCTTTGTGCTTTGCAGCCACTACAGAATAATAGCGCCCATTCTTTTCAAAAATTTTTGGATCACGGAAATCAGAGGCAATTAATTCGTCTGGCAAGTCTGCTCCTGTAACAACTGGATTTTGTTCAATCTTTTCGAAATGAATCCCATCATCCGAATAAGCCATATTCTGAACTTGTCGAATACCTGTTTCTTCTTCGATATGTCCAGTGTACATGAGCCAGAGGCGATCATCCTTGACAATGGCAGAACCTGAGAAGCAGCCATTTCGATCATAATCTTGATCTGGAGCAAGTGCAACTGGTAAGTGCTCCCAATTCAATAAATCCTTACTTTTAGCATGTCCCCAGTGCATAGGACCCCAAACACTATCATATGGATAGAATTGATAAAAAAGATGGTATTCTCCACGAAAATAGACAAATCCATTTGGATCATTAATCCAACCAATCTCAGCTGAAAAATGTTCTTCTGGCTTATATTGAGTATTAACTAGATGTTTATTTTCTGCTATAAAACGATTGGCTCTTTCTACTGTAAATGTTTTATTTATCATAAGCATATCCTATTTTATTCCAGTTCCGGAACCACCCAGACCTTGAACAATATATTTCTGAGCGACTACATAGACCAAAATCAACGGAATCGTTGAAATAGTTAATACAGCCATTACCTGATTGATATAAACTGGTTGAGTTGTATTAATAGTTGTAATTGCAACCTGCATTGAAAATTTAGAAGAATCTGTCAAAACCATCAATGGCCAAATATAATCATTCCAACTTGAAATAAATGATAAAACACCAACTGTAGCAACTGCAGGTTTAGACATTGGAAGCATAATTCTAAAGAAAATTCTAACGATACTTGCTCCATCCATCTTTGCAGACTCAAGAATTTCTTCCGGAATTGCAATAAAGAAATTCCTAAATAAGTAAATATTAAATACACTCGCCAATCCTGGAATAATAACCGCAAGACGATTATTGACCAAACCTAAGGAATTGATAATGGTAAATTGTGGAATTAACACAGTTTCTACTGGAATAATAAGTAAAGCAAGTAAGAAACCAAATAAAATTTTCTTACCTGAAAAATTGACTTTTGCAAAAGCGAAACCAGCCAGTGCATTGACAATAATAGAACCAATAGCAAACGTTCCAGCATAAAAAATGCTGTTCCCTAGATAGGTAAAAATACTAAATCGCTCAAATACTTCCTGATAAGGTTTAAACCAATCAGCAGGATTTAAACTTGGTAAGAAGGCTTGCCAACTAGTCAAATTTTTATAAACATCCGCTTCTGGCTTCATAGCTGAAACTACCATCCAAACCATAGGAAAAAGGAAGAGTCCTGCCAATAGGGTTAACAGAATATATTCTAAGATTGTTGTTGGTTTAAATCGTTTCATCTTAGTCATCCTCCTTCAGAACGCGACGTTGTACCAAGCTAATCATACCAATTAACGTTGTAAACACTAAAGCGATTGAGCTAGAATATCCTACAAGACGATCAGTAAAGCCTTGTTGATAAATATAGTACACCATAGTAATTGTTGAGTTTAATGGACCACCTTGCGTCATAACCATTGGTTGCACAATCAGTTTAAAGGCAGAAATTAAAGTTGTTAGCAATACAAACAGGGCTGTTGGTTTTAGTAGGGGCATCGTGATATAGCGAAACTGAGCCCATTTTGAGAATCCATCTAATTCAGCAGCTTCATAGACATCTTGTGGAATATTCTGCATTCCTCCTAAAAATAAGAGCATCTGATAACCTGCACCTTGCCAAGCAGAAACAAAAACAATTGCATACATAGCTTGTTTGGGACTAGTCAAGAAAGGTTGAGAAGCAATACCTACCTTATTTAAAATAGCATTTAATAAGCCACTATTTGGATTTAAAAGATAAAGCCAAAGAATAGAAATAACTACCAAGGACATGACAACTGGAGCAAAAAAAGCCACTTTAAAAAACATATTTCCTTTTCGCTTTTTATTGACAATCAAAGCCATTCCTAAGGCCGCTCCCAATTGAACTGGAATAATCCAAATAACAAATTTCAAAGTATTCAAGAAGCTCTTTAAGAAAATCGGATCTTTTGTTAATCGAATAAAATTTTCAAGTCCAACAAATTTTCTTTCATCTGGTGTCAACAAATAATAATCTGTAAAAGCGTAATAAATGACCATTCCAACTGGAATTACTAAAAAGATACCTAATAAAATTAAAGCTGGAGCTAAAAAACTATAACCTAGTATGTTATCCTTTATTTTTTCACGTCTTTTTGTATCCACAACAGTTTCTTTACTCATATCCATCTCCTTTAATCATATATATCAAACTAGTCTATTAATAAGAAAGGGGAAGGTAGTTCCAAACATTTTCCTTCCACCTTCTTTTTTACAGATTATTTGAGTGACTGATCAATAGCAGTTTGCATTTCTTTTGTACGAGTATCCAAGACTTTTTGAACATTTGGATTTTCTTCATAATAGCTGATATCTTGCATCGCTTGTTGAAAAGCTCTAGAAACCTGAGGATATGCTACGACAACTGGGCGAGCATGAGCTGTTTTTGAATTTTGTTCCATCAAGAAACGCATTGGTTCGGATACTTTATCTTTGATATTTTCAATTGTAGATTTACGAATCGGAAGGACCGAATTTCCCAAGCTAATAATTTCACTTGATTCTGTATTTGTAGCAAATTTAACAAATTCAGATGCTGCCTCTTTTTTATCAGATTTTGTCGTAACAGCTAATTGCCAACTACCTGAAGGGGATACTAATTTTTTCGTCTTACTAGATACTGGGTAAGGAAGGATACCAAAATCAATATCTTTGTAATTTGTATTCATGTCAGCAATCGTCCAAGAACCACTCAAAAGCATTGGATACTCTCCTGTTTCAAAACCTTTTTCGACTGGACTAACAGTTGTATAACCTTCTTTTACAAGATTTTGAATGAATTGAACTGCTTCTACACTCTCTTTTGAGTTGAAGTATCCTTCTGCCTTTGTTCCATCTTCGTTTACGACAGAACCATTATTTGACCAAATCAACGGCATATAAGCATATGGTAACATTTCATCGTTTGAATTAATACGAAAATCAATTGCCGGTTTGTTATAATGATCTTTCAATTTTTTAGCAATTGTATTAAATTCATCCCATGTCCATGGCTTTTCTAGCGTTGGAAGCTCTGATTCCGCAATTCCGGCCTCTTTGAACATTTTTTTGTTGTAATAAACACCAACATTTGATTCAGAAAATCCAAATGCATAGAATTTCCCATCATAAGTTCCTTGTTGTTTAATACTGTCCAAAACATCATCCATATTATTATCTTTTAGATAATCATCTAGCGGAGTAATCACTTTAGATTTTGCATAAGCTGCCGTATTTGGCCCATCAAGGGTAATAACATCTGGAAGACTATTAGTCGTGATAGCAGCATTAACCTTGTCTTCATATCCTCCACCACTACCACTACGAGGAATATACTCAGTTACAACTTTGTACTTACTTTTTCCTGATTGATTAAAGTTGTCAACAACTTTTTGCCAAGCTTTTCCTTCATTGGTTTCGTCAGAGAATTGTACCCAGACTTTAATATCATTTGAAGAACTTGCTTGTTTTGAGTTAGTTCCTCCACTACAACCTGCAAGTATCGCTAACGATAGCCCCGCAACAACAGATAACATTGTACCTTTACGCATCATTTTCCTCCTTTTTGAAACGTTTCATTTTTTATTTATTTTTTAAACAAGCTTCTAGCCTGTTTTTGAAACGTTTCATTTATTGATTATATTATAACAGCGCTTTCATTAATTGTCAAGCGCTTTTTAAATTTTTTTTGTTGTTTTATCTCCCCAAAAGTATGTGGGAATTACGATTCGTTTTTCTAAAATATCTTCCTTCTTAATCATTTTCAATATCATTACAACAGATTCTTTTGCCATCATCTTAATATCTTGAACTATTGTGGACACTAGATAAGATTGATCGACAGAAGTTTTTAAACCATCAAATCCAATTATCTGGTAATCTTCAGGTGCTATTTTCCCCAGTTGTTTCATGATACTAATAACTCTCAGAGCCATCATATCATTTATTGTAAATATACCATCTATTTCTTTATGAGATTGTAAAAAAATTCTTATCTGATCTTCAGGATTTACTAAAGGTTCTTTCATTTCAAAATTATAGACTTCAGCTCCTAATTCTTTAGCTTTTTCTCTGAATCCTTTACCTCTGAGTATAGTCTCATTCTCATACATATTAATTGAACCAATAAAAGCAAGATGCTTATTATCCCTTCTAACCAGTTCCTCTGCTGCAGTTTGTCCTCCTTTGTAATTTGCTGAAGTAACATAGCATACATTTTCCGAAAAATGCCTATCTATACTTACAAACGGTAAATCAGATAAAATATATTTGTCAATATCAGAATATGTAATGCCAATAATTCCATCTACTTTATTTTGCTTCAACATTTCGATATATTCAATTTCATTTTGTGAATCGCTATCAGCGTTACAAATAAATAATTTATAATTATATTTTAATAACTCTTTCTCAACATGATAAGCAAACTCCGAGAAAAACGGATGCCAGATGCTCGGAATAATCAAAGCGATAGTTTCTGTTCTATTCCTTTTCATACCTCGAGCATAATTATCAGGGATATAGTCCAATGTTTTTATAGCCCTTTGAACTTTCCTTAAAGTTACTTCCTTAATTCCTTTTTCTTTATTAATCACACGTGAAACTGTTCCAACGCTAACCCCTGCTTCTAAAGCCACATCTTTCATGGTAATTGATTTTCTTTGTTCTACCATATTTTAACCTCCTTTCAATATATAGTATCATGCAAACGCTTTTTTATCAACTATTTCTCAATCATTTTTGGTCAGATCATTTTTCCCATCATAAATCAAATCACTCCAAGTAGCTTTTGAGCCCCCATGGATAGACATCTACATACAATAGAAAAAACCTTGATTTCAAGACTTTTTTCCTTTCTATCTCCCCTTTTTCATAATGTATTTTCGGTCTGGTTCTTCAATGGTTTGAACGATTTCAAATCCTTCTTTTTGGTAAAGCTTGTAAGCTGTTTGATTTGCCTCGAAGACATTTAGAGAAATAGTATCTATATCTTCATTTTCAAAGGCCAAACTAAGAAATTCCCTTAAAGCCTGGCTACCTAAGCCCTGCCCCTGTTTCTGGGGGTTGATAAAAAAGCGTCCGATATGAAGATTTCTCTCTTCTAGTCTGATTTTCTGGATAAGCCCGACAAACTCTTGTTCATCAAAGATTGAAAAGATTCCTTCCAAATCTTGCAAGGCTTGAATTGTTAAGGGAAAAGGAATCATTGTTCCCATCCATTGTTCCTGAAAAGTTTTTCCAAGGGAATTGGACCATTGACATACGAGCCGGGCATTTTCTGTGCTCACATTTTCTTCAAAACGAATTGTCATCTTGACCTCACTATCTGGTTTATGTTTCTCCATTATACTACTTCTCCTATTTTTTACGAATAGATAAGTATGATTGATATTTATTTTTTTCTTATCGGGAGTATTTTCGCTTCCTTTCTCGGTTTGGTCATTGATCGTTTTCCTGAGCAATCCATTATCCGACCGGCTAGTCATTGTGATTCTTGTCAGACTCGCTTGCATCCCTTAGATTTGATTCCGATCATCTCTCAAGTAATTGGTCGCTTTCGCTGTCGCTACTGCAAGGTTCGCTATCCTGTCTGGTATGCTCTCTTTGAACTAGGCTTAGGACTCCTCTTTCTGGTCTGGTCTTTGGGATTGCTATCCTTGGGACAAATCATCCTCATCACTGCTGGCTTAACCTTGGGCATCTACGACTTTCGCCATCAAGAATATCCCTTACTGGTCTGGATGACTTTCCACCTAATCCTCATGGCTTTCTGTGGTTGGAATCTGATCATGGTCTTCTTCCTTGTCCTTGGAATTTTAGCTCATTTTATCGATATCCGCATGGGTGCAGGGGATTTTCTCTTTCTTGCTTCTTGCGCTCTCGTCTTTAGTGCGACTGAACTACTGATCTTGATTCAATTCGCTTCTGCGACGGGCATCCTGGCCTTTCTCCTGCAAAAGAAAAAGGAAAGACTTCCTTTCGTGCCTTTCCTCTTACTTGCTGCTTGTGTGATTATTTTTGGTAAGCTACTACTTGTTTGATAAAGTCCTCAATCGGCTCTCCTTTGTGGAGAGCTTTTACTATTTTCGAACCGACGATAACGCCATCTGATACCGCATTGAAACGTTCTACATCTTCTTGACTAGACACACCAAAACCTGTCAAGACTGGTATGTCGGCTACTTGATGCAATTGTGCCAAATGCTTGTCCAAATCTGCACGGTAATTTCCTGATTTTCCTGTCACCCCATTGATGGCAACAGCATAGACGAATCCTTCTGCTCCCTTGATCAACTCTTTTTGGCGCTCAATCCCTGTTGTCAAACTAACTAGGGGAATCAAGGCGATGTCTGTGTCTGCCAAAAATGGCTCTACAAAGTTGGCATGCTCATGAGGCAGGTCTGGGATAATCAAGCCCTTAACCGCTGTATCTGCCAAATCTTTGACAAAGTTCTCCACACCGTACTGAAAGAGGGGATTGAAGTAGGTCATGATGACAAGCGGAACTTCTGTTTCAATGGTTTTCAAAGTTTCAACCAAAGCCTGGGTCGAAGTCCCCTGAGCTAGACTGCGCAAGCCTGCTTCTTCGATAACAGGTCCATCTGCAACAGGGTCTGAAAAGGGAATACCCACTTCAATAGCCGAAACACCCAAATCTTCTAAAAAGTGGATTGTTTCAGCGAGTCCATCCAAACCTTTCTCGTGGTCTCCAGCCATGATATAGGGAACGAAAATTCCTTTTCCAGCTGCTTTGATAGCATTCAATTTTTCTGTTAGTGTCTTAGGCATGAGCTTCTCCCTTCTTTGCTGCATCTGCTTCCAAGCGGTCCTTGACTTGAACTACATCCTTGTCCCCACGTCCAGATAGGCAGACAATCATAGACTTGTCTGGTCCGAGTTCTTTGGCTAATTTCACTGCGAAGGCAATTGCATGGCTAGATTCCAAGGCTGGGATAATCCCTTCCACGCGAGACAAGAGTTGGAATCCTTCCAAGGCTTCCTCGTCTGTCACAGGAACATAGCTGGCACGCTTGATATCGTTGTAGTGAGAATGTTCTGGACCGATACCAGGGTAGTCCAAACCTGCTGAGATAGAGAAGGCTTCAAGAATTTGACCATGAGCATCTTGGAGAACATCCATGAGGGAACCGTGAAGGACACCCGGACGACCCTTGGTCAAGGTAGCTGCGTGATGCTCTGTATCCACACCAAGTCCTGCCGCTTCAGCTCCATACATAGCTACAGACTCATCTTCTACAAATGGATGGAAGAGACCGATGGCATTGGAGCCACCACCGACACAGGCTACTAGGGCATCTGGTAAATCTTGACCTGTCAAGTCACGGTACTGTTGTTTGGCTTCTCGACCAATGACACTTTGGAAGTCACGGACGATTTCTGGGAATGGATGAGGTCCCAAGGCAGAACCAAGGATATAATGGGTATCATCGATATTCGCTACCCATGAACGAAGGGCTGCATTGACCGCATCCTTGAGTACGCGCGAACCATCTGTCACAGCCTCAACCTTGGCTCCTAAAAGTTCCATACGGAAGACATTAAGGGCTTGGCGTTTGACATCTTCCTCACCCATGTAGATGGTACATTCCATGT
The DNA here is from genome assembly GCA_905221205.1 of bacterium. Classification (GTDB taxonomy): domain Bacteria; phylum Bacillota; class Bacilli; order Lactobacillales; family Streptococcaceae; genus Streptococcus. The sequence continues at coordinate 627,597 of CAJNCG010000001.1, forward strand.
TAAAGAGGGCCGCAGCTGTTGCAGTTGCTACACCGTGCTGACCAGCACCAGTTTCAGCGATGATTTTCTTTTTGCCCATACGTTTAGCTAGGAGAACTTGTCCCAAGGCATTGTTAATCTTGTGAGCCCCTGTATGGTTAAGGTCTTCCCGTTTGAGATAAATCTTGGCTCCGCCGATATGCTGGGTCAAGTTTTTTGCGTAGTAAAGGGGAGTTTCACGTCCCACATACTGGCGCAAAAGTTGGTTCAATTCCTCTTGGAAACTTGGGTCTGCCTGACTTTCACGATAAGCCTTCTCCAACTCCAAAACTGCTGTCATCAATGTTTCTGGGACGAAACGTCCGCCGAATTTTCCGTAAAATCCATCTTTATTTGGTTCTTGATATGTCATTCTTTGCCCTCTCTATAAATCTTCTAATCTTTTCCTTATCTTTTTGTCCATCTGTCTCCACTCCGCTTGATACATCGACTGCATAGGGAGTAAAGTGTTGAATTGCTTTTGCTACATTGTCTTCATTAAGCCCACCTGCGATAAAGAAGGGCTGAGCTAATCCCGTCGTATCCAGTTGGCCCCAGTCAAAGGTCTGGCCACTCCCTGCCACAGGGGCATCAAAGAGGAGATAATCTGCCTGAGAATTGGGCACATGCCCATCTCCATCCACCTGCACCGCCTGAATGCTAGCACAAGGCAAATCCTCAAACAAATCATCCTCCACCTGACTGTGAACTTGAACCAAGTCCAAGCCAACTTTGTCAATCGCTTCTAGCAATTCTGCCCGACTTGGTGAAACAAATACGCCAACCTTTTTTACATCTGCAGGAATGAGCTTTGCCAGCTCAGCAGCCTTTTCCAAGGTCACCTGTCTTTTACTAGGTGAGAAAACAAAACCGATGTAGTCTGCTCCTGCTAAAACGGCTGTCTCTACCGCTTCTTTGGTCGATAGTCCACAAATCTTAACCTTTGTCAATCTGCAACTCCTTGATTCTCTGGGCCACATCTTCTGCCTGCATGAGAGCTGTCCCAACTAAAATTCCGTTAAAGTATGGTGCTACTCGTTCCGCATCCTGCCCTGTGAAAATGGCAGATTCAGAAATGTAATAGCGACCTTCCTCAAAGCGCTGGGCCAAGTCTACACTGGTCTGCAAATCGACTTCAAAGGTGGTCAAGTTGCGGTTGTTGACCCCAATAATCTCCGCACCAAGTCTGTGGGCCACTTCAAGTTCAGCTAGATTGTGAGTCTCCACTAAGACTTCCAAACTAAGCTCTGTCGCGTAGTCATAGAGTTCCTTGAGGCGTTCTTCTGACAAGGCAGCGACAATGAGCAAGATAACTGTCGCACCTGCATTGCGAGCACGGATGATTTGCTTTTCATCGATGATAAAATCCTTGTTGAGCGTTGGAATGTTTACCTGACTGGAAATCTCCCGTAGATAATCCAAATGTCCTTTAAAGAAAACTTCATCTGTCAAAACCGAAATCATCACTGCACCATTTGCTTCATAAGTCTGGGCCTGTTGCACAATATCTACATCGAGATTGATATCTCCCAGACTAGGGCTAGCTTTCTTGACCTCAGCGATTACCTGCAAACGGTCTTGGTGATTCTTCAAAAATTCAGCCAAGCGATAGGTCTGGCGCAGGGGCTGGATTTCCTCCAGCTCCATCTGCTCAACCTCACGCGCCTTCTGATCCAAGATTCGTGCTAAAAATTCCTGACTCATTTTTGGTACTCCTGTAACAGTCTGAGTTTTTCAAGGGCCTTGCCACTAGCAATCACTTGACGGGCCAAGGCAACTCCTTCCTTGATGCTATCAACCTTACCATTAGCATAGAAACCAAGACCAGCATTCAAGACTGTAGTTTCCAAGAATGGACTTGGTTCGTTTTTAAGAACGCTGAGCAAAATCTCTGCATTTTCCTGAGCATTGCCTCCACGAATATCTTCGATAGCGTAGCGTTCCATCCCCAAATCCTCTGGAGTAAAGCTTGACAAGGTGATTTCGCCATTCTCAAGAAGTGCAATCTTGGTTGTTCCATTCAAACCAGCTTCATCCAACCCTTCTGGTCCAGCAACTACGATGGCACGTTTGCGACTCATATTTTTCAAAACCTGAGCTGTACTTTCTAGAAGTTCTGGACGACTAATTCCAAGAAGTTGTGTTTCCAAGGCCATTGGGTGAATCAGGGGACCAGTCAAGTTCATGATCGTTGGAATTCCCAATTCCAAACGAGCTGGCATGATGTATTTCATGGCTGGGTGCATATTTTTAGCAAAGAGAAAGACGATGCCAGTTTTATCAAAGACCTTACCAAGTTCAGCTGGTTTGAGATCTAAATTGATACCCAAGGCTTCTAGGACATCTGCAGAGCCAGATTTAGAAGAAATTGAACGGTTACCGTGTTTTGCCATATGAACACCGCCACCAGCCAAAACAAAGGCCGCAGTTGTCGAAATGTTAAAGCTGAAAGACTTGTCGCCTCCTGTACCACAGTTGTCCATGGCATCATGAATCTCAGTTGGAATATGTTGGGCATGTCCTCTCATGACTTGGGCAATGGCTGTGCGCTCTTCAGGTGTTTCCCCCTTCATCTTAAGGGCCAAGAGGAGAGAAGCAATCTGCGCTTCGGTTACACGCCCAGTCACGATACGCTCAATGACATCCGTCATTTCCACACCTGATAAATTTTCAAATTTTGCTAGTTTTTCAATAATCTCTTTCATCCTAGTTTCCTCACTTTACAACATTCTCGATAAAATTCCGAATAGAAGACAAGCCGTCAGGCGTTCCGATACTTTCTGGATGGTACTGGAAGCCATAAATTGGAAGGGTTTTGTGTTGAATTCCCATAATAGCTTGGTCATCAGTCGAACGAGCTGTCACTTCAAACTCTTCTGGCATTTCTTCAATCAAAATACTGTGGTAACGCATGACCGCACGGCCATCCTCAATGCCTTGATACAAAACAGATGGCGCTTCAAAGCTGATATTACTCTGTTTCCCATGCATAACTTTTGGAGCCAAGCCTAGCTTCCCACCAAAGACTTCTGCGATGGCTTGGTGACCCAAACAAATCCCTAGAATCGGCTTCTTGCCTGCAAAGTCACGAATCATATCTTCCATCTTTCCAGCATCAACTGGCCAACCAGGACCCGGAGAAAAGACCAGACCATCTGCTTTTTCAGCTTCTTCATACAGCTTGGGATCATCATTTCTCAAGACCTGCACTTCTGCAAAATTCCCAATGTACTGCGCCAAGTTATAGGTAAAAGAATCATAGTTGTCAATCAATAAAATCATGGTCTTAGTTCTCCAATTCTAGTCATAGATTTTGCCTTATTAATGGTTTCTTGGTATTCGTTTTTTGCGATGGAGTCGTAGACAATCCCTGCCCCAGCCTGTACATAGGCTGTTTGATTTTTGAGAATCATAGTTCGGATGGCGATGGCGAAATCCATATCACCCGTCGCAGACAAGTAGCCGATTGCTCCTGCGTATACACCACGTTTTTCCGTTTCCAGTTCATAGATGCGTCTCATAGCCCGAATCTTTGGTGCTCCTGAAACTGTTCCAGCTGGAAGTGTTGATTTCAAGGCATCCATGGCAGTGAGTTCTGGAAGTAAACGCCCCTTGACCACGCTGGTCAAATGCATAACATAACGGAAGAGCTCCACTTCCATATATTTGGTAACTTGGACACTTGCCGTTTCAGAGATGCGACCGATATCATTGCGTCCCAAGTCTACCAACATCCGATGTTCTGCTGTTTCCTTCTCATCAGACAGGAGGTCTGTCGCCAAAGCCTTGTCTTCTTCATCCGTAGCCCCTCTTGGTCGTGTACCGGCAATCGGATTGGTTGTCACGATGCCATTTTTAACAGAAACCAAACTTTCAGGACTAGCTCCGATGATTTGATAATCCCCAAAATCATAGAAATAGAGATAATTAGATGGATTGGTCACGCGAAGATTTCTGTAGAAGTCAAATGGATTGCCAGTAACTTCTGCTGAGAAGCGTTGACTGAGTACGCATTGGAACATATCTCCGTTACGAATCAAGTCGCGAGCGGTTTCCACCATTTCCTCAAACTTCTGAGGAGCAATGTGCGGTTTGAAGTCCAGCGGAGATAAATCCAAGTCTTCAAATTCATTCGGAGCAAGGATGCGTAATTCCTCAAGCACTTGGTTCAAGGCTTTTTCCAAGTCTTCTTGACTACGCTCGCTGTAGAGAGCATCCTCGATAACATGGATTTTTTCCTTCTTGTGGTCAAAGACCATGTAACTCTCATAGACAAAGAAATGCATGTCTGGCGTCCCAATGGTATCTTGAGGGATTTGACCAATTTCTTCATAGAGCGAAATCATATCGTAACCAACAAAGCCAATAGCTCCCCCACCAAAAGGTAGATCTGAATGGTGCTGGCTCTTATGAGTCACTTCATAAAGGAAATCCAAAGGATCACGATCAATCACTTGACCATTTTGATAAAGGACTCCATTTTCAAACTTAATCTCAAAAACTGGATTATAGGCTAGGATAGAAAAACGAGCTGTTTCCTTGTCTCTCGGAATACTTTCTAAGATAACCTTGTGTTGCCCCTTTAGGCGCATATAAGCCAAGATTGGTGATAAGACATCTCCATGAATGATTCGTTCCATTGTATTTCCCTTTCAGTTTCTTATTTTTAATTTTTATCTTTTTTCTATTTCCCTTAAATAGTGCGGACGGGAGCAACTTTCTCCGAAATTTCATCCCTAATTTTTGAGCCATGTGTCTCAAAAATTCCGTCCTAGAGAAGCATCTTTGCTTCTCTAGGATACCACTATGGCTGGAAACATCTTTTAGAAACTCACTTCGTTCGTAAATATTCTATAACGACCTATTTATTGAAAATATTTAAAAAATTAATCGCAATATCTGCGGTAAATATATAAAAATCCCCACGCAAAATAACTTGCGTGAGGACGAAATTCGCGGTGCCACCTCAATTATAGGATTTCTCCTATCTCTCATTCCTGTCTCAGATACCTCCTGTAACAGGCTGTGCGATAAAGGGCACTCCCTTGAGAATTATGTTTTCTTCTCTTGTTTCAGATGGACCCAACCTTACAGCTTTCTCTGCTTGTTTCCAGCAACCACAAGCTCTCTATGAGAGAAAGGACTGTAATTTTTCCATCTATTATTTTTTAGCTTCTAGGTAATCTGCAATCGCAGCTACATCCTTGTCTCCACGACCAGAGACATTGATGATGATAATGTCGTCTTTACTTAGTTTCGGTGCACGTTTAACCGCTTCTGCGATAGCGTGCGAACTTTCAATCGCTGGGATAATCCCTTCTGTCTTGCTGAGGAGGAGCAAGGCTTGAACAGCTTCTTCGTCTGTCGCAGCGACATATTCCACGCGACCTGAATCTTTGAAGTAGGCGTGTTCTGGGCCAACCCCTGGATAGTCCAAACCAGCTGAGATAGAGTAAACTGGAGCCAGCTCTCCATCTTCCTTAAAGACTGCATAGGTCTTCATACCGTCGACAATTCCGATACTACCTTTTGTCATAGTAGCAGCGTGCTTGTCTGTATCAAGTCCATGCCCAGCAGCTTCAACCCCAACCAATTTAACTTCTTCATCAGCCACATACTGTGAAAAAGCACCGATGGCATTTGAACCACCACCTACACAGGCAATGACGTAGTCTGGTAAACGGCCTTCTTTTTCTAAGATTTGACGACGAGATTCTTCACTGATGACCTTTTGGAATTCATGAACAATTGTAGGATAAGGGTGAGGACCCACAGCAGATCCAAGTACATAGAAGGCTTCAAGATCATTCATCCATGCTCCAAAGGCTGCATCAACTGCATCCTTAAGGGTACGAGTTCCAGTTTCAACTGCGTGAACAGTTGCTCCCATCATCTCCATACGGAAGACATTGAGTCGTTGACGCTCCACATCTTCTGCCCCCATGTAGACATCACAGGCCATACCAAACTTAGCTGCAGCAGCTGCTGTCGCAACACCGTGCTGACCAGCTCCTGTTTCCGCGATCACTCGTTTTTTGCCCATACGTTTAGCAAGAAGAATTTGTCCTAAAACGTTATTAAGCTTGTGAGAACCCAGATGGTTAAGATCTTCGCGCTTGAGATAAATCTTAGCCCCACCTAAGTGATCTGTCAAACTTTCTGCAAAATAAAGCGGTGTTTCGCGACCTGAATAGTCTTTTAAGTAATGGCGAAACTCTGCCAAAAACTCTGGATCATCCTTGTACTTGTCAAAAGTCACTTCTAACTCATCCAACAAAGCCTGAATCGGCTCCGGTACAAAACTACCACCAAATTGTCCAAAATAACCTTTAGTTGTCATAAAATTTTTCCTCTTTCAGTATTGATTTCAAGATATGAAAAAGCCCACACACAGAATATACTTCCGTGTGAGGGCGTTAGTAACGCGGTGCCACCTCAATTATAAAGGGAGTATTCCCCTTTACATCTCTACCTTGTCTAACAACAAGTTGCACTGTAAGGTGTGCGCACCGAATTTTCATTGTTTCAAATTCATTTTTAAAATCAGCCCACTTTCACTACTTCCAACCACCTGTTCACAATCACCACAGACTCCCTGAAGATCAAAAATAGTTACTTTTCTGATTTGTTGAACTTATTTTAATACTTTGTTTTTTCTTTGTCAAGACTTTTTTACGATTTTTTTGATAAAGTTAGCACTTTTTCAGAAACTGTTTTGAAAGTCTCAATGATATAATCTACTTCCTCATCGCTTAATTTTGTATGAAGAGGGAGGGTAATTTCATTTTCAAAGAAGGCATAGGCCTTGGGATAATTCGCCATATCAAAGCCAAGATTCTTATAGGCTGTCAAGAGCGGAAGTGGTTTGTAATGTACATTACTTGCGATTCCTGCTTTGGCCAATTCTTGGATGATGAGGTTTCGTTCTTCTAAGCTTGCTCCTTCTACATGGGTGATGTAGAGGTGGCGTGAAGATTCGACAGTATCTGTCTTGTGTGCCAATGGACGAATACGAGAACCTGCAAAACCTCGATCGTAGCGGTCCACGATGTCCTTACGACGTTCTAGCAAACTTGGATAACGGTCCAATTGTACCAAACCAAGGGAAGCCATGATATCAGTCATATTGCACTTGTAGGCAGGGGTTACAATATCATATTCCCATGAACCCAGTTGCATCTTAGCAAGGGCATCCTTAGTTTGACCGTGAAGGGAAAGGATTTGAAATTCCTTGTACATCTCTTCGTCGTCAATCGCTGGATTGGCCTTCCAAGTCGCACTTCCTCCCTCAGCAGTTGTAAAATTCTTAACGGCATGGAATGAGAAGGAAGTAAAGTCAGCGATAGAACCAGCAGGTTGTCCTTTATAAGTTGATCCCAAAGCATGGGCACTATCAGAAACAATCACAATACGGTTAAAGGCTTTTTGCCACTTGCTTGCAGCAGTAAAGAGGTCACGTTTTTTCTCCACAACTTGGAACAAACGATCATAGTCGCAAACAATCCCCGCAAGCTCAACAGGAATAATCACCTTAGTCTTTTCAGTGATAGCTTGCTCCAGCAAGTCATAATCCATCTCAAACGTATCTGCTTGGATATCCACCATGACAGGTGTTGCTCCTACGTGAGTGATAACACTACATGAAGCTGTATAGGTCATGGCTGGAACGATGACTTCATCACCAGGTCCCACTTCCAAGACGCGCAAAATCAACTCAAGAGCGGCTGTCGCAGAGTTGAGGCAGACAGTCTTAGGTGTCTGTGTATATTGAGACAAGCGACGCTCTAGTTCTTTTGTCTTTGGACCTGTTGTAATCCAACCAGAACGCAGGGTATCCGCTACTTCAGCAATTTCTGCTTCTGTAATATCGGGTGGTGAAAATGGAATATTGTAATTTGGCATTGATTTGCTCCTTTTATCTGTACTCATTTTCTCATGACTACTTTATTTTAGCACTTCAAACACGGTTTGAAACATGATTTTGATGTCTCCAAGGAAACTAAATTCTCGGAGATAAGTGAGATTATAGCGCATCTTTTCAGGAAGAACATGTTCTACATAGGCTTGGTCAACTGATAGGCCTTTTTCGGTCATTTGACTGATGATAGTGTCCTCATCCTTGTAGTTGATGCTGGCTGGAGAGGTAATTCCTGCTGGCAAGAGCAAGGTCGCCATCATTTCAGGGCTATACTGCTCTGTGTAACGTGGCACTTCAGGACGTGTCCCAACAAAGGACATCTCGCCTTTAAGGACATTGACCAGCTGAGGCAGTTCATCCAAACGCACACGGCGGATGAAATTTCCTACCTTGGTAATACGGCTATCGTTAGCAGAAGTCACCAGACTGCCTTTTTTATCCGCATCCGTCACCATGGTACGAAACTTCCAAATCTTGAACCTATGGTTATACTGGGTCACTCGCTCTTGCTTGTAAATGACAGGCCCCTTGCTATCCAACTTGATCCAAATGCTCAAGATCAGAAAGACTGGGGAAGTCAAAATTAGCAAGAGCAAGGCAAGAACCCAGTCCAAGCAACGCTTGAAAATCAGCGACCCCTTCCTTTTAGAGACAAGCTGGTAGTAAGACTCAACCTCGCTTGATTTCATTTCCACGGGCAAGTCTTCCCATTTCAGCATGCAGTTTCTCCTTTGTTTTTATTATACTATTTGTCAACATTTTTCATTATACCACAAAATGGAAAAGGCGGTGAAATAAATCTGTAATTTGAAGGATTTCCTTCTTTAACTCAATAAAAATCAAAGAGTATTAAGACATGGCCCCCGCCTGCAAGCTATACATCTTGTGATAGGTTCCTCCCAAGGCCAAAAGTTCCTCATGGGTTCCGCTCTCGATAATGCGTCCCTTCTCCAAAACATAGATGCAGTTGGCGTCTTGGATGGTCGAAAGTCGGTGAGCAATGGCAATGGTTGTCCGCCCCTGCCTCATCTTCGCCAGAGAAGCTTGAACCAGACTTTCTGTTTCAGAGTCAATATTGGCTGTCGCTTCATCCAAAATCAGAATTTTAGGCTGACTGGCAACTGTTCTAGCAAAGGCAAGAAGCTGACGCTGTCCAGTTGAAAAACTGGAGCCACGCTCAGACACAGGGGAGTCGTAACCATAAGGAAGTTCTTGAATAAAGGAATCTGCATCCACAAAGGCAGCCGCAGCCTGAACCTCTTCATCACTAATGTCTTGGTACATGGCGATATTGGACTTGATAGTCCCGTGATAGAGGAAGGGATCTTGCAAGACCAGCCCGATATTGTTTCTCAACTCTTCCTGACTGTAGTCTCTAATATCCACACCATCCAAGAGAACTCGCCCTGACTGAAATTCATAAAAGCGCATGAGTACATTGATGATCGAAGATTTCCCTGAACCTGTATGGCCCACAAAGGCAATGGTTTCACCCTTGTTAACTGAAAAGGAAATGTCATCCAAAATCTGGTGTTTCCCGTCATATGAGAAACATACATGTTCAAAACGGATATTACCCTCTTTTACCTCGGCCTGACCATTTTCTTGAAGAGGCTCATAGGTTTTCTCATCAATCAAGGCAAAGACACGGCCTGCAGACACCATGGAAGTTTGAAGGGTTGAAAAGTTTTGCGTCACCTCAATCAGGGGATCAAAAAGACGGTTGATATACTGGATAAAGGCATACATGGTTCCTGCCGTTATCCCGATAGAAAGGCCACGGTAACCAAAGTAGGCCATCAAAACGGCATAACCTAAAAGTTTCAGCAAACTCATGGCAGGTCTCAAAAAGAGGGCATCCAAGGCTACAGAACGGTTGGCATAGACCAAGTGTTCTTGGTTGATCTCATCAAATTCTGCCTGCAGGCGCTTCTCTTGATTAAATGCCTGGACTATCCTGATTCCTTCGATATTTTCTGCCAGCTTGCTATTGATATCTGATAAGAGACTTCTAGTTTTTTCGATGATTTTCACTGACTTTTTCCGATAGAGATTGACCAAAAGGAAAATCAAGGGGAGAAAGAGCAAGACTAAAGCTGTCAAACGAAAGTCCAGCACCAACATGGTATAAAGAGTTGTCAGAAAGATGAAAACTGCTGAGATAAAGCTGGATAAAATTCCAGAAAACATATCACTGATGGTCTCGGTGTCATTGGTCAAACGAGAAACGATAGAGCCAGCTGGCGTCTTGTCAAAGTAAGACATGCCTAGTTTCTCCATATTGGCAAAGGCATCGCGACGAATATCTCTAACAATACTGTAAGACACCCTCGCAAAGAGAAGATTGCCGACATACTGAACTAGAGTTTGCAGGATATAAAGACCATAGTAGACCAGCAAAACCGTCACAGCTAGTTGGTTAAGATTACTGAGATACTGGTCGATAAAATGGGAAGCCACGAGGGGAATGACACTTTTAATGACCGTCGTCGCCAGGAGAAAACTGAGTGCCAAAAAAGTCAGAAGGCCGTAAGGCTTGAGATAGGACGTCAAGCGCTTCAATACAACCCATTGTTCTTGCTTATTCTGCATCTTCTTCTCCTTTCATTTCCAACTGCTGAGACTGATAGGTTTGGGCATACCAGCCATCTAAAGCTAGCAAATCATCGTGCGTGCCCCGTTCGATAATCTGTCCATTTTGCAGGACTAAAATCAAATCTGCATGGACAACCGCACTGAGACGATGGGCAGTGATAATGGTTGTTTTGTCCTTACGCGTCTCCTTGAGATTGTCGATAATCGCATACTCTGTCTTGGCATCCACGGCCGACAAGGAATCATCTAAAATCAAAATATCAGGGTCTAAAATCATAGCCCGACTCATGGCCAGACGTTGCTTTTGCCCACCAGAAAGACTGACTCCCTTTTCACCAATCAACGTATCAAATCCCTGAGGCATGGCTACAATATCTTGGTAAACTTGAGCTAGCTTAGTCGCTTCCTCTACCGTTGAAAGGGACAAGTTAGGATTGCCAAAGCGGATATTGTCTAAGATAGAAGTCGCAAAGAGGAACTGGTCCTGAGGAACATAGCCCATAAGACTACGAAGGTCTGTCAGACGATAGTCCCGAATATCGTGACCGTTTAGATAAATAGCTCCCTTATCCACATCGTATTCACGCAAGAGGAGTTTGATCAAAGACGTTTTTCCAGAGCCTGTCTGACCAACCAATCCCAGAGTTTGCCCTTTTTCCAAACTAAAGTGAACATTTGTCAGTGTTTCCTCATTTTCAAAGGCAAAGCTGTCAATGGCGTACTCCAAGCGTCCATTTGCAACACCATCTAAAGGAATCTCAGGGTCTTGTACAGGTGATTCCTGAGACAAAAGTTCCTCAATCCGCTGGTAAGAAACCTTGCCTCGCTGAGTGATATTAAAGAGGAAACCAATAGCCATAAGAGGCCAGACCAACATATCCAAGTAGCTGATAAAGGTGACTAGATTCCCAACGGTGATTTGCCCCTCCTGAAGCATCAAGGAGCCGACCAAGAGGGTTAAAACATAGGATGAACCAACAAATAAGAGAACCATGGGGTCAAAGAGACTATCGTATTTCATGGTTTGGAGATTCTTTTGGAAGGTCAATTCATTGACTGCCTGAAAAGACTCCAGCTCGTCTGCCTGATAACCGAAAGATTTGGTCACTTTGATACCTGATACAGACTCCTGCACCTTGTTATTGAGTTCAGAAAAGGCAGCTTGGGATTCGCCAAAGGCCTTGTGGGTCTTTCTTCCCAAACGACTGGTCGCATAAGCCATAAAAGGCAGGGGTAGAATGGCAACCAAGGTCATCTGCCAAGAAATGCTAAAAAGCATGGTCAGCAAGGTCACCAGCGCCGTGATAGAAGCATCCACCGCAGACATGACTCCGCCACCTGCCAGACGCGTTAGGGCATTGATATCATTAGTTGCGTGTGCCATCAGGTCCCCTGTACGATAGGTCTGATAAAAGGCTGGAGACATTTTTGTGAAATGTTCAAACAAGCGAGACCGCATAATCTGTCCCAGACGGTAGGAAGTCCCAAGGATATACATACGCCAAACATAGCGCAGATAGTACATCCCAAAGGCTGCCAGAAACAGATAAAATAGATTTAGAAGGAGGTCCTGCTGGGTTAATCGCTCCAATGTAATGGCATCAATGACCCGCCCCATGACCATGGGAGGAATGAGATTGAGGACGGAAACCAAGACCAAGGCCACAATCCCGACTAGATAACGGCGTTTTTCTAACTTGAAAAACCACCAAAGTTTTTGAATAATGGACATAAAATCCCTTTCTGATTGCAAATGGAAACCTGAGGCCAAGACTCAATGAAAATCAAAAAGCAAACTAGGAAACCAGCCGCAAGTTGCTCAAAGCACTGCTTTGAGATTGTAGATAGAACTGACGAAGTCAGTAACCTACATACAGCAAGGCGACGTTGACGCAGTTTGAAGAGATTTTCGAAGAGTACAAGACCCCAGGTTTTTCTTATTCATAGGTTACGACTGATACGACACCCTTGTCATACTCAGCAATAAAGATATTGGCTACATTGTCATGCCCTTGTTTGCTGAGATTATCAAGCAGCCACTCCTCGCTACGGCCAATCGATTCCAAAACATCTACTTGAATCACACCGTCAGTCACAACTGGATACTTAGGATTTTCATCTCCCATTTGGACCACGATGAGTTGGCCATTTTGCTCTTGCACAGCTCGTTTGACTTGTTTCATCTGGAAAATCCCTTGACTACGAAGTTTGAGGGCTACATCCGATGCAGACAAACCAACGGAACGACAGGCTTCTGGGTCAATCTTCCCATTTTTGATAAGGAGAGTTGGCTTGCCATCAATCAAGCGTTTCACAAAACGTACATTGTTATTGAGCCACTTGAGGGTCAAGACCAAAATCGTCCACATCATCAAAATCACTGCATACTGGAGAATGCTGATAGAACTATTGTAAATCACCCCACCGATGATACCACCGAGAACATAGTTCTGAATTTGGTCTGTTGCAGAGTTAGGTGCCAAGTTTCCCTTTCCTGTCACATTGATAACAAAAACAAGCGAGAAAAGCCCCAAGGCTAGTTTGATTAAAATTTCTATATAGTTGAGTGTCATTTGTTTACCTCCACCAATTCAATAGCGTCTGTTTGATGCAATTCTAATTTCTCTAAAAGATACTTGTCTGGTTCGCTCCCGTTCATGGCACGGTAGACATCTGAACCTACCTTGACAAGCGCTCCATCAGTGGCAGCTGAAGTATTGACATAAACTTCTGATTTATCCACTCCCAAGTATTTGGAAACAACCTCTATGAAATGAAGTGAAGTTTGAAATTGGTTGTTAGAGGCTTGATTGGTCTGATATTTTGAAATCGTCACCAAAAGCATGGCCACCAAGGTCAAGGCCAAAATCATGACCAATTCCCGAAATTTAGTTCCCTTTTTATCTCGATATGCCTTAAAAGCAAAAAATCCTGTGATAGCTAGGAGCACAATCCCAAAGCCAATCATAATCCCATTTTGTTGACTGATTTGACTAAGCACATAGTCATATGAGTAAAATTTCATTTATTTTCACTCCCTTTCATAAAATCATTCTTCATTATAAACGAAAGAGGGTGATTTTTCAAACCATACGTTGGGGAAATAGACCATTTTTTGGTATAATAAAATCTATAATCTGAATGAAAAAGGTAACTTTATGAAACTCATCTCATGGAATATTGATTCCCTCAACGCAGCCCTAACTAGTGACTCAGCTCGTGCCAAATTGTCCCAAGAAGTCCTACAAACCTTGGTCGCTGAAAATGCTGATATCATCGCTATCCAAGAAACCAAGCTTTCTGCCAAGGGTCCTACAAAGAAACACTTGGAAATTTTGGCTGATCTCTTCCCAGGCTACGAAAATACGTGGCGCTCTTCTCAAGAACCTGCCCGTAAAGGCTATGCTGGTACTATGTTCCTCTATAAGAAAGAACTCACACCCACTATCAGCTTCCCAGAAATCGGTGCTCCTTCTACCATGGACTTGGAAGGCCGCATCATCACCTTGGAATTTGATGAATTTTTCGTGACCCAAGTTTACACTCCAAACGCTGGCGACGGCCTCAAACGCTTGGAAGAACGTCAAGTCTGGGATGTCAAATATGCTGAGTACTTGGCTCAACTAGACAAAGAAAAACCAGTCCTTGCAACTGGTGACTACAACGTGGCCCACAATGAAATCGACCTTGCAAATCCTGCCAGCAACCGCCGTTCACCTGGATTTACCGACGAAGAACGTGCAGGATTTACCAACCTTTTAGCAACTGGATTTACAGACACCTTCCGTCATGTTCATGGCGATGTTCCAGAACGCTACACTTGGTGGGCACAACGCAGCAAGACTTCTAAAATCAACAATACAGGCTGGAGAATCGACTACTGGCTCACCAGCAACCGCATCGCTGACAAAGTAACTAAGTCTGATATGATTGACTCAGGTGCTCGCCAAGACCACACACCCATTGTCATGGAGATTGAGTTCTAAGGAGAAAGCTAATGGACTATCAAGCTGTCATTCCTGAATTTGTAGTATCTGACCTCGAAAAGGCACGCCACTTCTATTGCGACTTGCTGGGATTTTCTGTCGAATACGAGCGTCCAGAGGAGAAATTTCTCTTCCTCTCGCTTGAAGACTGCCAACTTATGCTAGAAGAAGGCAGCGCAGAAGAATTAGCTCAGCTGACCTATCCTTTCGGGCGCGGTGTCAATATTTCCTTTGGCATTGAAGATGTCCCTCAGCTCCACCAAAAACTGCTAGAAGCTGACTATCCTATCCATCGTCCGATGACCAAAAGAGAATTTCGAGTGGGAGATAGCTTTATTTACCCTCACGAATTTGCAGTTTTGGATCCAGATGGCTATTTTTTAAGATTTAGCGAGTAGAAAAATAAAGGTTTAGCAAAAAATATTTCGAATCAGAAAAAGGCATATTGTCAGATCTTGAAGAATCTTGATAATATGTCTTTTATGATGAAAAATACTTCTAAATGTTAGTCTATAATTGATAATTTGTCCATTTTTCTTCAATTTGTTCGTTTTTTATTCCAAAATACTGACAAAACATTTGATTTCTAAAGTTATTTAGTGTAAAATAAAAACATTGGCGCAAGCCTATTTAAAATTGAATATCGTTTTACTTGTTTATGTCGTGAATTGGCACGACGTTTCTACAAGGTGCCGGAACACCTAACAATAAGTAAGTTAGCTTGAGGGGATGGTCTTTTTTGCCATGCCTATTTTGGGGACTTGCTTAGAGATTAAGTAGGTCTTTTTTCTATCAGTTTTACTGGATAGAAATCTGAAACAAGGAAATGGATTGGCTTTTAGACTTTAGGAGGTCTTATGAAATTATTAGAAGAGCGCATCCTCAAGGATGGGCATATCTTGGGTGATAACATCCTCAAGGTGGATTCCTTTTTAACCCACCAAGTTGACTTTAGCTTGATGCGAGAGATTGGTAAGGTTTTTGCGGAAAAATTCGCTACTGCTGGC
Source organism: bacterium (assembly GCA_905221205.1). Classification (GTDB taxonomy): domain Bacteria; phylum Bacillota; class Bacilli; order Lactobacillales; family Streptococcaceae; genus Streptococcus. The sequence continues at coordinate 643,121 of CAJNCG010000001.1, forward strand.
ATTACTAAGGTCGTGACCATTGAAGCGTCAGGCATTGCCCCAGCCATTTTTACTGCCGAAGCCTTAAACGTTCCCATGATTTTCGCAAAGAAAGCTAAAAACATCACCATGAATGAAGGCATCTTAACTGCAGAAGTCTACTCCTTTACCAAGCAGGTAACCAGCACCGTTTCTATCGCTGGAAAATTCCTCTCACCAGAGGACAAGGTCTTGATTATTGATGATTTCCTTGCTAATGGCCAAGCTGCTAAAGGGTTGATTCAAATCATCGAACAGGCCGGTGCCACAGTCGAAGCCATCGGTGTCGTGATTGAAAAATCCTTCCAAGATGGCCGTGATTTGCTTGAAAAAGCAGGTTACCCTGTCCTATCACTTGCTCGTTTGGATCGTTTTGAAAATGGTCAGGTCGTATTTAAGGAGGCAGATCTCTAATGCAAACTCAAGAAAAACACTCGCAAGCAGCCATTCTTGGCTTGCAGCACTTACTAGCCATGTACTCAGGATCTATCCTAGTTCCCATCATGATTGCGACAGCCCTTGGTTATTCAGCTGAGCAGTTGACCTACCTGATTTCTACAGATATCTTCATGTGTGGGGTGGCAACCTTCCTCCAACTCCAACTCAACAAATACTTTGGGATTGGACTACCAGTCGTTCTCGGAGTTGCCTTCCAATCAGTCGCTCCCTTGATTATGATTGGTCAAAGTCATGGTAGTGGTGCTATGTTTGGTGCCCTTATCGCATCAGGTATTTACGTAGTTCTTGTTTCAGGCATCTTCTCAAAAGTAGCCAATCTCTTCCCATCTATCGTAACCGGATCTGTTATTACCACGATTGGTTTAACCTTGATTCCTGTCGCTATTGGAAATATGGGAAATAACGTTCCAGAGCCAACTGGTCAAAGTCTCTTGCTTGCAGCTATCACTGTTCTGATTATCCTCTTGATTAACATCTTTACCAAAGGATTTATCAAGTCTATCTCCATTTTGATTGGACTGGTTGTCGGAACTGCCATCGCTGCTAGCATGGGCTTGGTGGACTTCTCTCCTGTTGAAGCAGCACCTCTTGTCCATGTCCCAACTCCACTCTACTTTGGGATGCCAACCTTTGAAATCTCATCTATTGTCATGATGTGTATCATCGCAACGGTGTCTATGGTTGAGTCAACTGGTGTTTATCTGGCCTTGTCTGATATCACAAAGGATCCAATCGACAGCACGCGCCTTCGCAACGGTTACCGTGCAGAAGGTTTAGCCGTACTTCTCGGAGGAATCTTTAACACCTTCCCTTACACAGGATTTTCACAAAACGTCGGTCTGGTTAAATTATCAGGTATCAAGAAACGCCTGCCAATCTACTACGCAGCTGGTTTCCTTATTCTCCTTGGACTCCTTCCTAAGTTTGGCGCCCTTGCCCAAATCATTCCGAGTCCTGTCCTCGGTGGTGCCATGCTAGTGATGTTTGGTTTTGTCTCGATTCAAGGGATGCAAATCCTCGCCCGCGTTGATTTTGCTAACAATGAACATAACTTCCTTATCGCAGCTGTTTCAATCGCTGCAGGTGTCGGACTCAACAACAGTAATCTCTTTGTCAGCATGCCGACAGCCTTCCAAATGTTCTTCTCAAACGGAATCGTCGTAGCCAGCCTACTCGCTATTGTCCTCAATGCAGTACTGAATCGTAAAAAGAAATAAGAAAAAGAGGTATGAGCCTCTTTTTTGTTTATCTATATCCTTACCTGTCTATCTTCTGACCTTTGGCCTGTGACAAACATGGTGAAGGTTGCTTTGCAGACATTTCTGCCTTCTTGATTGGTGATATCCACATCCACGACACAGGTTGTGCGACCTTGATGGACGCATTCTCCTTTAATGGTCAACACGTCGTCAAGTTTTCCAGCCTTGAGGTAGTTGATAGAAGATTGGAGTGTCACTCCATCAAGCCCCAGAGAGATAACCACCAAACCACTAATCTGGTCACAAAGGGTAAAGAGATAGCCACCATGGGCATTGCCATAGTAGTTGAGCGACGAGTCCACTACTTTGGTCGTCACCACAACGTGACCATCTCTCATTTTCTCAATTTCGTAATTTTCAAAGGCAGATATAGCGTCAAAATGAAAATCTTTCATCGTTTCCTCCTGATATTTCAAACGACACTATGATACTACTTTTTATAGGACTGTGCAAGGAGAAAGCTCCTAGTCTGGCAAAATTCCGACCTGCTCCACAAAGCGCATAAAGGCTGCCTGTCCTTGCTCCGTCTGCTTATAGACTCCTGCATCCTCCAAAACACGCGCAAATATAGCACCCACAGAGTTCTTGACGATTTCAAGAGCTTTTTCTTTATCTGTTAGGTCTGGATATTGGGCTCTAAGTTGGTCTGCCCATTTCTGATGATAATCGGCAACCGTAACAGCTTCTCCTACAAGATAGCTAGCAACCTGCTCCACTTCTGCTTTCAGACGTGGTGGCAAAATAGCCAGCCCCATGACCTCAATCAAGCCGATATTTTCCTTCTTGATATGTTGGACATCCTTGTGGGGATGATAGATGCCGTCAGGATGCTCTGGCGATGTCTGATTGTCCCGCAAGACCAAGTCCAACTCAAACTGTCCATCGCGTTTACGAGCAATCGGTGTGATAGTATGATGCGGTGTCCCGTCTGTTTCTGACAAGATCTGCACTGCAGAATCTGAATACTGACGCCATTCCTGCAAAATCTTGTCAGCTAAGTTGATCAAGTCCTCTTTGGAATCCGAGGTCAAACGTAGGACTGACATAGGCCACTTGACAATCCCAGCCTTGACCTGCTCAAATCCAGTAAAATGAAATGCCTTTTGCAGAGGAGCCAATTCCATAGGAAATACGTGACGGCCTCCCTGATAGTGGTCATGAGTTAGAATAGACCCCCCCACGATTGGCAGGTCAGCATTAGATCCTGCAAAATAGCCTGGAAACTGCTCTACGATAGCTAGCAGACGTTCAAAACTCTGACTGCTGATAGCCATGGGACGATGCTGGCCGTCTAAGAAAATACAGTGCTCATTAAAATAAGCATAGGGCGAATACTGGAAGCCCCACTCCTGACCAGCCATTTCAAAACGGATAATACGGTGGTTGCTGCGAGCTGAGTGGTTAACTCGACCATGATAGCCTTCATTCTCTAGACAAAGCTGACACTGGGGATAATTACTAGCTTGCACCAACTTGGCTGCCGCAATCTCTTTGGGATCCTTTTCAGGCTTAGAGAGGTTGATGGTAATTTCAAGTTCACCGTAATCAGATGGAACACGATAAGCAATATTTTTAGCAATGGCCTTAAGCTTGATGTAGTCATTTTTCTGGCTAAGTTGGTAAAAATCCGCTATCGCCTGCTCAGGAGATTGGGCGTAAGTTGCCCAGAAGTCACGATTAACCTGACTCGGACAAGGGGTCACCAAATCCATCAGTTCAGCACCGAGGATTTCACGCGCAGTCTGACTATCCTCAATCGTCTCTAATCGAACCGCCTCCTCGACAAGCTGGTCCTTGAGGTCAATCAATTTATCCAGACTCGTCTCAACTTCCAAAACACCATCTCCCACTCGTGCCAAGACACGATTGGTCAAGTAGATTCGATCCATTTCCTCAAATGAACTTTTAGCAATGACTTCCGTGATAAATGCATCTAGAACTCCCTGACTCATTGATTCTCCTTCTTACTTTCTAAATAGTCTCTGACAGCATCTAAATCCTGAAAAACTTGTTCTGTTTTATTTAAGAAAGACTGTGCTGGCATTTTTAAGTCTGGAATACAAATAACTGGTATCCCAGCTCTATAGGCTGCTTCAATCCCTGCTTCACTATCCTCCAATACTAAGCAATTCTCTGGTAAAACATTCAAATAACTACAGGCCTTTAAAAATATATCAGGGTAAGGTTTGCTTCGCTTTACATCTTTTGCAAAAACTAGATGGTCAAATAAGGACAGTATACCATTACTATCCAAAATCATTCTAGCCCTAGATTCAACACTTGAAGTTGCTAAAGCGATTGGAATACCTTCTCTTTGCAAAAAAGCAAGCAAATTTTTAGCACCTTTTTTTAAATTTACACCTTTAGCTAATATTCGAGCTTCCAGTTCATAAACTTTTTCCAAGGTTTGGTCAAAGTTCCAAGGTAAATCATAGGTATCCAAAAATCGTTGAACATTCTCCTCTTCCCTATGTCCACTGTATTCTCTAGAATATGTTTCTTCTGTGAAAGGAATTCCAAAATCCTCAAGCAATTCTTGATAAACTTTTAGAGAAATGATCTCAGTATCAGCTAATAAGCCATCTAAATCAAATATTACAGCGTCCATTTACTGCTCTCCTAGTCTAAAACGCGACTGCCACCTGCAACTTCAGCGATATAGAAGCTTGGAGCGTATCCAACGACTTCCTCGTAGTGCTTGCCAACAGCTTCCTTAAAGGCCTCAACTGTATCTTTTTGCACCAAGGCAATGGCACAGCCACCAAAACCTGCCCCTGTCATACGAGCACCGAGAACACCTTCTTGTGCCCAAGCTGTATGAACAAGAGTATCCAATTCTAAGCCAGTGACTTCATAGTCATGTTCTAGAGAAACGTGAGAAGCATTCATCAAACGACCAAATGTTTCCAAATCACCTGCTTGAAGGGCTGCTTGCGCTTTAAGGGTACGTTGGTTTTCAAGCACAGCATGGCGAGCACGTTTCAAACGATTTTCGTCTTTAATCAGATAGCTGTATTGGTCAAAGGCCCACTCATCCAATTCACCCAAGGTCTGAATATCCAAGGCAACTTGCAACTCTTCCACTGCTTTTTCACACTCAGCACGGCGTTCATTGTATTTAGAGTCTGCTAGTTCACGGCGTTTGTTAGTGTTCATGATAACAACAACATTATCTTTCAAATCAAGCGGCACCAAATCATACTCCAAGGTGTTGGTATCTAGGTAAATAGCACGTTGATCTGCCCCCATACCGATGGCAAACTGGTCCATGATACCAGAGTTGACTCCGATAAAGTTGTTCTCTGTTTGTTTTCCGATTTTAACCAAATCCAAACGGTCTAGTTTTAAATTAAAGAGATGCTCTGCCACAACCCCAGTCAAAAGTTCCAAGGATGCTGATGAAGACAAGCCAGCACCATTTGGGATATTCCCATAAACATAAAAATCAAACCCTTTGTCAATCACGTGCCCAGCTTCTTGCAAGAAATGAAGAACCCCTTTTGGATAGTTTGTCCAGCTGTGCTCTTTTTCAAATTTGAGGTCAGCAAGAGGCACTTCGATAATACCCTTGTCCTCAAAGTTGGCTGAGTAGAAACGCAAAACTTGGTCATCACGCTTGCGAGCTGCACCGTAAGTTCCCAAGGAAATAGCAGCAGGAAAAACGTGCCCTCCGTTGTAGTCTGTGTGTTCACCAATCAGATTGATACGACCTGGTGAAAAGAAAGTTTGGTCTGCTTCTTGACCAAAAACAGCAAGAAAGTCTTTGCGAAGAGCTTCAGCAGTAAGATGTTGTGTCATATGAATTCTCCTTTGACTGTCCGTTAAGTCATCTTAACGTGTAATCGTTTTCTTCTATTGTATCCAAGGCATTTGCCAAGGTCAATCCTTTTTACTAAACTTTTACTAAACTATCGGTAAAAAGCAGAAAAATATGATATACTAACCTAAAAGGAGGAGGATTTATGGCTACATTAAAAGACATCGCACAGCTAGCCTCTGTCTCTATCGCGACCGTATCCCGTGTCCTCAACCGCGACCAGAGCCTATCTGTCACAGAAGAAACCAGACACCGTATTTTAACCGTTGCTGAAGAGTTGGGCTACACAAAGCACCTTAAGACAGGCGAGTCCCACAAGCCCAAGCAAAAGATTGCCATTATCCAATGGGTCAGCGAACAAGGGGAGCTGGACGACCTCTACTACTACCAGATCCGCCTAGGCATAGAAAAAAGAGCCCAAGAACTGGACTATGATATCTTGCGCTATTTTAATGACCATCCTTTTACCCTAAGCGAGGAAGTGATTGGGATTCTCTGCATCGGAAAGTTTAGCCGAGCTCAGATTTCTTCCTTTGAAGAATACCAAAAACCTCTTGTATTTCTAGACAGCGATACACTTTCCCTGGGACATACCTGCATTATCACGGACTTTTATACTGCTATGAAGCAGGTTGTGGATTATTTCCTCAGCCAAGGGATGGACCGTATCGGGATTCTAACAGGGCTTGAAGAAACAACCGACCAAGAAGAAATCATTGAGGATAAACGACTTGAAAATTTCAGAAACTACAGTCAAGCAAAAGGAATCTATCATGATGAATTAGTCTTTCAAGGAAGTTTTACCGCCCAGTCTGGCTATGACTTGATGAAGAAGGCTATTCAGAGTTTAGGAGACCAACTCCCACCAGCCTTTTTCGCAGCCAGCGATAGCTTAGCCATTGGCGCTCTCCGTGCCCTCCAAGAAGCTGGAATCAGCATCCCAGATCGCGTCAGCCTCATTTCCTTTAACGACACTAGCCTGACCAAGCAGGTCTATCCTCCCCTCTCCAGCATCACAGTTTATACTGAAGAAATGGGCCGAGCAGGCATGGATATTCTTAACAAGGAAGTCCTCCACGGTCGGAAAATCCCTAGCCTGACTATGCTGGGAACCAGACTGACTTTGAGAGAAAGCACTCTGCCATAACTCAACAAATTAAACATGATAAAAAATCCTAATAGAGAGGCTCAAATCTCCATTAGGATTTTCTTTTTTAATCCATCACAATCATAGACTTAATGGTCTTACGTTCGTCCATATCTTTATAAGCCTGGTCGATATCTTCCAATTTATAACTTGAAGTAAAGACGCGACCTGGATTGATATCGCCATCAAGGATAGCCTTGAGCAAGAATTTCTTGTCATAGGTGGTGCCAGAAGCTGAAGTTAATCCTTCAACCTGGAAAACCCGCAGAGGTGACTTTTTCTATACATCTCGATTTTTCTGGCAATAATCATTAACCGATAAATATGTCTGTGAATCACCCAGCGACTCCGCTATGTCCATAATCCGCGGTGGTAGTAATCCCACTCGCTGGACAAGTTCGTGATCGCTGAACAATTCCCGTGGACTGCCGGCGAAGCCAAACTTCCCGTGTTCCATAACATACACCGACTTAAACTCGGCGGCGACCCAATCCATGTCATGGGTGATGGTCACAACTTGGTGGCCCGAATCAGCCAACTGATGGAAAATTGCGGTCAACTTGCGCCGGCTTTCCCAATCAAGCGACATCATCGGCTCATCAAATAAATAAATCGCCGGATCCACTGCCAAAACTGTGGCAACGCTCAACAGCTTGCGTTCCGACAATGACAGGTCATATGGACTTTCAGCTGTTTTATCATCCAAGCCAACTCTTTTTAGAGCCGCTAAAGCCCGCCTCGTAATCGTGTCGTGGTCATCCATGACCTGCGCGACACTCCACTCCACCTCTCGTTGAACGGTCGGGTTGAAAAGCTGATCGTCAGGATTCTGAAAAGTAATCCCAACCTTCAGTAACTTTTCGACTGGTTTAAGATCATTAAAATTTTCTCCATCGATCTTAATCACACCGGTTTGTGGTGTCAGCAAACCCGTCAACAATTTGAAGAGCGTTGATTTGCCGGCACCATTTTGGCCGACAATCGCCACCATCGGATCGGCGAAGTGTTTGTCTTCAACATCCAAGCTAAAGGACTGTTCCGGATAAGTGAACGTCAGGTGGCTCAGTTCAATTGTGGACATAACTAACCTCCTTCAGATCAGCGTAATTCACCGGATACCGGCCATCAGCCAAGTGCCAATCCATTTTTTTAGCAAGTTGCTGGATTGTAGGGGCTGGAATCTGCCAGTCAGCTGCCAAATGATTAAACACCTCACCCGGCCTGCCCTGGGCTACCATTTGACCCTCGTGCAGCACCCACACAACGTCGGCGACTTCGCACAAATCGTCAATTTCACTGGTGACAATGAAGACAGTCGTCTCTTTGACTTGGGCCAGCCATTGGAAAAATTGTCGGCGGCCAAGGGGATCCATTTGACTGGTCGGATCATCCATAATCAAAACAGCCGGGTTAGCCGCAATCGCCGTGGCAATTGCCAACCGCTGGCTCTGACCACCGGAAAGGCTCTCGGGACGCAAATTCAGCTGTTCAATCAGCCCCATTTGCGTGGCAACTTCTTCAACCCGTTTTTGAATCAGTCCTTCAGCCATTCCCTGATTAATCAAGTCAAAGGCGATTTCATCGGCAACCGTGTCTGCCAACCCGCTTAGTTGGCCAGCTGGATTTTGCAGTACAACTCCATTCATGGCATTATAAACGGGCCAATTGTCAGACACTCGCTGGCCAAACATGTGCCAATCGCCCTCAATCTCAGCAGACACAATTTTGGGAATGACCCCTGCCAGCACACGGCACAAAGTCGATTTGCCGGAGTGGCTATTCCCGATAATCCCAACCACCTGGCCGGTATGAACCTCCGCGTTAATCTGACGCAGTTGTGGTTGCTCAGTACCCGGATAACGGGTGGTCAAATTTTCAATTACAATCCATTTATCTTCGTCCATATCTTCCACCCAATCAATAAAATTGCCAATCCAGTCAGACCAATGTGCAGCGTCCGCGACAGGCGATACACGCGCTGGGAGGTTCTGACAGTCCGGTTGAGATTATCAAAACCTCTCAGTTGGAGAGAAATCGACCGCGTCATCGATTGATCCAAGGTCTTAATCACCAATGGAATTAGAACCGGCAGGACTGACTTTAATTTCTGAATCAACGTTTTTTGCGGATTGGTTCCGCGAACTTTTTGTGCCTGCTGGATTTTCCGCATATTGCGCATCATTTCCGGCAAAATATAACACACCGACATCAGAACGTAGACGGTTTTATAAGACAATCCGGACAGTTCCAAATAGGCCGCGTTTTCTGAAATACTCGTGGTCACCATAAAAAAGCCACTGGTCAAAATAATCACCAATACTCGACAACCCAGAGTGGTGGCGTAAATCAGGCCTTCTTTGTAGAACGACACCCCAAGCACAGAAAACAGCACAGTTTGATTCCGACTGTAAAATAACCCTTGGATGATTAGCATGGTGCAAATCAGAAACAGGCTGAATCCCAGCGCCTTAAAGGTGGTAGAACTCAATTTGGAAAATAACAATAGCAGTGTTGCGACAAGAATTAATCCGGCCTGAAGCAATAAATTCATACTGGAAAAGCTCAACAACGTCATGTCCAAGATGAACAAGAGCTTAGTAATCGGATCGATCACCTGGTACCACTTGAGCTTGACCCGTGGCGCTCCAGAAATCAATGTTTTATCAGTCATCATTTATCATCGCTAAAGAAGTGCACCATCCGCTTCGGCAGCTGACGATAGATGAAGAATGCCAGGTAGGCCACGCAGACTTTATCCAAAATATCCAAGACAAACTCATCGGTAAATGAGGCCAGCCACACTGGTGCATGATTGGCGACCATTACCGCAAACAATGAGTCACCCCAAGCGATACCGGTCTGACCACCCCAAAAGATGACGTTGAGTGGCGTTGAAATGACAGCTGAAACGATGGCAATAATAATAGCAGAAACAAATACTCGTCGCGCTGACGAGAACCACCCATTGGCGTGCAAAACTCCGACAGCAATCCCAATTCCGATGCTGGTAATCGCATACACGGTTGAAATTGGCGATAAGGTCAGCCCATAGATCACGTTGTTGATGAAACCACTAATGGCACCGGCGACCGGCCCAGCCAACATGCTGGTAAGAAAGGTTCCCAAAGACCCCAGCCAAACGGGCAACTTTAACCCCTCCGCCAAGGCTTTGGCAACATAGTTAATCCCCACGGCAGCGGGAATCAAAGTCATGGTGGCAGCACTTAACTTAAATTTCCACATACTGGTACGATGAATCGGTTCTGTTTTCATAATCTTCTCCTTTTGTTTTTAAAGAGCCGTGTCTAGATAGACTTTCGGACGCAACGCTCTATTAGATAATGAACTGTCTATACACATGATTTCCAGCCTTAGTCGACATGAGCTGAAAATCCTTATTTGTTAAGTAGTTCACAATACATTATACACCTATTTAGTGAATAGTCAAGTGTCTTTACAGTTAAATTTGCAAATTCCTGAAAATTTTCTCTTATTTTCCATTTTAAATGATATTTAGTGACTCTAATATCAAAAAAGCCCAGACGACATTGTCTGAGCATTCTTTTCTATAGTCGTTTAAGCAAGTTGAGCTTATTATTCTCAAGCTATTTCTTCAACAAACCTTGTTCTTGTAGAAACTCCTTGGCTACTTGTTCTGCTGACTTGCTTTCAACACCGACTTGGTAGTTGAGCTGGCTCATCTGGCTTTCAGTAATTTTACCAGCCAATTTATTGAGAACTTTCTCCAACTCAGGATGTTTCTTGAGAAGAGCTTCTTTCATGAGTGGAGCTCCTTGATAAGGTGGGAAGAGTTGCTTGTCATCTTCCAAGACCTGCAAATCATAACGCGCCAACTCTGCATCTGTCGAATAGGCATCCGTGATTTGAATATCACCTGACTGAATCGCCTGATAGCGAAGGGCTGGCTCCATGGTCGCTACATTGAGGTTAAGACCATACATTGATTGCAAGCCCTTATTTCCATCTTCACGGTCATTAAATTCGAGAGTAAAGCCTGCCTTTAACTGTCCTTCCACTTTTTTCAAGTCTGAAATGGTCTTCAAGCCATATTCTTGAGCAATCTTTTTCGGAACAGCTACAGCGTAGGTATTTTGATAAGACATAGGTTTGAGATAGGCTAGATGATCCTGTTTAGCAATACCATCACGCGCCACATCATAAACCTGCTCTGGCTCATGACTCACTTTCGGTGATGGTTGAAGCAGGCTTTCAGTCACCGTACCAGTAAATTCAGGATAGATGTCAATATCGCCTTTTTTCAGAGCTTCATAGAGGAAGCTTGTTTTCCCAAAATTCGGTTTAACAGTTGCAGTCATACTGGTATTTTCTTCAATCAGCAACTTATACATATTGGCCAAAATTTCTGGTTCTGGACCCAATTTCCCAGCAATCACCAAGTTTTCTTTCTCTTTTTGAGCCAAGAGGGCTGGACTATAAGACAGACCGAGCAATATTGTCACCAAGGCAAAACCAGAGAAAATCGTCCGCAATTTTGCTTTTTCCATCACTTTTAATAGTAAGTTAAAGGCAATAGCCAGCACTGCAGAAGAAAGGGCCCCGATTAAAATCAGACTAGCATTATTACGGTCAATTCCCAAAAGGATAAAGGAACCTAGTCCCCCTGCACCAATCAAGGCCGCCAAGGTTGCCGTACCGATAATCAAAACGGCCGCCGTCCGAATCCCAGACATAATGACAGGCATGGCAAGTGGAATTTCAAACTTCTTGAGTCGCTCCCATCTAGTCATCCCAAAGGCAATCCCAGCCTCTTGCAGACTTGGATCAATTCCCTTCAACCCAGTGATGGTATTTTGTAAGATCGGGAAAATCGCATAAATCACTAGCGCTGTTAAAGCCGGCAAGGTTCCAATTCCCATCAAGGGGATAAAGAGCCCCAACAAGGCCAGAGACGGGATAGTCTGGAAAATCCCTGCAATCTGCAAGACCCAGTCGGCCAACTTCTCATGATAGCGGAGATAAACAGCCAAGGGAATCGCGATAAAAATAGCCAACAACAAGGTCAAAAGTGACAACTGCAAATGTTGAGATAGAGCTGTCAACCAATCACTAAAACGATCCTGAAAAGTTGCAATTAAATTAGTCATGAACACTACCTCCAAACAAGTCTGCTACAAAGTCTGTTGCAGGAGCTTTTAAAATCGTCTCGGGATTCGCCACCTGACGAATCTCTCCATCCTGCAAAACAGCAATACGATCCGCCAATTTCAAAGCTTCATCCGTATCATGGGTCACAAAAATCGTTGTCATTCCAAACTCTTTATGTAATTCTTTCGTCAAAACCTGCAACTGCTTTCTCGAAATCGCATCCAAGGCTGAAAAAGGTTCATCCATAAGCAAAATCTTAGGCTGACCAATCATAGCACGAACAATACCAACCCGTTGCTGTTCTCCACCAGATAATTCACTAGGTAAGCGATGCCCATACTCAGCTACTGGTAAACCAACCTTAGCCAAAAGCTCTTCTGTTTTCTGAGCAATTTCTTCCTTAGTCCAGCCCTTCATCTCAGGAATCAGGGCAATATTTTCTGCAACCGTTAAATTGGGAAACAGCGCAATAGCCTGTAAAACATAACCCGTAGAAAGACGAAGTTCACGCTCGTCATAGTCTTTGATACGCTTGCCATCCATATAAATATTTCCATCAGTTGGTTCCAAAAGACGGTTAATCATCTTTATCATGGTCGTTTTACCAGATCCAGAAGGTCCAACTAAAATCATGAATTCCCCATTCTCAATCCGTAAATTGACATCTCTCAAAACATCTTTTTCTGTGTAGCGCAAGGCTACATTTTTGTATTCAATCATTCTTTGTCCTCAATTTAAAACTTTCCTCGGTTGGTCAAAACTTCAACCTTTGGCATAATTTCCTTATTATCCCAATGCTCCACAATTTTCCCATTTTCTAGACGGAAAATATCGTACTGGGCATAGGCAAGACCATCAATCTGAGTCTGACCATAGCTAACCACATAATTTCCTTGTCCCAAAAGCTGGAAAACAAAGTCAAAAGTGACACCATGTTCAGCCACATAGTTTTTATAAGCAGCACTTCCTTGTCCAATCTCATGATTATGCTGAATCAAATCATCTGCCACATAATCACTCCACTGCTCCAGTTCCCCATTTTGGAAAATTTCTGTCAAGAAACGGCGAACCAACTTTTTATTTTCTGCTGTTTTGTCCAAATCCTTGATTTCAAAATCTCCAAAAATTTGATCTAATTGACCATTTTCAGGTGTGCGATAGTAGTCAATAACGTCCCAATGCTCCACGATACGTCCATTCTCATCTGCACGGAAAGTATCTGTCGTCACCCATTGAGCTTTCCCACCATTCAGATATTGATGAACATGAACAAAGACCAGATTGCCATCCTCAATAGTACGGACAATCTTAATCTGACGTTCTGGATGACGCTCGAAGAAATCTGCAAAGAAGACCGCAAACCCTTCTTTTCCGTCAGGTACACCTGTCGAGTGTTGGATATAAGTATCCCCTACAGACTGTGCCTGAGCCTCAGCAACTCGTCCGTCTTGAATAGCATGAATATATAGGTTATGAGCATTTTTCACTTGTTGTGACATAATTTAAACCTCATTTTCACCTTCTTTCAGATTAGCCAAAATTCTTTCTTGAAAGGCTTCAAACTGCCGAATTTCTTCCTCTGAAAATCCTTTGTAAAAGATCGTATCCAATTTCTGACTGACACGTTGCCCCACTTCTTTTTGCGACTGCCCCAAATCTGTTAAAACTAGATACTTCTTACGCTTGTCTTCTCCACATGGACTAACGGTTACAAGATTTTGTTCCTCAAGTTTTTTTATCATAGTCGTCAGCGTATTATTAGCAAGACCAGTCGCAATCGCAATATCTGTCGCAGTTGCACAGCCAGTTTCACTATTCCATAAAACCGCTAAAATCTTGCCCTGCTCACTCCGATAAAGAGCTTCAGGGTCTTGGCTCAGTAACTTTTGAAAAATTCGCCCATTCAACAAACGAATATGATGGGCTAGCAAATGACTATCTTTCATAACACCTCCAATTTATTTCGATATCGAAAAGAATAAAACAATTGTAACACTCATCGTTCTAACTGTCAACTATTTCGATTTGGAAATAATTTTTCCCAGTAAAAAAATCTCCTACACAAGGTAGAAGATTGTAATCTTATATACTTAATCCGTCATGTCCGATACCAAAGTTCGATGTTCCAACGGAATACTGCACATAACTAGCAAGAAAATAAATCCTGACTGAATCCAGAAGAGGGCCAAATCAAAAATTCCGTGTACAGCAACCACTGTCAGGAAAGATAGATAAAGACCGATAATCGGACGTTTCCCCGACTCCTGACTCATATCCATCATCAAACGAACAGGAGCAACAGAAGACAAAACTAATAAAATAGTTCCCACAATTCCGTAACTCAGAATCGTGTCAATATACAGACTGTGAGCATGTTCATGATAAGGAGCATTTATCCGAGGATAAGAGTGCATATAGGTCAATGGCCCTTCACCCCAAAAAGGATTTTGCTTAAACAAAGCCATACCAGCATCCCAGATAGAAATACGTTCTTCCATAGAAGAGTCTAAAGTCCCCATCCGAACTCCCAAATCACTGGAAAAGAGGAAACTCAAGCCAATCGCGAAAACCCCAATACTAAGCCAAAAGGCCTTCCAGTTTTTAATAGTCGTAAAGAGATAGATGATGGCTCCAGCGATAATAGCAGGAAAGGCGGTTCGATTTTGAGTAAAGTTCAAACCAAAGAGATTCACAAAGCCTGCAATTACACAGAATACTTTCAACCAATTCAACTTGGTCGTTGTAAACAGATAGAAGGCAATCATAATACAGAAACAACAAATAATTCCATAATAATTAGGATTAAAGAAGGTCACTTCTGCTCTATTCTGATGCCAGACCTGCATATTGGGTGAAAGAAAAGCATAATTGAATTTCTTCACAATTTGGAAATGCTCTAAACTCGCAAAAGCAGCTGACAATACGCTACCAAACAAGACGAGCTGCAAAATCAATCGAAAGAATTTATGTGATAAAATCGACTGATAGTGCAAAAAGAAAACTGTAAATAGAAAAATTCCTACTGAAGCCACAACTCCCATCCAATTTTGTGCAAAAACGGATATAACAGTACTATAACCAAGAAAAAGAAGCAGCATCGGATGCTCCCCCATTTTCTGAAGAATACTTTTCATGTCCCCTGTAAAAATTAAACTGATAATATATAAACAGAATACAACTACAAAAAGATAAAAGGGTAAAAAGATACTCAGGATAATTCCCAATAAAATCAGCTCTTTACTAGACAACCCTTTCAGCTTTTCAATAAAGCCTATTGATTTCAAAACGAATCCTTTCTCTCCAAATCAATTGATTCAGATAATAGTAAGCTATCCTATATTGTACCACTTTTTTAGCAATTTGAAAACAAAGGAAACGTTTTCTAAAATAAAAACCCTATTTTATCAACAATATCAAGGCTTCAAAATGTTACTTCAATTCCATTCTCCATTACCCGATAAGTGTGATTTTGCAAATCAATTTCTGCTACTGCTGTTACGGACTTATCTTTATTTTGACGTTTGATTACAATGCTGTGGGCTGTTGGTGTTTCAACGTCAATAGTTCCTTCTAAATCAAATGCTGCTGATCGATTACGGAACGAAAATAGATTGAGAAGGGCCTTCACTACCGGACGTTGGACTTCTTCTGCTATTTCCTCATTGCTATAGTAATGACGATTAATATTTCGACCTTCTTTGGTTTCTTCTAATAATTCCAGGTCATTCTTTCCTGCTAGTAGACCCACATAGTAGACCTGGGGAATACCTGGGGCAAAAGCTTGAATCAGACGGGCAAGGAAATACTTGACATCATCATCTCCAAGCGCAGAATAGTAGGTTGAATTAATTTGGTAGATATCTAGATTGTTATACTCTGCACTGGAATACTTACGTTTAACATTAGCTCCAACCTTATAGAGCTCATTTGAAGCATAGTCAATTTCCTCATCAGTCAGGATATCCTTGACATCCACCACTCCAATCCCATCATGGGTGTCTAGAGTCGTAAATTGCTTCATCGGGCTCATCTTTAACCACTTGGCCAAACGCTCTGTTCTGGAACTGTAAAGAGTATAAAGTGTCACCATTGGAAGAGCAAAATCATAAACATAGTAATCGTGATCCGCTATTTTAAACTGAATCGAATAATGTTCATGAATCTCAGGTAAGAGCTCTGTCCCATACTCAGCAGCGATATCTCGAACTTTGTCCAATAAATCCCAAATATCTGGTTCCACAAAGAAATCATTAGTATCCAACTTCTTCACTGCATAAGCAAAGGCGTCTAGACGAATCAAATCACACCCGTTACTTGCTAGATGTTGAATGGTCTTACGGATGAATGCCATCGTTACTTCTTTGGTCACATCAAGATCAATCTGCTCCTCACCAAAGGTATTCCACAAATGTTCTACTGAACCATCTGCAAAAACAATCTCTTGCTTTGGTGCACGATCCTTACGCTTGTAAATTAAATCTACATCAGCTTGTGTCGGACGGTTTTCTGGCCAAAACTTATCCCAGTTTAAAAAGAGATCTTTAAATTCACTGGCTTCATGTTTTTCTTGATAGTCCTTATAATATTTAGATTGACGAGAAATATGATTAATCATAAAGTCAAACATAAGATAATATTTCTCACCTAAACGCTTAACATCCTCCCAATCACCAAACGCTGAATCTACTTCGTCATAGTCAACCGGTGCAAATCCACGATCACCTGTTGACGGGAAAAATGGTAGAAGGTGAACTCCTCCAATAGCATCTCCAAAATGCTCTTCCAAATTCTCATATAAGTCTTTAAGATTATTTCCCAGACTATCTGAATAGGTAATCAACATGGTTTTATTCTGAATTGGCATAATTACTCTCCTTTTTCTAATTGAAGCCAAGTCTCATATGACTTGGCTTCGTAAATGAAAGATATTTTAAAATTTTTGTTCACATTAAACTCGTATTAATATAGACGGCAAGCTAGAAAATACTACTTTTTTCTACATAAAATTGGCAACAAACTGAACTGTTCCTCTATATCTGAAATTATAGATTTCCTAAGCACTTTCTTACTTCACTGCCCCATTACTCATTCCTGAAATGATATGTTTTTGGAAGAAGAGATAGACAATGGTGATACTGATAATGCCGACAACGTATGAGGCAAAGCTTGGTCCGTAGTCGTTGAAATATTGGCCTGCGTAGTTGTATTGGAACAAAGGCAGAGTCCACATTTTGGAATCCCGGTTCAAGACAAGGAGTGGCAACATGAAGTCATTCCAGAACCAAAGGGCATTGATTATCATGGTTGTCGCATGCATCGGTTTCATCATTGGGAAGATGATGCGGAAATAGGTTGTAAATTTATTAGCCCCATCGATCTCTGCTGCTTCGTCCAGACTTTCTGGGATCGAGATTTTGATATAGCCAACATAGAGAAAGAGGGTCTGTGGAATCGCATAGGTCAAGTAGAGCAAGATCAAACCAAAGGTATTAGCCAAACCGAGTTTACTCATCATAACCGTAATCGGAATCATGATGACTTGGAAAGGTACGAAGATTCCGAGGATTAAGAGGGTATACATGATGGTAAAGGCTTTTCTTTTACTCATATTGCGAGCGATGGAGTAGGCTGCCATAGGAATAAAGATCATTACTGCAAGTAAAGACAAGACAGTGATGACGACAGAGTTCCAATAATAGCTTCCGATCCCATCAGCTAAGAGACGACTAAAGTTGTCCCATGTGAAGTTGGTTGGAAAGCCAAAGAAATTGTCTACAATATCCTTAGTGGGTTTTAAGGAACTAAAGAGGGTAGCAAGGAGCGGCACTAAAATCAGAACCGATCCTAGAATCAATAGAATGTATTTACCAATCAGGTCTTTTCTTTCATCTTGTTTCATCATGCTTCTCCTCTTAAATTTCAAATTTCTTAGATACTCTCAATTGGATGATCGAAATCACTACAATTAAGAAGAACAAGATTACGGCAATGGCATTGGCATAACCGAATTGGTTGTTTTTAAAGGCATAGTTATAAACCAAAAGCCCAAGTGAGGTTGTGGCATTGTTTGGACCACCACCGGTCATGGCAAAGACTTGGTCAAAGGCAGTCAGCCCACCTTTTAGGGCTAGGATAAAGACCATAGAGACACTTGGTAGCAAGTAAGGCAATTCAATGTTCCAGAAAACTTGCTTGCTAGTCGCGCCATCAATCCTTGCTGCCTCTGTAATCTCAGTTGGAATAGATTGCAAACCAGCTAGGAAGATGATGATGGGCATAGCCACCCCTTGCCAAAGAAGGACAAAGACAGCCGCAAAGATCGCTCCCCACTTAGTCCCTAAAAGACTGGTTTGTAGAAATTCAATATGAAGGGCATGCCCAATCGCTGGAAGACCGTAGTTGAAGACTTGCTTGAAGATCAAAGCCACTGTCAAACCAGACAAAACAGCTGGGAAGAAGAACCAAGCACGGAAGAAGGTTTGGCCTTTGATTTTAGAGTTCAAGACACGCGCAATGAAGATCCCGAGTGCAATCTCACCAACCACCATGGCAATCGTAATGATTGCGGTAAAGCCAATCGCATTCATGAATTTTGGATCCATGAAGAGGAGCTTAAAGTTGTTTAAGCCGACAAATTTGTAGTTATAAGTCAATCCTGTCCAGTTGGTAAAACTGTAAAAGGCTCCTTGAAACATCGGCACATAGAAGAAAATTGCTTGTAACAAGAGTGGGATGACCACAAAAGCCCATGCCCAATATTTTTGTAATACTTTTTTCATAGTCTCTCTACTCCTAATCCACATCCGCTTTCATCGGGTTAAAGAAGGCATTCAAATCATTGACCATGCCTTGTTTATCACCGGTCAAGACATAGTTCATGGTCAAGGTATGGAAGTCTGCTTCACTGGTCCAATATTGTTGCAACCAGACCAAGTGACGATCCGTAAAGGCATATTCGGTCATACCAGCAAGCGGTGAATCTTCTCCTGCTTGTTTGACCCCTTCAATCGCTGTTGGAGATCCGTCCACATCGTAGTATTTTTGCATGACTTCTGGACGGGTCATATATTCCACAAAGGCATTGGCTTCTTTTGGATGTTTGGTGGTGGCTGAGATAGACCATGCCAAGTCTCCCGCACCAACGGTTAAGCTTTGTCCTTTTTCTTTTCCTGGAATCATGAAGGTCCCAATCTTAAAGTTCGGTTTTTGTTCATTAATCGCTGTGATTGCCCAAGACCCATTTGGTGTCATGAGGACATCCCCACGTGCGAAGGCTCCGATAACATCGGTATAGCCAGCACCTTCCCAGTTCTTTTGCTTAGAGCCATTGATGCGAAGGATGTCCATGACCTTGATGTCATCTTTCATAATCGGATCCGACAATTTAATGGCATTTGGTTTAGAATAACGAAGGTATTGATTGGCTTCTTTTCCTCCACCTGTTGCTGTCGCAAAGGCTAATTGATTGTAACCATTGAGTGTCCAAGCATCTGCACCTGCAATTCCAAATGGTGTTTGTCCTTTAGCAACGATGTCTTTGACTAACTGTTCAAATTCATCCCAGGTTTCAGGAACTTTCAAGCCCAGTTCTTCGAATTTATCTTTGTTGTAGTAAATTCCATAAGCATTAGCTGTAAAAGGAATGTTGTAAACTTTTTCGTTTACAGCATATTTTTCAGCGTAGCCATTTTTCACGCGTTTCAGGTAGTCTTTGTTGCTCAAATCTTCAAAGACACCTGCTTTTGCCCATTCTTGCAGTTCGATGGACTGTGGGTAAATATTGACCACATCAGGCACATCTCCTGCGAGAACACGTGTCTTCAATACTTCACCAGCATTTGGTACATTGACGACTTTGACCTTGATCTTAGGGTTTTCCATCTCAAAATCACGAGCGATTTCTTCCAAGGTTTTGGTCATTTCTTTTTTCTGGTTAAAATACTCGATGGTCACTGTGCCATCCGCAGATTTACCATAGTTGGAGCAAGCGCAGAGCCCAAACAAAGCTAAACCTGTAGTTGCAAGAAGTCCGATTTTTTTATACCATTTCATTGGAAAGCCTCCTTTATAAATTTATGCACCTTTATTATAGTCTTCTAAAAATATACTGTCTACTCAAAAAATCTCCTTGGGATAAGGTAACAGTTAAACCTGCATACATAAGTTCTGCACCTGAGTAAACTTCTCTATTTTCCTGTAATTCATACAGGCCCTCTTCATCCAAATCTTTTAACTTTAAAGTTGTTTCCATAGTCTCTACAACTGACAAAACGCGAACGTAGGTTACAATCGTTTGATTTTCATAGTTAAATTGTACAGCTGCTTCATTGGATTCAGACTCGGGATTGATTAACCTATACTGCTGTCCTAACTGAACTACTGGTCGTAATTCTTTATACAAGTTCACCTGATTAGCAATCTCAGCTTTCTCTTCATCTGATAAACTTGTCAAATCAAGCTCATATCCCAAATTTCCCATCATTGCTACATGACCACGTGTTTCTAATGGTGTCGTTCGCCCCATCTGATGATTCGGTACTGCTGACACATGAGCCCCCATAGAAATGGTTGGATAGAGATGAGATGAACCGTATTGAATTGGTAAACGTGCAATAGCATCAGTATTATCACTAGCCCAGACTTGTGGGAAATAACGCATCATACCAAGATCATTTCTGCCACCGCCACCAGAGCAGGACTCAAAGAGAATATGGCTGTGCTTCTCTGTCAGATAAGAAACGAGTTCGTAAAGCCCCAGCATGTACTGATGAGATTGCATCTGTGTCTCTAGATAGTTTGATCCATTCCCCAAGTTAGTCATATTACGATTCATATCCCATTTGATGTAGTCAATCTCATGATAAGATAGGAGTTCATCTAAGACATTTTTCAAATATTCTACTACCTGAGAATTTGCAAGATTAAGTACTAATTGATTTCTAGAATAGGTATGCTCATATCCTGGAACCTGAATAGCCCAGTCAGGATGTTTACGATACAAATCGCTATCTACAGAAATCATTTCAGGTTCTAACCAAAGCCCAAACTGCAAACCTCTTTCATGGATAGCTGAAGTCAGACTTTCTAGGCTTCCACCCAGTTTTTTCTCATTAACAACCCAATCACCTAAAGCCCGATTATCATCAAAGCGATTACCAAACCACCCATCATCTAACACAAAAAGTTCAATTCCAACTTTCTTAGCTTCATCAGCTAGCTCTAACAGTTTTTCTCTCTGAAAGTCAAAGTAAGTAGCTTCCCAGTTATTGATTAGAATTGGACGTTCTTTTTTAGAAAATTCACTTGGCATAATATGCTTAAGTACAAAATTCTGACTTTCATGACTAATACCAGTTAATCCCTTATCTGAATGGGATACTAAAGCTACCGGTGTTTCAAAGTACCCCTCAGGGCCTAACTTCCAAGAAAAGTTTTCTGGATTAATGCCAATAGCCACCCGAACTTCATTCAATTGATTTTTTTGAACAAAAGCTTCAAAGTTGCCACTATACAGTAGTTGAATAGCAAACACATTTCCAGCATCCTCTGTGACTCCTTGATCACATAAGAGAAGAGCTGGTGTTTGGGCATGGCCAGAAGCACCACGATTCGAACTAATCGAAAAGATTCCTTGTTCTACCTGTTGACGTCGAACAGTCTTTTCACGAGCATAAGCACCCTGCAGAGTTACTATTTCGTATGCTGCCGCTGGAAAATCAGCCATAAAAGAAAAATCTTTATGAATGACAACTTCCTGGTTACTCTTATTCTCCAATTTACTGTAGCTAGCAATTGTCGCATTATTATCAAAAGCAGTATAATACAGAGTCAGACTAAGTTGAGCCTTAGAATCTTCTAAAATCAAGGCAAGAGTCTCTGTACCATCCATGCTATGTGGAGAAGGTAAACCTTGTGGACCATTTTGACCTTTTAAAATCTTTGCTTCTATAAACCGAAAATCTGTTACCTCAGTTGCATCGTGCTGAACCTGTAAAGTTGGTTTTCTAAAATCACCCAAACCATGTTGTCCAAAAATCTGACGTTGCGTATCTAAACTAAAGGTTCGATTAGTAGCTGTCGGATTCCCTGAAAAAGCATGATCTCGTTCGTAAACACTATTAGCACCTCTATAGTTCTTAATAGTCTTTCCAAAATGTTTTAAAAGTAAGAAGCCATCCCTATTTTCAATAATCAAACTTAAATCTTTACTCTCAACGTAAAATAGATTATTCTCTATCCGAATTCCCATAAATTGTACCTCATCTATTTCTTGAAAAAATTTTAACAAATAAAAGCGCTTTCTAAAATAGAAAAATGTCTCAAGAATATGGTAAAATGTTAGGTAGGAGGTAGCACATGCTAGTTTTTTCAGAATACCAGACTGGAACAATTGACCTTTCCCTAAGCTTTTATGGATATGAGGAATGCACACCTAATTACTCTTTTGGTCCAGCCATTCGTGATACATACGTCCTACATTACATTACTAAAGGACAAGGTAAATTTCATTACAAAGGTAAAATTGTTGATTTAAAAGAAGGAGATTTCTTTCTATTAAAACCAGATGAATTAACCTTTTATCAAGCAGATAGTGAGAAACCTTGGGCCTACTACTGGTTAGGAATAACAGGAGGGAAATCTCCTGACTATTTTGCTCTTTCTCAAATTTCTGACCAATCCTATCTTATCCAATCTGAGACTTGTCACACTCAGATAACTGCAAAACTCATCTCAGATATTGTCCGCTTCGCTCAGATTTTAAAATCAAATGAATTGGCTCAACTCCATATCATGGGACAACTCCATGAACTGATGTTTCATCTGGGGACTATTGCTCCCAATCAGAAAAAAAAGAACATTTCATCAACTCACCAACTCTATCTCGAATGCAAAAGATTAATTGATAGCCACTATCCTCAATCACTTACAATTCAAGATTTAGCGAAAGAACTATCCGTTCACAGAAGCTACTTATCAAGCGTATTCAAAGAGTTTAATACCTTATCCCCAAAAGAATACCTACTATACGTTCGAATGCACCGAGCCAAACAACTTCTCGAAAATACCCAAGAATCCATCAAGGTAATTGCATACTCTGTAGGCTTTTCAGATCCACTACATTTTTCTAAAGCCTATAAACAATACTTTAATCAGACTCCAAGTTATACAAGAAAAGAATATTCTCAACACCAACTAGTGAGAAAGGAGACACTATGAAGTCCTACCAAGCCGTCTACCAAATTCTAGCAAAAGAAAGCGATTATATCAGCGGAGAAAAGATTGCAGAAGAACTATCACTGACCCGAACATCAATTTGGAAAGCAATCAAACGTCTAGAACAAGAAGGAATTGAAATTGATAGTATCAAAAACAAAGGCTATAAACTGGTGAATGGGGACCTTATTCTTCCAGAACTTCTAGAAGAAAATCTTCCAATTAAAGTCAGTTTTAAACCCGAAACAAGATCAACACAACTCGATGCAAAAGAAGCAATTGATTTAGGGCATGAAGCAAACACCCTCTATCTAGCTTCCCATCAAACAGCTGGCCGAGGCCGTTTTCAACGTTCTTTCTACTCCCCACAAGGTGGTATTTATATGACCCTCCATCTTAAACCAAATCTTCCTTACGACAAATTACCATCCTACACACTACTTGTAGCTGGAGCTATCTACAAAGCCATTAAGAACCTAACTTTAATAGATGTCGACATAAAATGGGTCAACGATATCTACCTCAAAAATCATAAAATTGGAGGAATCCTCACTGAGGCAATGACCTCTGTAGAAACAGGCTTAGTCACAGATATCATTATTGGAGTAGGAATCAACTTCACTATTCAAGACTTCCCACAAGAATTAAAAGAAAAAGCTACTAGCTTATTTAAAACTCCAGCGCCTATAACAAGGAATGAATTAATCATTGAAATCTGGCGTGCTTTCTTCGAAACACCCGCAGATGAGTTATTATACCTCTATAAAAAACAGTCATTCGTTCTTGGAAAAGAAGTTACTTTCACACTAGATCAAAAAGACTATAAGGGACTTGCTAAAGACATCTCTGAAGGTGGAAAACTTTTAGTTCAATGTGATAACGGAAAAAAAATCTGGCTCAATAGCGGCGAAATTTCACTTAAGGCTTGGAAGTAAAAAAATACAATTATAAAAAAACTCCAGATGAGTAATTCAATTAAGTTCAACACATCTGAAGTTTTTTATATTATTAAAATGGATCTATTATTCCAAATAATGGCTCTATAATATTTGTAGTGGGTAACCATCTATGGATATTATGGAGCCTATTTTGTGTAGAAAAAAAATCCCATATGACCAATAATGAAAAGCGACAAAACAACTCATTAGAAAGAATCATATGGAACCATTACTTTTATCACAAAATAACTAAACATTAAAAACCTAATAACCAGATTATGGATGTTGTTAATAAGGCTACCTACAAAGAAATCATTGCTAGACTACAACACCCCATCTTGTCCTGAATGTGGAAGTCAAATGAAGAAATATGACTTCCAAAAAACGTCTAAGATTCCTTACCTTGAAACAACTGGTATACCTACAAACTCCGTTTCAAGTGCAATCAGTGTTCTAAAATGATGGTCTCTGAGACTTCTCTCGTCAAGAAAAATCACCAAATTCCTCGTATCATCAACCAAAAGATTCCTCAGAATCTGATTGAAAAGACTTCTATGACCGATATTGCACATCAGCTTTCCATTTCAACTTCAACTGTCATTCGCAAGCTCAATGATTTCCACTTTAAGCCTGACTTTAGCCGACTCCCTGAGATTATGTCCTGGGACGAGTATGCCTTCACTAAGGGAAAGATGAGTTTCATTGCACAAGATTTTGATAATCTCAACATCATCACTGTTCTTGAAGGCAGAACACAGGCTATCATCCGAAATCACTTTCTGCGCTACGATAGAGTCGTTCGTTGTCAGGTGAAAATCATTACTATGGATATGTTTAGCCCTTACTATGACTTAGCTAAACAGCTTCGCCTTCGAATTTCTAGGCTCAGGCTGAAACAGTCTCCCAGACTGTTTCACTCCCATGTGCTAAAATCGTTCTTGATCGCTTTCACCCTTCGTTATTATATTTCTAAACTCAGGCTAAAACAGTCCACTGGACTGTTTTACTCCAACACCTAAGCCATGCTATGAGTCGTGTTCGTATCCAAATCATGAATCAGTTTCATCGAAAATTTCATGAATACAAGGCCATCAAGCGCTACTGGAAGCTCATCCAGCAGGATAGTCGTAAACTCATTGATAAACGTTTTTATCGCCCTACTTTTCGCATGCACTTAACAAATAAAGAGATTCTAGACAAGCTTTTGAGCTATCCAGAAGACTTGAGACACTACTATAATCTCTATCAGCTCTTGCTTTTTCACTTTCAGAACAAGGAGCCAGACAAATTTTTCGGACTCATTGAGGACAATCTTAAACAGGTTCATCCTCTTTTTCAGACTGTCTTTAAAACCTTCCACAAAGATAAAGAAAAGATTGTCAACGCCCTTCAACTACCTTATTCTAATGCCAAATTAGAAGCGACTAATTATCTCATCAAACTTATCAAGCGAGATGCCTTTGGTTTTCGGAACTTTGAAAACTTCAAAAAACGGATTTTTATCGCCCTAAATATCAAAAAAGAAAGGACGAAATGTTTCCTTTCTAGATTTTAGCTTTTCTTCAACCCACTACAATTGACAAAGAGTCTATTAAAAATGGATCTATTATTCCAAAAAATAAAAAAAGAGTTATGAACTCTCATTAAAACGGAGAATAAGGGATTCGAACCCTTGCGCCAGTTACCCGACCTAACGATTTAGCAAACCGTCCTCTTCAGCCTCTTGAGTAATTCTCCTATTAATGGGCACGAGTGGACTCGAACCACCGACCTCACGCTTATCAGGCGTGCGCTCTAACCACCTGAGCTACGCGCCCAAGTTAAAAACTTGGTAATTTGAACAAAGTTCAAAGCGGGTGACGAGAATCGAACTCGCGACAACAGCTTGGAAGGCTGTAGTTTTACCACTAAACTACACCCGCATACATACTATTAATAAAAATGGCGCGAGACGGAATCGAACCGCCGACACATGGAGCTTCAATCCATTGCTCTACCAACTGAGCTACCGAGCCTTATTGCGGGAGCAGGATTTGAACCTACGACCTTCGGGTTATGAGCCCGACGAGCTACCGAGCTGCTCCATCCCGCGTTAACACAAAAGGAGGATGTGGGATTCGAACCCACGCACGCTTTTACACGCCTGACGGTTTTCAAGACCGTTCCCTTCAGCCGGACTTGGGTAATCCTCCATACTATTCAAATGGACCTTGTAGGACTTGAACCTACGACCACTCGGTTATGAGCCGAGAGCTCTAACCAGCTGAGCTAAAGGTCCAACAAGATCTTTATAGCGGCGAAGGGGATCGAACCCCCGACCTCCCGGGTATGAACCGGACGCTCTAGCCAGCTGAGCTACACCGCCATGAATCGGGAAGACAGGATTCGAACCTGCGACACCTTGGTCCCAAACCAAGTACTCTACCAAGCTGAGCTACTTCCCGAGTTAAATAGAAAAATGCACCCTAGAGGAGTCGAACCTCTAACCGCCTGATTCGTAGTCAGGTACTCTATCCAGTTGAGCTAAGGGTGCTCATTATATTATGCCGAGGACCGGAATCGAACCGGTACGATCGTTACCAATCGCAGGATTTTAAGTCCTGTGCGTCTGCCAGTTCCGCCACCCCGGCCTCTCTAAGCGAACGACGGGATTCGAACCCGCGACCCCCACCTTGGCAAGGTGGTGTTCTACCACTGAACTACGTTCGCACTGTTTTCTTCTATCTAAAAATGCCGGCTACATGACTTGAACACGCGACCCTCTGATTACAAATCAGATGCTCTACCAACTGAGCTAAGCCGGCTCATTTATTATATCTTAATGCGGGTTAAGGGACTTGAACCCCCACGCCGTTAAGCGCCAGATCCTAAATCTGGTGCGTCTGCCAATTCCGCCAAACCCGCATATATGACCCGTACTGGGCTCGAACCAGTGACCCATTGATTAAAAGTCAATTGCTCTACCAACTGAGCTAACGAGTCTAAAATAACTTGCGTTATCTTAAACGGTCCCGACGGGAATCGAACCCGCGATCTTCGCCGTGACAGGGCGACGTGATAACCGCTACACTACGGGACCTTTGGGAGTTAACGGGATCGAACCGCTGACCCTCTGCTTGTAAGGCAGATGCTCTCCCAGCTGAGCTAAACTCCCTAGAGCTAAGCGACTTCCATATCTCACAGGGGGCAACCCCCAACTACTTCCGGCGTTCTAGGGCTTAACTTCTGTGTTCG
>CAJNCG010000002.1 GCA_905221205.1 bacterium
CTTAACCCCTTGACCAACGGACCAGAGTTGTTATTTTCAACTCTTACTATTATACCGACTTTTCAAACTTTGTCAACACCTTTTTCTAATTTTTTTCATTTTTTTTGCATAGCTTCTTACCGGCTACGGATATCAAACTCTTTAAACACAATACGCAACTCCCTTAGGACTCTTTGACGCCCTCGGAAGCGTTCATGTCTTAAGACACGTTCTAACTCTTTTTGTTGTTCTTTAGTTTGTTTCTTTCTATAATCTCTTAGTGTTTCATGAAAGAGATAATAGTCATCTAGCCAGAGACCTCCCTCACCTATACGATGACTAATTTCACCCACTTCTTCATAAGGTTCTTTATCATATCTACGCTTCTGACTTTCTTGTTTACGGAGATAGTCTAGAATTCGATTACGAAACTTGGTCTTGAAATATTTACGTAAGCGTGGAATATCTTCTACTAATCCTTCTTCTCTACTGATCAATTCATGTAAGCAAATCATTCCCTCTTGGTCCCAATCCGATAACTCCCATAAATGAAGGTAATATTCATTTCTACACTTATATACAATACCCTGGACTTCTTCATACAATTTTTTAAGCATTCTTGTCCCCTTTCTGTTTACAGTCTAACAGATTCAGAAACACTTTTGGCCGATTTCATCCATTCTGCACCCTTTACCTCCTCAACTGCACAAAAAAGAGAGGACAAGCCTCTCTTGGGGTTATTTTTCGTCGTTCATTTTTGACTTTATTTCATCATAAGATAGTGCATGAGATTCCTCTTCTACTGTTTCAGGCATCTTTCCTGTTTCATAAAGAGATTTAATTTGTGTACTATCCAATGTTTCGTATTTCAATAGTGCTTCTGCAATCAACTTGTGAGTTTCACGATTTGACTGAATAATTTCAGCAGCTTTATTTCGTGCCTCATTCAATAATGAACGAACCTCTTCGTCAATTTCATAAGCTGTTTGTTCTGAAATTGATTTTTGAGGACTTTGTGCACCAAACATGGCATGATTTCCTTCATATTGAACTGGACCAAGTTTTTCACTCATCCCGTACTCTGTAACCATTGCACGCGCCATTTGTGTCGCTTGTTCAAAGTCGTTTGAAGCTCCTGTAGTTTGGACGTTAAAGATAATTTCTTCAGCTACACGTCCACCCATCAAGCCAGCCAATTGCTCTTTCATATCTTCTTTAGATAGAAGCATTTGATCTTCCTTAGGAAGTGCAATCATGTAACCACCTGCACGACCTCTTGGTACAATTGTAACCTTATGAACAACACGGGCATTCGATAATACTAGGCCAACAATGGTATGTCCAGCCTCATGGTAGGCAACCAATTCACGTTCTTTTTGTGAAACTGTCTTATCTTTCTTAGAAGGACCAGCAATAACTCTATCTTCTGCTTCATCAATATCTGAAGCATCAATTATCGATTTATTGCGACGAGCAGCGACTAAAGCCGCTTCATTCAAGACATTCTCTAAATCTGCTCCAACAAAACCTGGAGTTTGTTGAGCCACTAATTTCAAATCTACATCTTCTGCTAAAGGCTTGTTCTTAGCATGAACTTTCAAGATTGCTTCGCGACCTTTAACATCAGGGCGACCAACCAAGACTTTTCTATCAAAACGTCCTGGACGCAAGAGGGCAGGGTCAAGTACATCTGAACGGTTTGTCGCAGCGATGACAATAATCCCTTCATTCCCCTCAAAACCATCCATCTCAATCAAGAGTTGGTTCAAGGTTTGCTCACGTTCATCATTACCTCCACCGAGACCGACTCCACGTTGACGTCCAACAGCATCAATTTCATCGATAAAGATGATAGCTGGTGCTGCTTTTTTGGCATCTTCAAAAAGAGAACGAACACGACTAGCTCCAACTCCGACAAACATTTCTACAAAGTCAGAACCTGAGATACTAAAGAATGGAACACCAGCTTCTCCGGCTACTGCCTTAGCAAGCAAAGTTTTACCTGTTCCCGGAGGTCCCTCCAAAAGAACACCTGCTGGAATACGGGCTCCAAGTTTTGTAAATCGTTTTGGATCTTTTAAGAATTCAACAACTTCAACTAGTTCTTGTTTTTCTTCCTCAGCTCCAGCAACATCTGAAAATCGTACTTTAATATCTTCTTTATTTGCTGCTTTAGCCTTACTCCGTCCAAAACTCATTGGGTTACGGCTATTATTTCCTCCCATATTTCCCATCATAGAGAATAGGAAGAAGAATAGAATACCGAATGGCACAATGGATACGAGAATATTAATCCACATACCACTTGAACTTTCATGCTTAACAGTTACTTCCGCCTTATGGTCAGAAGCAAGTTTTTGCAATTCGGATACTGTAGTATCTGAAGGAAGAATAATACTTGAAAATTTCTCTACTGTTGTAGCAGAAGGAGAAAAGAACTGAATTCCTGTTTCTTCTTTACTTGTTTTAGGATTTTTATAAACACCCGAAACTTCGATAACACTGCCATTTGGTTGGTAAGTTAATTCTTTTACATTGTCATCGGTAATTTCTTTTACCAATTCTGTATAATTAATTTGCTCACTTTTCCCTGCAACACTACCTGTACTAAAATACTGGTAACCTGTAACTAGGAGAAAAATAAGTAATAACCATAGAAAAGGATTTTTAATTAAACCATTATTTTGTTTTTTCATTAAAAATTGTTCTTTCTAATTTGAATACACTTCTTCTTTCAATACTCCAACATAAGGAAGGTTACGATAATTTTCTTTGTAGTCTAAACCATAACCTACTACAAACTCATTTGGAATAGTAAAGCAGGTATAGTCAGCCTCAATTTCTACAACACGTCCCTCTGGTTTATCCAACAAGGTTGCAATTTTAACAGAGGCTGCTTCTCTTGCAATAAACATATCTCGCAAATTCTTCAAAGTTTGACCTGTATCAATGATATCTTCTACAAATAAAACATCTCTTCCTTTGATATCTTGAGTCACATCTTGTTTAATATTGATCACACCGCTACTTGCTGTTCCACCATGATAGCTAGAAACCATCATGAAGTCCATTTCAATATGTGTGTCGATATGTTTGACTAATTCAGCCATAAAAGGAATAGATCCTTTTAAAATCCCAACTAAAATTGGATTTTTTCCTGCATAGTCTTTAGTGAGTTGAGCACCTAATTTTTTAGCAGCTTCTGTAATTTCATCGTGTGAAACGAGGATTTTTTTAATATCGTTTTCTAACATTTTTTTACCTATCTATTTTTTCTATATAAAGTACAGTGTTCATTATATCATTTTTCGTGTTTTTACTCAAATTACTGGTCGCAATTCCCAAAATTGAGACAATTTCACCAAATTGCTCAATAATAAGAGCAGATTTTCGCTTTTCCATAGGGATTTTCAAATCAATAAATAGACGTCTGAGTTTTTTTCTATGCCCATTTTGAACCAAAACATCTCCTGGTTTTCGATAACGAATGTGTATGGATGTTTCGCGTGAAACAGGTATTTGTTGAATTGATTCACCTTCTAATGGAATCCCAAAGGAAAATAAATATCCTTGATAAGATACCTGATTTTGATAGTGTAACACAAGTTCATCTTCCTTTTCATCAGCCTGCGGACTGATTTTACAAATCTGAAACTGTTGGTACTCTTTTATCAATTCATAGCCATTTTTAAGCGGATGACGATACTGGCTTTTAGATTTTAAAATCTGTCGAACTTCATCAAACTGAGCTTTTGTAAGATTCAAATCTGGAAAACGATTCAGATAAGTTTGAAGTAAAACTCTTTGTGTCGACTCAGAGTAAGACAATAGCTGCTCTAAATTTTCTAGATCAATATTCTTAGATAATTCAGCTATAGCTAAGTCATAATCTAAAATTTCATTTCCGATACTTAAGATTGCATCTCTAAATCTAGGATTTTCTTTTTCTAATTCTGGTAAGTAAGAATTTCGAATACGATTGCGAAAATAATGATTTTCCTGGTTTGATATATCTTCAAAGTGAAAAATTGGTGGAAAGTCTTTTTTCTGAAAATGCAAGAAGGGTCTAATGATTTTTATCTCTCCGACTACTTGCTTCTCCTTAATTCCTGATAGATAGCGCAAACGAGTCCCTCGAATCAAGCGCATCAAAATCGTTTCCACCTGGTCATCAGCATGGTGGGCGGTAACTAAGGCAGTCGCACCTGTCTTCTTCATGACATCTTGAAAAAAATCATAACGAAAATTTCGTGCACGCGCTTCTGAAAATTCTCCTGAAAAATTGCTGACATAAATAGGAAGTCCAGCTTCAGCAGCCAACTTCCTTAATTCCTTTTCTTCCCAATCTGATTCTACTCTCTGCTTATGATTCACATGAGCAAGAATCAATTCAATTTCTAACTCTTTTTGATAAGTAGACAATACCTTAAATAGAAACATAGAATCTAATCCACCAGAAAGAGCTAGCACCACTTTAGCATGCTTTTTGAAATATCCCTTCTTGAGAAAATGATTTAAAAAATCTTGTTCCCTCATTTTAGAACCTCATAAACATCCTTGGCTATCTTAGAAATCGTATCGTAATCAGAATCTTTAGTAAAAATAGAAAGAACAAATGGAGAATCTGCATAGACAACACCCGTATCATGCTTAAATTCGTCCGCATCTCCAATTTTATGAGCTACCTTCACAGAAACACCTTTGGCAATTCTCTCATTATCAAAATCTGTTTTAGTCAAAGACTCCAATACAAATCCATTTTGATTATAAATAGCTTCCATAACATTCCCAGCCATTTTAGAAGAAATCAATTTTTCTTTTGGATCCCAATTATCTCCCATAATAGCAGACATCTTGGATTTAAACGTGGCATCAGATTGGTTTGAAATGTAATATCCCAATAGATTATGAGCTACGTTATCCGATTCTTTTGATACTTTCGTAATTAAATCCTTTAGAGAATATTCTTTATTATCCTCTTTTTTAGGAAGACTACCACTTCCCTCTGGTTTATAAGAACCTGGAAAATCATTAACTGCTGATACGTATTTTACAGTCGTATCTAACTGATACAGACCCTCATTTATTTTTTCTTGCGTATAGTAGAGATAAGGGAGTTTTAAAACACTAGCCGCATACATCTTTTCATCTTGATTAATACCAGCTTCTTTTCCAGTAGTCAGTTGCTTAACATAAATCGAGAAAGAATCTTTTTGATATTTTTCCGATAACATTTCTTGGACTTTACCCATCCGATTATCTTCTTCAGAAGTTGATTCTTTATCTACCCATCCAGCCTGATCAATATGTAAAAATTCTCTTCCTTCTACAAACATTGTCTTGTCGAGTGATACCTGCGAATAAGCTGATAAAGATGATTTCACTTCTTTTAAATCATAAGGACTGTTATACAATTTAAAATCAGATTCTAACCATACTTTTTTTATTGTAAGAGTTACCTCTGACTGGTCATATAAAAATCGTTTGTCCGCAGCTATAAATTGATTGTTAGACAACTTAAATACTGGAATTCCTTGTTTATTTAAGCGCCACTCGGTTATTTGAAAACTTGTTTTTGGAGTTAATTTTCCAGATTCAACAACTAAATCTTCATTCGCATAGACAGGAACTTCTCCATAAACCATAGGAGAATTTAACTTTTCTCTAAAATAAATACCAAAGTCAGATTGTGAAAGGTAATAAATTTCTTTCGAAGTATAGACGACTTCTTTTTCTGTGCTAACAACTTTTGAAATTGTCAAAAAACTCGGTAGCAACAAAATAATTAAGAATTTACGCATTCTTCCTTTCCTTTTCTTCTTGTAAACGCAATAATTGATTTTTCTCAGCTAACTCTTCCAGCTTTTCATCCGATAGACTCAAAAATTGCTCAATTACATCTAATAAATTTTCCATTTTATCACCTTGGAAGCAAGTCAGGAATCGTGTAAACAGCTTCCCGATTCTTAGAATAATAATATTTTGCACGCATGTATTTAGCGGCGTAATCTTCATCTTTCAACTTTGTAGCAAAAGCTGTCTCCTTCTCCTTTTCATCACTCAAGGTTTGATACTGAGTTTGCAAGTCTGATAATTGTTGACGTCTTTGGAGTAATTGGTGATAGCTTTGAGCAAGATTATAAGTTGGTAAAATGAACAACAAAATCATCAAAATCAGAACCCAACCCATGAAACGATTACGTTTTTGTCGTTCCTTCATCAAATAGCGACGACGTTGGTGCTCATTTTGAATAAAAGAATTATTCAATTGTACAATATTCTTAGACATTTTCTTCTACCCGTGTTTCACTGATAATTTCATACATGCCTGCTGCATCTTCTTTTTTTGTACTATCTTTCATCTCCAGTACTTTTACAAGTAGCAACTTATTGCCAAAACGAATTTCAACTTGGTCATCAACTTTCAAATCTGTTGAACTTTTGGCCAAAATTCCATTCACCTTGATTCTACCTTTATCTGCCACTTCTTTCGCGACTGTACGACGCTTGATAATTCGTGATACTTTTAAATATTTGTCTAATCTCATTTTTATTACCTCAAATTATTATTGTACCATTTTTATCCATTTTATAGAAGAAAAATGTTATAGGGAATTACCGTCTTTCAACTCTTTTATCTCTAATAAACTTTCTCCAAAAATCAGCAGACCTTCTAAAATTTCATAGTCCTTCTTGTTTCGAACGTCGAATACGACTTCCATTAATCCTTTGTTCTCAGCTATTGCTGCTTTTAAGTTCGTTGCGGATAAAGCTTTAAAATAATCTTGAGCCAAGAACAGTCGTTGAGTGACTTTTTCAAATTGAACTATAATCTTATTTTCTTTTCTTTCCACACGTTGAACAAAGACCTTGTCCAAATATGACTTGACCAAACCAATCTCTAAAAGATAGGCTACCACATCTGGGTATTCTCCAAAGCGGTCCATCAGCTCTTCTTGTAACTCTTCATAATTGACACGGTTGTCAATTTGACGAATTTTTTTATAAATTTCAATCTTATGTCTTTGGTCAGAAATATAAGTATCAGGAAGATAAGCATCAATTTGTAAAATCAACTCAGCATTTCCTTTGGTTCTTGTGTTCCCATTGCCGTTACGTTTAGCAATAGCTTCCTCTAATAACTGTGAATACAATTCAAAACCAACAGAATCAATGAAACCTGATTGGGATTTTCCTAGGAGGTTTCCTGCTCCACGAATCGAAAGATCTCGCATCGCAATCTTAAATCCGGAGCCCAATTCTGTAAATCCTTTGATTGCTTCTAATCTCTTCTCAGAGACTTCACTGATTGATTTTTCTGGACGATACATGAGATAAGCATAAGCAATACGATTACTACGACCGACTCTTCCTCTTAACTGATACAAGGTTGACAAACCCATATGGTCCGCATTTTCAATAAATAAGGTATTGGCATTTGGAATGTCCACTCCTGTCTCAATAATGGTAGTCGTCACCAAGATATCATACTGTCCTTCAATAAAGTCTAATAGAGTATTTTCCAACTGAATTTCACTCATTTGTCCATGAACATACCCAATCGAAGCCTCTGGAATTAACTCCTGTAATTCTGAAACCTTCTGGTCAATCGTGTCAACTTTATTGTAAAGATAGTAAACTTGACCTCCACGCTCCATTTCACGCAAGACAGCATCACGAATGATACTATCATTCTTCTCCAATACATAGGTTTGAACAGGATAGCGATTTGTTGGAGGAGTTTCAATAACAGATAAATCTCTGATTCCCAGCATAGACATATGAAGGGTACGAGGGATTGGCGTAGCTGTCAAGGTTAGGACATCCACTTGTTTCTTTAACTCTTTCAAAGTTTCCTTATGCTTGACACCAAATCGTTGTTCTTCATCAATAATCATCAATCCCAAATCAGAAAACACAACATCTTTTGATAAAACACGATGTGTTCCAATTAAAATATCGACTTGACCGTTTTTCAATTTTTCAAGTGTTTCAGTCTGCTCTTTTTTACTTCTAAAGCGACTCAACACATCAATATTAACTGCAAAATTTTGGAATCGTTCCTTAAAATTCGTGTAGTGCTGTTGCGCTAAAACCGTCGTCGGAACTAAAACGACCACCTGTTTGTTATCATTGACTGCCTTAAAGGCTGCACGCATTGCAACTTCAGTCTTTCCAAAACCAACATCCCCAACTAAAAGTCGATCCATTGGCTGAGAAGCCTGCATATCTCTCTTGATTTCCTCAACACTACGAAGTTGATCATCCGTTTCAACATAAGGGAAGGCATCATCAAAAGCATCTTGCTCTTCATCATCAGCTGAAAAAGCAAAACCCTTCAACTGGCTGCGTTCAGAATAAAGTTTGATTAAATCGTCAGCTATATCCTCTACCTGGTTCTTAACTTTTTGCTTGGCCTTTTTGAAATGACCGTCATTTAATTTATTGAGTTTTGGCGCTTTCCCATCACTTGAAACATATTTGGACAGCAGATGAATCTGTTCTACTGGGATAGAGATTTGATCACCATTTTGATATTGAACACTGACATAATCGCGGTGAATCCCTTTGATTTCAATTGTTTCAATCCCTAGATATTGACCGATTCCATGGATATGGTGAACAACGTAGTCCCCTTTTTCAAGTTCATTATAATCTTTTAATCTCTCTGCATTTGAAACATGTTGTCTGCGAAAACGACGTTTTAATTTCTTTTGAAAAATCTCATGTTCAGTAATCACCAGAATTTTTTCATCTACAAAATGAAAACCATGTCTGAGGTTACCCTCAATTAAGTTTACAGATTCTTGACAGATTCTTGACTTATATCTAGAATCCAATTTAATCTGATATTCCTCTAAAACATCCTCCAATGTTTTACTTCCCATTGAATTGCTAGATTGCAGGATAATGGTGTAATCCATTTTTTTATATCGTTCAATTTCTTCTTTTAGAAAAGAAAACTGATTGAAAAATTCCTGCATGGGATATTGATTAAATTGATAAACCTGGTCAAACTTGAGATTTCCTAGCCCCTTTTGAAGATTAGAGAAAAAGGTCACCGGAATTTGTTTTTTATAGACTTGCTCAGTATTAGCAAAATAGTGCATCTCAGAAAATGCTTTACTATTCTGTAACTCTTCTGTAAAGTATTGCGCTAATTCTCTTTCAAAGACTTCATACTGATTCATCAATTTCTGGTAATCATCAAAGAATATTGGAGTATCTTTTTTTATATAATCAAAGACAGTCCATGTCTTGTCATAGCATAAAGATAAAAACTTTCGTGAATCTAAATGCACTTGTTTTTGATGAAAACTTGAAAGAATTTCTTCTAGATATGATTTCAAAATCGGTGATAAAGTTTTTGAAATTTGTTTTTCTAAAGCTGACTGACCTCGTTGATAATCCTTTTCTCTCAAAAGTATGTCGCTAGCTGGAAAGATTGTTAGTTCTGTCTGATTTTCTTTCGATAATTGTGTTTCGACTTCAAAAGTACGAATTCCATCTACTTCATCACCAAAAAACTCAATTCGGCAAGGTTCTAACTGAGATATTTCAAAAATATCTAAAATATCTCCTCGAAGACTAAATTCGCCTTGAGTTTGTACTTGTGTAACCTTTCGATATCCGATTTCTTTTAACTGATGGATAAGCGTGTGTTGGTCATATTCTTCACCAACTGCAATTTTTATAATGCTTTCTTTAAATCCAGTCGGAGAGGATAAAATCAATCGACTTGCTGCAATATTACAAACTAAAATCCCTTTTTTAGATGAATCATTCAAAAAACGCAAGGCTTCAACCCGTGAAATGATTTTTTCTTGTGAAGACATCAAAAACTCAACCATAGGGGAATCATCCACCAAAAATGGATAGACCAATTCCTCACCTAAGATAGAAATAAGATCACTAATAAGCCCTTCTGCCTCTCCATATGTTGATGTCAGTAACACAATCTTATCTTCTTTCTTCAAACTACTAGCGATTGCTAAAGCTTTTGTAGAAGTTGACAAGCCTAACATTAATTGTCTTTTCTTATCTGTCAGATTTTGATGCCATTTTTTTATCTGATCATTTTCTGAGAATAAATCTAATAAGGTCAACATTTATCCGTTATACCTCTGCATCGTTTTTTCAAAATTTTTCTCTTGTAAATAGTAATTTACAGCATCGTCAACCTTGTCAATAGACTGTAAAATACCAATATAATCATCCTTGTCAAAGGTACTCAAAACATGGTTAACAACTGACATGCCATTTTTTGGTCTTCCAATTCCAATTTTAACACGATTAAAAGCCTGGGTTCCAATATGTTGAATAATAGACTTGATACCATTATGTCCACCTGCTGACCCCTTTGCTCTTAAACGAATCTTTCCAACTTCCATATCAAGATCATCGTAAATGATGAGTAAATCTTCAATATCCAAACCATAGTAAGTCAATAAAGCATGAACAGCTTTTCCACTTTCATTCATAAATGTCGTTGGTTTGACAAGATAAATTTTTTCTCCATTGAAGAAAAAAGATGCTAGGTCAGCTTGAAATATCTTATCGTGTGTAAAAGTGACATTCTGTTTCTTAGCTAGTTGGTCAATCAACATAAAGCCAACATTATGTTTTGTTTCAAAATATTTATCTCCTGGATTTCCCAAGCCTACAAGTAATTTTGTCATTTATTTTTCCTTTCAAAAGCCAAAAGGGTTGGAATTTTTTTCCAACCTAATTGATACTATTCATTAAATTTTTTAGACATTAAAGCGGAATTCCATGATATCGCCGTCTTGGACGATATATTCTTTTCCTTCTTCACGCAAACGTCCAGCTTCTTTTACGGCCTTTTCAGATCCGTATTTTACTAGATCCTCATATGACATGGTTACTGCACGAATAAAGCCTTTTTCAAAGTCTGAGTGAATAATACCAGCTGCTTGTGGAGCCTTCATACCACGTTTGAAGGTCCAAGCACGAACTTCTTTTTCACCAGCTGTGAAGTAAGTTCCAAGTCCAAGTAAGTGATAAGCTGCACGAGTCAACTTGTCAACGCCTGATTCTGTCAATCCAAGTGCTTCAAGAAATTCTTGCTTGTCTTCATCGTCTAACTCAGAAATTTCTTCCTCAGCACGCGCAGAAATAACGACTACTTCAGCATTTTCTGTAGCTGCAAATTCACGAATTTGTTTGACATAGTCGATAGAATCTGGATCTGAAACCACATCCTCATCTACATTGGCAACATAAAGAACTGGTTTAGTTGTCAAAAGGAAGAGACCTTTGACAACTTTTTGTTCTTCATCTGTAAATTCGATGGTGCGAGCTGATTTTCCATCTTCAAGCACTGGTTTAATCTTTTGAAGAACATTAAATTCTGCTACTGATTCTTTATCTTTTTGCGTACGTGCCATCTTTTCTACACGCGCATATCGTTTGTTCACTGATTCTAAATCAGCAAGAATCAATTCCAGATTAATTGTATCAATATCTGCAAGTGGATCCACAAAGGCATCTTCACGTCCTTGTTCGCGCATCACATTTTCATCATCAAAAGCACGAACTACGTGAACAATCGCATCTACTTCACGAATATTAGCCAAGAATTTATTCCCTAGCCCTTCTCCTTTTGAAGCTCCTTTTACAATCCCTGCAATATCTGTAAATTCAAATGTTGTTGGCACTGTCTTTTTAGGAGTGATCATTTCAGTCAATTTTTGTAGACGTTCATCTGGAACTTCCACCATTCCAACGTTTGGATCAATAGTCGCAAATGGGTAGTTCGCTGCCTCTGCTCCTGCTTTTGTAATTGCATTAAATAGTGTTGATTTACCAACGTTTGGCAAACCAACGATACCTGCTGTTAAAGCCATATTTTTTCATTCTCCGTTTTCATTTCAATCCCTAATATTATAACACAAAAAGGGAAAACTTGCTAACCCTCTAACTAAGGCTTCCTAGTCAATAATTTTATTCATTTTTCGATCAAAATCATAGCGTCCCATCATGACAACATGGTCACAATTACTGCATTTTATTTTGATATCTGCTCCTACACGTGTAATTTCCCAACGATTAGCTTTTTTTCCTGTTGACTTTATTGTGCAAGCATGTGGTTTTTTCATTTCAACAAAATTTCCAACTTGATACATACTACTCTCCTTTTCTTTTTCGATTATATCATAAAAGAGGCGAGCCAGGCTCAACCTCTTTTACTTAATTTGTACGAACTGGTGTAATGAGTTGCATGAAGTCCTCGTCAGTATCTGCTGGCACAAGAGTAAATGGGCGAACAGCTGAGATAAAACTAATGGTCACCTTTTCGCTATTTAAAGCTTTAAGAGAATCAATCAAATAAGTTGGGTTGAAACTAATGGTCAAATCTTCACCAGTAACCTGCTCTGTATCGATTTCTTCGTTTACTTTACCAACTTCTGGAGAATGAACATGGGCGCTAACAATACCACCTTTAATTTCAAGCTTCACAGTACCATTTTGAGTTGCACTTGATAAAAGGCGAGCACGCTCCATTGACTGACGTAAGTTTATAACATCAAAAGTAATTGTAGTGTTAAAATCTGTTGGAATTAAACGATCTGTATCAGGATAGTTACCTTCTAACAAACGAGTATAGAAGCTAATATTTTCACTTCTAAAGAGGATTTGATTGTTAGCAAAGAAAATCTCCACAGTTTCAATATCATCTGTAAATACCGCTGAAAATTCGCGTAGAGAACGGCTCGGAATTACAACATCAAAATCATCACTATTTTTCTCAAGCGTTAATTTTTTCTGGCTTAGACGATGAGA
Organism: bacterium; assembly: GCA_905221205.1. Lineage (GTDB taxonomy): Bacteria > Bacillota > Bacilli > Lactobacillales > Streptococcaceae > Streptococcus. Next base: position 12,784 of record CAJNCG010000002.1, read on the forward strand.
GTCTGTAGCTACTGTTTTTAGCTCCTTGTGTTGGCTCAATACGAAGTGGACACCTGTTAAAATTGGACGACTTTCTTGTGTACTTGCCGCAAAAGCTGTTTCATTGATAATTTTCTTGAGTAATTTTGTTTCAAGAACTAAAGGAGTACTAGCTGAAATTTCTTGGATTCGTGGATATTGTTCGCTATCTTTTCCTTTTAGGGTAATTTCTGATTTGCCGCTGGTTAAAACAATTTGATTTTGTTCAATTTCTTTAAAATCAAGAGTCACATCAGGTAGACTAGATACCACATTGATGAAGAAAGAAGCTTCAAGAAGAATCGAACCTAAAGAAGTAATTAACAAACCAGCATCTTCATTTTTTTGAGAAATAAAATTTTCAATTGAAATTTGACCATTTGAACCAATTAAAGTAACACCTTCATTGGTTACGTCAATTTTTAAGGTTGATAAAATAGGAATGGCATTTTTAGAACTAATAGCTCTTTTAGTTGTATTCAATGCTTGTAGAAATAAATTTTTATTAATTGAAAAATGAATCATGGATTCTCCTTTATTTATTTTTAGTATTAGAAAGATAATAGTAATAATAGAGTCTGTGAAATCTGTGGAAAACAGACTAAAAGTAAGTCATATCAAGTTTTTTGGATTGTTTAAAAAATGTGGATAAAAAAGATAAAAAAGCGAAAGTTATCCACAAGTTATTTTATTTTCTTTTTGATTGATTCAATTTCTAAACGTAAATTATCGTCTTCATCAATCAAAGATTTAATTTTTGCATGGGCATGAATGACTGTTGTATGATCTTTTCCTCCAAACTCCTTCCCAATTTTTGGAAGACTATTATCTGTTAATTCTCTAGATAAATACATGGCTACTTGACGGGCCAAAACAATATTTTGAAGTCGTCTGCTTCCCTTCATTTCTTTGACACTAACACCATAGAAGTTCCCTACTTCAGTTTGGATTTTATCAATTGGAATGACGAGGATTTGGCTAACATCTTGTTTTCGAGCTCTAATAGCTTCTGCAGCAACATCAATCGTAATATCTTTGATTTTCTTTACTCTAGCAACTAAGGTGATGTCATTAATTGCTCCCTCAAGGTCTCGAACATTTGAATCAAATTGACCTGCTAAGTATTCTAAAGTATCGTTTTGGAAATTATAGCCTAAATGTTCTGTTTTACTTTGTAAAATGGCAATACGAGTTTCAAATTCAGGAGGTGTAATATGCTGGGTTAATCCCCAACTAAAGCGCGTGACAAGTCTTTCCTCAAGCCCTTCCAGATGTTTTGGACTTCTGTCACTAGTTAGGACAATTTGTTTTTGCTTGTCGTGAAGGGCATTAAAGGTATTGAAAAATTCTTCTTGTGTTGCAACTTTTTTACCACTTAAAGATTGAATATCATCAATCAGTAAAAGATCAAGGCTACGGTAAGTTTTTTTAAACTTTTCCATTTCTCCTAGTCTTAAGTGATCTAGGAAGTCATTAATAAAGCTTTCAGCAGGGATGTATTTAACACGCGCATCAGGAATATTTTTTAGAATTTCATTACCAATAGCGTTTAATAAGTGAGTCTTGCCGAGCCCAGGTCCTCCATAGATAAAAAGAGGATTATAGGTCAAAGCAAGATCTTCTGAAACAGCTAAAGCAGCAGATTTTGCCCAAACATTTCCATCACCTTGTATAAAATTATCAAAGGTATATTTTTCTTTTAACCCAGTATCTGAATAAGGAATAGAGGCTAATTTTGAACTATAGTCATAAAGAGTTGAATTTGTAGCTTCTTCAACTTGTGATATAGTCGTATCTTGAGGTTTTGTGAAAATATAGTGGGGAGTTATTTCAGCATCATAAATCTCAAAACCAGCTACTACAATGATATCTTTTAGTTGTTTTTCCCAGACCATTTCCATTTCAGATCGTGGTAAAAATATAGTGGCAACATTTTCCTCTACCTTGATGAGTTCAGCTTGAATAGCATAGAAATCATACATGGATCGAGTCAGTCTTTCTTGTGCAAATTCTAATATACGATTCCAAAATTGTTTTTCTTTCAATCCTTCCTCCTCCTTTACTATTTAAAAGTTTAATGCTAGACTTATTTTACCATAGATAGAAAAAATTTTCCACAAGCTGTGAAAAACAATCCACAATGTTATCTAGTTTTATCCACAGGTTGGGGATAAAATCAGAAACTGTTGATTTATTAAGCTTTTTACTGAAAAAAATAGTGGATAACCTTGTGAGCTAAAAAAATAAAAGAACAGCCTTATTTCAGGCTGTTGATAATTCTACTGTATTCTTCTTGATTTGAAAAAGAAATAATGATTTTTCCATTGTCTTTTTTAGACAATTTGATTTTTACGTCTAATCCGAGTAGTTTTTTTAACTGTTCTTCTTCATTTTGTATGAAATGATCAGTTTTTTGCTGTTTCTTTTGTTTTTTATCTGTCAGAAGAGCTTCTAACTTCCTTACAGAAATGTCTTCCTCTATAATTCGTTGAAAGAAATAGTCTTGTTGTTCCTTATTCAACCCAACTAGCGAACGCGCATGAGCTTGTGATAGTTTGCCACTTTCTACTTCTGAGAGGATCGGTTCTGGTAAGGAAAGCAAACGAATGGAGTTACTGATATAGGGACGAGATTTACCCATTTTATCTGCAATTTCAGCATGGGTAAATCCTTTCTCTACGAGAGATTCATAGGCGCGTGCTTCTTCTATTGGATTCAAATTTTCTCTCTGTAAATTTTCAATGATGGACTGGATCATCATCTCTTGGTCTGAAAGTTGTTTAACAACAGCTGGGATAGACGTCAGACCAGCTAAAAGAGAAGCCCGGTAGCGTCTCTCTCCTGCAAGGATTTCATAACCAATAACAGGAGATTGACGAACAATAATCGGTTGAATGACCCCATTTTCTTTGATAGACTGTGCTAGTTCATCTAGTTTTTCTCCATCAAATTCTTTTCGAGGTTGATAGGGATTTTTTTGTATATCTGTGATAGAAATCATTTCAAATTTTTCCATGATTCTACACTAACACATCTTTTCTTTTATGTAAAGCTTTCTTTACATAGATGTCAATTAAGATTCTAAATCACCTGAACTCTTGTCAAGTTTAATAGATGTAGTTTCTTCTTTACCGTTACGATAGTAAGTTATCTTAATGGTGTCTCCGATAGAATGATTGTAAAGAGCACTTTGTAAGTCTGTTGATGAAGCAATATCTTTGTCATCTACTTTGGTAATAACATCGTATTTTTCAAGGTGACCATTGGCAGGCATATTACTTTGTACCGAACGAACAACTACACCAGATGTTACACTACTTGGAATATTTAGTCTTCTAATATCACTTGTATTAATATTTGAGAGATTGACCATTTGAATGCCCAAAGCTGGACGAGTCACTTTTCCGTTTTTTTCCAACTGTTCAATAATATTGATAGCATCATTTGCAGGGATTGCGAAACCAAGTCCTTCTACAGATGTTCCTCCATTTGTGGCAATTTTACTTGAGGTAATTCCTATAACCTGTCCTTGAATATTGATTAGTGGGCCACCAGAGTTACCTGGGTTAATAGCAGTATCAGTTTGGATGGCTTTTGTAGAAATAGCTTGTCCATCCTCAGATTTTAAGGACACATTTCGATTTAGACTAGATACAATACCCTGAGTAACAGTATTTGCATATTCAGAACCCAATGGGCTACCAATAGCAATAGAAGTTTCTCCTACGGTTAACTTACTAGAATCACCAAATTCAGCTACTGTAGTCACTTTTTCTGAAGAGATTTTGACGACAGCAATATCAGAGAAAGTATCTGCTCCGACGATTTCTCCAGGTACTTTAGTCCCATCTGACAAGCGAATATCTACTTTACTGGAGCCATTTATAACGTGATTGTTGGTGACAATGTAAGCTTCTTTGTCATTCTTTTTATAAATAACCCCAGAGCCTTCACTAGAGATTTGCTGAGAATCTGTATCAGTATCCTCATTGCCAAATACGCTATTTTGTCTGTTTGCCGAATAAGTAATAACAGAAACAACAGCATCTTTTACTTTATTAACAGCCTGTGTTGTTGAATTTTCGTTTTTATAGGCAGTCTGTGTGATAGTGCTATTGTTGTTAGAGCTACTTATACCACTTTTTTGAGTTAGTTGAGTTATTGAAAAACTACCCAAGGCTCCACTAAAAAAGCTAATGACGATAACGACTAATAATTGAAACCATTTTTTATAAAATGTTTTTAGATGTTTCATATTTGCCTCCATATGTTTGAAATTACTGAAAGTATAAACTGACTAGCTTAATTATAACTTAAAAATAAAAGTTTTTCACAGATTGTGGATAACTTTCTGAAATCTGTGATTTTATAGGTGAAAATTAACCTTTTATTTTGTGAATAAGATGTGAAAAAATAGAGAATATGTTAGAATAGAGTCATGAAAATTAAAGTTATAATAGTTGGGAAACTGAAAGAAAAGTATTTAAAAGATGGCATCGCAGAGTATTCAAAACGAATTTCTCGATTTGCTAAGCTTGAAATGATTGAGCTAGCAGATGAAAAAACACCAGATAAGGCCAGTGAATCAGAAAATCAAAAAATTTTAGAAATAGAAGGTCAGAGAATTTTATCAAAAGTTGGTGACCGTGATTTTGTTATTGTGTTAGCTATCGAAGGGAAAATGTTCTCCTCGGAAGAATTTAGTAAGAAGTTAGAAGAAGCTTCTATAAAAGGATTTTCTACTCTTACCTTTATTATTGGAGGGAGTCTGGGGTTAGCACAGGATGTAAAAAAGAGAGCCAATCTTTCTGTTAGTTTTGGCCGTTTAACCTTGCCCCATCAGTTAATGAGACTAGTCCTTGTTGAACAAATTTATCGGGCTTTTACAATACAGCAGGGTTCTCCTTATCATAAATAGAAAATTGACTTTCAATTGAATTTTTGATAGAATAACTGTATTAGGTCTCATAGCTCAGCTGGATAGAGCATTCGCCTTCTAAGCGAACGGTCGCAGGTTCGAATCCTGCTGGGATCAATATAGTAGCAAAGCTGGGAATTTTCCCAGCTTTTTTCTTAAAAAAGTACACTTGGGGAGAAAAAAATGACAGTTGAGAGAATTTTATCTAAAATGAAATTCCATTTTGTATAATGGTTTTTGTAAGTTAGCTTACAAGAAAAAAACATTGAGGAGATTTTATTATGAAAAACACAGTTAAATTGGAACAGTTTGTAGCCTTGAAGGAAAAAGACTTGCAAAAGATTCAAGGTGGGGAAAGTAGGCTGCCAAAAATCCTCCGTGATTTTATTTTCCCAAGAAAAAAGTAATAAAATAAGGGGAAAGAGTAATGAATTTATTTGGATTTGGGACAGTTATTGGTCATTTTTTAATTATTAGTCAAAGTTACCGTTTAATTTGTAAAGGTCAAATAAAATCAAAGGAACTATATTTTTTTGGTATCTATACATTACTAGTAGAAGCAGTACTTGAACTTTCCTTTTATCTTCTATATTTAGATGAAATAGTGATTGAAAGGTTTTTATTTCCTTTGGGATTATATTCCTATTTTCGATGGATTAAACAGTATGAGAGGGATAGAGGACTATTCCTAAGTTTACTACTATCTCTTTTATATGAGAGCACTCATAACTTTCTGTCCGTAACTTTCTCCTCTATAACAGGAGACAATTTTGTTTCACAATATCATGACCCATTCTTTTTCGTTGTAACGGTGTTGACCTATTTTGTTGTCTTAAAAATCATTCATTATTTCCATTTGGAGCTAAACTATTTTGACAAAGACTATCTATATCCTTTCTTGAAAAAAGTATTTTTTGCTTTATTACTGCTACATATTTTATCTTTCGTTTCAGATATGGTAAGTACGATTAAACATTTGAATAGTTTTGGAAGTATTTTATCATCTATCGTCTTTATTTCTCTCCTTTTGACCTTATTTGCAATGAATTCGCATAAAGTTCAAATGGAGAAAGAGATTGCTTTGAAGCAGAAGAAATTTGAACAGAAGTATTTACAGAATTATACAGATGAAATTGTCGGACTGTATAATGAAATCCGTGGTTTTCGACATGACTATGCTGGGATGCTTGTCAGTATGCAAATGGCAATTGACAGTGGTAATTTACAGGAAATTGACAGAGTTTACAATGAAGTTTTGGTCAAAGCCAATCACAAACTGCGTTCAGATAAGTACACTTACTTTGATTTAAACAATATAGAAGATTCAGCTTTACGAAGTTTGGTTGCTCAGTCAATTGTCTATGCTCGAAATAATGGTGTAGAGTTTACACTGGAAGTAAAAGATATAATTACTAGACTACCAATAGACCTTCTGGATTTGGTTCGTATTATGAGTGTTTTATTGAACAATGCTGTCGAAGGATCGGCTGATAGTTATAAAAAGCAGATGGAAGTAGCAGTTATTAAGATGGAAACTGAAACAGTGATTGTGATTCAGAATTCATGTAAAATGACGATGACTCCTTCAGGAGATCTATTTGCTTTAGGATTCTCTACTAAGGGAAGAAATCGCGGAGTAGGATTAAATAATGTGAAAGAACTACTAGATAAGTACAATAATATTATTTTAGAAACAGAGATGGAAGGCAGTACATTTAGACAAATCATTAGATTTAAGAGGGAATTTGAATGAAAGTTTTAATTTTAGAAGATGTTATTGAACATCAAGTGAGACTAGAGAGAATATTGGATGAAATTTCGAAAGAATCGAATATTCCAATATCATACAAGACAACGGGAAAAGTTCGTGAATTTAAGGAATATATCGAAAATGATGAAGTAAACCAGCTTTATTTTCTAGATATTGATATTCATGGAATTGAGAAAAAAGGGTTTGAAGTTGCTCAGTTTATTCGTCATCACAATCCTTACGCTATTATCGTCTTTATCACAAGTCGATCAGAGTTTGCGACTCTAACCTATAAATACCAGGTATCAGCCTTAGATTTTGTTGATAAGGATATCAATGATGAGTTATTTAAGAAGAGAATTGAGCAAAATATCTTCTACACGAAGAGTATGTTACTTGAAAATGAAGATGTTGTAGATTATTTTGACTACAATTACAAGGGAAATGATTTAAAAATTCCTTACCATGATATCTTGTATATTGAAACGACAGGTGTCTCTCATAAATTACGCATTATTGGTAAGAATTTTGCCAAAGAGTTTTACGGTACCATGACAGATATTCAGGAAAAGGATAAACATACCCAGCGATTTTATTCTCCTCATAAGTCATTTTTGGTAAATATAGGCAATATCAAAGAAATTGACCGAAAGAATCTAGAAGTTGTTTTCTATGAAGACCATCGCTGTCCTATTTCAAGGTTAAAAATTAGAAAGTTGAAAGATATTTTAGAGAAAAAATCTCAAAAGTAATTGACAATTAGCAAGAAATTGATATAATGGTTATATCTGCTACAGATAGAAGGTCCGTTGGTCAAGGGGTTAAGACACCGCCTTTTCACGGCGGTAACACGGGTTCGAATCCCGTACGGACTATTTTATCCGCCATAGCTCAGTTGGTAGTAGCGCATGACTGTTAATCATGATGTCGTAGGTTCGAGTCCTACTGGCGGAGTATAGATAAAAGGGAACACAGTTGTGTTCCTCTTTTTGTATCAATTTGTATCACCAAGCATCTTCATAAGGAAGTCTGTTATTTCTTGAGGACTTTCTTTTTTTCCATGTGCAATCCAAGTTTGGCAGACACCAAAAAGTGCGTGAGTTAGATAGATGCTACTGTATTCTAATTCAGTGGTATTGAGATTCAGTTGCATAAATCGCTTTTGTAAATCTGTACTGAGCATGATATGAAGTTTATTTCGTAAGAAATTTTGGATTTCTTTAGTCCCATTTTCAGAAAGAAGAGCAGCCAGAAGTGGTTCTGACTCTAGATATTCAAATACTTCTAAAATAGCATCTCTTTTGTGATGAGCATGTTTTTGAAAAATATATTCAAATGTATGAAATAGCTTGCTTTGATAGTGCTCAATCATATCATACTTATCCTTATAGTGAGTATAGAAGCTGGAACGACTAATTCCGGCTTTTTCTGCTAACTTGACAGTAGAAATTTGATCAAATGGCTGTTCCATCAGTAGTTGTACCATAGCATTTTCAATAGTTCGCTTTGTTTTTAAGCGTTTGTTACTTTCTTGCATATTTCCTCCTTGTAAACAAATTAGACCATCTGTCTAAAAATGGATTTTTTATCTTGTAATTTAGATTTTTTAATGTATAATCTATTATATCAAAATTTTAGACAATATGTTTAAAAAAGGAGAAGATATGTTTAAAGAATGGAAAGCAATTTTTAAAAAACCAACCTTTATTATTGTCATGATAGGGATTTCTCTTATTCCAGCTCTGTACAATATCATATTTTTGTCATCAATGTGGGATCCATATGGGCAATTGTCTGACTTACCTGTGGCAGTTGTCAATAATGATAAAGAAGCTTCCTATAACGGTAATACCATGGCTATAGGAAAAGACATGGTGTCAAATTTAAAAGAAAATAAAAGCTTAGATTTTCATTTCGTAGATGAAGATGAAGGAAAGAAGGGATTGGAAGATGGCAATTACTATATGGTAGTGACTTTACCAAGTGATTTATCAGAAAAAGCAGCTTCTATTTTAACGAATCATCCAGAGCAAATGCAAATCGATTATCAGACTTCAAGTGGTCATAGTTTTATTGCTAGCAAGATGAGCGATTCTGCGATGACACAATTGAAGCAGAATGTTTCTACCAATGTAACAGAGACCTATACTAAAGCTTTATTTGATAAGATGGTCGAATTAAAGGATGGTATGAGTCAAGCGGCTTCTGGTAGTGAAAAATTAACTGATGGAGCGAATCAGTTAGTGACAGGAAGTCAAACATTGACTACTAACCTACACTCTTTAGCAGATTCAAGTTTAACATTTTCAAATGGAACGGAGCAGTTTACTAAAGGATTATCTGCTTATGTTTCTGGTGTTGAACAACTTCATCTTGGCTTAGGGACTTTTAATAGTGGTTTGGTTACATATACTGGTGCAGTGAGTAAATTAGATAGCGGATTAGGTCAATTAGCTTCTAAAAGTCCTGAATTAGTAGGAGGAATCAATCAATTATATACTGGTGTAGCGGCCTATACTGGCGGTGTTTCTCAGCTCAATACTGGTCTTAACCAATTTTCATCTGGTGTTAGTGCCTATACAAATGGAGTGGGAAATCTTGCAACAGGTGCGAATCAGTTATCTAGTCAATCAGCTACACTTCGAATGGGTGTGGAGCAATTAAGTGAAGGGATTCAACAACTTTCTAGTAAGTTAGATGCTTCGTCTGGGCAAAAAGATCAAATTAATCAATTATCTTCTGGTCTAAATCAGTTAAATCAAGCTATTCAAAATATTGATGTTGGAGATACAAAACAATTATCTTCTGTTTTATCAAGTATAGTTTCTCTTTCTAATCAAATGCTAGCAAGTGCTCAGTCTGAAAAAGCAACTACATTAGCAAATATTCAATCGACAGCAGCTTATCAATCCTTGACAAGTGAGCAACAAGCTGAGATAAGCGCTTCTGTATCTCAAAATTCGACTGATAGTATTCAATCGGCTCAGTCAATTATAGCTTTAGTACAAGGTTTACAGGGAAGTTTAGAAAACTTACAAAATCAATCTTCAAATCTTTCGATATTAAAAAATAAAGCTAATCAAGTATTACCGCTTGCTTCTACTTCTTTGACAGGATTGTCAAGTGGATTAACAGAAATACAGGGAGCAGTGACGAGTAAATTAGTTCCTGTCAGTCAGTCGATTGCATCAGGTGTAAATGCATATACTACAGGTGTTGATAAAGTTTCTCAGGGCGCAAGTCAACTAAGTGAAAAAAATTCTACCTTGACAGGTAGTTTGAATCAACTAGTTTCAGGCTCAAACACCTTGACACAAAAATCTTCTAGCTTGACAGCAGGAGTTGGTCAATTAGTTGAAAAAACTCCAGAATTAGTATCTGGTATTGAAAAATTATCAACTGGCTCTAACCAATTGAATCAAAAGAGTCAAGAATTAATGGCAGGAGTTGATAAATTACAATCCGGATCTGGTCAATTAGCAGACAAATCCAGTCAGTTACTTTCAGGTGCTTCTCAATTAGAGAATGGAGCTAATAAATTGGCAGATGGATCTGGGAAACTTGCAGAAGGTGGAACAAAGTTAACTTCTGGATTGGAAGATTTACAGGCAGGAGTTGCTTCTTTAGGACAAGGGCTAGGTAATGCTAGTGATCAACTCAAATCAGCATCAACAGAATCTAAAAATGCAGAGATTTTGTCAAATCCACTCAATCTTTCAAAAACAGACAATGATCAAGTTCCTGTAAATGGGATTGCTATGGCTCCTTATATGATATCAGTCGCTCTCTTTGTCGCTGCATTATCAACAAATATGATTTTTGCTAAATTACCTTCAGGTCGTCATCCTGAAACTCGCTGGGCTTGGTTGAAATCTCGAGCTGAAATAAATGGTATTATAGCTGTTTTAGCAGGAATTTTGGTATATGGAGGAGTTCATCTTATTGGTTTAACTGCTAATCATGAAATGAGAACATTTATTCTCATTATCCTAACAAGTTTAGTATTCATGTCCATGGTGACTGCTTTAACAACATGGAATAGCCGTATAGGAGCTTTCTTCTCTCTTATTTTGCTATTATTGCAGTTAGCATCAAGTGCAGGTACCTATCCACTTGCTTTGACAAATAATTTCTTTAGAGCTATTAATCCTTGGTTACCAATGAGTTATTCAGTTTCTGGATTACGAGAAACAATCTCTATGACAGGAAATATTCATCATCAAGTCATTTTCCTTTCTGTGATACTAGTACTATTTATTGGTTTAGGTATGCTAGCCTATCAGCCTAAGAAAATGGAAGAAGATTAAAAAAATCGACCAACTGGTCGATTTTTTATGCCCTAGATGACTTTTGTCTGTGATTATAGATTCCAAATAGTAAGAGAGAAGTAAAGGAACAGATTGCTCCAGTAATAAAACCATTGGGAATGAAGGAAAGTGTAATAGTTCCTTTCCCCTTGGGAACGTCAACTTTCATAAATCCAGTTTGAGCTTGTTTAATTTCTATTTTCTTACCATCTTGGTAGGCAGACCAACCTTTGTCATAAGGAATGGTGAAGAAAATAGATGTATCTTGTTGGACATCATATGTAGCAAAAACCTTGTTTTTAGAAGTTGATACTGTTACAGGTTGTTCTTTGATTTTTTGAATAGCCTCAGTTAAAGTTTGGGTATCTAAACGATAGAAGGTAGGAGATTCAAATGATACTTGTGAATTTCCAGGGAAACTAACATTGATATTGAAAGTTTTTTTCTCTTTTGTATATCCTAGATTAAAGAAGGAGAAGGCATTATCAGTTGTAAAAGTCTTTTTTTCACTATTTACAAGGATGTCAACCTTCTTTTGTTTATCATTAGAAAAGTGAAGGTTTGTGAAAGAAAGATAAACTTGGCTGTTTTCTGGCACTTCAATTTGATACTGGATTGCTGCATCCTCATTTGAAGAACTTGTAACACTAATCAAATCATCAGTATTTTCTGTTTTGTCATAAGGGATTGGAGAAAAATAATCAAAATTGACGTTAGCAAGTTGATTTAAAAATGAGGCCTGATTATCCAAGGTATGTTCATTGAACTTGACATCATTGTAAACAGATTGACTAGCAAATGCAATCGGAAGAGAGTATTGATTTTCATATAGGGTAAGATTATCTTTTTGATAGATACCTTTAAAACCATACTTATCAATAGGACTGTCTGAGATATTGTACTGGATACCAAATAAACTATCAGCCAAAATACTATTATTTGCATAGCGGAGATTGAGATTAGTCCCAGAGGATTTAAACCCAAGTTTATCCAAAGTAGAGCTCGCTGAACGATTTCGAACAGATGAAAATTGAGAGATTCCATTGTAGTTGAATTTCATACTGTCATTTCCTGTCTGAGTTTGTAGTTTTTCAGTACGAGTAAATTGATTTCCAATATCTGTTGAGAAAGATTCCATAGCTGGGATATCTCGATTATATGAACTTCGAGAAGCAAAACCCCATTCTTTAGCAATTCCGTCCATTTGAGATGAAGCATTTAAACTCATTTCAACCATTATAAATAAAGAGATTAGAATGGCAAATAGATTTACAGAGATAAACTTTTTGATAACTGCAAGGAGTAAAAGCGAATAGACAACCAAAAATTCAAGAGTAAGCAGAATATTCAAATCTGTTAAAAAAGAATAATGCGATTTTAGATAGATGGTAGCTAAAAATCCTGTTACTACAAGAAAAAGCGAAACTAAAAAGTTCCAGATTTTAATTTCTTTCAGACGATTTAATACTTCCGCTGCTGTGTAAATTAACAAGGTAGAGAAAATCCAAGCATAGCGATGTAAAAACATGTTTGGAGTATGCATGCCTTGCCAAAATAAATCAAGAGCTTCAATATAAAAGCTTGCAATTAAAAATGTAAAGAAGATTGCATAGATAAGTTTCACGTGAAACTTAATAGATTTCAGCGTAAAAAATAAAATGGTCAAAATAAAGGGGAGTAGTCCAACAAAAATCATTGGGATGGCCCCATACTTTGTTGTGTCAAAGGAACCAATTAATTGCTTAGCAAAGAGATCAAGATACCAGCTACTTTCAGTTTGAAACTTTGTAACTTCAGTCAATTTTTCCCCATGTGTCTGTAAATCAAACAGAGTTGGAAGAGTCATAATCAAACTAGCCATGCCAGCTAAAACGGAGGTGATTATGAAATCAAGAAAAGATGATTTTCGAGTTTTAAAGTCCCAAGAAATTTGGCAGAGATACCAGAAAATAAGAAACAATGCTGTCATATAGCCAAAATAATAGTTTTGGATAAATAAGATTGACAGACTTGTAAAGTATAATAGGAATTTCTTTTCAGTTATAAGTAGGTGTAAACCAGTTATAATTAAAGAAATCAAGATAAAAATATCCAGCCAGGTTTTTATCTCTAGTTGACTAACAGTGAAACTCATCAGAGCATAGGAAGTAGATAAAGCTAGTTTTAAAGTCTGAGGGATATTTTTAAATAATTTATTTAAACTAAAGAAGGTTGACAGACCAATCAATCCAAATTTTAGGAGAGTTGTCATATAGACAGCATCTGGCATATTCGTTAGATCAAAAAAGTAAACCAGAGGCGCGAGAAAACTACCCAAGTAATAACTAGATAGGGCATAGAAGTTTAGTCCTAGGCCACTTGTAAAGGTGTAAAACAGATTACCATTTCCATGTAGGATATTCCTTAGAGCTATATCAAAAATAACGTATTGATGAAAGCCATCTCCTAATAGAGGAGAGTTATCACTATTCCAGTAGATACCTTGAGATAGGTATACTCCTGTCATAATCAATACAGGAATGATGAAAGAAACAAAATAGGTCCAATATGTTTTAAAAAATGATTTCATGTTACCTCGTAGAATGATAGAAAACTCAGTTGGTTACCCCAACTGAGTTTTGAAGTCTTATTTAATCTTTCCAAAGTTCTTTAACTTTTGCTTGTACTTCTGCATTTTCTAGGAATTCATCATAGGTTTCATCGATACGATCGATGACGCCATTTTTAGATAAGACAATGATATGGTTAGCCAAAGTTTGAATAAACTCGTGGTCATGACTGGCAAAGATGATTGATTCTTTAAAGTTTTTCAATCCGTCATTTAAGCTTGAGATAGATTCCAAGTCCAAGTGATTGGTTGGATCATCGAGGACAAGCACATTTGATTTCAAGAGCATGAGTTTTGAAAGCATGACACGGACTTTTTCTCCCCCTGACAAGACATTTACAGGTTTGTTAACCTCATCTCCAGAGAAGAGCATACGGCCGAGGAAACCGCGTAGGAAAGTATTGTCATCTTCTTCTTTACTTGCAAATTGACGCAACCAGTCAAGGATTGATTCTCCCCCTGCAAAATCAGCTGAGTTATCTTTTGGCAGGTAAGATTGACTAGTTGTAACTCCCCACTTGACAGTTCCTTCATAGTCAATATCTCCCATGATTGCACGAATTAATGCAGTTGTTTGAATGTCATTTTGTCCAATAAGAGCTGTCTTATCACCTGGACGCAAGATAAAGCTGATATTATCTAAAATAGTCTCACCATCAATCTTTACAGTTAGATTTTCTACTGTCAAGAGATCATTACCAATTTCACGCTCCGCTTTAAAGTTGATAAATGGATATTTACGACTAGATGGAACAATCTCTTCTAGCTCAATCTTATCAAGCATTTTCTTACGTGATGTTGCTTGTCTTGATTTAGAAGCATTAGCAGAGAAACGAGCTACGAATTCTTGCAATTGCTTAATTTTTTCTTCTGCTTTGGCATTACGGTCTGCTAGCAATTTAGCAGCAAGCTCAGAAGATTCCTTCCAGAAGTCATAGTTTCCGACGTAGAGTTTGATTTTTCCAAAGTCAAGGTCAGCCATGTGAGTACATACTTTATTCAAGAAGTGACGGTCATGGGATACTACGATAACTGTGTTATCAAAGTCAATCAAGAAATCTTCTAACCATGTAATTGATTGGATGTCCAAACCGTTAGTCGGCTCGTCCAATAGAAGAACATCTGGTTTACCAAAAAGTGCTTTGGCGAGGAGAACCTTTACTTTCTCACCATTGGCTAATTCGCTCATATTTTGGTAGTGCAATTCTTCTGGAATGTTTAGGTTTTGAAGTAGTTGAGAGGCTTCACTTTCTGCTTCCCAACCTCCAAGCTCGGCAAACTCTCCTTCGAGTTCGGCAGCACGCACTCCATCCTCATCTGAGAAATCTTCCTTCATGTAGATAGCATCTTTTTCCTTCATGATGCTATAAAGTTTTTCATTTCCCATGATAACGACATCAATGGCACGTTCATCTTCATAGTCAAAGTGATTTTGACGAAGAACAGAGAGACGTTCATCTGGACCAAGAGAGATGTGACCAGTAGTAGGTTCGATATCTCCAGCTAAAATTTTTAAAAAGGTTGATTTTCCGGCACCATTAGCACCGATTAATCCATAAGTATTTCCTTCTGTAAATTTGATATTGACATCATCAAAAAGTTTGCGATCACTAAAACGTAGTGAAACATCAGATACTGTAAGCAATGTTTTTCTCCTATATGTGTAATATATTTATTCTACTAGAAAATACGGAAATATTCAAATTTTTATCTGTCAATTTTGTGTAAATTATATTTACAATTTCCTTTACACAAAAACATAAATAGCAAGACTGATTTATTTTGATAAATTACGGTTATTTCATTAAAAAAATGCTATAATTGAAGGGACTATATCGAAGGAGAATAAAATGACTAAACCCATTATTTTAACAGGAGACCGTCCAACAGGAAAATTACATATTGGACATTATGTTGGAAGTCTCAAAAATCGAGTATTATTACAGGAAGAGGGTAAGTATGATATGTTTGTGTTCTTGGCTGACCAACAAGCTTTGACAGATCATGCTAAAGACCCTCAAACAATTGTAGAGTCTATCGGAAATGTGGCTTTGGATTACCTTGCAGTTGGATTGGATCCGAGTAAATCAACTATCTTTATTCAAAGTCAGATTCCAGAGTTGGCTGAACTATCTATGTATTATATGAATCTAGTTTCATTAGCACGTCTGGAGCGTAATCCAACTGTCAAAACAGAGATTGCTCAGAAAGGGTTTGGAGAAAGTATTCCGACAGGATTCTTGGTCTATCCAATCGCTCAAGCGGCTGACATCACAGCTTTCAAGGCTAATTATGTTCCTGTTGGGACAGATCAGAAACCAATGATTGAGCAAACCCGTGAGATTGTTCGTTCTTTTAACAATGCATATAACTGTGATGTTTTGGTAGAACCGGAAGGTATTTATCCAGAGAATGAGAGAGCAGGTCGTTTGCCTGGTTTAGATGGAAATGCTAAAATGTCTAAATCCCTTAATAATGGTATTTATTTAGCTGATGATGCGGATACTTTGCGTAAAAAAGTAATGAGTATGTATACAGATCCAGATCATATCCGCGTTGAGGATCCAGGTAAAATTGAAGGAAATATGGTTTTCCATTATCTAGATGTTTTTGGTCGTCCAGAAGATGCTCAAGAAATTGCTGAAATGAAAGAACATTATCAACGAGGTGGTCTTGGTGATGTGAAAACCAAACGTTATTTACTTGAAATATTAGAACGTGAACTTGGTCCTATTCGTGAGCGCCGTATTGAATTTGCTAAGGATATGGGAGAAGTTTATAATATGCTTCAAAAAGGTAGTGAAAGAGCGCGTGAAGTTGCAGATCAAACCCTATCTGAGGTTAAAGGAGCAATGGGACTTCATTACTTTAACTAAGTTTATTTTACAAGAAACTATCATTTCTATCTCAAAGAAAAGATAGTTTTTTATTTACCCCTGTAATATTTGACAAATTTTTATAGAATGGTATGATAGATACAATATAAAAAGAGTCAAGCTCAAAAAGAAAGAAAAGAGGAAACTTCGAATGTCTAATTGGGACACTAAATTTTTGAAAAAAGGTTTTACCTTTGATGATGTATTGCTTATTCCAGCTGAAAGTCATGTGTTGCCTAACGATGCAGATTTAACAACTAAATTGGCAGATAATTTGACTTTAAATATCCCAATTATTACCGCTGCCATGGACACAGTTACAGAGAGTCAAATGGCCATTGCTATTGCTCGTGCAGGCGGTCTCGGAGTTATCCATAAAAACATGTCAATTGCTCAACAAGCAGACGAGGTTCGTAAGGTAAAACGTTCTGAAAATGGAGTTATTATTGATCCCTTCTTCTTGACGCCTGAACATACAATTGCTGAAGCAGATGAGCTTATGGGTCGTTACCGCATCAGTGGTGTTCCAGTTGTTGAAACACTTGAAAATCGTAAATTGGTTGGTATTTTGACAAACCGAGATCTTCGCTTCATTTCAGATTATAACCAACCAATCTCAAACCATATGACTAGTGAAAATCTTGTTACTGCTCCTGTGGGTACAGATCTTGCAACAGCTGAGAGCATTCTTCAAGAACACCGTATTGAAAAACTTCCTTTGGTAGATGAAGAAGGTCGTCTTTCTGGTTTGATTACTATCAAAGATATTGAAAAAGTTATTGAGTTTCCAAATGCAGCTAAAGATGAGTTTGGTCGTCTTCTAGTTGCAGGTGCAGTAGGTGTGACTTCAGATACCTTTGAACGTGCAGAGGCTCTTTTTGAGGCAGGAGCGGATGCGATTGTTATTGATACTGCACATGGTCATTCTGCAGGTGTCTTGCGTAAAATTGCTGAGATTCGTGCTCACTTCCCAGATCGTACTTTGATTGCTGGTAATATTGCTACTGCTGAGGGAGCGCGCGCACTTTACGAAGCAGGTGTAGATGTTGTCAAGGTTGGGATTGGACCAGGTTCAATCTGTACTACTCGTGTTATTGCAGGTGTTGGTGTTCCGCAAGTAACAGCTATCTACGATGCTGCAGCTGTTGCGCGTGAATATGGAAAAACAATCATTGCTGACGGTGGAATCAAGTATTCTGGAGATATTGTAAAAGCCCTTGCTGCAGGTGGAAATGCAGTTATGCTTGGATCAATGTTTGCTGGAACTGATGAAGCTCCAGGTGAAACTGAAATCTTCCAAGGACGTAAATTCAAGACATACCGTGGTATGGGTTCAATCGCAGCAATGAAGAAAGGTTCAAGCGATCGTTACTTCCAAGGTTCTGTCAATGAAGCAAATAAACTTGTTCCAGAAGGAATTGAAGGTCGTGTTGCTTATAAAGGAGCGGCAGCTGATATCGTCTTCCAAATGATTGGTGGTATTCGCTCTGGTATGGGTTACTGTGGTGCAGCTAACCTTAAAGAGTTACATGACAATGCTCAATTTATCGAAATGTCAGGTGCTGGTTTGAAAGAAAGCCATCCTCATGATGTACAAATTACTAATGAGGCACCAAATTATTCTATGTAAAAGAAATAAAAAGAACTCCCGTGAAAATAGGAGTTCTTTTACAATGTTGTCAATTTTTGTTTACAGCAACTTGACCATCTTGAATAGTGAAGATGCTTAGATTTTCTGGTAGATTTTGAAGATGGTCTAAGCTTGTTGTTGTGATAAAGGTTTGGATTGACTGAGAAATCGTTTCTAATAATTTTAGTTGTCTGGTATTGTCAAGTTCGCTCATAACATCGTCAAGTAGTAATATTGGAGATTCTGTAGTAATACTTTCCATTAACTCGATTTCTGCTAATTTTATAGAAAGGACGAGACTACGATGTTGGCCTTGACTTCCAAAACTAGCGTCCATCCCATTTATATAAAAAGAAATATCATCTCGATGAGGACCGACACCAGTATTCTTTTTAAATAAATCTCTGGATCTACTTTTTTCTAAAGCAATTTTGAAAGATTCGGATAAGTCTTCTTTGTCAGTTATCTTGACAGAAGATTGATAGGATATTGACAACTCTTCAATCTGATTAGAGAGTTCAAAATGTTTCTTACGCGCAAATGATTCTAGTTTTTTTATGAAATCTAAGCGGTGATTCATTACACGACATCCATAATCAACTAGCTGATCATCCAATACTGAAAGGAAGGTTTCATCTATTTTTTGAGCTGATTTTAGGTAAGTGTTTCTTTGTTTTAGGATGTGATTATAATTGGTTAAGTCAGATAAATAGATTGGCTTGATTTGTCCAAGTTCCATATCAATGAATTTCCGTCGAACCGAAGGTGCTCCTTTAATTAGTTGTAAATCTTCAGGAGCAAATAAAACAACATTCATGTGTCCTACATAATCTGAAAGGCGCGCCTGTTTTAAGTGATTAACTTTTGTCACACGGCCTTTTTGTGTTAGTTCGATTTCTAGAGGAATGGATCCAGTTTTTTTCTGAACGAGACCTGAAAGATGAAGTTGTTCCTCATCAAAATGAATGAGATTTTTATCTGTTCGAGTTCGATGACTACGCGTTAAGGCTAAAAAATAGATAGCCTCTAGCATGTTTGTTTTTCCTTGTGCATTACGTCCTAAAAAGACATTCAATTTAGGATTAAAGTCTATTTTCGTCTCTTTGTAGTTACGAAAAGTCTTGAGAGATAGGTTTTGTAGCCACATGATTATCTACCAGGGAATCTCGGAGCTTGTTTGCTTTTAGGTGATGAAGCAGGTTTCGATTTGTCTTTTTTTACTCCCTTATTCATCTCTTTGACGAGTTTAGCGATTCGTTCTTTTTCAACTTTATCAGCTTGGTATTCATCTTGTTCTTCAGAAGTAGGTTGTGTCAACAAGATGTCAATGTCCATGTCAGGTATGTCAATTTTATCACCAATGCGAAGTTTTTTACCACGACGACTCTCTAATTCCCCATTAAAGTAAACAGAATGTTCAGAGAGAAATGATTTGATAGCTCCTCCGCTATGTGTAATTCCAAGTTCTTTGAGTAGTGCTTGGAGGGTAATAAATTCTTCAAATAATTTGTATTCCATAATTCACCTCAATCTTTGGTATTATACCATATTTTCCTAAAAATAGTGAGAGAAACAGGGAGAAATGTAAGCGATTTTTATTTCAAAAGTGTTACAGAGAACAAGAAAATTTCAGGTTTTCGTGATATAATAGAAGTCTGTATATAAGGAGGTAAATCATGGAGTTAGTGCATGGAATTTCAACACATTTTATCCAATCAAAGAAGTTTAAAACGAACAAAATCACCGTGCGTTTTACCGCTCCATTATCTCTTGATACGATTGCAGGTCGCATGTTGAGTGCGAGTATGCTAGAGACTGCTAACCAGATGTATCCTACTTCTCAAGCTTTGAGAAGACACTTGGCCAGTCTATATGGTACAGATATGTCAACCAATTGTTTTAGAAGAGGGCAAAGTCGTATTGTAGACTTGACATTTACCTATGTTCGTGATGAGTTTTTAAGTAGGAAAAATGTGCTAACTTCTCAGGTTTTGGAACTAGTAAAAGAAACTCTTTTTTCACCCGTGGTAGTTGATAATGGATTTGATCCGGCCTTATTTGAAATTGAGAAAAAGCAATTGCTAGCAAGTTTAGCAGCTGATATGGATGATTCTTTTTATTTTTCACATAAAGAATTAGACAAATTATTTTTTCATGATGAACGTCTCCAATTGGAATATAGTGATTTACGAAATCGTATTTTAGTTGAAACTCCACAAAGTTCTTATTCTTGTTTCCAAGAATTTTTGGCCAATGATCGAATAGATTTCTTTTTCCTAGGTGATTTTAATGAGGTTGAAATTCAAAATGTATTAGAATCATTTGGTTTTAAAGGTCGAGAAGGTGATATTAAGGTTCAGTATTGTCAACCTTATTCCAATATCCTTCAGGAAGGTATGGTTCGGAAAAATGTGGGACAGTCCATTTTAGAGTTGGGCTATCATTGCTCTGCTGAATATGGTGATGATCAACATTTATCCATGATTGTAATGAATGGTTTACTGGGTGGATTTGCTCATTCTAAGCTCTTTACAAATGTCCGTGAAAATGCTGGATTAGCTTATACCATTTCAAGTCAGCTTGATTTATTTAGTGGATTTTTAAGGATGTATGCTGGTATTGATCGAGAAAATCGGAATCAGGCTCGAAAAATGATGAATAATCAACTGCTTGATTTAAAAAAAGGTTATTTTACAGACTTTGAGTTAGAGCAGACCAAGGAAATGATTCGTCGGTCTTTGTTGCTTTCTCAAGATAATCAAGGTTCATTGATTGAACGTGCTTATCAAAATGCTTTACTTGGAAAATCTTCAGCAGACTTTAAAAGTTGGATTGAAAAGCTTGAACAAATTGACAAAGATGATATTTGTAGAGCAGCTAATAATGTGAAGCTACAAGCAATTTACTTTATGGAAGGAATAGAATGACAAAGGTTGTTTTTGAAGAAAAATACTATCCAGCTGTAAAAGAAATGGTTTATCGAACTCGTTTGGCAAACGGATTGACAGTAGCTCTTCTACCTAAAAAGGAATTTAAAGAGGTTTACGGGAGTGTCACTGTTCAGTTTGGTTCGGTAGATACGCTTGTCACAGAAGTTGACGGAGATGTAAAACAATATCCTGCGGGAATTGCTCATTTTCTTGAACATAAATTATTTGAGAGAGAAGATTCTAGCGATTTGATGTCGGCTTTTACGAGTCTAGGTGCAGATAGCAATGCCTTTACAAGCTTTACAAAAACAAACTATCTTTTTTCATCGACGGATTATCTATTAGAGAATTTAGATTTACTTGATGAATTGGTAACATCAGCACATTTTACTGAAGATTCCATTTTAAGAGAGCAGGATATTATTCAGCAGGAACGAGAAATGTATCAAGATGATCCAGATTCGTGTTTATTCTTTTCAACTTTAGCGAATTTGTATCCTGGTACACCTTTAGCAACTGATATAGTTGGAAGTGAGGAGTCCATTTCCCAAATTAATCTAACTAATTTGCAAGAAAACTTTACAAGGTTTTACAAACCTGTAAATATGTCTCTGTTTTTAGTTGGTAATTTTGATGTGGAGCAAGTACAGGACTATTTCGAAAGAAAAGAACTGAAAGATTCAGATGTTCAGGAAGTATCAAAAGAAAAGTTGCTTTTACAAAATGTGAAGTCAACAGACAGTATGAGAATGGAAGTATCTTCTCCCAAACTAGCGATTGGAATTAGAGGTAAGCGAGAAGTTGCTGAAGCGGATTGCTATCGACATCATATTTTATTAAAATTATTGTTTGCAATGATGTTTGGTTGGACTTCGGATCGTTTTCAAAAACTATATGAATCAGGTAAAATAGATGCATCCTTATCTCTTGAAGTTGAAGTTACCAATCGCTTTCATTTTGTTATGTTGACAATGGATACAAAAGAGCCAGTTGCTTTATCTCATCAATTTAGGAAGGCCATTCGTAATTTTACAAAGGATTTGGATATTACAGAGGATCATTTAGATATTATCAAAAGAGAGATGTTTGGGGAATTTTTCAGTAGCATGAACTCTCTTGAATTTATTGCAACGCAATATGATGCTTTTGAACATGGTGAGACAATTTTTGATTTACCAAAGATTTTACAGGAAATTATTTTAGAGGATGTCCTTGATGCTGGACATCACTTAATAGATGAAGGGGATATAGTTGATTTTACAATATTCCCATCGTAGTAACCTATCATAATAGACACTAGAAAGAAGGGATGACAAGTATGAGGAAAAAAACAATTGGTGAGGTTTTACGTTTAGCTAGAACCAACCAAGGGTTGACTTTAGAAGAATTACATAAAAAAACAGAAATTCAGTTGGAGATGTTGGAGGCAATGGAAGCTGATGATTTTGATCAACTTCCTAGTCCATTTTATACTCGTTCTTTTTTGCGAAAGTATGCGTGGGCTGTTGAGTTAGATGAGCGAATTGTCTTGGATGCTTATGATTCTGGGAGCATGATTACTTATGAGGAAGTAGATGTTGATGAAGACGAGTTGACAGGCAGGAGACGTTCCAGTAAGAAAAATAAGACATCATTTTTACCTTTATTTTATTTTATACTCTTTGCACTATCGATTGTAATTTTTGTGACTTATTATGTTTGGAATTATATCCAGACTCAACCGGAGCGTTCATCTGCGTCTAGTTATAGTGTAGTACAAGCAACAAGCTCGACTAGTTCTGCAACTCCATCTTCAACTAGTAGTAGTTCATCAAGTAATTCTTCGAATACTGAACCAGCTATAACGGTATCGGGTGAAGGAAATCGAGTAGAAGTTGCTTATAAAACGAGTAAAGACACTGCAAAATTGCAATTATCAGTGTCAGATGCTAGAAGTTGGGTTAGTGTTTCAGAAAGTGATCTTGAGGGTGGTGTGACTTTATCACCGGATAATAAAAGTGCGGAAACAACCGTTTCAACTAAAAATCCTGTGACCATTACGTTAGGTGTTGTCAAAGGTGCCGCTTTAACAGTAGATAATCAGACTGTTGATTTATCGAAATTAACAGCTCAAACTGGACAAATCACTGTAACCTTTACTAAAAATTAAGGAAAAACGAATGAAAAAAGAACAAATTCCAAATCTCTTAACAATAGGTCGAATTCTCTTTATACCTATTTTTATCTTCATTTTAACGATAGGAAATTCGATAGAGAGTCATATAGTAGCAGCTATTATCTTTGCTATTGCCAGTATTACAGACTATTTAGATGGATATTTAGCTCGTAAATGGAATGTGGTCAGTAATTTTGGTAAATTTGCAGATCCTATGGCGGATAAGCTACTAGTTATGTCGGCTTTTATTATGCTGATTGAATTAGGTATGGCTCCGGCTTGGATTGTTGCAGTGATTATCTGTCGTGAGTTGGCTGTGACAGGTTTGAGGCTTTTACTGGTTGAAACTGGTGGAACGGTTTTAGCAGCAGCAATGCCTGGAAAAATTAAAACTTTCAGTCAGATGTTTGCGATTATTTTCTTGCTATTACATTGGACTTTGATTGGTCAAGTCCTACTTTATGTAGCCTTGTTTTTCACTATCTACTCTGGCTATGATTATTTCAAGGGTAGTGCCTATGTATTTAAAGGGACACTTGGTTCGAAATGAAATCAATAATTGATGTAAAAAATCTTTCTTTTCGTTATAAGGAAAGTCAGGAATACTATGATGTGAAGGATATTACGTTTCACGTGAAACGTGGAGAATGGCTTTCGATTGTAGGGCATAATGGTAGTGGTAAATCAACGACTGTCCGGTTAATTGATGGCTTACTGGAAGCAGAATCTGGAGAGATTGTAATTGATGGCCAACTGCTGACTGAGGAAAATGTTTGGGATATACGTCGTCAAATCGGTATGGTTTTTCAAAATCCAGACAATCAATTTGTTGGAGCGACTGTTGAAGATGATGTTGCCTTTGGTTTGGAAAATCAGGGCCTTTCTCGTCAAGAAATGAAAAAGAGAGTGGAAGAAGCTCTGGATTTAGTTGGCATGTTGGACTTTAAAAAGAGAGAGCCGGCGCGTCTATCGGGTGGTCAAAAGCAACGTGTGGCTATTGCAGGTGTTGTAGCCCTAAGACCAGCTATTTTAATCCTAGATGAAGCAACGAGTATGTTGGATCCTGAGGGACGTAGAGAACTGATTGAGACAGTAAAAGGAATTCGAAAAGACTATGATATGACGGTCATTTCCATTACACATGATTTGGAAGAAGTTGCCATGAGTGATCGTGTATTGGTCATGAAAAAAGGGTCAATTGAATCAACTAGTAGTCCAAGAGAGCTTTTCTCTCGAAATGATTTAGATCAAATTGGATTAGACGATCCTTTTGCTAATCAATTAAAAAATTCTTTGAGCCAGAATGGCTATGATTTGCCTGAAAATTATTTGACAGAAAGTGAGCTAGAGGATAAGCTATGGGAATTGCTCTAGAAAATGTGAGTTTTACATATCAAGAAGGGACTCCTTTAGCTTCAACAGCTTTGTCGGATGTTTCTTTGACGATTGAAGATGGTTCTTATACGGCCTTAATTGGACATACAGGTAGCGGTAAATCAACTATTTTACAACTTTTAAATGGTTTATTGGTGCCAAGTCAAGGAAGTGTACGAGTTTTTGATACCTTAATCACCTCGAATTCTAAAAATAAAGATATTCGTCAAATTAGAAAACAGGTTGGCTTGGTATTTCAGTTTGCTGAAAATCAGATTTTTGAAGAAACGGTTTTGAAGGACGTTGCTTTTGGACCGCAAAATTTTGGAGTTTCTGAAGAAGATGCGGAGCAGATTGCGCGTGAAAAACTGGCTTTGGTTGGAATTGAGGAATCACTTTTTGATCGCAGTCCGTTTGAGCTGTCAGGTGGACAAATGAGACGTGTCGCCATTGCAGGCATACTTGCCATGGAGCCAGCTATATTAGTCTTAGATGAGCCCACAGCAGGCTTAGATCCCCTGGGGAGAAAAGAGTTGATGAATTTGTTCAAAAAACTCCATCAGTCAGGGATGACCATTGTCTTAGTCACGCATTTGATGGATGATGTTGCTGAATATGCGAATCAAGTCTATGTAATGGAAAAGGGACGCTTAGTGAAGGGTGGCAAACCAAGTGATGTCTTTCAAGATGTTGTCTTTATGGAAGAAGTGCAGTTGGGAGTACCTAAAATTACGGCCTTTTGTAAACGATTGGCTGATAGAGGCGTGTCATTTAAACGATTACCGATTAAGATAGAGGAGTTCAAGGAGTCGCTAAATGGATAGTATGATTTTGGGGCGTTATATCCCAGGGGATTCGATTGTTCACCGGTTGGACCCACGTAGCAAATTACTGGCTATGATGCTACTGATTTTGATCGTTTTTTGGGCTAATAATCCCTTGACGAATTTGATTCTTTTTATAGCGACAGGGATATTTATTGCCTTGTCAGGAGTATCTCTTTCATTCTTTATTCAGGGCTTGAAATCTATGTTTTTCTTGATTGCCTTCACAACTATTTTTCAACTGTTTTTCATTTCTAGTGGGAATGTTTTATTTGAGTTTTCGTTTGTGAGAATCACGGATTATGCTTTGCAACAATCTGGAATTATTTTTTGTCGCTTTATATTGATTATTTTCTTTTCAACTTTGTTAACCTTAACGACCATGCCCTTAAGTTTGGCATCAGCTGTTGAAGCTTTGTTAGCGCCTTTAAAACGTGTGAAAGTTCCAGTCCATGAAATTGGATTGATGCTGTCTATGAGTTTGCGTTTTGTCCCAACATTGATGGATGATACGACGCGGATTATGAATGCACAGAAAGCGCGTGGAGTGGATTTTGGTGAAGGAAGCATTGTTCAAAAAGTAAAGGCCATGATTCCTATTTTGATTCCTCTTTTTGCGACAAGTTTAAAACGTGCGGATTCCTTAGCTATCGCCATGGAAGCGCGTGGTTATCAGGGTGGAAAAGGTAGAAGTCAATACCGACAATTGAAATGGACGCGAAAGGATACGCTGACCATTCTTGTTATTCTTGTACTTGGTTGTTGCTTATTTTTCTTAAAATCTTAGTAGCTTTCAGGAATTTATAAAAAAGTTACTGTAACAGTTTTTGATATAAAGGTAGGGATATGAACCGTTTTAAAAAATCAAAATATGTCATTATTGTTTTTGTCACTGTTCTGCTTGTGTCAGCTCTCTTAGCGACGACTTATTCAAGCGCAATTGTGACAAAATTAGGAGATGGAATCTCATTGGTTGATAGGGTTGTGCAAAAACCTTTTCAGTGGTTTGCTTCTGTCAAATCAGATTTGGCACATTTGACACGAACATATAATGAAAATGAAAGTTTGAAGAAACAGATTTACCAATTAGAAGTTAAATCAAATGAGGCGGAAAGTTTAAAGACAGAAAATGAACAACTGCGCCAATTGCTTGATATGAAGTCTAAATTGCAAGCTACAAAGACTTTAGCAGCAGATGTTATTATGCGTTCCCCGGTATCTTGGAAACAGGAGTTGACCTTGGATGCAGGCAAATCAAAAGGGGCTTCTGAAAACATGTTAGCCATTGCAAATGGTGGCTTGATTGGGAGCGTTTCAAAAGTAGAGGAGAACTCTACCATGGTTAACCTTCTGACAAATACGGAAAATGCTGATAAGATTTCTGTTAAAATTCAACATGGTTCTACTACAATTTATGGAATTATTGTTGGCTATGACAAGGAAAATGAAGTTCTTAAAATTAGTCAATTAAATAGTAATAGCGATATTAGTACAGGCGATAAGGTGACCACTGGTGGATTAGGAAACTTTAACGTTTCTGATATTCCTGTTGGTGAAGTGGTTGCCACAACGCATAGTACGGACTACTTGACACGAGAAGTAACTGTTAAATTAAGTGCAGATACTCATAATGTGAGTGTGATAGAATTAGTGGGGAATTCATAATGAGACAGTTGAAGCGAGTTGGAGTGTTTTTATTGCTTCCTTTCTTTGTTCTAATTGATGCCCATATTAGCCAGCTTCTGGGGTCATTTTTTCCCCATGTACAGTTGGCTAGTCATTTTCTGTTTTTATTTCTCTTATTTGAGACGATTGAAGTATCAGAGTATTTCTATTTAGCTTATTGTTTTGTAGTTGGTTTGGTTTATGATATTTACTTTTTCCACTTGATTGGAATTGCGACTCTGTTGTTCGTCTTGTTGGGGGTATTTCTCCATAAATTTAATAGTGTTATTTTATTGAATCGTTGGACGAGAATGTTAGCAATTATTGTCATGACTTTTCTATTTGAAATGGGGGCTTACATACTTGCAATAGCGGTAGGTTTAACTGTGGATAGTATGTCTTTATTCATAGTCTATAGTTTAGTTCCATCAATGATTTTGAACCTTATATGGATGCTTGTTTTTCAGTTTATTTTTGAAAAATTTTACCTATAAGAAAGAAATAAAAATGTAACAAAGGCGTAATATTCATTAGGCCTTTTTTTGGTATACTAGTAATGTCTTTAAAAGAAGGAGTATCTACGCAATATGAAGAAAAAAATCTTAGCGTCACTTTTACTAAGTACAGTAATGGTTTCTCAAGCAGCTGTTTTAACAACTGCGCATGCAGAAACTACTGATGACAAAATTGCTGCTCAAGATAATAAAATTAGTAACTTAACAGCACAACAACAAGAAGCCCAAAAACAAGTTGATCAAATTCAGGAGCAAGTATCTGCTATTCAAACAGAGCAATCAAACTTGCAATCTGAAAATGATAGATTACAAGCAGAATCTAAAAAGCTTGAGGGTGAAATTACAGAACTTTCTAAGAATATCGTATCTCGTAATGATTCATTGCAAAAACAGGCTCGTAGTGCTCAAACAAATGGAGCTGCAACAAACTACATCAATACAATTGTAAATTCAAAATCAATTACAGAAGCTATTTCACGTGTTGCTGCAATGAGTGAAATCGTATCTGCAAACAACAAGATGTTGGAACAACAAAAAGCAGATAAGCAAGCTATTTCTGAAAAACAAGTAGCAAATAATGATGCAATCAATACAGTTATTGCAAATCAGCAAAAACTAGCCGATGATGCTCAAACATTGACAACTAAACAAGCAGAGTTGAAAGCTGCAGAATTGAATCTTGCTGCTGAAAAGGCTACTGCAGAGGATGAAAAAGCAAGTTTACTTGAGAAAAAAGCAGCAGCGGAAGCAGAAGCTAAAGCAGCTGCAGAAGCAGAAGCAGCTTACAAAGCTAAACAAGCAAGTCAACAACAAACAGTCGTTGCTTCTGGAAATACAACGTTTACAGCAGAAGTTAAAGCAGTATCTACTACTTCTTCATCTAGTTCGTCTGAATCATCTTCAAGTAGCGCTTCAACAGAATCAGCAAGTTACACTCCTGCACCAGTGAAACAACGTCCAACATACAGTACAAATGCTTCAAGTTATCCAGTTGGTGAGTGTACATGGGGAGCTAAGACATTGGCACCTTGGGCTGGAGACTACTGGGGTAATGGAGCACAATGGGCTACAAGTGCAGCTGCTGCAGGTTTCCGTACAGGATCTACGCCTCAAGTTGGTGCGATTGCATGTTGGAATGATGGCGGATATGGACACGTAGCCGTGGTTACAGCTGTTTCATCATCAACAAGTATCCAAGTATCTGAATCAAACTATGGTGGAAACCGTACAATCGGAAACAAACGTGGATGGTTCAATCCTACCACAACTTCAGAAGGTTTTGTAACATATATCTATCCAAACTAATGAATGAAACGAAGAGGCTCGATGCGAGTCTCTTTTATGTTGTGGATAGTTAACTTACTTTAAAAATCTACTAAAATAGCTTGAAAATATTGAAAAAGTATGGTAAAATGAAACTTGTCGTGTGAACGATAATACTCATTCTTGATGAATTGTGAAGCAGTTGCCCTTGGGTCGTTTTGCGAGTTGAAGTCAAGAAGAGGAAAAAAACAAAAAGGAGAAATACTCATGGCAGTAATTTCAATGAAACAACTTCTTGAGGCTGGTGTACACTTTGGTCACCAAACTCGTCGCTGGAACCCTAAGATGGCTAAGTACATCTTTACAGAGCGTAACGGAATCCACGTTATCGACTTGCAACAAACTGTAAAATACGCTGACCAAGCATACGACTTCATGCGTGATGCAGCAGCTAACGATGCAGTTGTATTGTTCGTTGGTACTAAGAAACAAGCAGCTGATGCAGTTGCTGAAGAAGCAGTACGTTCAGGTCAATACTTCATCAACCACCGTTGGTTGGGTGGAACTCTTACAAACTGGGGAACAATCCAAAAACGTATCGCTCGTTTGAAAGAAATCAAACGTATGGAAGAAGATGGAACTTTCGAAGTTCTTCCTAAGAAAGAAGTTGCACTTCTTAACAAACAACGTGCACGTCTTGAAAAATTCTTGGGTGGTATCGAAGATATGCCTCGTATTCCAGATGTTATGTACGTAGTTGACCCACATAAAGAGCAAATCGCTGTTAAAGAAGCTAAAAAATTGGGAATCCCAGTTGTAGCGATGGTTGACACAAACACTGATCCAGATGATATCGATGTAATCATCCCAGCTAACGATGACGCTATCCGCGCTGTTAAATTGATCACAGCTAAATTGGCTGACGCTATCATCGAAGGACGTCAAGGTGAAGATGCAGCAGCAGTTGAAGCAGAATTTGCAGCTTCAGAAGCTCAAGCAGATTCAATCGAAGAAATCGTTGAAGTTGTAGAAGGCGACAACGCTTAATTCATATAAATAGTAATTACCTAGGAGGGCGGGGCTTAGCCCGGCTCTCCTATTTTTAAAAAATATAGGAGAATCAAAATGGCAGAAATTACAGCTAAACTTGTAAAAGAGTTGCGTGAAAAATCTGGTGCCGGAGTTATGGACGCTAAAAAAGCGCTTGTAGAAACAGACGGTGACATCGAAAAAGCGATTGAATTGCTTCGTGAAAAAGGTATGGCTAAGGCAGCTAAGAAAGCTGACCGTGTTGCTGCAGAAGGTTTGACTGGTGTTTACGTTAACGGTAATGTTGCAGCAGTTATCGAAGTAAACGCTGAAACTGACTTCGTTGCTAAAAATGCTCAATTCGTTGAATTGGTAAATACTACAGCTAAAGTTATTGCTGAAGGAAAACCTGCTAACAATGAAGAAGCTCTTGCTTTGACAATGCCTTCAGGTGAAACTCTTGAAGCTGCATACGTATCTGCAACAGCAACTATCGGAGAAAAAATCTCATTCCGTCGCTTTGCATTGATTGAAAAAACAGATGCACAACACTTTGGAGCTTACCAACATAACGGTGGACGTATCGGTGTTATTTCAGTTGTTGAAGGTGGAGACGAAGCACTTGCTAAACAATTGTCAATGCACATCGCAGCGATGAAACCAACAGTTCTTTCTTACAAAGAATTGGATGAGCAATTCGTTAAAGATGAGTTGGCACAATTGAACCACGTTATCGACCAAGACAACGAAAGCCGTGCAATGGTTAACAAACCAGCTCTTCCACACTTGAAGTATGGATCAAAAGCTCAATTGACTGATGAAGTGATTGCGCAAGCTGAAGCTGATATCAAAGCTGAGTTGGCTGCAGAAGGCAAACCAGAAAAAATCTGGGATAAAATCATCCCAGGTAAAATGGATCGCTTCATGCTTGATAACACTAAAGTTGACCAAGCTTACACACTTCTTGCACAAGTATACATCATGGATGACAGCAAGACAGTTGAAGCATACCTTGAATCAGTTAACGCTTCAGTAGTTGAGTTCGCTCGCTTTGAAGTTGGTGAAGGTATCGAAAAAGCTGCAAACGACTTCGAAGCTGAAGTTGCAGCTACAATGGCAGCAGCCTTGAATAACTAATAATAAAAAGGAAGCCAAATTGCTTCCTTTTTTCTATGCAGTCGATTTTTATAGGGAGATGTTCCTACTTTCAAGGTACAAATAAAAAGCCCTATAATAAGGGCTAAGTGTATTTAGGAGACTACACTTCAAATTCATAGAGTGCTGTAGACAAATAACGTTCGCCGTTATCTGGTGCTAGAGCAAGGACTTTCTTACCTGTACCTAATTTCTTAGCAACTTCAATGGCTCCATAGATAGCTGCAGCTGAAGAAATACCAACAAGGAAGCCTTCTTTTCCACCAATTTCACGTCCAAGTGCGAGAGCATCGTCTGATGTTACACGAACGATACCATCATAGGCTTTAGTATCAAGTGTATCAGGAATAAATCCAGCTGAGATACCTTGAATTTTGTGTGGTCCAGGTTTTTCACCAGATAGAATAGCAGATTCGTCTGCTTCTACTGCAAAAACTTGAATGTTAGAATTTGCTGATTTGAGTGCATGAGAAACACCAGAAATTGTTCCACCGGTACCAACTCCAGCAACAAAGGCATCTAATCCATCTTTACCGAAAGCAGCCAGTATCTCAGCTCCTGTTGTTCTTTCGTGTACTTCTGGATTAGCTGGATTGTCAAACTGAAGAGGAAGGAAACCATCACGTTCAGCAGCGATTTCTTGAGCCTTGGCAATAGCACCTTTCATTCCTTCGCTACCAGGCGTAAGGACGAGTTCAGCACCATAGGCTTGGATAATCTTACGGCGTTCTACACTCATAGTTTCAGGCATAACGATAACAACTTTATACCCTTTAGCAGCACCTACCCATGACAGTCCAATACCAGTGTTTCCACTTGTTGCTTCAACAATGGTAGCACCCGGTTTTAGAATACCGTCTTGTTCAGCTTTTTCAATCATGCTAAGAGCAATACGGTCTTTTACAGAAGAACCAGGGTTAAATGCTTCAAGTTTTACATAGACGTCCGCAGCACCTTCTGGTACAATATTGTTGAGTTTAACAATCGGAGTTTGACCGATTAATTCAGTAATGTTGTTATAAATAGACATATGAATACCTCTTTGTATAAGATATCTCTAGTATAACGCTATCTATACCATTTGTAAAATATAGAAATCCTATCGAAGCGATAGGATTTTTTTATATCATAGGTCCAATCTATTAATTTTTAAGTGATTGTGGTAGGCTAATTCTAGTAAATAGGTGTAAAGGAGAACGCTATCAGTTTTCTTTTTGAATTGCTTCATTTTCTAGTAGGTCTTGGCAAGTATCTTTTTATGTTGCTAATTAAAGTAGCGGTGAGAATGTCAGTGAAACACTGTATTATCTATTATTTACACTAAGTTTACAGGAACTTCAACTTCTCGTAAACCTTGATCAGTTAAAGTGACCTTTCCATTAAAAAACTCTACAAGTGCAGCTTTAATATTTTCTTTTTCTTCTTTATCAACATAAATCACCGTATCGACTTGATCTGTAAAATTGGTATCTAGCTCCATGAGATTATGTTCTTTAAGGAAGTTACTGTACTCTTGATACTGAGCGTAAGACATTTGAATAGAAATTCCAGCTTGTTCCTTTATTTCAACAATGCCAATTTCTTTGACAGCTAAGGCAACACTGCCAGCGTAAGCACGAATCAGTCCTCCAGCGCCTAATTTAATACCACCAAAGTAACGTGTCACGACCACACAGACATTGGTGAGATTGTGATTTTCTAGTACCCCAAGCATGGGAACGCCAGCAGTACCACTGGGCTCACCATCATCACTTGTACGTTTGATTTCACTACGTTCCCCAATAATGAAGGCAGAGCAGTTATGCGTCGCTTTGTAGTGTTCTTTTTTGATGGTGGTGATGAATTCACGAGCCTCTTCTTCGCTATAAACACGCTTAGCGTGACAGATAAAGCGGGATTTTTTGATTTCTTCTTGGACTTGACCGTCTTCTTTAATTGTTCTAAATTCCATGATTTAATTGTACTAAAAAATCATCTAAAGCGCTAGGTTTTTACGAATAAAGAAGTATGAAAGTAAATCCAAATTATCTCGGTCGTTTGTTTACTGAGAATGAATTAACTAAAGAGGAACGTCAGTTGGCGGAGAAACTTCCAGCAATGAGAAAGGAGAAGGGGAAACTTTTCTGTCAACGTTGTAATAGTATTATTCTAGAGGAATGGTATTTGCCCGTCGGTGCTTACTATTGTCGGGAGTGCTTAATTATGAAGCGAGTTAGGAGTGATCAATCTTTATACTATTTCCCACAGGAGGATTTTCCGAAGCAAGATGTTCTTAAATGGCGTGGTCAATTAACTCCTTTTCAAGAGAAGGTATCAGAGGGACTGATTCAAGCAGTAGACAAACACGAGCCAACTTTAGTTCATGCGGTGACAGGGGCTGGAAAGACAGAAATGATTTATCAAATTGTGGCTAAGGTTATCAATGCGGGTGGTGCAGTGTGTTTGGCCAGTCCTCGCATAGATGTTTGTTTGGAACTTTATAAGCGCCTGCAAGATGATTTTGCTTGCGAGATAGCTCTATTACATGGGGAATCAGCACCTTATTTTCGAACTCCTCTAGTGGTTGCAACGACTCATCAGTTATTGAAGTTTTATCAAGCTTTTGATTTACTGATAGTGGATGAAGTAGATGCCTTTCCTTATGTTGACAACTCCACGCTTTACCATGCTGTCAAGAATAGTGTAAAGGAGAATGGGCTGAGAATCTTTTTAACAGCGACTTCGACAGATGAGTTAGATAGGAAAGTCCGTTTAGGAGAATTAAAAAGACTGAGCTTACCTAGACGATTTCATGGGAATCCATTGATTATTCCTAAGCTAGTTTGGTTATCGGATTTTAATCGCTATTTGGATAAGAATCGTTTGTCACCAAAGTTAAAGTCTTATATTGAGAAACAGAGAAAGACAGCTTATCCGTTACTCATTTTTGTATCCGAAATTAAAAAAGGGGAGCAGCTAAAAGAAATCTTACAGGAGCAATTTCCAAATGAGAAAATTGGATTTGTGTCTTCTGTTACAGAAGATCGATTAGAGCAGGTGCAGGCTTTTCGAGATGGAGAATTGACAATACTGATTAGTACGACGATATTGGAACGTGGAGTTACCTTCCCTTGTGTGGATGTTTTTGTAGTAGAGGCCAATCATCGTTTGTTTACCAAGTCTAGTTTGATTCAGATTGGTGGACGAGTTGGACGAAGCATGGATAGACCGACAGGAGATTTGCTTTTCTTTCATGACGGGTTAAATGCTTCAATCAAGAAGGCAATTAAGGAAATTCAGCAGATGAACAAGGAGGCAGGCTTATGAAGTGTTTGTTATGTGGGCAGACTATGAAGACTGTCTTAACTTTTAGTAGTCTCTTACTTCTGAAGAATGATGAGTCTTGTCTTTGTTCAGACTGTGACTCTACTTTTGAGAGGATTGGAGAAGAAAACTGTCCAAATTGTATGAAAACAGTCTTGTCAACAAAGTGTCAAGATTGTCAATCTTGGTGTAAAGAGGGAATTGAGGTCTCCCATAGAGCGATTTTTACTTACAATCAAGCTATGAAAGATTTTTTCAGTCGGTATAAGTTTGATGGAGACTTCCTTTTAAGAAAAGTTTTCGCTTCATTTTTAAGTGAGGAGTTGAAAAAGTACAAAGAGTATCAATTTGTAGTCATTCCATTAAGTAAGGAGAGATATGCTGACAGAGGATTTAATCAGGTTGAGGGCTTGGTAGATGCAGCAGGATTCAAGTATTTGGATTTATTAGAAAAAAGAGAAGAGCGAGCCAGTTCTTCTAAGAGTCGTTCAGAACGTTTAGCTACAGAACTTCCTTTCTCTATTAAAAGTGAAGTTACTATTCCTAAAAAAATCCTACTTATAGATGATATTTATACTACTGGAACAACTATAAATCGTGTGAAGAAACTGCTGGAAGAAGCTGGTGCTGAGGATGTAAAAACTTTTTCCCTTGTAAGATGAGGAAAAAATTTGCAAAAATAAAATGAAAGCGTTATAATAAAATCAGAAAAACAAAAATGTTTAGAAAGAAGGTACTCATATGATTAAATATAGTATCCGTGGTGAAAACCTAGAAGTAACAGAAGCAATTCGTGATTATGTAGTTTCTAAACTCGAAAAGATCGAAAAGTATTTTCAAGCTGAACAAGAGTTGGATGCTCGAGTTAACTTGAAGGTGTATCGTGAAAAAACTGCTAAAGTGGAAGTGACGATTCCGCTTGGCTCAATTACTCTTCGTGCAGAAGATGTGTCTCAAGATATGTATGGTTCAATTGACCTTGTAACCGATAAAATTGAACGTCAGATTCGTAAAAATAAAACAAAAATCGAGCGTAAAAATAAAAATAAGGTAGCAACTAGTCAATTATTTACAGATGCTTTGGTGGAAGATCCAAATGTTGTCCAGTCTAGAGTTGTTCGTTCAAAACAAATTGATTTAAAACCGATGGATTTGGAAGAAGCTATTTTACAGATGGATTTGTTGGGACATGATTTCTTTATCTATGTGGATGTTGAAGATCAAACAACCAATGTGATTTATCGTCGTGAAGATGGCGAAATTGGTTTGTTAGAAGTTAAAGAATCTTAATTCCAATATGTGTAAAGGAAGGTTTACTGAATTGTAAACCTTCCTTTTTCTTAAAATGGATAGAATTACTGATTACACTTTTAAAAAGTCGCTTTTTGGTGGTTATTATGGTATAATGAGTGCCAAGAGGTTTGGAATGAAAAAATTTTATGTAAGTCCTATTTTCCCCTTAATATTAGGAATAGTGGCGTTCGGAGTGCTATCTGTGCAACTTGTTTTTGTAACGAATACACTGGTAACGCTATTTCTTTTGCTACTTATTTTGGGTTCATATATTTTATTGTTCATCCATCAGAGAGACTACTACTCAAAGAGTGAAGTAGAACAAATCCAGTATGTAAACCACCAAGCTGAAGATAGTTTGACAACCTTGTTAGAACAGATGCCTGTCGGAGTTATTAAATTAGACTTGTCGTCAGGTGAAGTTGAATGGTTTAATCCTTATGCTGAATTGATTTTGACTAATGAAGTGGGCGAGATTGATGTGGCATTAATTCAAACAATTATCAAGGCATCGGTAGGAAATCCAGGTTCTTATGCCACCTTGGGTGAGACCCGTTATGCGGTTCATATGGACAAGGTATCTGGAGTTCTGTACTTCTTTGATGTGTCTGGTGAATATGAAGCGACTGTTGAGCTAGTAACGAGTCGGCCTGTGATTGGGATTGTTTCTGTTGACAACTACGATGATTTAGAAGATGAAACATCCGAGTCTGATATCAGTCATATCAATAGTTTTGTAGCCAATTTTGTTTCAGAATTTGCTGGTAAACATGCCATGTTCTCCCGTCGAGTAAGTATGGACCGTTTTTATCTATTTACGGACTACACGGTACTTGAAGGATTGATGAATGATAAATTTTCTGTTATTGATTCTTTCAGAGAAGAGTCGAAACAGAGACAGTTGCCCTTGACCTTAAGTATGGGATTTTCTTATGGTGATGGAAATCATGATGAGATAGGTAAAGTTGCATTACTCAACTTGAATTTGGCTGAAGTGCGTGGTGGAGACCAGGTGGTTGTCAAGGAGAACGACGAAACGAAAAATCCAGTTTATTTTGGTGGTGGATCTGCGGCATCAATCAAGCGTACAAGGACACGTACGCGCGCTATGATGACAGCTATTTCAGATAAAATTCGAAGTGTAGATCAGGTTTTTGTAGTTGGTCACAAAAACCTTGATATGGATGCTTTGGGTTCTGCTGTAGGTATGCAGTTATTTGCCAGCAATGTGACTCAAAATAGCTATGCTATTTATGACGAAGAACAAATGTCGCCGGATATTGAACGAGCTGTTTCATTCTTAGAAAAAGAAGGAGTTACAAAGTTGTTGTCTGTTAAGGACGCAATGGGGATGGTGACCAATCGTTCTTTGTTGATTCTTGTAGACCATTCAAAGACAGCTTTAACTTTATCAAAAGATTTTTATGATTTATTTACCCAAACCATCGTCATTGACCACCATCGAAGGGATCAGGATTTCCCAGACAATGCAGTTATCACTTATATCGAAAGCGGTGCAAGCAGTGCTAGTGAGCTGGTAACGGAATTGATTCAGTTCCAGAATTCTAAGAAAAATCGTCTGAGTCGTATGCAAGCCAGTGTCTTGATGGCTGGTATGATGCTGGATACTAAAAATTTCACCTCCCGAGTGACTAGTCGGACATTTGATGTTGCTAGCTATCTCAGAACGAGAGGAAGTGATAGTATTGCTATCCAAGAAATCGCTGCGACAGATTTTGAAGAATATCGTGAGGTCAATGAACTGATTTTACAGGGGCGTAAATTAGGTTCAGATGTATTGATAGCAGAGGCTACGGACTCGAAATGCTATGATACAGTTGTTATTAGTAAGGCAGCAGATGCCATGTTAGCTATGTCAGGTATTGAAGCGAGTTTTGTTCTTGCGAAGAATACACAAGGTTTTATCTCTATCTCAGCTCGAAGTCGTAGTAAACTGAATGTACAACGGATTATGGAAGAGTTAGGAGGTGGAGGCCACTTTAATTTGGCAGCAGCTCAAATTAAGGATTTAACCTTGTCAGAAGCGGGTGAAAAACTGACAGAAATTGTATTAAATGAAATAAAGGAAAAGGAGAAAGAAGAATGAAAGTAATCTTTTTAGCAGATGTTAAAGGAAAAGGTAAAAAAGGCGAAATTAAGGAAGTACCAACAGGGTATGCACAAAACTTTCTTATCAAAAAGAATCTAGCCAAAGAAGCGACTGCTCAAGCGGTAGGTGAGCTTCGTGGTAAACAAAAATCTGAAGAAAAAGCTCACGCTGAGATGATTGCAGAAGCAAAAGCAATTAAAGCCCAACTTGAAGCAGAAGAAACTGTTGTAGAATTCGTTGAAAAAGTTGGTCCAGATGGCCGTACCTTTGGTTCTATTACCAATAAGAAGATTGCAGAAGAATTGCAAAAGCAATTTGGAATTAAGATTGATAAACGTCATATCCAAGTACAAGCTCCGATTAGAGCAGTTGGTTTGATTGATGTACCAGTGAAAATCTATCAAGATATCACAAGTGTCATCAATCTTCGTGTGAAAGAAGGATAAGTTTACACCTTCTTGACAAGATTGTAAAAGGAAGGGAAGTCTGATGGCAGAAGTAGAAGAGTTACGAGTACAACCTCAAGATATTTTGGCTGAGCAATCCGTTTTGGGGGCTATCTTTATTGATGAGAGTAAGCTTGTTTTTGTGCGAGAATATATTGAGTCTCAGGATTTTTTTAAGTATGCCCATCGATTGATTTTCCAAGCCATGGTTGATTTATCCGATCGTGGCGATGCTATAGATGCAACAACGGTTCGTACCATTCTTGATAATCAAGGGGCTTTACAGAACATTGGTGGCTTGTCTTACTTGGTTGAGATTGTCAATTCTGTGCCAACTTCTGCTAATGCGGAGTACTATGCTAAGATTGTCGCTGAAAAAGCAATGCTACGTCGTTTAATCGCTAAGTTGACAGACTCTGTCAACTTAGCTTACGAGGCTTCACAACCGGCTGATGAAATCATTGCTCAGGCAGAAAAAGGGCTGATTGATGTCAGTGAAAATGCAAATCGAAGTGGATTTAAGAATATTCGAGATGTGTTGAACGTCAACTTTGGAAATCTGGAAGCTCGCTCGCAACAAACGACAGATATTACTGGTATTGCGACAGGTTATCGTGATTTGGATCATATGACGACTGGTCTGCACGAGGAGGAGTTGATTATTCTAGCAGCTCGTCCAGCTGTTGGTAAGACAGCTTTTGCCTTGAATATTGCTCAGAATATTGGGACTAAATTGGACAAAACGGTTGCTATCTTTTCGCTCGAAATGGGTGCAGAGAGTCTAGTAGACCGTATGCTTGCGGCAGAAGGGTTGGTGGAGTCGCATTCTATTCGTACGGGTCAATTGACCGATGAGGAATGGCAAAAGTATACCATTGCCCAAGGTAATTTGGCTAATGCAAGTATCTATATTGATGATACACCAGGGATTCGGATTACAGAGATTCGATCACGTTCACGTAAACTTGCTCAAGAAACGGGCAATCTAGGTTTGATTTTGATAGACTACCTTCAATTGATCACGGGAACTGGACGAGAAAATCGTCAACAAGAAGTTTCTGAAATTTCTCGTCAGTTGAAAATTTTAGCTAAGGAACTGAAAGTTCCAGTAATTGCTCTAAGTCAGCTTTCTCGTGGTGTAGAACAACGTCAGGACAAGAGACCGGTCTTGTCTGATATTCGTGAATCTGGGTCTATTGAGCAGGACGCTGATATTGTAGCCTTTCTTTATCGAGACGATTACTATGAGCGTGGTGGTGAAGAAGAGGAAGGCATACCAAATAATAAGGTAGAAGTTATTATCGAGAAAAACCGTAGTGGAGCTCGTGGAACAGTGGAATTAATTTTCCAAAAAGAATACAATAAATTTTCAAGTATCTCAAAAAGGGAGGCATAAAATGACAGATGCATTTACAGATGTAGCCAAGATGAAAAAAATTAAAGAAGAAATCAAGGCGCATGAGGGTCATGTAATTGAAATGACTTTGGAAAATGGACGTAAGCGCCAAAAAAATAGATTGGGTAAGCTAATTGAAGTTTATCCATCTCTATTTATCGTGGAATTTGGGAACGTTGAAGGAGATAAGCAAGCTAATGTTTATGTTGAGTCCTTTACTTACTCAGATATCCTTACTGAAAAGAATTTGATTCATTATCTGGACTAAAGTGAGAAATTTTCTCACTTTTTCTTTTTTCTTCGAATAGTTTAAGTGAAGGCAATCTTCGATTTATATTATTTCAAGGAGGAAGAATGAAAATTTCACCATTTACAGTAACAGAGACAAGGTTTTCTTTTAGAAAATCAGTTAAAAAGGTTGTTCCTTTTTTAGTAGTAGGATTGATGCTAGCAGCGGGTGATAGTGTCTATGCCTATTCTGGAGGGAATGGGTCGATT
Source organism: bacterium (assembly GCA_905221205.1). Taxonomy (GTDB): domain Bacteria; phylum Bacillota; class Bacilli; order Lactobacillales; family Streptococcaceae; genus Streptococcus. The sequence continues at coordinate 52,847 of CAJNCG010000002.1, forward strand.
GCGCGTGGGGATGATTATCCTAGTCATTATAAAAATGGGAGTCAGGAGATTGACAAGTGGCGGATGTATTCTCGTCAGTGTACTTCTTTTGCAGCCTTTCGTTTGAGTAATGTCAATGGTTTTGAGATTCCAGCTGCTTATGGAAATGCGAATGAATGGGGCTATCGTGCTCGTCGTGAAGGCTATCGTGTAGATAATAGACCAGCTATTGGCTCTATTGCTTGGTCTACTGCAGGAACTTATGGTCATGTTGCCTGGGTATCAAATGTAATAGGAGATGAGATTGAAATTGAAGAATACAACTATGGAATAAGAGAATCTTACAACAAGCGCACCGTGAAGGCGAATACTATGACTGGTTTTATTCATTTTAAAGATTTAGCTGGTGGCAGTGTTGGGAATGGTCAATCCTCAGCTTCAACAGGGGGAACACATTATTTTAAGACTAGGTCTGCTATCAAAAATCAGCCACTATCTAGCGCAACTGTGATTGATTACTATTATCCTGGGGAGAATGTTCATTATGATCAAATTCTCGAAAAAGATGGATACAAGTGGTTGAGTTATACAGCTTATAACGGAAGTCGTCGCTATATCCAGCTAGAGGGAGTAACTTCTTCACAGAATTATCAGAATCAATCAGGAAATAGTTCTAATTATAGCTCAAATAATGGATTAACTGTTGGTTGGAAAAAAATAAATGGTAGTTGGTATCATTTCAAATCAAATGGGTCTAAATCAACGGGCTGGCTGAAAGATGGTTCTAGCTGGTATTATTTGAAATCATCTGGGGAAATGCAGACAGGATGGTTAAAGGAAAATGGTTTGTGGTATTATTTGGATAGTTCAGGGGCAATGAAAACAGGTTGGTACCAAGTCTCTGGTAAATGGTATTATTCTTACTCTTCAGGCGCATTAGCTGTCAATACAACGGTCGATGGCTACAGAGTAAACAGTGATGGAGAACGAATATAGAAAATGGGAGTAGGAAATTTTTCCTACTCTTTTCTGTAAGCAGTTTCCTTGACATTTTTTTTGTTTTGCGCTATCATATGTCCATATAATATATGGGAGTCTGTGTACAGTCTGAGAGGAAGTGTTAAACTTCGACCGCACCTGATCTGGGTAATGCCAGCGTAGGGAACGATACTTAGTCTATTCTTGACCTTTTCCATGTATGGTAAAGGTTTTTCTTTTTGTTAAAGGAAAACGAGAAGAGGAGGTTTTTATGAAAGCAAGCATTGCCTTGCAAGTTTTACCCCTATCACAGGGGATTGATCGGATAGCTGTTATTGATCAGGTCATTGCTTATCTGCAAGCTCAAGAAGTGACCATGGTGGTGACACCATTTGAAACGGTCTTGGAAGGAGAGTTTGATGAGCTCATGCGCATTCTCAAAGAAGCGCTAGCAGTGGCAGGGCAGGAGGCAGACAATGTCTTTGCCAATGTCAAAATAAATGTAGGAGAGATTTTAAGTATTGATGAGAAGCTTGAAAAGTATACTGAGACGACACATTAGTCTTTTGGGTTTTCTGGGAGTCTTGTCAATCTGGCAGTTAGCAGGTTTTCTTAAACTTCTCCCCAAGTTTATCCTGCCGACCCCTCTTGAAATTCTCCAGGCCTTTGTTCGTGATAGAGAATTTCTCTGGCACCATAGCTGGGCCACCTTGAGAGTGGCTTTACTGGGGCTGGTTTTGGGAGTCTTGATTGCCTGTCTCATGGCTGTACTTATGGACAGTTTGACTTGGCTCAATGATCTTATCTATCCTATGATGGTGGTCGTTCAGACCATTCCGACCATTGCCATAGCTCCTATCTTGGTCTTGTGGCTAGGTTATGGAATTTTGCCCAAGATTGTCCTGATTATATTGACGACAACCTTTCCTATCATCGTCAGTATTTTGGACGGTTTTAGGCATTGTGACAAGGATATGCTGACCTTGTTTAGTCTGATGCGGGCCAAGCCTTGGCAAATCCTGTGGCATTTTAAAATCCCTGTCAGCCTGCCCTACTTTTATGCAGGTCTGAGAGTCAGTGTCTCCTACGCCTTTATCACAACAGTGGTATCTGAGTGGTTGGGAGGCTTTGAGGGTCTTGGTGTCTACATGATTCAGTCCAAGAAACTGTTTCAGTATGATACCATGTTCGCTATTATCATTCTGGTATCGATTATTAGCCTTCTTGGTATGAAATTGGTCGATATTAGTGAAAAATATGTGATTAAATGGAAACTTTCGTAGAATAAGGATGTTTCAAAAAAGAAAAGAGGAAATCAAAATGAAAAAAACATGGAAAGTGTTTTTAACGATTGTGACAGTTCTTGTAGCTGTCGTGCTGGTGGCTTGTGGCCAAGGAACTGCTTCTAAGGACAACAAAGAGGCAGAACTCAAGAAAATTGACTTTATCCTAGACTGGACGCCAAATACCAACCACACAGGGCTTTATGTTGCCAAGGAAAAAGGTTATTTCAAAGAAGCTGGAGTGGATGTTGACTTGAAATTGCCACCGGAAGAAAGTTCTTCTGACTTGGTTATCAACGGAAAGGCACCATTTGCAGTGTATTTCCAAGACTACATGGCTAAGAAATTGGAAAAAGGCGCAGGAATCACTGCCGTTGCAGCTATTGTTGAACACAATACATCAGGAATCATCTCTCGTAAATCTGACAATGTAGCTAGTCCAAAAGACTTGGTTGGTAAGAAATACGGAACTTGGAATGACCCAACTGAACTTGCTATGTTGAAAACCTTGGTAGAATCTCAAGGTGGAGACTTTGAGAAGGTTGAAAAAGTACCAAATAACGACTCAAACTCAATCACACCAATTGCCAATGGCGTCTTTGATACTGCTTGGATTTACTACGGTTGGGATGGTATCCTTGCTAAATCTCAAGGTGTAGATGCTAACTTCATGTACTTGAAAGACTACGTTAAAGAATTTGACTACTACTCACCAGTTATTATCGCAAACAACGACTATTTGAAAGACAACAAAGAAGAAGCTCGCAAAGTTATCCAAGCCATCAAAAAAGGCTACCAATATGCTATGGAGCATCCAGAGGAAGCAGCAGATATCCTCATCAAGAATGCACCTGAACTTCAGGAAAAACGTGACTTTGTCATCGAATCTCAAAAATACTTGTCAAAAGAATACGCAAGTGACAAGGAAAAATGGGGTCAATTTGATGCAGCTCGCTGGAATGCCTTCTACAAATGGGATAAAGAAAATGGTATCCTTAAAGAAGACTTGACAGACAAAGGCTTCACCAACGAATTTGTGAAATAATGACAGAAATTAGACTAGAACACGTCAGTTATGCCTATGGTCAGGAGAGGATTTTAGAGGACATCAACCTGCAGGTGACTTCAGGTGAAGTGGTTTCTATTCTGGGCCCAAGTGGTGTTGGTAAAACCACTCTCTTTAACCTAATCGCTGGGATTTTAGAAGTCCAATCAGGGCGAATTATCCTTGACGGTGAGGAAAATCCCAAGGGGCGCGTGAGTTATATGTTGCAAAAGGATCTGCTCTTGGAGCACAAGACTGTGCTTGGTAATATCATACTGCCTCTTTTGATTCAAAAGGTCGATAAGGCTGAAGCTATTGCCCGCGCGGATGATATTCTTGCGACCTTCCAGTTGACAGCTGTAAGAGATAAATACCCTCATGAACTCAGTGGCGGGATGCGCCAGCGTGTAGCCTTGCTTCGAACTTACCTTTTCGGGCACAAGCTCTTTCTCTTGGATGAGGCTTTCAGTGCCTTGGATGAGATGACTAAGATGGAACTCCACGCTTGGTACCTTGAGATTCACAAACAGTTACAGCTAACGACCTTGATCATCACGCATAGTATCGAAGAGGCCCTCAGTCTCAGCGACCGCATTTATATCTTGAAAAATCGCCCTGGGCAGATTGTTTCAGAATTTAAACTAGATTGGTCTGGAGATGAGGACAAGGAAGTCCAAAAGATTGCCTACAAACGTCAAATCTTGGCAGAATTAGGCTTAGATAAGTAGAAAAATAGGGAGTTGGTGAAGATTATCCTTTACCAGCGCCCTTTTTCTTTTAAAAATGAGAAAATTTCGGTATAATAGTCAAAGATAGTCAAGGTTTAAAGAGAGAGGTGGGTTTGTAATGAGATTTAAAAATACATCGGATCATATTGAGGCCTACATCAAGGCGATTTTAGATCAATCTGGTATCGTGGAGTTGCAACGGAGTCAGTTGGCAGATACCTTTCAGGTTGTTCCTAGTCAGATTAACTACGTGATCAAGACACGCTTTACGGAAAGTAGAGGCTACTTGGTTGAAAGTAAGCGTGGTGGTGGAGGCTACATTCGGATAGGACGGATTGAGTTTTCTAGTCATCATGAAATGCTCAGCGATTTGCTTTACTCAATTGGTGAGCGAGTCAGTCAAGAAATTTATGAAGATATTCTGCAGCTTTTGGTTGAGCAGGAATTGATGACCAAGCAGGAGATGAATTTGCTGGTGGCAGTAGCTTTGGATCGCGTTCTAGGAGAAGAAGCTCCAGTCCTTCGTGCTAATATGCTACGACAGGTTATACAAGAGGTAGATAGAAAAGGGAAGTAAGATGAACTATTCAAAAGCATTGAATGAATGTATCGAAAGTGCCTACATGGTTGCTGGCCATTTTGGAGCTCGTTACCTAGAATCTTGGCACTTGTTGATTGCCATGTCCAATCACAGTTATAGTGTGGCAGGGGCGACCTTAAATGATTATCCATATGAGATGGACCGTTTAGAAGAAGTCGCTTTGGAACTGACTGAAACGGACTATAGCCAGGATGAAACCTTTACGGAATTGCCGTTCTCCCATCGTTTGCAGGTCCTCTTTGACGAAGCAGAGTATGTAGCGTCAGTGGTCCATGCTAAGGTGATAGGGACGGAGCACGTCCTTTATGCGATTTTGCATGATGGAAATGCCTTGGCGACTCGTATTTTGGAGAGAGCTGGTTTTTCTTATGAAGATAAGAAAGATCAGGTCAAGATTGCTGCCCTTCGTCGCAATTTAGAAGAACGTGCAGGCTGGACTCGTGAAGACCTTAAAGCTTTACGTCAACGCCATCGTACAGTAGCTGATAAGCAAAATTCTATGGCTAATATGATGGGCATGCCCCAGACTCCTAGTGGTGGTCTCGAGGACTATACGCATGATTTGACAGAGCAAGCGCGTTCTGGCAAGTTAGAACCAGTCATCGGTCGGGATAAGGAAATCTCGCGTATGATTCAAATCTTGAGCCGTAAAACCAAGAATAATCCTGTCTTGGTTGGGGATGCTGGTGTCGGGAAAACAGCCTTGGCGCTTGGTCTCGCTCAGCGTATTGCTAGTGGTGATGTACCTGCGGAAATGGCTAAGATGCGCGTGTTGGAGCTTGATTTGATGAATGTTGTTGCTGGGACACGCTTCCGTGGTGACTTTGAGGAGCGCATGAATAATATCATCAAGGATATTGAAGAAGATGGCCAAGTCATCCTCTTTATCGATGAACTCCACACCATCATGGGTTCTGGTAGTGGTATTGACTCGACTCTGGATGCGGCCAATATCTTGAAACCAGCCTTGGCGCGTGGAACTTTGAGAACGGTTGGTGCGACTACTCAGGAAGAATACCAAAAACATATCGAAAAAGATGCGGCCCTTTCTCGTCGTTTCGCCAAAGTGACGATTGAAGAGCCAAGCGTGGCCGACAGTATGACCATTTTACAGGGCTTGAAGGCGACTTATGAGAAACATCACCGTGTGCAAATCACAGATGAAGCGGTTGAAACAGCTGTTAAGATGGCGCATCGTTACTTGACCAGTCGTCACTTGCCGGACTCTGCTATCGACCTCTTGGATGAAGCGGCAGCAACAGTGCAAAATAAGGCTAAGTATGTGAAAGCAGACGATTATGGCTTGAGTCCAGCAGACAAGGCTCTGATGGATGGCAAGTGGAAGCAGGCAGCCCAGCTAATCGCAAAAGAAGAGGAAGTCCCAGTTTACAAAGACTTGGTGACAGAGTCTGATATTTTGACCACCTTGAGTCGTTTGTCAGGAATTCCAGTCCAAAAACTGACTCAAACGGATGCTAAGAAGTATCTAAATCTTGAAGCTGAACTACACAAACGTGTTATCGGGCAAGATCAAGCTGTTTCAAGCATTAGCCGTGCGATTCGCCGCAACCAGTCAGGAATTCGCAGTCACAAGCGTCCGATTGGTTCCTTTATGTTCCTAGGCCCCACAGGTGTCGGGAAGACCGAATTGGCCAAGGCTTTGGCAGAAGTCCTCTTTGATGACGAATCTGCTCTTATTCGCTTTGATATGAGTGAGTATATGGAGAAATTCGCAGCCAGCCGTCTTAACGGAGCTCCTCCGGGCTATGTGGGTTATGAAGAAGGTGGGGAGTTGACCGAGAAAGTTCGCAACAAACCCTATTCCGTTCTCCTCTTTGACGAAGTAGAAAAGGCCCACCCAGATATCTTTAATGTCCTCTTGCAGGTCTTGGATGACGGTGTCTTGACAGATAGCAAGGGACGCAAGGTTGACTTTTCAAATACTATTATTATTATGACATCGAACCTTGGTGCGACTGCCCTTCGTGATGATAAGACTGTTGGCTTTGGGGCTAAGGACATTCGTTTTGACCAGGAAAATATGGAAAAACGCATGTTTGAAGAGTTGAAAAAGGCTTATAGACCTGAGTTTATCAACCGTATTGATGAAAAGGTGGTCTTCCATAGCTTGTCTAGCGACCATATGCAGGAAGTGGTGAAGATTATGGTTAAACCTTTAGTAGCAAGTTTGGCTGAAAAAGGTATTGACTTGAAATTACAAGCTTCCGCACTGAAATTGCTGGCAAATCAAGGATATGATCCAGAGATGGGAGCTCGTCCACTTCGCAGAACTCTGCAAACAGAAGTGGAAGACAAGTTGGCAGAACTTCTTCTTAAGGGAGATTTGGTGGCAGACAGCACACTTAAGATTGGTGTTAAAGCAGGCCAGTTAAAATTTGATATTGCATAAAAATGGAGAATCAGGAGCAATCTTGATTCTCTTTTTTGCTACTTTTTTATAAAAAACAATAAAAAACTATTGACAAAACAAAAATATAGTTTATAATAAAAAACATAGATAATAAAAATATCAAAAATTATAAAAAGGCAATGCATTTATGAAAAAGAAAACAGCAGTGGTATTTGGAACCTTTGCTCCACTTCATCAAGGTCATATCGATCTGATCCAGCGTGCGAAGCGGCAGTGTGACCAGGTCTGGGTTGTCGTTTCAGGCTACGAGGGAGACCGAGGGGAGCAGGTAGGCTTAAGTCTTCAAAAACGATTTCGCTATATCCGAGAGGCCTTTGGTGATGACGAGTTGACCTCTGTCTGCAAGTTAGATGAAAGCAATCTTCCCCGTTACCCTATGGGCTGGCAGGAGTGGTTGAATCAGATGTTTGCAGAGATTTCCTATGATGAAACCCAGCAAGAACTAATCTTCTTTGTAGGAGAAGCAGACTATCAGCAAGAATTGTCTAATCGTGGCTTTGAGACAGTCTTACAAGAAAGAAAGTTTGGTATCTCAGCGACTATGATTCGAGACAATCCAAGCAAATATTGGAAATACATCGCTCAACCTTTCCGTCGCCAGTTCACCAAGAAAGTGTTGATTATGGGAAGTGCCAGCAATGGGAAGACCACTCTGGCCAAGGATTTGGCTAGGTATTACGATGCGCCCGTTAGTCTGGAATACGCGCGTGAGTACCAGATCAAAAACAACGTCCGCGACGATGAATTGACTCCAAAGGATTACTATTATCTCCTGTTGGGACAGTATGATCAAACCTCAAAGTTAATTGATAGTAATGCCAATCGAGGCCTAGTGATAGCCGATACCAACTCCTTGGTAACCAAGGGCTACTATGACTATTACATGGAGACTGAGGATCAAGGGGACTTATCAGGAGAAACCTTTGACAATCTCTTTATTTCGATCTTGGCTAAGGAAAAATGGGACTTGATTCTCTTCGTGCAACCTGTCGGTTCCTATGTCAATGACGGATTTAGAGATATGAGCATGGCAGAAGACCATATTCGCCACAGTTTTTCCCAGCATTTGGACCAGATGAGAGAGATATATTTAACCAACATTCCTTTAGTTTATCTAGCAGAAAATTATCTAGGAAATTATGAAGCAGCAAAAGTGGCTATTGATGCCATTTACCAAGCAGATTAGGAGAACAATATGAAAAAGCTAACTGAAAAAATCACACAATTTATTGAAAACTTTAAAAATGTCCATGCCGAAGCTCGCAAGATTGGTTTTGCAGGAACCATGCGCCTGCTCTGGAAAGATCTCTTTGTTGGTCGCAGCCTTTTCCAGTGGTTGTATCTCATCGCTTTGTCAAGTGTTCCCTTAATCTTGGAATTCACGCAAAATACGGAAAGCCATGACTGGCTGAGCTTGTTTGCATCTTGGACAGGGATTGTCTGTGTTATCTTGGTAGCAGAAGGGCGTGCAAGTAATTATCTCTTTGGGGCTATTAACTCAGCTATCTATTTGATTTTGGCCATGAATGCGACTTTTTATGGCGAAGTTTTGACGACTGTTTACTTCTTTGTCATGCAGCCGATTGGCCTCTATGCTTGGCTGTCCAATCGTATCAATGAACAGGAAAAACCAGAAGAATCCCACTTTGAAGCTAAGAAATTATCTGTTCTTGACTGGCTCAAGTACTTGTCCTTGACTGCTATCATTTGGATTGGTATGGGCTTGGCTTATCAAAGTATCAATAGCGCTCGCCCTTTCCGTGATAGTGTTACCGATGCGACCAATGGTGTTGGTCAGCTCTTGATGACACGTCTCTACCGCGAGCAATGGATTTTCTGGATTGCAACCAATCTCTTTAGTATCTACCTCTGGTGGGGTGAAAATATCCATATTCAAGGAATGTACTGGGTTTACACACTCAATAGTCTAGTGGGTTGGTACCAATGGACCAAGGCAGTTCGTAAGGAGGCATAAAATGACGGACATAAAGATTCCAGCAGGGATGACGGAAAAAGAATATTATGAAATTCATGCCAGTCAGGAGGAGTTTTTAGACTGGTACTACAAGCAGGAACTCCCACAATATGAAAAGCCAAGTGTGACAGTTGATATGGTATCCTACTGCTTTGTCGAAGGAAAAATCAAGCTCTTGCTAATCCGTCGCAAGGCTCACCCTTATCAAAACTGTTTGGCCTTGGTTGGAGGCTTTATGGATAAGGGAGAAGATGCTGCTCATGCCTGTCAGCGAGAAGTAAGTGAAGAAGTTAATCTCGATCTTCCTTTGGAAAAAATCGAGCAATTGATGACCGTATCGACTCCCGGCCGTGACCCACGGGGCTGGACAGTGACCATTGCCCACTTGGTTTATCTGCCTAGTCGTACCTTAGAACTTGTTCAAGCAGGAGACGATGCCAAGGATGTCGTTTTCGTAGATGTCGATTTTCAGACGGGCAAATGCTTCTTGGAGGGAGTCGAATTGGACGAGCAAGCCTTCGCTTTTGACCATTATGCCATTATTCAAGAATCCATCAAACGAATCCAAGGCCGTCTCGACTGGAATCCGACTTTCCTCTATCTGCTAGAGGAGGAGTTCACTGTCTATGAGGGGACTGAATTGGTCAATCTCATCAACCCCGGTCGACCAATCGTCAGCAATAACTTTCTCGTAAAATATGGCGAATATGTAGAAGAAGTCGGACTCAAACGAGTGCCCAAAAAGAAACCAAGAAAAACCTATCGATTGAAATAAAAAAACGAGGTCGGGACAAAGTTCCTGACCTCTTTATGTACCATCATGAGATGGTTTTGTGTTGTGACTGCTTTTATGGGTGGCTATCTTTCTTAGAATTGCTCAACAGGTGAGTAAAAAAGTCTTTGTATAGATACTTGAGATATTTTTCGTGTAGGAATAACAAAGCTATATAGAAAATCATAAAGACTGTCGTCAGATAGAAAACATCAAATGTAGTCTGAGCGTAGCGAATTGCGGACTGATAAGACCAGAAAGCTCCCAAAATCAACCAAGGAAGATACTTGTAATATTTGCTTAACATAAGTCTACACCTCCAATATCCTATTTCAATGTTATTATATTCCTTTGTCTAATACAATGCAAGCGATTACACAAAAAACAAATTCAAATTTTAAAAGAAAAATCTCCTGTTTTTCTGTTTTATTACGAATAGAAGAGTAGGAGGAGTAAATATATCTAAATGATGTGAGATTTTTAAAATAGTTTAGATAAATTGTTGACATATTTAAATCTCAATGTTACAATTATATTACAAAAAGATTTCTTTATATTTCTAAAATATTACAAAGGAGCAGAAAAATGAAAAAGAAAACCTATGTTAAATTGATGGCAGCAACTGTATTGGCTTCTACCTTGCTACTGGGAGCTTGTGGAAATAAAAAGGAAACCACTCAAACCAGCAGCTCTGCAAAAACAAGCCAATCATCAAGTTCTAAAGCAACTTCTTCTAACAAAGAAAGCAAGACTCAGAAGTCCTCAAGTTCAGCTTCATCTGAAAAGTCCAAGACATCTACTGACCAGTCTGTAGCAACTGCGACACCATCAGAAGCAACTCCTGCACCAGAGCAAAGACAAGGTCAAGAAGTGTCTAATCAACAGGCAGCTAGTCAACAACCCCCTGCTCAGGCTCCTTCAACTCAACAGACTCCTCAAGCCCAGTCTAACCAATCAAGCTATGATCCTACAACTGACCGTAAACTTCAAGACAAGCAAGCAGAACAAAATAAACGCTACAAGGGTGTTTTAACTATGGTAGATGGTGATTTCTCAGCAGCAGCGGGCAACTGGAAGGGAGCTAGTGGCGAAACCATTACAGTTTCATCAGGTGGTCAATTCACAGTAGAATCTGCTGATGGAAAGAAAGAAAACTACTCTATCAGAGGTTATTCTTATACTCTTGATGATGGCAAGTATAATGCCAAAATCGGTGGAGGAAAAGTCATCCAAATTACAACAGGAGCGGATGGCAAGGTTTCCAGTGTTGCTTTGAGTCAATAATAGCTCTCAGTATTTGAATTTTTACAATAAAAGAAAATCCGTCAGCTCAAATAAGAGTTGACGGATTATTTTATACTTGTACTTGGGTTAAAAATTCTTCTGTAGTAAGAATTTGAGCAAACTCATCTTGTAGAGAAAGGAGATTAATCTCATGGATAGTCTCAGGAGAGATGGACTGACCGTTTTTGTTAGATAGGGTAAAACTGGCAGTAGCATCTGCTAGTAAAGTGACTTCAAAACCAAGATTTGCTGCCATTCGTGTCGTAGTAGACACACAATGAGGCAGGGTCAAACCAACAAGGACTAAATGACCAATCTGATTTTTTCGTAAATATGTTTCAAGATTTGTTCCAATAAAGGCGCTATTAACCGTTTTTTGAAAGACAGGTTCGGAAGCAACTGGTTCAAATCCACTTTTAAACTCTTGATTTTGTTTGTTATGAAATTGCGACTGGGGATTATCAGAAATATGTTGAATGTGTAAGACTGGAAGAGCGTGTTTACGAAAGTATGCCAGTACCTTCAATGCTTGATGTTCAGCTTGAGGGTTGTTTCGTTCTCCCCAGCTAGGTCTATCAAATGCTTTTTGCATATCGATAATCAGTAGAGCAGTATGAACCATTTTAAACCTTATCCAATTGCAGAAGGGCTTCAATCTCTGCCAGAGTGCTAGCTTGTGAAATAGCTCCACGGAGTTTAGCTGCGCCAGATGTTCCACGGAGGTAGTGAGGAGCGAGGCCACGGAATTCACGAACTGCGACGTTTTCCCCTTTGAGGTTAATCAAGCGTTTCAAGTGCTCGTAGGCAATTTTCATCTTGTCTTCAAAGGTCAAATCAGGGAGGATTTCTCCTGTTTCAAAGTAGTGGTTGATTTGGTTGAAGAGGTAAGGATTCCCCATGGCAGCACGGCCAATCATGACTGCGTCAGCACCGACTTCTTCGATACGTTGTTTGGCTTCTTGGACCGTACGGATGTCACCGTTGGCGATGAATGGAATCTTGGTCAAAGCTTGAGCGACCTTGTGAAGGGTCTCGAGGTCTGCGTGGCCTGTGTACATTTGTTCGCGGGTACGGCCATGCATGGCGAGGGCAGAAACACCTGCTGCTTCAGCAGCGAGGGCATTTTCTACTGCCAGAGACGGGTCAGCCCAGCCAGTACGCATTTTGACAGTAAGTGGGATATCAAGGACAGATTGGACCTTGTTGATGATAGAGTAAATCTTGTCTGGATCCTTGAGCCACATAGCACCAGCTTCATTCTTCACGATTTTATTAACTGGGCAGCCCATGTTGATATCCACGATATCGGTTTTGGTGTTTTCTTGGATGAATTCTGCTGCGCGTGCTAGGCTGTCTTCATCACTACCAAAAAGTTGGATAGAGACAGGGTTTTCGCCCTCATCGATATGAAGCATGTGCAGGGTTTTTTCGTTGTTGTATTGGATTCCCTTGTCAGAGACCATTTCCATGACAACGAGTCCGGCTCCGAGCTCTTTTGCAATAGTACGAAAGGCTGAGTTGGTCACGCCAGCCATGGGCGCTAAAACGGTACGATTGGGAATCTCAACATTGCCAATCATAAAAGGTGTATTAAGATTTGTCACGAATGAGTTCCTCCAGGTCGTTTTCATCAAAGTTGTAAGTTGTTTGGCAGAATTGACAAGTGATTTCTGCCCCATGGTCTTCCTCTTTCATTTCCTGTAAGTCTGAGCTTGGAAGGCTGGCAAGAGCGTTCATAAAGCGTTCATGGCTACAGTCACATTGGAAACGGATTTCTTCTTCAGAAAGACGCTTATAAGCCTCGTCACCGTAGATAGCCTTGAGAAGGGCTTCGATATGGTCTTCACTTTCCAGAAGCGTTGAGATAGCTGGCATTTCTTGGATGCGTTTTTCAAAGCGAGCAATCTCTTCTTCCTTGGCTCCTGGCAAGACTTGGACTAGGAAACCACCTGCAACCTTGACCTTGTCTTCTTCGTCCAAAAGAACATTGAGGCCGACTGCTGAAGGAGTTTGTTGGCTTTCAGTCAGGTAAAAGGCAAGATCTTCACCGATTTCCCCAGAGATGAGGGGAGTCATAGAGTTGTAAGGATTTCCAGTACCGTAGTCTGTGATAACGAGGAATTGACCATTGCCGACAAAAGGTCCGACAAGGACTTCACCAGTTGCAGTCTTTTTGATGTCAACACCGGGATTTTGAACGTAACCTTTGACGTTCCCCTTGGTATCAGCGACGGTGATGATAGCACCTAGAGAGCTAGACCCTAGCACTTTAACTGTTAGTTTGGTATTTCCTTTTTCATTAGCTGCGAGAATCTGGCTGGCAATAAGAGTTCGACCAAGCGCTACAGTTGAGCTAGCTTGGGTTTGGTGTTTTTCTTGAGCAGTGCGGACGGTTTCTGTGCTATCAAGGACGAAAGCACGAAAGGCGCCGCTTTCTGATATAGTTTTAATAATTTTATCCATAGCTACTATTTTAGCACAAAAATTCCCAAAGGGGGAGCCGTGTGTTTGCTGATTTTCAGGATAATAGACCAGAAAATCAGCAGGTAAATAAAAAGAGAAACAGATTATTTTAGCATTTGTAAGATTTATGCTATGCTTAAGGTAGAAAATGAAAGGGGTAACAAATGTATTTAGGAGACTTGATGGAAAAGGCTGAATCTGGCCAATTTTCAATCCTTTCCTTTCTATTACAAGAGTCTCAGACGACTGTCAAGGCTGTAATGGAGGAAACAGGATTTTCAAAAGCAACCCTAACCAAATATGTCACCCTGCTCAATGACAAGGCTTTGGACAGTGGTTTAGAGCTGAACATCTCCTTAGAAGATGAAAATCTGCGTCTGTCGATTGGTGCAGCTACCAAGGGGAGAGATATCCGTAGCCTGTTTTTGGAGAATGCTGTTAAATATCAGATTCTTGTTTATCTTCTTTACCACCAACAGTTTTTGGCCCATCAGCTGGCTCAAGAATTGATGATTAGTGAGGCTACGCTTGGCCGCCACCTAGCTAGTTTAAATCAGATTTTGTCAGAATTTGACTTATCCATCCAAAATGGACGGTGGCGAGGTCCAGAACATCAAATTCGCTATTTCTATTTCTGTCTTTTCCGCAAGGTTTGGTCGAGTCAGGAGTGGGAAGGTCACATGCAGAAACCAGAGAGAAAACAGGAGATTGCCACTTTAGAAGAAATCTGCGGTGCAAGCTTGTCTTCGGGGCAGAAATTGGACTTGGTTCTCTGGGCTCACATCAGTCAACAACGTCTCCGGGTTAATGCCTGTCAGTTTCAAGTCATAGAAGAGAAAATGCGAGGGTATTTTGACAATATTTTCTACCTTCGTTTGCATCGAAAGGCTCCGTCCTTTTTTGCTGGGCAACACATCCCTCTAGGAACTGAGGATGGTGAGATGATGATATTTTTCTCTTTCCTCCTATCTCATCGTATTCTTCCCCTCCATACTATGGAGTATATTCTTGGTTTTGGAGGGCAGTTGGCAGATTTGCTGACGCAATTGATTCAAGAAATGAAGAAAGAGGAGTTGCTAGGCGGTTATACAGAGGACCATGTCACCTATGAACTTAGTCAGCTTTGTGGTCAAGTTTATCTATACAAGGGCTATATTTTACAGGATCAGTACAGATACCAGACAGAGAATCGTCATCCTTATTTGTTGATGGAACATGATTTTAAGGAGACCGCAGAAGAGATTTTTCATGCTTTACCTGCTTTTCAGCAGGGGACGGATTTGGATAAGAAAATTCTCTGGGAATGGCTGCAGTTAATCGAATATATGGCTGAAAATGGTAGCCAGCATATGCGGATTGGTCTGGATTTGACATCTGGTTTTCTTGTCTTTTCAAGGATGGCAGCCATTTTGAAACGGTATCTGGAATACAATCGTTTTATTACCATTGAAGCCTATGAGCCTAGTCGGCATTATGATTTGCTGGTTACCAATAACCCGATTCATAAGAAGGAGCAGACACCAGTATATTATTTAAAAAATGACTTGGATATGGAAGATTTGGCAGCGATTCGCCAGTTATTATTTAGTTAAAAGGCTTGGTGGTTCCAGGTCTTTTTTGTGAAATTTACACAATCTCCTCACATTTTTTTAAAAATTAAAAAAAGTTGATAAACGAGAAAGCGCTTTATTTTGTATACTAGTTAGTGTAAAGAGGATACATCCTCAAGATCTTTATCAGGAGGACAGCACATGTCACAAGAAAAATACATCATGGCCATTGATCAGGGAACTACAAGTTCTCGTGCCATTATTTTTAACAAAAAAGGAGAAAAGGTCAGCTCGAGTCAAAAAGAGTTCACTCAGATTTTCCCTCAGGCAGGTTGGGTTGAGCACAATGCCAATGAAATTTGGAACTCTGTTCAGTCAGTTATTGCTGGAGCTTTCATCGAAAGTGGTGTCAAGCCAAATCAAATCGAAGCAATCGGGATTACCAACCAGCGTGAAACAACGGTTGTCTGGGATAAGAAAACAGGGCTCCCTATCTACAACGCTATTGTTTGGCAATCACGTCAGACAGCACCTCTGGCTGAACAACTAAAAAGCCAAGGTTATGTGGAAAAATTCCATGAAAAGACTGGTTTGATCATCGATGCTTACTTCTCAGCGACCAAGGTTCGTTGGATTTTGGATCATGTAGAAGGCGCTCAAGAGCGAGCAGAAAAAGGAGAATTGCTCTTTGGTACTATCGATACTTGGTTGGTTTGGAAATTGACTGACGGTGCGGCTCACGTGACTGACTACTCAAACGCAGCCCGTACCATGCTTTATAACATTAAAGAACTCAAATGGGATGATGAGATTTTAGAAATCCTCAATATTCCTAAGGCTATGCTTCCAGAAGTTCGTTCTAACTCTGAAATCTACGGTAAAACAGCTCCATTCCATTTCTACGGTGGAGAAGTGCCAATCTCAGGTATGGCTGGGGACCAACAGGCAGCCCTTTTTGGACAGTTGGCCTTTGAACCAGGTATGGTCAAGAATACTTATGGAACAGGTTCTTTCATCATCATGAATACTGGCGAAGAAATGCAGTTGTCTGAAAATAACCTCTTGACAACGATTGGTTACGGAATCAACGGCAAGGTTTACTATGCCTTGGAAGGTTCTATCTTCATCGCAGGAAGTGCTATTCAGTGGCTTCGTGACGGACTTCGCATGGTTGAAAATTCACCAGAGTCTGAAAAATACGCCCGTGATTCTCACAACAACGACGAAGTTTATGTCGTTCCTGCCTTTACAGGTCTAGGTGCTCCATACTGGAACCAAAATGCTCGTGGTTCTGTCTTTGGTTTGACTCGTGGAACAAGCAAAGAAGACTTTATCAAGGCAACCTTGCAATCTATCGCTTATCAAGTGCGTGATATCATTGACACAATGCAGGTAGATGCTCAAACAGCTATCCAAGTCTTGAAAGTAGACGGTGGTGCAGCTATGAACAACTTCCTCATGCAGTTCCAAGCTGACATTTTGGGAATCGATATCGCACGCGCCAAAAACTTGGAAACAACAGCTTTGGGGGCAGCCTTCTTAGCAGGTTTGTCAGTAGGCTACTGGAAAGACTTGGATGAGTTGAAACTCTTGAACGAGACAGGAGAACTCTTCGAGCCATCTATGAACGAATCTCGCAAGGAACAACTCTACAAGGGCTGGAAGAAAGCTGTAAAAGCAACTCAAGTCTTTGCGGAAGTAGACGACTAATACTGGAAGAATAAAGCGACTCAGTTAGAAAGTGTGTAAATATGGAATTTTCAAAGAAAACACGTGAATTGTCAATAAAAAAAATGCAAGAACGTACCTTGGATCTCTTGATTATCGGTGGGGGAATCACAGGGGCTGGTGTAGCCTTGCAGGCGGCAGCTAGTGGTCTTGAGACTGGTTTGATTGAAATGCAGGACTTCGCAGAAGGAACATCTAGCCGTTCAACAAAATTGGTCCACGGAGGTCTTCGTTACCTCAAACAATTTGACGTAGAAGTGGTGTCAGATACGGTTTCTGAACGTGCAGTAGTTCAACAAATCGCTCCACACATTCCAAAACCAGACCCAATGCTTTTACCAGTTTACGATGAGAATGGAGCGACCTTTAGTCTTTTCCGTCTCAAAGTAGCCATGGATTTGTATGACCTTTTGGCAGGGGTTAATAACACGCCAGCTGCCAACAAGGTCTTGAGCAAGGAAGAAGTCTTGGAACGCCAGCCAAACTTGAAGAAAGAAGGCTTGGTAGGAGGTGGGGTTTATCTTGACTTCCGTAACAACGATGCGCGTCTTGTGATTGAAAATATCAAACGTGCCAACCAAGATGGTGCCCTCATTGCCAACCACGTTAAGGCAGAAGGCTTCCTCTTTGACGAAAGTGGCAAGATTACAGGTGTTGTAGCTCGTGATTTGTTGACAGACCAAGTATTTGAAATCAAGGCCCGTCTGGTGATTAACACAACAGGTCCTTGGAGTGATAAGGTACGCAATTTGTCTAATAAGGGAACACAATTCTCACAAATGCGTCCAACTAAGGGAGTTCACTTGGTAGTGGATTCAAGCAAGATCAAAGTTTCACAGCCAGTTTACTTTGACACAGGTTTGGGAGATGGCCGTATGGTCTTTGTTCTCCCACGTGAAAACAAAACCTACTTTGGTACAACGGATACTGACTACACAGGTGATTTGGAACATCCAAAAGTGACGCAGGAAGATGTAGATTACCTGCTTGGCATTGTCAACAACCGCTTCCCAGAAGCAAATATCACCATTGATGATATCGAAAGCAGCTGGGCAGGTCTTCGTCCATTGATCGCAGGTAATAGCGCTTCTGACTACAATGGAGGAAATAACGGCACTATTAGCGATGAAAGCTTCAATACCTTGATTGCGACTGTCGAAGCTTATCTATCGAAAGAAAAAACGCGTGAAGATGTTGAATCTGCTGTCAGCAAGCTTGAAAGCAGTACATCTGAGAAACATTTGGATCCATCTGCAGTTTCACGTGGTTCTAGCTTGGACCGTGATGATAATGGCCTTTTGACCCTTGCTGGCGGTAAAATCACAGACTACCGTAAGATGGCTGAAGGAGCTATGGAGCGCGTGGTTGACATCCTCAAAGCAGAATTTGACCGTAGCTTTAAACTCATCAACTCTAAGACTTACCCTGTTTCAGGTGGAGAATTGAACCCAGCAAATGTGGACTCAGAAATCGAAGCCTTTGCGCAACTTGGAGTATCACGTGGTTTGGATAGCAAGGAAGCTCATTACCTAGCAAATCTTTATGGTTCAAATGCACCGAAGGTCTTTGCCCTTGCTCACAGCTTGGAACAAGCGCCAGGACTCAGCTTGTCAGACACCTTGTCCCTTCACTATGCAATGCGCAATGAGTTGGCTCTTAGCCCAGTTGACTTCCTCCTTCGTCGTACCAACCATATGCTCTTCATGCGTGATAGCTTGGATAGCATCGTTGAACCAGTTTTGAATGAAATGGGACGATTCTATGATTGGTCAGAAGAAGAAAAAGCAGCCTACCGTGCGGATGTCGAAGCAGCTCTTGCTAACAATGATTTAGCAGAATTAAAAAATTAAGAAAAAGGAAAAGAGGTGGAGGGCAGTATTCCTTGTCGCCCGCCCCTTCTTTTTAATGGAGACAGAAAGATGATGAATGAATTATTTGGAGAATTTTTGGGGACTTTAATCCTGATTCTTCTAGGAAATGGTGTTGTTGCAGGTGTGGTTCTTCCAAAAACTAAGAGCAACAGTTCAGGTTGGATTGTGATTACTATGGGTTGGGGGATTGCAGTTGCGGTTGCAGTATTTGTATCTGGCAAGCTCAGTCCAGCTCATTTAAACCCAGCTGTGACAATTGGTGTAGCCTTAAAAGGTGGTTTGCCTTGGGCATCCGTTTTCCCATACATCCTGGCTCAGTTTGCAGGGGCTATGCTCGGTCAGATTTTGGTTTGGTTGCAATTTAAACCACACTATGAAGCAGAAGACAATGCAGGCAATATCTTGGCAACCTTCAGTACAGGACCAGCCATCAAGGATACTGTATCAAACTTGATAAGCGAAATCCTTGGCACCTTTGTTTTGGTGTTGACAATCTTTGCTTTGGGTCTTTACGATTTTCAGGCAGGTATAGGAACTTTTGCAGTTGGTACCTTGATTGTAGGTATCGGTCTGTCACTTGGTGGGACAACAGGTTATGCATTGAACCCTGCGCGTGACCTTGGCCCTCGTATCATGCACAGCATCTTGCCAATTCCAAACAAGGGAGACGGAGACTGGTCTTATGCTTGGATTCCAGTTGTGGGACCTGTTATCGGTGCTGCCTTGGCCGTGCTTGTATTCTCACTTTTCTAATTTAGAAAACATTTATTTTGATAGAGCTTGGGCAAAAACTCAATTTCAGGAAAAAATGAAGTAAATCTTCTCACAATAAAACGCATAGTATCAAATTTTTCAATACCTGATATTATGCGTTTTTCTTATTGCTAAGACTTTTTCTCCAATCACTTTTTCGATTGAAGATGTAAGTATTTTAGTAACTAACTTCTTAGTATTAGCCAACAACGATAATCATAATTCCTCCCAAAATTAGGAATAATAAAGGCAATAGTTTTTGTTTTTTCATGTGAAATACCTCACTTTTACTTTCCTCTATTTTGTGTTAAAATATTAAAAATCAAAAACTGTTCCCATATATGCTTGTTGGAGAGATATTATGAAAAAATTTGGAGAAATTTTTAAAAAGTTTCGAGAATCTAGAGGTTTTCGCTTGAAAGATGTCGAAAAAGCTGGTATATCAACATCACAGCTCTCACGTTTTGAAAAGGGAGAGACTGATCTAACCATTTCAAAATTTATGGCTATTTTGGATGAAATTAACATGCCTATTGATGAATTTATGTATGCTGTTCATGATTTTCATCGTGATGAACTGAACGAACTATTATCAAAGCTTAGGCATTTTGTATCAAATCATGATGTTGATGGGTTGAAAAAACTACTTTATTCTCAGATGGAGTCAGATTCTAAACAAGAGAAATTTCATAAGCTTAACATTATTTTATTAAAAATTCGTTTACAAGATTTATCGGGAGAAGCTTATTATTCTGGTGATGATTTATCTTATCTAACTGATTATCTCTTTAGTGTTGAATATTGGGGATACTATGAATTATTGATTTTTTCAAATACGTTAGATGTCCTAAAACACGATGTCTTCATGGTTTTGGCTAGAGAAATGTCTAGACGTTCTGATTTCTACAAAGAAATTCCAAACAATAGACGACTGATTTCATCTATGCTATTAAACGGATATATCACATGTATTGAAAGAGGAAAATTTCTTGATGCTTTATATTTTGAAAAGCAACTGAATCAATGCTTTTTCACCGAGATAGAAATTTATGAACGGTTGGTGTTTCAGTATGCACAACATCTGTATCGATACAAAAAAGAGATGGATTGTAAAGCAATTATTGAAATGAGGAAGTGTATTGGAGCAATGAAATTAGCGGGAAGTAACCATTTGGCAAAGATTTATGAAAGGCATTTAGAAAAAATTTTAGTAAGTAAAAGGTAATACGCAGATATGGGAAAGGAAGTATCTAGAAATAATATTTTGGTAGAATTGTCTTTAGAAATTTCAATTACGGTTGTTTTATCAGTTCATTGTATTCGAGCGATAGGATTTTTCGAAGTTTTCACCATAATTATGAATTTTGAGGTATTTAATATGCAAGTTCTATCTCCATATATTTTAAGAAAGAAAAGTGAAACAGGAGAATTATTTTTCAATAGTAAAAATAATCACTCTTAATAAACAGCATCATATATAGGTTAATTAAATTATTGTATAGTCTCAGTTGGAGTTAATTTGTTTATAACTTTTAGACTGAGTCTTTTATATTTATTCGCTTTCTTTTAGATAGGCTTATTTATGAAATTTCTAAAATACATTAAAACTAATATTTTTATCTATTTTTTAATAGGAGTACTTTTGAATAGCGGGATGGCTCTAATAAAGCCATTGTTATTGGATAAGCTATTGAATATTCGTGAAGATCAACTTACAATTGGTACAATTTCATACTTTGTTTTATATGGCCTGTGTCTGCACCTGTTTTTTTATAGCACGATGTTGCTAGCAAATTTTGTCAGTAATAATCTGCAGCGTCATCTGCAAATTCGTTTAAAAAATCAGCTTATTAAGAAACTATTTTTGAAAGAAAATGTTGTATATGATGAAAAAGTTTCAATTGTTACACAAGATATGGAACTGCTCTATAATCGCTTCTTTTTACCCCTGGATATGATAGTTGGAAGAGTTTTTATACTTTGTACAACGATTGTTTTTATTTTGGTGCAAAATTTTTGGCTTGGTCTTGTTTTTATTGTGTTCTCTTTTCTTCGACCATTGCCTCAATGGGTAATGAATAATTGTTTAATGAAAAGTGGTGCAAATTTTTCGGAAATGCAAAAAGCTTTTCATCTATCTGTAGGAGATTTTTTTAAGGGAGCAGATACGATATATTTTTATGGCGCTAGTAAAGAAAACTTTGCTAAGATGAGAAAAAATAACGAGTGTTACGAGAATGCTCGTTGGAAAAATGAATGGACTAGCAATGTCGTTTATTTTTTCAATGGTCCTTTAGAATTTCTTAGTCAGGTACTACCTCTTGCACTTGGTCTTTTATTACAAAAGAGCGGTATAGAGTTAACAACAGCTAGTTTGGTCTCTATGTATATAGCTACAATGAATCTTAGCGGACCTATTCAAAGAATTATGTATAGCATATCTGATATACAGCGATCGCAAACAGTGAAAGAAAAAATATTTTCATTATTGGAAGAATCTTGTTTAGAAACATCATATCCGACAGTCGAATCTTTAGCTGAGCTAGTTTTGGAGGGCGTTTCAAAACAGGTTGGAGAGCAAGTGCTCTTTTATGATTTGTCACTTAGATTAACTAAGCCAAGTAAAGTTTTAATAAAGGGAGCCAGTGGTACCGGAAAGTCAACTCTCCTACAGTTGGTGGCAGGAAAGATAAGTCCGAATAGTGGTAGAATTATCGTACGTGATAAATCAGGTCGAGAATTTACTCATTATCAAGGGAATGTCGCTTATATCTCTCAGAATCCATTTTTCAGACATGGGACAATCCGAGAAAATTTAACACTAGGACAGGAGATTTCAGACAAAGAATTACTCTGTTGCCTAGAACAAGTTGGTTTAACGAATGAAATCACCAATATTTTGGATTATCAACTGATAAATAATGGAGAAAACATTTCAGGTGGACAACGTTTACGACTTGAATTAGTTCGCTGTCTGCTTCGACAAAAAGACATTGTGTTGGCGGATGAGGTTACATCATCCTTAGACAAGGACAATGCATATCAAGTGCGCCAGTTACTTTTGCAGTTGCCTATCATTTTGATTGATGTTGCTCATCATATCGATTCAGAAACGGTTTATAATCAAGTAATTGATTTGGGAAAATATAGAATAAAATAAATAGACTTGTTCGGCATCTTGCTAACTATAATATATATGCTATATTATGGATTGTTTTAGCTGATTTAAAGATGTGAAAACTAAAAACTATGGCTAAGTTGGAATGTTAAAAATTCAATTTCTGACCACCTAATCTTGTGTCAAATAGTTATCAAACAAAGTCTACTATACCATTTATCAGTTAAATATTTTTATGTTATGGGAGCGTTACATGTCTAATTCATTTATCAAGTTGTTAGTCTCTCAATTGTTTGCAAATTTAGCAGATATTTTCTTTAGGGTAACAATCATTGCGAACATATACATTATTTCAAAATCAGTAATTGCCACATCACTAGTTCCTATTTTAATAGGGATATCCTCTTTTGTTGCTAGTCTTTTAGTTCCTTTAGTTACTAAAAGGATAGCGCTAAATAGGGTTTTATCTTTATCCCAATTTGGAAAGACTATATTATTGTCGATGCTGGTAGGGATGTTTACCGTAATGCAATCAGTAGCGCCTTTGGTAACCTATCTATTTGTTGTTGCGATTTCCATATTGGATGGTTTTGCAGCACCTGTTTCCTATGCTATTGTGCCACGCTATGCGACCGATTTGGGAAAGGCTAACTCAGCCTTATCAATGACTGGTGAAGCTGTTCAGTTAGTGGGTTGGGGATTAGGTGGACTCTTGTTTGCAACAATTGGACTCTTACCTACCACGTTTATCATTTTAATCTTGTATATCATTTCTAGCTTTCTGATGTTATTTCTTCCGAAGGCGGAAGTGGAGGTGCTAGAGTCAGAAACTAATCTTGAAATTTTGCTCAAAGGTTGGAAGTTAATTGCCAGAGATCCAAGATTAAGACTTTTTGTATCAGCAAATTTATTTGAAATTTTCTCAAATACGATTTGGGTTTCGTCTATCATACTTGTCTTTGTAACTGAGTTATTAAATGAAATGGAAAGTTACTGGGGATATTCTAATACAGCATACTCTATTGGGGTTATAATTAGTGGCTTAATTGCTTTTAGGCTATCTGAAAAGTTCCTTGCCGCTAAATGGGAAAGTATTCTTTTTTCTCTTGTAGCCATAGCAATAGTGACACTGACTATTCTACTTTTTCCAAATGCACAGATGTTTTTAGTATTTTCAGCTTTAGTTGGTATGTTATCGCAGCTAAAAGAAGTTCCTGAAAGTGTATTTCTTCAGGAAACAGTAGAGGAAAATAATTTGGTTAATGTCTATTCTGTTCTTGAAGTGATTTCGACATTAGCATTTTCAGGATTTGTTTTGCTAATGAGCTATATTACTGAGAATTTTGGTATTAGCATCAGTTTTTGGCTATCAGCAATTTGTCTGATGATAGAAGCTATTTTAATTTATATCAGACGAGATTATTTTAAATGAGAGACTAGTTAAAAAGTCTTGAAAAATTAGAAAAGCGCATAGTATCGGGTGTTGAAAAAACTTGATATTATGCGTTTTATTATGGGAAGATTTACTTTATTTTCTACTGAAATTGAGTTTTTACCCAGCTTCACTCTATTTAAAATATACATAGAAAAACCGCATAATCCTTAAAATAAGCTGAAATCTAGTGAAAATGTACGGTAAACAATTGAAAAAATACTATATAAAGTGGTACAATGGTAGAAAAATAAGCTAGTAAGAATCACTCTTATTTTAGCGAAAAATTACAGAAATGAATGGTTTTTCTTGATGAAACAGAGAAAAGAATTGTACCTCTTTCTTGGTCGGACAGCCTTGTATTTTCTTATCTTTCTAGGGCTGCTTTACTTCTTTAGCTATCTTGGTCAGGGTCAAGGAAGCTTTATCTATAATGAATTTTAACTTGAAGGAGAATCCCTATTGTGTCAAATAAACCAATAGCAGATATGATTGAAACCATTGAGCATTTTGCTCAGACCCAGCCTAGCTATCCTGTTTACAATGTTTTGGGGCAGGAACACACTTATGGCGATTTAAAGGCTGATTCGGATAGTTTAGCTGTAGCCATTGACCAACTAGGCTTGCCAGAGAAGTCTCCTGTGGTCGTTTTTGGTGGCCAAGAATATGAAATGTTGGCAACTTTTGTAGCCTTGACTAAGTCAGGTCATGCCTACATTCCAATTGACAGCCATTCAGCCTTGGAGCGTGTTTCGGCTATTTTAGAAGTGGCAGAGCCAAGCTTGATTATTGCCATTTCAGACTTTCCATTGGAGCAGGCTTCTATACCGATGATGAATCTAGCTCAGGTTCAAGAAGCCTTTGCCCAAGGGAATAACTATGAAATCACGCATTCAGTCAAGGGTGATGATAATTACTACATTATCTTTACTTCTGGTACAACTGGTAAGCCTAAGGGAGTGCAGATTTCACATGATAATCTCCTCAGCTTTACCAACTGGATGATTACGGATAAGGAATTTGCGACGCCAAGTCGTCCGCAAATGCTGGCTCAGCCACCTTATTCTTTTGACCTGTCTGTCATGTACTGGGCACCGACCTTGGCACTAGGTGGTACGCTCTTCGCTCTTCCTTCAGCCATCACTCAGGACTTTAAGCAACTCTTTGCGACCATCTTTTCATTGCCAATCGCTATCTGGACATCAACACCATCCTTTGCGGATATGGCCATGTTGTCTGAAGACTTCAACAGCGAGAAAATGCCTGACATCACGCATTTCTACTTTGATGGGGAAGAATTGACAGTCAAAACAGCTCAAAAACTGCGCGAGCGTTTCCCAAATGTCCGTATTATCAATGCCTACGGCCCAACAGAAGCGACAGTGGCCTTGTCAGCTGTTGCTGTAACAGACGAGATGTTGACGAAACTCAAACGCCTTCCAATCGGCTATACCAAGGCTGATTCTCCGACCTTTATCATTGATGAAGAAGGCAATAAACTGCCAAATGGTGAACAGGGAGAAATCATTGTTTCTGGACCAGCCGTTTCAAAAGGATATATGAACAATCCTGAAAAAACGGCAGAAGCCTTCTTTGAGTTTGAAGGTCTACCAGCCTACCATACAGGAGATGTGGGAACCATGACAGATGAAGGCTTGCTTCTCTACGGCGGACGCATGGACTTCCAGATTAAGTTCAACGGTTACCGCATTGAGTTAGAAGATGTCTCTCAAAACCTCAATAAGTCTCGCTTTATCGAGTCTGCTGTCGCAGTTCCGCGCTATAACAAAGACCACAAGGTACAAAATCTACTGGCCTATGTTATCTTAAAAGATGGTGTTCGTGAGCAGTTTGAGCGAGATATCGATATTACCAAGGCCATCAAGGAAGATTTGACAGATATCATGATGTCCTATATGATGCCGTCTAAATTCCTTTACCGAGACAGTTTGCCACTGACTCCAAATGGAAAAATTGACATTAAAGGATTGATTAACGAGGTGAATAAGAGATGATGGAGTTCTTTCAACAGCTTCCTCATTTAGAGCCATACGGCAATCCTCAGTATTTTGTCTACGTGATTGCTGCAACTTTACCTATCTTTATTGGCCTCTTTTTCAAGAAACGCTTTGCCTGGTATGAAGTGCTGGTTAGCCTCTTCTTTATCGTCACCATGTTGGTAGGTGGGAAAACCAATCAATTGGTTGCTTTGGGTATTTACCTTTGCTGGGAAATATTGCTCTTGCTCTTCTACAAGCATTATCGAAAAAGTAAGGATGGCAAGTGGGTCTTCTACCTAGTTAGTTTTCTGTCCCTCCTTCCGATTATCTTTGTCAAGGTGCAACCAGCTATCAATGGAACGCAGTCATTGCTTGGATTTTTGGGAATTTCTTACCTGACCTTTCGTTCGGTTGGGATTATCATCGAGCTGAGAGATGGAGTGATTAAGGATTTTACCCTCTGGGAATTCCTCCGTTTCCTTCTCTTCATGCCGACTTTTTCAAGTGGTCCAATCGATCGCTTTAAGCGTTTTAATGAAAATTATCAGACCATTCCTGAGCGGGATGAGTTGATGGATATGTTGGATGAATCTGTTCGCTATATCATGTGGGGATTTTTGTACAAGTTTATCCTAGCTCATATTTTAGGAGAGACCTTACTCCCTCCTCTGAAGAATCTAGCCCTGCAGTCAGGTGGTTTCTTTAACCACTATGCCTTTGCAGTCATGTATACCTTTGGTCTGGAGCTCTTCTTTGACTTTGCAGGTTACTCTATGTTTGCCTTAGCCATTTCAAATTTGATGGGAATTCGTAGCCCTATCAACTTTAACAAACCTTTTTTATCAAGAGATTTAAAGGAATTTTGGAATCGTTGGCATATGAGCCTGTCCTTCTGGTTCCGTGACTTTGTCTTTATGCGAATGGTCATGGTGTTGACCAGAAAGAAAGTCTTTAAGAATCGCAATGTAACCTCAAGTGTGGCTTATATTGTAAATATGCTGATTATGGGATTTTGGCATGGAGTGACTTGGTACTATATCGCCTATGGACTCTTTCATGGATTAGGATTGGTCATTAATGATGCTTGGATTCGCAAGAAAAAAACGCTCAATAAGGAACGGAAAAAAGCAGGGAAGCCTGCTCTACCTGAGAATCGCTGGATTCAGTTGCTTGGCATGGTTATTACCTTCCATGTCGTCATGCTGTCATTCTTGATCTTTTCTGGATTCTTGAATGATTTATGGTTTAAAAAATAAAGGAAATAAAATATGGATATCAAATCAGAAGTTATCGAAATTATTGATGAGTTGTTTATGGAAGATGTTTCTGACATGATGGATGAAGATCTTTTTGATGCAGGTGTCTTGGATAGTATGGGAACGGTTGAATTGATTGTGGAGATTGAAAACCGTTTTGACATTCGAGTCCCTGTAACAGAGTTTGGTCGTGATGATTGGAATACGGCTAATAAAATCATAGCTGGTATTGTGGAGCTACAAAATGCTTAAACGCTTATGGATGATCTTCGGGCCGGTCTTGATAGCTGGTTTGTTGGTTTTTCTGCTCATTTTCTTCTATCCTACTGAGATGCGTCATAATCTAGGAGCTGAAAAGCGTTCAGCAGTGGCCACTACTATCGATAGTTTTAAGGAGCGGAGTCAAAAGGTTAGAGCCCTATCTGATCCAAATATGCGTTTTGTTCCCTTCTTTGGCTCCAGTGAATGGCTTCGTTTTGATGGTGCTCATCCTGCAGTCTTGGCTGAGAAGTACAATCGCTCCTATCGCCCTTATCTTTTAGGACAGAGGGGAGCTGCATCGCTTAACCAGTATTTTGGGATGCAACAGATGTTGTCACAGCTAGAGAATAAACAAGTTGTGTATGTTATCTCACCTCAGTGGTTCAGTAAAAATGGCTATGAGCCAGCAGCCTTTCAGCAGTATTTTAATGGAGACCAGTTGACCAGTTTTCTGGAACATCAATCTGGAGATCAGGCTAGTCAATATGCAGCGACTCGCTTACTACAGCAGTTTCCAAACGTAGCCATGAAGGACCTTGTTCAGAAGTTGGCGAGTAAAGAAGAATTGTCGACAGCAGACAATGAAATGATTGAATTATTGGCTCGGTTTAATGAACGCCAAGCTTCCTTTTTTGGTCAGTTTTCAGTTAGAGGCTATGTCAACTACGATAAGCATGTAGTTAAGTATTTAAAGACCCTGCCAGACCAGTTTTCTTATCAAGATATAGAAGATGTCGTTAAAGCAGATGCTGAAAAGAATACTTCCAATAATGATCTGGGAATGGAAAATTATTTCTATAATACGCAGATTAAGAAGGATTTGAAGAAATTAAAGGATTCTCAGAAAAGCTTTACTTATCTCAAGTCGCCAGAGTATAATGACTTGCAGTTGGTTTTAACACAGTTTTCTAAATCTAAGGTAAACCCGATTTTTATCATTCCACCTGTTAATAAAAAATGGATGGACTACGCTGGTCTACGAGAGGAGATGTACCAACAAACGGTGCAGAAGATTCGCTACCAGTTAGAAAGTCAAGGGTTTACCAATATAGCAGATTTTTCTAAGGACGGTGGGGAGCCTTTCTTTATGAAGGACACCATTCACCTTGGTTGGTTGGGTTGGTTGGCTTTTGACAAGGCCGTTGATCCTTTCCTTTCCAATCCCACCCCAGCTCCGACTTACCATCTGAATGAGCGCTTTTTCAGTAAAGACTGGGCGACTTATGATGGAGATGTCAAGGAATTTCAATAGACGAATGACAAAATAATAAACGATTTAACTCTAAAAGTTAGACAAACAGTCTGATTTTTAGGGTTTTCTTTTGTCCTAATAAAAATGTGTATTTATAGATATTGGTGGTTAAAAAGCGTTAACTTCATCTGGCTAGAGAACTCATATAGTGGTATAATTTAAGAAACAGAATGAAAATGGCTTTAGTATGGCTAGAATGATCGTTTTTGTATGAATATCGAGGGGAAAAAATGAATATAGATAGAACTCTTTCAGTACAGATTCAAGGTTTGTTGGTGTTTGAAAGTCCTCTTCATCATGATGAGCGTGGTTATTTTTTAGAAAACTGGCGTAAAAAAGATTTGGTTGCAAATGGAGTTCCAGAATCCTTCTTTCATCATAAACTTCAAAATAATGTGTCTGTCTCAAAGCAGGGGGTTATTAGAGGAATGCACTGTCAAGGCTATGAAAAGTTGATGACAGTAGCATCTGGTATCTTTAAAATGATTTTTATCGATCTACGAATAGATTCTCCAACTTACAAATCTGTAGATGTGATAGATGTCAAACCTGGTAGGGCTGTTTTTGTCCCTGGCGGAGTAGCCAATGGAGCACAGTCGTTAGTTAACAATGGGATATTGAATTATCTGGTCGCTGATTATTATGATCCACATAAAAACTATTTAGGTATTACACCACTAGACAAAGATGCTGATTTGTCGTGGGATTCTCTTTTAAAACCAATCCTTTCTGAAAAGGACCAAGCTGCTAAATCTTTTAAAGAAGTTCTTGAAATAATTGAATCAAGCAAGACAAAAGTTGCCTTGATTGGATCAAGGGGTGCAGTTGGGAAAGTTTTATTTGATACATTAAGGAAACTATCTGATATTGATCTAAGTTGTTTCAATCGAAATAATATTGAAGAAGCTTTGAAGGATTCTTATGATGTGGTGATTTGTACTGCTCCGTCATCAGAAAAATTATTGACTAATCTAGGTTTGAAAAACAATGACTTGGAAATCGATAAATTACTGAATGTCCTAAAAAAGATTCAAACAGGTCATATGATTTTAGTATCTACGAAGTCTGTATTTGATAGTGGTTCTAGATATAGTGCGGTTCATCAAGAGATTTATAATGGCGTGATTGAAGCTCATCAAAATAAGAACACTATTTATATTATGGACACCTTATATGGAAAAACACTGAAAAAGGGCTTTATCAACGATTTACTTTCTAGACAATGGACTTATATTTCGAATGATATTGTTTTGGACAAGCCTGAGTTAGAGAAATATTATCAAAAAGTAAATGATCAGTTGTGGTCTTTAGTCCAACCTCTTCCAGATGAATTGTTGAGGGATTTAGAGCCAATTTCTGATATTTATCCTGATGGGATGTGCTATCAAGTAACAGCAATAAATGATTTAGTTGGTCATCTGGTGGCGAATTTAAATAGAATCGATGGAGTGAAACTGGGGATTAATCAGTCTGAAATTTTTACAGGTAAACAAATTAAGAATTTAGTAAAAAATCCTGACAATTCCGCTTTAGGACAATACTTTAAACAGCAAAAAGGAGATTCGAATCTTGAAAATTTATGAAAATAATAGAGGTTTTCAACTAGGGAATTTGCTCTATCTTCTCCTACAAGCACATAGAGATAGGATGATGGGCTATGAGGAAAGTTATGTCTTACGAACAGGATATTTTCAGTTTGCCCAAACCTTTTTTCCAAAAACCGCTGTCTTATTTTCAAAAGCAAATGGTATCGAATTAGAAGATTTCGGTTATTTTCAAGAGGCAGGTGTTGACTATTCTTCAGAAGAATTGGACTCTTTTTGTAGAGAGTATTTGATTGAGCCAGTAGTAGCAGCTTCCGCTCAATTTGAAGAGAAAAATGTGACGATTGCTATTAGGAGAACAGATTTTCTCAATGAACGAAATAGAAAAAATTACGGTTATAATTCTCAGTTGTATATCTGTTCTTGTTTAGACAAGATAGCAGACATTGAAGGGGCTGATTTTCAACATTTAACCATCCGAATTACTTCAGATGATGTTGCCTGGTGTCGCGAAGAATTGGTACCTTTTCTACATTCTCAGTACCATTTTGAAAATCCGATTATAGTTGAGGAACAGGATATTCAAGATAACTTTTTACAACTGTATAGCTGTAACAAGTATTTCATTTGCCCCAATTCGACCTATTGTTACTGGGTAGGCTATATTTTAAGACTGACCAAGCCTTTTGTAAAAGTGTTTGTTCCTGATTTTAATACTCTGATCGAACAAAATGGAAAACAAATTGCGGATACAAGAGAATGGGAAGTTGTCAGTGTTGACCGTACTGGCTTTGAGTAAAATGCGTTAAAGGAAAAATAAATGAACTATAAAAATATCGTTGTGACTGGTGGAGCTGGTTTCATTGGTTCAAATTTTGTTCGATACCTAAAAGAGACTTATAAGGATATTCAGATTACAATTTTGGATAATTTGACTTACGCCTCTTCTCTGAAAACTATCGAAGATTTGCTGGATGACGGAGTAGCCTTCCATAAACTGGATATCGCAAATGAGTTGGAATTGAGCAAACATATCGATGAAGGAGTCGATTTGATTGTTCATTTCGCAGCGGAATCTTTTAATGACAAGTCTTTGCACGATACATCTGTTTTTGTGAAGAGTAATATCGTTGGGACGCATAATCTTTTAGAGTTAGCTAGGAAGTATGATATCCGTTTCCACCATATCTCAACAGATGAAGTTTACGGGGATTTTCCATTAGAAAGTAAGGATAAATTTACTGAAAAAACGCAGTACAATCCAAGTTCGCCCTATGCTGCTACAAAGGCTTCTGCGGATTTATTGGTCAAAGCTTGGGTTCGTTCTTTTGGAGTCAGGGCTACGATTTCCAATTGTTCAAACAATTATGGACCCTATCAAAATCCTGAGAAATTTATCCCAAGACAAATCACCAATCTTTTAACTGGTCAGCAGGCAGTCCTATATGGAGCAGGACTAAATATTCGTGACTGGATTCATGTCAAAGACCATTGTCGGGCTATTGACACCATTATTGATAAGGGTGTGATTGGTGAAACCTACTTGATTGGGGTAAATAATGAACGCACGAATATCGAAATTTTACAGAAAATCTTGTTGCAGTTAGGAAAATCTCAGGAAGATTTCAAGTATATAGCAGATAGACCAGGGCATGACCTTCGTTATGGAATTGATGCAAGTAAGTTATATGCTGAATTAGACTTTACGCCTCTCTACGTGGACTTTGATAAGGGGTTAAAAGAAGTGATCCGTTGGTATCAAGACCATGAAGATTGGTGGCAAGAGATGATTGCACAAAAGCAAGATGCTAAGTAAGAGTTTGTAAGAATGTTAGGAGAAGTTAAATTTGGAGAATATAATTTTTTGTTCATCTCCCTTCCAGGTCTTGGTCGCTAGAGAAGTCGTTCAGATTGTTTCAGAAGACTTTATCGGGATTTATTTAAAGATGTCAAATGATGAGAGACAGACTTACTATGCTGAACGGATGGAGGAATTTTGTAAGGAAGTCCTTGTTTTAGAAGGAAAGAAAGTCTTCAATGATATTCAGGAGTTTTTTAAAGACAAGTCAATTCGTAATCTCTATTTAGCCAGTTTGGACAATCCTGTGGCTCTTAGTATCTTTAACCCTAGCACAATGAATTTGTATACCTTTGATGATGGTAGTACTTCCATTGTACCTCTCAATCTGTATACACAGAATCTTGAGAGGGTCATTCCCTATACAAATTTTACCTTGAAAGAAATCATGTCTTTGTCAAATAGACATTATACGGTATTTGAGGACTGTGTCCTTTTTCCAAAAGACAAGCAGGTTTTGTTAAAGCTTCACCTTGAACCAAGTCATTTTCATAGGGCTAAAAATGGCAAGAAAATAAGTGTTTTTCTGGGGCAATTTCTAGGCTCTCTCCTTTATCAGGAAGATTTGGAACTTACTCGAAAATTGACTGCTAAAGTTTTAGATGAACAGAAGATTGATTACTACTATCCCCATCCTAGAGTACCTTTGAATCCCTATCAAGATAAATTGAAAGAAACAAGATTTTGCTTTGAAGAAGAAATCTATCTTTTGTTAGAAGAATATGAGTTCGTTGAGGTACATGGTTTTTACTCAACTTCGCTTTTGTTGGTTAAAAATATAGAGGGCGTATCGGTTCAAGGATATCGGACTTTTTTAACAACTCATGAATCAAATGTTTTTGCAAAACTAGGTGTGCCCTATCAAAATGTGTCCCAATCGGACACACCTGTTGATATTGTCATGCCTGTCTATAATGGCGCTGAAACCATTAGTCAAACGATTGACTCTGTTTTAAATCAAACCCATCAAGCCTTTCGTCTGCTAATTGTGGATGATGGTTCGACAGATAATACAGAGGAGGTATGTAAGCCATATCTAGTAGACGAGCGAATACAGTATATCAGGGAAGGTCATAAAGGGATTTCAGAAACCTTGAATCGTGGAGTCAGTTTGTCTCAAACGGCTTATGTAGCTAGACAAGATGCAGATGATGTATGGATGCCTTGGCATCTCGATTTTCTCTTGCAGGAGTTAGATAAAAATCCTCAATTAGATCTTATCGGGGCTAGAGTTGTCGCAGAAGAAGATGCTATAACAGATAAAATCAAACGGAATCAAACCCATCATTTATCAGGGGAAAAATTGTGGTTAGAACTTGCTTATCAAAATGTCTTTAACCATTCAACCGTCATTTTTAAACGCTCTGCCTATGATGAAGCAGGAGGCTATGATGCTAAGTGTGATGGGTTTGAAGATTGGCATTTGTGGTCTCGCATGGTCACAAAGGATAATGCCTTGGTTTTAAATGTCACAACGACCTACTATCGTTTATCAGAACGTCATAAACGAGGGATGGCTTTCCGTGCAAGACTAGCAAGAAGTCGTGGATTAAGATTGGAAGATGTATTGGACTAAACTATGGTGAAAGTATTTACAATAAAGGAAGGAGTTCCTATAAGCACTTATGGCTTTGAAAGAAGTCAATTGGCACGTCAAGAAATTTTTAAAAGTCTGCAAGTAGAGCAAGAAATTGTTTTAACAAATCTGGATAATTTTGTACCGAATTTTGTCGAAACATTGGAAAAACTGGGTTTTGAAAACGTCTATCATGTTATTTTTGATCAATCCGATTTGGCTAGACAAAAACCGAGTGTAGAGAAAGCATTTGTTCAGGGACTAGCTAATATCAGTGAAGTCGAGTACACAAAAGATGGATATGTAGGTCTTGTTCACTATCAAAATGGAGATGTAGAATGCTATACCTCTCAATTACTGTATCGTTTCCAATATCAAGAAAATCTCTTTACTCTTTTTGACAGTAAAGGGGAGTTGCTGAAGGGGGATGTGAGTGAAAATTACCATTCTTACCAAAACCTAAGAAGTGGGGAAACATACACCCAATGGCAGCTAGTTAGTCTCTATCTAGCGAACAATTCTACAGTGGAAGATTGCTTTATCATTGATATGGTTAATGAATATCCTCTTCAATTAAGAAAGTTTTTCCAAAATACGGGAAGAAAGCTATTTGCTTATACCCATTACAACATTTTAGACCCGATGATGAAGTTTGTCTTACAAGGGTGGTGCCAAAATATCGTTGCAAGTCCAGTTTTGGAGCAACTGATAGGGAAAGAAAAGGTTCGCTTTTTACCTCCAATGTTTGTGGATGGAGTTTTGGAAAAAGAATATGCAAGAGTCACCGATTGGTGTATCGTTGGCAATATGACGATGATCAAACGGTGTGCCTGGGCGATTGAGGCCTTTCGACAAGTGCCAGATAGTCAGTTGACGATTTATGGCAATTTGCCAGATGGTTATAGCCAGAAAGACTTGCCGTCAAATGTCCATTATGCAGGTTTTCTAGAAGAGGTTTCTTATGAGAAGCACCAAGGCTATCTCTCCTGTTCTATGAGTGAATGTTTTGCCAATTCGGCTGTAGAAGCATCTGCCAAGGGTTTGGTCTGTCTCTTGTCTGATACAGATTTAGCTCATAGGTACTATAAGAGCCAATCTAAAGGTGTCACAACATTTGCTGACATTGGAGAATTAATCTTGTGGCTCAATGCTTATCAAAAAGAAGGTCATTACGTATCAGCAACCTTTGCTAAGGCCTATCAAAAAAGGGAAATTATAGATATGTATAAGTATGTGTTATCGTTAGAAATATAATATAATTGAAAGCGTAAAACTTTCTTAGTTTTATAGTCCTTATCGCACATTTTACAGATTCAAAATATAAAAAACAATGAAATTTTAGGAAGGTCATGTTTTATGTTTCATACTGATAGACAGGAGAAATTTTCTCTTCGTAAGTATAAAGATGGTCGAACAGATTCCAAGTTAATCGGAGCAACGATTTTGGCCACAGGTGTCGCTTTAGCAGTTGGTACAAGTCCAGTAGCTGCTGCTGTTACTTCTAATGGTACAGATACGGCTACAATGGTGACCGATACATCGAAAGTAGCTTCAACATCAGCCACAACTTTTACAGACGATCAAGACGCGTCTAAAACTGTAAAAGTTGATGCAGTATTAGAAAAAGGTACTGCTGAACCGACAAAAGCCAACAGCAATACAGGCGATGCTGATGGAACGGATACGTTAAATGTTAAATCAGAAGCAACTGTCAATTATAAACTTGATTCTGATAAGTCATTACTAAAATCAGAAACAGTAGAGGCTGGAACAGGTACAGTTACAACTCCATATGATAAAAAAGGTCTTGCTTACGATACAGATGGTAAAGACTACCGTGAATCAACTGTGACTCAACCAGGAACTGTTGTCTCAAAAGATACCGGTAAAAAAGACACAGTAGAAGCCAATGGTAAAGTTTATGAGTATGCTGGAAAATCTGAAGTAGAAGGTGCTGATAAACTTACTTATGACAAAACACGTTTTAACAATATCGAAGCAGCAGTCTCTCCAGAAGGAATGCATAACAAACTGGGTGAGATTGACTATACCAAAACAAAAGGTAAAGTCTACTTAGTTGAAGAAACAGCAGATGGTCAATACGGTAAGTATGTTGTAGCAGATGGTGGCGTAACTAGCGATGAAGATGCAGTTGCAAAATGGAAAGATGGTCAAGCTAATGCTAAAGAGTTTACGAAAGAAAATGTAACACTCCAAGAAGGGGATACAGTTCTTGTTCTTGATAAAGACACGTATGCAGTGGGGCAAGGAAAGGTTATTACAAAAACTAAAAAAGGAACAACTTCCTTTTCGGCTCTTAGTGTACCAGATGAAAAGGAATTAAAATTCAGAAGAGAAAGTTTTTCAAGCCATATCACAACAGATGTAACTTTTGATACACCAATTTCTCCAGCTAACCGTTATTTGAAGCCTGGTACTGACGGGATTTATGGAACAGCTGATGATGTTGAAGTGAGAGCGAGTGAGGATCCAACCTATGCTTTAATGGCTTTTAACGGTGGATATGACGGTTCACAGGTTGAAAATGTAGCAACAGGTGAGGTGTATAGTTATAATCACAAAATAGATAGAGATAGGCTCAATAAATCCTTAAAAGATGTATTAAAAGATTATACGATTGCCAATTATAAAGCTTTAGACTTTTTGGAAGGAAAAGCAACAGATGCAACTGAAATAGAAAATATAAAAGCAGCTAGAGCACGCTTGGATGCACACTTAAAAAAACTAGAGGATGACATTCAATCTGGAAAACTAGAAATGGGACTTTTAAAACATGCTCCAGGAGAGACTTCTTATAATGAAGGAAGAGTTGTACTGCATACTCCTATAGATCCAATTTCGGGATTTCCTGATGCTACTAAACTTGATGAAGCATTAGCAAGCTTCCCTAAAATCATTGGGGAATTGACAGTAAGTGCTGGAAATCCTACAGAAACTAGTGAACTGAATGGTAGTACCTATAGAAAAATTGTTTCAACTACAGAGTATAAATATACTCCTGAAGGTTCAAATGCTTTTATCGATGTAGAAACGACTAAAAAAATTAAAGAGTATACTGTCTATAGTGGTAAGCCAGATGTAGATATTCAATTAGAGGAAACTGAACCTGATAAAGAAACGACTGTAACTACTTTAGTTAACAAAGGTAAAGTTGAAATTACTGCGGATGGTACAGTAACAGTTACAGGAGATGCTAAAGTCACAGATGAAAAGTATATTCCAACAGAAACTGTTGCTGAAAATAAATACATCATTAGTGGTGACAATGGTACAAGAACACGTACAGAAACAACTGAATCAGCAACTTACACTAAAAAAGAAATCATCACTCCAATCCGTGCTTACAAAGTAATGGGGGAAGAAAAACCAGTTGTCACTCACTACTACAACTTAAAAATCACAAAAGAAGAAGCGGGAACTGCAACAGCTACTAAACAAGGTAGCGTCATTATTAAGTACGTCACAACTGATGGAAAACAATTAAAATCAGAAACTGACAAAGACAACGTAACACTTGAAACAAAAACAATCGTAAGCCTATATTCAGGTGAAACAAAAGTTGATGAACGTACTGATATCGCAACTGTAGAACAAAACTACGATACAACTCCCAAACAATACCCAACTTTAGTGGATGCTGATACTGGATTTACCTATGAGTATGTAGGTCTAAAACAAGGTTCTCCAGCTGCTAGCGGTAAAGTAGTAGAAGGAACAACAGAAGTTGTTTATGAATACCGTCTAGTAAGCGAAGAAGAAAAAACTCCGTCTAAATCAGAAGTAACGAAAACAGGTTCTGTTGATGTTAAACACGTTGTGATCAACGAAGATGGAACGTTAAAAACATTAAAAGAAACAGAAGTGGTGAAAAACAATGTTCCGTTAGAGTATGAAGATACGTACGTAACTTACTCAAAAGGTGTAAAAGTATCTGAACGTAAAGAAAAACGCACCGTTACAGAAACATATGACACTACAGATAAACAATACCCAACTCTAAAAGACGAAGCTACAGGTTTAGTTTATAAATATGTAGGGCAAACATCTGATTCAGCTCCAGCAACAGGGGACGTAACTGAAGGTGAAAAACACGTTATCTACAGCTATACTCTAGATAAACAAGAGGAAACAACACCAACAGTAACTGAAACGAAAGGCTCAGTAGTTGTTAAGTATGTTGATGCTGATGGTAATGAAATCAAAGATGCTACAAATGTAGTAACAGATGCAGTTGTTAAAACAACGAAAACATACGCTACTAAATCAGGTGATGTTGTATTATCAACACGTGATGAAGTAACAGAAAATGATGTAAACTACAATACTGTTGAAAAGAAAGTTGATACAATCACTAAAGATGGTAAAAAATATGTCTTCCGTGGTGTATATGCAGTTTCGGACAAATTCAACAATACAATTGAAGAAACAGGTAAGGTGAAAGAAGGAACTACAACAATTGTATACCAATACGATTATGTGATTCCGGTAGACCCAACTAAGCCTAACGAAGGAGAGAATACACCTCCAAAATCAGAGGACAAGATTCCTAATGACCCACAAAACCGTTCATACAAAGATTTAGGTCTATTAAAAGAAGTGAAACGTAATATCACTTATGTTTATGAAAATGGACCAAAAGCAGGGCAAGAAGCAAGTGCGCCTGTTAACCAAAATGCACGCTTCACAAGAACTGCAGAAATCAACAGTAGAACTGGTGAAGTGGTGTACACTACAGATTGGACTCCAACGCAAAAACTTGCTGAAGTAGTATCACCGAAAATCGATAAATATGCAGTTGATAAAGAGAAAGTAGCGGAATTACCTGTAACGCACGAATCTGAAGATAGTATCGAAATTGTTAAATACCGTGAAAATCCTGAAATTATCGAACACGATGCAGCAAAAGACAAAAAAGGTTCTGTAGTTGTTAAGTATGTAGACGCTCAAGGAAATGAAATCAGTGAAGCGGTAACTGTTAAAGATAATGCAGTAGTAGAAAAAGCTACGACAAAAGTCTATTCAGATCGTGAAGAAACTACTTATACACCAACAAATGAAGAATACAGCACGGTAGAAAGTCGTAAAGACGTTATCGAATCTAACGGTAAGAAATATAAATACAGTGGTATTTACCAAGTTTCTGATAAATACAATAACGTATTAGAAGAAACTGGTAAGGTAAAAGAAGGGACTACGACAGTTGTATACCAATATGACTACATTATCCCAGTGGATCCGACAAAGCCTAACGATGGTGATCAAAATCCTCCAAAACCAGAGGATAAAATTCCTAATGATCCAAAAGGTCGTACCTACAAAGACCTAGGTCTACTAACAGAAGTGAAACGTAACATCACTTATGTGTATGAAAATGGACCAAAAGCAGGTCAAGAAGCAAGTGCACCAGTTGAACAAAAAGCTCGCTTCACAAGAACTGCAGAAATCAACAGTAGAACTGGTGAAGTGACGTACACAACAGATTGGACTCCAGAACAAAAACTTGTTGAAGTAGTATCACCAGAAATCAAAGATTACACTGTAGACAAAGCTAAGGTAGATGAATTAGCTGTAACACATGAATCAAAAGATTCAGCAGTTGTTGTTAAGTATTCTCAAGTTTCATCAGTAAGCAAACGTGATTACGCAAAAGATAAAAAAGGAACAGTTATTGTTAAATTCGTAGATAGTAATGAAAACTTCCTTGCGGATGATGTAGTTGCTAAGAACAATGTCATTGTAGCTGAAGCGACAACTATAACTACTGGTGATAAAGAAGAAACAACTTACAAAGCAACTGGTGAAGAATATGCGGTGACACCACCAGAAATAATTGAAGTAGATGGAGTTACATTCCGATTGAGACGTGTCCTTCCAGCAGGTGATAAGTTTAAAAATACTGTGGAAGAAAAAGGATTGGTTAAAGAAGGTGTTACTACTATTGTTTACCAATATGTAATGCAAATTGATGCTCCTAAAGTGGAAGTGCCAGAATTTGATGGTGGAGTAGTTCCGTTAGATCCTCCAGTTGTAGAAATTCCAGAGTTGAAGATTCCTGAAGAACCAAAACCTCAGCCAAATCCAACTCCGACTCCAACTCCGGAGCCAAATCCTGCACCTACACCACAACCAGCTCCAACACCTCAACGAAACGAGACTCCAAAACCACCTGTACCTGTGGCAGAAGATTCGGGAACACCGGAAGTTCCGAATAGACCAGTACCTTCAAATTACAATCCAGATGGAAACACTTACCCAGCTCCATCAACTGAGGTAGCTCAATTGCCAAATACTGGTACGGAATCGAACGCAGCTTTGGCAGCATTCGGATTTGTTGGAATTCTGAGTGGTCTAAGTATCGTTCTTCGTAAGAAGGATAGTGAGTAAAATTTTAATGAGTTTCTAGTTATAAATTCTAGACCTCTTGAGTGAGGTAAGGTATGTATTTGGAGAAGACTTAGGTCTTCTCCATTTTATATATAATTTGAAGAAAAAAGAGTTGTGTTTTCAAAAATAGATTCAGGCACTGGGCAACTTATGATGGTAATATCAAGGAATTTCAATAGATAATAGTATGGAAGAGTTCAAGAATGAAACCAGTTTTCACGTTTTTTCTTGACTCTTTTTTTGGTTGTGATATAATTAACCAGTAAATAAAATTTCAAAGAATAGTATTTTTCTCTTAAAAAGAGAAGTCCAAAAGGAAAGGAGTCAGATATGAGACAGCTAGCGAAGGATATCGATGCCTTTTTGAATGAGGTGATTTTGCAGGCGGAAAACCAACATGAAATCCTAATAGGTCATTGTACTAGCGAGGTAGCTCTGACCAATACTCAGGAGCATATCCTCATGCTTTTGTCAGAGGAATCTTTAACAAATTCAGAGTTGGCTCGTCGTCTCAATGTCAGTCAGGCGGCAGTTACCAAGGCCATTAAGTCTTTGGTCAAGGAAGGAATGTTGGAAACGTCTAAAGATCCTAAGGATGCGCGTGTGATTTTTTATCAGTTGACTGACTTGGCTCGTCCAATTGCTGAGGAACACCATCATCACCATGAGCATACGCTTTTAACCTATGAACAAGTGGCGACTCAGTTTACTCCAAATGAACAAAAAGTGATTCAGCGGTTTTTGACTGCTTTAGTAGGAGAAATCAAATAATGAGATATATTACAGTAGAGGATTTATCCTTCTATTATGATAAGGAGCCAGTTCTCGAGC
Organism: bacterium; assembly: GCA_905221205.1. Classification (GTDB taxonomy): domain Bacteria; phylum Bacillota; class Bacilli; order Lactobacillales; family Streptococcaceae; genus Streptococcus. The sequence continues at coordinate 93,821 of CAJNCG010000002.1, forward strand.
ATATCAATTATAGTGTTGATAGTGGGGAATTTGTTACCTTGACGGGGGAAAATGGGGCGGCTAAGACGACACTGATTAAGGCCAGTCTTGGAATCCTCCAACCACGCATTGGTAAGGTGACTATTTCAAAGACAAATACTCAGGGTAAGAAATTGAGAATAGCTTACCTTCCTCAACAGATTGCCAGTTTTAATGCAGGTTTTCCAAGTACGGTTTATGAGTTTGTCAAGTCGGGCCGCTATCCGCGAAAGGGTTGGTTCCGTCGTTTGAATGCTCATGATGAGGAGCATATCAAGGCCAGTCTAGACTCAGTGGGCATGTGGGAACACCGAGACAAACGTTTGGGTTCTCTTTCTGGAGGACAAAAGCAGCGAGCGGTGATTGCGCGTATGTTTGCTTCTGACCCTGATGTGTTTATCCTAGATGAGCCGACAACGGGGATGGATGCAGGAAGTAAAAATGAATTTTACGAACTCATGCACCACAGCGCCCATCATCATGGCAAGGCTGTTTTGATGATTACCCATGACCCTGAAGAAGTTAAGGATTATGCGGACCGCAATATTCATCTAGTCCGTAACCAAGACTCGCCATGGCGTTGTTTCAACGTTCATGAGAATGACCAGGAGGTGGGCCATGCTTAGTTTATTATCTTATGACTTTATGCAACGTGCCTTTCTGGCTGTTATTGCTATGAGTCTTTTCTCGCCGGTATTAGGAACTTTTCTTATCTTGCGTCGTCAGAGTTTGATGAGCGATACCCTCAGTCACGTCTCACTTTCAGGTGTAGCCTTTGGTCTGGTCCTAGGGATTTCTCCGACTGTTTCTACGATTGCCATTGTCTTGATTGCGGCGGTCTTTTTGGAGTATCTCCGTACGGTTTACAAGAGCTTTATGGAAATCGGGACAGCTATCCTCATGTCTACAGGTTTAGCTGTTTCTCTAATTGTTATGAGCAAGGGTAAAAGCTCGAGTTCTATGAGTTTGGACCAGTATCTTTTTGGTTCGATTGTGACTATCAGCGAAGAGCAGGTCATTTCCCTCTTTGTCATTGCGGCGGTTGTGTTGATTTTGACTTTCCTCTTCCTTCGTCCGATGTATATCTTGACCTTTGATGAGGATACGGCTTTTGTGGATGGCTTGCCAGTTCGTACCATGTCTATTCTTTTTAACATGGTGACAGGGGTGGCTATTGCCCTTATGATTCCTGCTGCAGGAGCTCTTTTGGTGTCGACCATTATGGTCTTGCCAGCCAGTATTGCCCTGCGTCTGGGGAAAAACTTTAAATCGGTTATGCTACTTGCTAGTGCGATTGGCTTTTTGGGAATGGTGGCAGGACTTTACATTTCCTACTATGCAGAAACACCTGCAAGTGCAAGTATTACCATTATTTTTGTAACTGTCTTTTTACTCATCAGTTTAGTAAGACGTTTTATCAAATAGGAGACTAACGTGAAAAAAATTAGCTTATTGTTCGCCAGTCTATGTGCCTTGTTTTTAGTGGCTTGTTCCAATCAAAAACAGGTAGATGGGAAATTAAATATCGTGACAACCTTTTACCCTGTCTATGAATTTACCAAGCAAGTCGCAGGAGATACTGCTAATGTAGAACTCCTCATCGGTGCTGGTACAGAACCCCATGAATACGAACCTTCTGCCAAGGCAGTTGCTAAAATCCAAGACGCAGATACCTTCGTTTATGAAAATGAAAACATGGAAACATGGGTACCTAAATTGCTAGATACTTTGGATAAGAAAAAGGTGAAGACTATCAAGGCGACAGGTGATATGTTGCTCTTGCCAGGTGGCGAGGAAGAAGAGGGTGACCATGACCATGGAGAAGAAGGTCATCACCATGAGTATGATCCCCATGTTTGGTTGTCACCAGTCCGTGCCATCAAACTTGTAGAGCACATCCGTGATAGCTTGTCAGCAGATTATCCTGATAAAAAAGAGACCTTTGAAAAGAATGCTGCTGCCTATATCGAAAAATTGCAAGCCCTGGATAAGGCTTATGCAGAAGGCTTGTCTCAAGCTAAACAAAAGAGCTTTGTGACTCAACACGCAGCCTTTAACTACCTTGCCTTGGACTATGGACTCAAACAAGTCGCAATCTCAGGTCTCTCTCCAGATGCAGAGCCATCAGCTGCACGTCTGGCAGAATTGACAGAGTACGTCAAGAAAAATAAAATCGCCTATATCTACTTTGAAGAAAATGCTTCACAAGCTCTTGCTAACACACTTTCAAAAGAAGCAGGTGTCAAAACAGATGTCCTTAATCCTTTAGAAAGTCTGACAGAAGAGGACACCAAGGCTGGAGAAAATTATATCTCTATCATGGAGAAAAATCTCAAGGCTTTGAAACAAACAACAGACCAAGAAGGTCCAGCAATCGAGCCTGAAAAGGCAGAGGATACCAAGACAGTTCAAAATGGTTACTTTGAGGATGCAGCTGTTAAGGACCGCACCTTGAGTGACTATGCAGGTAACTGGCAATCAGTTTATCCTTTCCTTGAAGATGGTACGTTTGATCAAGTCTTTGACTACAAGTCTAAGTTGACTGGTAAGATGACCCAAGCTGAGTACAAGGCCTACTATACAAAAGGCTACCAGACAGATGTCACTAAGATCAATATCACTGATAACACTATGGAATTTGTTCAAGGTGGACAAAGCAAGAAATTCACCTACAAGTATGTTGGTAAGAAAATCTTGACCTATAAGAAAGGCAATCGTGGTGTGCGCTTCCTCTTTGAAGCCACAGATGCTGATGCTGGACAATTCAAGTATGTCCAGTTTAGTGACCACAATATCGCCCCAGTTAAAGCAGAACATTTCCATATCTTCTTTGGAGGCACAAGCCAAGAAGCCCTCTTTGAAGAGATGGACAACTGGCCAACCTACTACCCAGATAATCTATCTGGCCAAGAAATCGCCCAAGAAATGTTGGCGCATTGATGAGAAACCGACTAGTTCATAAGAGCTGGTCGGTTTTTTGGTACTAGATAGCTAGCTTCATTATGGACCTTTCAGAACTTTAAAAAATAAATAAAACTCTTGAAATATCGGGGATAGGTAAAAAGTCTTTAAAATCAGAAAACGTATAGTATCAGATGTATAAAATTTTGATGTTATATCAATCATAAAAGTGGATAGGAAAGTTTTCTGATTATCAGAATTCCTTCCTATCCACTTTTTGAAGATTGTAAGTTAGCCTTAGTTTATATAGAATCAGCTTATTTGTTTTATTTATCAAAACCTTGTAAGGCTTTTTGGCGTTCTTCTACTTGACCTTTAGCATCTAGTTTATTACCAGCGTATACAGCTGATTCCCATGATCCGTACATTGGATTTGGGAAGATGATGAATTTTTCACCGAATTCTTTTTGCAATTCTTCAAGTTGTTTATCACGGTCAGATTCAGAAGTCTTAGAAAAATCTGCAAAGTCTACAAGGTTATCACCAAACAATAAGATAAGATTTGTTTTTTCTTGAACTTTTTGGCGACGACCCTCTTTGGATTTTACACCGCTTTCTAAGAACATGAGATGATCACGTCCTTGAACAGGAATTCCTTCGCTTTCAAGATTTTTAATGGTAGCATCTACTTGATTATCTGAGCGGTCAGAAATATAGTAGATTTGGACACCGTTTTGATCAGCAAACTGAAGAAAATCCTTGGCACCTGGGACAGCTTTTGCTGAAGCTTTTTGAACCCAAACATCCCAATTTTCAGGTGTGAATGCTGTACCATCTTTGACATTTTGTACTTGATAAGGGCTATTATCTAGGACAGTTTCATCCAAGTCTAAAACGATAGAGTAAGGTTTGTCTGATTCTGTTTTGAGCAATTCCTTTAGGTGATTTGTTGCAACGTTATAACCCTGTATGTATAAAGCTTTAGTTTCAGCTGATTTTTGGTACCAAAGAGTTGACATAGTGTTTTCTCTTGACCGTAGTTGGTCATATGTCATTGTAATTTGATTATCAGATGAGCTGTTATTACTTGTCTGTGTTTCTGTAGACTTTGTTGCACAACTAGCCAATAAGACGACAGAAGCAAGTGCAGAAAGGATTGTAACAGTAGTTTTTGCTGTTTTCATGAAATATCTCCTATTCATTAATTTCAATCACTAGTATAGCACGAGGGAAAAGTTAAGGCAAGTTATTCCCTGACTATGGATGAAGATTCTATAGAAGTTAATGTAATGAAAAAAGCGATTGCATTTTATAAAGAGTTGTTTTAGTTAGGTATTAGACGACAATGTGACAATTCACCTCTAATTATTGACATTTCAGGAAAAATCGCACTAAAAACTGCACAGCCTTCTTTAAATGTGCTATAATACAGGAAAAATAATGATGGAGGTCACGATAATGGCAACATTTTTGATGATTTTTGTGGTGATTTGTGTGCTCCTATTGGTGATAGTCACACTGAGTACAGTTTATGTGGTTCGTCAGCAGTCGGTGGCGATTATTGAACGCTTTGGGAAATACCAAAAGGTTGCCAATAGCGGTATTCATATTCGCTTGCCTTTTGGGATTGATTCGATTGCAGCACGAATCCAGTTGCGCTTGTTGCAAAGCGATATTGTGGTTGAGACTAAGACCAAGGACAATGTGTTTGTTATGATGAATGTAGCGACTCAGTACCGTGTCAATGAGCAGAGCGTGACAGATGCCTACTATAAACTCATGCGTCCAGAATCTCAGATTAAATCTTATATCGAAGACGCCCTTCGCTCTTCTGTTCCAAAATTAACCTTGGATGAATTGTTTGAGAAAAAAGATGAGATTGCCCTTGAAGTTCAACACCAAGTAGCAGAAGAAATGACTACTTACGGCTACATTATTGTGAAAACCTTGATTACCAAGGTCGAACCGGATGCAGAAGTTAAGCAATCCATGAATGAAATCAATGCGGCGCAACGCAAGCGGGTCGCAGCGCAAGAATTGGCGGAAGCCGATAAGATTAAAATCGTCACTGCAGCTGAAGCCGAAGCAGAAAAAGACCGCCTCCATGGTGTGGGGATTGCCCAACAACGTAAGGCGATTGTAGATGGATTGGCAGAGTCTATCACAGAACTCAAGGAAGCCAATGTTGGCATGACAGAAGAACAAATCATGTCCATCCTCTTGACCAACCAGTATTTGGATACCTTGAATACCTTTGCCTCTAAAGGAAATCAAACGATCTTTTTACCAAATACACCAAATGGTGTGGATGATATTCGTACACAAATCTTGTCAGCACTCCGTGCTGAGAAGAAATAATAGACTAAAGAGCTTGGCAACAGGCTCTTTTTGCATTACCCTTGTAGCTTTGAGAACTAAATCCTCCTCCACAAATTATAGAATCTTTTCTGAGTATTTAGGGAGTGATGTAGGAAATCTTGAAAGCGCTTTTGTTTTGTGCTATAGTCAAGTCAATAGACTTGTTTAACGAGGAATGCTTGCATGAGAAGAGAAGAAGTTTTACGAAATCACTGGTATTTTAGCCAGGAGGTGGGAAAAGAAGAGGCCTTGGCATCGGATTTTCAGAGGGAAAATTGGCAGGCGATTCAAGTGCCACATGACTGGAGTATTTACAATGATTTTGACCATTATTCGCCAGCGCAAAATGAGGGTGGTCAGTTAAACGGGGGTCAGGCCTGGTACCGGACGCAGTTCTACTTGGAAGAAGATGCCAGTCTTGTTTCAGTGCGTTTGCTCTTTGATGGAGTTTACATGAATGCTCAAGTCTATATCAACGGGCAAGTGCTGGGCTATTATCCCAATGGCTATACACCCTTTTCTTATGATATCACGCCTTATCTGAGAAACGATGGGACTGCCAACCAGCTTGCGGTTTTTGTGGAAAATCAGCAACCTAGCAGTCGTTGGTATTCGGGTAGCGGTATTTACCGAGAAGTAAAATTGTTGATTACAGATGCGGTTCATCTGGATTTGTATGGGATTACGATAGTAAGTCCCAAGCTCAAGGAACAAAGGCAATCTTGGGTGGAAACCCAGCTTGAAAGCAAGGTTTCAAATGATGGGCCTCAGTACGTGTCAGTGCATTTGGAACAGAGTATCTGGTATGAAGAGCAGCAACTGTCAGATTGGCAGGTGACAGACTCTGTAGTGATTGAGTCTGGGGACAAACATTCTTTCCAACAAGCAATATCAATTTTTCACCCCTTGCTTTGGGATATTGACCATCCCCACCTTTACCAATTGAAGACTCGTCTTTATAAAAATGGCGTCTTGGTTGATGAAGAAGTGGAGACCTTTGGTTACCGCTATATGGATTGGCAAGCGGATAAGGGCTTCTTTCTAAATGGTCGTTGGGTGAAGATTCATGGGGTTTGTCTCCACCATGACTATGGAGCGCTGGGAGCTGTGGAAAACAAGTCAGCTGCTGAGAGACGCTTGCGCCAGATGAAGGAAATGGGAGTTAATGCTATCCGAATCACCCATAATCCAGCTAGTAGTATTTTGCTGGATCTGGCTGCAAAAATGGGCCTACTCATCCAAGAAGAAGCCTTTGATACCTGGTATGGGGGGAAGAAAGAATATGACTATGGTCGCTTTTTTGAGGAAGAAGCGACTCATCCAGAAGCGAAAGCAGGCGATTTCTGGTCAGATTATGATTTGCGAACTATGATCGAGCGTGGCAAGAACAATCCAGCGATTTTTATGTGGTCCTTGGGAAATGAAGTCAGCGAAGCAAATGGAGATGCTCATTCATTGAAGACGATCAAACGCTTGATAGAAAGGGTTAAGGAGGTTGATAATAGCCGTTTTGTGACCATGGGAATGGATCAGTTCCGCTTTGGAGATGGTTCTGGAGGTCATGAAAAGATTGCTGATTTGCTGGATGTGGTGGGTTTGAATTACTCGGAAGATAATATTGACGCGATTCGCAAAAGACATCCCAAGTGGCGACTTTATGGGTCTGAAACCTCATCGGCTACACGGACGCGTGATAGCTATTTTCGCCCAGATAAGGAATGGGTTGGGAATAATCGTCGCGTGCGGAATTTTGAACAGTCGGATTATGGCAATGATCGGGTTCCTTGGGGGAAGACGGCGACGGCTGCTTGGATAGCAGATCGAAATCGGCTAGACTACGCAGGTCAGTTTATCTGGACAGGAGTGGACTATATCGGTGAGCCAACTCCTTGGCACAATCAAAATGACACACCTGTCAAGAGTTCTTATTTTGGGCTTGTAGACACGGCAGGGATTCCTAAAAATGACTATTATCTCTATCAAAGTCAATGGGTGGATGCAGATCAGCATCCCATGGTTCATATCCTACCTCATTGGAATTGGGAAATCCACAAGACTTATCAACAAGTTGTGGATAAGTATGGGGATATCCCGGTTCGAGTGTATTCAAATGCTGGTTCTGTAGAGCTATTTCTCAATGGAAAATCCCAAGGTAGGAAGACTTTTCAGGAAAAATGGACTTCAGACGGTAGAAAATATCAAGAGGGAGAAGGTTCTGGCCAACTCTATCTCGAATGGCGTTTGGCTTATCAACCAGGAGAATTGTCTGCTATGGCCTATGACCGTCAAGGTCAGATTGTGGCAGAAGATAGGGTGGTGACTGCAGGTAAGCCAGCCAAAATCGGGTTACATGCTGAGAGAACACAACTGGAGCCAGATGGGCAAGACCTCCTCTATCTCTATTTTGATGTATTGGACAGGGATGGAAATTGGGTGCCGACTGCTTCCAATCAACTTCATTTTGAAATTGCAGGCCCTGCTCGCATTGTGGGTGTGGATAACGGCAGACAGGCCAGTCGTGAACGTTACCAGGCTCAGAAGAATGGCCGTTTTAAGAGGAAAGCCTTTCATGGCAGGGGTGTTGTTTTAGTTCAAAGCTTGGATCAGGCAGGTCAAGTGAGAGTAAAAGCCAGTGCTAGAGGGCTAGAGCCAGCAAGTTTTGATTTTCTAGTCGGAGAAGCTTTGCCTTACCAGTTAGTGAAAAATAAGCGCTTGTTTGAGATTCGAGTGGACAAGCAAGATAGTTTACAAGAAGGGGATTCCCCAGCTATTGGACTTTATCCACAAACTGTGGATAACTCTGTGAACAAGGTGGGGAATAGTGAAGTGATTTGGGAGACGAGTGGTAGTGCTCATGCCATTATCAAGCAGGGGGTGCTTCATTGCTTGTCTGCAGGCGACTTATCTATCCGCGCCATTTATCAAGGGAAAACCTATCAAACTCATTTGCAGGTTACAGAAAATACCTCGCTAGGGCAGGCAGTGTCTGTAAGACCGCTTCGCTTGTATACAGATAAGGGGACTTATCCACAGCTTCCGTCCTCGGTCTTAGTGGACTATGAGTCAGGTGGTGCAAAACGAGTCAAGGTTGTCTGGGAGGAAATTCCTAAAGAAGCTTTGGCTAGCTTTCATGAATTTACGGTATCTGGTCAGCTAGAAGGATTGGATTTAAAGCCTTCGGCTCAGGTTTGTGTCCAAGGGATTTGCGCTATTGAGCCTGAAAGGGTCTGGACGCTTGTCAAGGAAGCCCCACACTTACCAGACCGAGTCAAGCTAGTCTTATCGGATGGCAGACGAGATACGGCCAAGGTCACTTGGGATGAACTCGATCCTCAAATCTATGCTCAGGTAGGAAAATATGTTCTCACAGGGCAAGTAGCGGGCTGTGAGTTGCTAGCAAAAGTCACCATTCATGTGACAGATGCTAGTGTAGATGGGGAAGTTATTTCCAATCAGTGGACAGGGTCCAACCTGCCTCTGGTCTTTGCTTCCCACTCAGAACCTAATCACCCAGCCTCTTACCTCAATGACAAGGTCATTGCTCGAAAGAAAGCGATAGCCAATACTTGGATTGCTAAATCAGAGCAAGCCAGCGTGGGTATTCTGCTTGGAGATGCAGGGATTTTAAAACCGCGATTTGTGGATAATGTGACCTTGTATTATGTTGAAAATCAAGATTACGTGGCGGTGGAGCCGACCTTTATTGATTATTATGTGGGAAATGAGCCTACCTTGCCTCGGACTCCAAATCATTTGGACAAAGATTCTCTGCTCAAACAAGAGGAGAATTGGCGCCCTGTATCAGCTATCCGAAAAGTGTCAAGTGATAAGGATGAAGAGCTTCGTTTTGAATTTGACAAGGTGAAAACTTATGCCTTTCGTCTTCGATTTGAAGGCTTGACCAGTCCCCTAGCCTTAACAGAATTGCAAGTGCATGCTAAAAAAGTAAAGAAAAATGTAGATAGGAAGTAGTATGGTAAGAGAAATAAAACCGCACGGGCCCTTGCCTAGTCAGGCCCAGCTAGCTTATTTAGAGGATGAACTAGCAGCCTTTATCCATTTTGGCCCCAATACCTTTTATGATCAGGAATGGGGGACAGGTCAGGAGGATTCTGAACGCTTTAATCCGACACAGTTAGACGCGCGTGAGTGGATTCGCGTGCTCAAGGAAACGGGCTTTAAAAAGTTGATTTTGGTGGTCAAGCACCACGACGGCTTTGTCCTCTATCCGACAGCTCACACAGATTATTCGGTCAAAGCCAGTCCTTGGAGGAATGGAGAGGGTGACTTGCTCCTTGAAGTATCTCAAGCTGCCACAGAGTTTGATATGGATATGGGGGTCTACCTATCGCCTTGGGATGCCCACAGTCCTCTCTATCATGTGGATAGAGAAGCGGACTATAATGCCTATTATTTGTTTCAGTTGAAGGAAATCTTACCAAATCCTGCCTATGGGAATAGAGGGAAATTTGCTGAGGTCTGGATGGATGGTGCCAGAGGAGAGGGCGCTCAAAAGGTCAATTATGAATTTGAGAAATGGTTTGAAACCATTCGTAATCTGCAGGGAGATTGCTTAATCTTTTCAACAGAAGGCACCAGCGTTCGCTGGATTGGCAATGAACGAGGGTATGCAGGTGATCCATTGTGGCAAAAGGTGAATCTTGATAAACTGGGAACAGAAGCAGAGCTGGACTATCTTCAGCACGGAGATCCTTCAGGTACGATTTTTTCAATCGGTGAGGCAGATGTTTCCATCCGGCCGGGTTGGTTTTACCATGAGGACCAGGATCCTAAGTCACTTGAGGAGTTGGTCGAAATCTACTTCCACTCGGTTGGGAGGGGCACCCCTCTTTTGCTCAATGTCCCACCGAATCAAGATGGGCTCTTTGATGAGAAAGATATCCAGCGCCTCTATGAATTTGCGACTTATCGCGACGAACTCTATAAAGAAGATTTGGCTCTGGGAGCCAAGGTATCTGGTCCAGCACTTTCCGCTGACTTTGCCTGTCGTCATCTGACAGACGGTCTTGAGACCAGCTCTTGGGCAAGCGATACAGACCTGCCCATCCAGTTAGAACTCGACTTAGGGGCACCTAAAACTTTCGATGTGCTTGAGTTAAGAGAAGATTTGAAGCTAGGGCAACGAATCGCTGCTTTTCATGTGCAAGTAGAGGTGGACGGCGTCTGGCAGGAATTTGGTACGGGCTTCACAGTTGGTCATAAGCGCCTCTTGCGAGGGTCACTGGTAGAGGCACAGAAGGTGCGCGTGATGATTACAGAGTCACAGGATTTGCCTGTCTTAACAAAAATTTCACTTTATAAAACTCCTAGCTTAGCAAAAAAAGAAGTTGTTCAGGGACTAGCATTTGCAGAAAAAAGTCTAGCTGTGGCAAAGGGAGAGATTCTTCATTTTAGGGTTGAACGGAGTGAAAGCAGTACTCCTTTGGAAGCTAAGATTTCGATTCAACCGGGGACAGGTGTGCATGGTGTCGCCTATCAGGATGAGATACAAGTTCTTCAATTCCAAACTGGGGAAAGCAAAAAAGACTTGACCATACCAACCCTGTATTTTGTTGCTGATAAGACCTTGGATTTTTATCTGAATCTGACTGTTGATGGACAACTGGTTGATCAAGCTCATATTTTAGTTGAAACGAGATAAAATATCTTCATAATTCATTTCCTTTCCGAATAAATAGATAGAACCATCGAATGAATCTAGTAAAATTAGATTTAAAACTGTGGTATAATAAGAGGAGGAAATGGATGACTTTAAGACATCCGGGCATTAGCCCAACCAATGACTTAGTTGCTAAGAAGATTTTTAGCAATCCAGAAATCACTTGTCAATTTATTCGCGATATGTTGGACTTGCCAGCCAAAAATGTGACCATTTTGGAGGGAAGTAATATTCACGTCTTGCCTTCCATGCCGTACTCGGCGCAAGATTTCTATACAAGTATTGACGTCTTGGCGGAGTTAGATAATGGCACTCAAGTAATCATTGAAATTCAGGTTCATCATCAGAATTTTTTCATTAATCGTTTGTGGGCTTATCTTTGCAGTCAGGTCAATCAAAATCTTGAAAAAATTCGCCAGCAAGAGGGCAATACTCATCAAAGCTACAAACATATCGCACCTGTTTACGCAATTGCAATTGTGGATAGCAATTATTTCTCAGATGACCTGGCTTTTCACAGCTTTAGTATGCGCGAGGACATGACAGGTGAGGTCTTAACAATTACAAACAACGGTCAGGAAAACCATCTAGTCAAGATGGCATTCTTGGAACTAAAAAAATACAGAGAAACCAGCAAAGACGAGGTTCGTAAGCCGTGGTTGGAGTTTTTCGGTAACAAGCCCTTTACTCAAGAACCCGAGCGAGCCATTAGCCAAGCAGACCAACTGCTAGACTATAAGAGCTGGTCCGAGGAGGACAGGAAAATGTTTAGTCAACTACGTATGCGTGAAGAACAAGCATTGTTAGCACAGGACTATGCCTTGGAAACTGCTAGGGCGGAAGGTATTGAAAAAGGTATTGAACAAGGTCTAGAGCGTGGGAAAATCTTTACCTTTCTAGATTTAGTTCGCCAACATGTTCTAACTTCTGAATTTGCGAGTGAACAATTGGGTATGACTGTCGCTGAGTTTGAGGCCTTGTTGTAAGCAAGTACCTCTCATAAGAAAATCTCCTAGCAGAAAAGCCTGCTAGGAGATTTTTGCATTTCAGGAAGTGGACGGCTGACTTGGTAACCAGCTGAGGGTGAAGGTCAATTGCTCAGCTTTTAAGAGGTCTTGGTGTTGGATGCTAGATACGGGGATCTTGTCAAGTCTGCATTCTTTGACAAAGTTGAAGTGGCTGTGGTTTTGCTTAGCATAGATATTCAGCCATTTATTTTCTTTAGCTAGGTAGATACGGAGGTGGTCAAAGAGAGGAATTCCGAGGTCGTAGCTGGGTTTTCCTGGACAGGTTGGATAAAAACCGAGAGCCGACCAGATGTACCAGGCCGATAGACTACCGTTATCTTCATCGCCAGGATAGGCTTGCCAACTTGGGTGAAAGTCTTTCTGACGTAAGGTCTTGATGAGAAGGGCAGTGTAGTCAGGATAATCGCTGTAACGGAAGAGATAAGGAATGTGGAAGCTCGGTTGGTTGGAAATGGCGACTTGTCCAAAAGGAGCGGTAGCCATTTCGCTCATCTCATGAATCTCGTAACCATAGCCTGTCGTCTCAAAGAGGGGAGCCTCTTGACAGGCTTTCAAAAGATAGTGACTAAAGGTTTCCTTTCCACCCATAAGCTGGATTAAGCCAGGGATGTCGTGGAGGACGCCTAAAGTCGCTTGAATAGCAGAGCATTCAGCGTAGTCTCGTCCCCAACTATAAGGAGAGAAGTCAGGACGGAAGTTCCCTTGATTGTCTCGCGCTCGCATGTAACCTGTCTCAGCGTCAAATAGATGGCGGTAATTTTGTGAAGCAGTTCTATAAGTTTCCGCGATATCATTCTGACCAAGTTTTTCGGCACAGCTGGCGATACAAAAGTCGCTATAGGCATAGTCTAGGGTATGGCTGACGCTTTCGTGGTGGTCGGTAGAGAGGTAGCCAAGCTCTTGGTATTGGGCTAGTCCGTGACGACCATTGATGCCGAGAGGGTCGGACTTGGTGGCTGTTTCAAGCATGGCTTGAAGGAGTTCTTCTTCCAAGTCGGGAGCTATGTCCTTGCAGGCGCTATCTGCGATAATGCCGTCTAAAAGAGTACCAGGCATCATGCCGCGCTCGTCTGGGGCTAGCCATTTTGGAAGAAATCCAGTCTCGCGGTAGCTATTGAGAAAGCCTTCTAAAAAGAGACGATAATGTTCCGGTATGATAAGGGCAAAGAGGGGGAAGGTGGTGCGGAAGGTATCCCAGAAACCATTGTTGCTAAAGAGGACACCGGGCTTGACAGTACCAGTAGCCAGATCCATGTGGATGGCTTGCCCTGATTCATCAACCTCATAAAAAGTCTGTGGGAAGAGGAAGAGCCTGTAGAGACAGTGGTCAAAGAAGGTTCGGTCAGCTTCTCCTGTCTCTATAACGTCAAAACGATGGAGAAGATTTTCCCATTCCGCTTGTGCACTTGCTTTACAGCTATCAAAATCTTCTTGAGGTAGATTGACTAGAGCTTGAGAAGGGGAGATGAAAGAAGTGCCTAGTTGAATCTCAGCATGGCTGCTTGCTAAGTCAATTCGCCAGTCTCCACCTTCTTGGCTGACAGCAAGAATATCCGTATTCATTTGCAGGGCTGTGAACATCGTTAGCGGATTTTTGTTAGTCTCAGTTTTTCCTTCTTGTCGTAGGGTAAGAGTCCGCTTATCTACTTGCTCTACGGTCAGTTCATCTGCTGCGTGAAGATAGAGGGAGAGGGCTTTGCCTTGCTTTTGCTCTAAGTGAATAGAAGCGCCATAGCAAGTCGGTGTGAGCTGGCTTTCAATCTGATAGCGCAGGGAGAAAATCTTCAGATAATGAGGTTGGAAAGAGGCCTTATCCATATCATAGGAAGATTGGCGGTGAAAGAGGCTGTCTCCGCCCAGTTGGCCTGTGACAGGTGTCAGAAGGATCCAAGAGTAATCCCCAATCCAAGGACTGGGCTGGTGGGTTAGTCGAATTCCCTGAAAGATGGGCAGATGTGGATCGAAAAACCAAGCTCCCTCCTGGTCACTGGTCTGGGGCACAAAGTAATTCATCCCGAAAGGGACGCCCGTGTAAGGCAGGGTATTTCCACGAGAAAAGGCATGCTTGCTAGCAGTTCCAAAGCGGGTATCGATGGTTTCAAGTAGTGGTTTCATAGTCTTTCCTTTAGCTGTTTTTCTACATTATATCAGAAAAAGAGGGCCTTTAGAAAAGGAGTTTCAAAGATAACTATTTTGTAGAAAAATGACTATCATTTGTGTATGTATTTTCTGTCTCAAAAGCTATATACTGAAAATGAAACTTGTTTGAAAGAGGATACTGCACGATGATTTATTCGAGAGAAATTGTTAGAGAGTGGCTAGATGAAGTAGCAGAGCGGGCCAAGGACCATCCGGAGTGGGTGGATGTCTTCGAGCGTTGCTATACAGACACCTTGGACAATACGGTTGAAATCCTAGAAGATGGCTCAACGTTTGTCTTGACTGGGGATATTCCTGCAATGTGGCTTCGGGATTCGACAGCCCAGCTACGACCATATCTTCATGTGGCTAAAAGAGACCCTCTTTTGCGCCAGACTATTGCAGGTTTGGTTAAGCGTCAGATGACCTTGGTACTCAAGGATCCTTATGCCAACTCATTTAACATTGAGGACAACTGGAAGGGGCACCACGAGACCGACCATACCAACCTTAATGGCTGGATTTGGGAGCGCAAGTATGAGGTTGACTCGCTTTGCTATCCTTTGCAGTTGGCTTATCTCCTCTGGAAAGAGACTGGTGAGACTAGTCAGTTTGATGAGACTTTTGTCGCAGCGACAAAGGAAATTCTTCATCTGTGGACGGTGGAACAAGATCACAAGAACTCCCCTTATCGTTTTGTTCGAGATACAGACCGCAAGGAAGATACTCTGGTAAATGATGGCTTTGGACCTGATTTTGCAGTGACTGGTATGACCTGGTCAGCCTTCCGTCCAAGTGATGATTGCTGCCAGTTTAGCTACTTGATTCCGTCCAATATGTTTGCTGTAGTCGTCTTGGGTTATGTCCAAGAAATCTTTGCAGCATTGGCTCTAGATGATAGCGAGAGTATTATCGTAGATGCTAAGCGTCTTAAAGAGGAGATCCAAGAAGGCATCGAAAACTACGCCTACACAACCAACAGCAGGGGCGAAAAGATTTATGCCTTTGAAGTGGATGGTCTAGGAAATGCCAGCATAATGGATGATCCAAACGTACCAAGTTTGTTGGCTGCACCTTATCTAGGCTACTGCGACATTGACGACGAAGTGTATCAAGCCACTCGCCGTACTATTTTGAGCCCGGAAAATCCATATTTCTACCAAGGAGGATATGCTAGTGGACTCGGAAGTTCTCATACCTTCTATCGCTATATCTGGCCCATTGCCCTTTCTATCCAAGGCTTGACAACAAGAGATAAGGCAGAGAAGAAATTCTTGCTGGATCAGCTGGTTGCTTGCGATGGGGGCACAGGTGTCATGCATGAAAGTTTCCATGTGGATGACCCAACTCTCTACTCTCGTGAATGGTTCTCTTGGGCCAACATGATGTTCTGCGAGTTAGTATTGGATTACCTGGATATCCGCTAAGGAGCTTGCTTTAGTTTCACCGATTCGTGTCAGAATCATACTTTTACATTTAAAACGTTAAAATTTAAATTTAGAATGAGGTTTTACTTCATGGAAAATGTTGTTGTACATATTATCTCACATAGTCACTGGGATCGTGAGTGGTACTTGCCTTTTGAAAGCCACCGTATGCAGTTGGTGGAATTGTTTGACAATCTCTTTGATCTTTTTGAAAATGACCCTGAGTTCAAGAGTTTCCATTTAGATGGACAAACCATTGTCCTTGATGACTACTTACAAATTCGCCCTGAAAATCGCGACAAAGTCCAACGCTACATCGACGAAGGCAAACTTAAAATTGGTCCTTTCTACATCTTGCAAGATGACTACTTGATTTCAAGTGAAGCCAATGTCCGCAATACCTTGATTGGTCAGCAAGAAGCTGCAAAATGGGGCAAATCTACTCAAATTGGTTACTTCCCAGATACCTTTGGAAATATGGGGCAAGCTCCTCAAATCCTTCAAAAATCAGGCATTCACGTGGCAGCCTTTGGTCGTGGTGTGAAACCGATTGGATTTGACAACCAAGTCCTTGAAGATGAGCAATTTACTTCTCAATTTTCAGAAATGTACTGGCAGGGTGCGGATGGTAGTCGTGTCCTCGGGATTCTCTTTGCCAACTGGTACAGTAATGGAAATGAAATCCCAGTTGATAAAGACGAGGCCTTGACCTTCTGGAAACAAAAACTGGCAGATGTGCGTGACTACGCTTCGACCAACCAATGGTTGATGATGAACGGCTGTGACCACCAACCTGTACAGAAAAATCTGAGCGAAGCCATTCGTGTGGCAAATGAACTCTTCCCAGATGTAACCTTTGTTCATAGTTCCTTTGATGAATATGTTCAAGCCGTGGAAAGTGCCCTACCAGAGCAGTTATCAACGGTCACAGGTGAGTTGACCAGTCAGGAAACAGATGGTTGGTACACACTTGCCAACACTTCTTCATCTCGTATTTATCTCAAACAAGCCTTCCAAGAAAATAGCAACCTCTTAGAGCAAGTTGTAGAACCCTTGACTATTATCACTGGGGGCCACAACCACAAGGATCAGTTGACCTATGCTTGGAAAACACTTTTGCAGAATGCGCCCCATGATAGCATCTGTGGTTGTAGTGTGGACGAAGTTCACCGCGAGATGGAAACTCGTTTTGCCAAGGTTAATCAAGTCGGAAACTTTGTTAAGACCAACTTGCTCAACGAGTGGAAGGGTAAAATTGCTACAGCTAAGGCTCAAAGTGACTATCTCTTTACGGTTATTAACACAGGCTTGCATGATAAGGTCGATACAGTCAGCACAGTGATTGATGTGGCGACTTGTGATTTCAAGGAATTGCACCCAACAGAAGGCTATAAGAAGATGGCTGCCTTAATCTTGCCAAGCTACCGTGTGGAAGACTTGGATGGTCGTCCTGTAGAGGCTAAAATCGAAGACCTTGGGGCTAATTTTGAGTATGATTTACCAAAAGACAAGTTCCGCCAAGCTCGCATTGCCCGTCAAGTGCGCGTGACCATCCCCGTTCACCTAGCACCACTTTCTTGGACAACCTTCCAATTGCTTGAAGGAGAACACGAACACCGTGATGGCATCTACCAAAACGGAGTGATTGATACGCCATTTGTAACGGTGAGTGTGGATGAAAATATCACAGTTTATGACAAGACAACTCACGAAGCCTATGAAGACTTTATCCGCTTTGAAGACCGTGGGGACATCGGAAACGAGTATATCTATTTCCAACCAAAAGGAACAGAGCCCATCTATGCAGAGCTTAAGGGCTACGAGGTTTTGGAAAACACAGCTCGCTATGCTAAGATTTTGCTCAAACATGAATTGACAGTGCCAGTCAGTGCCGATGAAAAACTAGAAGAAGAGCAAAAAGGCATCATCGAGTTTATGAAGCGTGAAGCTGGACGGTCAGAAGAATTGACAAGCATTCCTCTTGAAACTGAGTTGACTGTTTTTGTTGACAATCCACAAATCCGCTTTAAGACTCGCTTTACTAACACTGCCAAAGACCACCGTATCCGTCTCTTGGTCAAGACTCATAACACGCGTCCAAGCAATGATTCTGAAAGCATCTATGAAGTGGTGACACGACCAAACAAACCAGCAGCTTCATGGGAAAATCCTGAAAATCCTCAACACCAACAAGCCTTTGTTAGCCTGTATGACGATGAAAAAGGTGTGACTGTATCTAACAAGGGATTGAATGAATACGAAATCCTTGGAGACGACACCATTGCAGTGACTATTTTGCGTGCATCAGGTGAGCTGGGTGACTGGGGCTACTTCCCAACACCAGAGGCTCAGTGCTTGCGTGAGTTTGAAGTCGAATTTGCGATTGAATGCCACCAAGCCCAAGAACGCTTTTCAGCTTTTCGTCGCGCGAAAGCCTTGCAGACACCATTTACCAGCCTTCAGATTGCTAGACAAGAAGGAAGCGTGGCTGCGACTGGTAGCCTCTTGAGTCATTCTGTTCTCAGTGTACCGCAAATCTGTCCGACAGCCTTTAAAGTAGCTGAAAATGAAGAAGGCTATGTTCTTCGTTACTACAATATGTGTAGTGAAAATGTGCGTGTACCGGAAAGTCAACATCTCTTCCTTGACCTACTTGAACGACCATACCCAGTTCATAGAGGTCTCATTGCACCGCAAGAGATTCGTACAGAATTGATCAAAAAAGAAGAAATTTAATTTCAAAAAGTAAACATAAAGAGAAAGGAGGGGCGAAAAAGTAAGAACTAACTGCTGATTCGCCCTTTTTTATGGTAAAAACAATGACCATTGCAACGGTTGATATCGGAGGGACTGGTATTAAGTTTGCTAGTCTGACTCCTGATGGGAAAATATTAGATAAGACAAGCATCCCAACGCCAGAAAGTTTGGAGGATTTACTAGCTTGGCTAGACCAGCGCTTGTCAGAACAGGATTATAGCGGGATTGCTATGAGCGTTCCAGGTGCAGTCAATCAAGAAACTGGTGTGATTGATGGATTCAGTGCTGTCCCTTATATCCACGGCTTTTCTTGGTATGAAGCCCTTGCCTATAATCAGCTGCCTGTCCATCTAGAGAATGATGCCAACTGTGTTGGGCTCAGTGAATTACTAGCTCATCCAGAGCTAGAAAATGCAGCCTGTGTCGTGATTGGGACTGGGATCGGCGGAGCCATGATTATCAACGGTAGACTTCACCGAGGACGCCATGGCTTGGGTGGAGAATTTGGCTACATGACAACCCTTGCCCCTGCTGAAAAACTCAACAACTGGTCGCAACTAGCGTCAACTGGAAATATGGTGCGATACGTGATTGAAAAATCTGGTCAGACTGACTGGGACGGTCGCAAGATTTACCAAGAGGCCGAAGCAGGAAATGTTCTTTGTCAAGAAGCTATCGAGCGCATGAATCGTAATCTGGCGCAAGGCTTGCTCAATATCCAATATCTTATTGATCCAGATGTTATTAGTCTGGGAGGCTCTATCAGTCAAAATCCAGATTTTATTCAAGGTGTCAAAAAGGCTGTCGATGAATTTGTCGATACCTACGAAGAATACACGGTTGCACCCGTTATCCAAGCCTGCACCTATCATGCAGATGCCAATCTCTACGGTGCCCTTGTCAACTGGTTACAGGAGGAAAATCAGTGGTAAGATTTACAGGACTTAGTCACAAACAAACGCAGGCTATCGACTTGCTGACAAAGCATATCTCTTTACCAGATGTGGAAGTGGTAGTCGCTCAATCTGACCAAGCGTCTATCTCTATTAAGGGTGAAAGTAGGCACTATCAACTAACCTACCGCAAACCTCATCAACTCTATCGCGCTTTGTCCTTACTGGCAACAGCTCTAGCAGAAGGTGACAAAATAGAGATTGAAGAGCGGGCGGCTTACGAAGATTTACTCTACATGGCAGACTGTTCTCGAAATGCAGTTTTGAATGTAGCCTCTGCCAAGCAGATGATTGAGGTCTTAGCTCTCATGGGTTACTCAACTTTTGAGCTTTACATGGAAGACACCTACCAGATTGAGGGGCAACCTTACTTTGGTTACTTCCGTGGTGCTTATTCAGCAGAGGAATTGCAGGAAATCGAAGCCTATGCCCAGCAGTTTGATATGACCTTTGTGCCCTGCATTCAGACCTTGGCCCATTTGTCAGCCTTTGTCAAATGGGGTGTCAAAGAAGTGCAGGAACTTCGTGATGTGGAGGATATTCTCCTCATTGGAGAAGAAAAGGTTTATGACCTGATTGACGGCATGTTTGCCACTCTATCTAAATTGCAAACCCGCAAGGTCAATATCGGGATGGACGAAGCCCACTTGGTTGGTTTGGGACGTTACCTCATCTTGAATGGAGTAGTGGATCGTAGTCTCCTCATGTGCCAACACTTGGAGCGCGTGCTGGATATTGCTGACAAGTATGGTTTCCACTGCCAGATGTGGAGCGATATGTTCTTCAAACTCATGTCAGCAGATGGCCAGTACGACCGTGACGTGGAAATTCCAGAGGAAACGCGTGTCTACCTAGACCGGCTTAAAGACCGAGTGACCTTGGTTTACTGGGACTATTACCAAGATAGCGAAGAAAAGTACAATCGTAATTTCCGCAATCACCACAAGATTAGCCACGACCTTGCCTTTGCAGGGGGAGCTTGGAAGTGGATTGGTTTCACACCTAACAACCATTTTAGCCGTCTCATCGCTCTTGAAGCCAATAAAGCCTGTCGTGCCAATGACATCAAAGAAGTTATCGTGACAGGTTGGGGGGACAATGGTGGGGAAACAGCCCAGTTCTCTATCTTACCAAGCTTGCAAATCTGGGCAGAACTCAGCTACCGCAATGACCTAGACCGTTTGTCTGCTCACTTCAAGACCAATACAGGTCTATCCGTTGAGGATTTCATGCAGATCGACCTAGCCAACCTCTTACCAGACTTGCCGGACAATCTCAGTGGCATCAATCCCAACCGCTATGTCTTTTACCAGGATGTTCTCTGCCCAATACTTGACCGCCACATGACACCTGAACAGGACAAACCGCACTTCGCTCAGGCAGCTGAGATTCTTGCTGAGATTAAAGAAAAAGCAGGAAATTATGCTTACCTCTTTGAAACTCAGGCCCAGTTGAATGCTATTTTAAGTTCTAAAGTCGATGTAGGACGGCGCATTCGTGAGGCCTACCAAGCGGGTGATAAAGAAAGTCTGCAAAAAATCGCAAGACAAGAATTACCAAAACTCAGAAGCGAGATTGAACACTTCCATACCCTCTTTAGCCGTCAATGGTTGAAAGAAAATAAGGTCTTTGGCTTGGATACGGTCGATATCCGTATGGGAGGACTCTTGCAACGCATCAAGCGAGCAGAAAATCGTATAGAGGCTTATCTGGCAGGTCAGCTTGACCGCATCGAAGAGCTAGAAGTGGAAATCTTACCATTTACTGACTTCTACGCAGACAAGGACTTCGCGGCCACAACAGCCAACCAGTGGCATACTATTGCGACAGCTTCAACCATTTATACAACTTAAAAACAAGAACAGTGTTCCTTGTTCAGAGTGTTTCCCGTGAAACATCCCTTTCTTAAAAAAGTACTCCACATAAAATAATTTGTGGAGTTTTTTCTATAATTAGTAGTTTAACCTAACCTGCAAATAGGAGTATACTAATAATGTAATCGTTATCAAAAGTCTGAAAAGGAATTTTTAGATGGATATCAAAATAAAAAAGGGAGGAAATTATGAATAAGTTTTCAAAAACCTTGAGAGACAACTGGATCTTTCTCTTGATGGTTTTACCAGGGGCACTCTGGTTGATTCTATTCTTCTACATTCCAGTATTTGGGAACGTGGTTGCCTTTAAAGACTACCACATGACCAGTAATGGATTCATAGATAGTATCATGAATAGTAAATGGGTCGGACTAGATAACTTCAGATTCTTGTTTAGTTCAAAAGACGCCTTTATTATCACACGAAATACTGTCCTCTACAATCTCGGCTTTATCTTTATCGGTTTGATTGTATCTGTAGGGATTGCCATCATCCTCAGTGAACTCCGTTCTAAGAGAATGGTTAAGATCTTCCAAACTTCTATGTTGTTCCCTTACTTCTTGTCTTGGGTTATCATCAGTTTCTTTACAGATGCCTTCCTAAACATCGATAAAGGGGTGTTCAACCATTTCCTAGAATCTATCGGAATGAAGGAAATCAATTTCTACGCTGACTTGGGCATCTGGCCATATCTCCTACTTTTCCTAGGTATTTGGAAAGGCTTTGGATATAGCAGTGTCATGTACTATGCGACAATCATGGGAATTGATCCAACCTACTACGAAGCAGCAACAGTGGACGGGGCTAGCAAATGGCAACGTATTCGCAATGTAACCATTCCGCAGTTGACACCATTGGTAACCGTATTGACCATCCTTGCAGTCGGAAATATCTTCCGTGCAGACTTCGGTCTCTTCTACCAAATCCCCCACAATGCTGGTCAGCTTTATAACGTAACCAACGTCTTGGACGTATATGTTTATAATGGTTTGACTCAGACAGCGGATATCGGGATGGCTTCAGCGGCAGGTCTCTACCAATCAGTTGTCGGTTTGATTCTGGTTATCTTATCAAACTTACTTGCAAGACGAGTTGATCCAAACTCAGCCTTGTTCTAGAAAGGAGGAGAATATGGCAGAAAAGAAAATTAAAAAAGAAAAAATTGATAATGTCGGCATTCACTCCTTCAGTAAGAAAGCGGATATCTTCTTCAGTATCATTTCTGGTTTGATCGCCCTCTCTTGTATCCTACCCTTTGTATTCGTTATCGTTATTTCAGTGACAGATGAAAAGAGTATCCTCCAAAATGGATACAGCTTCTTCCCATCTCAATTTGGCTTAGACGGTTTTGAGTTCTTGGCACAGTTTAAGGATAAAATCCTACAAGCCCTCTTCATCTCAGTCTTTGTAACAGTGGTGGGGACTATTACAAACGTTTTTATCACAACAACCTATGCCTACGCCATCTCAAGGACAACCTTTAAGTATCGTAGATTCTTTACAATCTTTGCCCTTCTTAGTATGTTGTTCAACGCTGGTTTGGTACCAGGCTATATCGTGGTCACTCGTTTGCTTCAACTTGGTGATACCGTTTGGGCCTTGATTGTTCCAATGCTTCTTTCACCATTCAACATCATCTTGATGCGTTCTTTCTTCAAGAAGACAATCCCAGAAGCCATTCTTGAATCCGCTCGTATCGATGGCGCCAGTGAAGCTCGGATCTTCTTCCAAATCTGTTTGCCATTGTCACTACCAGGTATCGCAACCATTACGCTTTTGACAGCTCTAGGTTTCTGGAATGACTGGTTCAACGCCCTTCTTTATATCAAGAGTGACAACTTGTATCCATTGCAATATTTGCTGATGCAAATCCAACAAAATATGGATTACATCGCCAAAGCAGTCGGCCTATCTGGCCAACTGGGAGTTGCTCTACCGAAAGAAACAGGACGTATGGCCATGGTTGTAGTTGCAACCCTTCCAATCGCGATTCTGTATCCATTCTTCCAACGCTACTTTGTAAAAGGTTTGACTATCGGTGGTGTGAAAGAATAGTGCTTGTTGAGAAAAATCATTTCTCATTTCTAAACTTCCCTTGAGTGAAGTTAAGATCATTACATTGTTTATAAGTTTAAAAATAAAAAAAGGAGTTTTTGTCATGAAAAACTGGAAAAAATATGCTTTTGCATCTGCTAGCGTAGTCGCTTTGGCTGCTGGTCTTGCTGCTTGTGGAAACCTTTCAGGTAACAAAAAAGCTGCTGACTCAGCTTCAGGTGAAAAACCTGTTATCAAAATGTACCAAATCGGGGACAAACCAGATAACTTGGATGAATTGCTAGAAAATGCCAACAAAATCATCGGTGAAAAAGTTGGTGCTAAATTGGATATCCAATATCTTGGATGGGGTGACTATGATAAGAAAATGTCAGTTATCACATCATCTGGTGAAAACTACGATATCGCCTTTGCATCTAACTATGTTGTAAATGCTCAAAAAGGTGCTTATGCTGACTTGACTGACTTGTACAAGAAAGAAGGAGCAGAGCTTTACAAAGCACTTGACCCAGCTTACATCAAAGGTAACAGCATTAACGGTAAAATTTACGCAGTTCCAGTTGCAGCCAACGTTGCATCATCTCAAAACTTCGCCTTCAACGGAACACTTCTTGCTAAATACGGTATCGATATTTCAGGTGTAACTTCATACGAAACACTTGAACCAGTCTTGAAACAAATCAAAGAAAAAGCCCCAGATGTAGTACCATTTGCGGTTACTAAGAACTTTATTCCATCTGATAACTTTGACTACCCAGTTCCAAATGGACTTCCATTCGTTATCGACCTTGAAGGAGACACTACTAAGATCGTAAACCGTTACGAAGTACCTCGCTTTAAAGAACACTTGAAGACTCTTCACAAATTCTATGAAGCTGGATACATTCCAAAAGACGTAGCAACAAGCGATACTTCATTTGACCTTCAACAAGATACTTGGTTCGTTCGTGAAGAAACAGTAGGACCAGCTGACTACGGTAACAGCTTGCTTTCACGTGTTGCGAACAAAGATATCCAAATCAAACCAATCACTAACTTCATCAAGAAAAACCAAACAACACAAGTTGCTAACTTTGTTATCTCAAACAACTCTAAGAACAAAGAAAAATCAATGGAAGTGTTGAACCTCTTGAACACTAACCCAGAACTCTTGAACGGTCTTGTTTACGGTCCAGAAGGCAAGAACTGGGAAAAAATTGAAGGTAAAGAAAACCGTGTTCGCGTTCTTGATGGCTACAAAGGAAACACTCACATGGGTGGATGGAACACTGGTAACAACTGGATCCTTTACATCAACGAAAACGTTACAGACCAACAAATCGAAGATTCTAAGAAACAATTGGCTGAAGCTAAAGAATCTCCAGCGCTTGGATTCATCTTTAACACTGACAGTGTGAAATCTGAAATCTCAGCAATCTCTAATACAATGCAACAATTCGATACAGCTATCAACACTGGTACTGTAGACCCAGACAAAGCTATTCCAGAATTGATGGAAAAATTGAAATCTGAAGGTGCCTATGATAAAGTATTGAACGAAATGCAAAAACAATACGATGAATTCTTGAAAAACAAAAAATCATAAGATCAATTGATTTAGTGTATTCATTCTTAATTCCTAAAAACTGAATCACTGTTTTCCTCAGGCTTATCTGGGGGAGGCAGTGATTTTTTTGAAACGAAAGCATGGATATCCATGTTTCCTTATCACTATTTAACCATTCAGGAAATCTCAAGCACCATTTAGGATTTTGAGTAAGGATTTAGGAAAATATAGCTTATATTAGAGATGCCTCGAGTTTACAAAGGAGAGTTCATATGAAAAAGTATCAACTTCTATTCAAAATAAGTGCAGTCTTCTCTTACTTATTTTTCGTATTTGGTCTTTCTCAGCTGACGCTTATTGTTCAAAATTATTGGCAATTTTCTTCCCAGATTGGCAATTTCGTCTGGATTCAAAATATCTTGAGTTTGCTATTTAGCGGAGTCATGATTTGGATTCTGGTTAAGACAGGCCATGGTTATCTCTTTCGCATTCCAAGAAAAAAATGGCTTTGGTATTCGATTTTGACAATATTAGTGGTAGTGCTCCAGATCTCTTTTAACGTTCAGACAGCTAAACATGTTCAGTCAACTGCTGAAGGTTGGGCCGTATTGATCGGTTATAGTGGGACCAACTTTGCTGAGCTAGGTATCTATATAACTTTGTTCTTTCTGACTCCATTGATGGAAGAGCTAATCTATAGAGGATTACTGCAACACGCCTTTTTTAAGCATTCGAGATTTGGCCTTGATTTGCTTCTTCCGTCAATTTTATTTGCTCTTCCTCATTTTTCAAGCCTGCCTAGTTTGTTAGATATCTTCGTCTTTGCAACATCTGGCATCATCTTTGCTAGTTTGACCCGCTATACCAAGAGCATTTATCCTTCCTATGTGGTGCATGTGATCAATAATATTTTCGCAACATTACCATTTTTGCTGACTTTTTTACACAGGGTGTTTGGGTAAAATAATGGCATGAGAGTTAGGAATTATAGTTTTTCGATTTATAAGCGAGTTTCAGGAGGTAAATGAGTATGACATCATTAAAATGGTTCGCTGGAGGAAGCGAAAGACGTTGTGAAGCCCTGACGATCATAAATCATTTATTGGAAGATATAAAGGATACGTCTCAACTTGCTCCCTTGAAAAATCAGTTAGTGAGTTATAAAAAACGATTAAAGAACGATGGTACCTCTACTCCATTTATCCTGAGCCAAATGAATGTTGATATTGCGCGTGTGTTGATTGATAACAAGCTGAGTTTGTCAGAAAGTCAAGCCGAGCAGATAAAGAAATTAAGAGAATTATCTGCTATTCGCTATGGTTACTAATGAGATTCAGGGATAAATCTCTTTCTACAATTTCCAGTCAAATAAATTGCATTCGTTTTCTCAAGCAGGTATACTAGTATAGTTAGATGAAAAATTCTGAAAATTTAAGAATAGAAAAGAGAACAAATCTTATGGCAAAAGATATTCGTGTCTTACTTTACTACCTTTATACTCCAATTGAAAATGCAGAGCAATTTGCTGCAGACCACTTGGCTTTCTGTAAATCAATCGGCCTTAAGGGCCGTATCCTAGTCGCTGACGAGGGAATTAACGGAACAGTTTCAGGTGACTATGAAACAACTCAAAAATACATGGACTACGTTCACAGCCTCCCAGGCATGGAAGACCTCTGGTTCAAGATTGACGAAGAAAATGAACAAGCCTTCAAGAAGATGTTTGTTCGTTACAAGAAAGAGATTGTCCACCTTGGTTTGGAAGATAACGACTTTGACAACGACATCAACCCACTTGAAACAACAGGTGCTTACTTGTCTCCAAAAGAGTTCAAAGAAGCCCTTCTTGACGAAGATACAGTTGTCCTTGACACACGTAACGATTACGAGTATGATTTAGGACATTTCCGTGGGGCTATCCGCCCAGATATTCGCAACTTTCGTGAATTGCCACAATGGGTTCGTGACAACAAGGAAAAATTCATGGACAAACGTGTCGTGGTTTACTGTACAGGTGGAGTTCGCTGTGAGAAATTCTCAGGCTGGATGGTCCGTGAAGGCTATAAAGATGTTGGCCAATTGCATGGAGGAATCGCTACTTACGGTAAAGACCCAGAAGTTCAAGGTGAACTTTGGGATGGGAAAATGTACGTCTTTGACGAGCGTATCGCAGTTGATGTCAACCATGTTAACCCAACCATCGTAGGAAAAGACTGGTTTGATGGAACACCATGTGAACGTTATGTAAACTGTGGAAATCCATTTTGTAACCGTCGTATCTTGACATCAGAAGAAAATGAAGACAAGTACCTTCGTGGATGCTCACACGAGTGCCGTGTTCACCCACGTAACCGCTATGTCTCAGAAAATGAATTGACACAAGCAGAAGTGATCGAGCGCCTAGCCGCTATCGGTGAAAGCTTGGATCAAGCAGCTACTGTATAAGATTAAACAGTCCTTAGGGGCTGTTTTTCTATGCTTTTTACTCAAAAATCTAAAGTTTGTTTCTGTATCTTTCAGGAAAATAGGGTATACTATATGTAAACGATTTCAAAGGAGTCCAGTTATGACGAAAACATTTTTTATTCCAAATAAACAGAGCATTTTAGGAGAACAGGAAATTTTGACTGCCAAGTCCATCTTGGCTTTGGTAGATGGTTTGGAGTCACATAGCTATGATGCAGTCTATCTCCGTCAGCCTCTTAACCGTCTCGAGTATATCGAGTGTGCGATAGTGGGGCAATCACAATTTCTCTTTAAAATTAGTTATGCTGATGGTCAAAAGGCTTATCGTGTCGAGCTTCCTGATCTATTAACGAAGACAGACTGGGAGATTATCAAAGCATTTTTAGATGCCCTGCTTGCTTACACAGGAACTGAGATTGAAGGGCTCGATGGTTTTGACTTTGAAGCTTATTTCCAAGCAAGTATTCAAGCCCATCTGGCTGATAGTGCAGCACGCTTTATGATTTGCCAAGGAATTTTTAACCCTGTTTTCTTTAGTCATGAGGACTTGAAAAGCTTTTTAGAGGAAGATGGCTTAGCTCAGTTTGAAGCGCGTGTACGTGCGGTTCAAGAGACAGATGCCTACTTTGCAAGAGTCTCCTTTTATCAGGATGGAGAAGGGCAAGTGCATGGCGTTTACCATCTGGCTCAAGGAGTCAAGACAGTGTTACCGAGAGAACCATTTGTTCCTGCAGCCTATATTGAGCAATTGCTGGATAAGGAAATCCAGTGGGAAATTGACTTGGTTCAAATCACAGGAGATGGCTCTAAACCAGAAGACTATGAAGCCATTGCTCGCTTGGATTATGCAAAATTCCTAGAGTCATTACCATCATCATCTTACCACCAACTAGATGCCAATCAATTAGAAGTACAGCCCATCTTAGACAAAGATTTTAAAGCATTAGCACAAGAAAAGTAAAGCAGAAGCAGGTCAATCGACTTGCTTTTTAGCATATAAAAAATCCTGCCATGAAAGACAGGATTGAATCTTAAAGAAAGGCCAAGATACGGAGGTAATCTCCAATCAGTGCCACTTCAGCTACAAAGAAGAGGAGGATAATGACCCCGTTCACAAGGACAGCTAAAGCTAACTGATAGAAGGAATCCACGTCACTTGCTTGGCTTGGTCTCGTAATGTTGTGGAGACTGATGAGTATAATGAATCCAATGCTAATCGCACACAAGAGAGCTGCAAATGGTAGGCTATCAAAGAAGGCAAAGAAACTAGCAATAGCAGTGAGGATGATTGGAATTGCCAAGAGTTGGCTATATTGTTGAAAGACTTTTTCTAGCGTCCAGTCATTTTCTTGGTGGATAAATCGTTTCACCACAAAGCTACCAAGTAGGAATGAAAAGAGAAATAGAGTGGTTGCGACCAAGATAGAAATGACTGAAAAGAGTCCCAAAGGAGCCAGTTGCTCAGGGAAGTGGCTGTTTATAGTTGCTATATGTCCATAGTACTCTTGTTTGATATGGTAGATACTAAAGAAAAAGGAAGATGAAGAAAATAGAATAAGCAAGATAAAGGCCGTGTAACTGTGTTTGCTACTTGTTTCAAGCTTACTTGTTGGAGATTTGAGAGCTTCCAATAGCCAAGACCAAAATAGTGAGATTTCTTCCTTTAATCGAGCAGTTTTGTGGGGGTCAATTTCTGGGATATAAGGACTTTCTAAAGCCTTATTAATGAGTTTTTTTGCTTTGACTGGACTTTCTTGGGTCTTATCTTGATCCGATTTAGCTTCTGCCTGTTCTTCTGTTTGATTTTCTTCTATTGTTTCGGGAGCTTCCTCATCATGAGTTTCAACCTCTTTAGAAGAAATGTCTGTCTCTTCGCTTACTTGTGTTTCAGCCTCTACAGTCTCTGTTTCTTCAGGCTGGGATTCTGATGTTGCCTTAGGTGCTTTCTTTTCAAGATCGGCACTTTCAAACCATTCTTGTGTCATGGTGGGACCTCCTTTTTTCTGGTTGTTTTCTATTTTTACATTAGCAGATGTAAGCGTTTTTGTCAATGATTTATAAAAGAAGACTTGTCTTATTCTGCTTTGAGTAGATAGATATACTGGTCTGCCCTTGCGATGAGTTGATCTTTCACATCAGCTTTTTCTGTTTTATAAGGATTGCTTAAATGTTCATCTTTGTTTTCTTCATTTTTAAACGAACGTCTTCCTTCTCTCAGAAAATGGATAATAGAACCATGTTTTGTTGAAAGATCTAAGTTGATTCTTTGTTTTTCTTCTTCGGAAAGGAGGAGATTTAGGTCTGTTTTCGCCACCAATTCCACCTTACCGTGTACTTGGATTTTTTCAGCGTGGAAGTGATTTTCTGTTGACTCTAGCTGACTATCTGTCAGTTCTGTGCTAAAGATATTGATGATATTTGGTGTTTTGAATTTGCTGTTTTTGATACGACTTCCTTCAATTCGGAGGAGATAACCATTTGTATTGAGAGTTGCATTTTCAAGGCTAGCATTTATGATGGTGGTTTGTCCACGATTGACTGACACGTTGATCCCTTTTAGACTTATTCCTTTTGGAACTTGGAGAATAACTTCTTCAAAACGACGAGAGTAGCTACTTGCGATATGGAGAATCCCGCCGATTCCAGAAGAGAGAAATGGAGTTTCAGACAGTTTCTTATCAGTGAGGCTCAGCGTTTTATCGTTCTGATTTGTGATAAGATCATGGTGATTAGAAAGAGATGGATGGTAAGAAATGTGGATTTGATCATCGAAAGAGTCTGTGATGGTCAGAGCGTGCTGGTGGAGAGTGATCTCTAAGTTTTCGACTTCCTTGCCAAAGGTCGACTCTTCCATCCGACTATCATAGACAGGCTCTTTGGACATGGCAAGTAGGCTCTTGATCCCGTCAGATTGGATACCTACAAAGAGCAGGATAAAGCCGATAACAGTAGTCACCACACCAAAAATGAGAAATCCTCTTGTCAATTTACGCATGCTGGTCACCTCTCTTTCCTTTTTTAAGAACAAATTGCACCAGGCGAACAATGAGTAGGCCGAAGAAGCGGGCTACATAGGAAATACCTAGTAAGACTAGTGAAGAAGCACCGATAGCCAGTAAACCAGAACCAAAAATCAAGATAAAGGCTGATTTAGCTTGGGCTAAGACAGTGAAACTTTCAACTAAGAATAGGAATCCGCCGATGATACCAAGTATGGAAACCGCAAAGAAAGCCAGAATGACAGTCAAAGCTGCCACAAGGATTCCGAACAGGGCCACGAGGATGGCGATCCCCAGAGGAATACCGATGGGTGCTGCAAGGAGGGCTAACAAGGCGATATGTAAAATTTGTCGGTTATTTTTTTGAGCGGGCGCTTCATTGATTTTTTTATCGAGAAGATTGGAGAGAACTTCGTGGGCTGCTTCTTTGGGAGTTCCCAAGCTAGCAATGAGTTCTTCTTCTCCTTCGACTCCAGCATCGTCAAAGAGTTCCCTGAAATAGTCCATGGCTTCAATTTGGTCAGCTTCAGGCAGTTTCTTGAGATAGAGTTCTAGCTGAGTCAGGTATTCAGTTCTTGTCATGGCGGATACTCCCTTCTATGATGCCATTGATAGTGTCTGTATAGAGTGTCCATTCATCTTTTAGGGTCACGAGCTGCTCTACACCACGGTCTGTTAAGGAGTAGTATTTGCGCATGCGACCTTGGAACTCTCTAGAATAGGTGGTCAGAAAGCTATTGCCTTCCAATTTTTTGAGAATGGGATAGAGCGTAGATTCTTTGATGTTAGCGATGAGCTTAATGGTTTGGCTAATCTCATAACCATAAGAATCATCCTGCTCCAGTACGGCCAAGATGAGAAATTCAATCAAGGCAGAGGATGTTGGAAAGTACATGGGAAACCTCCTTTTCTAATGTGTAATATTTTTATATATAATTTTTCTACACATACATTGTACATCTAAAAGAAAGTCATGTCAAGAAAAATGTGTAAAATTTTTACATATAAAAAACTTCTAGCCAAACTAGAAGTTTAAAGGATTTTATAAGCCCTATCCACTGTAAAGAGGGCCACAGTCATGATGATATCGACGAGCAAGAGGGCAGCTACAGCTGGTACCCAAGAGTGGAAAAGGTCAAAACTGTAACCAAATAGGGTTGGCCCAAAGGCTGCTAGGATATAGCCTCCTGTTTGAGATAGGCCGGACAATTGAGCTGTCTTTTCAGGGGCGCTTGTCTTGAGTGAAAAATTGACCATGAGATAAGGGAAGAGGGCACTGGTTGCGGTTCCGATGAGGAGATGGATGGCAAGCCAGTAAATGAAACTATTGATCGCGAAGAAGAGCATGGAAATGCCGACCACACCAGCTAGTGAGACCAGAGTGAGCATGAGCTGACGGTTGCGAGTAGATAAACTGGTTGTCAGGCTTGGGATGGTCATTGAGAAAGGAATGCTAATCAGAGAGAAGATAGATGTCAGCAAGCCAGCTTCGTGACTGGATAGGCCTGCATGGATAGCCATGGTCGGTAACCAAGTCATAGCAGTGTAAAAGAGCAGGGATTGAAAACCTGCAAAGACAATCACTGCCCAGACCTGTTTATTATGCATGACCTTTGTTTTGCTTTTCTGTTTGGTTTGAGGAGCCAGTCTATGATTATAGCGGTGATTTGGTAACCAGACCAAAAAAGTTGCTAGACAGAGCAGGGTGAGGAGGATGATCAATCCTTTCCAAGAACTTGCTTGTGTAATAGGCACAGCTAGATAGGAAGCCAGAGCTGTCGCAATCCCCATAGACGTCACATATAAGGTGGTCAGAAAACCAATTTTCTTCGGTTGATTGGCTTGGATAAGACTAGGAAGCAGAACATTGATGACTGCGATACTTGCCCCAACCATCAAGGTTCCTAGATAGAGGAGAGGGAGATTGATTAGTCGAATGAGAGAGCCAATGGTTAAGAAGAAAAGGCTATAGGTGAAGAGATGTTCCAAGCCGATTTTCTGAGCCAGTCGGGTAGAAAATAGCGAGAAGAGAGTAAACATGAGGAGGGGAAGGCTGGTCAAAACACCAAGTGAACTAACTTCTACTCCCAGACCTTGCGAAATATCCCCCAAAATAATGGGTAAAACAGTAAAAGGAGTCCGCAAGGAAACACCAATCAGGATAATACCTGGAACAAAAAAGAGTGATTGCTTTTTCATATAATACCTCTTCTAACTGATTTTAATAACAGCTTATTTTAAGGCTTTTTCACTATAATGTCAAGTAAGGTTTCTGGCTTTCAAGATAAAAATGGGAAAGTCTTGAAAATTATGATAAAATAGTGGAAGGAAATCTATACATTGGAGAAAAACTGTGTCTGAAAAGCAAAAAATCAGCGTATTGATGTCGGTCTATATCAAGGAAAATCCGACATTTTTAAAGGATGCTATTGAGAGTGTTCAAAATCAGACCCTGAAACCGAGCGAATTGGTTCTGGTTGAGGATGGGCCTTTGACACCTGAGCTCTATCAGGTATTAGACCAGTTAGAAGCTGAGTCTGAAATTCCAGTGAAACGTTGTCCCTTAGAAGAAAATCAAGGTTTAGGTTTGGCTCTTCGACAGGGTGTTTTGCAGTGTCAGTACGATATCATCGCTCGTATGGATACAGATGATATAGCTGTTCCAGACCGTTTTGAGAAACAGGTTCAGTTAATGGAGAAGGAAAACCTCGACCTATTAGGTGGCCATATTGCAGAGTTTATTGACAATCCTGATGAGATTGTTTCTTATCGTCGTGTTCCAACCCAGCACGCAGATATTGTGGCTTATCAAAGAATGAGAAGCGCCTTTAACCACATGACTGTTATGTTCAAGAAGGATATGGTTCTCAAGGCAGGCAACTATGAGGATGGCCTTTATATGGAGGATGACCTCCTCTGGCTCAATATGATTGCTGCAGGAGCTAAGACTGGAAATCTGGATCAAATCTTGTGCAGGGTTCGTGTCGGAGCAGGGATGTTTGAGCGTCGTGGGGGACTGCGTTACCTCAAACTCTATCGTCAGGCTCGTCAACGAATGCTGAAGAGAGGGCAAATTTCTTACATGGAGTATGCTAAGAGTGTTGCGATTCAGATGGTTGTTGCTCTTTGTCCAGGATTTGTCAGACAGTTTATTTTTATGAAACTGTTACGAAAAAGCAATTAAAAGATTGTAACAAATCGTAAACTAGAGAAAAAGTGTTATAATAACAATATAATGCTCTTCGAAAATCTCTTCAAACCGCTTCAACGTCGCATTGCCGTAGATATATGTTCCTGACTTTGTCAGTCTTATCCACAACCTCAAAACAGTGTTTTGAGCAGCCTGCGGCTAGTTTCCTAGTTTGCTCTTTGATTTTCATTGAGTATAATCATCCAGCTCTTTTAAGGAGGAGTAAATTTCTATGAATAAAAAACTCACAGATTATGTGATTGATCTGGTGGAAATTTTAAATAAACAACAAAAACAGGTCTTCTGGGGCATATTTGATATTTTCAGTATGGTGGTTTCCATCATTGTATCTTATATTTTATTCTATGGATTGATTAATCCAGCGCCTGTTGACTACATTATCTATACGAGTTTGGCCTTCCTGTTCTATCAATTGATGATTGGATTTTGGGGGTTGAACGCTAGTATCAGCCGTTACAGCAAGATTACGGACTTTATGAAAATCTTTTTTGGTGTGACTGTGAGCAGCGTCTTGTCATATAGTATCTGCTATGCCTTCTTGCCACTCTTTTCCATCCGTTTTATCGTACTCTTTATCTTGTTGAGTACCTTCTTGATTTTATTGCCACGAATTACTTGGCAGTTAATCTACTCTAAACGCAAAAAAGGCAGTGGTGATGGGGAACATCGTCGTACCTTCTTAATTGGTGCTGGCGATGGTGGCGCTCTCTTTATGAACAGCTACCAACACCCAACCAGTGATTTGGAACTTGTCGGTATTTTGGATAATGATGAAAAGAAAAAGGGTCAAAAACTCGGTGGTATCCCTGTTTTGGGCTCTTATGATAATCTGCCAGAATTAGCCAAACGCCATCAAATCGAGCGTGTTATCGTTGCGATTCCGTCGCTTGATCCGTCAGAATATGAACGTATCTTGCAGATGTGTAATAAGCTGGGTGTCAAATGTTACAAGATGCCTAAGGTTGAAACGGTTGTTCAGGGACTTCACCAAGCGGGTGGAGGCTTCCAGAAGATTGATATCACAGACCTTTTGGGCCGTCAGGAAATTCGTCTTGACGAATCGCGTCTGGGCGCAGAACTGACAGGTAAGACAATTTTAGTCACAGGTGCTGGTGGTTCAATCGGTTCTGAAATCTGTCGCCAAGTTAGCCGCTTTAATCCTGAACGTATTGTCTTGCTCGGTCATGGGGAAAACTCAATCTACCTTGTTTATCATGAATTGATTCGCAAGTTCCAAGGGATTGATTATGTACCAGTTATTGCCGATATTCAAGACTATGACCGCTTGTTGCAAGTCTTTGAACAGTACAAGCCAGCTATTGTTTATCATGCGGCAGCCCACAAGCACGTTCCTATGATGGAGCGCAATCCAAAAGAAGCCTTCAAAAACAATATTCGTGGAACTTACAATGTTGCT
Organism: bacterium; assembly: GCA_905221205.1. Lineage (GTDB taxonomy): Bacteria > Bacillota > Bacilli > Lactobacillales > Streptococcaceae > Streptococcus. Next base: position 128,650 of record CAJNCG010000002.1, read on the forward strand.
AAGGCTGTTGATGAAGCTAAAGTACCTAAGATGGTTATGATTTCGACAGATAAGGCGGTTAATCCACCAAATGTTATGGGAGCAACCAAGCGCGTGGCGGAGTTGATTGTCACGGGCTTTAACCAACGTAGCCAATCGACCTACTGTGCAGTTCGTTTTGGGAATGTTCTTGGTAGCCGTGGTAGTGTCATTCCAGTCTTTGAACGTCAGATTGCTGAAGGTGGGCCTGTAACGGTAACAGACTTCCGCATGACTCGTTACTTTATGACCATTCCAGAAGCTAGCCGTCTGGTTATCCATGCTGGTGCTTATGCTAAAGATGGAGAAGTCTTTATCCTTGATATGGGCAAACCAGTCAAGATTTATGATTTGGCCAAGAAAATGGTTCTTCTAAGTGGCCACACCGAAAGCGAAATTCCAATCGTTGAAGTTGGAATACGTCCAGGTGAAAAACTCTATGAGGAACTCTTGGTGTCAACTGAATTGGTTGATAATCAGGTTATGGATAAGATTTTCGTTGGTAAGGTTAATGTCATGCCTCTAGAAGCCATCGATAAAAAGATTGAAGAGTTCCGCACTCTCAGTGGAGATGAGTTGAAACAAGCTATTATCGCCTTTGCTAATCAAACAACCCACGTTGAATAAAAAATCTTTAAAATCAGAAAAACGCATATTATCAAGTCTTGAAAAAACTTGGTAGTATGCGTTTCGTTATGTGTAAACTTGTTTCATTTTCTTCTGAGACTCAATGAAAATCAAAGAGCAAACCAGGAAGCTAGTCGCAGGTTGCTCAAAGCACAGCGTTGAGGTTGCAGATAAAGCTGACGTGGTTTGAAGAGATTTTCGAAGAGTATGAAAAGTGAGTTGTTGCCCAGTCTATGTTATTGAAAATAGGCCAAAACCTCTAATGGTTTGTGGGCGATATAATCAGGCTGATAGTTGAGCAAATCTGCTTGCTCTCCAAATCCCCAAGTGACAGCTAATTTCTGAATGCCTGTTTCTTGAGCTCCCAGCATATCAAACTTGGTATCTCCAATAATGATGGCTTGTTCAGGTGCTAGTTGATATGTCTGCAAAGCCTGACGAATGACATCGGCCTTATGGGGTGCTTCAGGGCTGGAACCATAAATGCCCTCAAAGAAATGATGGATTCCCAAGTTTTTTGTCATGTCTTGAGCGGTTGGAGTATTCTTTGTAGTGGTGATGTAGAGAGGATATTTGCTAGATAACTCCTCGAGCAGTTCTACAATCTGAGGGAAGAGCTGAGCTTCATGGATACCTTTTTCCTTGTAGTAGGAACGGTATATCTGCACAGCCTCAGAAATTTGTTCTTTGGGAAGGCAGGTCGCAAAACTACTTTCAAGGGGCGGTCCCATAAAACCACGAATCGTTTTGGCATCAGGGCTAGACACTCCTAGCTCTTTAAAGGTATGGGTAAAGGCGTTGTGAATCCCGATAGAACTGTCAACGAGGGTTCCGTCCAGATCGAAAAAGATAGCTGAGATAGAGGTCATAGTTTCTCCTATTTGATAAGCTTATTCTCCGAAAATTTCTTTTTGGAGGCGACGACCAGTAGGGGTGGCAGCGAGTCCACCTTCAGCTGTTTCACGAAAGGCAGTTGGCATACTTGCCCCTACTTGATACATGGCATCGATAACTTCATCCACAGGGATTTTAGATTCGATACCTGCCAGGGCCATGTCTGCTGCGATAAAGGCAAAGCTAGCTCCCATGGCATTGCGTTTGACACAGGGAACTTCGACCAAGCCAGCCACAGGGTCACAGATGAGACCTAGCATATTTTTAATGACAAAGGCAATGGCCTGACTGGCCTGATAAGGTGTCCCACCAGCAACCATAGTCAAGGCGGCAGCACTCATAGCAGAGGCCGAACCAACCTCGGCTTGACAGCCACCCTCAGCACCTGAGATAGAGGCATTGTTTGCGATGACTAGTCCAAAGGCACCAGCAGCAAAGAGGAAATCCAGCTGTTGCTCGTGGCTTAGATCTAATTTTTCAATAGCAGCAGTTAGGACTGAGGGCAAACAGCCAGCGCTTCCAGCAGTCGGAGTGGCACAGACTAAGCCCATTTTGGCATTGTGTTCATTGACTGCGATGGCATTTCGGGCAGCTGATAGTATCGTGTAATCTGACAAGGTTTTTCCATTTTTGATGTAGTGGTCCAGCTTGGCAGCATCTCCACCTGTCAGGCCACTACGAGATTTATTTTCATTGAGGCCAAGTTGGACAGAGGCTTTCATGACTTCTAGATTGCGTTCCATGAGAAGGAGGACTTCTTCACGTTCGCGACCGGTCAATTCAAACTCTGTTGTAATCATGAGTTCTGCGACATTTCCTTGAAAGTCCAGTTCTGCCTGCTCGACCAATTCTTTGATAGAATAAAACATGCTTCCTCCTATTTAAAGAAATTGACATTGTGGAGATGAGGGATTTTTCGAATTTCTTCGATGGCCTCATCACAGTTGCGACTGTCAACTTCGATAATCATAATAGCTTTTTCACCAGCTTTTTCACGAGTAACATTCATCTGGGCGATATTGATACCATAGCGTGAAAGGGCCTCTGTAACGAGGGCAATCATACCTGGAATATCTTGATGAACGATAATGATAGTCGGTGTATTCATATTGAGAGAGACGGCAAAACCATTGAGTTCGGTTACCTGAATATTTCCTCCACCGATAGAAATACCAGTCACGCTGATGGTCTTGTGGGCATTTTTGACAGTAATTTTAGTGGTGTTTGGGTGAGGAGCATTGCTGTCTTTCTGAATAGTCCAGACAATCTTGATACCACGCTTGTGGGCAATCTCCAGACTGTTTGGAATTTCAGGATCATCTGTATCCATGCCCAAAATACCAGCAACAAGGGCTAGGTCTGTCCCGTGACCACGATAAGTCTTGGCAAATGAGTTAAATAGTTGGAATTCGACTTCTGTCGGAGTATCATCAAAAATGGAAGAGACAATCTTCCCAATACGAACAGCACCAGCAGTATGGCTACTAGATGGGCCAATCATAACTGGTCCGATGATATCAAAGACAGATTGAAAACGAAGTGATTTCATCAGTTTCCCCTTATAAAAATTCTTATCTCTATTATATCAAAGAATGAAGGTCTTGGCTTTAATTGTGGATGAAAACCTTTTTACACTACAAATAGCATAAAAAAGCATCTTTTGTAACAAAAAATAGCTTGTTTAGGGAAATAAAAAATAATTTTGTAATATTTCTACATAAAAGTGTCAAGAAACAGTAATATTTAAAGGGTATGATAGAACTATAGAAAGAAGGAGAATTTTCGAATATGAAATCAACAACTAAAAAGATTAAAACCACTCTTGCAGGAGTAGCTGCCTTGTTTGCAGTATTTGCTCCATCATTTGTATCTGCTCAAGAATCATCAACTTACACTGTTAAAGAAGGTGATACACTTTCAGAAATCGCTGAAACTCACAACACAACTGTTGAGAAATTGGCAGAAAACAACCACATTGACAACATCCATATGATTTATGTTGGTCAAGAGTTGGTTATCGATGGTCCGGTAGCGCCTGCTGCAACACCAGCGCCAACTACTTATGCAGCACCAGCAGCTCAAGATGAAACTGTTTCAGCTCCAGCAGCAGAAACTACAGAAGTAGCAGAAGAAGCAGCTCCAGTGGCAAGCGCACCTGCAGCAGAAGAAACTGTTACTACAGCAGAAACTTCAGCACCAGCTGCAACTGTAAGCGGATCTGAAGCAGAAGCTAAAGAATGGATTGCACAAAAAGAATCAGGTGGTAGCTACACAGCTACAAACGGCCAATATATCGGACGTTACCAATTGACAGATTCATACTTGAACGGTGATTACTCAGCTGAAAACCAAGAACGTGTAGCAGATGCCTATGTTGCAGGACGTTACGGTTCATGGTCAGCTGCGAAAAACTTCTGGCTTAACAATGGCTGGTATTAAGAACTAACTAGCAGAGTAAGATGTAAAAGTCGAGGAAACCCCTCGACTTTTTTTATAATTTCTTTGGTTGGTAATAGGTCTCTACTTCTTTTTTGAGATGAGATAGCATGGAAGTTTCATCGGTGATCTCCAGAAGGGAGAAACCTTTTTGGATCAGTTTAGCATCATCCCTACAAATCCCAATACGGACATAGCAGATAGCAAGCCTATCGTAGCTTTTCTTGTTCTTGGCGTCCTCTAGTAAAGTATAGCAGATTTGCTTACACATGTTTTTGTCTTGATTGTATAAGTAAATAGTGGAAAGGTTGAGTAGGATTGCCACTCGCAAGTCATGTAGATGTTGATAGTTTTTATAGACTTCCAAACGTTGCAATATTTTTTCAGTGATGAGATGGAGGTGTTCGATGGGAAAGCTGAAAAGGATGGTATTGAGGACTTTTAGGTCATTTTCATACCATGTATCTTGTTTTTCAATTTTCTCCCAAAGTTTTTTGACAGTCTGTTTCACTTGGTTTGACAGTTGCTCTGTACCATGTTGACGGATATGAATGACAATTTCTAACATATCTCTGATTTCTTCTATGGGCAGGTCGTGGTGGGTTTTGAGATAGTCTTGGCATTTTTGAAATAGTGTTTCGAGTTCACTAGTCCCTAGGGTTGAGCTCATATTGAGATAGGTTTGCATGATTTCTGTTCGTTGGCTCGGTTGATAGAGGTGGCAGATATACTCAAACTCTTCAAAACTCATATTGATTTGCCGGAGAAGAAACTCCATATTTTCATATTTGGGAGTTACCTTGCCGCTTTCAATCTTTGATAGGCTGGTTCTTGAGAGGACATTTCCACAGACCTCTTCTTGGGTTAAGCCTTTTGACTCACGTATTTCTTTATAGACCTTTCCGAAATCATAACGCATGATTTACTCCTTTTCGTGAAAAAAGTTAACAAATAATAAAATCCTATTAAAAATATTGTATCATAGTAATATAAAAAGTAGAAAAGAAAACTAAAATAAGCTTGGTATAATTTTAAAATGGGTTTAACGGGCACTATGATTTAGCTAAAAGAAGAAAGAATTCTAGTTTGATACAATATTACCCGTCTTATTTAAAGTTGTTATGGAACTATTTTCAAAATAAAAAAGTCTCTGCTTTAGGCGGGGTAGTGAATCGGGAGGTTAAGTGATGAACTACAATTTAAAATATCTCTTATCAGGAATATTTATTATAGTCTTTATAGGTTTCCTAGTCTGGATGCGTTATGTTAATCAGAAGAAGGAAGAAGAGCATTCGGATGTGTCTTTTGAAGCGAGGTTAGATAGTGAGGTCAAGGCCTTATATAAGCAACTAGGATTGGGTGAGGAGCCTCACTATTTCTTATCTTATCGCTACCTACATCCTTGGTTTAATTTGGCGATTTTACCACCAACAGTTGAAATTTTCTTAACTAAAATAGCGTTGGTGATGGTAACACCAAATGAACTACTGATAAGAAATCTTGGGAATGGGATGACTTTCACAAGTGAGCATCATCGTGATTTGCGGCAAGGACTTATCCGCATTCCAAAATCAGAGATGAAAGAATTTGAGATTCGTAACTGGAAAAAATTTTTTGTATTTGGCGATTTTTTGACAATTAAAACAAGCCAACATAGCTATTATTTGCAGGTTAGAGATGATGGACTTCAAAAAGGAAGTCTTTCTACCAAACATTTCTCCGACTTGAAACGACAAGATTTTCTCGGATTATTGACAGATAAAAGGACATTCTGATTGACAATTGCTCAAAAAATTAACCTCTAAACATTCAAAAACCACACAGTGTTTCTTTCAGCTTGATTGTGTTCAAGACTGAAATTGCTGTGTGGTTTTATTTAGAAGTTAGTTTTTGATAGTCGCTTGCTTACTGTTGACCGAATGATGTAATTCCGCCACCTAAACTAGCGAGATCATCACTGTTTGTTGTGGGAACTTCAGCATTGTTACTATTGGTATTAGTCTCTGCTGGAGATTCTGAAGCATTAGCCGCTTGATTTTGTGTACTTGCCACATCATTTGCGCTGCTGCCAGCACTATTAGATGAAGGTTGCTCGCTTGCAGCTGCCTGTGAACTGTATCTGTTCCTATTTGACTCAGTATAGGTTGGAGTGTAGCTACCTCCTGCTGAAGAATAGGTTTCTCTTTCCCCCTCGCTACTAGTCGTTCCCGTTTCTTTTTTATCAGTCTTTTGTCCTTCTTTTTTGGTCAAGACTTCAACTTGCTTTTGGAATTTAGAAATCAGTTCTTGAATTGGTTTTATTTTTTCATCAATGGCGGCTTGTTCGCTTGTGGAATTGACACTTTTAATGATTTCTATTATTTTTTGAAGGGAAGTGATGGCTGTTTCAAGTGTTTGTTTATCTTCGAACTGGCTATCGGATTCTTTTATATCCAATTTTAAAGCTTTTTCGCTATAATGATTAGTGATTTTATCGGCAGTAGTAGCAAGAAAGTCTGCTAATGTTTGCTTGCCTTCATCAGTGGTTGGTTTTAATTCTTGAATTTTTTTCCAATCCTCTATAATTGTTTCAGAATCGATATTGAAATCTTTGATGGCTTTTTTTACTTGTTCGACATCTTGCTCATTTTTTTGCCGTTTGAAGAAAGCAATGGTTCCTCTTTCTGTTAAGATATTTTCTTGATGAATGACTAAAGCTATTAAAAGTCCAAGACTTGCGACAATGATAATAGTAAAAATGGTATTTTTTGATTTTAGGATATCTTTGTAGTTCTTCAAAATTGTTCTACGTACATGGATGGTAGTATCTTTAAGGAATCATGTACGCCTTCCTCCTCATTACAGTATATCATTTTTAGTTTATTTTATAAATAAGTTTATAAGCAGTAGGGGGGATTAGGTATAAATTATCCTCTTTTTAGCCGATTATAGAAGAGCTTGGTAGATTATCAGCCTCTTCCTTGTCTTCTCTAACCAAGCATGTTATAATGAATACTGCTCAAGCGACCTTCAATCGTGAAGCACACACGACCTTCAATCGTGAATAAACGAATAGATGGGAGACTTACCATGAGTGATAACTCTAAAACACGTGTTGTCGTGGGGATGAGTGGTGGTGTTGATTCATCGGTGACGGCTCTCTTGCTCAAGGAGCAGGGCTACGATGTGATCGGTATCTTCATGAAGAACTGGGATGACACAGATGAAAACGGCGTCTGTACGGCGACCGAAGATTACAAGGATGTGGCTGCGGTGGCAGACCAGATTGGTATTCCTTACTACTCTGTCAATTTTGAAAAAGAGTACTGGGATCGCGTTTTTGAGTATTTCCTAGCGGAATACCGTGCAGGGCGTACGCCAAATCCAGACGTTATGTGCAACAAGGAAATCAAGTTCAAGGCCTTTTTGGACTATGCCATGACCTTGGGAGCAGACTATGTGGCGACTGGGCATTATGCTCGAGTGGCGCGTGATGAGGATGGCACTGTTCACATGCTTCGTGGCGTGGACAATGGCAAGGATCAGACCTATTTCCTCAGCCAACTGTCGCAAGCACAACTTCAAAAAACCATGTTCCCATTGGGACATTTGGAAAAGCCTGAAGTTCGCAGACTCGCAGAAGAAGCAGGCCTGGCGACTGCTAAGAAGAAAGACTCGACAGGGATTTGCTTTATCGGAGAAAAGAACTTTAAAAACTTCCTCAGCAATTACTTACCAGCCCAGCCTGGGCGCATGATGACAGTGGATGGTCGCGATATGGGCGAGCATGCTGGTCTGATGTACTATACGATTGGTCAGCGTGGTGGTCTCGGTATCGGTGGGCAACACGGCGGTGACAACGCCCCTTGGTTCGTTGTCGGAAAAGACCTAAGCAAGAATATTCTCTATGTAGGCCAAGGTTTCTACCATGATTCGCTCATGTCAACCAGCCTAGAGGCCAGTCAGGTTCACTTTACTCGTGACATGCCAGAAGAGTTTACGCTAGAATGTACAGCCAAATTCCGCTACCGTCAGCCTGATTCTAAGGTGACCGTCCATGTCAAAGGAGACAAGGCAGAAGTTATCTTTGCAGAACCGCAACGCGCCATCACACCAGGACAGGCAGTTGTCTTTTACGATGGAGATGAGTGTCTAGGTGGAGGTTTGATTGACAATGCTTATCGAGATGGACAAGTTTGTCAGTACATTTAGATTGACAAATTTTCTCAATTTGCTACAATAATAAAAGCAATAGAAATGATGGTCAAAGCTCATGGATGTTGCAGGCTTTTTTGTCCTGCACTTCTTTGGAGTTTTGACTGTTTTTGTGTCGTTTAGAGGAAAGGATAAAAATGACTCAACAAGACTTTCGGACAAAAGTGAGAAATACAGTTTTTGGTGTTCGGGCGACAGCCCTGATTCTCCAAAATGGCAAGCTCCTAGTCACCAAAGATAAGGGCAAGTATTACACTATCGGCGGTGCGATTCAAGTCAATGAAAGCACGGAAGACGCGGTAGTCCGTGAAGTGAGGGAAGAATTAGGTGTCCGAGCTCAAGCTGGGCAGCTAGCTTTCGTGGTTGAAAATCGTTTTGAACAGGACGGTATTTCCTATCACAACATCGAGTTTCATTATCTGGTGAACTTGTTTGAGGATGCTCCATTGACCATGCAGGAAGATGAGAAAATGCAGCCTTGTGAGTGGATTGACTTGAATCAGCTCCAGAATATCCAGCTAGTTCCAGTCTTTTTAAAAACAGCCCTACCAGATTGGGACGGCCAACTAAGACACATTCATCTTGAGAAATAGGAGAGAAACATGACTTATAATTTTACTGAAGAATACGATATTATTGTAATCGGTGCGGGACATGCTGGGGTCGAGGCTTCCTTGGCTGCCAGCCGTATGGGTTGTAAGGTCTTGCTTGCGACTATCAACATTGAAATGCTAGCTTTCATGCCTTGTAATCCCTCTATCGGTGGTTCTGCCAAGGGAATTGTCGTGCGTGAAGTTGATGCCCTCGGTGGTGAAATGGCCAAAACCATTGACAAGACTTACATCCAGATGAAGATGCTCAACACAGGGAAGGGACCAGCGGTGCGTGCCCTTCGTGCGCAGGCTGACAAGGAGCTTTACTCTAAGGAGATGCGCAAGACAGTTGAAAATCAAGAGAATCTGACCCTTCGTCAAACCATGATTGATGAGATTTTGGTGGAAGATGGCAAGGTTGTCGGTGTGCGTACAGCAACCCATCAAGAGTATGCTGCTAAGGCTGTTATCGTGACCACAGGGACTGCCCTCCGTGGGGAAATCATCATCGGAGACCTCAAGTACTCGTCAGGTCCTAACCACAGTCTAGCTTCGATTAACCTAGCTGACAATCTCAAGGAATTGGGACTTGAAATTGGTCGTTTCAAGACGGGTACACCTCCACGTGTCAAGGCTTCTTCTATCAATTACGACGTGACAGAGATTCAGCCAGGGGACGAAGCACCTAATCACTTCTCATATACCTCACGTGATGAGGATTATGTCAAGGATCAAGTGCCATGCTGGTTGACCTATACCAACGGTACCAGTCATGAGATTATCCAAAACAACCTTCACCGTGCGCCTATGTTTACAGGTGTGGTCAAGGGTGTGGGGCCTCGTTATTGTCCGTCGATTGAGGACAAGATTGTGCGCTTTGCAGACAAGGAACGCCACCAACTCTTCCTAGAGCCAGAAGGACGCAACACAGAGGAAGTCTATGTCCAAGGCCTTTCAACCAGTCTGCCTGAGGATGTCCAGCGTGAGCTAGTTCATTCCATCAAAGGCTTGGAAAATGCTGAAATGATGCGAACAGGTTATGCTATCGAGTACGACATGGTCTTGCCTCATCAATTGCGTGCAACGCTTGAAACCAAGAAAATCTCAGGCCTCTTCACTGCTGGTCAGACAAATGGTACATCAGGATATGAAGAAGCTGCTGGCCAAGGGATTATCGCGGGTATCAATGCGGCTCTGAAAATCCAAGGCAAGCCTGAGTTGATTTTGAAGCGTAGTGACGGTTATATTGGGGTCATGATTGACGACTTGGTGACCAAGGGAACCATTGAACCCTACCGTCTATTGACTAGTCGTGCTGAATACCGTCTCATTCTCCGTCATGACAATGCGGATATGCGTTTGACAGAAATGGGACGCGAGATTGGACTTGTGGATGATGAACGTTGGGCTCGATTTGAGATTAAGAAAAATCAATTTGACAATGAGATGAAGCGCCTAGATAGCATCAAACTCAAGCCAGTCAAGGAAACCAATGCCAAGGTTGAGGAGATGGGCTTCAAGCCGTTGACAGATGCAGTGACAGCCAAGGAATTCCTTCGCCGTCCAGAAGTTTCTTATCAAGATGTGGTGGCCTTCATCGGACCTGCAGCAGAGGACTTGGATGACAAGATTATCGAATTGATTGAAACAGAAATCAAGTACGAAGGTTATATTTCAAAAGCCATGGATCAGGTTGCCAAGATGAAACGCATGGAAGAAAAACGTATTCCAGCAAATATTGACTGGGATGATATTGATTCTATCGCGACAGAAGCCCGTCAGAAGTTCAAACTGATCAATCCAGAAACCATCGGACAAGCCAGCCGTATTTCTGGAGTAAACCCAGCAGATATTTCTATTTTGATGGTGTATCTGGAAGGTAAAAATCGTAGTATTTCTAAAAATCAAGAAAAGAAAGCATAGAGAAAAACAGCTCCGAAGACGGGGCTGTTTTGTTGATTTTCATTGAGTATTATTCTTCATCTGGTGTGAGGATCATCGGGATGATGATCGGTTCACGTTCTGTATTTTCATAGAGGAATGGTCGAATGGCGTTGACAATGGCACCATTGACAGATTGCACGCTGGCGTCCTTATTTTTCAGTGCAATACGAATGGCATTGAAAAGGATGCGCTGACTTTGACGAATCAAGTCTCCAGACTCTCTCATGTAGACAAAGCCTCGGCTGAGGATATCGGGACCAGATAGAATCATCTGCGATTTGAAGTCAACAGTTGCGACTGCCAGAACGACACCGTCTTCAGATAGATCACGACGATCTTTAAGAACAGCAGCACCGATTTCACCGATACGATTTCCATCGACATAGATATCTTGGGCGTTGAAATGACCTGCGATACGAGCTGAATCAGCAGTAAGGGCAAGCACATCACCATTGCTCATGATAAAGATATTGTCCTTCTCAACACCAGTATCCACTGCTAGTCCAGCGTGGACCTTTTGCATGCGGTATTCACCGTGGACAGGCATGAAGTATTTTGGCTTAATCAAGCGGAGCATGAGTTTTTGCTCTTGCTGGCCACCGTGTCCAGATGTATGGATATTGTTAACCTTACCGTGGATAACTTCGACACCAGCTTCAGAAATGATGTTAATCAGCTTGTTGACGCTAGTAGTGTTTCCAGGGATTGGACTTGAAGAGAAGATAACCGTATCACCGGGTTGGAGTTGTACCTGACGGTGGGTTCCGTTGGCGATACGAGAGAGGGCTGCCATCGGTTCCCCCTGACTACCTGTACAGAGGATAAGAATCTCGCCTGCAGGGTAATCTTTGATTTCATTTGGCTCGATAAAGGTTCCCTTAGGAGCTTTGATGTAGCCAAGATCGATTCCGTTGACAATGGCCTTTTCCATAGAACGACCAAAGACCGCAATCTTACGTCCAGTCTTAACAGCAGCTTCTGTTGCTTGTTGGAGACGGAAGATATTTGAGGCAAAGGATGCAAAGATGATACGTCCTTCGATGCCTTGGATAATCTTCATGATGGACTGGCCAACGACTTTTTCAGAGTTGGTAAAGGTTGGCACTTCTGCATTTGTCGAGTCAGACAGGAGACAGAGCACGCCTTCTTCACCAAGAGCAGCCATACGGTGCAAGTCCGCAGGTTCTCCAACTGGAGTAAAGTCGAACTTGAAGTCACCCGTACAAACGATTTTCCCTTGAGGAGTATGAATGACAATCCCCAAAGGCTCTGGAATAGAGTGAGTCGTTCTAAAGAAAGTTGCCTTGAGATTTTTAAAGGTCAACTCAGTGTTGTGGTTGATTTCGTAAAGTTTGGCGTTGCGCAAGAGGCCGTGTTCTTCGAGTTTTCCACGGATCAAAGCCAAGGCAAGCGGTCCAGCATAGATAGGGACATTTGCTTGCTTGAGCAGGAAAGGAATTCCACCGATGTGGTCCTCGTGTCCGTGTGTAATCAGAACAGCCTTAACGCGGTCGATATTGTCCACGATATAAGAGTAGTCAGGAATGACATAGTCGATACCCAGCAAGTCATCCTCTGGGAATTTAATACCAGCATCGACGATGATAATCTCATCTTGGTATTCAATTCCGTAAGTGTTTTTCCCGATTTCTCCCAGACCACCGATGGCAAAAACGCCGACTTCTTCAGGTTTAAGAGTATAGGCCATATTAGAACTCCGTGATTTCGAAGGCGCCAGTTTCTTTTTCGTAATCTAGCAATTTGTCAGACAAGAGTTCGATATACTCGATATTGTACTCTGGGCGATTTTCTTCGACAAGTTGGCGAGCAGCGATACGGCCCTCAAGTTCTGAGCTGGCATCGATGTCTAGGTAAAGTGCGCGTGTAGTTTCACGGCGTGGGCTACGTTCTTTTGTTTCTTGATAAAAAACTTTGTAAATCATATAGTTCCTTTCTATTTACAGGTCAGCTTATTCCAAACTTTTAGCAGAGAATTGCTTTATTTCATTCCATTTTTTGTCTAGATTGACCTTGATTCGTTACAATTATTTCAATTATACCACAAAATGAAAAATTAGTAAAAGACGGAAACGAGAAAGTCATAGGGTTACTCGTTGGTAAGCGTTTGCAAAAATAGAGGAAATATGTTATCTTGATAACGGAAGTGAAATTTATTGCTTGTCATAATTCCATATAGTTTTTAAGTCAAGGAGGTTGCCCTATGTATAACTTATTTGCTTTTGCTATCGGAGCTCGCTTAGTAGCTTTTATTGTTTTTGTTGCTTGCGTTTATGGAGGGAATCTTCTATTTGCCAAACTGGAACAACGACAAACCAAGTTCTTGTGGAAAATTACCTTTGTGACTCTCTACTCGCTTTTTCTCCTCCTCGTAACCTATGTAGTTTGGTTTATATTTTACTTTGGATTAAATGCTTAGATGCCCTGCTCTGCTGGGGCATTTTTGTTTGGGGGAAAAGAAAATTCCCATGTGCCAGCTTTTGTAGTATAATAGTAAACAGACAAAAAGATAGGAATGTGTTATGAAAGTATTAGCTTTTGATACGTCCAGCAAGGCTCTTTCTCTCGCTATTTTAGAGGACAAGCAGGTTCTTGCCGAGACGACGATTAATATTAAGAAAAATCATAGTATTACCCTCATGCCTACCATTGATTTTTTGATGGCAAGTTTGGATTGGACACCCAAGGACTTGGACCGAATCGTAGTGGCGGAAGGGCCAGGTAGCTACACGGGTTTGCGAATCGCGGTAGCCACTGCCAAGACGCTTGCTCATACTCTGAACATTGAGTTAGTCGGTATGTCTAGCCTCTTGGCTCTGGTGCCATACCAACAAGAAGGCTTGTTCGTTCCTTTGATGGATGCGCGTCGCAACAATGTTTATGCAGGATTTTATGAAAATGCCAAACCTGTTATGCCAGAAGCGCACCTGCCTTTTGAGCGAGTCATCGAGCTAATCAAGGGTGCTAGTCAGGTAACCTTTGTCGGAGAAGTTGGCCCCTTTGTGGAGCAAATTCAAGAACACTTGCCAAGGACTAATTTCAAAGAAACCTTGCCTAATGTAGCCAATCTTGCTCTTTTGGCCTGGGATAAGGAAGCAGACTCCTTGCATAATTTTGTGCCTAACTATCTCAAGCGTGTCGAAGCTGAGGAAAACTGGCTCAAGAACCATACTGAGTCTGGCGAGTCTTACATTAAACGCCTATGATAGAAATCAAACGAATCCAACAGCAACCTGACTTGGCTCAAGCCATCTACGCTGTCATGGCAGCTGTTTACCCAGTCAGTCCTTGGAGGCTGGAACAAATCCAAGCAGACCTGTCCCAAGACCAGACTTGGTATGCTCTGGCTTATGATGGGGCGGAAGTGATTGGCTTTCTAGCTGTGCAGGAGAATCTATTTGAAGCAGAGGTCCTGCAAATCGCTGTCAAACAAATCTATCAGGGGCAGGGAATTGCCTCGGCCTTGTTTGCTCAATTGCCGGCAGACAAGGAGATTTTCCTCGAAGTCAGAAAGTCAAACCAACGAGCGCAAGCATTTTACAAGAAAGAAAAGATGGCGGTTATCGCTGAGCGAAAGGCCTACTACCATGATCCAGTCGAGGACGCCATCATCATGAAGAGAGAAATAGATGAATGATAGATATATTTTAGCATTTGAGACATCCTGTGATGAGACCAGTGTCGCCGTCTTGAAAAACGACGATGAGCTCTTGTCCAATGTCATTGCTAGTCAAATTGAGAGTCACAAACGTTTTGGGGGCGTAGTGCCAGAAGTAGCTAGTCGCCACCATGTCGAGGTCATTACAGCCTGTATCGAGGAGGCGTTGGTAGAAGCAGGGATTACCGAAGAGGACGTAACGGCTGTCGCGGTTACCTATGGACCTGGCTTGGTTGGAGCCTTACTAGTTGGTTTGTCAGCTGCTAAGGCCTTTGCTTGGGCACATGGACTTCCGCTGATTCCTGTTAACCACATGGCTGGCCACCTCATGGCAGCTCAGAGCGTGGAGCCTTTGGAGTTCCCCTTGTTAGCACTTTTAGTAAGTGGTGGGCACACAGAGTTGGTCTATGTTTCCCAGTCTGGGGATTACAAGATTGTTGGGGAAACGCGGGACGATGCGGTTGGTGAGGCCTATGATAAGGTCGGCCGTGTCATGGGCTTGACCTATCCTGCCGGTCGTGAGATTGACGAGCTAGCTCATCAGGGGCAGGATATTTATGATTTCCCACGTGCCATGATTAAGGAGGACAATCTAGAGTTTTCATTCTCAGGGTTGAAGTCTGCATTTATCAACCTTCACCACAATGCCGAGCAAAAGGGAGAGAGTTTGTCAACAGAGGACTTGTGTGCGTCCTTCCAAGCAGCAGTTATAGACATTCTTATGGCTAAAACCAAGAAGGCTTTGGAGAAATATCCTGTTAAAACCCTAGTCGTGGCTGGTGGCGTGGCTGCCAATAAAGGCCTCAGAGAACGCCTAGCAGCCGAAATCACAGATGTCAAGGTTATTATCCCACCCCTACGCCTCTGCGGAGACAATGCAGGAATGATTGCCTATGCTAGCGTCAGCGAGTGGAACAAAGAAAACTTCGCAGGCTTGGATCTCAACGCCAAACCAAGTCTCGCTTTTAATACCATGGAATAAAATGGAGTCTGTCTGATTACAATCAGCAGACTTTTTTCTCTTTCCTGAATGTGTTATAATAGTCCATGCTGTGGCTGGAACCGATTCAGCCTACTTATACTCTTCGAAAATCTCTTCAAACTGCGTCAGCTTCTATCTGCAACCTCAAAACAATGTTTTGAGCAGCCTGTAGCTAGCTTCCTAGTTTGTTCTTTGATTTTCATTGAGTATTATTAAGACAATATGAGGAGAAAGATGAAAGAAAAAGGATTTTGGGAGGGGGCGCAGGCAGCCATGCCAACGGCTCTTGGTTATATCAGTATCGGACTGGCCTGTGGGATTATTGGTGCGCCCTATGTGACACCTGTTGAGATGGGCTTGATGAGCCTCTTTGTATACGCTGGGAGCGCCCAGTTTGCCATGTTGGCCTTGATTGCGGTTCAGGCGCCCGTGGCAGCTATTGCCATGACGGTCTTTTTGATCAATTTGCGTCTCTTTTTGCTGAGCTTACATGCGTCGATCTATTTCCGTCATACCAGTCTCTGGCAAAATATTGGTATGTCTAGTCTCTTGACAGATGAGACTTACGGCGTTTTGATGGGCGAATTGGCCCATACAGACAAGGTCAATCCGATGTGGATGCATGGCAACAATCTCAACAGCTATGTGGCTTGGTTTGTGGGAACAGTGGTTGGAACGGCTCTAGGTGGCCTGCTACCAAATCCAGAAATCTTTGGGCTGGACTTTGCTTTGGTTGGGATGTTCATCGGAATTTTTGCTTCACAATTCCAGATTATGCAAAGACGGATTCCTGTCCGAAATCTGCTCATTATCCTAGCGGTTGTTGCGGTGTCCTTCTTTTTACTCTTGACAGTGGTGTCTCAGTCTCTAGCTGTTCTGTTTGCGACGCTACTTGGTTGTAGCATGGGGGTGATTTTAGATGGTCAGTAAGTATCTTTTATTAGCAGTTATTTTCTCTGGCTTGGTGACGTGGATTCCCCGTATGATTCCCTTCATCTTGGTCAAGTATAAGGGCTTGCCTGCAATCGTTGAGCGCTTTTTGAAGTTCTTGCCCGTTTCCATTATCTTTGCCTTGATTCTTTCAAGTGTAGTGACAGGCAAGGTTGGCAGCCTTCCTCAAATCAAATGGCTGGATTTCTTAGCAGTTTTTCCAACAGCTTGGGTGGCCTTTCGTTATCGCAATCTAGTCGGAACAGTTCTCTTTGGAGTGGTCTTGATTGCCGTCTTGCGTTTGGTCTTTTAAATTAGCCATAAAGAAAACCTATCACAGAGATAGATATCATATAATGGCGCAAATGGTCTTTTTCTGTTAAGATTATAAAGTATTCTATTTTGGAGGAAATGACATGAAAAAAATCGTTAAATACTCATCTCTTGCTGCCCTAGGGCTTGTTGCTGCAGGTGTACTAGCAGCTTGCTCAGGTGGTGCTAAGAAAGAGGGAGAAGCAGCTAGCAAGAAAGAAATTATCGTAGCAACAAATGCTTCACCAAAACCATTCAACTATGAAGAAAATGGCGAATTGACTGGTTACGAGATTGAAGTGGTTCGCGCTATCTTTAAAGACTCTGACAAGTATGATGTCAAGTTTGAGAAGACAGAGTGGTCAGGAGTCTTTGCAGGTCTTGACGCTGACCGTTACCAAATGGCTGTTAACAACATCAGCTACACTAAAGAACGTGCTGAAAAATACCTTTATGCAGCTCCAACTGCTAAAAACCCTAACGTTCTTGTAGTGAAGAAAGACGACTCTAGCATCAAATCACTCGATGATATCGGTGGAAAATCAACAGAAGTTGTTCAAGGGACAACATCTGCTAAACAGCTAGAAGACTACAACAAACAACACTCAGACAATCCAACTGTCCTTAACTACACTAAAGCGGACTTCCAACAAATCATGGGACGCTTGAGCGATGGCCAATTTGACTACAAGATTTTTGATAAAATCGGTGTTGAAACAGTTATCAAGAACCAAGGTTTGGACAACTTGAAAGTTATCGAACTTCCAAGCGACCAACAACCTTACGTTTACCCACTTCTTGCTAAAGGTCAAGATGAGTTGAAAACATTTGTAGACAAACGTATCCAAGAACTCTACAAAGACGGAACTCTTGAAAAATTGTCTAAACAATTCTTCGGAGATTCTTATCTACCAGCAGAAGCTGATATTAAATAATTTTTTGAAATCATCCATTCTGATCAGGTGGATGATTTCTCAGTTTTTAGGGATATAGTTTTAAACTATATATCTGGCTATCTAATAACAATTTGTGAAATCAAACAAATTGTGAGATACTAGTACGGTATTATTTTTAAGGAGAAAGAATCATGAAAATCAAAAAATGGCTTGGTGTAGCAGCCCTTGCTACAGTCGCAGGTTTGGCTCTTGCAGCTTGCGGAAATTCAGAAAAGAAAGCAGACAATGCAACAACTATCAAAATCGCAACTGTTAACCGTAGCGGTTCTGAAGAAAAACGTTGGGACAAAATTCAAGAATTGGTTAAAAAAGACGGTATTACTTTGGAATTTACAGAGTTCACAGACTACTCACAACCAAACAAGGCAACTGCTGATGGTGAAGTAGACTTGAACGCTTTCCAACACTATAACTTCTTGAACAACTGGAACAAGGAAAACGGGAAAGACCTTGTAGCGATTGCAGATACATACATCTCTCCAATCCGCCTTTACTCAGGTTTGAATGGAAGTGACAACAAGTACACTAAAGTAGAAGATATCCCAGCGAACGGAGAAATCGCTGTACCGAACGACGCTACAAACGAAAGCCGTGCGCTTTACTTGCTTCAATCAGCTGGCTTGATTAAATTGGACGTTTCAGGAACTGCTCTTGCAACAGTTGCTAACATTAAAGAAAATCCAAAGAACTTGAAAATCACTGAATTGGACGCTAGCCAAACAGCTCGTTCATTGTCATCAGTTGACGCTGCCGTTGTAAACAATACCTTCGTTACAGAAGCGAAATTGGACTATAAGAAAGCACTTTTCAAAGAACAAGCTGATGAAAACTCAAAACAATGGTACAACATCATCGTTGCGAAAAAAGATTGGGAATCATCACCAAAAGCTGATGCTATCAAGAAAGTTGTTGCAGCTTACCATACAGATGAAGTGAAAAAAGTTATCGAAGAAACATCAGACGGTTTGGATCAACCAGTTTGGTAATAAGAAACAGGGAGGTGGGAGAGAGAATTCCACCTCTTGCTTTTGTATAGAGCATGGATTGTCAGGAAGAGTAGTTCATAGAAAGGTAGAGAGAATATGGTTTTTCCTAGCGAACAAGAACAGATTGAAAAATTTGAAAAGGATCATGTAGCACAGCATTATTTTGAGGTTTTGCGTACCTTGATTTCTAAGAAATCAGTCTTTGCCCAGCAGGTCGGACTTAAGGAAGTCGCAAACTATCTGGGCGAGATTTTCAAGCGTGTTGGGGCTGAAGTGGAGATTGATGAGACTTATACGGCTCCCTTTGTCATGGCGCATTTCAAGAGTTCGCGTCAAGATGCCAAGACCCTGATTTTCTATAACCACTATGACACTGTTCCAGCGGATGGGGATCAGGTGTGGACAGAGGATCCCTTTACGCTTTCGGTCCGCAATGGTTTTATGTATGGGCGTGGGGTTGACGATGACAAGGGCCATATCACAGCTCGTTTGAGTGCTTTGAGAAAATACATGCAGCACCATGATGACCTGCCTGTCAATATCAGTTTTATCATGGAGGGAGCGGAGGAATCGGCTTCAACAGACCTAGATAAGTATCTGGAAAAACATGCTGATAAACTCCGTGGTGCGGATTTGTTGGTCTGGGAACAAGGGACCAAGAATGCCTTGGAGCAGTTAGAAATTTCTGGTGGAAATAAGGGGATTGTGACCTTCGATGCCAAGGTAAAAAGTGCTGATGTGGATATCCACTCTAGTTATGGTGGGGTTGTGGAATCAGCTCCGTGGTATCTTCTTCAAGCCTTACAGTCTCTTCGCGCTGCAGATGGTCGTATCTTGGTTGAAGGCTTGTACGAAGAAGTACAAGAGCCAAACGAACGGGAATTGGATTTGGTGGATACTTACGCCCAACGAAATCCAGGGGAAATCAGCCAGATTTATGGTTTGGAATTGCCTCTCTTACAAGAGGATCGTGCAGCCTTTTTAAAACGCTTCTTTTTCGAACCAGCCCTTAATATCGAAGGAATTCAGTCAGGCTACCAAGGGCAAGGGGTTAAAACGATTTTGCCAGCAGAAGCCAGTGCCAAGTTAGAGGTTCGTTTGGTTCCTGGCCTAGAACCGCATGATGTTCTGGAAAAAATTCGGAAACAGCTAGACAAAAATGGCTTTGATAAGGTAGAATTATACTATACCTTGGGAGAGATGAGCTATCGAAGCGATATGAGCGCGCCAGCAATTCTCAACGTCATCGAGTTGGCTAAGAAATTCTATCCGCAAGGCGTTTCAGTCTTGCCAACAACAGCAGGGACAGGGCCTATGCATACGGTCTTTGATGCCCTAGAGGTACCTATGGTGGCCTTTGGTCTAGGAAATGCCAATAGCCGAGACCACGGTGGAGATGAAAACGTGCGAATCGCCGATTATTACACCCATATTGAATTAGTAGAGGAGCTGATTAGAAGCTATGAGTAGAGATATTATCAAGTTAGATCAGATTGATGTGACTTTTCATCAGAAGAAGAGAACCATCACAGCGGTCAAGGATGTGACCATTCACATCCAAGAAGGGGATATCTACGGAATCGTTGGATATTCTGGAGCAGGGAAATCAACCCTTGTACGGGTGATTAACCTCTTGCAAAAACCATCTGCAGGCAAAATTACCATCGATGATGATGTGATTTTTGATGGTAAGGTGACCTTGACGGCCGAGCAGTTGCGTCGTAAACGTCAGGATATCGGGATGATTTTCCAGCATTTTAATCTCATGAGTCAAAAGACAGCAGAGGAGAATGTAGCCTTTGCCCTTAAACACTCTGGACTCAGCAAGGAAGAAAAGAAGGCTAAAGTAGCTAAGTTGTTGGACTTGGTTGGCTTAGCAGACCGTGCTGAAAACTACCCTTCACAACTATCTGGAGGGCAAAAACAGCGTGTGGCCATTGCGCGTGCCTTGGCCAATGATCCCAAAATCTTGATTTCAGACGAGTCAACTTCTGCCCTTGACCCTAAGACAACCAAGCAGATTTTGGCCTTATTGCAAGATTTGAACCAAAAATTAGGCTTGACTGTTGTCTTGATTACGCATGAAATGCAGATTGTCAAAGACATTGCCAACCGTGTGGCAGTGATGCAGGATGGGCATTTGATTGAAGAGGGCAGTGTCCTTGAAATCTTCTCAGATCCTAAACAACCTTTGACCCAAGACTTTATCTCAACAGCTACAGGCATTGATGAAGCCATGGTTAAGATTGAGAAGCAAGAAATCGTGGAACACTTGTCTGAAAACAGTCTCTTGGTGCAACTCAAGTATGCAGGAGCTTCAACAGACGAGCCACTGTTGAATGAATTGTACAAGCGTTACCAAGTAACGGCTAATATCCTTTATGGGAATATCGAAATACTCGATGGCACTCCTGTTGGAGAATTGGTTGTGGTCTTGTCAGGTGAAAAAGCAGCGCTAGCAGGTGCCCAAGAAGCCATTCGTCAAGCAGGTGTGCAGCTAAAAGTATTGAAGGGAGGACAGTAAGATGGAATCATTGATTCAAACCTATTTACCAAATGTCTATAAAATGGGCTGGGCTGGTCAAGCAGGTTGGGGAACAGCCATCTACCTAACCCTCTATATGACAGTTCTTTCCTTTATCATTGGAGGGTTCTTGGGGCTAGTAGCAGGTCTCTTCCTTGTCTTGACAGCGCCAGGTGGTGTCTTGGAAAATAAGGTCGTCTTCTGGATTTTAGACAAGATCACGTCAATCTTCCGTGCGGTGCCATTTATTATTCTCTTGGCAGTCTTGTCACCCTTCTCTCATCTAATCGTAGGAACAAGTATCGGACCAAATGCGGCTATCGTACCCCTATCTTTTGCAGTCTTTGCCTTCTTTGCCCGTCAGGTGCAGGTGGTCTTGGCTGAGTTAGATGGCGGTGTCATTGAGGCGGCTCAAGCGAGCGGAGCGACCTTCTGGGACATCGTGGGTGTTTACTTATCAGAAGGACTTCCAGATTTGATTCGTGTGACGACTGTGACCTTGATTTCCCTTGTTGGAGAAACAGCCATGGCTGGTGCGGTTGGAGCTGGTGGTATTGGTAACGTAGCTATCGCTTATGGATTTAACCGCTACAATCACGATGTGACTATCTTGGCAACCATCATTATCATCTTGATTATCTTTGCAATCCAATTCTTGGGAGACTTCTTGACTAAGAAATTGAGCCATAAATAAAAAAGAGCCGCCTGGCTCTTTTTTAGTGACTAGATTTTCTGCGCAAATTTTTTATTCAAGGCTTGTCCAATCAAGGCACCCACTAGGGCTCCGATGACTACACTTGCGATAAATAAAAGGATGGTTCCAGGATTTGGTGCGACCATGATACGGTCGATATATTCTTGGGATTTTCCTCTTGCCAGAAGGGTAGCCATATAGGCTTTGGGCGCAATCCACATAAGCAAGATTGGTCCTGTTGAGCTAAAGGCAAAGAGAATGAAAGAAAGGAAGTTCTTTGTTTGGTCCTTGTATTTTCCTAGGCTAGCTACTGTATCTGCTAGGAGACCACAGATAATTCCAGGAAGGAAGGCACCGGCACCGTGTTTAGTTCCCAAGAAAAAGAGGGCAATGACAAGTCCGATAGTGGTAATGGCTCCAAAACGCGGAAATTTTGCGATTAGAATCATATAGACGCTACCGCCGACAAGGGCAGTAAAGGCAGGCGCATAAAACATGTTTCCAGTTTGGTCAAAGAGATTGCCCAAAAGGACACCAATCCCCATGCAGAGGAAGTAAAGAACTGCAAAGAGCAGTGTAGTTAAGATAGATTTCTTCATGAATTGTCTCCTGATAATTTTTTCACAATTCTCATTGTACCACGGTTTGATAGGATTGTAAATGGATACTAGAAGTTTTTGAAAACGCTTGAAATATGATATAATAGTTTCATAGTTATTTTTAGGAGGATATCATGGGGAGATTTTTAGACTTTGTCTTTAATCGTTTCTTTTTAGGGATGATTGCGACAGCCTTCTTTTGGCTATTAACATTGGCAGGAGGGATTATCCTTGGTCTAGCGCCGGCTGGTGCCACCTTGATGAGCTTGTATGCAGAACATGGTTATAGCTTTCGGGAATACAGTTTGAAGGAGGCTTGGTCTCTTTACAAGCAAAATTTTGTCTCAAGCAACCTGATTTTCTATAGCTTTTTAGGGGTGGATCTAGTTTTGGTCTATGGCCTGTATCTCTTGGTGCAATTGCCTCATCAAACCATCATTCATTTGATTGCGACCTTTTTGAATGTCCTAGTAGTCGCCCTGCTCTTTTTGGCCTATACAGTGTCTTTGAAATTACAAGTTTATTTTGACTTGTCCTATCGAAATAGCCTCAAACTATCCTTGATTGGCATCTTTATGAGCCTAGCAGCTGTGGCCAAGGTTCTCCTTGGGACAGTGTTACTTGTGGCAATTGGTTACTATATGCCTGCTCTGCTCTTCTTTGTAGGAATTGGGATGTGGCATTTCTTTATCAGTGATATGTTGGAACCTGTCTATGAAAGCATCCATGAAAAATTGGCGACAAAATAGAATGAAGCAGTTTTGGCTACATACGCTTCTAAGAACCTACAGTTCAGTTATGATGATTATTATTGCGAGTTTTGCAATTTTACTCTCTTACGCTGACTGGGATTCACGGGAAAAGGAAGCCCAGAGAGTGGCCCAGCGTGTAACCACTCGAACAGTCGAAGAGGTGGAATATTATTATCGCGAGTCAGCTCAACTAGCGCAAGATTTAGTAGCCAATCAAGACCGTATACAAGGGGTTTATAAGTACTTTAGCCTATCAACTTCTGAGTACTTTTATTGGCTGTTGGAGCATCAAGCAGCTTCGTCAACTTCTATTTCTCTGTATGAAAACATTGATGATCTTTATGTCCAAAATGACTCTATAACGGGTGTTGCAATCGTCTTGCAGGATTTTAAAGAAGTTTATGTTTCAACAAGGGATAAAAGAAGTGGTCATATCTTGCCTGCTGAGGCCTTTAAACCAGAGGCCAATAGTTTTGGAATTCCAGTTCTGGACCCAGCAACGGATCAATCTATAGGAGTGATTTACATCTCCTTGGATCCAGAAGTTTTATATCATGCCATTGACAATACCCGAGGTCATATTCCGATGGCTGTTACTGTGACATCACCATTTGATACGGAGATTTTTCATATTGGTGAGAGGGTCGATAGGGAACATGAGAACTGGTTTGTCGGTTTTACCTCTCATGGCTATCAGGTTCAGGTAGCAGTTCCTAAAAACTTTGTTTTACAAAGAACGGTGACCAGCTCTGCTTTGATTGTGGGCTTGAGCCTTCTCTTTATTGTCATTCTCTATCTGACTTTGAGGCAGACCTTTGCAAATTACCAAAAGCAGGTAGTGGATTTGGTGGATTCCATTCAAGCTATTGCCCAAGGAGAGGAAGGCCTTCGCATTGATACGCTTGAAAAGGATCAGGAATTGCTCTTAATCGCAGAGACCACCAATGATATGTTGGATCGCTTGGAAAAGAATATCCATGATATTTACCAGTTAGAACTCAGTCAAAAAGATGCCAATATGCGAGCCTTACAGGCGCAAATCAATCCTCATTTTATGTATAATACGCTGGAGTTTTTGCGTATGTACGCAGTCATGCAAAGTCAAGATGAGTTGGCAGATATCATTTATGAATTCAGTAGTCTCTTGCGTAACAATATTTCCGACGAAAGAGAGACCCTTCTCAAACAGGAATTAGAATTTTGCCGTAAATACAGCTATCTCTGCATGGTTCGCTATCCCAAGTCCATTGCCTATGGTTTCAAGATAGATCCAGAGTTAGAGAATATGAAAATTCCTAAGTTTACCTTGCAACCGCTGGTAGAAAATTATTTCGCGCATGGTGTTGACCACAGACGGACAGATAATGTGATTAGCATCAAGGCGCTTAAACAGGATGGTTTTGTAGAAATTTTGGTGGTCGATAATGGCCGTGGAATGTCGGTTGAAAAACTGACAAGTATTCGAGAAAAATTAAGTCAGAGACATTTTGAACACCAAGCCAGTTACAGTGATCAAAAGCAATCTATCGGGATTGTCAATGTCCATGAGCGTTTTGTGCTCTATTTTGGGGACCGCTATGCTATTACTATAGAGTCTGCAGAGCAAGCAGGTGTTCAGTATCGTATTACAATTCAAGATGAGTAGAAAGGGAGAAAATGTATAAAGTATTATTAGTAGATGATGAGTACATGGTGACAGAAGGTCTGAAGCGTTTGATTCCCTTTGATAAGTGGGATATGGAGGTCGTCGCAACAGCCAGTCATGCCGATGAAGCTATAGAATATGTCCAAGAAAATCCAGTAGATGTAGTCATTTCAGATGTCAACATGCCCGATAAAACAGGGCTTGACATGATTCGGGAAATGAAAGAAATCTTACCAGATGCCGCCTATATCCTGCTCTCGGGTTATCAGGAGTTTGATTACGTAAAAAGAGCAATGAACCTTAGTGTGGTGGACTATTTGGTCAAGCCTGTTGATAAGGTAGAGTTGGGAAATCTGCTGGAGAAGATTGCAGGTCAGCTCGGCGAGAGAGGAAAGAAAAGTCAGACCCTCAGTCAAGATTTAGACGAGGCTGGATTTGTTAGTTATTTAGGGGATAAGGAGAATTGGTGGATAGGCCTATCCAAGGAAAAACAAGGTTCTTTTACCATTCCCTACTATGTCTTGGGGCAAGACTGGCAGATTTTCATTTCTGACCAACCCCTAGATGGTTTAGTCGTTACTCCCTTTGAAGCTCCTTATCAAGAACACTTTGAACGCTGGAAGCTGAATGCTGAGAAAGCCATCTTTTACGGCTCTGTAAATCTGCAGCAGTCTCAGAGTCTCTTTGCCTATTACGAACCGATTTATAGGGTTATCATTCAGGGAAATCTCAATCAAATCGTGGAAGAATTGAACCTTTTGGAGAAGGTGGTTCTTGAAAATACACCGCGTGTTCCCATTACCAAACAGCTTTTTATCCAGTTTGTCATGGATGTCTTTCATTTGTTTGAACATCTAAAGGCTGATGATTTGACGGATATTGTCAAAACGATTCATGCTATTCAAACCTTCGATGAATTGGTTCCTTATATCAAGGAAACTCTGACTCGATTCTTTGGACAATATCGTATGAATGAAAATGTGGTCAGTGTTCTGGAAGTTATTGGGCGTGATTATCAGAAAGAACTTTCCCTTAAGGATATCAGTAAGGATCTCTTTATCAATCCTGTCTATCTGGGGCAGTTGATTAAGCGAGAAACCAATTCGACCTTTGCAGAACTTTTAAACAAACAACGCATCAAGGCTGCCCAGCAACTCTTACTTTCAACTAATGACAGTATCGAAGATATTTGTTATGCTGTTGGTTACAGTAATGTTGGATATTTCTATAAAGTGTTCCGAAAATTGTGCGGGAAATCGCCGAAAGCCTACAGAAAACAGGTGGAAACGACACTATAATATTTGTATTCCCTTACAAAAGGTGCTATAATATCAATAATAATATCAGGAGGTTCTATCATGAAAAAGAAACCGATTTACCTTTGGGTCTTGCTAATCTTGTCTGCTCTTATTTCAGCTATGTCTCTGTTTGGAATGTTGAGTCCCTTACCTAGCAAAGAATCCCTTCGTGCCGCTCAGAAACAGGTTGCAGGGGTCAGTGCTCAGCAATTAGAAGACCAGCTTAATTACACCTATAGAGTAGCAGAATCAACTCATTCTATTTTTAATATGGCCTTGATTGTGCTATCTGCTATTTTAGTGGTAGTAGCTATTGTCTTCCTTGTTCGTAAGAATTTGCAATATGCAAACTATACTTATGTCGGCTATGTTTTGCTAGCCATTATTGGTTCGATTTATAGCTATGTGACTTTACAAGATGCTGTGCAGTTAGTTCACGATGAGACCATGCGTTTAGGGATAAGTGTTATTTCACAAGCCGTTAGCATTCTCTATATCGTCATCAATGTTCTCTTCCTAGCCCTTGTCTTTTACAAGATGTGGCGTCAACAAAAAGCCTTGGCGGAAGAAGAGGAAACAGAAGAACTTGCCTAAGTATTGACAAAAAATAACTATCAAGTTACAATCTTGGTAGTTATTTTTCGATTATAGATAAAATCATGGAGGTAAATATGAAGACAATTTCTTTAGTTTATATTAGTCTGAGTGGCAATACTGAAAGTTTTGTGACGCGCTTGAAAGACTATCTCTTGTCCCAGTACGAGGGGATTGAGGTTCAAAAGATTCATATCAAGGATTTGGTCAAGGAAGGTCATGATTTCTATGAAATGGACCATCCTTATGTCGCTTTTTTACCGACCTACCTTGAAGGTGGGAATGGTGTGGATAACGGAGATGTTGAAATCTTGACAACACCAGTGGGAGATTTTATCGCCTATGGTGACAATGCTAGTAAGTGTTTTGGCGTGGTTGGTTCAGGAAATCGCAACTTTAATAACCAATACTGCCTGACAGCCAAGCAATACAGTCAACGTTTTGGCTTCCCTGTCTTGGCTGACTTTGAGATGCGGGGCATGCTGGGAGATATCAAACGTGTGGCAGCTATTATCGCAGATTTGTATGAGTTGGAAAGTTGAGCTTAGGCTTGGCTTTTTTATTATTCCAAGCAGTTTTATCAAAGCTCTTACTTTCTATGCTCCAAGAGTTGATTGATGTGGTCTACTTTTTTAGACTCTCTTTTATAGAGAATAGCCCAAATGATGAGGTAGACAATCGCAAACTCGATAATGAGCTGGAGATAGAAGATCCAGTGGAAGGGGAACCAACCAGCCAGAGTTGCTAGTGGAACAAAGCCAGCCAGCATGAGGAAAAAATGAGTCAGAGTGGCACGGAGCATGCTCCAGTCACGGCTGAATAAGCGGTTGCCAAAGTTGAAGAGCATACCGATAGCTGCCCAGATAAGTGTGCAGTAGAGCAAGACCAGGGCACCGCGAACCTGATGCTGAGCCATCACTTGGCCGATGAGAGAGTAGGGATTTAGTGGGGCATAAGTACTCGGTGCATAAATGAGTGAAAAGATGATAGAGAGGATGAGGCCGATAAGAACACCGGCGGCTGCATCGTGAAATACTTGTTTTTTCATAGTTCTAATTTCTCCTTGATGGTTTTTAGGTAACGGCGTGAAGAGTAGGTGAAGCTTTCGTTTTTTAGAAAGATTTCTACCAGACCATTGGGCGTGAGCTTGAGGTGAGAGATGGAATTGATATTGATGATTTCTGATTGCGAAATTTGGATAAAATTGGTTGGCAAGAGTTCAAGAACCTGATAGAGTCGTAAATCAATGGTGTAGGTCTGACCTGCCGTTTCTGCCAGAACCTTCCGATTCTCGATATAGAAGCGTTGAATCTTGCCAATCTCAACTAGATAGACTTGATCATTGATTTTCCCTTTGATTTTTTCTTTGAGGTCCAGATTTTCTGCGAACTCGATGACTTTTTGGATTTTCTCGGTTTCTTGAGGTGCTTGGACAATCAGTTTTTCCTCCTCGTAAGACTCACTAATCTGTAGTTCTACTTTCATAAATTTCTCTCCTTGTTTTTCATACAAAATTGTGATCACTTCTTGTACACCTTTATTAAACACTATTTTACGACACCTGGCAAGGGACTTTGTCTATGTGGGGGGATTTGGTTCCTATGTGGTGGAGCTTTTCTGTCCTATCTGAAATATGGTATAATAGCACTAATCAATTTCTAGAAAAAAAGATACGGAAAGGGGCTGAAAAATGTCTCATATTATTGAATTGCCAGAGGTGTTGGCAAACCAGATCGCGGCAGGAGAGGTTATCGAACGTCCTGCCAGTGTGGTTAAAGAGTTGGTAGAAAATGCCATTGACGCTGGTTCTAGCCAGATTATCATTGAGATTGAGGAAGCTGGCCTCAAGAAAATTCAAATCACAGATAATGGTCATGGAATTGCCCACGATGAAGTGGAATTGGCCCTGCGTCGTCATGCGACCAGTAAAATAAAAAATCAGGCAGACCTCTTTCGAATTCGGACGCTCGGTTTTCGTGGTGAAGCCTTGCCTTCTATTGCGTCTGTCAGTATCTTGACTCTGTTGACGGCGGTGGATGGTGCGAGTCATGGGACCAAGCTCGTTGCGCGTGGGGGAGAAGTAGAAGAAATCATCCCAGCGACCAGTCCAGTGGGAACCAAGGTTTGTGTGGAGGACCTCTTTTTCAACACGCCTGCCCGTCTTAAGTATATGAAGAGTCAGCAAGCGGAGCTGTCTCATATCATTGATATTGTCAACCGTCTGGGCTTGGCCCATCCTGAGATTTCCTTCAGTTTGATTAGTGATGGCAAGGAAATGACGCGGACAGCAGGGACTGCTCAACTGCGCCAAGCTATCGCAGGAATTTATGGTTTGGCGAGTGCCAAGAAGATGATTGAGATTGAGAATTCTGACCTAGATTTCGAAATTTCAGGTTTTGTTTCCTTGCCTGAGTTGACTCGTGCCAATCGCAATTATATCAGCCTCTTTATCAATGGCCGTTATATCAAGAATTTCCTGCTTAATCGTGCTATTTTGGATGGTTACGGAAGCAAGCTTATGGTGGGCCGTTTTCCACTGGCTGTCATTCATATCCATATTGACCCTTATCTAGCGGATGTCAATGTGCATCCGACTAAGCAAGAGGTGCGGATTTCCAAGGAAAAAGAGCTGATGACCCTGGTTTCAGAAGCTATTGCAAATAGTCTCAAGGAACAAACCTTGATACCAGATGCCTTGGAAAATCTTGCCAAATCGACCGTGCGCAATCGTGAGAAGGTGGAGCAAACTATTCTCCCCCTCAAAGAAAATACGCTTTACTATGAAAAGACAGAGGCAACTAGACCTAGCCAAGCTGAGGTGGCTGATTATCAGGTAGAATTGACCGATGAAGGACAGGATTTGACCCTGTTTGCCAAAGAAACCTTGGATCAATTGACTAAGCCAGCAAAACTGCATTTTGCAGAGAGAAAGCCTGCTAACTATGACCAACTAGACCATCCAGAGTTAGATCTAGCTAGTCTTGATAAGGCTTATGATAAGCTGGAGCGAGAAGAATCATCCAGCTTCCCAGAGTTGGAATTTTTCGGGCAAATGCACGGGACTTATCTCTTTGCCCAAGGGCGAGATGGGCTCTATATCATAGACCAGCATGCGGCTCAGGAACGGGTCAAGTATGAGGAATATCGTGAAAGCATTGGCGATGTTGATCAGAGCCAGCAGCAACTGCTAGTGCCCTACATCTTTGAATTTCCTGCGGATGATGCCCTGCGTCTCAAGGAAAAAATGCCTCTTTTGGAGGAAGTGGGCGTTTTTTTAGCAGAGTACGGAGAAAATCAATTTATTCTGCGTGAACATCCTATTTGGATGGCAGAGGAAGAAATCGAGTCTGGTATCTATGAAATGTGCGATATGCTCCTTTTGACCAAGGAAGTTTCTATCAAGAAATACCGAGCAGAGCTGGCTATCATGATGTCCTGCAAGCGGTCTATTAAGGCCAATCATCGTATTGATGATCATTCAGCTAGACAACTCCTCTATCAGCTTTCTCAATGTGACAATCCCTACAACTGTCCCCACGGACGTCCTGTTTTGGTGCATTTCACCAAGTCGGATATGGAAAAGATGTTCCGACGTATTCAGGAAAATCACACCAGTCTCCGTGAGTTGGGGAAATATTAAACTAAAAGGAAAACTATGTACGAATATTTAAAAGGAATCATTACTAAAATCACTGCTAAATATATTGTTCTTGAAACCAATGGTATCGGCTATATCCTACATGTGGCCAATCCCTATGCCTACTCAGGACAGGTCAATCAAGAAGCTCAAATTTATGTGCACCAGGTCGTGCGTGAGGATGCCCATCTACTTTATGGATTTCGTTCAGAAGACGAGAAAAAGCTCTTTCTCAGTCTGATTTCGGTCTCTGGGATTGGTCCTGTATCAGCTCTTGCTATTATCGCTGCTGATGACAATGCTGGCTTGGTTCAAGCCATCGAAACAAAGAACATCACCTACTTGACCAAGTTCCCTAAAATTGGCAAGAAAACAGCCCAGCAGATGGTGCTGGACTTGGAAGGCAAGGTAGTAGTTGCAGGAGATGACCTTCCTGCTAAGGTGGCAGTGCAAGCAAGCGCTGAAAACCAAGAACTGGAAGAAGCCATGGAAGCCATGTTGGCACTGGGCTACAAGGCAACTGAACTCAAGAAAATCAAGAAATTCTTTGAAGGAACGACAGATACAGCAGAAAACTACATCAAGTCTGCCCTCAAAATGTTGGTCAAATAGGAGCAGAGCATGACAAAACGTTGTTCGTGGGTCAAGATGACCAATCTGCTCTACATTGCCTATCATGATGAGGAGTGGGGGCAGCCTCTCCATGATGATCAAGCATTGTTTGAGTTATTGTGTATGGAAACCTATCAGGCAGGCTTGTCTTGGGAAACGGTACTCAACAAACGCCAAGCTTTCCGAGAAGCCTTTCATGGCTATCAAATTCAAGCGGTGGCAGACATGACCGACACCGAGTTGGAAGCCTTGCTGGAGAATCCAGCCATCATTCGGAATAGAGCCAAGATTTTTGCTACACGCGCTAACGCCCAAGCATTTTTACGACTACAGGAAGAATATGGCTCTTTTGATGCCTATCTTTGGTCTTTTGTTGAGGGGAAAACGATCGTTAACGATGTTCCCGATTACCGCCAAGCCCCAGCTAAAACACCCTTGTCTGAAAGATTGGCCAAAGATCTCAAAAAACGAGGCTTCAAGTTCACAGGCCCGGTCGCCATCTTGTCTTTTCTACAAGCAGCAGGTCTAGTTGATGACCATGAGAATGATTGTGAGTGGAAAAGCGGTCACTAGTGTGTACAGGTAACTAGCATATCTGAGAATATATAAAAAGCTGAGAAATTTTTCCCAGCTTTTTATATATACTATTAGATTGGTTAGAGTGAAGTCAGAAAAGTGATTCCACCTAAAATAACACCAGCTGAATTTGGAATGATTAGTATCCAATCCTTCTTAGGTTCCTTTGTCCATCCATAAATAACCCAGATTAAGCAAGATATTGCAGCTGATAAAGGTTGAAATGGTTGAGCTTTATTTCCCTCTAAATTAGCGATAATTTGAGGTATGTAGGCAATAAATACTATAATTCCAATAAAGGCACCAATAGAACCTACGATTCGATTAATTTTTTGTTTTGTCATATACACCTCCTTCAAAAGGATATCATAGAAATTAGCGAAATGCAATAAATTCAGATACAAATTGTAACGAAAACCAATACAAAAGCATAAAAATAGAGAAACTATTTATTTTTTGTTATAGTCAAAGCGAATGATTTGTTCCTGTGCATCTACATAGGCGTGAACGCCAAAGGGAACAATGGCTCTTGGAGTTGCGTGGCCAACATTCAGATTATAGACAATCGGGATATTGCTGTCAATGATATCCAATAGTGCCTCTTTATAGTCGTCATAGAAAGTTTCATCCATAGGTTTTCCGACCAAGAGTCCATTGATGACCGCGAATATCCCAGTTTCCTTTAAAGTCTGCAACATCTTTTTGAAGTCTTCTGGCTCAGGCTTTTCTTCGCTTGTTTCTAGCAAGAGGATTTTTCCTTCCCAGTCTGACAAGTCAGGGAAAAGTTTGTACTTTTGGCAGAGTTCCGTGCTGTCTGCGTATCGAGAATTGTCAAAGATATCGTAGAGAGATTCGAGGCAACCACCGAGGATTTCTCCCTCGAACTGGGCATTTCCTTGTAACAAGTCAAAACCAGTATTTGCATGACTCATACGAGGTGTTCCTAGTGCCTTGGGACTAAAATCAGTTCGTTCCTCATACCAAACATTGCTAGGGCGAATTTCTGAGATTCTTCCTGTCTCAATCAATTCTTTAAAGTAGTGAAGGCTATAGGTCAGCATTTCTTTATCTAGTTCACAAATGTCTGCTAAAAAGGATTGACCATAAAAAGTCTTGACACCTAGTTTATGCAACATGAGATGGTTCATGGTTGTATCCGAGAAACCAAGAAATATTTTTTGGTTGATAACCTTTTGTAGTTGGTCATTTTCAAAAAGATAAGGTAGTAAGCGATAGGTATCGTCTCCACCGATGGCGCATAGGATTATGTCGATGCTATCATCAGAAAAGGCATGAATCAAATCCTCTGCACGCGCTTCAGGATGGTCCTTGATAAAGTCTAATCCTTTTTGCGAATGGGGCAAAAAGATAGGATTGAGTCCCAAATCCTTGAGACGTTGGACACCTAAGTCCACTTCGTGTTTGACAAAGTCCTCTCCGATAATGCCACTAGATAAACTAACAATACCAATAGTAGAAATCATATCTTATCCTCCTAGAAATAGATTGAGCCTATTTTATCATAAAAGATTAGATAGAGCTATGTGGGATGTCAGAAGAATACTTTAAAATCAAAAAAGTAAGTGAAAAAGCAACCGTGCTTGCAGTTGCTTTTATCATTCTTCTTAATAGCGTGTTGGTCCTGCACTTGCGCTACGGATATTCAAGCGTTTCTTGAGATAGAAGCGTAGGGCTAGGAGGGCTGCTCCGATAATAGCTAGTGGTACTGGAGCCAATACTGGGTTAAGGCTAGCTGGTAGGAAGCTTGTTGCAAAGAAGACAAGCAACCAAAGGAACATAGAAGCTAGGATAACCAGTACAGATTTCCAGAAAGGAGGACGTTGACTGCGGTCCATATCTGGTCCATAGTATTGGTAAACAAAGTAGTACATTAAGTAGAAGGCAAATCCGCCAACCAGTCCAACTAATAGGAGAGTGACAAATCCATAACCGAAAGCTTGATCTGCCGCAAAGAAGGTTGTGAGGGCGCTGACGAGGGCAAAGAGGCTAGTGATGAAAAGGGCTGAGTCCATAATCATGAGTTTTGGATCATCATTTTCTTTTGGATGCTCTTTTTCATATTGCTCCTTGACAGTGAAACTATGAGCCCAATGAGTTGGCGCACCATAGAGGGAACGAGCAGTCGTACCCTTGGCTTGCTCTTCAAGGATTTGAGGAATGACTTCTTCAAAAATAGCCTTGATTTCAGCGTCTGTTTTTCCATCTTTGATGAATTGTTGGGTAGCGATGTGGACAAACTCTTGGTTTTTCTTTGTTAATTTTTGTAGATCAATCTGAGACATAGGAACTCCTCTTAGAACCATTTTTTATGGATGAGATAGAGAGTGAGCGAGACACTCATAGCAAAGGCGATAAAGACGATTAACCAGAAGGCATTTGGCTCACCGTTTAGGGGGATTTCATTATCCTTAAAGTTCATCCCATAGGCAGAAAAGACCATGGTTGGGATGGACATAACGATGGTCACAAGGGCCAAGGTTTTCATGATGTTGTTCTGGTTGTTGGAAATGATAGAGGCGAAGGTCTCTGTCATAGAATGCAAGACGTTTCCATAAATGTCTGCCATCTCGATGGCCTGTTGGGTTTCAATCAGGGTATCTTCAAGCAGGTCTTCGTCCTCAAGGTATTTCTTGATATTGCTGGTTGAACTGGTTAATTTCTTAATCACACGCTCATTTGTTTTGAGGGAAGCCTTGAAATAGACGATAGTTTTTTCCAATTCCATGAGCTCAATCAATTCTTCATTACGAGTTGATTGATGCAGTTGACTTTCGATTTGTTCACTCTTACGGTCAATCGAACGAAGGGCTGTTAGGTAAAGCTCTGCATTGCGATAAAGGATCTGGAAGATAAAACGCGAGCGCATGAAGGTATAGAAATTACGCAAACGACGGTTGATAAAGACATCGAGGACTGGTAATGGTTCCAAACACGTAGTGATAATGGTTTCCTCAGTGATGATAATACCAAGCGGGATGGTTACGTAGTAGGTGCGATTATTTCTTTCTTCTGTGACCGGCACGTCAACGATAATAAGGGTATACTCGTCTTCAATGGTAATACGAGACATTTCTTCCGCATCGAGCGGTGCTCGAAGGTCGGCAATATCGATATCGAAGGCGTTAGCGATTTCGAGTGATTCATTTTGAGTCGGATTGACGAGATTGATCCAAGTACCCGGTTCAAGTGTATCGATCTCTTTAAATTCAGTTGTTGTAGAGAGAAAAACTTGTTTCATATCCCTTATCCTTTCTCATTTTTCAGATTTTTTCACACCGTACTATTATACTACAAAATCGGCCTTTTGGGTAATAGAATCTCACTTTTTTTGGTATAATGGTAAGCAATAATGGACTAGAAAGAACAAAGATGCAAGATAAAATTGCCATTCATGGGGCGCGTGCCCATAATTTAAAAAATATTGATGTGGAGATTCCACGAGACAAGTTGGTTGTCGTGACAGGCTTGTCAGGTTCAGGGAAATCCAGTCTGGCCTTCGATACCCTCTATGCGGAGGGTCAACGTCGCTATGTAGAGAGTTTGTCAGCCTACGCTCGTCAATTCTTGGGAAATATGGAGAAGCCTGATGTAGATGCTATTGATGGCCTCAGCCCAGCTATTTCTATTGACCAGAAAACGACTAGTAAAAACCCTCGCTCGACAGTGGGAACAACGACTGAAATCAATGACTATCTGCGTCTCCTCTACGCACGTGTGGGGACGCCTTACTGTATCAACGGGCATGGGGCTATCAAGGCTTCTTCTGTGGAGCAAATCGTTGATAAGGTTTTGGAGTTGCCAGAACGCCAACGCTTGCAGATTTTGGCCCCTGTCATCCGCAAGAAAAAAGGCCAACATAAGAGTGTTATCGAGAAGGTTCAGAAAGACGGTTATGTTCGGGTCCGTGTGGATGGGGAAGTCTATGATGTGACCGAAGTACCAGAGCTGTCTAAGAGCAAGCAACACAATATTGATGTCGTGGTTGACCGTATTGTTATCAAGGAGGGTATCCGTAGTCGTCTCTTTGATTCCATTGAGGCAGCCCTTCGTATCGCAGAAGGCTATGTCATTATCGACACCATGGACGATTCTGAGTTGTTGTTCTCTGAGCATTATGCTTGTCCAGTTTGTGGATTTACTGTCCCTGAGTTAGAGCCTCGTCTCTTCTCTTTCAATGCTCCTTTTGGTTCTTGTAGTGAGTGTGATGGCTTGGGTATCAAGCTGGAGGTGGATACTGATTTGGTAGTGCCAGATGCCAGCAAAACCTTACGCGAGGGAGCTCTGGCACCTTGGAATCCTATCTCATCCAACTACTATCCAAACATGTTAGAGCAGGCTATGATAGCTTTTGGAGTGGACATGGATAAGCCTTTTGAGGACTT
This sequence comes from bacterium, assembly GCA_905221205.1. GTDB lineage: Bacteria > Bacillota > Bacilli > Lactobacillales > Streptococcaceae > Streptococcus. The sequence goes on from CAJNCG010000002.1 coordinate 164,532, forward strand.
GTCAGAAGAAGATAAGAACTTGATTTTTTACGGCTCAGATGGCAAGGAATTCCATTTCCACTATGAGAATGAATTTGGTGGTGTGCGCGATATCGATATTCCTTTTGAGGGAGTTGTCAATAATATCAAACGTCGCTACCATGAAACTAATAGTGACTACACTCGCACCCAGATGCGTCTTTACATGAATGAGCTGACCTGCGGAACCTGTCAAGGTTACCGTCTCAATGACCAGGCCTTGTCTGTCCGTGTGGGTGGCGAGCAAGGACCACATATCGGAGAAATTTCAGACCTGTCTATCGCAGACCACTTGGAGTTGGTGAGCCAGTTAACCTTGTCTGAAAATGAAGCCATCATTGCTCGGCCTATTCTCAAGGAAATCAAGGACCGTTTGACTTTCCTTAATAACGTGGGGCTCAACTATCTGACCTTATCTCGTTCGGCAGGTACCCTTTCAGGTGGGGAAAGTCAGCGTATTCGTTTGGCAACCCAGATTGGTTCCAACTTATCTGGCGTTCTCTATATTCTGGATGAGCCGTCAATCGGGCTCCATCAGAGAGACAATGACCGTCTGATTGCCAGTCTGAAAAAGATGCGCGACTTAGGAAATACCCTCATCGTAGTAGAGCACGACGAAGATACCATGCGTGAGGCTGATTATCTGATTGACGTTGGTCCCGGTGCTGGTGTTTTTGGTGGGGAGATTGTTGCGGCAGGTACGCCTAAACAGGTAGCTCGCAACAGTAAGTCTATCACAGGTCAGTACTTGTCAGGCAAACGTGCCATTCCAGTACCAGAAGAACGCCGTGTTGGTAATGGTCGTTTTATCGAGGTGACGGGAGCGCGTGAGAACAACCTGCAAAATGTCACGGCTCGCTTCCCATTAGGAAAATTCATCGCAGTGACAGGGGTATCGGGTTCAGGGAAATCGACCTTAATCAACAGCATCCTCAAAAAAGCCATTGCCCAGAAGCTCAACCGTAATTCAGACAAGCCTGGTAAATTCAAGACCATAACAGGGATTGAGCATGTAGACCGCTTGATTGATATTGACCAGAGCCCTATCGGACGAACGCCAAGGTCTAACCCTGCTACCTATACGGGAGTTTTTGACGATATACGTGACCTTTTTGCTCAGACTAATGAAGCCAAGATTCGTGGTTACAAGAAGGGACGTTTCAGTTTCAACGTTAAGGGAGGTCGCTGTGAAGCCTGCTCAGGTGACGGGATTATCAAGATTGAGATGCACTTCTTGCCAGATGTTTATGTGGCTTGTGAAGTCTGTCATGGAACCCGCTACAATAGTGAAACCCTAGAAGTTCACTACAAGGAGAAGAATATTTCGCAGGTCTTGGATATGACCGTCAACGATGCGGTGGAGTTCTTCCAACACATTCCAAAAATTCAACGTAAACTTCAGACCATCAAGGATGTGGGACTGGGATATGTGACGCTAGGACAACCAGCTACCACCCTTTCTGGGGGAGAAGCCCAGCGTATGAAGCTGGCTAGTGAACTCCACAAACGATCGACAGGAAAATCTTTCTACATTCTGGATGAGCCGACGACAGGTCTTCATACCGAGGACATCGCTCGCTTGCTTAAAGTCTTGGCTCGCTTTGTAGACGATGGCAATACAGTCCTCGTCATTGAGCACAATCTGGATGTCATTAAGACAGCAGACCATATCATTGACCTAGGTCCAGAAGGTGGTGTCGGTGGTGGAACCATCATCGCAACAGGAACTCCAGAAGAAGTAGCGACCAACGAAGCCAGCTACACAGGACATTATTTGAAAGGAAAGTTACATCATGAATAAACGTGTACAAGCATTTCTAGCTAAAATGCAAGAAAAAGAACTAGATGGTATCATCATCAATAACCTTAAAAACGTCTATTACCTGACTGGTTTTTGGGGCTCAAACGGAACAGTCTTCATCAGCCGTGACCGACAGGTCTTGGTGACAGACTCTCGCTATATCATTGCAGCTAAGCAAGAAACCAGTGGTTTTGAGATTGTGGCTGACCGTGATGAATTGGCTGTCATTGCAGGAATTGTCAAGGACATGGGCTTGTCTCGTATCGGTTTTGAAGATGAGATTTCAGTGTCTTATTATCACCGTATGCAGGCAACCTTTGAAGGAATTGACTTGCTTCCACAAACTCAGTTTGTCGAAGGTCTTCGAATGATTAAGGATGAATCGGAGATTGCAGCTATTCGCAAGGCTTGTTCTATCTCAGACCAAGCTTTCCGCGACGCGCTTGACTTTATCAAACCAGGAAAAACTGAAATTGAGATTGCCAACTTCCTTGACTTCCGCATGCGTGAGTTGGGAGCATCTGGCTTGTCTTTTGACACTATCCTAGCCAGTGGTATCAACTCTTCTAAACCACATGCCCATCCTATGCACAAACCAGTAGAGCTGGGAGAAGCTATTACCATGGACTTCGGTTGCCTTTATGACCACTATGTCAGTGATATGACACGGACTATCTATCTAGGGCATGTCAGCGACGAGCAAGCAGAGATTTACAATACGGTTTTGAAAGCCAACCAAGCCTTGATTGACCAGGCTAAGGCAGGATTAGGTTTCCGTGACTTTGACAAAATCCCTCGTGATATTATCATCGAGGCAGGCTATGGCGACTACTTTACCCACGGTATTGGACACGGTATTGGACTGGATATCCATGAGGAACCATACTTTAGCCAGACTTCTACAGAAACTATTAAGGCAGGTATGGCTTTGACTGATGAACCAGGTATCTATATCGAAGGCAAATACGGTGTTCGTATCGAGGATGATATTCTGATTACAGAGACAGGTTGTGAATTATTGACACTTGCTCCAAAAGAGTTGATAGTCATTTAAGAGTCAAACAATTCAAATGATTGACTTTTAAAATTTAAAGTTTTATACTGAAATACGAAAACGGTAGGTGAGGCTACCATAGGGATACGGATGACTACCGCAAAGCAGTGGAGACACTACTCGTTGGTCAACAGTCCTGGTCGCGAAGGCTAAGACTAAGCTCATTACATTGCCCTATGGAGTTAAAGCTTGAACGAAAAAACAGATAGTTAGTTTTTTAATCCTGCCATTTTTTGATGGTAGGATTTTCTACTGTTTAAATCAAAGAAAGGAGATAGACGATGCAAATTGACGATCATCCGGAACCGCACATACACAGCCAATCGCTGATTTGTGTCGTTCTGCCCTTATAAAGTGATTGGTCTCTGTGTATGAAACACATCATTCATACAGATAGGAGAAACCAATGAAAACTACAAAAGAAAGATTAGCAACAGCTATTCATACATCTTTAAACGAAACTCTATCTTTTTATAAGACAAGTCTAACAGGCTTGATTGAGGAACAAGTCGAAAAAAATCGTAGTCTCTATGGCGAAAATATGATTACCAAAGGTCAAGAAGATTCGATTTTGAAAAAGATTTACGAATCGATTATCAATCCTTTCACAATTATCTTGCTTGTCATTGCTACTATATCTTTAGTGACCAATGTTTGGTTGGCAAAACCAGGTCAAGAGGATCCAACGACTTCTATTATCATCGTTGTCCTAGTCCTCATTTCTGGTGGAATTCGATTTGTTCAAGAGCTCCGTAGTGATAAGGCAGCCACCAATCTTTCAAAAATGATTGTCAACACAGCAACTGTCATTCGTCAAGGTGAAATTCAAGAAGTACCTATCGATGATTTGGTAGTAGGTGATGTGGTTAAATTAAGCGCTGGGGATATGATTCCAGCAGACCTTCTTTTATTTGAGTCGCGCGACTTCTTTGTACAACAATCTGGTTTGACAGGAGAAAGTGATGCAGTTGAAAAATTGGCCTTGACCAAGGCAACAGACCAACAATCTGATAGCCTTCTTGAAGTTGAATCCTTGGCATTTATGGGAACCAATGTTTTGTCTGGTAGTGCTAAGGCCGTGGTTTTGGCGGTTGGTGATGCTACCATGATGGGAGCTATTGAGCAGACTCTAAACACCTATGATGAGCCCACTTCGTTTGAACGGGAGATGAATAGTATTTCTTGGCTCTTGATTCGCTTGATGTTGGTTATGGTTCCCATTGTTTTCTTGTCCAATGGTTTAACAGATGGTGATTGGTTAGAAGCAGGTGTATTTGCACTGAGTGTCGGTGTTGGATTGACACCTGAGATGCTACCTATGATTATTACCGCTAGCCTAGCAAAGGGTTCTATTATCATGGCCAAGGAAAAAGTAGTTATCAAAAAACTCAATGCCATACAGGACTTAGGGGCGATTGATATCTTGTGTACAGATAAAACAGGAACTCTAACCCAAGATGAGATCGTTCTAGAATATCCCTTGGACATCCACGGACGCTTGGATTTGACCGTCTTGAGACGGGCCTATCTCAATTCCTATTTTCAAACTGGCTTGAAAAATTTGATGGACAGAGCCATCATCAAACGGACTGAAAAGGAAGCAAAAGAACACGCCTTCTTGCAAAATCTGGATAAAACCTTTCAAAAAATAGATGAGCTTCCCTTTGATTTTGAACGTAGACGGATGAGTGTTATCGTTAAGGATGAACACGAAACGGTTAGTTTGGTAACTAAGGGAGCCCTTGAGGAAATGTTGACGATTTCCAGTCATGCGGAATACCATGGAATGATTACTCCCTTGACAGATGCTATTAGAGAAGAAATCTTAGCAGAAGTCAGACAGCTAAATCAACAAGGTTTGCGTGTCTTGGGAGTAGCCTATAAGTCAGGTTTGAGGGAAGGTCATGCCTATACAGTTGATGACGAAGGAGATATGATTCTAACTGGTTATTTAGCTTTCCTAGATCCTCCTAAACCATCTGCAGCACCAGCAATTAAGGCACTGTTAGAACATGGGGTTCAAACAAAGATTTTGACGGGAGACAATGAAAAAGTTACCCAAGCAGTCTGTGAAAAGGTTGGTTTGGATATCAATCAGATGCTGTTAGGGTCTGAAATTGACCAGATGAGTGATCAAGAATTGGCTCAAGCCGTAGAGGAGGTAACAGTCTTTGCCAAACTTTCTCCTGACCAAAAAGCAAGAATTATTTTGCAATTTAAGGCTAACGGTCATGCTGTTGGCTATATGGGAGATGGAATCAATGATGCTCCTTCTATGAAAGTAGCAGATGTTGGGATTTCTGTTGATACAGCAGTAGATATTGCCAAAGAAACGGCTGATGTTATCTTACTTGATAAGGATCTTATGGTTCTTGAAAAAGGACTCGTTGAGGGTCGTAAGGTCTATGCTAATATGACCAAATATATCAAAATGACAGTGAGTTCTAATTTTGGGAATATCTTATCTCTTTTGGTTTCTGGGATCTTTTTACCCTTTCTACCGATGGCACCAGTCCATCTTATTATTCTAAATCTAGTCTATGATTTGTCTTGTATTGCCTTGCCTTTTGACAAGGTGGATAAAGATTTTTTGAGAAATCCGCATATATGGGAAGCTAAGTCCATCACACGTTTCATGGTTTGGATGGGGCCTATCTCTTCTGCCTTTGATATTTTGACCTTTATTTTGCTCTATTTTATCATTGTACCCATGACAACAGGTCAAGCTTATGTCCATGGAGCGGAGTCTGCCGTAGGATTTATTGTCTTGTTTCAGACAGGTTGGTTTATCGAGTCCATGTGGTCACAGACCATGGTTATCCATATGCTGCGTTCAGCCAAAATTCCCTTTTTACAAAGTCGTCCAGCTTGGCTAGTCCTTGTGACAACCTTATTGGCTGCAGCCTTTGTGACCTTCCTTCCCTACAGTCCACTAGCTAGCCTTCTCCATCTAACTCCTTTAAAACCGATTTATTTCATCTTTTTACTTTTCATCATTATTTTGTATATGATTAGCGTGACAATTGTGAAAAAAATTTATATCAAGAAATATCAAGAATGGCTGTAAATTTCATTTTGTCAAGAAAAAAGTACGAAAATGACGAAAAAAGTCAAAAAAATTTAAAAATAGGTCGCAAGTCGGATGTTTTTTATGGTATAATAGACTAAACTGATAGTAACATGTAGCGAAAGGGGTAGGTACATGATTAAAATTTATACAGTCTCAAGTTGTACTAGCTGTAAAAAAGCAAAAACCTGGCTCAATGCCCACCAGTTAAGTTATAAAGAACAAAACCTTGGTAAAGAAGGAATTACGAGAGAAGAATTACTGGATATTCTGACTAAAACAGACAATGGAATAGCCAGCATCGTTTCATCTAAAAATCGCTATGCTAAAGCCCTTGGAGTGGATATTGAAGATTTGAGTGTCAATGAAGTCCTCAATCTGATTATGGAAACACCGAGAATTTTAAAGAGCCCAATCCTTGTAGATGAAAAACGTCTGCAAGTTGGCTACAAGGAAGACGATATTCGTGCCTTCCTACCACGCTCTGTCCGTAATGTAGAAAATGCAGAAGCACGTTTGCGTGCAGCTCTATAAACATCAAGGCTGGGAGCAACTCCCAGTCTTATTCTATTTTAATTTCAAAAAGAAAGAAGAAGGAAGAAAGAAATGAAAAAAATAGTTCTTGTTAGTCTAGCTTTCCTTTTTGTCCTGGTTGGTTGTGGACAGAAAAAAGAAACTGGAACAGCTACCAAAACAGAAAAGGATACGCTTCAGTCAGCATTGCCAGTTATTGAAAATGCCGAGAAGAATACCGTTGTGACCAAGACTTTAGTTTTGCCAAAGTCAGATGATGGCAGCCAGCAAACCCAAACCATTACTTACAAAGATAAGACTTTTTTGAGCTTAACGATTCAACAAAAGCGTCCAGTCTCTGATGAATTGAAGACCTATATTGACCAACATGGAGTGGAAGAAACTCAAAAAGCTCTTCTCGAGGCGGAGGAGAAGGATGAGGCTATCATAGAAGCTCGTAAATTAGCAGGATTTAAGCTTGAAACCAAACTATTGAGCGCAACAGAACTTCAAACAACGACTAGTTTTGATTTTCAAGTTTTGGATGTCAAGAAGGCTTCTCAGTTGGAATATTTGAAGAATATTGGCTTGGAAAATCTTTTGAAAAATGAACCAAGCAAATATATTTCAGACAGATTGGCAAATGGTGCGACAGAACAGTAGAAAATCCAAATAAATAGACTGCCTGAATTGTAGAAGGTAAGGAATTATGCTATAATGGTACTATTCTAAAGAAAGAGGGTGTTAGAATGGGATTTACTGAAGAAACAGTACGTTTTAAATTGGACGATTCCAATAAAAAAGAAATTAGCGAAACTTTGACTGATGTCTATGCTTCGTTGAACGATAAGGGCTACAACCCAATTAACCAAATCGTAGGTTACGTATTGAGTGGAGACCCTGCCTACGTTCCTCGTTATAATAATGCACGAAATCAAATCCGTAAGTATGAGCGTGATGAAATCGTTGAGGAATTGGTCCGCTACTACCTTAAAGGACAAGGAGTCGATCTATAACCTATGAGAATTATGGGATTGGACGTCGGTTCAAAAACGGTAGGGGTGGCCATTAGCGATCCGCTCGGTTTTACAGCTCAAGGGCTTGAAATCATCCAAATCAATGAGGAGCAAGGCCAATTTGGTTTTGACCGCGTTAAAGAGTTGGTTGATACTTACAAGGTGGAACGATTTGTAGTGGGCTTGCCTAAAAACATGAACAATACAAGTGGACCGCGCGTGGAAGCTAGTCAAGCATACGGAGCCAAGCTAGAAGAGCTTTTTGGTTTACCAGTAGACTATCAAGATGAACGCTTGACAACAGTTGCGGCTGAACGCATGTTGATTGAACAAGCAGATATCAGCCGTAATAAGCGCAAGAAAGTCATTGATAAGTTAGCAGCTCAGCTGATTTTACAAAATTATTTAGATAGAAAATTTTAATACAAAGGAGAGGCTATGTCACACGATCATAACCACGACCACGAAGAACGTGAACTAATCACACTAGTAGATGAACAAGGAAACGAAACCTTGTTTGAAATCCTTTTGACGATTGACGGGAAAGAAGAATTTGGTAAAAACTATGTTCTCCTAGTACCAGTTAACGCAGAAGAAGACGAAGACGGACAAGTTGAAATCCAAGCTTACTCATTCATCGAAAACGAAGATGGAACAGAAGGCGAATTGCAACCAATCCCAGAAGACTCAGAAGACGAGTGGAACATGATTGAAGAAGTCTTCAATAGTTTTATGGAGGAGTAAACACGTCCAGTGGACGTGTTTAGCCCTGCGCTAGAAATTAGAAACGCAGGCAGTCCAGTGGACGTTTTTACCCCAACTCCTGAAAATTAGAAGAGTTGGAACATCCAGTGGATGTTTTTAGCCCAGTTCCTTTAAATAAGAGAGAAGTGGTAAGTCTGGGGGACGTTTTACCCCAGATTAACATTCATAGGAGCTAGTGATTAGCTAACCAGGTAAGAGGTTGGGACGAAAATCCTGGCCTCGTTTTTTGTTATCTGCGGAATTTTGCTAGGTAATTGATTAGACTTTTGTCAAGGAGATGTGTATGTTTGAAGTAGAAGAATGGCTTCATAGTCGGATTGGTTTGAATTTTCGATCAGGTTTGGGCCGAATGCAAGAAGCGGTGGATTTGTTAGGAAATCCCGAGAAGTCTTATCCTATTATCCATGTGACAGGGACTAATGGGAAAGGTTCTACCATTGCTTTCATGAGGGAGCTATTTATGGGACATGGCAAAAAAGTTGCGACCTTTACCTCACCTCATATTGTCTCTATCAATGACCGAATCTGCATTAATGGGCAACCAATAGCTAATGCAGACTTTATCCGTTTAGCTGAGCAGGTCAAGGAGATGGAAAAGACGCTTGTGCAAACCCATGACCAGTTGTCATTTTTTGAATTGCTGACCTTGATTGCTTTCCTCTATTTTATGGAGCAAGAGGTGGATTTGGTTTTACTAGAAGTGGGAATTGGTGGCTTACTTGACACGACCAATGTGGTAACTGGAGAGATTGCTGTCATCACCTCCATCGGGCTTGACCATCAGGAGACCTTGGGTGATAGTCTAGAAGCAATCGCAGAGCAGAAAGCTGGTATTTTCAAGGCTGGTAAGAAGGCAGTGATTGCCAAGCTTGCTCCAGAAGCTGGGTTTGTCTGTCAGAAAAAAGCCGAATCTTTAGCTGTTGATCTTTATCAGGCAGGCCAAGATTTTTCAATGCTGAATGGTGATTTTTCAAGCTCTTTGGCTAATCTTTCACAGTTGAAAATAGGCTTGGAAGGAGCTTATCAGCAGGAAAATGCGGCCTTGGCGCTACAAACTTTTCTTCTCTTTATGAGGGAAGAAAAGGAAGTTGTTGATGAGCAGGCTGTAAGAAAGGCCTTGAAACAGACCCATTGGGCTGGTCGCTTGGAGCGTATTCGTCCGCAGCTATACTTGGATGGTGCCCATAACCTCCCTGCCTTGACTCGCTTGGTTGAATTTATTAAAGAAAAAGAGCAGGGAGGTTATCGACCTCAAATCCTTTTTGGAGCCTTGAAACGCAAAGATTATCAGGGGATGTTGGATTATCTGAATGAAAATTTGCCTCAGGTAGAACTCAAAGTGACCGGCTTTGATTATCAAGGTTCTTTGGATGAGACAGATGTAACAGGTTACCATGTGATTCCGTCTTACCGAGAATTTATTAGCAGTTTTGAAGAAAGAGCCGATACCCAGGATTTGTTGTTCGTTACAGGATCTCTCTATTTTATCTCAGAAGTACGGAGCCACATACTGACTCGTGAGCAGATAAATTGACCTCCTTTTTTGAACTTGTTATACTAGGGGAACTACCATTTAGAAGAAAGATTCTCTAAATCGGTAGCAGAAAGGAAATTCATCATGAAATTAAAAACATTCACACTTTCTCTTGCTTCTATAGCAAGTCTTAGTCTCTTAGTAGCTTGTTCACAAAGAGCTCAACAGGTTCAACAACCAGTAGCTCAACCGCAAACACAACAAACTCAACAATCACAAGCTGCTTCATCTTCTACAGAAAATACAAATCAGGTAGCAACAACTTCTTCACAAAATGCGCCTGAGGCTCAACCAACTAACATTGATGGAACTTATACCGGTCAGGACGAAGGAGACCGTATCACTTTAGTGGTAACTGGTACAACGGGTACTTGGACACAGGTAGAAACTGACGGAGATCAAGAAATCAAGCAGGTTAGCTTCGACGCAGCTAATCAACGCATGATTATTGGTGATGATGCCAAGATTTATGCAATCAACGGCAATCAGATGATTATCGACGATATGGATAGAGAAGCGTCTGATCGCATCGTTTTATCAAAATAAACTAGAAAGAGACTGGAATTTTCGGTCTCTTTTATGATTATTCAGAAAAATGATCATAAATACTTGCCTTCTAGCGAATACCTGCGTTATACTAGTATCAATTACCTGTTTTTAGCATTTAAAATATCAAGGAGGAGATATGAAATATAGGAAATTTCAATTATTGATGTCCAAGTATGGCTTTAGTCTTTCGATTATGCTACTTGAACTGTGTCTTGTTTTTGGTCTCTTTCTTTATTTAGGGCGTATGGCCCCCATTCTATGGATTATCGTCTTAATCTTTATGAGTATGGCGACCATTGTCGCTATTGTCAATCGCTCCATAGCGCCTGAAAGCAAAGTGATGTGGTTAGTGGTAACTTTTGTACCTGTCATTGGCCCCTTGCTCTATCTGATGTTTGGTGAAAGGCGATTGTCAAAAAAAGAAATCAAGCAGTTGGACAAACTCGGTTCCATGCATTTTCGGGAGGATAACAGTAAAGCTCTCCGCCAGAAATTGAAGGAAGATGATAAGGCGGCTTATGGAGTTATCAAATCTTTGTTAAGTATGGATAGCAATGCCGACGTCTATGATCGAACAGACTCACAATTCTTTTCTTCGGGGGAAAACATGTGGCAACATATGTTGGAAGACCTTAAGAAAGCTGAAAAGTTTATCTTTCTAGAGTACTATATTGTCGAAGAAGGTTTGATGTGGAATAGCATATTAGATATACTAGAGAAAAAGGCAGCTCAGGGTGTAGAGGTCAAGATGCTCTATGATGATATCGGCTGTATGGCGACTTTGCCTGGAGATTATACTATTCAGCTTCGTAGTCGAGGAATTGAAGCCCATAAATTTAACAAGGTGATTCCTCGTTTGACGGTGGCTTACAACAATCGGGACCATCGTAAAATCCTTGTCATAGATGGTCAGGTAGCCTATACAGGAGGCATTAACTTAGCCGATGAATACATCAATCATGTAGAACGCTTTGGCTACTGGAAGGACAGTGGGATTCGCTTAGATGGTCCTGGTGTCAAGGCTCTAACCCGTCTCTTTTTGATGACTTGGTACATCAATCGTGGGGAAATCAGCGATTTTGATCAGTATCACTTGGAAAACCAGCCTTGTTCTAGCCAAGGACTCTGCATTCCTTACGGTAGCGGACCCAAGCCCATCTTCCGTACCCAGGTAGGGAAAAAAGTCTATCAAAGTTTGATTAATCAGGCTACTGATTCAGTCTATATCACAACACCCTATTTGATTATTGACTATGATTTGACGGAGAGTATTAAAAATGCGGCCATGAGGGGTGTTGATGTCCGCATCGTGACACCTTTCATTCCAGATAAGAAATTAATCCAACTCATCACGAGAGGAGCTTATCCAGATTTGTTGTCAGCAGGAGTAAGGATTTTTGAGTATAGTCCAGGTTTTATCCATAGTAAACAAATTTTAGTGGATAAGGACTTTGCTGCAGTTGGGACCATTAACTTAGATTATAGAAGTTTGCTTCACCACTATGAAAATGCAGTCTTGCTATATAAAACAGAATCAATCACAGAGATTCAAAAAGATTTTCAGAAGATTTTTTCGGTATCGCAAGAAATTTTCCCTCATACGATAAAAAATAGCTGGTATCAGAAATTAATTAAGGAAATTGCCCAGTTATTCGCCCCTATCTTATAAGAAATCTAGGACTGAGGATACAAACCAGTCCTCTTTTTCTTGTCTTTTACGAATAAGAAGATGTAGGAGGGAAGATGCTAACTCAGAACGAATTGGATTATATCATGTCATTTAAACAGACGCATTTACACCGATTTCGAGAAATTGAAACCTTTGTGAAACTATGCAAAAAATCACTCAAACAGCCATCGCAAGCTGACAATTCTAGGTCTTTTTGATATACTAAGACAGATAAATTGAATAGGAGAAACGACATGGCTGTATATGGCAGAATCGAAGAAGTATCCGAAACGATACAGAGTAATGAAATTGAAAATAGATTGGATAGGAACCTTGGATCTCATGTAGAAAAAGAAGAGAAGGTAGCTTTCCCGTTTTTCAGACTTATCATTGGAAGTACGATTGCGACAATTTTTTCTGTGGTGATACCTTTACTTTTAGATATGGTAAGTCCTTCTCAGGCTCAGGATTTGTATATTGGGTGGGCTTTGCATCAGGGAGGACAGCTCTACAGTAGCTATTATGCTGGTCAAGGTCTTCTTTATTATTTACTACTTTACATCACCCAGGGAGGTATCCTTTTTGCCTTGGTGGAATGGCTAGCCCTCTTAGGAGGAGGTTATTTCCTCTTTTCTTCAACCGACTATCTGACGGGACAAAGGGAGCAAGCCAAACAACTCCTAACCATATTTTATATTTTGGTATCCGGTCTTGGTTTTGGAGGAGGCTATGCTACTATCTTAGCTCTGCCATTCCTGTTTGCAGGATTTTCATTCATAGCAGCTTATCTATCACATCCTAATCATGACAAGGGATTTCTACGTCTGGGGATTTTCTTGGCCCTATCATTTTTCATAGAGCCTCTTACAAGTCTTCTTTTTACTGCAGTAGTAACAATTGGTTTATTTGTCTTTAATGTTGGACATGGGCGCTTTGCTCATGGGGTTTATCAGTTTTTTGCAGCAGCACTTGGTTTTTCTCTCATCTTTTACCCAGTAGGATACTATGTTCTTGCTTCAGGTGGTTTTGGAGAAGCTCTAGGAAGTCTTTTATATCCCATTGATTCTCTTCAGATTTTTAATAATCCTCAACTGATAGATCATCTTTTATTCTATGGTTTGTTGACCTTTGGCTTAGGTGCTCTCGTTCTTATTTTTCTGGGCTTGTTCCAATCAAAGGCGTCGAGATTATATGTTATTTCAGTACCAGCTAGCTTTGTTTTCTTATTTGGACTGGTCTTGCTGCTTTTTTCTCAAGAACCTCTTCACGGTTCGCGTTTGATTCTAATTCTTCCATTTTTACTCCTTCTTTTGATGACCAGTATTCGTGGGAAACATTCAGCTAGAGGAGCTCGTCGTCGGAGAAGAGAAGAAGTTCCTACTTTATGGCAAAAATTTATGAAGGGGAATCTCTACTTACCAATCCTCGTTGTGGTTTACTTGATTGTAATTCCTTTTGTATCTCGTTTTGTCTTGCATCCGGCTTCTTATGGAGAACAACATCAAGTAGTAGATAGAATCAAACAAGAGACAAGTGAGGGAGACCAAATCTATATTTGGGATTCTCATGTTCAGATGTATAAGGAAAGCCAGCGTTTGGCTGGATCCATGTTCCCATCCCCTCTTCTTTACACGAATACAGAAGAAAATAAAGCCGGCTTGATTCATGACTTGAAAGAAAATCAACCTAAGTTGATTGTGGTGAATGATAAGGTGGCTCTCTGGTCTGAAGTGGAAACACTTTTGAAAGAAAATTACCAACAAGTAAAGACTGATTACTCAGAATTCAAAGTCTATAAAATTAAATAACTAAATCAATATCTTGTGGATTTTTAAAAATTTTAGGATTTTTAACACAAGATATTGATTTTTATTTTTTTAGTGATATAATACTTTTTAGATATCACATTTTAGAAAAGAGCATGTATATGATTGCACTAGAAGAAAAAATTACAACTTTACCAACCCTTTTCGTTGAAAAACGAGATGGGAGACGTGTTGTATTTGATGTGGACAAGATTGACAAGGCTCTCCACAAGGCGGCAGACAAGGTTATGGATGTGACACCCTTGGTTGAAAAACGCCTAAATGCTCTGACCGAGCGAATTGTCACAGAAATTCATAGTCGCTTTCCGCAGGGAGTTAAGATTTATGAAATCCAAAATATCGTAGAACATGAACTTCTTGAAGCCAAAGAATATGCGCTGGCTGAGGAGTATATTACTTACCGGACACAGAGGGATTTTGAGCGCTCAAAAGCGACAGATATCAACTTTAGTATCCATAAGCTTCTTAACAAAGATCAGGCAGTTGTTAACGAGAATGCCAATAAAGACAGCGATGTCTTCAATACCCAGCGTGATTTGACAGCAGGGATTGTTGGGAAGTCAATCGGGTTGCAAATGCTTCCTAAGCACGTAGCCAATGCCCACCAAAAGGGGGATATCCACTATCATGATTTGGACTACAGTCCCTATACCCCTATGACCAACTGCTGTTTGATTGATTTTAAAGGTATGTTGGAAAATGGTTTTAAGATTGGAAATGCGGAGGTAGAGAGTCCTAAGTCTATCCAGACTGCGACAGCTCAGATTTCCCAAATCATCGCCAACGTTGCTTCTAGCCAGTATGGAGGCTGTTCAGCTGACCGTATCGATGAGGTCTTGGCGCCTTATGCGGAGAAGAATTATCAAAAACACCTCAAGGATGCGGAAGAGTGGGTTTTACCTGATAAACGAGAAGATTATGCATGGAAGAAAACTCAGAAAGATATCTACGATGCCATGCAATCTCTTGAGTATGAAATCAACACCCTCTTCACTTCAAATGGACAAACACCTTTTACTTCGCTAGGTTTTGGTCTAGGAACCAATCGTTTTGAGCGGGAAATTCAAAAAGCTATTTTAAACATTCGCATTAAGGGGCTTGGTTCGGAACATCGTACGGCTATCTTTCCTAAACTCATTTTTACTCTGAAACGAGGTCTCAACTTAGAGGAAGGAACTCCCAACTATGACATTAAGCAGTTGGCTCTAGAATGTGCAACTAAACGGATGTATCCAGACGTCTTGTCTTACGATAAGATTATCGAATTGACTGGTTCTTTCAAGGTTCCTATGGGTTGCCGTTCGTTTCTTCAAGGGTGGAAGGATGAAAATGGTGTAGAAGTCAATTCAGGCCGTATGAATCTGGGTGTTGTGACGGTTAACCTGCCTCGTATTGCTCTTGAGTCTGAGGGCGACATGAATAAGTTCTGGGAAATCTTCAACGAGCGGATGAATATCGCTGAAGATGCTCTTGTTTATCGTGTCGAACGCACTAAAGAGGCGACGCCAGCGAATGCTCCTATCCTCTATCAGTACGGTGCTTTTGGCCATCGTCTAGGTAAAGAAGAAAGTGTTGACCAGCTCTTTAAGAATCGTCGTGCGACAGTTTCACTAGGCTATATCGGTTTGTATGAAGTAGCGACTGTTTTCTTTGGTAATAGCTGGGAAAGCAATCCAGATGCTAAGGAATTCACGCTAGACATTATTCGAGATATGAAACGCCGTGTAGAAGAGTGGTCAGATCAATATGGCTATCATTTCTCTATCTACTCAACACCATCTGAAAGTTTGACAGACCGTTTCTGCCGACTGGATACAGAGAAGTTTGGTTCTATTCCTGATATTACAGATAAGGAATACTACACCAATTCTTTCCACTACGATGTGCGTAAGAATCCAACACCGTTTGAAAAACTGGATTTTGAAAAAATCTATCCAGAAGCAGGTGCGTCAGGTGGTTTCATCCATTACTGTGAGTATCCAGTCCTCCAGCAAAATCCTAAAGCCTTGGAAGCTGTCTGGGATTATGCTTATGACCGTGTGGGCTATCTTGGGACCAATACTCCAATAGACCGTTGCTACAAGTGTGATTTTGAAGGAGATTTTGAACCAACTGAGAGAGGATTTGCTTGTCCAAACTGTGGGAATAGCGACCCTAAAACAGTAGATGTGGTCAAACGAACTTGTGGCTATTTAGGCAATCCTCAAGCGAGACCTATGGTCAATGGGCGTCACAAGGAAATCGCAGCGCGTGTCAAACATATGAATGGTTCAACGATTAAAATAGCTGGGCATCAAGTAACAAATTAGAAAGAAATGAAATGGGAAAATATCAATTAGACGATAAGGGCCGTGCACAAGTGACCCGTTATCACGAGAAACACTCTAAAGGTGGAGCTGGTAAAAAAGAACGTTTGCTTAGCCTCAGAGAACAATTTTTAAACAAGAATAAGAAAAAATAAAAGTGAGAGTCAGCTCTCGCTTTTCTCTTAGTGGGAGGTAAGGATGAAATTACGCAGACCAAGATTAGCAGATAAAGAAACAGTTTTAGAGATGATGGCAGAGTTTGAAAAATATCAGTCGCCTCACGACGGTGGTTTCTGGGATGCAGAGAACTTTGTGTATGAAGAGTGGTTGGAAAGTAATCAGAATCAAGAAATGGGGATTGACCTGCCTGAAGGATGGGTTCCTGCAATTCAGTTAGTAGCTTTTTCTGAGAAAGGTCAAGCAGTTGGATTTCTTAATCTCCGATTGCGCCTCAGTAACTTTCTACTAGAAGCAGGTGGTCATATCGGCTACTCCATCCGTCCTTCTGAAAGAGGCAAAGGTTATGCGAAAGAAACTCTCCGTCAGGGCTTGCAAGTTGCTAAGGAAAAGAACATCAAGAAAGCTCTGGTAACCTGTAGCGTGAATAATCCTGCTAGCAGAGCAGTCATTCTAGCAAATGGTGGGCTCCTTGAGGATGTTCGTAATGGAGTCGAGCGTTATTGGATAGAGGTAGTGAATGAATAATCCAAAACCACAAGAATGGAAAAGCGAGGAACTCAGTCAAGGTCGGATTATTGATTACAAGGCCTTTAACTTTGTGGATGGGGAAGGTGTGCGCAACTCTCTCTATGTATCAGGCTGCATGTTTCACTGCGAGGGTTGTTATAATGTAGCGACCTGGTCTTTCAATGCTGGCATTCCCTATACGGCAGAGTTAGAAGAGCAGATTATGGCAGACCTTGCCCAGCCCTATGTTCAAGGCTTGACCCTGCTGGGAGGGGAGCCCTTTCTTAATACGGGCATTCTCTTACCACTCGTTAAGCGGATTCGGAAGGAATTGCCAGACAAGGATATCTGGTCTTGGACAGGCTATACATGGGAAGAAATGATGTTGGAAACTCCAGATAAACTAGAACTCTTATCACTGATTGATATTCTTGTTGATGGAAGATACGATCGAACTAAAAGAAATCTCATGCTTCAGTTCCGAGGTTCGTCCAATCAACGAATTATCGATGTGCAAAAATCCCTCCAAAGTGGGCAAGTAGTGATTTGGGACAAACTCAATGACGGAAAAGAAAGCTATGAACAGGTGAAGAGAGGATGAAGAAAAACGACTTAATAGACCAACTAGTCTCAGAGATCGAAACGGGGAAAGTCAGGACACTGGGAATATACGGCCATGGAGCTTCAGGTAAATCAACCTTTGCACAGGAATTGTACCAAGCCTTAGATTCTACTACAGTAAATTTGCTAGAGACAGATCCTTATATCACCTCAGGCCGTAATATGGTAGTACCAAAGGACGCGCCAAATCAAAAGTTGACAGCCTGTTTGCCAGTGGCGCATGAACTGGCGAGTTTGCAGAGAGATATCCTCGCCTTACAGGCGGGTATGGATCTCTTAACAATTGAAGAACCTTGGAAGGCTAGCGAGGTCTTGTATGGAGCAAAACCAATTCTGATAGTCGAAGGGATGTCTGTGGGCTTTCTACCCAAGGGACTCTTTGATAAAACCATTTGTTTCTACACAGATGAGGAGACTGAATTAAAGAGGCGTCTAGCTCGAGATACGACTGTAAGAAATAGCGATGCATCCTTTATATTAGCTAGTCATCAGATGAGACGAGAGCAGTATTTGAGATACTATAAAGAAACTGAGTCTAAAGCGGATATATTAGTGGACCAATCAGAAGATAAATTTGATGTCAAGAGAACTCAACTTATTATAGAAGAAAATCCTTAATTTTAGAAAGAAAAAATAGGAAAACAGTTTCATCGTAAAAAAACGAAAAAACAGCAACAAATCCCTTGCAATCGCAGGGGCTTTGTGTTATTCTATTATGGTGCTGTAAATTACAGCCTTAGCTTTGATGCAAGAGGTTGCGACACGCTCGGTTGCATTGCCACGCAACACCGCGTCGGTTTTCTTGTGGAGCTAGCCTATTATCTTAAATAGACGAAAAGGAGAAAAAGATGGCAAACAAAAAAATCCGTATCCGTTTGAAAGCTTACGAACACCGTACGCTTGACACAGCGGCTGCAAAAATCGTAGAATCAGCTACTCGTACAGGTGCACAAGTTGCGGGTCCAATCCCACTTCCAACTGAACGTAGCCTCTACACAATCATTCGTGCGACTCACAAATACAAAGACTCTCGCGAACAATTTGAAATGCGTACACACAAACGTTTGATCGATATCGTTAACCCAACTCAAAAAACAGTTGATGCTTTGATGAAATTGGATCTTCCAAGTGGTGTAAACGTAGAAATCAAACTTTAATCTAAAGCTTGATACCTTGAGCATAAAAAACGCTCGTTAAAAACTTTTTGAATAAAAAATATAGAAAAGGAACTATTTTCTCATGACAAAAGGAATCTTAGGGAAAAAAGTGGGAATGACTCAAATCTTCACTGAAGCTGGCGAATTGATCCCTGTAACAGTTATTGAAGCAACTCCAAACGTTGTTCTTCAAGTTAAAACTGTTGAAACAGACGGATACAACGCTATCCAAGTTGGTTTTGATGACAAACGCGAAGTATTGAGCAACAAACCTGCTAAAGGACATGTAGCGAAAGCTAACACGGCTCCTAAGCGCTTCATTCGTGAATTCAAAAACGTTGAAGGCTTGGAAGTTGGTGCTGAAATCACAGTTGAAACATTCGCAGCTGGAGACGTTGTTGACGTAACTGGTACTTCTAAAGGTAAAGGTTTCCAAGGTGTTATCAAACGCCACGGACAATCACGTGGACCAATGGCTCACGGTTCTCGTTACCACCGTCGTCCAGGTTCTATGGGACCTGTTGCACCTAACCGCGTATTCAAAGGTAAAAACCTTGCAGGACGTATGGGTGGCGACCGCGTAACAATTCAAAACCTTGAAGTTGTACAAGTTGTTCCAGAAAAGAACGTTATCCTTATCAAAGGTAACGTACCAGGTGCTAAGAAATCTCTTATCACTATCAAATCAGCAGTTAAAGCTGGTAAATAATAAAGAAAGGGGAAATCAGTCACAATGGCAAACGTAACATTATTTGACCAAACTGGTAAAGAAGCTGGCCAAGTTGTTCTTAACGATGCAGTGTTTGGTATCGAACCAAATGAATCAGTTGTGTTTGATGTGATCATCAGCCAACGCGCAAGCCTTCGTCAAGGAACACACGCTGTTAAAAACCGCTCTGCAGTATCAGGTGGTGGACGCAAACCATGGCGTCAAAAAGGAACTGGACGTGCTCGTCAAGGTTCTATCCGCTCACCACAATGGCGTGGTGGTGGTGTTGTCTTCGGACCAACTCCACGTTCATACGGCTACAAACTTCCACAAAAAGTTCGTCGCCTAGCTCTTAAATCAGTTTACTCTGAAAAAGTTGCTGAAAACAAATTCGTAGCTGTAGACGCTCTTTCATTTACAGCTCCAAAAACTGCTGAATTTGCAAAAGTTCTTGCAGCATTGAGCATCGATTCTAAAGTTCTTGTTATCCTTGAAGAAGGAAATGAATTCGCAGCTCTTTCAGCTCGTAACCTTCCAAACGTGAAAGTTGCAACTGCTACAACTGCAAGTGTTCTTGACATCGCAAATAGCGACAAACTTCTTGTCACACAAGCAGCTATCTCTAAAATCGAGGAGGTTCTTGCATAATGAATTTGTATGATGTTATCAAAAAACCTGTCATCACTGAAAGCTCAATGGCTCAACTTGAAGCAGGGAAATATGTATTTGAAGTTGACACTCGTGCACACAAACTTTTGATCAAGCAAGCTGTTGAAGCTGCTTTCGAAGGTGTTAAAGTTGCCAACGTTAACACAATCAACGTAAAACCTAAAGCTAAACGTGTTGGACGTTACACTGGTTTTACTAACAAAACTAAAAAAGCTATCATCACACTTACAGCTGATTCAAAAGCAATCGAGTTGTTTGCTGCTGAAGCTGAATAATCTAAGGAGGAAATATCGTGGGAATTCGTGTTTATAAACCAACAACAAACGGTCGCCGTAATATGACTTCTTTGGATTTCGCTGAAATCACAACAAGCACTCCTGAAAAATCATTGCTTGTTGCATTGAAGAGCAAGGCTGGTCGTAACAACAACGGTCGTATCACTGTTCGTCACCAAGGTGGTGGACACAAACGTTTCTACCGTTTGGTTGACTTCAAACGTAACAAAGACAACGTTGAAGCAGTTGTTAAAACAATCGAGTACGATCCAAACCGTTCTGCAAACATCGCTCTTGTACACTACACTGACGGTGTGAAAGCATACATCATCGCTCCAAAAGGTCTTGAAGTAGGTCAACGTATCGTTTCAGGTCCAGAAGCAGATATCAAAGTCGGAAACGCTCTTCCACTTGCTAACATCCCAGTTGGTACTTTGATCCACAACATCGAGTTGAAACCAGGTCGTGGTGGTGAATTGGTACGTGCTGCTGGAGCATCTGCTCAAGTATTGGGTTCTGAAGGTAAATACGTTCTTGTTCGTCTTCAATCAGGTGAAGTTCGTATGATTCTTGGAACTTGCCGTGCTACAGTTGGTGTTGTCGGAAACGAACAACATGGACTTGTAAACCTTGGTAAAGCAGGACGTAGCCGTTGGAAAGGTATCCGCCCAACAGTTCGTGGTTCTGTAATGAACCCTAACGATCACCCACACGGTGGTGGTGAAGGTAAAGCACCAGTTGGTCGTAAAGCACCATCTACTCCATGGGGCAAACCTGCTCTTGGTCTTAAAACTCGTAACAAGAAAGCGAAATCTGACAAACTTATCGTTCGTCGTCGCAACGAGAAATAATATTAAACTAGTCGCTTAAGCAACTAGTAAATCCGCCAGCTCGGTAGCGCTCCATGTGAGCGCAAGCCGCTGTGGTACAACATTTAAAGGAGAAAATATAAAAATGGGACGCAGTCTTAAAAAAGGACCTTTCGTCGATGAGCATTTGATGAAAAAAGTTGAAGCTCAAGCTAACGACGAAAAGAAAAAAGTTATTAAAACTTGGTCACGTCGTTCAACGATCTTCCCAAGTTTCATTGGTTACACTATTGCAGTTTATGACGGACGTAAACACGTACCTGTTTACATCCAAGAAGACATGGTAGGTCACAAACTTGGTGAATTTGCACCAACTCGTACTTACAAAGGTCACGCTGCAGACGACAAGAAAACACGTAGAAAATAAGGAGAACATAAATGGCAGAAATTACTTCAGCTAAAGCAATGGCTCGTACAGTACGTGTTTCACCTCGTAAATCACGTCTTGTTCTTGATAACATCCGTGGTAAAAGCGTAGCCGATGCAATCGCAATCTTGACATTCACTCCAAACAAAGCTGCTGAAATCATCTTGAAAGTTTTGAACTCAGCTGTAGCTAACGCTGAAAACAACTTTGGTTTGGATAAAGCTAACTTGGTGGTATCTGAAGCATTCGCAAACGAAGGACCAACTATGAAACGTTTCCGTCCACGTGCGAAAGGTTCAGCTTCACCAATCAACAAACGTACAGCTCACATCACTGTAGCTGTTGCAGAAAAATAAGGAGGTAAAATCGTGGGTCAAAAAGTACATCCAATTGGTATGCGTGTCGGCATCATCCGTGATTGGGATGCCAAATGGTATGCTGAAAAAGAATACGCGGATTACCTTCATGAAGATCTTGCAATCCGTAAATTCGTTCAAAAAGAACTTGCTGACGCTGCAGTTTCAACTATTGAAATCGAACGCGCAGTAAACAAAGTTAACGTTTCACTTCACACTGCTAAACCAGGTATGGTTATCGGTAAAGGTGGTGCTAACGTTGATGCACTCCGTGCAAAACTTAACAAATTGACTGGAAAACAAGTACACATCAACATCATCGAAATCAAACAACCTGATTTGGATGCTCACCTTGTAGGTGAAGGAATTGCTCGTCAATTGGAGCAACGTGTTGCTTTCCGTCGTGCACAAAAACAAGCAATCCAACGTGCAATGCGTGCTGGAGCTAAAGGAATCAAAACTCAAGTATCAGGTCGTTTGAACGGTGCAGATATCGCCCGTGCTGAAGGATACTCTGAAGGAACTGTTCCACTTCACACACTTCGTGCAGATATCGATTACGCTTGGGAAGAAGCAGATACTACATACGGTAAACTTGGTGTTAAAGTATGGATCTACCGTGGTGAAGTTCTTCCAGCTCGCAAAAACACTAAAGGAGGTAAATAACCAATGTTAGTACCTAAACGTGTTAAACACCGTCGTGAATTCCGTGGAAAAATGCGCGGTGAAGCAAAAGGTGGAAAAGAAGTAGCATTCGGTGAATACGGTCTTCAAGCTACAACTAGCCACTGGATCACTAACCGCCAAATCGAAGCTGCTCGTATCGCCATGACTCGTTACATGAAACGTGGTGGTAAAGTTTGGATTAAAATCTTCCCACACAAATCATACACTGCTAAAGCTATCGGTGTGCGTATGGGATCTGGTAAAGGGGCACCTGAAGGTTGGGTAGCACCAGTTAAACGTGGTAAAGTGATGTTCGAAATCGCTGGTGTATCTGAAGAGATTGCACGCGAAGCGCTTCGTCTTGCTAGCCACAAATTGCCAGTTAAATGTAAATTCGTAAAACGTGAAGCAGAATAAGGAGAAGGCATGAAACTTAATGAAGTAAAAGAATTTGTTAAAGAACTTCGTGGTCTTTCTCAAGAAGAACTCGCGAAGCGCGAAAACGAATTGAAAAAAGAATTGTTTGAACTTCGTTTCCAAGCTGCTACTGGTCAATTGGAACAAACAGCTCGCTTGAAAGAAGTTAAAAAACAAATCGCTCGTATCAAAACAGTTCAATCTGAAGCGAAATAATAGACTAGGGAAGGAGAAATTTCAATGGAACGCAATAATCGTAAAGTTCTTGTTGGACGTGTTGTATCTGACAAAATGGACAAGACAATCACAGTTGTAGTTGAAACAAAACGTAACCACCCAGTCTATGGTAAACGTATTAACTACTCTAAAAAATACAAAGCTCATGATGAAAACAATGTTGCCAAAGAAGGCGATATCGTACGTATCATGGAAACTCGTCCGCTTTCAGCTACAAAACGTTTCCGTCTTGTAGAAGTTGTTGAAGAAGCGGTCATCATCTAATCAAACCTGAAAGGAGAAAACTGAAATGATTCAAACAGAAACTCGTTTGAAAGTCGCAGACAACAGCGGTGCTCGCGAAATCTTGACTATCAAAGTTCTTGGTGGTTCAGGACGTAAATTTGCAAACATCGGTGATGTTATCGTGGCATCTGTAAAACAAGCTACTCCTGGTGGTGCGGTTAAAAAAGGTGACGTTGTTAAAGCAGTTATCGTTCGTACTAAATCAGGTGCTCGTCGTGCTGATGGTTCATACATCAAATTTGACGAAAACGCAGCAGTTATCATCCGTGAAGATAAAACTCCTCGCGGAACACGTATCTTTGGCCCAGTTGCACGTGAATTGCGTGAAGGTGGCTTCATGAAGATCGTGTCACTTGCTCCAGAAGTACTTTAATTTTTAGAAACAAACTAGTCCCCTAGCTTCAAGCTAGGGTGCCCTTATGGGCGTAAGAAAAATCAAGGAGAAACCTAATGTTTGTAAAAAAAGGCGACAAAGTTCGCGTAATCGCTGGTAAAGATAAGGGAACAGAAGCTGTTGTCCTTACTGCCCTTCCAAAAGTAAACAAAGTTATCGTTGAAGGTGTTAACATCGTTAAGAAACACCAACGTCCAACTAACGAACTTCCTCAAGGTGGTATCATTGAGAAAGAAGCAGCTATCCACGTATCAAAC
This sequence comes from bacterium, assembly GCA_905221205.1. Taxonomy (GTDB): domain Bacteria; phylum Bacillota; class Bacilli; order Lactobacillales; family Streptococcaceae; genus Streptococcus. The sequence goes on from CAJNCG010000002.1 coordinate 188,616, forward strand.
GTTCAAGTATTGGACAAAAATGGTGTAGCTGGTCGTGTTGGTTACAAATTTGTAGACGGTAAAAAAGTTCGCTACAACAAAAAATCAGGCGAAGTGCTTGATTAATCACGAAGGAAAGGAGAAGTATAATGGCAAATCGTTTAAAAGAAAAATATCTTAATGAAGTAGTTCCTGCTTTGACAGAACAATTCAACTACTCATCAGTGATGGCTGTGCCTAAAGTAGATAAGATCGTTTTGAACATGGGTGTTGGTGAAGCTGTATCAAACGCTAAAAGCCTTGAAAAAGCTGCTGAAGAATTGGCACTTATCTCAGGTCAAAAACCACTTATCACTAAAGCTAAAAAATCAATCGCCGGCTTCCGTCTTCGTGAAGGTGTTGCGATCGGTGCAAAAGTTACCCTTCGTGGTGAACGTATGTACGAATTCTTGGATAAATTGGTTTCAGTTTCACTTCCACGTGTACGTGACTTCCACGGTGTTCCAACAAAATCATTTGATGGACGCGGAAACTACACACTTGGTGTGAAAGAACAATTGATTTTCCCAGAAATCAACTTCGATGACGTTGACAAAACTCGTGGTCTTGACATCGTTATCGTAACAACTGCTAACACTGACGAAGAGTCACGTGCATTGCTTACAGGCCTTGGAATGCCTTTTGCAAAATAATATAGGAGGTAAATCTAATGGCTAAAAAATCAATGATTGCTAAGAACAAACGTCCAGCGAAGTTCTCTACTCAAGCTTATACTCGTTGTGAAAAATGTGGTCGTCCACATTCAGTTTACCGCAAATTTAAACTTTGCCGTGTTTGCTTCCGTGAATTAGCTTACAAAGGACAAATCCCTGGTGTAACAAAAGCATCTTGGTAATATCATGATACAAAGAGCGCAACCACAGCAAAAATAGGAAATTTGGTGAAGGAGCGATGCTCCAAAACAAATTTATCTTTTTTACATAGGTTGTAGCTCGTGTTCAAATAAGAGTTATCTCATTTGAATGTGTCAATACTATCTGAGCCCAGCTCAATCATTAACTAGCAAGTGCAACTTGCAAACTACTAGTAAGAGGAGAAAAACAAAATGGTTATGACTGACCCAATCGCAGACTTTCTAACTCGTATTCGTAACGCTAACCAAGCGAAACACGAAGTACTTGAAGTACCTGCATCAAACATCAAAAAAGGGATTGCTGAAATCCTTAAACGCGAAGGTTTTGTAAAAAACGTTGAAATCATCGAAGATGACAAACAAGGCATCATCCGTGTATTCCTTAAATACGGACCAAACGGTGAAAAAGTTATCACTAACTTGAAACGTGTTTCTAAACCAGGACTTCGTGTCTACAAAAAACGTGAAGACCTTCCAAAAGTTCTTAACGGACTTGGAATTGCTATCCTTTCAACTTCTGAAGGTTTGCTAACTGATAAAGAAGCACGCCAAAAGAATGTTGGTGGAGAAGTTATCGCTTACGTTTGGTAAAATCAAGATACAAAGCTCGTAAAGAACAAAGCAAAATTAGGAAGTTGGAGAAGTTTGTTTACAAACAAGCCAACTTATCTATTTTGCACAGTTCTTAGAGCGTGTTCAATTTAGCTATTGAACTCAATAAGTATCTTTAACCCCGTGAAAACTGGCCGTTCTGGCCTGACAATTTAACAGGAGAAAATAAACATGTCACGTATTGGTAATAAAGTTATCGTGTTGCCTGCTGGTGTTGAAATCACTAACAATGACAACGTTGTAACTGTAAAAGGACCTAAAGGAGAACTTACTCGTGAGTTCTCAAAAGATATTGAAATCCGTGTGGAAGGTACTGAAGTAACTCTTCACCGTCCAAACGATTCAAAAGAAATGAAAACTATCCACGGAACTACTCGTGCCCTTTTGAACAACATGGTTGTTGGTGTATCAGAAGGATTCAAGAAAGAACTTGAAATGCGCGGGGTTGGTTACCGTGCACAACTTCAAGGATCTAAACTTGTTTTGGCTGTTGGTAAATCTCATCCAGACGAAGTTGAAGCTCCAGAAGGAATTACTTTTGAACTTCCAAACCCAACAACAATCGTTGTTAACGGAATTTCAAAAGAAGTAGTTGGTCAAACAGCTGCTTACGTACGTAGCCTTCGTTCACCAGAACCATATAAAGGTAAAGGTATCCGTTACGTTGGTGAATTCGTTCGCCGTAAAGAAGGTAAAACAGGTAAATAATGTTGAGTGGTTGATCATCAACCACCAACCTATTTTCCAACTTTGTGCATAGCACACGATTTAAAACTAAAGAGGTGAAAACTGTGATTTCAAAACCAGATAAAAACAAACTCCGCCAAAAACGCCACCGTCGCGTTCGCGGAAAACTCTCTGGAACTGCTGATCGCCCACGTTTGAACGTATTCCGTTCTAATACAGGCATCTACGCTCAAGTGATTGATGACGTAGCGGGTGTAACGCTCGCAAGTGCTTCAACTCTTGACAAAGAAGTTTCAAAAGGAACTAAAACTGAACAAGCCGTTGCTGTCGGTAAACTCGTTGCAGAACGTGCAAACGCTAAAGGTATTTCAGAAGTGGTGTTCGACCGCGGTGGATATCTATATCACGGACGTGTGAAAGCTTTGGCTGATGCAGCTCGTGAAAACGGATTGAAATTCTAATAGGAGGACACTAGAAAATGGCATTTAAAGACAATGCAGTTGAATTAGAAGAACGCGTAGTTGCTGTCAACCGTGTTACAAAAGTTGTTAAAGGTGGACGTCGTCTTCGTTTCGCAGCTCTTGTTGTTGTTGGTGACCACAACGGTCGCGTAGGATTTGGTACTGGTAAAGCTCAAGAAGTTCCAGAAGCAATCCGTAAAGCAGTAGACGATGCTAAGAAAAACTTGATCGAAGTTCCTATGGTTGGAACAACAATCCCACACGAAGTTCTTTCAGAATTCGGTGGAGCTAAAGTATTGTTGAAACCTGCTGTAGAAGGTTCTGGAGTTGCCGCTGGTGGTGCAGTTCGTGCCGTTGTGGAATTGGCAGGTGTGGCAGATATTACATCTAAATCACTTGGTTCTAACACTCCAATCAACATCGTTCGTGCAACTGTTGAAGGTTTGAAACAATTGAAACGCGCTGAAGAAGTTGCTGCCCTTCGTGGTATTTCAGTTTCTGATTTGGCATAAGAAAGGGGATAAAATGGCTCAAATTAAAATTACTTTGACTAAGTCTCCAATCGGACGCATTCCATCACAACGTAAAACTGTTGTAGCACTTGGACTTGGCAAATTGAACAGCTCTGTTATTAAAGAAGACAACGCTGCTATCCGTGGTATGATCACAGCAGTATCTCACTTGGTAACAGTTGAAGAAGTAAACTAATGAATTTTTAGGGGATGTGCAGTATAGCATCCCCTAAAACTAGATATAGTCATCTATGATGACGTCGTATAGGCGAGTTGATGGGGGAGACAACCTTTTCTCCCTTATCGGCGCTAGCATTTTACAAAAGAGGAGAAAATAAAAATGAAACTTCATGAATTGAAACCTGCAGAAGGTTCTCGTAAAGTACGTAACCGCGTTGGTCGTGGTACTTCATCAGGTAACGGTAAAACATCTGGTCGTGGTCAAAAAGGTCAAAAAGCTCGTAGCGGTGGCGGGGTTCGCCTTGGTTTTGAAGGTGGACAAACTCCATTGTTCCGTCGTCTTCCAAAACGTGGATTCACTAACATCAACGCTAAAGAGTACGCAATTGTGAACCTTGACCAATTGAACGTCTTTGAAGATGGTGCTGAAGTAACTCCAGTTGTTCTTATCGAAGCAGGAATTGTTAAAGCTGAAAAATCAGGCGTTAAAATTCTTGGTAACGGTGAGTTGACTAAGAAATTGACTGTGAAAGCAGCTAAATTCTCTAAATCAGCTGAAGAAGCTATCACTGCTAAAGGTGGTTCAGTAGAAGTCATCTAAGAGAGGTGACCTATGTTTTTTAAATTATTAAGAGAAGCTCTTAAAGTCAAGCAGGTTCGATCAAAAATTTTGTTTACAATTTTTATCGTGTTGGTCTTTCGTATCGGGACTAGTATTACAGTTCCTGGTGTGAATGCCAATAGCTTGAATGCTTTAAGTGGATTATCCTTCTTAAACATGTTGAGCTTGGTGTCAGGGAATGCCATGAAAAACTTCTCAGTTTTTGCACTTGGTGTTAGTCCCTACATTACAGCCTCTATCGTTGTCCAACTCTTGCAAATGGATATTTTACCCAAGTTTGTAGAGTGGGGGAAACAAGGGGAAGTAGGTCGAAGAAAATTGAATCAAGCTACTCGTTATATTGCTCTTGGTCTAGCCTTTGTGCAATCTATCGGGATTACAGCTGGTTTTAATACTTTGGCTGGAGCTCAATTGTTGAAAACGGCTCTTACTCCACAAGTCTTTATCATGATTGGTATCATCTTAACAGCTGGTAGTATGATTGTGACGTGGTTGGGAGAGCAAATTACAGATAAGGGATACGGAAATGGTGTTTCTATGATTATCTTTGCCGGGATTGTTGCTTCAATTCCAGAGATGATTCAGGGAATCTATGTAGACTACTTTGTTAACGTTCCAAGTAGCCGTATCAACTCATCTATCATTTTCGTAATCATCTTGATTATTGCTGTATTGTTGATCATTTACTTTACAACTTATGTTCAACAAGCAGAATATAAAATTCCAATCCAATATACGAAGGTTGCACAAGGTGCTCCATCTAGCTCTTACCTTCCATTGAAGGTAAACCCTGCTGGAGTTATCCCTGTTATCTTTGCCAGTTCCATTACTGCAGCGCCTGCGGCTATTCTTCAGTTTTTGAGCGCTACAGGTCATGATTGGGCTTGGGTAAGAACTGCACAAGAAATGCTGGCAACAACTTCACCAACTGGTATTGCCATGTATGCTTTGTTGATTATTCTCTTTACATTCTTCTACACGTTTGTACAGATTAATCCTGAAAAAGCGGCAGAGAACCTACAAAAGAGCGGTGCCTATATCCACGGAGTTCGTCCTGGTAAAGGTACAGAAGAATATATGTCTAAACTTCTTCGTCGTCTTGCAACTGTTGGTTCTCTCTTCCTTGGTGTGATTTCTATTTTACCGATTGTAGCAAAAGATTTCTTTGGACTTTCAGAAGCAGTTGCTTTTGGAGGAACCAGTCTTTTGATCATTATCTCTACAGGTATTGAAGGAATCAAACAATTGGAAGGTTACCTATTGAAACGTAAGTATGTTGGTTTCATGGATAGAACAGAATAAAAGTATTTACTGATACTCTTCGAAAATCAAATTCAAACCACGTTAGCTTCACCTTGCCTTACTCAAGTACAGCCTGCGGCTAGCTTCCTAGTTTGCTCTTTGATTTTCATTGAGTATGAATCAGTAAATACTGAGGGAGTGGAGGTTTAAACTCTGACATTTGTAAGAGTTTGGTCTCCCCTCTTCTATTTTGTTTTTAAATAGGGGTGAAAAGACTTTTTGCTTCTATTTAAAAATAAAATAAGGAGATCAAATCATGAATCTTTTGATTATGGGCTTACCTGGTGCAGGTAAGGGAACTCAAGCAGCAAAAATCGTAGAACAATTCCATGTTGCACATATCTCAACAGGTGATATGTTCCGCGCTGCTATGGCAAATCAAACTGAAATGGGTGTTCTTGCTAAGTCATACATTGACAAGGGTGAATTGGTTCCTGATGAAGTTACAAATGGAATCGTAAAAGAACGTCTTTCACAAGATGATATTAAAGAAACAGGATTCTTGTTGGATGGTTACCCACGTACAATCGAACAAGCTCATGCCTTGGACAAAACATTGGCTGAACTTGGCATTGAACTAGAGGGTGTCATCAACATTGAAGTGAATCCAGATAGCCTCTTGGAACGTTTGAGTGGCCGTATCATCCACCGCGTAACTGGAGAAACTTTCCACAAGGTCTTTAACCCACCAGTTGACTATAAAGAAGAAGATTATTACCAACGTGAAGATGATAAGCCTGAGACAGTGAAACGTCGTTTGGATGTGAATATTGCTCAAGGAGAACCAATCATTGCTCACTACCGTGCCAAAGGTTTGGTTCATGACATCGAAGGTAATCAAGATATCAATGATGTCTTCTCAGATATCGAAAAAGTATTGACAAATTTGAAATAAAGCGTTTTTCACACTTGCAAAAATCCGCTACAAATGTTATACTGAGATAGTCTGACTTATAATTGTTGTCTCTGTGTCTAGAGGCATCGAATCGAAATTTATGGAGGTGCTTTTGCGTGGCAAAAGACGATGTGATTGAAGTTGAAGGCAAAGTAGTTGATACAATGCCGAATGCAATGTTTACGGTTGAACTTGAAAATGGACATCAGATTTTAGCAACAGTTTCTGGTAAAATTCGTAAAAACTATATTCGTATTTTAGCGGGAGATCGTGTTACTGTCGAAATGAGTCCATATGACTTGACACGTGGACGTATCACTTACCGCTTTAAATAATCGAAAAACTTGGAGGGATAAGAAATGAAAGTAAGACCATCGGTCAAACCAATTTGCGAATACTGTAAAGTTATTCGTCGTAATGGTCGTGTTATGGTAATTTGCCCAGCAAATCCAAAACACAAACAACGTCAAGGATAAGATAGAAAGGAGAAAACATGGCTCGTATTGCTGGAGTTGACATTCCAAATGACAAACGCGTAGTAATCTCATTGACTTATGTTTATGGTATCGGACTTGCAACATCTAAGAAAATTTTGGCTGCTGCTGGAATCTCAGAAGATGTTCGTGTACGTGATCTTACATCAGATCAAGAAGATGCTATCCGTCGTGAAGTGGATGCAATCAAAGTTGAAGGTGACCTTCGTCGTGAAGTAAACTTGAACATCAAACGTTTGATGGAAATCGGTTCATACCGTGGTATCCGTCACCGTCGTGGACTTCCTGTCCGTGGACAAAACACTAAAAACAACGCTCGCACTCGTAAAGGTAAAGCTGTTGCGATTGCTGGTAAGAAAAAATAATATAGGAGGTAAAAGTCTTGGCTAAACCAACACGTAAACGTCGTGTGAAAAAGAATATCGAATCTGGTATTGCTCATATTCACGCTACATTTAATAACACTATTGTTATGATTACTGATGTGCATGGTAATGCAATTGCTTGGTCATCAGCTGGTGCTCTTGGTTTCAAAGGTTCTCGTAAATCTACACCATTCGCTGCTCAAATGGCTTCTGAAGCTGCTGCTAAATCTGCACAAGAACACGGTCTTAAATCAGTTGAAGTTACTGTAAAAGGTCCAGGTTCTGGTCGTGAGTCAGCTATTCGTGCGCTTGCTGCCGCTGGTCTTGAAGTAACAGCAATTCGTGATGTGACTCCAGTGCCACACAATGGTGCTCGTCCTCCAAAACGTCGCCGTGTATAATCATCGCATTACACTGCTTTTCGTTTAAGAGGGAGTAACTAAATGATCGAGTTTGAAAAACCAAATATAACAAAAATTGATGAAAATAAAGATTATGGCAAGTTTGTAATCGAACCACTTGAACGTGGCTACGGTACAACTCTTGGTAACTCTCTTCGTCGTGTACTTCTAGCTTCTCTACCAGGAGCAGCTGTGACATCTATCAATATTGATGGTGTGTTACATGAGTTTGACACAGTTCCAGGTGTTCGTGAAGACGTGATGCAAATCATTCTGAACATTAAAGGAATTGCAGTGAAATCGTACGTTGAAGACGAAAAAATCATCGAACTAGATGTTGAAGGTCCTGCTGAAGTAACAGCTGGTGACATTTTAACAGATAGCGATATTGAAATTGTAAATCCAGATCATTATCTCTTTACAATCGGTGAAGGTTCTTCTCTAAAAGCGACTATGACTGTTAACAGTGGTCGTGGATATGTACCTGCTGATGAAAATAAAAAAGATAATGCACCAGTTGGAACACTTGCTGTAGATTCTATTTATACACCAGTTACAAAAGTCAACTATCAAGTGGAACCTGCTCGTGTAGGTAGCAATGATGGATTTGACAAATTAACCCTTGAAATCTTGACAAATGGAACAATTATTCCAGAAGATGCTTTAGGGCTTTCAGCACGTATTTTGACAGAACATCTTGATTTGTTTACAAATCTTACTGAGATTGCTAAGTCAACTGAAGTGATGAAAGAAGCTGATACTGAATCTGACGACCGTATTTTGGATCGTACGATTGAGGAACTGGACTTGTCTGTGCGTTCATACAACTGTTTGAAACGTGCCGGTATCAATACTGTGCATGACTTGACAGAAAAATCTGAAGCAGAGATGATGAAAGTACGAAATCTTGGACGCAAGAGTTTGGAAGAAGTGAAATTCAAACTTATTGATTTGGGTCTTGGATTAAAAGATAAATAAAGGAGGAATAAATGGCTTACCGTAAACTAGGACGCACTAGCTCACAACGTAAAGCAATGCTTCGCGATTTGACAACTGACCTTTTGATCAACGAATCAATCGTGACAACTGAAGCTCGTGCTAAAGAAATCCGTAAAACTGTTGAAAAAATGATTACTCTAGGTAAACGTGGTGATTTGCATGCACGTCGTCAAGCAGCTGCTTTCGTACGTAATGAAATCGCATCTGAAAACTATGATGAAGCAACTGACAAGTACACTTCTACTACAGCACTTCAAAAATTGTTCTCAGAAATCGCACCTCGTTATGCTGAACGTAACGGTGGATACACTCGTATCCTTAAAACTGAACCACGTCGTGGTGATGCAGCGCCAATGGCGATCATCGAATTAGTATAAAATCATCAATTTTGTTGAGTGTTATGATGATGGAGTCTTGTGCTCTTAGTCTAGCTCTGGTCTACCGCTAGGATTTCGGTCCTAGCGGGAACACTCATCATAAGTTGGGATAGTAGACGCTTGTTTACGAAATTGTTTTTTGCTTAAGAACAACTTCGTAAGCAGGCGTTTTTGAGTATTTTCGTTAGAATTATGCTATACTATTTGAAAAGAATCCTGTTTAATGTTCAGGTTTCCTATTAAAAGAAGAATTGGAGTTTGCTTATGAAAGCGATTATAACTGTTGTTGGTAAAGATAAATCTGGAATTGTTGCAGGTGTTTCTGGTAAAATTGCAGAATTGGGTTTGAATATTGATGATATCTCTCAAACTGTCTTGGATGAATATTTCACGATGATGGCTGTCGTCTCTAGTGATGAAAAACAAGATTTCACTTATCTTCGTAATGAATTTGAAGCTTTTGGACAAACTTTGAATGTGAAAATCAATATTCAGAGTGCAGCGATTTTCGAAGCTATGTATAATATCTAGGAGGGGCACATGGATATTAGACAAGTTACTGAAACCATCGCCATGATTGAGGAACAAAACTTCGATATCAGAACTATTACCATGGGAATTTCCCTTTTGGACTGTATCGATCCAGATATCAATCGTGCTGCGGAGAAAATTTATCAAAAGATTACGACCAAGGCAGCTAATTTAGTGGCTGTTGGGGATGAAATTGCTGCTGAGTTGGGAATTCCAATCGTTAATAAGCGTGTATCGGTGACTCCTATCTCTTTGATTGGGGCAGCGACAGATGCAACAGACTATGTAGTTCTGGCAAAAGCGCTTGATAAGGCTGCAAAAGAGATTGGTGTGGACTTTATCGGGGGTTTCTCTGCCTTGGTACAAAAGGGTTATCAAAAGGGAGATGAGATTCTCATCAATTCTATTCCTCGCGCTTTGGCTGAAACGGAAAAGGTCTGCTCGTCAGTTAATATCGGCTCAACCAAGTCTGGTATTAATATGACGGCTGTGGCAGATATGGGACGTATTATCAAGGAAACGGCTAATCTATCAGATATGGGCGCAGCCAAGTTGGTTGTATTTGCTAATGCGGTTGAAGACAATCCGTTTATGGCAGGTGCTTTCCACGGTGTTGGGGAAGCAGATGTTATCATCAATGTCGGGGTTTCTGGTCCTGGTGTGGTGAAGCGTGCCTTGGAAAAAGTTCGTGGGGAGAGCTTTGATGTAGTAGCTGAAACGGTCAAGAAGACTGCCTTTAAAATTACTCGTATCGGTCAATTGGTTGGTCAAATGGCAAGCGAGAGATTAGGTGTGGAATTTGGTATTGTTGACTTGAGTTTGGCGCCAACCCCTGCGGTTGGAGACTCTGTGGCACGTGTCCTTGAGGAAATGGGACTAGAAACAGTTGGAACGCATGGAACGACTGCTGCCTTGGCTCTCTTGAATGACCAAGTTAAGAAGGGCGGAGTTATGGCCTGCAACCAAGTTGGTGGTTTGTCTGGTGCCTTTATCCCTGTTTCAGAGGATGAAGGAATGATTGCTGCAGTGCAAAATGGCTCTCTTAATCTGGAAAAACTAGAAGCTATGACGGCTATCTGTTCCGTTGGCTTGGATATGATTGCCATTCCGGAGGATACACCTGCTGAAACCATTGCGGCTATGATTGCAGATGAAGCTGCAATTGGTGTCATTAACATGAAAACAACAGCTGTTCGTATCATTCCAAAAGGAAAAGAAGGCGATATGATCGAGTTTGGTGGCCTATTAGGAACTGCGCCTGTTATGAAAGTCAATGGGGCTTCGTCTGTTGATTTCATTTCTCGTGGAGGGCAAATCCCAGCACCAATTCATAGTTTTAAAAATTAAGAAAATAGGAGAAATTTTAAGTTCTATTTAAGGTTAGGTGTGTATACTATAATCATTAAATAAAGACCTCCTAATATTATTTGAAACAGATAACACTGATTTAGTTTGAATTTGATTTTCATCTAATATCTTTATTTAATAGAACTCCTAAACTTTTTCATAATAATCTCCTGCAAAAGTCGCCTGTATGGGTGGCTTTTGTTTTATCATCCATGATATAATAGAAGCAAACGGAGGACGGAAAATGGTAAAAGTACGATTGTATTTGGTACGTCATGGCAAGACTATGTTTAACACGATTGGTCGCGCGCAAGGTTGGAGCGATACTCCCTTAACAGCTGAAGGTGAGCGAGGGATTCAAGAACTAGGAATCGGTTTGCGAGAGTCTGGTCTACAGTTTGAGCGCGCTTATTCGAGTGATTCTGGTCGCACCATTCAGACTATGGGAATTATCCTTGAAGAACTTGGCTTGCAGGGGAAAATCCCTTATCGCATGGACAAGCGTATCAGAGAATGGTGTTTTGGTAGCTTTGACGGAGCCTACGACGGTGATCTTTTCATGGGCATTATTCCTCGTATCTTTAATGTAGACCATGTTCATCAGTTGTCCTATGCAGAACTAGCAGAAGGTTTGGTAGAGGTTGATACAGCTGGTTGGGCTGAAGGTTGGGAAAAACTTAGTGGCCGAATCAAGGAAGGCTTTGAAGTGATTGCTAAAGAAATGGAAGAACAAGGTGGGGGTAATGCCCTCGTTGTGAGCCATGGAATGACGATTGGTACCATTGTTTATCTGATCAATGGCATGCATCCGCATGGTCTCGATAATGGTAGCGTGACAATTCTTGAATATGAGGACGGCCGGTTTAGCGTTGAAGTTGTCGGCGATCGTAGTTACCGAGAACTAGGACGGGAGAAAATGGAGGAAGCCTCTATTTAATTAGTCTAGACTTGCTTGCTATGAACTAGGGATTTGATAGGAATATCAAGATAAGAAAAAACAGCCGAGGGTAATCCTTTCGGCTGTTTTTGATGGGGAAAACTAAAGTGTAATGCTATTGCTTTTAGAGATTTTCATAAACAAGAGCAAGGAAGCTACTGTTAGAACAGTCAGGATAGTTGACAAGGCTGCGGCTACACCGTAATTTCCTCTGAGAACCTCTGTATAAATGGCTACAGTCATTGTTCTTGTTTTGACATTGTAGAGGAGGATAGAAGTAGAGAGCTCTGAAATCATTGTAACCCAAGATAGGATGGCTCCAGAAATAATACCAGATAGCATCATTGGAGTTGTAATCTTGGCAAAGGTATTGAGACGGCTACTTCCTAAGCTTTCAGCAGCTTCTTCAATACTTGGTGCTATTTGTTGCAAGCTAGCAACAGATGAGCGAATAGTATAAGGCAATCTTCTGACAGATAGGGACATGATTAAGATGAAAGCTGTCCCTGTAATCATAAGAAATCCACTTCCAAATAGACCGGTATTGAAGGAAGAAATGAAGGCAATCCCTAGAACGGTTCCTGGTACAATATAAGGAACCATACTGAGGCTGTCAATTAAGTTTGTAAACAAATTCCGTTTTCTAACGGCTAGGTAGGAGATAAATGTTGCAAATAAAACAACTAGAACTAAGGCAATCAAAGGGATACGAATGGTATTGAAAATAGCAGATCCCATACGATTGAAAGCAACTTTGTAACTGTTTAGAGAATAGCCTTTGACAAATACCATACCTGATGTTTTTAGGAAAGAAGTATAAATCAAGTAGACTTGAGGTAGAACAGAGAACAAGATAATTCCGTAGACTGTTGCATAAATGGCAGCCATTTTTCCTTTTGTAGTTTTTTTAGGTTCAATTGGATGGAGCGAATTCATGCTGAAACTGTAGCGATTTGAAATATATTTTTGGATAAGGAAAATTGCCAAGGCAATGATAATCGCCATAATTGCTAAAGCAGATGCAAAAGCAGAATTTCCTCCAACCTCGCTAATAAATTGGGTATAAATTAAGACGGGGAAAGTCCGATATCCTTCACCAATTAACATAGGCGTTCCAAAGTCTGAGAATGCTCTCATAAATACAAGTAGGGCAGCTGCTAGTAAGGTTGGAACGAGGAGAGGTAAAACAACCGTTACGATTCGCTTAAATCCGAAGGACCCCATGCTTTCAGCGGCTTCAAGTAGAGAATTGTCAATACTCTTCATTGTTCCAGCAACGTATAGAAATACTAGTGGGAATAGTTGCAGTGTGAAGACAAGCACAATTCCTTTGAATCCATAAATATCAATAGCTGGAAGATGAAGGGAATTTGTCAAAAATTTAGTGATAACTCCATTTCGTCCCAGCAAGAGAATCCAGGAATAAGCTCCTACGAATGGAGCTGACATGGAAGCAATGATAATCAATATTTGTAGAAATTTCTTTCCCTTGAAGTCATACATAGAGAAGAGATAAGCTAATAAGGTTCCTACGACTAAGGAAGTTACAGTAGCAGTAATAGAAACTTTAAAGCTGTTTACTAGTGTTTCAGAATAGTAGGCTTTACTAAAGAAAGTAACAAAATTAGCTAGTGAGAATTGTCCTTCATGTATGAGTGCTTGCTTGAGCACGGTAACGATAGGATAAACGAGAAAGACAAGATAGGTAAGAAAGATGAAGAAAGAGGAGGCTGTCCAGATATTTAGTTTTTTACGTTCCATGGTTGACTCCTTTTATCAGGTTTTGAGAACCATCTGCAGAAAAGACGTTTAATTTTTGAGTATTGATTCGTAGACGAATACGATCGCCTTTTTGTAGATCTTCTTCAAAAGTTGATTCTTCGCTAACTTGAATTTTTGAGGCAAAGCCTGTCTCGATGAAGTATTCAGTATTCAGTCCAAGATAGACGCTATCGCTAATAGTTCCTTCAATATCTCCAGATTCATCTTTGATAAACTCTTCAGGACGAATGCTTACATGAATAGCTTGTTCCTCAGCCTGATCAAGGGCTGGCATTCTAAGGGCATAGCCGTCTGAAAAGACGATATAAGCGTCGTCGCTCCGTTTTTCGAGATTGGCAGGGATAATATTTGTGCGTCCGATAAAGGTGGCCACAAACTCATTAGCTGGTTTATGATAGAGTTCTTTTGGTCGGCCGATTTGTTGGATGACTCCGTCTTTCATAACAGCAATTTGATCTGAAATAGCCATGGCTTCTTCTTGGTCGTGGGTTACATAAACAGTTGTAATTCCCACTTCGTGTTGGATTTCTCGAATGGCTTGACGCATATCCAAGCGAAGTTTGGCATCTAGGTTACTAAGTGGCTCGTCCATGAGGAGAACACTTGGATTAACAGCTAAGGCGCGTGCCAAGGCGACACGTTGTTGTTGTCCACCACTAAGTTTATCGGGCTTCCGATCCGCATATTGAGCAATTTGCATGAGTTCAAGATACTTGTTGGTCTGTTGGACTAATTCTTCTTTTGGAACCTTCTTTTGCTTGAGACCAAAAGCGACATTATCTCGGACAGTCAAATGTGGGAAAATAGCGTAGTTTTGGAAAACCATCCCGATATTGCGTTTGCTGGGTTCCATATTATTGATTTTTGTATCATCGAAGTAAAATTCTCCGCCTTCGATACTGTTGAAACCTGCAATCATACGAAGAAGAGTCGTTTTCCCACAACCTGAAGGCCCAAGAAGGGTAAAGAGACTTCCTTTTGGAATTGTAATGTTCAAATTCTCAATAACAGGGACATCGTGGTAGATTTTTTTGGCGTTAATAATTTTGATCTCACTCATAGTGAACCTCTTTTACTGTTTGGATTGGATATCTGTAAAGACTTCGTTGTATTTCTTAACGATATCTGATTTATTCTTGATGACATAATCATAATCTTCAGTGAGTGTTTTGATTTTGTCAATTGGTTTCATATTTTCGCTTGTTTTAGCATTTTTACGAACAGGACGGTTAGTAGTGGTTGTACCAAGTGTATCTTGTACTTCTTGAGAGATAATAAAATCGATAAATTTCTTGGCATTTTCCATATTTTTCGCTTTTTTAACGATAGCAGCACTAGCAGGTAGGAAGACTGTTCCTTCTTTTGGATAGACTACCTTAATGTTAGCTCCGTCATTTAAGAGTTTAACTGCTGGATCTTCATAAGAGAGACCAACAGCCATTTCTCCGTCAGCAACTGCTTTATAGACACCAGATGAACTTGAACCGATTTTACCATCAATAAGTGTGAAGAGATCTTTTACATAAGACCAAGCTTTATCGTCTTTGTAACCACCTTGAGATTGTAGCATATTTGTTAATTGAGCAAAGGCGCTAGAAGAGTTTGCTGGGTCAGCAGTTGCGATTTTTCCTTTTAGTTCAGGTTTGAGAAGGTCGCTATATCCTTCGATGTTCATGCCTTTCGTTAAATCAGGATTGACGATTAAAACACTACCATCTAGTGTATAAGGAGTAGAGTAGCCAGTTGTGTTTTGATATTCTTTGATAACATTATCATTTTCTTTTGAAGTATAGTTTTCAAAGAGTTCTCCGTGAGTAGCATATTGTGTATAAGAACCACCAAAGATAACATCGGCTACAGGAGCTTCTTTTTCTGACTCTAGTTTTTTGAAAAGTTCTCCAGTACCAGCTTGAATCAGTTCTACTTTGATACCATATTTTTCTTCAAAGGCAGGAATAGTTGCTCCGATTAAGCCCTCTGAGTTTGGTGAATAAACGACTAGCGAACCGCCGTCTCCTTTATCAGATGAACCGCCATCGGCAGATTCATTAGAAGAACAAGCAGCAAGACCAAAAAGAGCTAGTCCGCAAGCAGCATAATACATCCATTTCTTTTTCATGATGGATACCTCCGTTGTGTTATTTAAGTTTATTGTAAAACAATGTAAGCGTTTTTAAAACCGATAATTCTATTCTATTAGAGTAAAATTCTCTACAAAAACGGAAGTAATCTTTTGATTTTATAGTAGGGTTTGACAGTTAATCATTGGAAAGTCAAATGTTATTTTTTAGATTGGATATCTGTAAAAATATCATTGTACTTTTTAAGAATGGCGGATTTGTTTTTAATGACATAATCTGAATCTTCAGTGGCAATATTGATTTCTGTCATAGCTTTCATATTTTTATTGGTTTTAGCATTTTTACGAATGGGTCTGATTGTTGTTTCAGTTCCTAGCTTATCTTGGATTTCTTGAGAAAGGAGGAAGTCGATAAATTTCTTGGCGTTTTCCATGTGTTTGGCGTTTTTAACGATAGCTGCGTTACCAGGTAAAAAGACGGTTCCTTCTTTTGGATAGATGACTTTTACATCAACCCCATCATTTAAGAGTTTTAAGGCAGGATCTTCATAGGTGAGTCCTACGGCCATTTCTCCATCGGCGACAGCTTTGTAAACATTTGAAGAGCTAGATGCAATCTTTCCATCTACTAGGGTAAAGAGATTTTTCACATAGGTCCAAGCTTGTTCATTTTCATATCCACCTTGATCGACAAGCATGTTTGTTAATTGAGCAAAAGCGCTAGAAGCATTACTTGGATCAGCAGTAGCGATTTTTCCTTTTAATTTAGGATTGAGTAAATCATTGTAGCCTTCAATTTTAATATCTTTTGTAAGAGCTGAATTGGCAATGATGACACTGACATCAAGTGTATAAGGAGTGTAGAATCCGGTTTTATTTTGATATTCAGGGATTATCTGGTCGTTCTCTTGAGAAATATAAGGTTCAAAAAGATTTTCGTTAGAAGAGAAGAGGGCGTAGGAGCCTCCGAAAATGACATCGGCTACAGGAGATTCTTTTTCAGCCTCAGCTTTTTTGAACAATTCACCAGTGCTGGCTTGTACTAAGTCAACCTTAATACCATATTTTTCTTCGAAGGCTGGGATTGTTTCTTCGATAAGGTCTTCAGGGTTAGGCGAGTAGACAACCAAAGTGTTATCTGAATCTTTTTCAGCGCTAGTTTCCGCTTCTATAGGTGAAGAACATCCTGATAAAGAAAGGAATATCCAGCCACAAGAGAGAAAGAATAGTATTTTTTTCATAAGTATCTCCTTTTTTACGAACATTTTCTCTACCTAGATTGTTAATGTTTTTAAATTGTAGAGTTCTACAGGATATAATAAAAACCTTAAAGAAATCTAAAACGGGAAATAGAAAATGGGTGTCTCGAGCAAGGATGGGTAAACTGTAGCTGAGATTTCGATGGTAAACCTCTTCAAAGCACGTCATTTTATCTGCAATCTCAAAGCTATGATTTGAACAGCTTGTAACTAGTTTCCTAGTTTGCTCTAGTACTCTAGTATAAGTACAAAATAAAAAGATTGCTAGAGTTGAGCAATCCTTTTATATCAATAGTTTTTTATCCATAAGTTTTAATTCTTTTGGAGAAATATGGAGATACTTTTTAAAAACTTTGGCAAAATATTTATAGTCTGAAAATCCAACTTGTTCAGAGATATCGCTTAAGGGAGAATTAGGGGACTCAGCCATTTTATCTATAGCTTGCTTGAGGCGGTAGCGTAAGATATATTCATTTAGCGTCATTGGAAAGTCTTCTTTGATAACCTTGTATAGATAACTTTCGCTATACCCTAGATTCTCTGCAATGGTAGAAATGGTAAAGTGCATGCAGTAGTGTTGATGCACAAATTCCAGAATTTGCTGAATGATTTGGTTTTGTGTATCGACTTGTTGGATAGAGGTGAGTAAAGTTTGATATTCTTCTAAAAAAGGAGTTTCTTGATAAGTGTTAGCTTGTAATCTCAAAACAATTTTTTGAAGACATTCTGTCAATTCCTTGGTATCAATTGGTTTGGATAGAAAATCAACTGCCCCATATTGCATGGCTTTTTTGGCATTTTGAAAATCGTTATAACCTGATAAGATAACTTTTTCATAGGAGAGAGTACGAGTGGCTTCGAACATCATGAAAGCATCCATAATTGGCATGGTGATGTCTGTTAAGACAATATGAGGTTCTTTTTCTTGGATGAGTTTCATTCCCTCTTGACCGTGACTGGCAGTTCCTACGACTTGGATACCTAAGGCAGCGTAGTCTACGGCAATCTCTAGCCATTTTCGAATGAGGTGTTCATCTTCTACGATGATGAGCTTAAACATGAGTTAGTCCTTTCGTTACAAATTTTACCCAAGTTTCTCCTTGGCGATTGACTCCTAAATCTAGCTGGACATCAGAAAAGAAATTGCTCAATCGTTTGTAGCTGTTAACGATACCATGCTGGGTATGTGGGCTTTCTAAAGAGTCTAAAATAGCGAGTCTCTCTTGTTTTGTGAGCCCTCCAGCATTATCCTTGACCAAAAAAGTCAGAGAATCTACTTCCAAGGTAATGTGGATATCTATATGAAGATTAATACGGTATTGCATCCCATATTTTATAGCATTTTCTACTAGTGGAAGCAAGAAAAGCTTAGGGATAGGCTGATTGTCGACAGTTTCTGGACAGACAATATCATAAGAAAAGTGCTCAAAACGAATCTTATGGATTGTAAGGTAATCCTCTATAATCTTTAAATCCTGACAAATGGTTGTTTCTTTTTCTAAATCGGTGATACTGTAGCGAAGAATGCGCGTGAGATTTTGAATTAGGTCTTGTGTAAGAGCGGCATCCATTAAAGAAGTGATTTTAATCGTCTCAAGTGTATTGTAGAGAAAATGAGGATTGAACTGAGCTTCTAGCATTTTTCTTTCAAAAATCCACTTTTCTTTTTCTATGGTCAACATTTTCTGATGAAGTTGATCTAATTCGTACAACATATTGTTTATTTTTTCTGCCATAAACTCAAACTCATCACCTGTTTGTAGAGAAAGCCTTTTTTCTGCTTGTTTAGGAATTTCTTGAAGTTGGTAAACCAAACTTTCAATAGGAACAGCATTGTGTGTGGCAATTTTATGAGCAATTCGCCTTGCTTGCCAGAAGTAGAGGAAGAATATACATAAGGTGAGGACGGAGGCTAGGCCGAGTAAGCTAGGAATGGGAAAGAAGGATTGAAAAGTATAGATTGAAAAAATAGCACCGACTTTTTCTTTTTGAACAATAAGCGGTTCATTCGCATACCAGTGGGTGCGAGAGTGTAGGAGTTTTTCATCAAATTTTTCAAGAGTGGAGCGAGTGAACTGATTTGTATTGTTAGAAAACATATTTCCAAAGCTATCGGTAATGATGTATTTGGAATTGATCATTGGGAAACTTGAGATGAAATCATTCTCATTTACGAAAGCAATAGTATAGGCCTTAACTCGTTGGTTTTGAAGTAGTGGTTTGATAAAGAGTGTGTAGTGTTGCTTGTCTGAAGAGAGTGCAATTTTTTCTGTCACTTTTTCTTGAGAAGGATTTTGAATGAGCAATTTTAGATAGTAGGGAGATAAAATACTTTCTTGATGATTTCGATTGGTACTAAATAGTAATTCACCTGTATCACTTAGGATAATGAGGTCAGAACTAAGTTTTAATTTAGCTTTTGTCTCGTAAAATAAGCTAAAGACTTCTCGTTCTGTATGTTTACCATCCAAAAATCCAGGAATCATTTTATGGTTCATAGTAGTCAGGAGTTCATTATTTGCTTCTTTCATTTCTTGAACCTGTTTGACAATCTGTCTCGTATCTTTGGAGAGTTGTTGCTTTTGTAAAAAATAGGAAAAACCAAAAAGTAAAATGAGTAGTAAAAGAGAGGTCATAAAGGCTGCGATAGAGCTTCTATGGAGAATTTCTTTTTGGAGAGATTTTTTAAAGGAATGAGACATCCGCTACCTCCTTGGAAGGGTTTTCTGTTATAAGTATAGCAGTTTAAAAATTCTAGAGCAAGGTAAAATAGAAAAGTATAGAATAGAACGAGACCAAATTCCCTCAAAAATGGTATAATAGTAACATCACAAAATTGGAGAGAGACCATGAGTTTTTACAATCATAAAGAAATTGAGCCTAAGTGGCAGGGCTACTGGGCAGAACATCATACATTTAAGACAGGAACAGATACATCAAAACCGAAGTTTTATGCTCTCGATATGTTCCCTTATCCGTCAGGAGCGGGTCTGCACGTAGGACACCCAGAAGGTTATACTGCAACCGATATCCTCAGCCGTTACAAACGTGCGCAAGGCTACAATGTCCTTCACCCAATGGGTTGGGATGCTTTTGGCTTGCCTGCAGAGCAATACGCTATGGATACAGGTAATGATCCAGCAGAATTTACAGCGGAAAACATTGCCAACTTCAAACGCCAAATCAATGCGCTTGGCTTCTCTTACGACTGGGATCGTGAAGTTAACACAACAGATCCAAACTACTACAAGTGGACTCAGTGGATTTTCACTAAACTTTACGAAAAAGGCTTGGCCTATGAAGCGGAAGTGCCAGTAAACTGGGTTGAGGAATTGGGAACAGCCATTGCCAACGAAGAAGTCCTTCCTGACGGAACTTCTGAGCGTGGAGGCTATCCCGTTGTCCGCAAACCAATGCGCCAATGGATGCTTAAAATCACTGCCTATGCAGAACGCTTGCTCAACGACTTGGATGAGTTGGATTGGCCAGAGTCTATCAAGGACATGCAACGCAACTGGATTGGTAAATCAACTGGTGCCAATGTAACCTTCAAAGTTAAGGGAACAGACAAGGAATTCACAGTCTTTACCACTCGTCCTGACACTCTTTTTGGTGCGACTTTCACTGTCTTGGCTCCTGAGCATGACTTGGTTGACGCTATCACAAGCCCAGAGCAAGCAGAGGCTGTAGCAGACTACAAACACCAAGCTAGTCTGAAATCAGATTTGGCTCGTACAGACCTTGCTAAGGAAAAAACAGGAGTTTGGACTGGTGCTTATGCCATCAACCCTGTAAACGGCAAGGAAATTCCAATCTGGATTGCGGACTATGTTCTTGCTAGTTATGGAACAGGTGCTGTCATGGCTGTGCCTGCCCATGACCAGCGTGACTGGGAATTTGCCAACCAATTTGACCTTCCAATCGTAGAAGTACTTGAAGGTGGAAACGTAGCAGAAGCTGCCTATACAGAAGATGGACTTCATGTCAATTCAGACTTCCTAGATGGACTCAACAAAGAAGACGCTATTGCTAAGATTGTGGCTTGGTTGGAAGAAAAAGGATGTGGTCAGGAGAAAGTTACCTACCGTCTCCGTGACTGGCTCTTTAGCCGTCAACGTTACTGGGGTGAACCAATTCCAATCATTCATTGGGAAGATGGAACTTCAACAGCTGTCCCTGAAAATGAATTGCCACTTGTCTTGCCTGTAACCAAGGATATTCGCCCTTCAGGTACTGGTGAAAGTCCACTAGCTAACTTGACAGACTGGCTTGAAGTGACTCGTGAAGATGGTGTCAAGGGTCGTCGTGAAACAAATACTATGCCACAATGGGCTGGTTCAAGCTGGTACTACCTTCGCTATATTGACCCACACAATACTGAGAAATTGGTTGATGAGGACCTCCTCAAACAATGGTTGCCAGTAGATATCTACGTGGGTGGTGCGGAACATGCTGTACTTCACTTGCTTTACGCTCGCTTCTGGCACAAATTCCTCTATGACCTCGGTGTCGTTCCAACTAAGGAACCATTCCAAAAACTCTTTAACCAAGGAATGATTTTGGGAACAAGCTACCGTGACCATCGTGGTGCGCTTGTGGCGACTGACAAGGTCGAAAAACGTGACGGTTCTTTCTTCCATGTGGAAACAGGGGAAGAGTTGGAGCAAGCACCAGCCAAGATGTCTAAATCACTCAAGAATGTTGTTAACCCAGACGACGTAGTGGAACAATATGGTGCTGATACCCTTCGTGTCTATGAAATGTTCATGGGACCACTCGATGCTTCTATCGCTTGGTCAGAAGAAGGTCTGGAAGGAAGCCGTAAGTTCCTCGACCGTGTTTACCGTTTGATTACAAGCAAGGAAATTGTTGCGGAAAACAATGGCGCTCTTGACAAGGTTTATAACGAAACCGTTAAAGCTGTCACAGAACAAATCGAGTCTATGAAATTCAACACAGCTATTGCCCAACTTATGGTCTTTGTCAATGCGGCTAACAAGGAAGATAAACTCTATGTGGACTACGCTAAAGGTTTTATCCAATTGATTGCCCCATTTGCACCTCACTTGGCAGAAGAACTCTGGCAAACTGTTGCAGCAACAGGAGAATCTATCTCTTATGTAGCTTGGCCAACATGGGACGAAAGCAAATTGGTTGAAGACGAAATCGAAATCGTCGTTCAAATCAAAGGTAAAGTCCGCGCCAAACTTATGGTCGCTAAAGATCTATCACGCGAAGAATTGCAAGAAATTGCTTTCGCTGACGAAAAAGTCAAAGCAGAGATTGACGGTAAGGAAATCGTGAAAGTGATTAGTGTACCTAACAAACTCGTTAATATCGTCGTTAAATAACGAGTTTATAGCTATATCTGCCACCTTCAATAGTCCACTGGACTATTGAAGCCAACTAAATTGGTTAATATTGTTGTGAAATAAGATAGGAATCCTTCAGAGTAGAATCTGGGGGATTTTTTGAATGAAAAATATAATTCTGTTTCCATCATCTCACCACTTAACATCTCATTTTAACCACTTATCTCAAAAGTCGATTTTTCTTTCATTCTTTTTGTTAAACTAGTGAGGTAAAGAGGAGGAAATAAATATGATTTTACAAGCTAAACATTTGACTAAACGGTACGGCGATCATATGGCTGTTGACGATATTCAGTTAGAGTTTGAAAAAGGGAGTTTTAATGCTATTTTGGGACCCAATGGTGCAGGAAAATCAACCACTATTTTCATGTTAATAGGTTTAAAAAAGCCGACACAAGGTCAGATTCGATATGCGCCAAATACGAAAATCGGAGTTGTTTTTCAAGCTAGTGTACTAGATGAGATGTTGACAGTTAGGGAAAATCTCACGATTCGCGCGCAACAGTATAAGGAGATTGCAGCGAGTCGTGTGGATGATTTGATCCATCAACTGGGCTTGACTGCTTTCCAGAAACAACTATATGGGACTTTATCAGGTGGGCAAAAACGTCGGGTTGATATTGCGCGTGCTCTTCTTTCGCAACCAGATATCCTTTTCTTGGATGAACCAACGATAGGTCTTGATATTCAAACTCGCAAATCAATCTGGGATCTTCTGTATCGACTACAAAAGGATGGAGGAATGACTATTATCTTAACGACACATTATCTGGATGAAGCGGATGAAGCGGATCAGATTTATATCGTTGATCATGGGAAAGTGATTGCGCAAGGTTCTGCGACTAAGATTAAAAGTCAGTATGCATCTAATATCCTAAAAATTCGTTTTAAAGAAATAACCGATTTAGAAAAATTGCTACGGACTGGAATGGTAGTAGAGAAAGAAAATAAGTTGGAATATCTTTTTTATCCAAGAACGTCACTGGAAGCTATTGAATATTTGGCAAAAGTTCGAGAAGAAATTGATTATTTTGAGTTTCGCCCAGGTACCATGGATGATGCCTTTATTGCACTTACAGGAAGAGAGGTTCGCTAATGTTAGCTTTATTGAAACGGAATTTTATCTTATATTTTCGTAATCGTTCAGGAGTATTTTTCTCATTATTGGGGGCATTGATTTCCTTCCTGCTTTATATCATTTTTTTGCAGAAGAACTTGACGGATGCTTGGACCCAACTCCCTGATAATACGAAGCTTTTAAATAACTGGCTGATGGGTGGGACCTTGGCTGTGACTGGGATTACAACCAGTTTTACGGCTCTTACACAAATGGTACAGGATCGTGAAAATCAAGTAGATCAAGATCTTTTCTTGACAGATTTAGGTAGCTGGGGCTTACAGGTGTCCTATTTAATCAGCAGTATTATCATTTCTTTTGTCATGCAGGTGTTTATGTTTGCTGTTATGAGCCTTTATTTTAGAGAAAGTCTAGTTATCAGTTATTTACCGGAAATTACTTTGATTATGCTGTTAAGCAGTCTGCTTTCAAGTGTGGTAAATATTCTTTTGATTTACCGTTTTCAATCTGTAGATAGTCTTGGCAAACTGGCAACTATAGTGGGGACTGCTTCTGGATTTTTGGTAGGAACTTATATTCCCATTGGAGTATTACCTGATTTTGCACAAATTATCATGAAGTGTACCCCTGCAACTTATATTGCTTCTCTCTATCGACAAATTTTAATGAAAGAGCGGTTAGAAACTGCATTTACAGGAAATAGCAGTCTGTTACAGGAATTTCAAGAAAAAATGGGAATTCAAATCAACTGGCAAGAACTATTGACAAAGGAAGAGACATACTTTATAGTGGTTATTATCAGTCTTGTCGCTATTCTTCTTTGGCTTTTATTTGTTAAAGTGTTTAGCAAGAGAAAATAAAGGTATATTGGAGAGAAAATGAAGATTCGTTTTGAAATGAAGACAGAGTTTTCAGAAAAGGACCCACATATTGTAATTCAGGCAGCTCAGTTAACTGACCAAGCAAGGGAAGTTATGGAGTATTTAGAACAATTTTCAACAACCAATCAGGTGGCCATTCCTATTCGGGCGGATGATTATCTGGTTATGGTGAAGATTGAGGATATTATTCTAGCTGATATTGATAAGAATTTATTAACCATTTATACGGTAGACGGGATTTATAAAACTAAGGAAACATTGATAAACTTTCAGAATCGGATTAATCGGCGTAACTTTATACAGATATCACGTCATTCAATTATAAACATTGACCACTTAGAATCGTTATCAGATAGTTTTTCAGGGAACATGATGGCTAAAATGACTCGGGGCATCAAATCTAGTGTGAGCCGGAAATACGTTAAGTCTCTAATGAATTATCTAGGTTTATAGGAGAAAATCATGAAACGATTAATTGATTATTTTGTATCGGGAATGCGTACGGCTTCCTTCTTTTATTTGAGTATGATGTTATTAGCTCAGTGTTATCCAAGCATTACCTATCCTGCACCAATGGTAAAAAATATTCTAGCTCTGTTTTTAATGGGTGGAATTATGGGGGTATTGACTTTAATACTTGAAAAGCTAGAGTTTCTTGCTTTTAGTATACGTGTAGGAGTTCATTTATTAGTTACAGCCACTGTCTTAGTATTGACCTCTCTATTTTTTGGCTGGGGTTCAGTTTTATGGAGCCCTCTGCTTTGGTTCTTTTTCTTGTTAATTTATGGATTGATATGGTTGTATCAAATCTGGCAAACTCACAAACTCACACAACGAATTAATCAAGCCTTAGAGGATAAAAGACAGAAAACGGGTCACTAATATAGTGTTGAGGATGAAGTTTGAAGACAGTGCCAGTTTCCAAAGAGAACAATTTGTGATATAGTATTTTCAGCGTAAAACAAGGAGAAGAAAAATGCCAGTAAATGAATATGGTCAAATGATTGGGGAGTCAATGGAAGGTTATACACATGGTGGATTGCCTTCTATTGATTTCTTAGAAGGGCGTTATGCTAGGATAGAGGCTCTATCGGTGGAAAAGCATGCGAAGGATTTATTAGCTGTTTATGGTCCAGATACTCCTCGGGAGATGTGGACTTACCTCTTTCAGGAACCAGTTGCAGATATGGAGGAGCTGGTTACTCTTTTAAATCAGATGTTGGCTCGTAAGGACCGTTTTTACTATGTGATTGTAGACAAGTCAACTGGTAAGGCCTTGGGAACATTTTCTCTCATGCGCATTGACCAGAATAACCGAGTAATAGAAGTGGGCGCAGTCACTTTTTCTCCAGAGCTCAGGGGAACACGAATAGGGACAGAAGCTCAGTATCTCCTAGCTCGCTATGTTTTTGAAGAACTTCATTATCGTCGCTACGAATGGAAATGTGATTCTCTTAATCTGCCATCCAGACGAGCTGCGGAGCGTTTGGGATTTGTTTATGAAGGAACCTTCCGTCAGGCAGTCGTTTATAAGGGGCGTACGAGGGATACGGA
This sequence comes from bacterium, assembly GCA_905221205.1. Classification (GTDB taxonomy): domain Bacteria; phylum Bacillota; class Bacilli; order Lactobacillales; family Streptococcaceae; genus Streptococcus. Next base: position 214,236 of record CAJNCG010000002.1, read on the forward strand.
TTGGTTGTCTATGATTGATAAGGACTGGCCCCAAGTCAAAGCTCGATTGGAAGCATGGTTGGCTCCTGAAAATTTTGATAACAATGGGCGACAGTACAAGAGCTTGAGAGAATTTTAAGAGGTGTTGACATGATCACTATTAAAAAGCAAGAAATTGTTAAGCTAGAGGATGTTTTGCATCTCTATCAGGCTGTCGGTTGGACAAATTATACCGATCAATCAGAGATGCTGGAGCAGGCTTTATCTCATTCATTAGCGATTTATGTGGCAGTTGATGGCGATGCTGTGGTGGGCTTGATTCGTTTGGTTGGAGATGGATTCTCATCAGTACTGGTTCAGGACTTAATCGTTTTACCAATCTATCAGCGTCAAGGGATTGGTAGTGCCCTAATGAAAGAGGCTTTAGAGGATTACAAAGATGCCTATCAAGTCCAGCTGGTGACAGAACAGACAGAAAGAACCTTGAGCTTCTATCGTTCTATGGGCTTTGAAATCTTAACCACCTATAATTGTATAGGGATGACTTGGGTTAATAGAGAAAAATAACAAAACTTGTTTTTCTTAAGCAAAGTTTAAGGATGGTCTAGTATTATATAACCATTAAATAAAGACCTCCTAACTTTATTTAATGAAATCCTAAAACTTTTTTTCATCATAATCTCCTAATGAAGTCACCCAATCAGGTGGCTTTTTTTGTGGGGTGAAGAGATGCTGATAGAAATTTTTTGAAAAATGGTAGAATTTGAGAAAAGTTAAGCTAGTTTTAAGCTTCGTCTTGTATCATATAGTTATTAAATAAAGACCTCCTAACTTTATTTAATAAAATCCTAAACTTTTCTTTTTCATAATAATCTCCCTTAACTCCACCCAATCAGGTGGAGTTTTTTGGCTCTATTTCAAGCTTTTGGGGACTATTCTAAAAATCATTTTTCGATATTTTTCGGATTTTGGTCGGGGAATTGGCGGGGACTTTTTAGCGAATATGACTAAGAAATAGGTCTGTTGTCGCTTCGGCTACTTCAAACTCAATTTGATTGTAAGTGACTGTTAATTGAAGGACTGGAACTGTTGTAATAATGATTTTGCTTGTCCAGTAGTGGCGTATTAAATGAGGAGTGACATGTAAGATTGTCTCTTCGTTTACTAAATCAAAATTTCTATGAAATTGATAGAATCCCTAACTTTCTCTTAAACTTGAAAGTCTTGTTGTAAAGCGGTTAAAGCTTGAGAAGCTGAGAATGTAAAGTTTTGACAAATTTTGTGAACTGTGGGATAATGGAGAGGAATTAAGGATTAGTTCTATATCATGGACTAGAAAAGACCCCAAGCTCACGTCCAAATAAGCTTGGGGTCTTTTTGACACTATTGGTCCTTGTTTAGCCATTTATCGACTAATCGAAGAACGACACCGACCACAATTGGTCCGATGATAATTTTAAGTATTAGTTCCATCATGGGCTATCTTATTTCCTATCGCAGGCGATGAAGCAGTGATGTAGAATAAAGTGCTAAATTCGGGGGTCATCTAATCAGGTGGCTTTTTTGTTTGTGGCTTGGATTTTTGCTATAATAGAGCCATGAGTAGAATTTTAGATAATGAGATAATGGGGGACGAGGAGCTAGTAGAACGCACGCTCCGTCCTCAGTATTTACGTGAATATATCGGGCAGGATAAGGTCAAGGACCAGCTTCAAATCTTTATCGAAGCCGCTAAAATGCGGGATGAAGCGCTGGATCATGTCCTCCTTTTCGGGCCTCCAGGTTTGGGGAAGACGACCATGGCCTTTGTTATTGCAAACGAACTGGGTGTTAATCTCAAGCAGACGTCGGGTCCTGTTATCGAAAAAGCTGGTGATCTGGTAGCGATTTTGAATGACTTAGAGCCTGGGGATGTCCTCTTTATTGACGAGATTCATCGCTTGCCCATGTCGGTGGAAGAGGTGCTTTATAGTGCGATGGAGGACTTTTATATCGATATCATGATTGGTGCTGGTGAAGGCAGTCGCAGTGTTCATTTGGAGTTACCACCTTTTACCTTGATTGGTGCGACGACTCGGGCTGGTATGCTGTCAAATCCTCTACGGGCACGTTTTGGGATTACGGGGCATATGGAATACTATGCCCATGCTGACTTGACAGAAATTGTTGAGCGGACGGCAGATATTTTTGAGATGGAAATCACTCATGAGGCGGCATCTGAGTTGGCCTTGCGTAGTCGTGGAACCCCTCGTATTGCCAATCGTCTCCTCAAGCGCGTGCGCGATTTTGCCCAGATTATGGGGAATGGGGTTATCGATGATCTTATTACCGATAAGGCATTAACTATGCTGGATGTTGACCATGAAGGTTTGGACTATGTGGACCAAAAAATCCTTCGTACCATGATTGAGATGTATGGTGGTGGTCCTGTCGGACTAGGAACACTTTCTGTTAACATAGCAGAGGAGCGTGAGACGGTGGAAGACATGTATGAGCCTTACTTGATTCAAAAAGGCTTTATCATGCGAACTCGTTCAGGACGAGTTGCGACGGCTAAGGCATATGAGCATTTAGGTTATGAATACAGTGAAAAATGAGCAAGAAATTCTAGAGGCTTTTAGAGAAAATCCGGATATGATGGCTATTCTAGAAACTATCCGAAACCTTGGTCTGAAAGACTCGTGGTTGGCAGCAGGTTCTGTCAGAAATTTCATCTGGAATCTCTTGTCAGACAAATCCCCTTTTGACCGTGAAACGGATGTGGATGTGATTTTCTTTGATCCAGGTCTTTCTTACGAGGAAACCTTATCCCTAGAGAAAAAGTTGAGAGAGGACTTTCCTCAGTACCAGTGGGAATTGAAAAATCAGGTCTATATGCACCAGCACAGCCCTCACACTACTCCCTATAGTAGCTCTTGTGATGCTATGAGTAAGTATCCAGAACGGTGTACGGCGGTTGGGCTTCGCTTGAATGAAGACTCTGCTTTAGAATTTTTTACTCCTTATGGACTCGAGGATATTGTGAATTTTCAAGTTCGTCCAACTCCTCATTTTTTAGAGAATCAAGACCGAATGAAGCTCTATCAAACACGATTATCCAAGAAAAATTGGCAGGAGAAATGGAAAAATTTGATTTTTAAAAATACTTAAGAAAACTTTAAGCTAGGAAGTGTATACTAAGTACATAAGTTAAGAAGACCTTAACTTAAACTCCTAAAACTTTTTCATAATAATCTCCCTATAAAAAATAGAGTCGCCCAATCAGGCGACTTATTTTTTTGAAAACTGAGCCTGGTGCCTGAGAATAAATAGCTTAGTGATAGAAGAAAATAGGGAAATATGGTATAATGAAACGATAGATTTTTGAATAGGAATAAGATCATGTTTGGATTTTTTAAGAAAGATAAGGCTGTGGAAGTAGAAGTTCCGACACAGGTTCCTGCTCATATCGGCATCATCATGGATGGGAATGGCCGTTGGGCTAAAAAACGTATGCAACCGCGAGTCTTCGGACACAAGGCGGGTATGGAAGCATTACAAACTGTGACCAAGGCAGCCAACAAACTGGGCGTCAAGGTTATTACGGTCTATGCTTTTTCTACGGAAAACTGGACCCGCCCCGATCAGGAGGTCAAGTTTATCATGAACTTGCCCGTAGAGTTTTATGACAATTATGTTCCTGAACTGCATGCGAATAATGTTAAGATTCAAATGATTGGGGAGACAGACCGCCTGCCTAAGCAAACCTTTGAAGCTTTAACCAAGGCTGAGGAATTGACTAAGAACAACACAGGTTTGATTCTTAACTTTGCTCTTAACTATGGTGGACGTGCTGAGATTACACAGGCGCTTAAGTTGATTTCCCAGGATGTTTTAGATGCCAAAATCAACCCAGGTGACATCACAGAGGAGTTGATCGGCAACTATCTCTTCACCCAGCATTTGCCTAAGGACTTACGAGACCCAGACTTGATTATCCGTACTAGTGGAGAATTGCGTTTGAGTAATTTCCTTCCATGGCAAGGAGCCTACAGTGAGCTCTATTTTACAGATACCTTATGGCCGGATTTTGACGAGGCAGCTTTGCAGGAAGCCATTCTTGCCTACAATCGTCGACAACGCCGATTTGGAGGAGTTTAGGAGGAAATATGACACAAGATTTACAGAAAAGAACCTTGTTTGCAGGGATTGCACTGGCTATTTTCCTACCGATTTTGATGATTGGGGGACTCTTGCTTCAGATAGCAATTGGAATTATAGCCATGCTAGCCATGCATGAACTTTTGAAGATGAGAGGTCTAGAGACCATGACTATGGAGGGGCTCTTGACCCTCTTTGCCACCTTTGCCTTGACTATTCCCTTGGAGAATTACCTGACTTTTTTACCAGTTGATGGGAATGTGGTTGCCTATAGTGTTTTGATTTCAATTATGTTAGGAACGACTGTTTTTAGTAAGTCTTATACGATTGAGGATGCGGTTTTTCCTCTTGCTATGAGTTTTTATGTTGGTTTTGGATTTAATGCTTTACTAGATGCTCGCGTTGCAGGTTTAGATAAGGCTCTATTGGCCTTGTGTATCGTCTGGGCGACAGACAGTGGTGCCTATCTTGTTGGGATGAACTATGGTAAACGAAAATTAGCTCCAACGGTTTCTCCAAATAAAACCTTTGAAGGTGCCTTGGGTGGTATTTTAGGTGCTATTTTAGTAACCATCATCTTTATGATGTTTGACAGTACAGTTGCTCTTCCGTATGGAATTTACAAGATGTCAGTCTTTGCTATTTTCTTTAGCATAGCTGGACAATTTGGTGATTTACTAGAAAGTTCGATTAAGCGTCACTTTGGTGTTAAGGATTCTGGGAAATTTATCCCTGGACATGGTGGTGTTTTGGATCGTTTCGATAGTATGTTGCTTGTATTTCCAATCATGCACTTATTTGGACTCTTTTAATCAAAAGACGGAGGAAATACTATGCTCGGAATTTTAACCTTTATCCTGGTTTTCGGGATTATTGTGGTGGTGCACGAGTTCGGGCACTTCTACTTTGCCAAGAAATCAGGAATTCTAGTGCGTGAATTTGCAATTGGTATGGGACCCAAAATCTTTGCTCATATTGGTAAGGATGGAACGGCTTATACCATTCGCATCTTGCCTCTGGGTGGCTATGTCCGTATGGCCGGTTGGGGCGATGATACAACTGAAATTAAGACAGGGACTCCTGTCAGTTTGACACTTACTGATGACGGTAAGGTTAAACGTATCAATCTCTCAGGTAAAAAATTGGATCAAACGGCCCTTCCTATGCAGGTGACCCAGTTTGATTTTGAAGATAAGCTATTTATCAAGGGCTTGGTTCTGGAAGAAGAAAAAACATTTGCAGTGGATCACGATGCAACGGTTGTAGAAGCAGATGGGACTGAGGTTCGGATTGCTCCTTTAGATGTTCAATATCAAAATGCGACTATCTGGGGAAAACTGATTACCAACTTTGCAGGCCCTATGAATAACTTTATCTTAGGTGTCGTTGTTTTTTGGATTTTAATCTTTATGCAGGGTGGGGTCAGAGATATTGATACCAATCAGTTCCATGTCATGCCCCAAGGGGCGTTGGCTAAGGTAGGAGTGCCAGAAACGGCTCAGATTACCAAGATTGGCTCACATGAGATTAGCAACTGGGAAAGCTTGATCCAGGCTGTTGAAACAGAAACCAAAGATAAGATGGCACCGACCTTGGATGTGACTATTTCTGAAAAGGGTAGTGACAAACAAGTCACTGTTACTCCCGAAGAAAATCAAGGTCGTTACCTTCTAGGTGTTCAACCGAGAATTAAGTCAGACTTTCTATCCATGTTTGTAGGTGGATTTACAACTGCGGCTGACTCGGCTCTCCGAATTCTATCGGCTCTTAAAAATCTGATTTTCCAACCGGATTTGAACAAGCTAGGTGGACCTGTTGCCATCTTTAAGGCAAGTAGTGATGCTGCTAAAAATGGAATTGAGAACGTCTTGTACTTCTTGGCAATAATTTCCATCAATATTGGGATTTTTAACCTTATTCCGATTCCAGCTCTGGATGGTGGTAAGATTGTGCTCAACATCCTGGAAGCTATTCGCCGTAAACCATTGAAACAAGAAATTGAAACCTATGTCACCTTAGCCGGAGTGGTCATCATGGTTGTCTTGATGATTGCTGTGACCTGGAATGACATTATGCGACTCTTTTTTAGATAATCGAGGAATATTATGAAACAAAGTAAAATGCCTATCCCAACGCTTCGCGAAATGCCAAGCGATGCTCAAGTTATCAGCCATGCTCTTATGTTGCGAGCTGGTTATGTTCGTCAAGTCTCAGCAGGTGTTTATTCTTATCTACCACTTGCCAACCGTGTGATTGAAAAAGCCAAAAACATCATGCGCCAAGAGTTTGACAAGATTGGTGCCGTTGAGATGTTGGCTCCAGCCCTTCTCAGTGCAGAGTTGTGGCGCGAATCAGGTCGTTACGAAACTTATGGTGAAGACCTTTACAAGCTAAAAAACCGTGAAAAATCAGACTTTATTTTAGGCCCAACTCACGAAGAAACCTTTACAGCTATTGTTCGTGATTCTGTTAAGTCTTACAAGCAATTGCCACTCAACCTTTATCAAATCCAACCTAAGTATCGTGATGAAAAACGTCCACGTAATGGACTTCTCCGTACACGTGAGTTTATCATGAAAGATGCTTACAGTTTCCATGCTAACTATGATAGTTTGGACAGTGTTTATGATGAGTACAAGGCTGCTTATGAGCGAATTTTCACTCGTAGTGGCTTAGACTTCAAGGCTATCATTGGTGACGGTGGAGCCATGGGTGGTAAGGACAGCCAAGAATTTATGGCGATTACACCTGCTCGTACAGACCTTGACCGCTGGGTTGTCTTGGACAAGTCAGTTGCCTCATTTGACGAAATTCCTGCAGAAGTGCAAGAAGAAATCAAGGCAGAATTGCTTAAATGGATGGTTTCTGGTGAAGATACCATCGCTTACTCAAGTGAGTCTAGCTATGCGGCTAACTTGGAAATGGCAACAAACGAGTACAAACCAAGCAACCGTGTTGTCGCTGAAGAAGAAGTAACTCGGGTTGCAACACCAGATGTTAAATCAATCGATGAAGTTGCAGCCTTCCTAAACGTTCCAGAAGAACAAACAATCAAGACCCTCTTCTACATGGCAGATGGTGAGCTTGTTGCAGCTCTTCTAGTTGGAAATGACCAGCTCAATGAAGTTAAGTTGAAAAATCATTTGGGAGCAGATTTCTTTGACGTTGCTAGCGAAGAAGAAGTGGCAAGTGTTGTTCAAGCAGGATTCGGTTCACTTGGCCCAGTTGGTTTGCCAGAGAATGTTAAAATCATTGCAGACCGTAAGGTGCAAGATGTTCGCAATGCAGTTGTGGGTGCTAACGAAGATGGCTACCACTTGACTGGTGTGAACCCAGGTCGTGACTTTACTGCAGAATATGTGGATATCCGTGAAGTTCGTGAGGGTGAAATTTCTCCAGACGGACAAGGTGTCCTTAACTTTGCGCGTGGTATCGAAATTGGTCATATTTTCAAACTCGGTACTCGTTACTCAGCAAGCATGGGAGCAGATGTCTTGGATGAAAATGGCCGTGCTGTGCCAATTATCATGGGATGTTATGGTATCGGTGTCAGCCGTCTCCTTTCAGCCGTTATGGAGCAACACGCTCGCCTCTTTGTTAACAAAACGCCAAAAGGTGAATACCGTTACGCTTGGGGAATCAATTTCCCTAAAGAATTGGCGCCATTTGATGTTCACTTGATTACTGTCAATGTCAAGGATGAAGAAGCGCAAGCCTTGACAGAAAAACTTGAAGCAAGCTTGATGGGAGCTGGTTACGAAGTCTTGACAGATGACCGTAACGAACGTGTCGGAGTCAAATTCAGCGACAGCGACTTGATTGGGTTGCCAATCCGCATCACTGTTGGGAAGAAAGCAGCTGATGGTATTGTAGAAGTTAAGATCAAAGCGACTGGTGACACCATCGAGGTTCATGCAGATAACGTGCTTGAAACGCTTGAAATCCTCAGTAAGAAATAAAAACTATAATCAGAAGAAAAACAAGGAAAAAATGTAACTAGTTTTTACCTTGTTTTTTCTGTATAATGGGAAAAATGACTAGATAAAGAGGTAAATATATGCTAAGATTTCCAAAGGATTTTGTCTGGGGATCCTCCACTTCTGGGCCCCAGACAGAAGGGCGTGTAGCTGGTGATGGTAAGGGAGATAATCTCTGGGATTACTGGTACCAAGTGGAGCCAAATCGTTACTATAATGGGATTGATCCAGATAAGACATCGACCTTTTATGAAAATTGGGAACAGGACATTGAGCTTTTGTTAGAGACTGGTCACACAGCCTTTCGGACTTCTATTCAGTGGTCACGGATTTTTCCACAAGGCTGTGGAAAAGTCAACCCTCAAGGTGTGGATTTTTATCGTAAGGTCTTTGAGGCTATTAAGGCTAAAGGGATTCGTCTGTTAGTCAATCTCTACCATTTTGATTTGCCTTTTGCTCTTCAAGAAGCTGGTGATGGTTGGGAAAATAAGGCGACTGTCTCAGCCTATGAAGACTATGCTCGTTTTTGTTTTGAAACTTATGGAGATTTAGTAGATCAATGGATTACCTTTAACGAGCCCATCGTTCCTGTAGAATTTGGCTATTTTTACGATGCCCATTATCCACATAAGGTGGACGCAGAAGCAGCGGTTAAAGTAGCCTATCACACACAATTAGCCAGCAGTCGAGCGGTCAAGGCCTGTCATGAACTCTTGCCTGATTCTAAGATTGGGATTGTCTTAAACTTGACACCGGCTTATTCACGTAGCCAGCATCCTGCTGATGTCAAGGCTGCTCGCATTGCGGAGCTCTTTCAGGCCCAATCCTTCTTAGATCCGTCTGTTTTGGGGACTTATCCACAGGAGTTGGTAGAAATCTTACATGAACACGGTCTCTTGCCTGATACCACGGAGGAGGAGTTGGAGCTCATTCGTGACAATACGGTGGATTTCCTTGGTGTTAACTACTATCAACCTTTGCGCGTTATGGCACCTCGATTTGCTAAGAATCCAGAGAGTCCACTCTTGCCAGAACATTTTTACGAGCCTTATGTGATGCCTGGCCGTAAAATTAATCCTCACCGTGGCTGGGAGATTTATGAGCAAGGGATTTATGATATTGCCCAAAATATCAAGGAAAACTATGGCAATATCGAGTGGATGCTGACAGAGAATGGTATGGGTGTTGAAGGGGAAGAAAAATTCCGTCAAGATGGGATGATTCAAGATGATTACCGTATTGATTTTGTAAAAGGTCATCTTCGTGAACTCCATCGTGCGATTGAAGATGGAGCCAACTGTAAAGGATACTTAATCTGGACCTTTATTGACTGCTGGTCATGGCTCAATAGTTATAAAAATCGCTATGGTTTGGTTGAATTAGACTTGGAAACGCAAGAACGTCGTCTGAAAAAATCAGGGCATTGGTTCAAGGAGCTGAGTGATAATAATGGATTTTAAAAAGGACTCTGACTGATTATCCTAATTGGTCAGAGTTTTTTGCTTACAGGAGCTTAATTTGAACTATACCAATTTTTACTCTTGACAAGTGAAAGAAACAAGTATATACTGTTTTTGCTGATTCTATAAAAGAGGAATCAGACTATACCAATTTTAAGGAGAAAGCACAGCTGGTCTGTGTCGTATATACTATGTGTGGAATTGTTGGTGTTGTTGGAAACACAAATGCAACTGATATTTTGATTCAAGGGCTTGAAAAGCTCGAATACCGTGGCTATGATTCTGCGGGGATTTTTGTCCTAGGTGGTGCTGAAAATCATCTAGTTAAGGCTGTTGGTCGTATCGCAGAATTGTCAGCAAAGACAGCTGGCGTTGAGGGAACAACTGGTATCGGACATACGCGTTGGGCGACTCATGGGAAACCAACTGAGGACAATGCTCACCCACATCGCTCTGAGACTGAACGTTTTGTCTTGGTGCACAACGGGGTGATTGAGAACTATCTTGAAATCAAGGAAGAATACCTTGCAGGGCACCACTTCAAGGGGCAAACAGATACAGAAATCGCCGTTCACTTGATTGGAAAATTTGCAGAAGAAGATGGTTTGTCAGTTCTTGAAGCCTTCAAAAAAGCCCTTCACATCATCCGCGGTTCTTATGCCTTTGCCTTGGTTGATTCACAAGATCCTGAGGTCATCTATGTTGCTAAGAACAAATCACCACTTTTGATTGGTCTTGGAGAAGGTTATAACATGGTCTGCTCAGATGCCATGGCTATGATTCGTGAGACCAACCAATACTTGGAAATTCATGACCAAGAGTTGGTAATCGTCAAGGCTGATAGTGTCGAAGTTCAAGATTATGACGGCAACAGTCGTAAGCGTGCTAGCTATACTGCTGAGCTCGACTTGTCAGATATCGGTAAAGGAACTTACCCTTACTACATGCTTAAGGAAATTGATGAGCAACCAACTGTTATGCGTAAACTCATCCAAGCCTACACAGATGAGGCTGGTCAAGTAGTGGTTGACCCTGCTATCATTAAGGCTGTTCAAGATGCAGACCGCATCTACATCCTTGCAGCTGGAACATCTTACCACGCAGGATTTGCTTCTAAGAAAATGCTGGAAGAATTGACAGATACACCAGTTGAACTTGGTATTTCCTCTGAGTGGGGTTATGGTATGCCACTTCTCAGCAAGAAACCGCTCTTCATCTTTATCAGCCAGTCTGGTGAAACAGCGGACAGCCGTCAGGTTTTGGTTAAGGCTAATGAAATGGGAATCCCAAGCTTGACAGTGACAAATGTCCCAGGTTCAACTCTTTCACGTGAAGCCAACCATACCATGCTCCTTCATGCAGGTCCTGAAATTGCCGTGGCATCAACTAAAGCCTATACAGCACAAATCGCAGCCCTTGCCTTCCTGGCAAAAGCAGTTGGTGAAGCAAACGGCAATGCTAAAGCCCAAGCCTTTGACCTAGTTCATGAGTTGTCAATCGTAGCTCAGTCGATCGAATCAACTCTTTCAGAGAAAGAAACCATTGAAGCTAAGGTTCGTGAACTTCTTGAAACAACACGCAACGCCTTTTACATCGGACGTGGTCAAGATTACTATGTAGCCATGGAAGCAAGTCTCAAACTCAAAGAGATTTCTTACATCCAGTGTGAAGGTTTTGCGGCAGGAGAGCTCAAGCACGGAACTATTGCCTTGATTGAAGAAGGAACACCTGTCTTGGCCCTCTTGTCAGATCCGGTCCTTGCCAACCATACTCGTGGAAATATCCAAGAGGTTGCAGCCCGTGGTGCCAAGGTTCTTACTATCGCAGAAGAAAATGTTGCTAAAGATACAGATGATATCGTTCTTACGACCGTACACCCTTACCTCTCACCAATCTCAATGGTCGTACCAACGCAATTGGTCGCTTACTTTGCAACGCTTCACCGTGATCTCGATGTGGACAAACCACGTAACCTTGCTAAATCAGTAACGGTAGAATAATCTAAAAAAGTCTAGTTATCTAGGCTTTTTCTTGTGAGCAAATGGGTTGCTTGTACTCAAGATTCGTGTTATACGCTTCGAAAGTCTCTTCAAACCACGTCAGCTTCCATCTGCAACCTCAAAACACTGTTTTGAGCAGCCTGCGGCTAGCTTCCTAGTTTGCTCTTTGATTTTCATTGAGTATTAGAATAATTTTTCAAATTGAAGGACAGATATAGACAAGGAGAGTCACCATGGTAGAATTGGGAATTTCAACATTTGGGGAAACAACAGAGCTTGAAGGGACTGGGCAAACTTACAGTCATGCCGAACGCATTCGTCAGTTGGTGGCAGAGATAGAACTGGCTGACAAGGTTGGTTTGGACGTGTATGGGATTGGTGAGCACCATCGAGCGGATTTTGCAGTGTCGGCTCCAGAGATTGTTCTGGCAGCTGGGGCAGTTAATACCCAAAAAATCCGTTTGACCAGTGCAGTCAGCATTCTGTCAAGCATGGACCCGATTCGGTTGTTCCAACAGTATGCCACTATCGATGCTTTGTCAAATGGACGTGCAGAGATTATGGCTGGAAGGGGCTCTTTCACGGAATCCTTCCCTCTGTTTGGCTATGATTTGAAAGACTACGAAGCTCTCTTTGATGAGAAATTAGACGTGCTTCAGTTAGTCAATGAAAAAACCAAGCTAGACTGGCAAGGTAAATTGACCCAAACGATTGCCGGCAAAGAAGTCTATCCTCGTCCAGTTCAGGACAAATTGCCCTTGTGGATAGCGACAGGTGGTCATGTTGAATCAACAGTGAAGATTGCTCAGGCAGGTCTACCGATTGTCTATGCCATTATTGGTGGTAATCCGCGTTATTTTAAAAAGTTGATTCAGGCTTATCGTGATATTGGGAGTGAAGCGGGGCATGCCAGTCATGACCTAAAGGTTGGAGCCCATTCTTGGGGTTGGATTGCTGAGGATGGCGAGCAGGCGGTAAAAGATTATTTCCATCCGACCAAGCAAGTAGTGGATGCTATTTCCAAAGACCGTCCTCACTGGCAGGAGTTGCGTTATGAACAATACCTTGAACAGGTTGGACCAGATGGAGCCATGTTTGTGGGCAATCCAGATCAGGTGGCAGAAAAATTAATTCGCATGATTGAGGATTTGGGCTTGGACCGTTTTATGTTGCACCTACCTCTTGGTTCTATGCCACATGATCAGGTTCTGCGAGCTATTGAACTTTTCGGAATGCAAGTGGCACCCAAAGTCCGGGCTTACTTTGCCATGAAAGAGGCTAAATAAAAAATCCTAATCAGGTTGATAAAAAATCTATATAACAACTATTATTAAAAAAGTAATAAACAGAAAAGAATCTTTGAAAAGCTAGTAAAATCAGGCTTTACAGAGATTTTTTTCGTTATTGATATAAACAATCCCAATCAAGTCGATAGTCAATATATATTGGGAAAATGCAAAAAGGAGTGGTAAGATGGTTTCAATCCAAACGGAAGGAGAAAAGTATGACAAGTAAAAGAGAGTTAGTTTTTAGAGCCATCCGAGGAGAAGAGGTGGAACGGGTTCCTGTTGGCTTTTGGTTTCATTTTGTAACACTTGAGGAAAAAGGGCAAGGATTAAATAACCCACGTATCTTCCAAAAAAGTGTAGAGGGGCATCGGCAGTACGTTGAAAGAATTCATCCTGACTTTGTCAAAATAATGAGTGACGGATTTTTCATTTATCCAAGTAATGTCTATAGTCCTTCGGTTGCAAGTATTCAGGAGTTGGCCTCTATTGAGTCGATTGGTGAAAATCATCCTTGGATTCAGCAACAAGTAGAAGTGGTACAAGCTATCCGTGCAACCTTCACTGAGGACATTGCATCGTTTTACAATATTTTTTCTCCGATTTCCTACTTGAAACGCTGGTTTCGTACAGAGACTTCTAGAGGTGATAAGGAGGTTGCAGATCTTTTTCTTGAAAATCCAGAGCTATTCAGGGAGGTTTTAGATGTGATAGCTGAGGATATCGTTATCCTAACCAGGGCAATCATTCAAGATGGTGGAGCAGATGGGATTTACCTCAGTACGCAAGAAATTCAGGATGAGCGCATCACACCAGACTTGTACCAGACCTATATCGAGCCAAGCAACATAAAAGTTTTAGAAGCTGCTAATCAGGCAGGTGGGGTAAATATCCTGCATATCTGTGGTTTCCAAGGTGCCAGTAACGATGTAACTATTTTCAAAGATTATCCAGCCCAAGTTTTCAACTGGGCAACTCACCATGAAGCAGTTAGTTTGCCTCAAGGTCAGGAGCTATTTCATGGCAAAGCGGTCTTAGGTGGTTTTGAAAATGGGAAACAGAGCCTGCTTTATGGAGGTAGAAAGGCTGAACTACAAGAGGAAACCAAGCGCTTGTTGGCTGAAGCTGGGACTAGAGGAGTCATTCTTGGAGCGGATTGCACAGTTCCAGATGATTTTGAATTAGAAAGATTGGACTGGATTCGTCAGGCTGCTATTTTAGAATAGGAGGGCCTTATGAAAAGAAAAAAGTGGATATTGGCAGGGATGGTCCTTGGCTTTGTCATCTTACTTGCGATTAGCCTCACCAAGGGAATTACTTGTAAGGAAGGACCAAGATGTCATGGAGTTCAGGATTTTCAGAAAGGAAGTCTTCCCTTTATTCAAACCAATGATATTGCCAGTGTTTTATTAGTCGAAAAAGAAAGAAATGGAGAATAAAGATGTCAGAAAAAAGAGAATGGGTTTTAAAAGCATTTAGAGGAGAAGCGGTTGATCGTGTACCTGTCGGTTTTTGGCACCACTTTACATCAGAAGAGGAATGGTTAAAGGGATTTTCAAATCCTGTGATTATTGAAAAGAATTTACAAGGTCACAAACAATTTATCCATGAACTAAATCCCGACTTTATTAAGTTGATGAGTGATGGTTATTTTGCTTATCCAAATCCAGTTATTGCCAAAGGGAAATCGCTCCAAGAGTTGGCAGAGATTGAACCTCTGGGAGAAGATCATCCGTGGATTAGAGAGCAAGTGGAATTGGTGAAAAAGATTAAGCAGGAGTTTACGGAAGATATTGTTGCCATTTACAATATTTTTGCACCTGTGACCTACCTCAAATGGTTACTTGGAGAAGTGTCTGGTGGAGATGATCTCATTGCAGATTTCTTGGTTCAAGATTCTCAGAAATTGAAAAAAGTCCTCGATGTGATTGCACAAGATATCGCTAGCTTGAGTCAAGCCATTATTAGAGATGCAGGAGCAGATGGTATCTATCTCAGTGTGCAAAGTATTCAGGATGCGCGTGTTTCTGTTGAAGACTATCAGGAGATTATTGCGCCGAGTGAACTGACTGTTTTAAATGCAGCTAAGTCGGTTGGTGGGGTAAATATCCTTCATATCTGTGGCTATGAAGGAGCTCGAAACGATATTCATATCTTTGCCGACTATCCAGCTCATGTTTTTAACTGGGCAGTTGGTCCAGAAGGGATTAGTCTAAAAGAAGGCCGTGAGATTTTCAAGGGGCGTACTGTTTTGGGAGGATTTGAAAATGGAAAAGAAGGTCTTCTCTATCGAGGCAGTAAGGAAGAAATCCAAGCTGAAACCAAACGATTGATTGAAGAAACAGGCAAAGAGGGCCTCATACTGGGAGCAGATTGTACCATTCCGAGCGATATTGCAGTTGAGCGTATCCAGTGGGTGAGAGAAGCAGTAGCTAAATAAAGGAGAAGAATATGAGTAAGAAAACATGGATTATTGGTGGAGTTGCGGTTGCGGCAGTGCTTGGAGCAACAATTATTGGTAGAACTTTAGCAGGAGCATCTGCTAAAGGTGCAGATGCAGCTTCGTCTGGACAAGTAACAACTTTAAAAGTTGCGCATACCCAAAACTATGTCCCTTATGATTTTATTGACGAAAAAGGGGAATCAGATGGTTATGAAGTTGCTGTTTTAAAGGCAGTTGATGAGAAATTAGCAGATTATAAATTTGAATATACAGGAACTAGTGATGATGATCTCTTGATTGGACTTGAGTCCGGCAAGTACGATATTGGGACGAAAGGTGCTTGGTATACAGATGAACGGGCTAAGAAATTCATTATTCCATCTGAGCCAGTAGGAGCCAGCATTATTGGTTTTACTGTTAGAAAAGAAGATGAAGCCAAATATAAGAATATTGATGATTTCGCTAAAAACAAAGGAAAATTAGTACCAATCTCTCCTCAAAATGCCCAGTGGAATGTTATCAATAGCTATAATGAGAAACACAAAGATACACCGATTGAGTTGACAGCTGCTGAATCCTTCAAAGTGGCAGATGCTTATGCTTGGGTTTTAGAAGGACGTTATGATGCTTTCTTTGACATCAAGTTGTCTTTTGAAAAAGCAGTAACAGCAGAGGATGGTTCTTACCACCAATATGCGGACAAACTTAGTTGGTTCCCTTATAAAGGAATCCCAACCTATCCCTTGATTCACCGTGATGAAAAGGGAGAGAAGTTTGCGAAAGAGTATGAAAAGGCTATTAAAGAATTAAAAGAAGATGGTACTCTAGCTAAACTTTCTCAAAAATACTTTAAAGAAGATGTCTTTAGTTATGTTGATAAAGATTAGATGAGCAATCAGGCATGTTAGAAAGAGGTTTACATGGTTTCATATGATTTTTCAAGAGTGTTCCAATTTTTACCAACCTTATGGCAGGCTCTTCCTATGACCTTGTCCATTCTCTTTTTTACTACAATCCTTGGTTCCCTTTTCGGTGGCTTACTGGCTTGGGCTCAAGTGGGAGAAGACAAGACTTTTGCAGGTCTTTCCAAAGGCTATATTTTCACTCTTCGCTGTACTCCCCCCATTGTTTTACTGTTTTTAGTATTTTATGGTTTACCTGAATTTTTAAAATGGTGGTTGAATTTAGATATCAACAACTGGTCGAAAACGGTCTTCGTCTTATTTACCATGGTCTTGCTATTTGCAGCTATCATTGCAGAGGTGTTTAAGGCTTCTTATCAGGCAATTCCAAAAGGACAGATGGAGGCTGGAATCAGTATTGGTCTGACACCTAGTCAGACATTTTGGAGAATCATTTTTCCTCAGGCTTTTCAAGTGGCTCTTCCAAATATGACGACCGCCATTCTAAATTTGATGCGGGACGCTGCCCTAGCCTATACGATTGGTTTTGTAGATGTCATGGGGGCTGGGAATCTCTTAATCAGTCGCAATTTGGGGAATTATTCTCTTGAAACCTATACAGCAGTTGCCATTCTTTATTGGGGTGTAGCCTTGGCTGTTTCCTTCTTGAGTCGCTTGTTAGAAAAATCTTTGGAAACGAAAGGGAGATAGGATATGGATTTGGACTATATTGCAAAAACCTTTTTAGAGACCTTAAAAGGTGTACCGACCACCTTGATTATCATGATTGTAGCCATGGTCTTAAGTTTTGTACCCGCTTTGTTTTTAGCGCTGGGGCAAATATATAAAGTCAAAGGTGTTCGAACCTTCTCTCTCGTGTATCTAGCTTTTATAAGAGCGACACCTCCGATTTTGCTGATTCTTTTCTTTTATAGTTTGTTTCCGAGTTTGCTCAATCAATTTCTTAAAAGCATAGGAAGTGATGTTGATATCTTTAAACTCAATCCTATCTATTATGCTTTTATTATCTATAGCTTGATGACAACAGGTAGTTTATCAGAAATCTTACGTTCGGCTATTTTGACTGTGGATAAGGGACAATTAGAAGCAGCGCAAGCAATTGGTTTAACCACTAGTCAGGCTTATGTGAGGATTATTTTTCCACAGGCCTTACAATCAGCCTTGCCCAATCTAGCTAATCTAGTCATCAATATTGTAAAAGGAACCTCTTTGGTCTTTGTGATGACCATTAAGGATATTACAGCTATTGCCCGTGTTGAAGCCTCTTATGGTTATCAGTATTTTGAATCTTATTTTGTGATCTTTTTACAGTACATTCTTATTTGCGGATTGATTCAATGGGGCTTTTCAATCTTAGAGAAACGCTATATTCAAAGAGAAAAGGGGCAAGTAGCGCCCCGTACAGGTTTAGCATAGGAGGAGACAATGTTACAAGTAGAACATGTTGCAAAAAAATTTGGAGACAGACAAGTCCTAGAAGATGTTAATCTCAAAGTCAACCAAGGGGATGTGGTTGTAATCTTGGGTCCATCTGGATCAGGTAAAACGACCTTTCTCAGATGTCTCAATCATTTAGAAAAGGCGGATAGTGGTTCTTTGAAACTTGCTGACAAAGACTATGACCTTGGAAAATTGACTAAAAAAGATATTTTAGAAATTCGCCAGAAGACCGCCTTCGTTTTTCAACATTATAATTTATTTGCTAATAAAACGGCCTTGGAGAATATTTTAGAGGGTCTGGTGATTGCTCGGAAAATTCCTAAGGAAGAAGCAACCAAACGTGCGGAAACTGCCTTAGAAAAAGTTGGTTTACTAGCTTATAAGGATTACTATCCCTCTCAGCTTTCTGGAGGCCAGCAACAACGAATCGGCATTGCGCGTGCTATCGCTGTGAAACCAGAGGTCATTTTATTAGATGAGCCAACATCGGCCTTGGATCCAGAGTTAGTAGGAGATGTTTTGGATGTTTTAAAACAGCTAGCTAAAGAAGGAGTTACTATGGTAGTAGTGACTCATGAGATGGGATTTGCTAGAGATGTAGCTAATCATGTCATTTTTATGGATGGCGGGAAAATTGTTGAAGAAAATAATGCCCATGATTTCTTTAGTCGCCCACAGGAAGAACGAACCAAGCAATTTTTGGCACGAATTCTTTCGGATGCGACCTATAGTGTAGAATATATGATTTGATAGATAAGATTATCAGGACAAAAATCAATCCCCCGAGCGTCAAGGCTTGGGGGATTTTTCTATAGGAGGGCTAGTTTAGTTCTCTTTTTTGTTTTTTAGCAAGAACCCGAGACCTAGAAGAGCAAGGAGACTAATTCCTGCAAACAGGAGTTTGTGATCGTTTTTGGTTCCTGTATTTGGAAGTTCAGCTTGTTTAGCTAAGGGTGCAGGTGTATTTTCCTTGCTAGAGTTATCTACCGATTCGTTTTGAACAGCTTCTTGTACAGATGATGCTTGTGTTTCTTGTGCTGGTTGTTCAGTATGTGAATCAGTTGTAGCTTGGCTAGGTTTATGATCCGCATCCGCTACTTTTGTATCTGTTTTTGCAGAATCAGGTTTAGTTTGTGGAGCTGGATTTTGATGTTCCGGTTTGACGACTCGGTTTGGAATATTGTCTTGGCCGTTATTTTGACTTTGCTCTTGTGTTAAGCTAGAAAAATCAAATTCTGGTTTTTCTTCCACAGCTGGGGCAACGATGGCACCGCCTTGAGAGACTCGAAGAACAGTAGCTGTAAGGGCATTTAATTTCAAGCCTTTTTCAGTCCACTCAAGTCCTTTCGGGTTGGCAATTCCGACTGGTCCTGCTTGGTTTTCATCTGCCAAAACTTCAGCATTTCTGAGGTGGGCAAAGGCAGTTCCTAAATTAAATTCGCGAGCTTTTTCGTCCGCATTGACAAAGACTGCATAGATATCACCGTTTGGAGCAGTGATTTGGTAGCCAATCACCACGTCCTCTTTTTCCACACCATTTTGGCCTGGGATAGTGATGAGGTGGACACGGTCTTTGATCTCTTGAAGACTCTTAAGTCGGAAGGCATCTGTAGATTGACGAAGGGCAATCAAACCTTTCATATAGTCACGGCTCTTGACATTTTCAGGATAAGCTTTACCATCTGTAGCCTTAGTCCAGTCAAACTTATTGATAGCATCACTAGAGTCGTAAGAGTCATGGATGAAGTAAGGATAGTCAAATGGATTGCCGTCCTTATCACGCAACAAGTGAGATTTGTTTGGAACCTTGTCTTCTGCTACTGGGGTCTTGTAGGCTGGGTCACGGAATTGTTTGGTGCGTCCGTATTCCTGACCAGAGTGGATAAATGGAGTTCCTTGAGCTGTCAAGACCATGAGGTTTCCAAGTCGCAAACGACGATGGATTTCAGCATAGTTTTCAGCCTTGCTTGGGTCTTTTTTAATAGACTGGGCAATGATGTCAAAGAGGGTCAAGTTATCATGGGCTGCGATGTATTGGATGACATCTCCAGGGCTGTCTGCTTCAAAGTTAGTTGGTTGAGCAATCAGATTTTTAAAGATAGTGTTGATATCACGCTTACCACCCGTGATAAAGGCAGGTTGACCTTCATTTGGATAACCAGACTTGAGGTTGTTACGGATGTCATCTGAAAATACAGCGACAGTATCGGTATGTTTCATCCAATCTTGGTCAGCAGCTTTAGTAGGCATATTTTCATCACCAGCATAGGTTCTCCAACCTTCACCAAGCATGATAAGATTTGGATTGAGGGCGCGTGCAGCCTTGTAAGCTTCTTCGATAGAAGCCGCATCATGGTCTCCCATCATATCGAAGCGGAATCCATCTACTTTGTAAGTATCAACCAGATATTTGATAGAGTCAACTAGGAGACGTTTGGTCATATGGTGGGTTGTCCCCAAGCGTCCACCACCAAAGCTAGTTCGTGGTGTTCCATCAGCATCCATAAAGTGGTAGTAATTTGGCTCTAGGTCTTCAAAGATATCGACTTTGGCTGTGTGGTTATAAACGACATCTAGGATAGCTCCCATGCCACGTTTGTGGATTTCGTTGATGAGGTTTTTAAATTCTGCGATTCGTTTCTCTGGATTCTTAGGATCGCTTGAGTACATACCAGTCAAGGAGAAGTAGTTTTGAGGGTCATATCCCCAGTTGTAGTTGCTGTTGCTTGAAGCATAGTCAGACAAGCGTTCATGGTTTTTCAATTCATTGACAAAGTAGTAGGACAAGACTGGAAGGAGTTGGATGTGGGTTACCCCCAAATCTTTGAGATAGTCTAATTTTTCGATAAAGGCTTCAAAGGTACCAAACGGCTTGGTCAAGTCTTTTGCGATGGCAGGATCTGAGGTGAAGTCACGAACATGGGCTTCATAGATGACAGCATCTTCACGAGTCTTGAAGTTATGGATCTTACCATAAGTCAAGTCTTGAGGTCCTAGTTTGGCTGGATCTACAAAGGCAGCTTTAGCCACTTTATGGGCATCATCGATCTTGGCATCGTCACTATTCCAAGCAGCGAGGGATTTAGCGTAAGGATCGAGTGCAAGAACAGTTTTACCCTGACGCTCGATTTGGTATTGATAATAGTAGCCAGTGAAATCTGTGATTCCTAATTTGTTTGTGCTATCTAGAGTTTGTTTCCAAGTCCCTCTTTCTCCTTTTTCAAGAGCGACAGTTCCAACTACTTTGTTAGGGTCATTCTTGTCGTAGACAACAACAGAAACCTTATCAGCACTTGGTGACCAAAGGGTTAAATCAACCTGTTTTCCTTCTTCTTTTAGGTCAGCTCCAAGCTTGCCATCATAGCTGTAAGTCTCGTCTTTAAGGCGCCAGCTTGTTTTGGTAGTGAATTGGTCGGAATTGTAGCTAACAGTATATGGATGTTTTGTGTCAGAGAAATCTCCGCTGTAAGTTACTTTCTTACCAGCTTCGTCGATTGCAACATCGGTAATAGTTACCTTGTTTCCTAGGTGATTAGTGATGTTGGAGTGCTTGAGAATATCTTCTTTTTTGGCACCGACCAGTGTTGAAAAGCTACTTTCAATGCTAGAAGTTCCTACGTGTTGAGCCCCTGTCATACGGATATCATGGACATAGTATGGATTTGTGTAAATCGATTCGTCATCGTCTTTGAGGAAGATTTGGCTATGATTTTTCAAATCTGTGAACTTATAATCTTCTTTACGGATTTTCACATCGTCTCCTTGTTTGCTTCTGTCTAGTAATAAAAATCCAAAGTCTTTAGCTGCATCTTTGAGTGGAATATCGATATAGCGACCATATTTGCCTGTAGCAGTAAAATCTGTTCCGTTAGGCCATTCACCACTACTCGGCTCCTTCACATCTCCCCAGTACCAGAGAGATTTCTTGTCGTAGTTGCCATCTGTGCGGTAGTAGTTGACACGGATAGTTCCTGCAGGTTGTGGCTCGTAAGAGAAAACTTTGTAATCTTGGTCTAACCAAGCCTCATTCATCTTTGGAACCAGTTTTTCTGCCGATTTATCACCAGTCAGATTTTTTCCAGCTGTATTATTGATGAGGAAGCTAATTTTCTTGGCTTGTTCTCCCTTTAATTTGACATCTAGGTAGTAGCCATAGTCATCTTTTTTGGCATCCTTGAAGGACAAGGCTCCGTTAGGCCAATTTTCAGAAGGTTTTTCAACATCGTCCCAAGTCCATAGTCCTTGAGCATCCTTGTTTTCTTCAGGAAGTTTTTTGACGTGGATACGGAAGTAGTTGTCTTCGATTGGCTCTTCTGCCTTAGTTTCAGTCGTTACTGGACTAGTAGAAGTAGTCGGCTCACTTGAACGATCTTGTCCAGTTTGTGGTTCTGGATCAGTTGAGCTTGCAGCAGGACTAAGTGGCTCTGTTGCAGGTTTTTCTTCTTTTTTCTCTAGGGAAACGTTTGCATTTTTAGGTGAAGAAATATCGCTTTCGTTCTTGCCAGCGATGTTTGTTGCATCAGTAAGGGGTTGAGTAAGGACAGTAGTAGTTTCATTACTAGTTCCCTTATTGGTTGTAGTATTTTCGTTGGCTGAGATAGTTGGTGTAGCCATAGCAAGTAGGACAAGGCTTGCGCCGATGAGGACAGAACCAGTTCCATTTTTGAGGGAACGGATGCTGTAGACCATTTTTTTCTCAGTTTGAGAAGTTGTTCTTTTCATAATCATTCTCCTATAAATGAATTTCTTTATCAGTATAGCACTTAGTAAAATAAGATGCAAGCGTTTTCCTGAAGTTAAACTAAAAGAAAAAATCGCAACAAATTTTGTTACGATTCAGCCAGTCTTTTTTTATGAATTTGAGAAGCTAGCAGGTGGAGGTGATGAAATAATTCTGAAGTAGAGAAGTTACGATTGTAGATAATTGGTTTAGGAGAGTTAGTGACAGGAAAGGTGGTGATCACAATATCGTGAGGAATTTGATTGAGAATTGAGAAAGAAATAGTAGATTCTTCCCAAGAATCAAATAGATAGAGATTATTACCGTAGTGAGTGAGGGTGTCGATTATGTTTTGTGAATGATGGCTATCCAAATGACTAATGACTAAAACACGTATTTTAGGAAGTTTTTGAAGTAATTGGACTAAAATCCGTTGCCCTTGGATCGAAAAGGTGTAGACAAGTTCTTGTAGTTTAATGGGGTTATTTTCTAGCCCCATTTCAGTCAGATACGATTGGAATTTGTGTTGACTTACTTCAAATAGTTTTGGAAATTCTGCCTGATAATTGCTTAAAATCTGGTATTTTTGTTTGTCAAGAGACTGGTTACTGAGTAGATGGAAGAAATCAGATTGGGCAGTATAGTGGAGGAGCCAAATCAATTCTTCTCTATTTTCAATCTGTAGGTGAAATTCTTTGGCTAGCTCTTCTAGGATTTGGCTCAATAGACGGTAGGATTTTTGAATGTGCTGAATATCACCCAGTACGCCATTGTTAGGATTGTTTGTGAGTTGAGGAGACTTTACTGGGTTTGAAAATAGCTGTTCCAGTGTTTCCTTTTTCGGTTCGAAATGGAGCTTTTTAGCCAGCTTTTTGATATCTTGTTCAAACTGGGGAATCTGCATGAGGGAGCTGTAATGACTGGTTAAAAGAGCAATAGGATTTTCAATCAAATGACTCTTATTAAAGCGTTCCAGATTGATAGCTAGAGTATATTTGATTTGTCGTAAACTACTGAGGTTGGGTGAAACTTGTTGAGCCTTTAAAAATAGCTGAATCAGCTGAGTGAGTGCCTCTTCAGAAATAGAAGGAAAGGGCCAATCAAGAAAACTGTAACTTTGGCTAAAGTAGTCTAGATAAAAGGCGCGGATGTCCTCTTCTGCTCCCTCCATGACCAAAGGGGAAGGTTGTATACTGATATTGTAGTGTTGGGGAAGGAGTGTGTTAAGACGATGAATGATTTCCTCAATCTGCTCTGGATTAATCGAAAGCGACTGATACATTTGCTCAAGCGATCGCCCCTCTTTGAAAAACAGACAGTTCAAAAAAGAGTAGGTTGCAGATTGTTCAAAGATTGCAATCCGAGGATCCAAGGTATTTTGGAAGTCAAACTGTAATTGGATGCCTTTTTTTCTTGATTGAATTAGGAGGTTTGGAAATAATTGCTCGAGACTAGAAAGATGTTCTTGCAATTCTTTTACTGGTAATTTCAGATTATATGCCAAGACTGGAAGTTCTATCCAATCATGGTGCTTGGTTAATTCTTCCAGCAAGAATAGCAAGTCTTGTTCTTTTTTAGTCAGCAAGATATTCATAATAAACCTCCATATATATTTATACATATATATTAAAATAAAAGCCTAGTAAAGTCAAGAAAAACAGCCTAGGATAAAATAGGAAAATCTGAATTTACTATATTCTTCTTGAACTATCAAACTTAAAATGAAGTTTGCAAAGTGATAGTTGAATTAAACTTTTCATAGGAAAAGATTTTGTCAAAAAATCGTCAATCCCCTTGAAAAATCTAGCTAAATAGGGTATAATGTAAATAATCATTTGTCGTAGGTTTTGTCTGAAATATTGTCCAGACAAGGCTCACAGCAGTTAAATCTTCTGAAAAAGTCAGATTTAGCTGCTCTTTTTGTGCTTTTTTTCAGGATTTCGAGCATTTGTAACAAAGACTTAAAGATTCTGAAAATTTATCAAGAGGACACGGTGATAAGGGTTTTTAAAACCATATGACGATTAGAAAAGCCTGATCGACAAGGCTTGGAACTTATTTACAAAGGAGAATCATCTTGGCAGGACATGACGTTCAATACGGGAAACATCGTACCCGTCGTAGTTTTTCAAGAATCAAAGAAGTTCTTGACTTACCAAATTTGATTGAAATTCAAACTGACTCATTCAAAGATTTCCTAGATCACGGTCTGAAGGAAGTATTTGAAGATGTATTGCCGATTTCAAACTTCACAGACACAATGGAGTTGGAATTTGTTGGATATGAAATCAAGGAACCAAAATATACGCTAGAAGAAGCTCGTATCCACGATGCTAGCTACTCAGCACCAATTTTTGTAACCTTCCGCTTGATCAATAAAGAAACAGGCGAAATCAAGACCCAAGAAGTTTTCTTTGGTGATTTCCCAATCATGACAGAAATGGGTACTTTCATCATCAATGGTGGTGAACGTATTATCGTATCTCAGTTGGTCCGCTCACCAGGTGTTTACTTTAACGACAAAGTTGATAAAAACGGTAAAGTGGGCTATGGTTCAACTGTTATCCCTAACCGTGGAGCTTGGTTGGAACTTGAAAGCGACTCAAAAGATATCGCCTACACTCGTATCGACCGTACTCGTAAGATTCCATTTACAACCTTGGTTCGTGCGCTTGGTTTCTCAGGAGATGATGAAATCTTTGATATCTTTGGTGACAGCGAATTGGTTCGCAACACTGTTGAAAAAGATATCCATAAGAACCCAATGGACTCTCGTACAGACGAAGCCTTGAAAGAAATTTACGAACGCCTTCGTCCGGGTGAGCCTAAGACTGCTGAAAGCTCACGTAGCTTGCTTGTAGCACGTTTCTTTGATCCACGTCGCTATGACTTGGCAGCAGTTGGTCGTTACAAAATCAATAAAAAACTCAATGTTAAAACACGTTTGCTTAACCAAACAATTGCGGAACCATTGGTAGATCCTGAAACAGGAGAAATCTTGGTAGAAGCTGGAACAATCATGACTCGTAGCGTGATTGAAAGTATTGAAAGCCATTTGGATGGTGACTTGAACAAGATTGTTTACATTCCAAATGATGCAGCGGTTGTGACTGAGCCTGTTGTTCTTCAAAAATTCAAGGTTGTTGCACCAACTGATCCAGACCGCGTCGTAACGATCATTGGTAATGCTAACCCAGATGACAAGGTTCGTATCGTCACTCCTGCAGATATCCTTGCTGAGATGAGCTACTTCCTCAACTTGGCTGAAGGACTTGGCCGTGTAGATGATATCGACCACCTTGGAAACCGTCGTATCCGTGCGGTTGGTGAATTGCTTGCTAACCAAGTGCGCCTTGGACTTTCTCGTATGGAACGTAATGTCCGTGAACGTATGTCTGTTCAAGATAACGAAGTTTTGACACCACAACAAATTATCAACATCCGTCCGGTAACAGCTGCGGTTAAAGAATTCTTTGGTTCATCACAGTTGTCACAGTTCATGGACCAACACAACCCGCTTTCTGAGTTGTCTCACAAACGCCGTTTGTCAGCCTTAGGACCTGGTGGTTTGACACGTGACCGTGCTGGATATGAAGTACGTGACGTGCACTACACTCACTATGGTCGTATGTGTCCAATCGAGACACCTGAAGGACCTAACATCGGTTTGATCAATAACTTGTCATCTTACGGACACTTGAACAAGTATGGTTTTGTTCAAACACCATACCGTAAGGTTGACCGTGAAACAGGTGTTGTTACCAACGAAATCGTTTGGTTGACAGCCGATGAAGAAGATGAATTCACTGTAGCACAGGCTAACTCTCGTCTGAATGAAGATGGAACTTTTGCTGAAAAAGTTGTCATGGGACGTCACCAAGGGGTCAACCAAGAGTATCCATCTAATGTTGTTGACTACATGGACGTTTCACCAAAACAGGTAGTTGCCGTTGCGACAGCATGTATTCCTTTCTTGGAAAACGATGACTCCAACCGTGCCCTCATGGGAGCCAACATGCAACGTCAGGCTGTGCCATTGATTGATCCAAAAGCACCTTACGTTGGTACTGGTATGGAATACCAAGCAGCCCACGATTCTGGAGCGGCTGTGATTGCTCAGTATGATGGTAAAGTTACTTACGCAGATGCTGATAAGGTAGAAGTACGTCGTGAAGATGGTTCGCTAGATGTTTACCACATCCAAAAATTCCGTCGTTCAAACTCAGGTACTGCCTATAACCAACGTACTCTTGTTAAAGTTGGCGATGTCGTTGAAAAAGGTGATTTCATCGCTGACGGACCTTCTATGGAAAATGGAGAAATGGCGCTTGGACAAAACCCAATTGTTGCCTACATGACTTGGGAAGGTTATAACTTCGAGGATGCCGTTATCATGAGCGAACGCTTGGTGAAAGACGATGTTTATACATCTGTCCACCTCGAAGAATACGAATCAGAAACGCGCGATACAAAGCTCGGGCCTGAAGAAATTACTCGTGAAATTCCAAACGTTGGGGAAGATGCTCTTAAAGACCTTGACGAAATGGGTATTATCCGTATCGGTGCTGAGGTTAAAGAAGGCGATATTCTTGTAGGTAAAGTAACACCAAAGGGTGAGAAAGACCTTTCAGCTGAAGAACGTCTCTTGCACGCTATCTTCGGAGACAAATCTCGTGAAGTGCGTGATACCTCTCTTCGTGTACCTCACGGTGCCGATGGTGTCGTTCGTGATGTTAAGATCTTTACACGTGCAAATGGAGATGAGTTGCAATCAGGTGTTAACATGCTGGTTCGCGTCTACATCGCTCAAAAACGTAAGATCAAGGTCGGAGATAAGATGGCCGGACGTCACGGAAACAAAGGGGTTGTCTCTCGTATCGTTCCTGTAGAAGACATGCCTTACCTTCCAGATGGAACTCCAGTCGATATCATGTTGAACCCACTTGGGGTGCCATCACGTATGAATATCGGTCAGGTTATGGAGCTTCACCTTGGTATGGCTGCTCGTACTCTTGGTATCCACATTGCAACACCAGTCTTTGACGGAGCAAGTTCTGAAGATCTTTGGTCAACCGTTAAAGAAGCAGGTATGGATAGCGATGCCAAGACGATCCTTTACGATGGACGTACTGGTGAACCGTTTGATAACCGTGTTTCTGTCGGAGTCATGTACATGATCAAACTCCACCACATGGTTGACGATAAATTGCACGCTCGTTCTGTCGGACCTTACTCAACTGTTACCCAACAACCACTCGGAGGTAAAGCTCAGTTTGGTGGACAACGTTTCGGTGAGATGGAGGTTTGGGCTCTTGAAGCCTACGGTGCATCAAATGTCCTTCAAGAAATCTTGACTTACAAGTCTGACGATATCAACGGACGTTTGAAAGCTTATGAAGCTATTACAAAAGGAAAACCAATTCCAAAACCAGGTGTTCCAGAATCCTTCCGAGTTCTTGTCAAAGAATTGCAATCTCTTGGTCTTGACATGCGTGTCCTTGACGAAGATGACCAAGAAGTGGAACTTCGCGACTTGGATGAAGGAATGGACGAAGATGTCATCCACGTAGATGACCTTGAAAAAGCCCGCGAAAAAGCAGCCCAAGAGGCTAAAGCAGCCTTTGAAGCTGAAGAAGCTGAGAAAGCAACAAAAGCGGAAGCAACAGAAGAAGCTGCTGAACAAGAATAAGCAGTTCACTTAGAATAGAAAGGGAAGAAATAGTGGTTGATGTAAATCGTTTTAAAAGTATGCAAATCACCCTAGCTTCTCCAAGCAAAGTCCGTTCATGGTCTTATGGAGAAGTCAAAAAACCTGAAACAATCAATTACCGTACGTTGAAACCAGAACGTGAAGGACTCTTTGATGAAGTGATCTTTGGTCCTACAAAAGACTGGGAATGTGCTTGTGGTAAGTACAAACGCATTCGTTACAGAGGGATTGTTTGTGACCGCTGTGGGGTTGAAGTAACGCGTACAAAAGTTCGTCGTGAGCGTATGGGGCACATCGAGTTGAAAGCTCCTGTATCTCACATCTGGTACTTCAAGGGGATTCCAAGTCGTATGGGCTTGACCCTTGATATGAGCCCTCGTGCCCTCGAGGAAGTTATCTACTTCGCAGCTTATGTGGTGATTGATCCTAAGGATACACCACTTGAGCACAAATCTATCATGACAGAGCGCGAATACCGTGAGCGCTTGCGTGAGTATGGTTATGGATCATTCGTTGCCAAGATGGGTGCCGAAGCCATCCAAGATCTTTTGAAACAAGTAGATCTTGAAAAAGAAATTGCTGAACTCAAAGAAGAGTTGAAAACAGCTACTGGACAAAAACGTGTCAAAGCTATCCGTCGTTTGGATGTTTTGGATGCCTTTTACAAGTCTGGAAACAAACCTGAATGGATGATTCTCAACATCCTTCCGGTTATTCCACCAGATCTTCGTCCAATGTTGCAGTTGGATGGTGGCCGTTTTGCCTCATCTGACTTGAACGACCTTTACCGTCGTGTTATCAACCGTAACAACCGTTTGGCTCGTTTGCTTGAGTTGAATGCACCAGGTATCATCGTTCAAAATGAGAAGCGTATGCTTCAAGAAGCGGTTGACGCTTTGATTGACAATGGCCGTCGTGGTCGTCCAATCACAGGACCAGGTAGCCGTCCATTGAAATCATTGAGCCACATGCTTAAAGGTAAACAAGGACGCTTCCGTCAAAACTTGCTCGGTAAACGTGTTGACTTCTCAGGACGTTCCGTTATCGCCGTTGGTCCAACTCTTAAGATGTACCAATGTGGTGTGCCACGTGAAATGGCAATCGAGCTCTTTAAACCATTTGTCATGCGTGAAATCGTTGCGCGTGATATCGTGCAAAACGTCAAAGCAGCTAAACGCTTGGTGGAACGTGGAGACGAACGCATCTGGGATATCCTTGAAGAAGTGATCAAAGAACACCCCGTACTTTTGAACCGCGCACCGACCCTTCACCGTTTGGGTATCCAAGCCTTCGAGCCAGTCTTGATTGATGGTAAGGCCCTTCGCTTGCACCCACTTGTCTGTGAAGCCTACAATGCCGACTTTGACGGGGACCAAATGGCCATCCACGTACCGCTTTCAGAAGAAGCTCAAGCAGAAGCTCGTATCCTCATGCTTGCTGCTGAGCACATCTTGAACCCGAAAGATGGTAAACCAGTTGTTACTCCATCTCAGGATATGGTTTTGGGTAACTACTACTTGACCATGGAAGAAGCTGGTCGTGAAGGTGAAGGAATGGTCTTCAAAGACCGTGACGAAGCGGTTATGGCTTACCGTAATGGTTATGTTCACCTCCACTCACGTGTTGGTATCGCAACTGACAGCCTCAACAAACCATGGACAGAAGAGCAAAAACACAAGGTCTTGCTTACAACAGTTGGTAAAATTCTCTTCAACGACATCATGCCAGAGGGTCTACCATACTTGCAAGAACCAAACAATGCCAACTTGACAGAAGGCGTTCCAGCTAAATACTTCTTGCCACTTGGTGGAGATATCAAGGAAGCAATCAGCAAACTTGAACTCAACCCTCCATTCAAGAAGAAAAACCTTGGAAATATCATCGCTGAAATCTTCAAACGTTTCCGTACGACAGAAACTTCTGCCCTACTTGACCGTATGAAGAACCTCGGTTACCACCACTCAACTCTTGCAGGATTGACAGTGGGTATTGCCGATATCCCAGTCGTTGATGACAAGGCTGAAATCATTGAAGAATCACACAAACGTGTAGAGCAAATCACAAAACAATTCCGTCGTGGTATGATCACAGACGACGAGCGTTACAATGCTGTTACAGCTGAGTGGCGTTCTGCTCGTGAAAAACTAGAGAAACGTCTGATTGCCAACCAAGATCCTAAGAACCCAATCGTTATGATGATGGACTCAGGAGCCCGTGGTAACATCTCAAACTTCTCACAGCTTGCCGGTATGCGTGGTCTGATGGCTGCTCCTAACGGACGTATCATGGAATTGCCAATCCTTTCAAACTTCCGTGAAGGTTTGTCAGTACTCGAAATGTTCTTCTCAACTCACGGTGCCCGTAAAGGTATGACCGATACGGCCCTTAAGACAGCCGACTCAGGTTACTTGACTCGTCGTTTGGTTGACGTTGCCCAAGACGTTATCATCCGTGAGGACGACTGTGGAACAGACCGTGGTCTCTTGATCCGCTCTATCGCAGAAGGAAAAGAGATGATCGAGTCTCTCGAAGAGCGTCTCAATGGTCGTTACACTAAGAAAACTGTTAAACATCCAGAAACTGGTGCAGTTATCATTGGTCCAAATGAGTTGATTACAGAAGACAAGGCGCGTGAAATTGTCAATGCTGGTGTGGAAGAAGTAACCATCCGTTCAGTATTTACATGTAACACTCGTCATGGTGTCTGCCGTCACTGTTATGGTATCAACTTGGCGACTGGTGATGCGGTTGAAGTTGGTGAAGCAGTCGGTACAATCGCTGCCCAATCTATCGGGGAACCTGGTACACAGCTTACAATGCGTACCTTCCACACGGGTGGGGTTGCTTCAAATACCGATATCACTCAGGGTCTTCCTCGTGTCCAAGAAATCTTTGAAGCCCGCAATCCTAAAGGGGAAGCGGTTATCACAGAGGTTAAAGGACAAGTTACGGCTATCGAAGAAGATGCATCAACTCGTACCAAGAAAGTCTTTGTTAAGGGCGAAACTGGCGAAGGTGAATATGTCGTTCCATTTACCGCTCGTATGCGTGTTGAAGTTGGAGACCAAGTAGCGCGTGGTGCTGCTCTTACAGAAGGTTCTATCCAACCAAAACGTCTCCTTGCAGTTCGTGATGTCTTGTCAGTTGAAACTTACCTTCTTGGTGAAGTACAAAAAGTTTACCGTAGCCAAGGGGTGGAAATCGGTGACAAACACATCGAGGTAATGGTTCGTCAAATGATCCGTAAAGTCCGTGTCATGGATCCAGGTGATACAGATCTTCTCATGGGTACCCTCATGGATATCAATGACTTTACAGATGCTAACAAAGATGTCCTTATCGCAGGTGGAGTTCCAGCGACAGGTCGACCAGTCCTTATGGGAATTACCAAAGCCTCACTTGAAACAAACAGTTTCTTGTCAGCGGCTTCCTTCCAGGAAACAACTCGTGTCCTTACTGACGCAGCTATCCGTGGTAAGAAAGACCATCTTCTTGGACTTAAAGAAAATGTTATAATCGGTAAGATCATCCCAGCAGGTACTGGTATGGCCCGTTACCGTAACCTTGAACCACATGCTATCAACGAAGAAGAATACCTTAACCCTCCAGTAGAGGAAGAAGGAAACGAAGAAGCAACAGAAGTAGTTGTGGATACTGCCGTTGAAACTGTGGAAGAAACAGTAGAATAAGAGAGAATGAGAGAGCCTTTGGGTTCTCTTTCTCTTTTCTGAAAACTTTCTCCATTTTCCCATGAAATGTGGTAAAATAATACTCAATGAAAATCAAAGAGCAAACTAGAAAACTAGCCGCAGGCTGTACTTGAGTACGGCAAGGCGAAGTTGACGTGGTTTGAATTTGATTTTCGAAGAGTATAAAAGAAAGAAGCTGACAAAGGAGACAAGTATGGAACAAACATTCTTTATCATTAAACCAGATGGTGTAAAAAGAGGACTAGTAGGTGAAGTGTTGAAACGCATCGAACAACGTGGCTTTACAATCGAAAAATTGGAGTTGCGTTCACAGGTTTCAGAAGAGTTGATTGACCAGCACTATCAGGACTTGGTTGGTCAGAGTTTTTACCCACCGATTCGTGAATTTATGACTTCAGGACCAATCCTTGTAGGCATCATTTCTGGTCCTAAAGTAATCGAAACTTGGCGGACCATGATGGGGGCAACTCGTCCAGAAGAAGCTTTACCAGGAACGATTCGAGGTGATTTTGCAAAAGCGGCTGGTGAAAATCAGGTTATCCAAAATGTTGTCCATGGTTCGGATTCAGAAGAGTCAGCGAAGCGAGAAATTGCTCTTTGGTTTAAGGAAAAATAGCAAAAAGTTTGGTGTGAGGATTACTTGCATCAAACTTTTTTTGCATTTTAGACTAGAAAACTGACAGTTGAGAAATATTCTAGCAATGGTGTGTATTTCTAGCATATAATAAGAACAAGTAAGGGAGGAAGAATGATGGAAAGAATGAAAAAGCAAATTCGAGTTTTGTTATTGCTGACAGTTTTTGGTCTTAGTAGCTGTTCTTGTTTAAGTTTATCTACTTGGTCCTTGATGTTAAATCAAAACTGCTTCTATTATTTAGTGGGTATGTTGCTCCTTGCGAGCATTGGAGCAGGGCTAAACTATTATAGAGGGCAGCGAAATCAACATTACTCAGTTTTTAAAGAAAATAGACAGCAATTCTTGTATACTCTGTTGCTATTGGTAAATGTTTTAGGTTTAGCTTTGATTATCATTGAATATGTTCTTACAGGCAGGACAACTGGTGAAGAGTTTGTGGAAGTCTTTCTACCGAGTTTCTTTTTCTTATTTGGTATTGATTTGTTAGTTTTTCTGCCAATTCAGAAGTATGTATATGGCTTGAAAAATATTTTGGGTAAAAAGCAAATCTGTTTTATTAGTGGATTAGCTATTTTAATCGTTCTCAGAAATCCGTGGTCAATATTATCCATGACCTTTTATATTGCCTTGGGCATGCTGTTTCTAGGCCTGTTAGTGCCAAAAGTCATTCGCTGGGAAGTTTCATTTTATAGCCACTTGATGAGAGATATCTTATTAGTCGTTTTCTTGCTGTTTCTATTTTAAAGACAGAAGAAGAGATGGTCCAAGTTTTACAATTTATAATATGGAATTTTATAGATAATATCTCGACAAAGGACAACTTTTTGGTATAATAGAAACATGTACACTAAAAACGAAGAAGAGTTACAGTCCTTAGGTGAACGTTTGGGCTATTTATTAGAAAAGAATGATGTCCTAATTCTAACTGGAGAACTTGGAGCAGGCAAAACAACCTTTACAAAAGGCCTTGCCAAGGGTTTACAGATTTCTCAAATGATTAAGAGTCCAACCTATACTATCGTGAGAGAGTATGAAGGTCGTCTTCCACTTTACCACCTAGATGTTTATCGTATTGAAGGAGATGCTGATTCTATCGACTTGGATGAGTTTCTCTTTGGCGGTGGGGTAACTGTCATTGAGTGGGGACATCTTTTAGGTGATGCCTTGCCAGATACTTATTTAGAATTAGAAATTCTAAAAGAGGAAGATGGTCGCAGATTAAACTTCAAAGCCAAGGGCTTGCGTGCAGAAAAACTCTTAGAGGAGCTTCGACATGGAGTATGAATTGCTCATTAGGGAAGCAGAAATTGAAGATGCGGCTGCCTTAGTATCATTTTTAAATCGTGTCAGTGTAGAAACAGATTTTACCAGTCTGGACAGGGATGGCATTTTGATGACGGATACTGAGATGGAGTTGTTTTTGGATAAACAGGCTCACTCGGAAAATCAAATCACTTTACTGGCCTTACTGAATGATGAAATTGCTGGTCTTGTAAATATCACAGCTGATCAACGCAAGAGAGTTCGTCATATTGGAGATCTCTTTATTGTGATTGGTAAGAAATATTGGAATAATGGGCTGGGAAGTTTGTTACTTGAAGAAGTTGTAGAATGGGCACAGGCTAGTGGCACTCTTCGTAGACTTCAACTGACTGTCCAAACTCGTAATCAAGCTGCAGTACATCTATATCAAAAGCATGGCTTTGTAATTGAAGGTAGACAAGAGCGCGGTGCGTACATAGAAGAAGGGGAATTTGTCGATGTTTACCTGATGGGTAGACTGATAGATTAATAGAAATATGGTTAAAAAAATTATTGGAATGGTTCTAGCTTTTCTAGCTGTGACAGTTTTAGGTGTAGGTGTCTTCGCTTATACAATTTATCAACAAGGTACGGAAACCTTATCTCGTACCTATAAAAAAATTGGGGAAGAAACCAATGTTATTGAGGCGACTGAACCCTTAACAATCCTTTTAATGGGGGTTGATACTGGAAACGTTGAACGAACTGACCCTTGGGAGGGAAATAGTGATTCTATGATTCTCTTGACGGTTAATCCGCACACGAAAAAAACCATGATGTTGAGTTTAGAACGTGATATCCTGACTAAAATTCAGCATAAAGATGGACGAATCGAGGAAGAAAAATTAAATGCTGCCTATGCCAATGGTGGTGCAGAATTGGCTATTTCAACCATTCAGAAGATGATGAACATCCATATTGACCGCTATATTATGGTCAACATGCACGGATTGCAACAATTGGTTGATGCAGTGGGTGGAATTACCGTTAATAATACACTAGGTTTCCCAATTTCTATCAGTGACCAAGAGGAATTTAATACTATTTCTATCGGTGTTGGGCAGCAAACTCTAAATGGAGATGAAGCTCTTGTTTATTCCCGCATGCGCTACCAGGATCCAGAAGGGGACTATGGACGTCAGAAGCGTCAGCGTGAAGTTATTCAAAAGGTGGTTGAAAAAGTTCTTAGTTTAAATAGCGTTAGCCACTACCAATCCATCTTAAAAGCCCTAAGTACTAATATGCAGACCAACATTGATTTGTCTGCTAAGAGTATTCCAAGCTTGTTAGGTTACAAGGACTCATTTAAAACGATTGAAACCCAACAATTGCGAGGAGAAGATGCCGAATTGCAAGGTACATCTTATCAAATCGTAACTGCTAACCATTTGTTAGAAATCCAGAATCTTTTGAGAACCTCACTTGATAAACCGAAGGTGACAGAGTTAGAGACAAATGCCGTCTTATATGAAGATATTTTCGGAAATCGAAATAATACCGGTTTGGGAACAGGTACGATTAATAATACAATAAATCAAGAAGATGTAGAATAATCTATTTTATAGTTAAAATCGTGGGAAATTTCCTGCGATTTTTTCAAAAAAATACGAATAGATAGGTAGGAGGAAACATGAAAGCAGAAATCATTGCTGTTGGAACAGAGATTTTGACAGGACAGATTGTCAATACCAATGCCCAGTTTTTATCAGAAAAACTAGCAGAGATTGGGGTAGATATTTATTTTCAAACGGCTGTAGGAGACAATGAAGTTCGTCTCTTATCCCTGCTTGAGATTGCCAGTCAACGTAGCAGCCTGGTGATTTTGACAGGTGGTTTAGGGCCAACTGAGGATGACTTAACCAAACAAACTCTGGCTAAATTTTTAGGGAAAGAATTAATTTTCGATCCCCAGGCGCAGGCGAAGTTGGATGTCTTTTTTGCCCAGAGACCAGACTATGCCCGAACACCGAATAACGAAAGACAAGCTCAAATTGTAGAAGGGGCGACTCCACTACCAAACGAAACAGGACTGGCTGTTGGAGGAATATTAGCAGTGGACGGAGTGACCTATGTCGTCCTTCCTGGTCCACCAAGTGAATTGAAACCCATGGTCTTAAACCAACTTCTACCTAAGTTGATGACAGGGAGCAAACTGTATTCCCGAGTTCTTCGTTTCTTTGGAATTGGCGAAAGCCAGCTGGTTACGATTTTAGCTGATTTGATTGCTAATCAGACAGATCCGACCTTGGCCCCTTATGCCAAGACAGGAGAGGTAACCCTGCGTCTGTCGACAAAATCTGGCAGTCGAGAAGAGGCGAATCAAGCGTTGGATATTTTGGAAAATCAAATCTTGGACTACCAGACTTTTGAAGGTCTTTCTTTGCGAGAACTTTGTTATGGTTATGGGGAAGAGTCCAGCTTGGCCAGTATTGTGGTAGAAGAACTGAAAAAGCAAGGGAAAACCATCACGGCTGCAGAGAGTTTGACAGCAGGGCTTTTCCAAGCTACTGTGGCGGATTTTTCAGGAGTTTCAAGCATATTTAAGGGTGGTTTCGTGACCTATAGCTTGGAGGAAAAATCAAAGATGTTGGATATTCCTGTCAAGGATTTGGAAGAATATGGTGTTGTGTCTGAATTTACAGCTCAGAAGATGGCTGAGCAGGCACGAAGTAAGACCCAGTCTGATTTTGGTATTAGCTTGACTGGAGTAGCAGGGCCAGACAGTCTAGAAGGGCATCCAGCTGGGACAGTCTTCATAGGATTGGCTCAAGAGAAAGGAACTGAGGTTATCAAGGTGAATATTGGAGGCAGAAGTCGAGCAGATGTACGTCACATTGCGGTTATGCATGCCTTTAACCTAGTTCGCAAGGCTTTATTAAGTGACTAACTTTTGATATAATAGTAGATAGGTCTAAGGACCATTAGAATGTAGGAGAATAGAATGGCGAAAAAACCAAAAAAATTAGATGAAATTTCAAA
The DNA here is from genome assembly GCA_905221205.1 of bacterium. Lineage (GTDB taxonomy): Bacteria > Bacillota > Bacilli > Lactobacillales > Streptococcaceae > Streptococcus. Next base: position 250,942 of record CAJNCG010000002.1, read on the forward strand.
AAAATTCGGCGCAGAACGTGAAAAAGCCTTGAATGATGCTCTTAAATTGATTGAGAAAGACTTTGGTAAGGGTTCAATTATGCGTTTGGGTGAGCGTGCAGAGCAAAAGGTGCAAGTGATGAGCTCCGGTTCCTTGGCTCTTGATATTGCCCTTGGTTCAGGTGGCTATCCTAAGGGACGTATCATCGAAATCTATGGGCCAGAGTCATCTGGTAAGACAACAGTTGCCCTTCATGCAGTCGCGCAAGCGCAAAAAGAAGGTGGGATTGCAGCCTTTATCGATGCGGAGCATGCCCTTGACCCAGCTTATGCTGCGGCCCTTGGTGTCAATATTGACGAATTGCTCTTGTCACAACCAGACTCAGGAGAGCAAGGTCTTGAGATTGCAGGAAAATTGATTGACTCAGGTGCTGTAGATCTTGTCGTGGTCGATTCAGTTGCGGCCCTTGTTCCTCGTGCGGAAATTGATGGAGATATCGGAGATAGCCACGTTGGTTTGCAGGCTCGTATGATGAGTCAGGCCATGCGTAAACTTGGTGCTTCTATCAATAAAACCAAAACAATTGCCATCTTCATCAACCAATTGCGTGAAAAAGTTGGGGTCATGTTTGGAAATCCAGAAACAACTCCTGGTGGACGTGCCTTGAAATTCTACGCTTCAGTGCGTTTGGATGTTCGTGGAAGCACGCAAATCAAGGGAACTGGTGACCAGAAAGACACCAATGTCGGTAAGGAAACTAAGATTAAGGTCGTGAAAAACAAGGTGGCTCCGCCATTTAAGGAAGCCTTCGTTGAAATCATGTACGGAGAAGGGATTTCTAAGACTGGTGAGCTTTTGAAGATTGCAAGCGATTTGGATATCATCAAAAAAGCAGGGGCTTGGTATTCTTATAAGGATGAGAAAATCGGTCAAGGTTCTGAAAATGCTAAGAAATACTTGGCAGATAATCCAGAAATCTTTGATGAAATTGACCATCAAGTGCGTGTTCAATTTGGTTTGATTGATGGAGAAGAAGCTTCTGTAGAAGGTGTTGAAACTAAAAAAGATGACGCAGTCCAAGCAGATTCTGTGAATGAAGAAGTGACACTTGACCTAGGCGATGAACTTGAAATCGAAATTGAAGAATAGGCTGTTAAAGTAGTGGAGAAATCCGCTGCTTTTTAGTTGCCTAGTTCTGGTCTTCAGCTCGCGCATAGTTTGCTGTTTCTTGTCGCTCCTCTAGAAAGCTGATATAATAGCCTTATGAATAAAAAACGAACAGTGGACCTGATTCATGGTCCTATTCTTCCCTCGCTTGTGAGTTTTGCCTTCCCAATCTTGCTGTCCAATATTTTTCAACAGCTCTATAACACTGCTGATGTCTTGATTGTTGGACGATTTCTTGGACAAGGTTCTTTGGCTGCGGTTGGGGCAACAACTGCCATTTTTGATTTGATTATAGGCTTTACACTTGGTGTTGGCAATGGAATGGGGATTGTCATTGCCCGCTATTATGGGGCTCAGAATTTTACAAAGATCAAGGAAGCAGTAGCAGCAACTTGGATTTTAGGTGCTCTTTTGAGCATTGTAGTGATGTTGCTGGGTTTTCTTGGTTTGTATCCTCTCTTGCAATACTTAGATACCCCTGCAGAAATCCTCCCTCAGTCCTATCAATATATTTCTATGATTGTGACCTGTGTTGGTGTCAGCTTTGCCTATAACCTCTTTGCAGGTTTGTTGCGGTCTATTGGGGACAGTCTAGCAGCCCTTGGCTTTCTGATTTTCTCGGCCTTGGTCAATGTGGTTCTGGATCTCTATTTCATTACGCAATTGCATCTGGGAGTTCAATCTGCGGGCCTTGCCACCATTATTTCGCAAGGTTTATCAGCGGTTCTCTGTTTTTATTATATCCGCAAGAGTGTTCCAGAACTTTTGCCTCAACTCAAGCATTTCAAATGGGACAAGGCCTTGTACGCTGATCTCTTGGAGCAAGGTTTGGCTATGGGTTTGATGAGCTCGATTGTGTCCATTGGTAGTGTGATTTTACAGTCTTCTGTTAATACCTTTGGTGCCGTGATTATTAGTGCCCAGACGGCAGCTCGACGCATTATGGCCTTCGCCCTTCTTCCTATGACCGCTATTTCTGCCTCGATGACAACTTTTGCTTCGCAGAATCTTGGGGCCAAGCGACCAGACCGTATTGTTCAAGGCCTTCGAATCGGCAGTCGTTTGAGTATGTCATGGGCAGTTTTTGTTTGTGTCTTCCTCTTTTTTGCCAGTCCTAGCTTAGTTTCCTTCTTGGCCAGTTCGACGGATGGATACCTGGTAGAAAATGGTAGTCTCTACCTGCAAATCAGCTCAGCCTTTTATCCTATTTTGAGCCTCTTGCTGATTTATCGCAATTGCTTGCAGGGCTTGGGGCAAAAGGTCCTTCCTCTGATTTCCAGCTTTATTGAACTAATCGGGAAAATCGTTTTTGTGGTCTTGATTATTCCTTGGGCGGGCTATAAGGGTGTTATCCTTTGTGAACCCCTTATCTGGGTTGCCATGACCATTCAACTGTACTTTTCACTGTTTCGTCATCCTTTGATAAAAGAAGGCAAGGCCATCTTGGCAACAAAAGTGTCATCATAGCTCGATTTGCTGAATAAAATCCATTTCCTCTAGTGAAAATCGAAAAAACTTGTGTTATAATAAGAAAGATTAAAATGTGAAAAAAGGAGATTCCTAATGGGACGTAAATGGGCCAATATCGTAGCCAAGAAAACGGCTAAAGATGGAGCTAACTCTAAAGTATATGCAAAGTTTGGTGTAGAAATCTATGTAGCAGCTAAAAAAGGTGATCCAGACCCAGAATCAAACACTGCTTTGAAATTCGTTATCGACCGTGCTAAACAAGCCCAAGTGCCAAAACACGTTATCGATAAAGCGATTGATAAAGCAAAAGGAAACACAGACGAAACCTTTACAGAAGGACGTTACGAAGGTTTTGGACCAAATGGTTCTATGTTGATTGTTGATACCTTGACTTCAAACGTTAACCGTACAGCAGCTAATGTCCGTGCTGCCTTTGGTAAAAACGGTGGAAACATGGGTGCTTCAGGTTCGGTTTCTTACCTCTTCGACAACAAGGGTGTTATTGTATTTGCCGGAGAAGATGCGGATGCAGTCTTTGAGCAATTGCTAGAAGCAGATGTGGATGTGGACGATGTAGAAGCAGAAGAAGGAACAATCACTGTTTACACAGCTCCAACTGACCTTCACAAGGCTATTGTTGCCCTTCGTGAGTCAGGTGTCGAAGAATTCCAAGTGACTGAATTGGAAATGATTCCTCAGTCAGAAGTGGAATTGTCAGGCGAAGACCTTGAAACTTTTGAAAAACTTTACAGCGTCCTTGAGGACGACGAAGACGTACAAAAGATCTACACAAACGTAGATGGATTCTAATTTAACCTAGAAAACATGATCCTAAGTGAGAAAATCACTTGGGATTTTTTGAATCAAGAAAATAGTTCTCTAGGAAACTTTTTTCTTGACATCTCTTTTCAAAGTGGTAAAATAGTTCCCATGAAAACTTAATTAGTTCCTAGGAGAACTAAATGTGATAGTTAGAAAGGAGTTAGTATGGATAAACCGATGTTAGTTTTTAAGCGTTTTGGTCACCAGATTCATCTGATGGTGCAAAAGGAAGCCAAACGTTGTGGCATTGAATTTATGGGTGGACCACAAGGTCAGGTTGTACGTTTTTTGGATAGCCATGAGGAAAACCAAAACTTGGTCTTGATTAAAGATATCGAGCAGGAACTCAATATTACCAAGTCTGTGGCGAGTAACTTGGTCAAGCGTATGGTACAAAATGGTTTGGTGGAATTGGAGGCGAGTCCTGTCGATAAGCGGGCCAAGTTTGTTCGTCTGACGGACAAATCACGTTCTCAAATGAAGCAGGTTAAAGCCTTCTTTGAACGCATTGACAACCAGTTGATGGCAGACATTGATGGAGATGAATTACTGATTTTTGAGAAAGTCCTCAATCAACTACAGGAAAATATCAAGAGAATAGGAGGAGAGAATGAAGAAGTTAGCTAAACGAATTAGTAGAAAAGAATGGGGGATGATTTTTCTAGCCGTTCTCTTTACCTGCTTTTCAGTTTACCTAGAGTTAGAAGTGCCGACCTATATCTCTAAAATCACGGATTTGCTAGGAAGTCAAGGAACCAACTTGGGTGAGTTATGGCAACCAGCAGGTATGATGGTCGGAATGTCTTTTTTTGCCTTTTTGTCCGCAGTTTCAGTTGGATTTTTTGCATCCAGAGTGGCCGCTTCTTATACTAGTAGGTTGAGAAGTGATATTTTTAACCGAGTTTTAGACTACTCACAGACAGAGATTAAGAAATTCTCTATTCCCAGCCTCCTAACTCGTACCACTAATGATATTACTCAAGTTCAGATGTTGATTACCATGGGCTTGCAAGTGGTGACGCGTGGTCCAATTATGGCTATCTGGGCCATCGGGAAGATTTTAGGCCATTCGGAATACTGGCTCTGGGCTGTTCTTGTGGCAGTGATTGTCAATGTTTTGATGACAACAGTTTTGATGACGCTAGCCTTTCCAAAACAGTCCTTGATTCAAAGTCTGACTGATAAACTGAACAGTATCACTCGCGAGAGTTTAACAGGTATTCGCGTTGTTCGTGCCTACAATGCTGAAAAGTACCAAGATGAGAAATTTGCAGCTGCAAATGATGAATTGACACGCTTGAATTTATTTGTCAACCGTCTCATGGCTATTTTGAATCCCATCATGATGGGGATTTCAAGTGGTTTGAGTGTGGCGATTTATTGGATTGGGGCCTATGTGATCAACGATGCTGCTCCGACAGCACGTCTGCCTCTCTTTAGTGACATGGTTGTTTTCATGTCTTATGCTATGCAGGTTGTCATGGGATTCCTTCTCATGGGAGCGCTCTTCATCGTTCTCCCCCGAACTATGGTCTCTGCCAAGCGGATTAATCAGGTTCTAGATTTGCATTCTTCTATCCAAAATCCTGCTCAAGTGCAGCTGGCTGATGAAAATCTAAAAGGTCAGGTCGAATTTAAGGATGTGACCTTCCGCTATGCTGCAAATTCAGAAGCAGTTATCGAGCATGTTAGCTTTAGAGCAGAAGCGGGTCAAACAGTGGCCTTTATAGGGTCGACAGGTTCTGGTAAGTCAACTCTGGTCAATCTGATTCCACGTTTCTACGATGTTTCAGATGGAGAAATTCTAGTGGACGGAGTTAATGTTCAAGATTACGGTTTGGAAGATTTGCGCAACAAGGTTGGCTATATTCCACAAAAAGCTGTGCTATTTTCTGGAGATGTCAAGGACAATCTAGACTTTGGACGTAGCCAAGAAACACCGCTTAGTGAACAAGCCATGTGGCAAGCCTTGGAATTGGCCCAATCTAAGAACTTTATCGAAGACAAGGAAGCGGGATTAGAGTCAGAAGTAGCCCAAGGAGGAACCAACTTCTCAGGTGGACAAAGACAACGTCTGGCCATTGCTCGTGCCTTGGCTCGTAAGCCAGAAATCCTCATCTTTGATGACTCCTTCTCAGCCTTGGATTACAAGACAGATCGTGTCCTACGCCAAGAGCTAGCAGAGAAAACAAAATCTATGACCAAGCTTATCGTCGCACAGCGTATTTCAACCATTATGGATGCAGATTTGATTTTGGTCTTGGATCAAGGAAAAGTCGTGGGACAAGGCACCCATAAGGAACTTCTAGCTACCAACGAAGTTTACCAAGAAATTGCCTATTCACAATTATCGAAGGAGGAATTGGAACATGGAAAATAAAAAACTGTCGCTCTGGAAACAGAGTAAACCCTATCTTGCAGGTCTCCAGTTTGCCCTTCTAATCGCCTTTTTAGCAACAATCCTATCCAATATCATTACCGTATATGGTCCAACCCGTATCAAGGAAATGACCAATATCATTGCCAGTGGTCTAGAAACAAGCGTGGATGTCGCTGCGGTTGCAGCCATTGGTAGTTTTTTGGCCGTCATCTATGTGATTGGACTCCTATCAAATTATTTGCAGGCCTTTCTGTTTACAACAGCCATTCAACGTTTTTCAGAGCGTTTGAGAAGAGCGATTGCAGAGAAAATTAATCGTCTTCCATTGGGGTATTTTGATGGACATTCTCAGGGGGATACCTTGTCTCGTGTGACCAATGACGTTGACACTGCAGCCCAATCCCTCAATCAAAGTCTGGGAACAGTTCTTTCATCCACTTTATTGGTCGTGGCAGTCTTGGTAACCATGTTTGGAATGAACTGGATTTTAGCCTTAGTGACGGTTGTTTCAACTCTTATCGGTTTTGCTTTCGTGTCTGTTTTTATGGGCAAATCGCAGGGCTTCTTTAAGAGTCAGCAACAGGATTTGGCAGCTGTTAATGGTTATGTGGAGGAAATGTACTCTGGCCATAATGTGGTGACCAGTTACAATGCTATTGAGAGCACCAAAGAAGAATTTGCGACATTAAACCATCGTCTGTATAATAGCATCTGGAAATCTCAGTTTATTTCAGGGATTATGATGCCGATTATGATGTTCATTGGGAACTTTAGCTATGCCTTAGTGATTATCGTCGGTGCAGCCTTGGCCTTAAATGGGCAGATTAGTATCGGGATTATCGTTGCCTTTATGGCCTACGTGCGTATCTTTTCTCAGCCCCTTTCACAAATCGCTCAAGGGATTACTAGTCTGCAGCAGGCTAGCGCAGCCATGGGACGTGTTTTCGAATTCTTAGGTGAAGAGGAAATGGAAGATGAATCCCATAAAGAAAGACAATTGAGCGCTATGAAAGGTCAAGTGGTCTTTGATAGAGTTTCCTTTGGTTACACACCAGAGAGAACCATTATTCATGACTTTTCTGCGACCGCTCATGCAGGTCAAAAAGTTGCCATTGTCGGTCCTACTGGAGCTGGGAAGACGACTATTGTCAATCTTTTGATGAAGTTTTATGAGATTGATAAGGGAAGTATCCGCATCGATGGTGTGGATACCAAGGAGATGAAGCGTTCGGAAGTACACGATGCCTTTTCAATGGTCTTGCAGGACACCTGGCTCTTTGAAGGCACCATTCGCGACAATCTCATCTATAACCAAACAGGTATTAGTGATGAGCGCGTGATTGAAGCCAGCAAGGCTGTTGGGATTCACCACTTTATCATGACTCTACCAGATGGTTACGATACCGTCTTGGACGACACAGTGACCTTGTCTGTCGGACAAAAACAACTCTTGACCATCGCTCGTGCTTTGTTGAAAGATTCACCACTCTTGATTTTAGATGAGGCGACCTCTTCGGTTGATACCCGTACAGAAGAGTTAATCCAGAAAGCTATGGACCGATTGATGGAGGGAAGAACTTCCTTTGTCATCGCCCACCGCTTGTCTACTATCCGAAATGCTGATCTGATTCTGGTTATGAAAGATGGAAATATCATCGAGCAAGGCAATCATGATGAGTTGATGGCACAAGGAGGCTTCTACGCTGACCTTTATAACAGTCAATTTACAGAAGACGAAGCAGAAGAATAAACCCAAAGAAGGCTTGACGGCCTTCTTTTTCTGCACTATACTAGAAGACAAGTGCTTCCCTGTAAGCAAAATTTGAGTAAGTGATGAGAAAATATATGAAAAATTATCAAGAATGGTATGGCCACGTTGCTGGTAAGATTAAAAATAAGTCCTTTCTTCTGAGCTTGTTAAGAGCTTTCAATCGGTTGATGACAGTAGTTATGCCTATAGTTTATTTAACCTTGTTAGTAATTATCTATCTCCAACAAGGACTTGGGAAGCAGGTCTTGATGTATGTGTTTGTCCCTGCGTCAGGTTTTGTGATTTTATCCCTTCTCCGTAAGAAAATCAATGCTCCTAGGCCTTATGAAGTTTGGGAAATTGTACCTCTACTAGACAGAGATAGTCCTGGTCAGTCTATGCCCAGTCGTCATGTCTTTTCAGCAACCATTATCTCCATGGCTTGCTTACATGCTAGTTTATCTGTAGGGGTTATCTTGTTGGTCTTTTCAGCCCTCCTCGGTCTAGTAAGAGTCCTAGGTGGCGTCCATTATCCCAAGGATGTCTTGGTTGGTTATGCTTGCGGACTTGTGTGGGGTGTGATTTTCTTTCTATTTTGACCTGTAAGTTAAGGTAGCCTTACAACCACTTACGTGCCTAAAGTAACCACTTGCTTTTTTGCTCTTGTTTTCTTATTTTGGCTTTGATATAGTAGAGTCAGAAAGGAGATGGAATGAAGTTACGAATCGAAATTGATAGCAATTTAGAGGAAACTGAAATTGTCATCAAGGCGACGGCTTTGACAGATGAGATTGCGGATTTACAGCGCCTCTTGCAAGAGTCCAAGTCTCCTAGGTTGATTTTTTACAAGGGAACAGGTGAATATTATCTGGACTTATCGGAAATTCTCTTCTTTGAGACGGAAGGTAGCAAGATTTATGCCCATACCCAGAAAGATGCCTATGAGGTTCGGCTTAAACTCTATGAGTTAGAGGCTATCCTTCCTCGCTATTTTAGTCGGGTATCCAAGTCGACTATTGCAAATATCCGTCAGGTTTACTCGGTGGACAAGTCCTTTTCAGGAACGGGCACCATTTCCTTTTATCAGACCCACAAGGAGGTTCATGTCTCACGGCATTACCAATCTCTCCTAAAAGAAAATCTAAGAAACATGAGGTAAGAACATGAAAAAGAAAGCATTTGGTATTGTGTTGCTCGTTTTGGCAGCTTTAATACTATTACAAGGAAATTTTGGAATTCCTTCTCTAGGAGGGCAAATTTGGCCTTTGATCGGTATTGGATTTTTTGCCTACCAATCAGTTGGAGCTTTGTTGCGTCGCCACTTAACTTCAGCTTCTTTTACATCTCTAGTAGCCTTACTAATTGCCAACCACTTTTATGACATCTTACCGATTCCCAATCAGTCACTATTCTGGGCTAGTGTTTTAATCGTAATGGGTGTCAGTGCACTCACTCATTCTAACAGAACTTGGAATGGGAAAAAATGGTGGTATGACGGTGAAAAGACCATTCTTACAGATAAGGAAGTCGCTTTTGGGACTGGGACTTTCTACAAGCAAAACCAAGAATTGGTAGACGACCAAGTAGAAGTTGGTTTTGGAAATGCTAAGATATATTACGACAATGCAGAGATTTTAGGAGATACTGCAACCCTGAAAGTAGAAGTTGGTTTTGGCAATGCAGTTATCTATGTTCCCCAACATTGGCGAGTGGATTTGAAGGTGGAAACTTTCTGTGGTGTAGCCAAGGCAGATACTTCTCTAGCTCCAACCAGTAAAACTTTGATTATCCGTGGAGATGTGGCTTTTGGAAAGTTGGGGGTTGTCTACGTTAAATAAAAAAATCTTCTAATTCCCTTGCAAAAATGAAGAAAGTGTGATAACATAGTACGGTATGTGGTGCTAGCACATCCGCTATATTAGATCTAATAGGAGGAAAACACAATGGCTAAAGTATGTTACTTTACAGGTCGTAAGACTGTATCAGGAAACAATCGTTCACACGCGATGAACCAAACAAAACGTGCCGTAAAACCAAACCTTCAAAAAGTTACTGTTCTTATCGATGGTAAACCTAAAAAAGTTTGGGCTTCAGCTCGTGCTTTGAAATCAGGTAAAGTTGAACGCGTTTAATAATAAAAGCAAAGGAGACCTTAGGGTCTTTTTTCTTTTATTGTAGGAGTAAAATCATTTGAAAAATAGAGTAAATATCCGCTGATACAGTATTCTGCTTTTACACTTGGACTGAAATATGATAAAATAGAGTATCAACTAGTTGAGGTAAAAAGGATGACTGTAAAAATTAATACAAAAGATGGTCAAATCGAACTAACAGATGAAGTGATTGCAACCGTTGTAGGTGGAGCAGCAACTGAGATTTTTGGTGTGGTCGGTATGGCTAGTAAAAATGCCCTCAAAGATAACTTCCAAGCCCTTCTAGGTAAGGAAAATTATTCCAAAGGTGTCGTCGTAAAGGCGGCCGAAGATGGCAGTATTGCAGTTGATGTATATACCGTGTTGAGCTACGGAACAAAGATTAGCGAAGTGTCAAAAAACATTCAAGAGCGTGTTCGTTTTAGTTTGGAAAACCAACTTGGAATTACTGCTCAGACTGTAAATGTCTACATTCAAAATATCAAAGTTGTAGGAGAATAACCGTGTCAAAAATTACTACTAGCTTATTTCAAGAAATGGTGCAGGCTGCATCAACTCGCTTGAATAAGCAAGCTGAATATGTCAATTCATTAAACGTCTTCCCAGTTCCAGATGGAGATACTGGAACAAACATGGGAATGACCATTGAAAATGGAGCTAAAGAAGTTGCAGACAAGCCAGCTTCTACAGTTGGCGAGGTAGCGAGCATTCTTGCCAAAGGGCTTTTGATGGGTGCGCGTGGAAACTCAGGCGTTATTACGTCTCAGCTTTTCCGTGGATTTTCACAAGCTATCAAGGATAAAGAAGAGTTAACAGGTCAAGATTTGGCTCTTGCCTTCCAATCAGGTGTGGAAGTTGCCTATAAGGCCGTTATGAAACCAGTTGAAGGAACGATTTTGACAGTTTCTCGTGGGGCTGCTATCGGTGCTAAGAAAAAAACTGAGCAAACAGATGACGCTGTTGAAGTCATGCGCGCAGCCTTGGAAGGTGCTAAAACCGCTCTAGCTAAAACGCCAGATATGCTTCCAGTATTGAAGGAAGTTGGCGTTGTGGACTCAGGTGGTCAAGGACTGGTCTTCATCTACGAAGGTTTCCTTTCAGCCCTTACTGGCGAATATATTGCATCTGAGGACTTTGTGGCGACTCCTGCTAATATGAGTGAAATGATCAATGCGGAGCACCACAAGTCTGTAGCTGGTCACGTAGCGACTGAGGACATCACATTTGGTTACTGTACTGAAATCATGGTAGCTCTTAAGCAAGGTCCAACCTATGCCAAAGATTTTGACTACGACGAATTCCGTAACTATTTGAATGAACTCGGGGATTCTCTCCTCGTTGTCAACGATGATGAAATCGTCAAAGTTCATGTCCATACAGAAGATCCAGGACTTGTTATGCAAGAAGGTCTCAAATATGGTAGCTTAGTCAAGGTAAAAGTTGACAATATGCGCAATCAACACGAAGCACAGGTTGAAAAAGAAGCTGCTCAAGTTAGCAAGCCAGCTGAAGAAAAAGAGTATGCTTTGATTGCTGTAGTGGCTGGTAAAGGTCTAGCAGATATCTTCCGTTCTCAAGGTGTGGATTATGTTATCGAAGGCGGTCAAACCATGAATCCTTCAACAGAAGACTTTATCAAGGCTGTTGAACAGGTCAATGCCCGTAACATCATCTTCCTGCCAAATAACAAGAATATCTTCATGGCAGCTCAATCTGCAGCAGAAGTTTTGGAACAACCAGCAGTAGTGGTTGAAGCTCGTACTCTTCCTCAAGGATTGACTAGTCTTCTTGCCTTTGATCCAAGCAAGTCCATCGAAGAAAACCAAGAGCGTATGACAGCTGCTCTTAGCGATGTCGTTAGCGGAAGCGTCACAACAGCTGTGCGTGATACAACGATTGATGGCTTAGAAATCCATGAAAATGATAATCTTGGTATGGTGGATGGGAAAATTCTCGTGTCAAACCCTGACATGCACCAAACCTTGACTGAAACCTTGAAACATATGTTGGATGAAGATAGTGAAATCGTAACCTTCTATGTCGGTGAAGATGGAAGCGAAGAACTTGCCAATGAAATTGCTCAAGAAATCGCAGAAGAATTCGAAGATGTTGAAGTCGAGATTCATCAAGGTCAACAACCTGTTTACCCATACCTATTTAGTGTGGAATAAGATTAATGAAGGACTGAGAAATCAGTTCTTTTTTATTTTTTAATAAATGAAATCGATATCTTTTTAATAAAAACAAAAATAACATTCATAAATAAACATTAAAATAGAAAATTCAGAAAATTTCTTCTTTTGTCTTGAAAAATTTTGAAAAAATGGTATGATAGTAACAAGTTATTTTTAAGTGAAGAGAAAGGGGAACAATGGAGAAAATCAGTTTAGAGTCTCCTAAGACGGGGTCGGACCTAGTTTTGGAAACACTTCGTGATTTAGGAATTGATACCATCTTTGGTTATCCAGGTGGTGCGGTCTTGCCTTTGTATGATGCGATATATAATTTTAAAGGCATTCGCCACATTCTAGGACGCCATGAGCAAGGTTGTTTGCATGAAGCTGAAGGTTATGCCAAATCAACTGGAAAGTTGGGTGTTGCCGTCGTCACTAGTGGACCAGGAGCAACAAATGCCATTACAGGGATTGCGGATGCCATGAGCGATAGCGTTCCCCTTTTGGTCTTTACAGGTCAGGTTGCGCGAGCTGGAATTGGGAAAGATGCCTTTCAGGAGGCAGACATCGTGGGAATTACCATGCCAATCACTAAGTACAATTACCAAGTTCGTGAGACAGCTGATATTCCGCGTATCATTACGGAAGCTGTCCATATCGCAACTACAGGACGTCCAGGGCCGGTCGTCATTGACCTACCTAAAGATGTATCTGCTTTAGAAACAGACTTCATCTATTCACCAGAAGTGAACTTACCAAGCTATCAGCCGACTCTTGAGCCGAATGATATGCAAATCAAGAAAATCTTGAAGCAATTATCCAAGGCTAAAAAGCCAGTCTTGTTAGCTGGTGGCGGAATTAGTTATGCTGAAGCTGCTGCAGAATTAAATGAATTTGCAGAACGCTATCAAATTCCAGTGGTAACTAGTCTCTTAGGACAAGGTACGATTGCAACGACTCATCCACTCTTCCTTGGAATGGGAGGTATGCACGGGTCGTTCGCAGCTAATATTGCCATGACGGAAGCAGACTTTATGATTAGTATTGGTTGCCGTTTCGATGACCGCTTGACAGGAAATCCTAAGACCTTCGCTAAGAATGCTAAGGTTGCCCACATTGATATTGACCCAGCTGAGATTGGTAAGATTATCAGTGCAGATATTCCTGTAGTTGGAGATGCTAAGAAAGCCTTGCAAATGTTGTTGGCGGAACCAACAGTTCATAACAATACTGAGAAATGGATTGAGAAAGTTACTAAAGACAAGAACCGTGTTCGTTCTTATGACAAAAAAGAGCGTGTGGTTCAACCGCAAGCCGTTATTGAACGAATTGGTGAATTGACGAATGGAGATGCCATTGTGGTCACAGACGTTGGTCAACACCAAATGTGGACAGCCCAGTATTATCCTTACCAAAATGAGCGTCAGTTAGTGACTTCAGGTGGTTTGGGAACGATGGGATTTGGAATTCCAGCAGCAATCGGTGCTAAAATTGCCAACCCAGATAGGGAAGTAGTCTTGTTCGTTGGGGATGGTGGTTTCCAAATGACCAACCAGGAATTGGCTATTTTGAACATTTACAAGGTGCCAATCAAGGTGGTTATGCTGAACAATCATTCGCTTGGAATGGTTCGTCAGTGGCAGGAATCCTTCTATGAAGGTAGAACATCAGAGTCAGTCTTTGATACACTTCCTGATTTCCAATTGATGGCGCAAGCTTATGGCATTAAAAACTATAAGTTTGACAATCCTGAGACCTTGGCTCAAGACCTTGAAGTCATCACTGAGAATGTCCCTATGCTAATCGAGGTAGATATTTCTCGTAAGGAACAGGTGTTACCAATGGTACCAGCTGGTAAGAGTAATCATGAGATGTTGGGGGTGAAGTTCCATGCGTAGAATGTTAACAGCAAAACTACAAAATCGTTCAGGAGTCCTCAATCGCTTTACTGGCGTTCTGTCTCGTCGTCAGGTTAATATCGAAAGTATCTCTGTTGGAGCAACAGAAGATCCGAATGTATCGCGCATCACTATAATTATTGATGTAGCTTCACATGATGAAGTGGAGCAAATCATCAAGCAACTCAATCGTCAGATTGATGTGATTCGCATTCGAGATATTACGGATAAACCACACTTGGAACGCGAGGTGATTTTGGTTAAGATGTCAGCGCCAGCTGAGAAGCGAGCTGAGATTCTAGCCATTATTCAACCTTTCCGTGCAACGGTGGTAGACGTAGCACCAAGCTCAATTACCATTCAAATGACAGGAAATGCTGAAAAGAGTGAAGCTCTATTGCGAGTCATTCGACCATACGGTATTCGTAATATTGCTAGAACGGGTGCAACTGGATTTACCCGCGACTAAAAATCCAACTTAAATTTGTTAAACCAGCCTAAAAGGCAATAAATAATAGAAAAGAGAGAAAAACTATGGCAGTTCAAATGGAATACGAAAAAGATGTTAAAGTAGCAGCACTTGACGGTAAAAAAATCGCCGTTATCGGTTATGGTTCACAAGGGCATGCGCATGCTCAAAACTTGCGTGATTCAGGTCGCGATGTCATCATCGGTGTACGTCCAGGTAAATCTTTTGACAAAGCAAAAGAAGATGGATTTGACACTTACACAGTAGCAGAAGCTACTAAATTGGCTGATGTTATCATGATTTTGGCACCAGACGAAATCCAACAAGAATTGTACGAAGCAGAAATCGCTCCAAACTTGGAAGCTGGAAACGCAGTTGGATTTGCTCATGGTTTCAACATCCACTTTGAGTTTATCAAAGTTCCTGCAGATGTAGATGTCTTCATGTGTGCTCCTAAAGGACCAGGACACTTGGTACGTCGTACTTATGAAGAAGGATTTGGAGTTCCAGCTCTTTACGCAGTATACCAAGATGCAACAGGAAATGCGAAAAACATTGCCATGGACTGGTGTAAAGGTGTTGGAGCAGCTCGTGTAGGTCTTCTTGAAACAACTTATAAAGAAGAAACTGAAGAAGATTTGTTTGGTGAACAAGCTGTACTTTGTGGTGGTTTGACTGCCCTTATCGAAGCAGGTTTCGAAGTCTTGACAGAAGCAGGTTACGCTCCAGAATTGGCTTACTTTGAAGTTCTTCACGAAATGAAATTGATCGTTGACTTGATCTACGAAGGTGGATTCAAGAAAATGCGTCAATCAATTTCAAACACTGCTGAGTACGGTGACTATGTATCAGGTCCACGTGTAATCACTGAGCAAGTTAAAGAAAACATGAAAGCTGTCTTGGCGGACATCCAAAATGGTAAATTTGCAAATGACTTTGTAAATGACTATAAAGCTGGACGTCCAAAATTGACTGCTTACCGTGAACAAGCAGCTAACCTTGAAATTGAAAAAGTTGGTGCAGAATTGCGTAAAGCAATGCCATTCGTTGGTAAAAACGATGATGATGCATTCAAAATCTATAACTAATTTATAGAAATTAAGGTGAAGGCGAGTTGGGGGGACCTAACTCGCTTTTATAATCAATTCATCTCTGTTTTAGAGGATGGATTGTGATAGTATGAATAGTCTAGGAGAAAAAGATGTTAAGTTCAAAAGATATTATCAAGGCTCACAAGGTCTTGAACGGTGTGGTTGTGAATACCCCACTGGATTATGACCATTATTTATCGGAGAAGTATGGTGCTAAGATTTACTTGAAAAAGGAAAATGCCCAACGTGTTCGTTCCTTTAAAATTCGTGGTGCCTATTATGCCATTTCTCAGCTCAGCAAGGAAGAGCGTGAGCGTGGGGTAGTCTGTGCTTCTGCGGGAAACCATGCGCAGGGAGTAGCCTATACATGTAATGAAATGAAGATTCCTGCAACTATTTTCATGCCAATTACTACTCCGCAACAAAAGATTGGCCAAGTTCGCTTTTTTGGTGGGGACTTCGTAACCATTAAACTAGTTGGAGATACCTTTGATGCCTCAGCTAAAGCAGCTCAAGAATTTACAGTTTCTGAAAATCGTACCTTTATTGATCCCTTTGATGATGCCCATGTTCAGGCAGGTCAAGGGACCGTTGCTTATGAGATTTTAGAAGAAGCTCGAAAAGAATCGATTGATTTTGATGCTGTCTTGGTTCCTGTTGGTGGTGGCGGTCTCATTGCTGGGGTTTCTACCTACATTAAGGAAACAAGTCCAGAAATTGAAGTCATTGGTGTAGAGGCTAATGGAGCACGTTCCATGAAGGCTGCCTTTGAAGCTGGTGGTCCAGTCAAACTCAAGGAAATTGACAAATTTGCGGATGGGATTGCCGTGCAAAAAGTAGGTCAGTTGACCTATGAAGCAACTCGCCAACATGTTCAGACTTTAGTAGGTGTCGATGAGGGGTTGATTTCTGAAACCTTGATTGACCTCTACTCTAAACAAGGAATTGTTGCAGAGCCTGCTGGAGCGGCTAGTATCGCCTCTCTAGAGGTGTTGGCTGAGTATATCAAGGGGAAAACCATTTGTTGTATCATTTCTGGAGGAAATAATGATATCAACCGTATGCCAGAAATGGAAGAGCGTGCCTTGATTTATGATGGTATCAAGCATTATTTTGTGGTCAACTTCCCGCAGCGTCCAGGGGCCTTGCGTGAGTTTGTAAATGACATCTTGGGACCGAATGATGATATCACACGTTTTGAGTATATCAAGCGGGCTAGTAAGGGGACAGGACCTGTATTGATTGGTATTGCCTTGGCAGATAAGCATGATTATGCAGGTTTGATTCGTCGAATGGAAGGTTTTGATCCATCATATATTAACTTAAATGGTAATGAAACACTCTATAATATGCTCGTCTGAGGACTAATAAAAAAAATATCATATTATTTGCACAACTGATGTATAGGTGCTATAATGAGGATGAAGAAAGGGGGCGATTCCTATGAACTTAGGAAATCGATCACACTGTTTCTACAACAACTCATTATAGTGCCTATTATTTTTGATTCAGTTTATATTAAGGTAATAGAATTATTTGTTATATTTAAGGAGTTTTTTTGAAATCCAATATTTTATATATAGCTAATATGAAATTTGGCTAAATATAATAGGAATTAGAAAAAATAATCAATTCTAATGAGATGCCTTATGCTGAGAAGAGTGATGGGATGCTGCAAAAGAACAGTAGAAAATGTTGAAAGATAGAATACAATAGTTTGCTGACTACTTATCTTTTAATGAGGTAGGAGAAACAAAAGGAATCTTGATAAAGTAAATAAATAGTACCAGTTGAGCAAGTGAAAAAGTGCTTATACAGACAGGAAGAAAGTCGAAGAAGGAGAAGAAAAAGAAAAAGAAAAAGAATAGTTAGAAATAGTGTGGAGAGAAAGTCTTCCACTATTAGAAATATCCTTTTAAAGTTTGATAAATAGAATAAAGTTGAAGATAAAACCTGTCTAACCTATCAAAAACTGGTATTTGTAAATATGAATATTCTTACAAATAAAAGAGTTAATAATGCAATTATTTTAAAGGTATTTACTAATGGTTTATAGCAAGCAAAAACCTATATATTATCGGCTTTAATAAGATAGTAATAGAAATATAAGTCATTAATTTTATTGAATATATGTTTTTTTATTGACAAAAGACATAAAAACGTATACAATTAAATATCGTAAAGAAGAAAATAGGAGAAGGACATGGCTAAGTCAAACTTTGAAAAAGTAGAATCAGTTGTTGGCTGGGTTCGTGATAAGAAGATCACAGGCTACCGTATCTCTAAAGAAACGAATGCGCGTGAAATGTCTATCATTGCTCTAGCGCAGGGGCGTGCAAAAGTAAAAAATATTTCGTTTGAAACGGCTCTAGGTTTAATTGATTTCTATGATAAAAATCATGAAAAATTTGAAGATTAATCTTTGGATAATGGCGGATTCTTGAATAGGGTCTGCCTTTTCATTTTGATACTCAATGAAAATCAAAGAGCAAACTAGGAAGCTAGCCGTAGGTTGCTCAAAACACTGTTTTAAGGTTGCAGATAGAGCAGACGTGGTTTGAAGAGATTTTCGAAGAGTATGAGGACAGCAAAAAGACTGCACGATTGATGCAGCCTTTTCTTTTTATTTTAGATAGCGTTGAAGGAACTCTTTTGTTCGGTCTTCTTTAGGATTGGTGAAGAGGTCTTCTGGTTTACCTTCTTCAGCAATTACTCCCTTATCCATAAAGATAACACGGTGAGAGACATCACGGGCGAATTCCATTTCATGGGTTACGACAATCATAGTCAAGCCTTCTTGGGCCAGTTCCTGCATGATTTTGAGGACTTCTCCAACCATTTCTGGATCGAGAGCTGATGTTGGTTCATCAAAGAGAATAGCGTCAGGATTCATTGAAAGAGCGCGAGCGATGGCTACACGTTGTTTTTGACCCCCTGAGAGTTGTTTTGGTTTCGCTTGCCAGTAGCGTTCTCCCATGCCGACCTTTTCAAGGTTTTCTTTGGCAATTTTTTCAGCTTCTGTACGTTCGCGTTTAAGGACAGTCGTCTGAGCGACAATTGTGTTTTCAAGTATGTTAAGATTTTCAAAGAGGTTAAAGGATTGGAAAACCATTCCCAACTTTTCACGGTATTGCGTGAGGTCATAACCTTTTTCGAGGACGTTCTGTCCATGATAAAGGATTTGTCCATCAGTTGGTGTTTCAAGGAGGTTAATGGAGCGTAGGAAGGTTGATTTTCCGCTTCCAGAGCTTCCAATGATAGAGATAACTTCACCCTTGTGGACAGTTAAAGAAATATCTTTTAGCACTTCGTTTTGTCCATAGGATTTTTTGAGGTGTTTAATTTCAAGGATTGCTTGTGTCATTATTTCAAATCCTCCGTTTGCATTTGGTTAGCACCTGTAGTATAGGTATCCATGTCCATTCGGCGTTCGATGAAGCGTAGGATACGTGTTACGGTGAAGGTGAGGACAAAGTAAATCACGGCGATGATTGTAAATGTCTGGAAGTATTGATAAGTTTGAGTTGCCACGGTATTTCCTGAGAAATAAAGTTCAACAACAGAGATAACGTTCAATACAGATGTATCTTTGATATTGATAACAAATTCATTACCAGTTGCTGGTAGGATGTTGCGGACAACCTGAGGTAGCACAATCTTACGCATGGTTTGGTTATGAGTCATACCAAGAGCAGTAGCAGCTTCAAATTGTCCCTTGTCAACTGCTAGGATACCACCACGGACGATTTCAGTCATGTAGGCACCGGTGTTGATCGAAACGATGAAGATAGCAGCCAGTGTGCGGTCAAGGTTGATACCGAAAGCTTGGGCAGTTCCATAGTAGATAACCATCGATTGAACGATCATAGGTGTACCACGGAAAATTTCGATATAGACATTGAGAACCCAGCCGACTAGTTTTTGTAGGCCATAAATGGCTTTGTTTTCAGAGAGAGGAGCAGTACGGAAAACACCAATGGCAAGACCGATAATGAGACCTATGATGGTTCCGACGATAGAGATTAAAAGAGTGATACCAGCACCACGCAAAAGTTGTTGCCAGTTTTCAGAAAGAATTTTAGCAACTTGGCTAAAGAAACTACTGCTAGCCTCTTCAGTTGTTGTTGCTTCGGCAGGTTGTTCCTTGATCATACGATCCATCAGGGCAACTTGATCATCTTTAGAAATGGTTTCAATGCTGGCATTGATTTGGCTAATACGAGTGTCATCTTTACGAAGTCCGATGGCGATAGCTGTATCTTCTTCTCCAGTCTTGAAACCTGGCTCTACTTGAACCATTTTAAACTTAGAGTTGGCTGCTTCGGCAGTCAGAGCTTCTGGGCGTTCAGAAACATAGGCGTCAATGACACCAGCCTCAAGAGCTTGGCGCATTTGAGCGAAGTCTCCCATGGCAGTTTCTTTTTTAGCGCCTGAGATTTGGGAAATCAAGTCATAAAGGTAAACACCTTGTTGAGAAGTGATTTTCGCTCCATTAAAGTCATCCAAAGATTTGGCATTTGCATAGGCAGAATCTTTTTTGACAAGTAGGACAGGCTCGCTAGTGTAGTAGCTGCTTGAAAAGGCGATTTCTTGTTTGCGTTCAGCGGTTGGACTCATACCTGCGATAATCATGTCAATCTTACCAGAAGTAAGGGCAGGAACTAAACCTTCCCACTTGGTTTTAACAACCAAAGGTTCTTTGCCTAAGTCCTTAGCGATTTTCTTGGCAATTTGGACATCGTATCCATTAGCATACTGGTTGGTTCCATCGATTTTGACAGCTCCGTTGCTATCATCATCCTGGGTCCAGTTAAAGGGAGCATATGCTGCTTCCATCCCGATGCGTAAATATTCATCAGCTTGAGCAACATTGACAAGTCCTAGCATCAGCAAGAGACTTGTGAAAATAGATAAGTATATTTTTCTCATGATTTCTCCTATTTCTAATCTATTAAAAAATAACTGTCTCCTATTTTATCGAAAAAAACTTTATTTTTCAATACAGGTAAGCCCTTACTTGAGAAAAAATGATATAATGATAGCAAAGATAAAAAGGGGGCTTAGTTGATGAAAAAAACTTTTTTCTTACTAGTGTTAGGCTTGTTTTGCCTTCTGCCACTTTCTGTTTTTGCCATTGATTTTAAGATAAACTCTTATCAAGGTGATTTGTATATTCATGCAGACAATACGGCAGAATTTAGACAGAAGATAGTTTATCAGTTTGAGGAGGACTTTAAAGGACAAATCGTGGGGCTTGGACGTGCTGGCAAGATGCCTAGTGGATTTGACATTGACCCTCATCCAAAGGTTCAGGCCTCGAAAAATGGTGCTGAACTGACAGATGTGACTAGCGAAGTGATAGAAGGAGCAGATGGTTATACTGTCAAAGTCTATAATCCAGGTCAGGAAGGTGACACAGTTGAAGTTGACCTTGTCTGGAATTTAAAGAACTTACTTTTTCTTTATGAAGATATCGCTGAATTAAATTGGCAACCTTTAACAGACAGTTCAGGGGCTATTGGAAAGTTTGAATTTCATGTAAGGGGAGAAAAGGGGGCTGAAAAACTCTACTTCCATACAGGGAAACTCTTTAAAGAAGGAACGATTGAAAAGAGTAACCTTGATTATACTATTCGTTTAGATAATCTTCCGTCTAAGCGTGGAGTTGAATTGCATGCCTATTGGCCTCGAACTGATTTTGCTAGCGCTAGGGATCAGGGCTTGAAAGGAAATCGTTTAGAGGAGTTTAATAAGATAGAAGACTCGATTGTTAGAGAAAAAGATCAGAGTATGCAGCTCGTCACTTGGGTGTTTCCTTTGATACTTTCCATTTCCTTGTTATTGAGCGTCTGCTTCTATTTTATTTATAGAAGAAAGACCACTCCTTCAGTCAAATATGCCAAAAATCATCGTCTCTATGAACCACCAATGGAATTAGAGCCTATGGTTTTATCAGAGGCTGTTTACTCGACCTCCTTGGAGGAGGTGAGTCCCTTAGTCAAGGGTGCTGGCAAATTCACCTTTGATCAACTCATTCAAGCTACCTTGCTAGATGTGATAGACCGTGGGAATGTTTCTATTATTTCAGAAGGAGATGCAGTTGGTTTGAGGCTAGTAAAAGAAGATGGTTTGTCCAATTTTGAGAAAGACTGTCTAAATCTGGCTTTTTCAGGCAAAAAAGAAGAAGCTCTTTCCAATTTGTTTGCAGATTATAAGGTATCTGATAGTCTTTATCGTAGAGCAAAAGTCTCTGATGAAAAACGGATTCAAGCAAAGGGGCGTCAGCTCAAATCTTCTTTTGAAGAAGTATTGAAAGAGATGCAAGAAGGAGTGAGAAATCGAGTTACCTTCTGGGGGCTTCCGGATTATTATCGTCCCTTGACTGGTGGAGAAAAGGCCTTGCAGGTGGGTATGGGACTCTCCACTATCTTGCCCTTATTTATTGGATTTGGTTTGTTCTTGTACAGTTTAGATGTTCATGGCTATCTTTACCTCCCCTTACCAATACTTGGTTTTCTAGGTTTGGTTTTGGCTGTTTTCTATTATTGGAAGCTGCGACTAGATAATCGTGATGGTGTTCTAAATGAAGCGGGAGCCGAGGTCTACTATCTCTGGACCAGTTTTGAGAATATGTTGCGTGAGATTGCACGACTGGATCAGGCAGAATTGGAAAGTATTGTAGTCTGGAATCGCTTATTGGTCTATGCGACCTTATTTGGCTATGCGGATAAGGTCAGTCATTTGATGAAGGTTCATCGTATCCAAGTGGAAAATCCAGATATTAACCTCTATGTAGCTTATGGCTGGCACGGTATGTTTTATCATTCAAGCGCGCAAATGAGTCATTATGCTAGCATCGCAAATACAGCAAGTACCTATTCCGTATCTTCTGGAAGCGGAAGTTCTGGCGGTGGCTTCTCTGGAGGAGGAGGCGGTGGCAGTATCGGTGCCTTTTAAAGGGAGCTGTTACAGACTGAAAAAATATGCTATAATGGAAGATAGAAAAAAGGAGTAATCTATGTATCTTATTGAAATTTTAAAATCTATCTTCTTCGGGATTGTTGAAGGAATTACGGAATGGTTGCCCATTTCCAGTACAGGTCACTTGATTTTAGCAGAGGAATTTATCCAATACCAAAATCAAAATGAAGCCTTTATGTCCATGTTTAATGTCGTGATTCAGCTTGGTGCTATTTTAGCGGTTATGGTGATTTATTTTAACAAGCTCAATCCTTTTAAACCAGGTAAAGACAATCAGGAGGTTCGTCAAACTTGGCAATTGTGGTCGAAAGTTCTTGTAGCTACGTTACCTTTACTTGCCGTCTTTAAATTTGATGATTGGTTTGACACCCACTTCCATAATATGGTTTCTGTTGCTCTCATGTTGATTATCTATGGGATTGCCTTTATCTATTTGGAAAAGCGCAATAAAGCGCGTGCTATCGAGCCAAGTGTGACAGAGTTGGACAAGCTTCCTTATACGACAGCCTTCTATATCGGTCTCTTCCAAGTTCTTGCTCTTTTACCAGGAACTAGCCGTTCTGGGGCAACGATTGTCGGTGGTTTATTGAATGGAACCAGTCGTTCTGTTGTGACAGAATTCACCTTCTATCTTGGAATTCCTGTTATGTTTGGAGCCAGTGCCTTAAAGATTTTCAAATTTGTGAAAGCAGGACAGCTCTTGAGCTTTGGGCAATTGTTCTTGCTCTTGGTTGCGATGGGAGTAGCCTTTGCAGTCAGCATGGTCGCTATTCGTTTCTTGACAAGCTATGTGAAAAAACATGACTTCACTCTTTTCGGTAAATACCGTATCGTACTCGGTAGTGTCTTGTTGCTCTATAGTTTTGTGCGTTTATTTGTATAAGAAAAACCTTGAAGGGGTAGCTCTTCAAGGTTTTATACTCTTCGAAAATCTCTTCAAACCGCGTCAGCTCTATCTGCAACCTCAAAACAGTGTTTTGAGCAGCCTGCGTCTAGCTTCCTAGCTTGCTCTTTGATTTTCATTGAGTTTTAAAATCCAGTCATGGTAATCCCCAACAGGCGGACACCTCTTTCTTTCTCGCCTAACTCTTCATAGAGTTGCAGGGCTATTTGGCTTATCTGACTAGCATCCTGCGTTTTTTGATCCAGACTTTTTCGTTTAGTCAGAGTTGAAAAGTCTTCGTAGCGGATTTTCAGAATGACAATTTTTCCAGCTTTTTCTTGTTGACTGAGATTGAGAGCGACTCTTTCTGATAAGAGAGTTAGCTCTTTTTTGATATCTTCCTCGGCACGGAGAATCTTCCCATAGGTTTTCTCCTTCCCGATTGATTTACGGATGCGGTTGGATTTGACGGGGGAATTGTGGATACCACGAGCCTTTCGATAAAGGTCATAACCCAGTCTGCCAAATCGGTCTATTAGGGTCACTTCAGGGACTTCAAGTAGATCAGCGCCGGTAAAAACACCCATTTGATGAAGTCTCTCTACCGTCTTTTTTCCTACTCCATGAAACTTAGAAATATCCATTTGTTTGAGAAAATCCTCAGCCTGGTCAGGCAGAATCACCGTCAGACCATGTGGCTTTTGATAATCACTAGCCATTTTAGCTAAGAATTTGTTGTAAGAAACGCCAGCAGAAGCAGTCAGGTGTAGTTCCTGCCAGATATCCTCTTGAATGAGACGAGCTATTTTGATTGCTGACTTGATACCGAGTTTATTTTCCGTCACATCCAAATAGGCTTCGTCAATGCTCATGGGTTCAATCAAATCTGTATAACGCTTAAAGATAGCTCGAATCTGGAGGCCCACAGTCTTGTATTTTTCATAATTCCCTGAGATAAAGACGGCCTGGGGACAACGTTCATAGGCTTCCTTGGAGCTCATGGCTGAATGGACACCAAAAGCTCGCGCCTCATAGCTACAAGTGGAAACGACACCACGCCCACCTGTTTGTCGAGGGTCGCTGCCGATAATGACAGGTTTTCCTCTGAGTTTAGGATTATCCCTGATTTCTACCGCAGCAAAAAAGGCATCCATGTCAATATGGATGATTTTTCTTGACAAATCATTTAATAAAGGAAAAATCAACATGCCTAGCACCTTTTTATACTCTTCGAAAATCTCTTCAAACCACGTCAGCTTCGCCTTGCCGTAGGTATATGTTACTGACTCCGTCAGTCTTATTTACAACCTCAAAGCAGTGCTTTGAGCAGTCTGTGGCTAGCTTCCTAGTTTGCTTTTTGATTTTCATTGAGTATTACTGCCTATTTTCTTTTATTATACCCTTTTTTCTGAAAAAAAGAAAAAAGGCTTTAATTTTTTCAAAAATATAATACAGTTTGGGATGAAATATAGACTGTTTTAGAAAAGAAAGTGTAAAAATAGGGATTTATCACTTGTTGAAATCGGTTACTGTATGGTATACTTGTCTCATGAATGTAACAGATGGATGTTACTAGAAAGAAAAAAGAGGACATTAACATGGTTGTTAAGACAGTTGTTGAAGCACAAGATATTTTTGACAAAGCTTGGGAAGGCTTCAAAGGCGTAGATTGGAAAGAAAAAGCAAGTGTATCACGCTTTGTACAAGCTAACTACACACCTTATGACGGAGACGAAAGCTTCCTTGCAGGACCAACAGAACGTTCACTTCACATCAAAAAAATTGTAGAAGAAACTAAGGCTCACTACGAAGAAACTCGTTTCCCAATGGACACTCGTCCAACTTCTATCGCTGATATCCCTGCTGGATTTATCGATAAAGAAAACGAAGTCATCTTTGGTATCCAAAATGACGAACTCTTCAAATTGAACTTCATGCCAAAAGGTGGTATCCGTATGGCTGAAACTACTTTGAAAGAAAATGGATACGAACCAGACCCAGCTGTTCACGAAATTTTCACTAAATACGTAACAACAGTTAACGACGGTATCTTCCGCGCTTACACTTCAAACATTCGTCGCGCTCGTCACGCACACACTGTAACTGGTCTTCCAGATGCATACTCACGCGGACGTATCATCGGTGTTTACGCACGTCTTGCTCTTTACGGTGCAGACTATTTGATGCAAGAAAAAGTAAACGACTGGAATGCAATCGAAGAAATCGATGAAGAAACAATCCGTCTTCGTGAAGAAATCAACCTTCAATACCAAGCATTGCAACAAGTTGTTCGCTTGGGTGACCTTTACGGAGTTGACGTTCGCAAACCAGCGATGAACGTTAAAGAAGCAATCCAATGGGTTAACATCGCCTTCATGTCTGTCTGCCGTGTTATCAACGGTGCTGCTACATCTCTAGGACGTGTGCCAATCGTATTGGACATCTTTGCAGAACGTGACCTTGCTCGTGGTACATTTACTGAATCAGAAATCCAAGAATTTGTTGATGATTTCGTTATGAAACTTCGTACAGTTAAATTTGCTCGTACAAAAGCTTATGACCAATTGTACTCAGGTGACCCAACTTTCATCACAACTTCTATGGCTGGTATGGGTAACGACGGTCGTCACCGTGTTACTAAGATGGACTACCGTTTCTTGAACACTCTTGACAACATCGGTAACTCTCCAGAACCAAACTTGACAGTTCTTTGGACTGACAAATTGCCATACAACTTCCGTCGCTACTGTATGCACATGAGCCACAAACACTCTTCTATCCAATACGAAGGTGTAACAACAATGGCTAAAGACGGATATGGTGAAATGAGCTGTATCTCATGCTGTGTGTCTCCACTTGACCCAGAAAATGAAGAACAACGCCACAACATCCAGTACTTCGGTGCGCGTGTAAACGTATTGAAAGCTCTTCTTACTGGTTTGAACGGTGGTTACGACGATGTTCACAAAGACTACAAAGTATTTGACATCGAACCAATCCGTGACGAAGTTCTTGAATTCGAATCAGTTAAAGAAAACTTTGAAAAATCTCTTGACTGGTTGACTGATACTTACGTAGATGCTTTGAACATCATCCACTACATGACTGATAAGTACAACTACGAAGCTGTTCAAATGGCCTTCTTGCCAACTAAACAACGTGCGAACATGGGATTCGGTATCTGTGGATTTGCTAACACTGTTGATACATTGTCAGCTATTAAATACGCTACAGTTAAACCAATCCGTGACGAAAATGGCTACATCTACGATTACGAAACAATCGGTGAATACCCACGTTGGGGTGAAGATGATCCTCGTTCAAACGAATTGGCAGAATGGTTGATTGAAGCTTACACAACTCGTCTACGTAGCCACAAACTTTACAAAGATGCAGAAGCTACAGTATCACTTTTGACAATCACATCTAACGTTGCTTACTCTAAACAAACTGGTAACTCACCAGTCCACAAAGGTGTATACCTCAACGAAGATGGTTCTGTGAACTTGTCTAAACTTGAATTCTTCTCACCAGGTGCGAACCCATCTAACAAAGCTAAAGGTGGATGGTTGCAAAACTTGAACTCACTTGCTAGCCTTGACTTCGGTTATGCAGCTGACGGTATCTCATTGACTACACAAGTTTCACCTCGCGCTCTTGGTAAGACTCGTGACGAACAAGTTGATAACTTGGTAACAATCCTTGATGGTTACTTCGAAAACGGTGGACAACACGTTAACTTGAACGTTATGGACTTGAACGATGTTTACGAAAAGATTATGTCAGGTGAAGACGTTATCGTACGTATCTCTGGATACTGTGTAAACACTAAATACCTCACTCCAGAACAAAAAACTGAATTGACACAACGTGTCTTCCACGAAGTTCTTTCAATGGATGATGCATTGAGCTAATCAATTAACTTGAATAATGAAAAGGAACCCTCGGTCAAACGACTGAGGGTTTTTGGCTCTTATACTCTTCGAAAATCTCTTCAAGTCACGTCAGCTTTATCTGCAACCTCAAAGCGGTGCTTTGAGCAACCTGCGACTAGCTTCCTAGTTTGCTCTTTGATTTTCCTTGAGTATTAAATATTTTAAGTCATTCTCTGAAGTGTCGCACTTGGTTAAAAAGAGTTGGTTGAATTGAGGAGATAATTAAAAATAAAAATACCACACTTTGTAGGTTTACAAGGTGTGGTTGAATTTTATCTTTTAGACCAGGTTCTCTTCATAAAGAGAAGGAGGATTGGGTAAATCTCCAAACGACCTGCAATCATTGCAAAGGAGAGGAGAATTTTTGAGATAGGACTAAAGATTGAGAAACTAGATGTAGTTCCTAGAATAGGTCCGATGTTATTGAAACAGCTAAAGACAGCACTGGTAACGACCAGGAAATCGTTGCTGTCTAGGCTGACAATAAAGATAAGTGCTAGCAAAATCATAGAATAGATGACAAAGTACTTGAGAATCTTATGCTGGGTATCTTTGTCAATCACCGTTTTATTAACATGGAGGGTCAAAACACGGTGGGGCGATAGGATTGATAAAATCTGATTTTTAGCAATTTTTGAGAGGATGAGACCTCGAATAACCTTGAGTCCACCTGCGGTTGAACCAGCAGAACCACCGATTCCCATGAGGAAGAGGAGGATAAACTGGGAGAAGAGGGGCCAGTTGGTAATATCTCCATAACCAAAACCGGTTGTCGTAATGATATTGGAAACCTGGAAGAAGGCCATTTCAAAGCTCTTTGAAAATCCCGGGTAGAGGTAGAGAGTATTGAGGCTGATCAATCCTGTAGAAACCAGCACGATGACCAAGTAAGCCCGAAGTTCTTCATCTCCAAAGAAGGCCTTGACACGTCGGAGCATGAGGTAGTAGTAGAGATTGAAATTTACCCCAAAAACTAGAACACCGATACTAACCAGATAGGTAATCAGTGAGCTGCCATAGTGAGCAATCCCGTCGTTATAGACGGTGAAACCTCCTGTACCTGCTGTACCCATAGCGATGACAAAACTATCAAATAGGGGCATACCAGCTAGATAATAGATGATAACAAAGAGGGAGAAGAGAGCTAGATAAAGGAGATAGAGAATCTGCGCAGTATTTTTTAGCTTGGATACAACCTTACCGAAAACAGGGCCAGTAACCTCAGCCTTCATTACCTCTAGGTGGCTATTCTTGGCATTATCCATAATAGCAAGTGCAAAAACAAGTACTCCCATCCCTCCAATCAAGTGGGTAAAACTTCGCCAGAAGAGGAGGGAACGACTGAGAACCGAAACGTCGTTCAGAATAGTGGCTCCGGTAGTTGTAAAGCCAGAACTAATTTCAAAAAAGGCATCAATAACGCTGGGAATTTGCCCAGCAAAGACAAAGGGGAGACCACCAAAGAAGGACCAAAGAATCCAACAGAGGGCAACAATTAAGATTCCCTCCTTGGCATAAATACGTTGATTTTTTGGTTTTTCCAAACTCCCTGAACCGCCTAGCAATACGAGAATCCCTATGGTTGAAAAGAGGGATGTAAAGACTTGGCTTGATTCACGGTAATAGATAGCAACAGTCACAGGAACCAAAAGAAGAACAGCTTCAATCAAAAGCAACTTTGAAAGGAGGTAGCGAATCATACTTTTATTCATCTCTTACCTCGCGATCAAGTCATAAATCTTGGTGATATTCGGCAACAAGGTCGTTACTAGAAGTTTGTCTCCGACTTCAAGCATATCTTCCCCAGTAGGGAAAATAGTTTTGCCATTTCGAATGATGGCTGCAATAAGAACCCCTTTTTTCAATTTCAGTTGAGAAAGAGGTTTGGCAGTCATTTTATTAGCTTCCTTGATATGGAATTGCAGAGTCTCGATTTGACCATTGGCTAGATGGTGCATGGCTTGAAGGTCTGAATACTGGGCATTAACCCGACCACGAATAAAGTGCATAATCGTATCTACAGCAATGCTTTTAGGTGTGATGATACTTGAAAAATCAGGTGCATTGATAATCTCGAGGAGACTGGTACGATTGACCTTAGTGATGTTTTTCTGTACACCTACGCTGTCAAGGAACATAGAGGTAATCAGATTTTCCTCATCGACCCCTGTAAGGGTTGCAACAGCATCATAGTTTTGAGCACTTTCTTCCAGCAGGATATCTTTTGCGGTACCATCTCCTTGAACGATGTAGAGATTTGGGAATTTCTCGCTAAAGAAGCTGGCGATTTCGGGATTGATTTCGATGACTTTAGTATCGATACGACTATCTTTGAGAATCCCTAGTAGATAATAGGCAATTCTACCTGCACCGACGATGAGAAGACTCTTCACAGCACGTGATTTGAAATAATTATGGAAGAGCATCATATCAACACGGTTACCAGTGACAAAGATTCTGTCTTTATCTTGTATCGTCATGTCACCGCTTGGGATGATAATTTGATGATCCCTCTCTATAGCACAGACAATGACATTGCCAAATTTTTTCCGAAAATCAGAAATGGGCATTTGGCAAAGACCGCTAGAAGACTTAACAGTGAATTCCATCAAACTGACCCGTCCACCAAAGAAACGTTCGACAGAGAGAGCATTGGGGAAGTCAATGATATTGGCAATAGCGCGGGCAGCCAAGAGCTCAGGATTAACGATAAGAGAAAAACCGAGAATATTTTTTTCCTTGAAATAAGAGTTAGAGTATTCAGGATTCCGCACTCGAACGATGGTTTCTTTAGCTCCCATTTTTTTAGCTAGAACGGCTGCAATCATGTTTACTTCATCGTACTCGGTCAGGGCGATAAAGATATCACAATCCTGGACACTGGCTTGTTCAAGGATGGTAAAATCGGCCCCGTTACCGAGGATACCCATGATATCAAAGCGATTAACAATATGATTGAGAACAGCTTCGTCTTGCTCAATCAGCAAAACATCATGCTTTTCTGCAACCAAGGAGCGACAGAGGGCAGAACCAACTTTTCCCCCTCCGACAAGGATAATTTTCATAATAAAACCTACTTTTTCATGATGTAACTATCATACCTTTTTTCAAGAAAAAATGCACCTACTAGCTAATAACAAGAGCTTTTAATGGAATTTTGTTATAAGGTAAAACTATACCCCAACCAATTGAAATAGCTATTAGCGACTTTCTAGAAAATATGGTATGATAAAGGACATACGAGGAGACAAAATGAATAATAATTTACTGGTATTACAATCAGACTTTGGTCTGGTAGATGGTGCGGTATCGGCTATGATTGGAGTGGCTTTAGAAGAGTCTCCAACCTTAAAAATCCATCACTTGACGCACGACATCACGCCTTATAATATTTTTGAAGGGAGCTACCGACTCTTTCAGACGGTGGATTACTGGCCTGAGGGAACGACTTTTGTATCGGTTGTTGATCCAGGTGTCGGCTCGAAACGTAAGAGTGTGGTTGCCAAGACTGCCAAAAATCAATACATTGTCACGCCAGATAATGGGACGCTTTCTTTTATCAAGAAACACGTTGGCATTGTAGCTATTCGTGAGATTTCTGAAGTGGCCAATAGACGTCAAAATACAGAGCATTCTTATACCTTCCACGGTCGTGATGTCTATGCCTATACTGGAGCTAAACTGGCCAGTGGTCACATTAGTTTTGAGGAAGTGGGGCCAGAGCTCAGTGTGGACCAGATTGTAGAGCTTCCAGTCGTAGAGACTATCATTGAAGATTATCTGGTAAAGGGAGCAATTGATATTCTGGATGTGCGTTTTGGTTCGCTCTGGACTTCTATCACGCGAGAAGAATTTTACAAACTGGAACCAGAATTTGGTGACCGTTTTGAAGTGACTATCTATCATGCAGATATGCTGGTCTATCAAAATCAGGTTGTCTATGGCAAATCATTTGCAGATGTGAGAATTGGGCAACCCATCCTTTACATCAACTCTCTCTATCGTTTAGGTCTGGCTATCAACCAAGGTTCTTTTGCCAAGGCTTATAATGTGGGTGTTGGTTCATCTTGGACCATTGAAATAAAGAAAATAGAATCATAAAATAGGAGAATATAGATGAAAAATCAATCAATTAAACAAGTTGTTGCTATCGGTGTTGGGGCTGCGCTCTTTGTTGTTATCGGGATGATCAGCATTCCGACACCTGTTCCAAATACAAGCATCCAGCTTCAGTATGCGGTACAGAGCCTCTTGTCTATCATTTTTGGCCCTCTAGTTGGTCTACTTGTTGGTTTAATTGGGCATGCAGTGAAGGACTCTCTTGCCGGCTACGGTCTTTGGTGGACTTGGATTATTGCTAGCGGTCTCTTTGGTCTAGCTGTCGGACTCTTTAGAAAATACATTCGAGTAACACAGGGTGTTTTTGAGTTGAAGGATATTGTCTTCTTTAACCTCATTCAGATTATTGCAAATGCTCTTGTTTGGGGTGTCTTGGCACCACTTGGAGATGTTGTGATTTATCAAGAAGCTGCAGAAAAAGTATTTGCCCAAGGGATTGTTGCAGGTATTGCAAACGCGGTGACTATTGCTATCGCAGGAACTCTACTTTTGATAGCTTATTCACGTACGCAGACTCGTTCAGGAAGTTTGAAAAAGGATTAACATAAAGGAAAAGGCTGGGCAACCGGTCTTTTTCACTATTTATAGACTAGTCAGGCAAGCTAGATAGGCTAGGAATCTTTTTGGCGCTAAGTTTTAAGAGAAGAGTCTGCAAGAAGGGTTTAATTTATGATAAAATAGAAGTCTAAGAAGCGAATGAAGAGAGTAAGATGAAAGAAGCTATAATTGAGTGGAAGGATTTCTCTTTCCAGTATGAAAGTCAACAAGAACCGACCTTGCAAGGGGTGGATTTGACCATTTACAAGGGAGAAAAAGTCTTAATTGTTGGACCATCTGGGTCAGGCAAGTCTACCTTGGGTCAGTGTTTGAATGGAATTATTCCAAATATTTACAAGGGTCAGATGTCTGGAGAATTTTTGATCAAGAGGCAAGCAGCCTTTGATATGAGCATCTATGACAAATCTCATCTGGTCAGCACAGTTTTGCAGGATACAGATGGGCAGTTTATCGGTTTATCCGTGGCAGAGGATTTGGCTTTTGCTCTGGAAAATGATGTGACAGCTCTAGATGAAATGAAAAGTCGTGTTCATAAATGGGCTGAAAAGCTGGACCTTCTCCCCTTACTGAATCAGCGTCCCCAGGATTTGTCTGGTGGGCAAAAGCAGCGGGTCAGTCTGGCTGGTGTCTTGATTGATGAGAGTCCGATTCTCCTGTTTGATGAGCCACTCGCCAATCTGGATCCCAAGTCAGGTCAGGATATTATCGAATTGATTGACCAGATTCATAAGGAAGAAGGAACGACGACTCTTATTATCGAGCACCGTTTGGAGGATGTTTTGCATCGACCTGTGGATCGGATTGTCTTGATAAACGATGGTCGTATTCTCTTTAATGGGAGTCCTGACCAGCTACTTGCGACTGATTTATTGACACAAAATGGAATTCGAGAACCCCTTTATCTGACTACTCTCCGTCAATTGGGTGTGGATTTAGCCAAGGAAGAACAATTAGCAAATCTGGATAACTTATCTATCTCAAAAGGCCAGGTTCAGTTACAGACTGAACTGGCAAAAGGAACTCCAGAATTACAGTCACTCTTTAGACTAGAGGATGTGTCTTTTTCTTATGATGATAGACCGATTTTAAAATCCATTCATCTGGATATTAAAAAGGGTGAAAAGATTGCCATTGTCGGAAAAAATGGGGCTGGCAAATCAACTCTAGCCAAAGCCTTAAGTAGCTTTATTCAGACGGAAGGTTGCTATCTTTGGGAAGGACAGGATATAAAAGGAGATTCTGTTGCAGAGCGGGCGGAACGAGTAGGCTATGTGTTGCAAAATCCCAATCAAATGATTTCAACCAATATGATTTTTGATGAGGTGGCTCTAGGGCTTCGTTTGCGAGGTGTGGACGAGAAGGAAATTGAAACGAGAGTCTATGAAACCTTGAAAATCTGCGGTCTTTATGAATTCCGTAATTGGCCCATTTCTGCCCTGTCATTTGGACAGAAAAAACGTGTCACTATTGCATCGATTTTGGTTTTAGGAGCTGAAATTATCCTCCTAGATGAACCGACTGCAGGTCAAGACCAGAAGAACTATACTGAGATTATGGAATTTCTCGAAGAACTGCATCAAAAAGGGCATACGATTGTCATGATTACCCATGATATGCAATTGATGCTGGATTATTCAGACCGGGCCCTAGTCATGGTGGACGGGGAATTGATTGCCGATACTGATCCAGCTAGTCTGTTGAGCAATCAGGAGCTGTTAGTAAAAGCCAATCTAAAAGAAACTTCAATCTTTAACTTGGCCAAGAAACTAGACGTGGATCCACTTGCTTTAACGGCATTTTACAAAGAAAGGAGAGAAGGATGCAAGCTAAATTAATCGGTTACCAGCATAGAGATACTGTGATTCATCGCTTGTCAGGAGCTGGGAAACTTCTCTTTTTCATTCTCGTGTCATTGGCTGCCATGATTAGCTATGATACTAGACTGCTTGTTCTGATTGCCATCTTTTCGGTCTTTCTCCTCTATTTGTCAGAAATCCGTTTTAAAGATGTTTCCTTTGTAGCCGTTTTTGCGACGGTATTTGCCGTTTTAAACGTCTTGATGGTTTATCTCTTTTCTCCCGAGTATGGGGTTGGACTTTACGGAGAGAGGAGTGTGATTTGGCAGGGAATCGGTGCCTACACTTTGACCAGTCAAGAGCTCTTTTATCTGCTAAATCTGGCCATTAAGTATCTTTGCACCATTCCTCTAGCTATTATCTTTTTGATGACAACTCATCCTAGTCAGTTTGCTTCTAGTTTAAATCAAATTGGTGTGCCTTACAAGATTGCCTATTCTGTCAGCCTGACCTTGCGCTATATTCCAGATTTGCAGGAAGAATTCTTTACTATCAAGATGTCTCAGGAAGCGCGTGGGATGGAATTATCCAAGAAAGCTTCTCTTATGCAGCGAATCAAAGGTAATCTGCGCATTATTACTCCCTTGATTTTTAGCTCGCTAGAACGCATTGATACCATCGCGACCGCCATGGAGCTTCGCCGCTTTGGGAAAGAGAAAAAACGCACTTGGTATAGTTATCAGGCCTTGAAAAAAGGAGATTATATTACCTTGCTCTTGGCAGCCTTGTTTTTAGTAGCTAGTTTACTACTTATCTTGCAGAATCAGGGACGATTTTACAACCCTTGGAAATAGCTTGAAAAAATTGAAAAAATCAAGTCGTTTCTATTGACAATGATTCTGAAAGTGTTATACTAAGAAAGTAGTTTCGCTGATTTACTTCAAACCTGTTGTGAGGTAAGTTAACGATGCCTTAACCACGCTGTTTGCTGAGCTTGACTCCGGGCAGTGTGGCTATTTTTTTGCAATGGTGAAAGGAAGCAAGTCATGACAAATCACATTGTATTATTTGAACCTCAAATTCCACAAAATACAGGCAATATCGCGCGTACTTGCGCTGCGACCAATTCTCCTCTCCACATCATCAAGCCTATGGGATTTCCTATTGACGATCGCAAGATGAAGCGGGCTGGATTGGATTATTGGGATAAGCTAGAGATTTATTTTTATGATAGTTTGGAAGATTTCATGTCTCAGATGAAGGGAAAACTCTATCTGATTTCTAAATTCGCTGAGAAAGTATATTCTGAGGTGGATTTATCGACTGACGAAGACCATTATTTTCTCTTTGGGCGTGAAGACAAGGGCTTACCTGAGGACTTTATGCGAGAACATCCTGAGAAGGCTCTCCGTATTCCTATGAATGATGAACACGTCCGCAGCCTCAATGTCTCTAATACCGTCTGCATGATTGTCTACGAAGCCCTTCGCCAGCAGAACTTTGCAGGTCTTGAACTTGTTCATACCTATGAAGTGGATAAATTGAAATAAATAATGAAAATGAACAAAATGCTTGCGCTTGCAAGCGTTTTTTGTTATGATAAAAGAGTCTTCAGGGCAGGGTGAAATTCCCGACCGGCGGTAAATTTGACTAGCTATTTTAGCTTTCTCGTCGTTGTCTTGTCTCGATATACTTTAAGTATTATCTTCGACTGCGACGCCTAGATAAATCTAAAATATCTTAGCCAAATAAGTCCGCGAGCGTAAGCTGATGTGGTGAGATTCCACAACCGACAGTATAGTCTGGATGGGAGAAGACGAAAGAATAGCTTTGTCTGTTCTGATGGATTTATAGCTAGATTGTAACCGCTTGCTTTATTTTGATAGAGTGAGAGGGAACTTTGGGGATATAAAAAGTGAGAATAGATAGAGGAATCCTTTCTAACTTCTTCTGATTTTATAGAAAATTGGAGGAACCTGTTATGACAAACACACGTCGACTTTCGACCATTGCAATTCTATCAGCCATCTCATTTGTGCTGATGTACTTTGACTTTCCGCTCTTGCCAGCGGCATCCTTCCTCAAGATCGAATTTAGTATCTTGCCAGTCCTTGTGGGCTTGGTGGTCATGGATTTGCCTGCTGCTCTAGGAATTCTCTTGATGCGCTCACTCTTGAAGTTGCTTCTGAATAGCCAAGGAGTGAATACTTACATTGGTTTGCCGATGAATATCGTAGCTTTGGGAGTTTTTGTCATCGTATTTGCTTTGATTTGGAAAAAGGAACGGACAACCCTTCGTTTCCTACTAGGCTCTCTAGCTGGAACTATTGGTTTGACCGTAGCTATGTTGGTTCTCAACTATGTTTACGCTGTTCCTTTGTACGCTAAGTTTGCTAACTTTGATATTGGAAAAATTTTGGGACTGTCCAACTACCTAATGACTATGGTATTGCCATTTAACTTGATTGAGGGTATCATCTTTGCCGTTTCATTCTGGTTGTTGTACGTTCTCTTGAAACCAACCTTAAAACATTATGAAAGATAAACAAACATTTTTAATGAAGGGCAGTTTTGCCCTTTTACTTTTCGTTATTCTTGGCTACATGGTCAAATTTTACCCTGAAACGCTGGTCGGTTTTGACCAACCGATTCAGACGGCTATTAGGGGAGATTTGCCAGATTACTTGACTATTCTTTTCAGGGCCATCACACACTTGATTGATATTCCAGTGATTATCACTTGGGTGGTCATTACAGCCTTTGTTTTTTATCGTAAGCGGTGGAAGATAGAAAGCTTCTTCATGGCGGGCAATCTAGCTTTGGCAGGTCTTTTAATCGTGACCTTTAAAAATATCTACCAGCGCCCACGGCCAGCTATTTTACACTTGGTAGAGGAGAAGGGATTTTCTTTTCCAAGTGGGCATTCTTTGGCAGTGACGCTGATGGTGGGCACTCTGATTGTCATTCTTAGTCAGCGGATTAAAAATCCAGTCTGGAGAAAAATCGTGCAAATCGTCCTTGGGTTCTACCTAGTCAGTGTGCTGGTATCAAGGGTCTATCTGGGAGTTCACTATCCATCAGACGTCCTTGCCAGTCTCTGTGTCGGCTTGGGAGTCTTGTTTATCGAGTTTCCCTTCTATGATAAGCTCCGCTTCCAATGGCGATTTAAAGGCAAGCAGAAGTGAGATAGGTCTTGCAAGAATGGTAAAAATCTGATAAACTAAGTAGTAATTGAATAGAAATCCGCAAGACTAGTAACTCAAGGGAAGTATATCAGGGAGGAGAGCCGTGACTGCAAGCTCTCTATATGAAAGATGGGTGAATTCACTTGCGCATGGATTTAGAAATGAAGGTCTGACTTGTCAGATGAAACGGATGGTACCGCGTGTCAACGCTCCGAGTGGAGTTTTTGGCATGTGGTTTTCTTTTTATCTTATAAGCGACTGATGGAGGAATTATGTCAACTATTGAAGAACAATTAAAAGCGCTTCGCGAAGAAACGCTGGCTAGCTTGAAGCAGATCACTGCTGAAAATGAAAAAGAGATGCAAGATTTGCGTGTCTCTGTCCTTGGTAAAAAAGGGTCCCTTACTGAAATCCTCAAAGGGATGAAAGACGTCTCTGCTGAGATGCGTCCAATTATCGGGAAACACGTCAATGAAGCGCGTGATGTCTTGACAGCTGCTTTTGAAGAAACAGCTAAGCTCTTGGAAGAAAAGAAAGTCGCAGCTCAGCTAGCTAGCGAGAGTATCGATGTGACGCTTCCAGGTCGCCCAGTTGCGACTGGTCACCGTCACGTTCTCACGCAAACCAGTGAAGAAATCGAAGATATTTTCATCGGTATGGGGTACCAAGTCGTGGATGGTTTTGAAGTGGAGCAAGACTACTACAACTTCGAGCGTATGAACCTTCCAAAAGATCACCCAGCTCGCGATATGCAGGATACTTTCTACATCACAGAAGAAATCTTGCTTCGTACTCACACGTCTCCAGTTCAGGCGCGTGCG
The DNA here is from genome assembly GCA_905221205.1 of bacterium. GTDB lineage: Bacteria > Bacillota > Bacilli > Lactobacillales > Streptococcaceae > Streptococcus. The sequence goes on from CAJNCG010000002.1 coordinate 288,574, forward strand.
ATGGATGCACATGATTTCTCTAAAGGGCCTTTGAAAATGATCTCACCAGGGCGTGTCTTCCGCCGTGATACGGATGATGCGACCCACAGTCACCAGTTCCATCAAATCGAAGGTTTGGTCGTTGGGAAAAACATCTCTATGGCAGACCTTCAAGGAACGCTTCAGTTGATTGTCCAAAAGATGTTTGGTGAAGAGCGTCAGATCCGTCTGCGTCCATCGTATTTCCCATTCACAGAGCCATCTGTTGAGGTGGATGTTTCCTGCTTCAAGTGTGGTGGAGAAGGCTGTAACGTATGTAAGAAAACAGGTTGGATTGAGATTATGGGTGCCGGTATGGTTCACCCACGTGTCCTTGAAATGAGTGGTATCGATGCGACTGTTTACTCTGGCTTTGCCTTTGGTCTTGGTCAAGAGCGTGTAGCCATGCTCCGTTACGGAATCAATGATATCCGTGGATTCTACCAAGGAGATGTCCGCTTCTCAGAACAGTTTAAATAAGATTGAAACCTGAAACACACTCCTATACAGTTCTAGTCATTTTCTCTAGATGAAAATGGCAAGGACTGACTCGAAGAAAAAGAAAGGAATTGAAAAGGTTCCACTTGGTGGGATCTTACAATCAGAATTATGCTTGTATCTTATAAATGGTTAAAAGAATTGGTGGACATTGATGTGCCATCACAAGAGTTGGCTGAAAAAATGTCAACTACAGGGATCGAGGTAGAAGGTGTCGAATCACCTGCTGCTGGTCTCTCAAAAATTGTCGTCGGTGAGGTCTTGTCTTGCGAAGATGTGCCAGAAACTCACCTTCACGTTTGTCAGGTTAACGTTGGCGAAGAAGAAGCCCGTCAAATCGTTTGTGGTGCACCGAATGTGCGTGCAGGTATCAAGGTCATGGTGGCACTTCCAGGAGCTCGTATCGCTGACAATTACAAGATCAAAAAAGGGAAAATCCGTGGTTTGGAGTCACTTGGGATGATCTGTTCACTTGGTGAATTGGGAATTTCTGACTCAGTTGTACCTAAGGAATTCGCAGATGGCATCCAAATCTTGCCAGAAAATGCCGTTCCAGGTGAGGAAGTCTTCTCATATCTAGACTTGGATGATGAAATCATCGAACTTTCTATCACACCAAACCGTGCAGATGCTCTATCTATGCGTGGGGTGGCTCATGAAGTGGCAGCCATCTATGACAAGACAGTCAACTTTAAAGAATTTTCTCTAACCGAAACAAATGAAAGTGCAGCAGATGCCCTTTCTGTAAGCATTGAGACAGACAAGGCGCCTTACTATGCAGCTCGTATCTTGGACAATGTGACCATCGCACCAAGTCCGCAATGGTTGCAAAATCTCCTCATGAACGAAGGCATCCGTCCAATCAATAACGTAGTGGACGTGACCAACTACATCCTGCTTTACTTTGGTCAGCCTATGCATGCCTTTGACTTGGATACCTTTGAAGGGACTGACATCCGTGTGCGTGAAGCGCGTGCTGATGAAAAATTGGTGACCTTGGATGGTGAAGAACGTGATTTGGACGTGAATGACTTAGTTATCACTGTCGCAGACAAGCCAGTAGCTCTTGCAGGTGTTATGGGTGGTCAAGCAACAGAAATCTCTGAAAAATCTAGTCGCGTTGTCCTTGAAGCTGCTGTCTTCAATGGCAAATCTATCCGTAAAACTAGCGGTCGCTTGAATCTTCGTTCTGAGTCATCTTCTCGCTTTGAAAAAGGCATCAATGTGGCAACAGTCAATGAAGCCCTTGATGCGGCGGCTAGCATGATTGCAGAACTTGCTGGTGCGACGGTTCGTAAGGGCATCGTTTCAGCAGGTGAGCTTGATAATTCTGATGTGGAAGTTTCTTCTACCCTTGCAGACGTCAACCGTGTCCTTGGAACAGATCTTTCATACGCTGATGTTGAAGATGTCTTCCGTCGTCTTGGCTTTGGCCTTTCTGGAAATGCAGATAGTTTTACAGTCAGCGTACCACGTCGTCGTTGGGATATCACCATTGAAGCAGACCTCTTTGAAGAAATCGCTCGTATCTATGGATATGACCGCTTGCCAACTAGTCTTCCAAAAGACGATGGAACAGCTGGTGAATTGACTGCGACACAAAAACTTCGCCGTCAAGTTCGTACGATTGCTGAAGGAGCAGGCTTAACAGAAATTATCACCTACGCTCTAACAACTCCTGAAAAAGCAGTTGAGTTTACAGCTCGACCAAGTAACCTTACAGAACTCATGTGGCCAATGACAGTGGATCGTTCTGTCCTCCGTCAAAATATGATCTCAGGTATCCTTGATACGGTGGCTTATAATGTGGCTCGTAAGAATAAAAACTTGGCCCTTTACGAGATTGGAAAAGTCTTTGAACAAACAGGCAATCCAAAAGAAGAACTTCCGAATGAGATCAATAGCTTTGCCTTTGCCTTGACAGGCTTGGTTGCTGAAAAAGATTTCCAAACAGCAGCAGTGCCAGTTGATTTCTTCTATGCTAAGGGAATTCTAGAAGCCCTCTTTACTCGCTTGGGTCTTGAAGTGACCTATACAGCAACAGCTGAGATTGCTAGTCTTCACCCAGGTCGTACAGCTGTGATTTCACTTGGTGACCAAGTTCTTGGTTTCCTTGGCCAAGTACATCCAGTCACTGCTAAGGCCTACGATATTCCAGAAACGTATGTAGCGGAACTTAATCTTTTAGCCATCGAGGCTGCCCTTCAACCTGCTACTCCATTTGTGGAAATCACGAAATTCCCAGCAGTCAGCCGTGACGTTGCCCTTCTCCTCAAGGCAGAAGTGACTCATCAAGAAGTTGTGGATGCTATCCAAGCTGCAGGTGTGAAACGTTTGACAGCTATCAAACTCTTTGACGTCTTCTCAGGCGAAAAATTGGGACTTGGTATGAAGTCAATGGCTTATAGCTTGACCTTCCAAAATCCAGAAGACAGCTTAACGGACGAAGAAGTTGCACGCTACATGGAAAAAATCCAAGCATCACTCGAAGAAAAAGTCAATGCAGAAGTGCGTTAACTCATCAATCCATCCTTCGGGGTGGATTTTTTCTTTTCAAATAACAATTCAGGATCAAAAATAGACAGTTGAGGAACGGAGGTAATAAATTAAGCTTGCTACTGTATAATGTACTCATAACTCAAAGTACCCTAAGATTTTTTACTAAAATGAGGATGATAAAATGGACAGAAATCATTGTAAAGGCTATCAAAAAGGAGTATAATGAGTGCAAGACATTTCGGAGGTGAAAGATGCTAGAAGTAAGAAGTCTAGAGAAAAGTTTTGGATCTAAGCAAGTTTTGTTTGGCATTGACTTTCAAGCGCGACCAGGTCGTATTTTGGGATTAGTCGGGAAAAACGGTGCTGGGAAGACAACTATTTTCCATAGTATTTTGAAGTTTTTAGAATACCAAGGAGAAATCAGTCTGGATGGTCAGGATATTCGTCAGGAGACCTACGCTCGGATTGGCTATCTACCTGAAGAACGCAGTCTCATGCCTAAATTGACAGTCCTTGAACAAGTTCGCTATTTGGCGACGCTAAAAGGCATGGATGCCAAGGAAGTCAAGGAAAAACTCCCTCAATGGATGAAGAGGTTGGAAGTAAAAGGAAAGCTGACAGATAAAATTAAGAGTCTGTCAAAAGGAAATCAGCAGAAGATTCAGCTCATTATTACTCTGATTCATGAACCAGACCTGATTATCCTGGATGAGCCTTTCAGTGGATTGGACCCAGTCAATACAGAATTGCTCAAACAAGTCATTTTTCAGGAAAAAGAGCGCGGAGCAACCATTATCTTCTCTGACCATGTCATGACCAACGTCGAGGAACTTTGTGACGATATTCTGATGATTCGAGATGGCCGTGTGGTCTTGCATGGGCCGGTTCAGGATGTTCGTAATCAATACGGGAAAACGCGTCTCTTTGTTTCAAGTGAACGAAGCAAGGAAGAATTGGAAAACCTTCCTCATGTCAAGCAGGTGAGCTTGACCAAACAAGGCAGTTGGAAATTGATCTTGGATGATGAGAGTGCTGGTAGAGAACTCTTCCCAATCTTGACTCAAGGGCAATATATCGCAACCTTTGACCAACAAGCGCCAACAATCGATGAAATCTTTAAACTAGAATCAGGGGTGGAAGTATGAGAAATATGTGGGTTGTAATGAAAGAAACCTATCTTCGACACATCAAGTCGTGGAGTTTCTTCTTTATGGTGATTTCACCATTCTTGTTTATCGGTCTCTCTGGAGGAATTGGCTATCTCCAAGGCTCTTCAATGGCTCAGAGTGGCAAGATAGCAGTGATTAGCACCGTTCCAGCTGTGACAGAAGGTCTCAAATCTACAAATGGTCTCAATTTTGACTACAAGGATGAAGCAAGTGCTCAAACTGCTATCAAGGATGAAAAATTAAAGGGTTATCTGACCATTGACCAAGAGGATAGTGTCTTGAAGGCAGTTTATCACGGTGAAACTTCTCTTGAGATTGCTATTAAGCTAGGAGTAACGAGCAAGTTAAATGAGCTTCAAGGTCAACTCAATCGTTCGGCAGCCAATTTGTCGCAAGAACAGGAAAAACGTTTGGAACAAACAGTTAACTTTACGGAGAAAATTGATGAATCCAAGGAAAATAAAAAAATGATTCAAACAATTGCGGCCACAGCGGTTGGTGGCTTTCTCTATATGATTTTAATTACTTATGCTAGCGTCACCGCCCAGGAAGTGGCTAGTGAGAAAGGGACCAAAATCATGGAAGTGGTCTTCTCCAGCATTCGAGCTAGCCATTATTTCTATGCTCGTATGCTTGCCTTGTTGCTTGTGATTTTGACTCATATCGGCATCTATGTCGTGGGTGGTCTCGCTGCTATTCTGCTCTTTAAAGATTTGCCATTATTAGCCCAGTTTGGTATTTTGGACCATTTAGGAGATGCTTTCTCTCTGAATACCTTGCTCTTTATTTTGGTTAGTCTCTTTATGTACGTAGTTTTGGCAGCCTTCCTAGGTTCCATGGTTTCTCGTCCTGAGGATGCAGGAAAAGCCTTGTCACCTTTGATGATTTTGATTGTGGTAGGCTTTGTGGGGGTTACTGCCCTAGGCTCTGCGGGTGACAATTTGATTTTGAAAATTGGTTCATATATTCCCTTTATTTCGACTTTCTTCATGCCATTTAGAGCCATTAATGGCTATGCAAATGGGTTAGAAGCTTGGATTTCACTTGCTATTACAGTGATTTTTGCGGTGGTAGCAACCGGATTTATCGGACGCATGTATGCTAGTCTCGTTCTGCAAACGGATGATTTAGGAATATGGAAAACCTTTAAACGTGCCTTAGCTTATAAATAGAAGAGCCTCGCGAAAGCGAGGTTTTTTAGAGATAAAAAGAGTGGAATTCAGAAAAATATTTTTCATATCTATTGACTTTTAGGGGTGAAATTTGGTATTATAGTAGGCGGTATTGTTTACCCCATTTGAAAGGCCCCGGAACCTTCCAAATACTTTTCGATGGGAAGGAACACCCATCACCGTAAACAAAAATCGAACTATATATAGGAGAAATCATGAACAAAACAACATTTATGGCTAAACCAGGCCAAGTTGAACGTAAATGGTATGTAGTTGACGCAACTGATGTACCACTTGGACGTCTTTCTGCAGTAGTTGCTAGCGTACTTCGCGGAAAAAACAAACCAACATTTACACCACACACTGATACAGGTGACTTTGTGATTGTTATCAATGCTGAAAAAGTTAAATTGACTGGTAAAAAAGCAACTGATAAAATCTACTACACTCACTCAAACCACCCAGGTGGATTGAAACAAATCTCTGCAGGTGAACTTCGTTCTAAAAATGCAGTACGTTTGATCGAGAAATCAGTTAAAGGTATGCTTCCACACAATACTCTTGGACGCGCTCAAGGTATGAAGTTGAAAGTATTTGTTGGAGCTGAGCACACTCACGCTGCACAACAACCAGAAGTTCTTGACATTTCAGGACTTATCTAAGGAAAGGAACAATAAAGTATGTCACAAGCACAATATGCAGGTACTGGACGTCGTAAAAACGCTGTTGCACGCGTTCGCCTTGTTCCAGGAACTGGTAAAATCACTGTTAACAAAAAAGATGTTGAAGAGTACATCCCACACGCTGACCTTCGTCTTGTCATCAACCAACCATTCGCAGTTACTTCAACTGCAGGTTTATACGACGTTTTCGTTAACGTTGTAGGTGGTGGATACGCTGGTCAATCAGGAGCTATCCGTCACGGTATCGCTCGTGCCCTTCTTCAAGTAGACCCAGACTTCCGCGATTCATTGAAACGCGCAGGACTTCTTACACGTGACTCACGTAAAGTTGAACGTAAGAAACCAGGTCTTAAGAAAGCTCGTAAAGCTAGCCAGTTCTCAAAACGTTAAGAACCAGCTACAATACAGCATTTACAACACTTCATGGTTCACACCATGGGGTGTTTTTTTGAGGATTTTTAGTAAAATTCACACCAAATTCACACCATTACTTTTTAAGACTGCGATAAGCAATTTCTCCAACAGCCATTGGAATGACATTTGAAGTGTTGACATAAGTCTTAGTTGTAATCGTGTCACTATGGGTTAGAGCTTCAGAAATAGCTTCAATAGACGTTCCAGCCTGTTTTGCTAATGTTGCTCCTGTATGTCGTAATTTATGAGGTGTAGCATGCTTAAGTTCTGGATGACGACGTTTGACAGATTTCATTTTATTATTGAGATAGTCAGAGTGTAGTGGACTGTTAACATTACCCTTCATATCGAAATAAGTAAAGACATACTGTTCATCGGATTGGATAATTCCAAATTTTGCTAATTCCTTTTTTTGTTGCTTTTTCCATGACTGAAGTAAATCAGTTAGTTCAACAGGGATTCGGAAAATTGTTTTTTTATTTCCTTTGGTAGACTTGGCCTTCTTGTATTTGTCTAAAGCTTGTACTAGCTGAATTTCTCGTTTACTAATGTTAATGTGTTTCCATTGCAAACCATAGCTTTCGGATTTTCTATCTCCTAAGAAAAAGGTAGTATAGAATAGCACATAATCTTTGAATGAGAGCTTCCCGTTTTCTAAATCATCTTCAAAAGCTGTAAACCATGCTTGAAGTTCTTCTTGAGATAGGTATAATTCTTCATCTTTTTTAGATTCTTGCAACTTGATTTTTTTAGTGGCTTTGATACGACTTATTGTTTTAGATAAGCGGTTAGTTTCTATATACTCTAATTCTTCTGCCCAGTCAAAGATAGAATTAACGTAGCTTCTAATAACTTTGAAGTTTGCATATTCATCGGCTTTTTGAGTTAATAGATTTAGAACAACTTGTTTATTTTGATTGAGAAACTCAATAGAGTAGTTACCAAGCATAGGTAGGATATGTATTCTAAAGGCAATTTCTGTACCAGTTATAGTAGCTTTGGAAGGTGGCTTAGTCGTAGAAGTAGTTTGTCCTGCTTTGTAGGATTCCCACCAAACGTTTTTATAGAAGTCGGAAAAGAGTATAGAACCATTATTTTCTAGTAAGGCTGATTCTCCACTAAGAACTTTGTCAATCTTGTTTTGAAGTTCTAGTTCGTATTTTTTTGCTTCACTCCTTGTTTTGAATCGTTTTTCAATCACTTTCTTATCAACACCTAGAGAAGACTTAACTTCTTCAGGAATATAAACACGTAAGCGATAGGTTCCGTTTTTAGTTTTTGTAATGCTCAAAGTATTCTCCTTTTGAATTGAGCTAGAAAATACTATGCTTCAATTATAGCAAATCACAGTGAAAATGTTGTTGATCATTTAACCAACGATGGACTTCTTTTTTATTAAAGCGCACAGTTTTCCCAATACGGATAACTGGCAATCCTTCCTTAATCCAGCTATCCAGTGTATTATTGGAAATCCCTAGATAATTACAAGCTTGTCGTTTGTTCATAAGATTATCGAGATCACTTTGATTTTTCAATTGAGCTGCCACCTCATTTTTAATGCTTTGATTTATTGTTTCTGTTAATTTTGATATTAATTCGTGAATTTCCATATGTTTTGTCCTCTCATACTTAATCTGTTTTCCAACAGGCAACGAATAGCGTTTGAGAGAAAAACATTTAGTTTAAAAGATCTTTCTCTCAAATGTATTGTGCCTCAATGAAGTTTCTTTGTTACTTAATTTTGAATTAGTTCGATATTGTGATACAGTTTAATAGCTTCTATTGATGGGAATTTACAAAATAAACTGCTAATGATTTTGTTTATTCTCTTACTTGTACATTGGTGGAGATATTAAGCTTTTTATTTTCGAACTATATAGAAAGTACATTACCTTCGTATAGGAATCATTGAATACTATTAGAACTGAAATCTCTTACGTAGTGTAGTACATATATATATAAGCCCTCTTTATTTTCAAGGATTCGTTGTGTCCTTGATTTGACTCATTTATCTAAAATAAATGATTATCTTTTAAATAAAGTCTATGCCAAAATAACTTTTCGATATAATCTGAATCTGTTAAAGTATTTCTTCTAGTACTTGAGATTGTACTATCAAATACTTGGTTTCTAAACTCTAGTGTGTACGCTTCTAGGTGAATTTTATGAACTGATGATTTTTTTGAATCTTTAATACAACCTAATCCGTACTTTTTTGCCAAATCAAGTGCATAAAACATTTCTCGAAACAATTGTACTGTTTCCCAAGTGATCATTCTCCCATGGAAGTGAACCTCATTAGTTTTAATTTCGTTATCTTGTAGATTTCTAATTAATTTTCTTTTTACTTTAGCACGATTTTTTCCTAGAAATATTAGGGGAGCTAAAGTAATGATTTCTTCGTCTAGTAGTAGGGATTTTAGTAAAGTTTGAGCTCTATCATTTGAATGGTTTATTAATTCGTTATAATAACAATTAACTTTTTTATCAACTTTAGAGCATTTTTCGATAATTGTTTCAACTTCGCTAACAGACTTTTCAATAGAACTAATAAAATTAGAGTAGACCTCATTCTTCTCATATTCGATAGCTTCAATAATTTTTTCATCTGTTAATTCATTTAGATGATTGTTCTTAAGTATTTTTTTAACTTTTTGGTGAGTAAGCTTAATTTCTAATCGATGTACATGAAAATCTTTTAGTCTCTTATCTTGAGGATCTATTTCGTTTTTATCGATTGCCTTAGCATTCTTATCATACCAAACCGTTTTTCTATGTTTCTTTTTATTACTGCTGAGTATTGAGTAATCTTCTATAGAATTCTTATGTGTTCCAAACTCAACAGTTTGATTATTTGCGAAGCATTCAACTAATAGTCTTCTTGTTTGAAGATGAGGTGTACTATCTAAAGCTAGTGTGCAAGCGATTTCGATTTCTTTAACGATTGCATCAAGAGAAGTAATGGAAATTTTATACTTATCTTTAAGGAATGTTACTGCGTTTTTCAATCTTTGTTTTAAGCCTTCAATTCCCGTAGTAGGGACATTAATTCCACCATTGATAAGTTCGAAAAACTGACAATCTGTTTTATATGGTTCATTATTGAAGAAACAAAGTGTGATCTTTCCAATAGTATTTTCTGTGATAACAATTTTTGAAATCTTGCATTGTGAATCATACTTAATATCAATTGCTGAAGGATTTTTTTGATGTAAATACTCCAAGTGTTGCTTATCCATAATAACATTGCTATGTAGCTGTAATTTACACTTATCGATTCCCCAATAGCAAGGCGTTTTTGAGAAGCACCTTAGCATAGATATTAAGTTTTCTTCTTTTTCTTCTTCATCTGAAAAATGTTTAACTGTCATACACATTTCCTTTCAACTGGTAAAAAAATTTGACGTTATTTTTCATGTTGTTTGGTAAATTTTTTTATTTTTTTATGTTGAAGGTTTTTTATTGTTCGACACAAGGTCGATATCTTTTTTATTGTGTATTTTTTATTTGTTTCGACACAAGTGCCGTGATCTTTTTATGAACTTTGTTTTTTTCATCTCGATACAAGTATCGCAGAGTACTTTTCTTCATTCTTTTTCCGTTTATCGAAAAATAGCATCATTTACATTATGCCGCAAAACGAATCAAAAACATGATTTTTTTGAGAGAAAAACAGAATTTTTTTAATGAATTTTGTTTTTTTGTCCCGATACAAGAATCGCAGAACATTTTTTCGTTTTCTTTCTTTTTCCATTTATAGAAAAAAACGTCATTAATATTATGCCATTAAAAGGAAAAAAAATTGATTTTTTTTGGAAAAAAAGTCCTTAAATCAAAAAATTTTTTGATCTGTTTGCTCATTCATCTTTCCATTTCATTTTTAAGGTTGTTTTTTAGCTTCTTTTCTCGATTCATACGACGTTGAACTGTATTTCGAATTTCTTCTTTTTCAGATTTTTTTAGATACCGTTCAAATTGCTGTTTAAACAGGTTATCTTTTGCTGCTTGTTGTTTTGCAGTAGTTACTTCTTGGATTAGTTTCTTTTGTGTCTTCTTCAAGTCTGAATTTTCATTTTTTAAATCTTCGATGCTCTTTTTTAATTGCTCAATTTTTAACTTCATTTTTTTGTAAATGAGTGAATCTTTTATTGTATTTGTTATTGCATCGATGAAATGATCAATATTTGTAAATAGACGAGCTTTTTGATGTAATTCAAGGTATTTTTTGTGTTTCATAATAACTTCATCTTTATTGAATTTATTTTGTCTAACGTCTTCATTTTCAAGAGAGTTGTTAGCCATTAAGTCTTTTGTTTTTTGTAGAATGCTTACTTTAAGTAATTCCAATTGTTTTTCATTAGACTGATGAGATAACTTAGTCAAAGCTTTTTGTTGTAATTCTTTTTCTTGTTTTAAAACTTTAAGATTTTCATTTAGTTGTGAGATATTGTTTGAAACATTTAGGTGTTCGTAATAAGCTTGCTGCAAATTATATTTCGCGAGTGTTAACTCCTTCTTAACTTGATTTTTTTGCTCTAGAATTTCAGCTGTTTCAATAGTCATTTTTTTAACTTGATTGACTTTATTAACAAGTTCTTCATCAAGTTTTGCAAGACGTTGTTCACGCTCTAATTGCATTTCTTTTTCAACTTCTTGCATAGCTTGTTTATACTCATAAGAATCTTTAAAATTATTTGTTCCAGCCAATTTCCGAGTGATGTCTAATTCTTTCATGATATCTTCAATGACAGCAACTTCACTATTTCGAAATGCTGTAAATTTTTCACGTTCACTTCCTGTATAACCAAGATTTTCTAAAACTCTTCGAAAAGATGGTTGTACTGCCAATCCATTTTTGTATCCAGTAGCAAGTGGAATCACATTAAAATGTGCATGAGGCGCTCCACTTTCATCAAGATGAATCACCGCATTATAAACGTGAAACTGTTTGTGTCGCTCGTTAAAATTAAGAACATATTGCTTTAATGCCTCACCAACTTTTTTCTTTAGATCATAAGGTAGGTTTTGCCAAGTTGCTTGATTTCCAATTGTAACGATAAACTCTCGTTGTAAATCTAATGTTTTTGAGTTACGTACATGATTGTAATAGTTTTTAATTTTGCGATCTTTGCGATGTTGTCTGCTATTGTAGTCTTTTAAGTATGCATCAAATAAATGGTGGTAAGCTTCTTTTACATTTTCTTGAACAACATAAATGTTGTTTTTAGATAGTTCTCGACTAATATGGCTATGTTGGGGCATGGCATATTGTTCTTCTGTCAGTATCCGATTATTGTGTGCGATATTAATATTCTTCGAACCTGTCTTAAATGAGATAGTCATTTCTTCCATCTTTTTAATCCTCCCAAAAGATCTATCTACTTTTATTTTGCCATATTTTAAGAAAAATAAAATTTGCGCTTTTGCAGATTGAGTTAGCGAGGAAGAGCTTTTAAAAATTGCATGCAAGGCATAAAAAGCATTTATGTGTTGCAGTACGAATTTTACTCATCTAAACTTCTGTAAAATAGATTCATTACTTACGTTCTAAAACGTTACACTTTCCAAAAGTGTAACGTTTTTACATTTTTGACAATACCACGTTCAGCATAAAATAAAAAAACTCACTCCATCTGCATTATTGAGTGAGATTTGTGAATAGGAAAAATTAAGAGAGAAGAAGTGCTTAATGGAATTTCATATGAAGTAGCTAATTTACAAAAACAACTTACGTTCTTGATGTGTTGAAGAATAAGGTAACATTCAATCACGCGCAGCGGTGAGTTGTTTTTTACAAAAGAAAAAACTTAAAATCAATTGAGTTTCAAATCTGACTTTAAGTTTTGTAGTAGCAATAAAAAAACGGCTTTTCTCTTTGGTGAGACAGTGCCGTTAACTGCTGAAAGACATTTCGAAAGTAAGGTTGTCTAACATACCACCGTAGGAAATAAGATATCAACCAATAGGAGACCGTAATCATACGGCAAAACGAAAGTTGATGTCTCAAGTAGCAGTTTAGCAAAGATAAACTGCTTTGTCAATTGTTAAGAAGTTTAGTGATTAGAACTATGTAAACTATCATCAAATAGTTTATTTAATGTTTCTTTATTAGCTCGTCTTTTTTGTAACTTTGCAGCGTATGCTTTTGCTTTATATGGATTGTTTCTAAATTCAAAATCTTTCTGTGTTCCCATATCAAAAAATGGGAGAGTACTAAACTAACCCCAGAAGTCAGACATGAAAAATCTAACTTTTGAGGTTAGTATAATTAGGTTCATTTATTTCTTAATAAGCATATAGAAATAAAAAGTGTTAAGAAGTTATTTTTGAACAGGAAAACCTTCAGATAAATCTAAACTGCCGTTTTTATAGGATTCAGCAAATTCCCAAAAATTAGAAACAGATAGGATACCTACTGACATATGCCAATTTTTGTGAACAAACAATTCGACAAGTAAGTCAATAGCATACTGTAGAAGATTTAGTTCTGACATCTCATTCACATCAATACGGATTACAGGATTTGCAGGATCTTTAATTTCGATAAATAAAGAATCATCGAAAAAGTTAAATGATAAACTGCGATCATCTCGATACAAGCGAATACCAGAATCGGTATCTAATGAGAAGTAATCGACAGAAAGATCTGTTTCTTTTTCAGAGTTTAAACTCTCTGAAAGATGTCTATAAATGACATTGGTAATGTGCTTTTTAAGTACTAACATTAATAGTACTCCTTTCTTTTTATTTCATAGTCTAATGAAGTTGAACAAAAGACTCTGTTAATTTTATTATGCCATAAAATGAAATTTATAAAAAAATTGCTTTGGCAAAAAAGTCAAAATTAGTTGTCGGATATTAAAGAGCATGATGAATAATGAGTTATTACTAATTTGAAAAAATATTTTGTCCCCCCCTCAAATTTTGGTCCCAAAATTTAACAACGAATCACTCAAATTTTTTGCAAAATATGGCATAATATAAGAGAGACTCTATTTTTGCACATATAAATTAGTATTGGTTGTTATTTAGGTTGAATATCTGGTTTGTTAGAGTTGATTTTAGAAGAGTAATTGTTTACATCTCTATGTTTATTGGCTTGTATTGTAGTAACTACAAGTTTGGCATAGGGATTTTTTTGGTTTATTAAAGAGGAGAGGATAAGTACGTTTCAGAGTTTAAAAAACTAGTTTAAACAAAATTATAGCAAACTTTTAGATATCAAAATCATTACTTTTTTTCTCTACCAATATGAATAAAGATTGTAGATGAATTAGGTGATTTGCATAGCATTTAGTTTGTAAAGTTTATATAAATTTTTCCATTTAAGAGCTAAAGATTGCTTTTTATTATTAGACTACTTGCTTTTTTCTATCAGCTATGGTATTCTTTTGTTAGTTAATAAACTTACAAAAGGAGAACAAATGTTTTCAGCTATTAAATTAAAAGAAAGAAGAGAGAGTCAGGGATTATCGCAATCTCAACTTGCATCCAGTTTGGGAATTAGTCGAGCCTCATACTTTAATTGGGAATCAGGTAAAACGAAACCGAATCAAAATAATCTAATCAAATTGAGTCAGATTTTGAATGTTGATCCTCGATATTTTGAATCAGAGTATGAAATCGTAGAAACCTATCTCAAGTTAACGGAAAATAATCAAAAAGCAACACTTCATTATGCTACAGAACTGTTGAACAAACAGAATGCAAAGGTTGTAGATTTACCTGAGCGTTATGCTTATAAAGTTTACGAAAAATTATCAGCTGGTACAGGAACAGCTTATTTTGATGATGGTAATTACGATACAGTTTATTTTAATCATCAATTTGATTATGACTTTGCATCATGGGTGTTTGGAAATTCAATGGAACCGACATATGAAAATGGTTCTGTAGCCCTTATTAAGCAAACAGGATTTGATTATGACGGAGCTATTTATGCGATAGATTGGGATGGTCAAACTTATATAAAGAAAGTTTATCGTGAAGAAAATGGACTTCGTTTAGTTTCACTCAATCGGAACTATTCTGATAAGTTTGCGCCTTATGATGAGAATCCTCGCATTATAGGGAAAATTGTTGGGAACTTTATGCCTTTAGAGGACTGAGTATGACTTGGTTTGATTATAGTCTCGAACCTAAAAGTGACATTGCCTTTATTGATATGAAATCTTTTTACGCAAGTGTAGAATGTGTAGATAGGGGATTACACCCACTTAAGACTTCGCTTTGTGTTATGAGTCGTGCAGACAATTCTGCTGGTTTAATTCTTGCTTCCTCTCCTATGTTTAAAAAGGTCTTTGGAAAGTCGAACGTTGGACGTTCCTATGATTTACCATTTGATGTAAAGACTCGCAAATTCTCTTACTATAATGCTAAGAAGCAAGGTTTACCGACAACGATAGATTATGTTCGTTATATTGAGGAATGGGCAAAATCAACTGTGATTGTTCCTCCGAGAATGGATACTTATATAGCAGTCAATATGGAAATTCAAAAAATCTTTCAAGATTTTGCGGCACCAGACGATATTTATCCCTACTCAATTGATGAAGGATTTATTGATTTAACCAGTTCATTAAATTATTTTGTGCCAGATAAAAGTATTAGTCGGAAAGATAAATTAGATATCATATCAGCTGCCATTCAAAAAAAGATTTGGAGAAAAACAGGAATTTATTCGACGGTAGGCATGTCTAACGCCAATCCCTTATTAGCTAAGTTGGCACTAGATAACGAAGCTAAAAAAACTCCGACAATGAGAGCTAATTGGTCCTATGAGGATGTAGAAAAGAAAGTATGGGCTATTCCTAAAATGACAGATTTCTGGGGAATTGGAAATCGCATGGAGAAGAGATTACATAATTTAGGTATCTTTTCGATTAAAGAATTAGCACAGGCTAATCCTGACTTAATTAAAAAAGAGCTTGGCATCATGGGTCTAGAGTTATGGTTTCATGCTAATGGGATTGATGAAAGTAATGTTCATAAACCTTATAAGCCGAAGTCAAAAGGGATAGGGAACTCTCAAGTTTTACCTAGAGATTATGTCAAACAAAGAGATATTGAGATTATACTTCGTGAGATGGCAGAACAAGTTGCGGTTAGATTGAGAAGAGCTGGTAAAAAAGCAACAGTAGTTTCTATATATCTAGGCTACTCTAAAGTGGAACAAAAGCGTTCTATCAATACTCAAATGAAAATTGAACCAACCAATCAAACAGCATTACTGACAAATTACGTTTTAAAGTTATTTCACACTAAATATACTTCAGGAGCTATTAGGAATGTTGCGGTTAACTATTCTGGTTTAGTAGATGAATCCTTTGGATTGATTTCATTATTTGATGATATTGAGAAAATAGAAAAAGAAGAAAGGCTCCAGTCCGCAATCGATGCTATTCGAACAGAATTTGGTTTTACTTCACTATTGAAAGGAAATGCCCTGGATCAAGCTTCTAGAACAATTGCAAGAAGTAAACTCATTGGTGGTCATTCAGCTGGAGGATTAGATGGACTAAAATGATGAATCGTTCTTATTTGCCTTTTTTATCTGCAAGAGAGTATCAAGATCGTGGAATGGCTAAGTGGATGGGATTCTTTTTGTCAGAGCATTCAAGTTCTCTTTGGGAAGAAAAAAATAAAGAAGATGTCTCAATTACTTTATCAATGGAAGAGAAAGTTTTACTTGTTCGTCAACTTTATACGAATACATTCCCTGCAACGTTTATTTTTAAGCACTCAAATAGAAGAAAAGTAGTATCGGGTATTGTTAAAGAAATTGGGAAAGAGTTTATATCTATTAAGTCAGAAACTAGTTTTCTTCGATTAAAATGGGAAGATATACTCGATATCCAGATAGAAGGTGAGGAATTACATGAATCGTAAAGAATTATATGATGATAAATTGCAGCTAGATTATTTTTCTGATTCTTACTTACGGTTTGAGTCAGATTTTTACAAGTATTCTGCTTTAGATATACCATTAACATTTATTACAGATGATATTTTACGTACAATGGCTATGTCTCAAAAACATTATTTTAAACTTAACAAAAGTAAATCTTTAGACGGTCGAGACCATTATTTTGTTTTTTCTATTAAGTTGAATAAAGATAGTAGTGGCATTAGACAGTATGAATATCAGAAACATTGTTTTGGTTTGTAAGAACCTTTCCAATTGAAGGTATGTTTATCTGGTTCATTATTTTAATTTGTTAGCTAAACACAAGCAATGAGAGAGTTAACAGATTCATCAGGATTAAAAATAGAAAAAAATCAAAAAACTTCAGAAGTATTGAGGAATAAGCTTCTGAAGTTTTTTGGCTATTTAAATAACTATATTTGCTATTTGGTAGTAGCTATTTGGAATCTATAAATAAAATTACTGTCTGAGTATTTCATATTTCATTGATTAGTTTTAATCTTATTCCAGATCTAATGTCTAATATACCCATTCTCCATCAAATAATTCGACAGCATCTAATAATTTTTGGTCTGGCACGGTGTCAGAAATAAAGGTTGTGTATTTAGAGAGGGGATTAATTTTAAAAAATCCAGTCTTGTAAAATTTTGAACTATCAATTAGTAAAATGGTTTCATGAGCTTTGTCAATAATATTCTTTTTTGAAATAGCTTGGCTGAGAGAAGCTTCATAAACATATTGGTCATCAATACCTCTTGCTGAGCAAAATGCCAAATCGATATTAAAATGATCTAATAAAGAATTTTCTTTATCATAGTTGATGACGGAACAAGATTGATGCTTTACCTCTCCAGATGTGATAAAAATTTTAGAACTATCTCTAACTGTTTCAGATAATGTTTGTGCAGTATGTAAACCATTTGTAAAAATAATCAAATTATCTAGTTCAGAAAGATAGGGACAAAGTTCGTAGGTAGTAGTACTAGAATCTAGATAGATACACATGCCAGAACGAATAAAATCTTTAGCGAGACTAGCGATGAGTCTTTTTTGTCTAGTACTTTCTCCTTCACGTATTTGATGGGAAAGTTCAATTGTATTCATGGAGGACAAGGTCACGTATCCGTGCTTTCTTTTGATAAGACCTTGATTTTCTAAGAAAATTAAATCACGACGTAAGGTACTTGTGCTGGAGAAAGTGATTTCTGCCAACTCTTTTACGGCAATTCTTTTTTTCTTTTTGATAATTTCAATCAATTCAAGTACACGTTCATCTTTTATCATAAGCTCCTCCTAATTTATCATCTCAACTATATTATAGCACAAATTGGAGGAATTTGAATTATTTCTATGTTTATGGAGCAAATATATGAATTTTATTCAAGTAAGCGTTCACATATTGAAAAAATAAAATGTGGGGATTATAATAAACTTAATTAAGGATGAAGAGAGGAGAGAAATGGAAGCGGTTTTAGCAATAGATTTAGGTGCGACTTCTGGAAGAGCAATCGTTGGTTACCTTTCTGAAAATAAACTAGTAATGGAAGAAATAAATCGTTTTTCTAACCTACCTATTAGAGTAAAAGGGCATTTATCTTGGGATGTTGACTTTCTACTAGCTAAAATTCTTGAAAGTATCCGATTGGCTAATACTAGTTACAAGATTTTATCTGTCGGTATTGATACATGGGGTGTTGATTTTGGGCTTATTGATAATGAAGGTAAGCTATTATCACAACCTGTTCACTATCGTGATGAAAGAACAAAAGGAGTGTTAAAGGAAATATCTGAAATTACTGAATTAGAAAAACTATATTCAGAAACAGGAAATCAGATTATGGAGATAAATACCTTATTTCAACTCTTTAAGGTACGGCAAGAATTTCCTAATTCATTTTATAAAACTGATAAGATTCTTTTAATGCCAGATTTGTTTAATTATCTCTTGACAGGTAAGTTTGCTACAGAAAAAAGTATTGCTTCAACAACTCAATTATTTGATCCAAAGAGTCAAAATTGGAATCAGAATATCTTAAAACTATTTGAATTGGATTCATCTTTACTTTCTGAAATTGTTTCAGAGGGAAATGTACTTGGAAGGATAAAAGAGGAGTATGGTTTAGGAGATATTCCTGTTGTGAATGTTTGTAGCCATGATACAGCCAGTGCGATTGTCTCAGTTCCTAAGACAGAAGATAGTTTATTTATTTCATCAGGTACTTGGTCTTTAGTTGGAGTGGAACTTACTTCACCGATTCTTAATACTGAATCCTTCAGCTATGGATTTACAAATGAGGTAGGTAAAGATGGAGTGATTACTTTTTTGAAGAATTGTACAGGGTTGTGGATTATAGAGGAACTAAGACGTTCATTTGAACGAAGAGGGAAAGCATATTCTTTTGGTGATATAAAAACAATGATAGAGAAAGAAAAAGAAGATCTTCCTCTGATTGATACTGAATCACCTGAATTTGCAACAGAATCTGATATGTACAAGACTTTGACAGAATATCTAGCTTATCATCATGAAACTAGAGAGTGGACAGATGGACAACTATTTAAAATCGTTTATGAAAGCCTAGCTGAAACGTATAAGAAAACGATAGAGTTACTAGAGGAACTAACTCAAAAGGTTTATAAGAGGATATATGTGATTGGAGGAGGTGCTAGAGCCAGTTACTTTAATCAAATGATTGCTGATAGAACTGGTAAAGAGGTTCTTACAGGTTCGACTGAAGCTACAGCTGTGGGGAATATTGTTGTGCAACTATTAAGTCAGGGTAAAATAAACGAGGATGAAGGGTTGAAGGATATTATGAAAAATATTACTGATACACATTATTACTATCCTCATCTATCATAAAATAAAAATTAAAAACGGAGGTTTTGTCATGAACAAAAAAAGTCTTTTGAAATGTGCTGTTGTCGGGTTAGTAGCTACCCTTGGTTTAGCAGCGTGTGGGACATCTAAGGATGCAAGCGGTGGAAGTTCTTCTGGTAAAGAAGTATTAGAATTTTATCATGGTTATCATCATAGTGAAGATGAATGGCCCGTAGCCAAGACTATGCGAGATTTATATGATAAATTTGCAGAAGAACATAAAGATAGTGGTGTAGAATTTAAACCAATTCCTATAAATGGGGATTTGAAGGATGTAATGAATAACAAGGTAGCTAGTGGTGAATTTCCAGATGTGATTGACCTAGCAGGTAATGCAGTATCTCTAGCTGCAATCGAACAAAAACTTGTTTTAGATTTGAAACCATATATCGATTCAAATAAGCTCGAGAAAAATGTTGGTTTGAACTATAAGCAAAACCAAAAAGATGGAAAAATTTATACAGTTCACGAACAGTTATTTACAATGGGCTTATGGTATAACAAGGATATATTTGCAAAAGCGAGTGCTAAAACACCGGATCAGTGGAATACTTGGGATGATTTTACACAAGCAATGGCTGCTGTGAGAAAGCAAGATGGAGTGTATGCATTCGGTGCTGGAGAACCATCTATTCGCTTGTTTAATACAGTCTTAGGAACCACAGAAAATGGGCGTAAATTATTAGATAAACCATTAACAAAAGAAGGAATCGAATCTAAAGAATTTGCAGATGCATTGAAAATGGTTATGAAAGAAATTCAAGCTAATGGTTCTAAGAATGCTGGTGGCGATGCAAATGCTTATTCTAAAGACTTCCAAGAAGGTAAATCTGCAGTATTCTTTAATGGTGTGTGGGCTTCTGGTGAGATGTCTAAGAACCCAAGTCTTGTACCTGGAATCTATCCTGCAGGTGTAGCAATTAGTTCTTCTGGAGGTGGTATCACTATCTCAAGTAAGATGTCTGAAGCTAAACAAAAACTAGCTCTTGAGTTTTTGAAATATATGACTAGCGATGATGTACAAAAAGTAATTTTTGAAAAAGTAGGAGCAAATCCTTCTGATGAAAATGTAAATGTAAAAGAACTTTCAGAAAAGAGTTCAGAAGCTACTACTAAAATTTTAGGACAAGCAATCACTCAAGTTAAGAATGCAAAAGTAGTTGTTCCAACTGTAAGTGATGTTTGGGGTGGCGATGTACACACAGCTATTATCAATGCATTGACAGAAAGTGCTGCTGAAAATGTAGATGTTGATCAAAAAGTGAAATCTACTCAAGATGTGTTGAAATCATTGATTGGTTAATTGTTTTAGGGAGTGGAAACGAAGCTCAGTTGGCACTGCCAACTGAGCTTGATTTTACTCATATAGTTGAAAAAAGGAGTTTGTTTATGGCACAAAAAGTTATGAGCCTACAAAATAGGAAGAATCAAAAAAGACGATTTATCTTTTTATTTCTTTTGCCAACGTTGATTTGTTTCTTTCTATTTTATTTTTATTCTGTAGTAACAATCTTTTTAACTTCATTTGCTAAATGGGATTATACAAATTTAAACACCCCTGAGTTTCTTGGATTTGATAAATTATTTGAAAATTATAGGTATGTTTTTAAAGAATACCCATTTTTTACAGAAGCTCTAATTAATTCTGTTCGTTGGGCTGTAATTGGTGTTATTATTCAAGTTCCTTTAGCTTTATCTGTTGCAATTACATTATCTAAGAAATTAAAAGGATGGAAGGTATCTAGAAATCTTTATATTGTACCTAGTATCATTTCTAGTGCTGCTATGGGATTGATTTTTCTTCAAATCTATAATCCAAACTATGGCGTTGTTAACCAAATTATTCATTTATTTAATCCATCGTTTAAAGATTCAGTACTGTTGACTCCAGGATTAAATATAGCAGCTATGACTGCCGCTTATATCTTCTTTGCAGGAGCATCAACCATTATGATTCTTGGGCAAATTTTTGCTATTCCAGAAGAAGTTCAAGAAGCTGCTATTTTAGACAATATTACTGGTTGGAGGAAAGAGTGGTATATCACGATTCCGATGATTAAGGGGACAATTAAAACTGTTTCAATTATGGCAGCAACTTCAGGATTTTTGCTCTATAACGAAGTATTCTTTTTGACAAATGGTGCTGCAGGAACAAAAAGTATCAGTTTTGTTATTCGAGAATTAGCGGTAGCTAGCTCACGAACTCAGTATGCTCGTGCAAATACAATTGGAGTTATACAAATTTTAGGTGGAATGTTGATTATCGTTTGTATTAATATTTTATTCAGAGAAAGAAAAAGACTGAAAGGTGGGAAATGATTATGAATACACATATAAATGGTATTAGTAAAAAAGGCAAAGTTCTTATATATGGTTATATGCTCCTTACCATTTTAATTTCTATTTTCCCTATTGCGTGGATCTTTTTATCATCATTAAAAGCAGATCCTATGAAAAATCCAGGTATTAGTTTACCGACTGACTTTACTCTTGAAGGTTATATAAATGTTTTTACAAAACTTCATGTTTTCACTTACTTTTGGAATAGCTTTAAAGTAGTATCTATATCAGTTATTATTAGCATTGTTATGATTTCCATGTCTTCATATGTTATTGCTAGGATGGAATTTAGAGGAAAGAAGTTAGTGACTTCTATGCTGTATTCTACTCTATTTATTCCAGCAACAGCTATGACTTTTCCAGTTTATAGATTAGTAAATGCGTTGGGGATTTATAATACCCCAGTTGCTCTAATTCTAGTCTACTCTTGTAGTGGAATTGCTATGAGTTTCTTCATTATAAAGAATTATTTTGAAATTATTCCAAAAGAATTGGAGGAGGCGGCAGAGATTGATGGTGCGACATATGCTCAAACTTTTTGGAAAGTGATGTTGCCAATTGCTAGACCTGGAATTTTAACGGCAGCAGTACTTGCCTTTATTAATAACTGGAATGAATATTATTGGGCATCTATGTTGGTGATTGATAAAAATGAATTAACAGTACCAGCATTACTAGGTCAATTTACTACAAGTTTTAATACTAATTATAATGGTCTCTTTTCAGCGATTGTTGTAATCGTATTACCACCAATCATTCTATTTGCATTTACAAGTAAATACTTCATTGAAGCTTTAGGAGGAGGAGCAGTAAAAGGATGAAACATACACTTGAAACTATCAATAGTAGAACTCAGTGGTTTAGAGAAGCGAGATTTGGGATGTTCATTCATTGGGGTTTATATTCTATTCCAGGAAAAGGGGAATGGATTCGTAGTCATCAGAAATTATCTATTGAAGATTATGAACCATATTTTCGAGCTTTTGATCCTAAGGAATATAACCCTAGAGAATGGGCTAAACAAGCAAAAGCTGCAGGGATGAAGTATATGGTTTTAACAGCTAAACATCATGATGGATTTTGTTTGTTTGATTCAAAATTTACAGATTATAAATCAACAAATACACCTGCAGGTAGAGATTTAGTTAAAGAATTTGTAGATGCCGTTCGAGCTGAAGGTTTAAAAGTAGGGTTATATTTTAGTTTGATTGACTGGTATCATCCTGATTTTCCTAAATATGCTGATCTAAATCATCCAATGAGAGGAAATGAAGTCTATCGAGATGAGAAAATTAACTTTGACCGTTATTTGGAGTATTTGCACAATCAAGTTAAAGAAATTGTAACTGGATATGGTCAGATTGACATATTATGGTTTGATTATTCTTATGAAGACATGGTAGGTGAAAAATGGGGAGCTTCAAAATTAATAGACATGGTTCGTCATTATCAGCCAAACGTTATCGTAGATAATAGATTAGAAACATCAGGTGAAGGATTCGGAAGTATTGTTACAGATGAAATTACCTCTTACGCTGGAGATTTTGTTAGCCCAGAGCAAATTGTTCCTCACGAAGGTATTCGAAACTTTAAAGGTGAGCCTGTTCCTTGGGAACTTTGTCTAACTATGAATAACAATTGGGCTTATAATCCTACAGATTATCTATATAAGTCTAGTCAAACTTTGATAAGAAAGTTAGTTGAATGTGTTAGTAAAAACGGGAATATGATTCTTAATGTAGGCCCAGATGCTTTGGGAAGAATTAATGATCCAAGTAAGAAAATATTAGATGATTTTCATCAATGGATGTCTCGAAATGGTGAGTCAATTTATGGATGTAGTGGAGATGAAAATTTACCAAAACCAGATTGGGGATACTATACTCGTAATGGAAATACGGTGTATGCTCATGTATTTGAACAACCTATAGGACCGTTAGCTCTTCTTGGCATTAGTAAAGAAAACGTAAAAAGAATGAGCTTTCTTCATGATGGAAGTGAGGTGAAAATTTCAGAAAGCTGGACGACCAATGCCTATAAAGGAATTTGTTTTGCACAGTTTGGAGAAGTTCCTCATTTTACCTATCCATTACCAGACTTGATTGATAGCGTAATAAAAATTGAGTTGAGAGAGTAGTTTATATGAAAATTGAAAATAAAAATGTAAGACGTAATTTCTTTTGGGGAGATGGTCGATTTTATACTACTGATATCGTAAACAAACGGGCAGGAGTAATGATAAAAAATGTTTCGAAAGAGGAATTTACCATTACATTGGAGAATGGTATAAGACTTTCTTCAAATCATTTTTCAGCAATCGTTAGGGAAGAGGGATATAAGCGGATTGAGGTTTCTTTTGTTTATCCTTCCATTCGTTTACGTTTAATCTTTGAATCGAGGGATGATGTTCTTTCGAAACAATTAGTTTTAGAATCTTCTACTGAAGTTATTAAATCTGTAGAGGTAGAGAGTTTTGAGTTTGAAACAGAAGACCATATTTTCTATCCTAAAAGACAAGATTGTATTAAGGAAATGGCAAATTTTTCCGGCTATTATGTAGAATTAGGACAACCTGTTTATGCTAATTCTTTATTCTTAGGAATGGAATTTCCCATGTCTGAAAACAAGGTAGATGGTAGACATTATGTATCAAGGTATTACTTAGGAACGGTTATTAATCAAGAGAAAAATTTGTGGCCTTGTATTGTTGGGGGTGCAGGTTCCTATAAAAAAGAAGAGATTCAAGAGGCATTTTTTGAATATGTGGAAGGAATAGCTCAACCTAGTTATTTCCGTAAACAGTATAATTCCTGGTATGACCATATGACCGACATTACAGAAGAAGGTATTCTAAAAAGTTTTTCTGAGATTAGAGATGGATTTGAAAATCATGGAGTCCATTTAGATGCTTATGTTGTTGATGATGGTTGGACAAACTATCAATCTGTTTGGGAATTCAATCATAAATTCCCAAATGGTTTGAGAAATATTAAACATCTTGTAAATGGATTTGGTTCAAGCCTAGGATTATGGATTGGTCCCAGAGGTGGTTATAATGGGACAGAAATCATTATGAGTGATTGGTTGGAAGCTCATCCAGAGTTAAGGATTGGCTCTAAAAATTATACTTCAAATGATGTAAACGTCGCTGATTTTAACTATCTCAATCAAATGAAGAAAAAGATGTTGGAATATCAAAAAGAATTCGATATCAGCTATTGGAAAATTGATGGTTGGTTACTTCAACCTGACAAACCTGATAAGAGTGGGTCGCATGGTATGTATATCATGACAGCGGTTTATGAGTTCTTAGTTCAACTGTTGATAGATCTAAGAAAGGAGCGAGGAGGAAAAGATTGTTGGTTAAACTTGACTTCTTATGTAAATCCTAGTCCATGGTTTTTACAGTGGGTCAATAGTTTATGGATTCAAATATCTCAAGATGTAGGGTTTACAGAGAATGCAGGTAATGATATAAATCGTATGATTACTTACCGAGATATTCAGTATCAAGAATTTTTAGAGAAACGTGAAATTCAGTTACCTATGTGGTCACTATATAATCATGAACCAATCTATGCTGTCAGTGCAAATACCTGGTACATGGATCATCAAATGTTTGCATCAATACCAGATTTTGAAGCTTATTTATTATTTATTTCAACAAGAGGGAATGCTTTTTGGGAGTTTCACTATTCTTTTGATATGTTTGATGAAGAACGCTGGAAAGCCAATGCTCGTGCTGTCAAATGGATAGAGGAGAATTATCAAACACTAAAATATAGTAAAAAAATAGGAGGAAGTCCTGAAAAATTTGAAATTTATGGTTATAAGTGTCACAATCAGAAGACTTCTACTGAAATTCTCTCTCTGAGAAATCCTGCTCAGATTAAACAAAAAATAAAAATAGAGAATATTTCGATAGAGAATTTTACCAGAGTAATTGGAGATTTTACTATTCAAGAAGATGAGATAGAATTGGCACCGTACTCTATCGTGATACTGAAGAAGTAAAGAAAAAATTGTGAGGTAGAGATGACGATTTATATTAATAAGGACGAGACCGTTTTTCATTTGGAAATGAAAGATAGTAGTTATATTTTTAGAATTTTAGAAAATGGGGAACTTCAACATTTATATTTTGGGAAAAGGATTCATGTCAAGGAAAATTATAACCAATTGATGACCTATGAAAAAAGAGGATTTGAAGTATCTTTTTCTGAAGAATTTGAGGATATTCAACAGTCTATGATACAAAATGAATATTCTTCATATGGGAAAGGAGATTTTCGGCATCCAGCCTTTCAAGTTCAAGGGATGAATGGTAGTAGGATAACGACACTAAAATATCAAGGTTTTGAACTTCAAAAAGGGAAAAATCGTCTTAACTCTCTACCTTCAACATTTGATGATATTGGTCAGTGTGCGGAAACATTAACGATTATTTTAACAGATTCCATATTAGATTTAACTGTTAGACTAAATTACACAATTTTTCCGGAATACAATGTCTTAGTTAGAAATACGGAATTTTTAAATAATAGCAATAATAAGTTGACTCTTTTGAAAGCAATGAGTTTACAGCTAGATCTACCTGATAGTCAATATGACTTTATTCAATTTTCTGGAGCATGGCTGAGGGAACGTCAGTTATATAGAACTTCGCTTAGACCAGGTATTCAAGCAATAGATAGCTTGAGATACTCATCAAGTCCTCAGCAAAATCCTTTCTTTATGCTATCAAGGAGGGAAACTACAGAGCATAGTGGTGAGGTTTATGGTTTTAACTTTATCTATTCTGGAAATTTTCAAAATATGATTGAAGTTGACCATTTTGACACCGCTAGAGTAACGGTAGGAATAAATCCAGTAGAATTTCGTTTTTTATTAAATCCTGCCGAAAGTTTTGTGACACCAGAAGCAATTGTGACCTATTCTGATCAAGGGATGAATCAGATGAGTCAACAACTATCAGATTTTTATCGACATCATTTAGTTAATCCTAATTTTTTTCAAGCTAGTCGTCCTATAATACTCAATAGTTGGGAAACATTTTATTTTGACTTGAGTACAGAAAAAATTTTAGATTTAGCAAAGGCTGCTAAAGATTTAGGGATAGAATTATTTGTACTGGATGATGGTTGGTTTGGTCATAGGAAAGATGACAAAAGTTCTCTGGGTGACTGGGTAACAGATAGAAGTCGCCTTCCTGAAGGTATTGGATTTCTTGCAGATGAAATTCACAAAATAGGTTTACAATTTGGTTTGTGGTTTGAGCCTGAAATGATTTCTATTGATAGTGATTTGTACAAGAATCATGCCGATTGGACTATCCATTTGTTAGACAGAGAGAAGTCAGTAGGAAGAAATCAATATGTGTTGGATTTGACGAGACAGGAAGTTGTTGATTACCTTTTTGATTCTATTTCTAAAATCATAATCGAAACAAATCTGGATTATATCAAATGGGATATGAATCGTCATATAACAGATATTTATAGTATTGAACTTGATTCTGAACAGCAGATGGAATTTGGTCATCGATATATCTTAGGTCTTTATCAGTTGTTAGATCGTTTAATAACTAAGTTCCCTTCAGTTCTATTTGAATCTTGTTCTTCAGGTGGAGGACGTTTTGATTTAGGACTTATGTATTATGCACCGCAAGCGTGGACGAGTGATGATACGGACCCGATAGAAAGATTGAAAATTCAGCATGGAACTTCTTATGGATATTCTCCATCAATGATGACAGCCCATGTTTCTATTTCTCCAAATGAACAAAGTGGAAGACAAACGAGTTTGGACACTAGGACAAATGTAGCTTATTTTAGTTCTTTCGGTTATGAATTAGATGTTACGAGATTGTCGGTAGAAGAAAAAGAACAAGTGAGAGAACAAATTCAGTTTTATAAAAAATATCGTTCATTGTTTCAATATGGGGATTTTTATAGGATAAACAGTCCTTTTAGTTGTGATT
The DNA here is from genome assembly GCA_905221205.1 of bacterium. Lineage (GTDB taxonomy): Bacteria > Bacillota > Bacilli > Lactobacillales > Streptococcaceae > Streptococcus. The sequence goes on from CAJNCG010000002.1 coordinate 316,153, forward strand.
CTACTAGTTGGCAAGTTGTTTCAAAGAATAAATGCGAGTCGATTTTACTGTATGCTCAATTGAATAGTAAGTTGAATCCAGGTTATACAAGAGTTTATTTTAGTGGTTTAGATAAAGATAAATGCTATTCCGTCTCTGGATTTGATGAGTTCTTTTATGGAGATGAATTAATGAATGCTGGAATAAAAGTCAGTTTAAGTAATTTAGCACTTTGTGTTCCAGAATATCTTACAAAATTATTTGTTATTGAGGAAGTTGAGAATTAGAATAAAGTTTCAACAGAATTAAGAAATTAGTGAAACAGAATCATGCTATTTTGAATGAGTGAGAGAGAGTATTTAATACTTAATCAAGGTAGTAAGTGTTAGTTTATCACTATTAAGATTTAATAATAGTCATATGTTTTGTTTAATATTTTAGAAAGGATAATAATCGATGTTTAATGAATCAGAAATTCGTGAACAGATTTGTGATGTTTGTCATAAGATGTGGCAACTTGGTTGGGTTGCTGCTAACGATGGGAATGTATCTGTTCGATTAGATGAGGATACCATTATTGCAACTCCTACTGGTATCAGCAAAAGTTTTATTACACCAGAAAAGTTGGTGAAGTTAAATCTCAAAGGAGAGATTTTAGAAGCAGAAGGTGATTACCGTCCTTCTAGTGAAATTAAAATGCACATTCGGTGCTACGAAGAACGTGAGGATGTCCGTTCAGTTGTTCACGCGCATCCACCGATTGCAACAGGATTTGCTCTTGCACACATTCCTTTAGATACTTATTCACTAATTGAGAGTGCGATTGTGGTAGGGGCAATTCCTATAACGCCATTTGGAGTTCCGTCTACAATGGAAGTGCCAGAAGCAATTACACCTTATCTGCCCGATCATGATGTCATGCTATTAGAAAATCATGGAGCTCTGACTGTCGGAAGTGATGTCATTACAGCATACTACCGTATGGAAACTTTAGAGTTAGTCGCAAAGACAACCTTCCACGGAAGAATGTTACTTTCTACAAAAGGCATTGAGGAACAAGAAATTGCTCGTCCGACTTTAGAACGTCTTTTCTCAATGCGAGAAAATTATAAGGTTACAGGTCGTCACCCAGGATACCGTAAATATAATGGTGATGGTAGTGTGAAAGAAACAGGAAAATAAGAGGAAAATATTATGATTCAACATCCACGTATTGGTATTCGTCCGACTATTGATGGTCGTCGTCAAGGTGTACGCGAATCACTTGAAGTACAAACAATGAACATGGCTAAAAGTGTGGCAGATCTTATTTCAAGTACATTGAAATATCCAGATGGAGAACCTGTGGAATGCGTGATTTCTCCATCTACCATTGGTCGTGTACCAGAGGCTGCAGCTTCACATGAGTTGTTTAAAAAGTCAAATGTTTGCGCAACAATTACAGTTACACCATGCTGGTGTTATGGTAGTGAAACTATGGATATGTCTCCAGATATTCCTCATGCTATTTGGGGATTTAATGGAACAGAACGTCCAGGAGCTGTCTATCTTGCAGCTGTACTAGCTTCACATGCTCAAAAAGGGATTCCAGCCTTTGGGATTTATGGTAGAGATGTTCAGGAAGCTAGTGATACAGATATTCCAGAAGATGTCAAAGAAAAGCTTTTACGTTATGCGCGTGCAGCTCTTGCAACTGGCTTGATGAGAGACACTGCTTATCTATCAATGGGTAGTGTTTCGATGGGGATTGGCGGTTCTATTGTAAATCCAGATTTCTTCCAAGAATACCTAGGAATGAGAAATGAATCGGTAGATATGACGGAGTTCACGCGCCGTATTGACCGTGGTATTTATGACCCAGAAGAGTTCGAACGTGCTATGGTTTGGGTAAAAGAACATATCAAAGAAGGTGTTGACCGAAATCGTGAAGATTTGATTCTCTCTAAAGAAGAGAAAGAAAAACAATGGGAATTTGTGGTAAAAATGTTCATGATTGGTCGAGATCTTATGCAGGGGAATCCTCGTTTAGCAGAGCTTGGTTTTGAGGAAGAAGCAGTTGGTCACCATGCTTTAGTAGCTGGTTTCCAAGGACAACGTCAGTGGACAGACCATTTCCCAAATGGGGATTTTATGGAAACTTTCCTCAATACTCAGTTTGACTGGAACGGTATTCGAAAACCATTTGTATTTGCGACAGAAAATGATTCACTAAATGGTGTGTCTATGCTCTTTAATTATCTATTAACAAATACTCCACAAATCTTTGCTGATGTGCGTACTTATTGGAGTCCAGAGGCTGTTAAGCGTGTAACAGGATATACTTTAGAGGGGCGTGCTGTAGACGGATTCTTACATCTAATCAATTCTGGCTCTTGTACATTAGATGGTACAGGTCAAGCTACACGAGATGGCCAACCTGTTATTAAACCATTTTGGGAGTTGGATGAAAGTGAAGTACAGGCTATGCTTGAAAACACAGACTTCCCACCAGCAAACCGCGAATACTTCCGTGGAGGAGGATTCTCAACTCGTTTCTTGACGAAGGGTGATATGCCAGTAACAATGGTACGTCTCAATCTTCTAAAAGGAGTTGGTCCAGTGCTACAAATTGCAGAAGGTTACACACTTGAACTTCCTGAAGATGTTCACCATACTTTAGATAATCGTACAGATCCAGGCTGGCCAACTACTTGGTTTGCTCCACGTTTGACAGGAAAAGGTGCTTTTAAGTCTGTCTATGACGTCATGAATAATTGGGGAGCCAATCACGGTGCGATAACCTATGGACACATTGGAGCAGACCTGATTACCTTAGCTTCTATGTTGAGAATTCCAGTCAATATGCATAATGTACCTGAGGAAGATATCTTTAGACCTAAAAATTGGTCCCTATTCGGAACAGAAGATTTAGAATCAGCAGACTATCGTGCATGTCAGTTGTTGGGACCACTACATAAGTAAAAATTGTTTATATAGGAGGTTAGCTTACGTCCCTCCTATACTTTTAAAAAACGCTTGTTAACTATTTCACAAATGCATAGCATAGATTTTAAAAATAATAATAGAAAAAGCGCGAAGGCGCAGGAGGAAAATTATATGGCTACATTTTATGTTCCGGCAGTCAACCTTATTGGTAAAGGTGTTGTAAATGAAGTAGGTCCTTATATCAAGGAACTTGGCTATAAAAAGGCACTTTTGGTGACAGATAAGTTCATTGAAGGTAGTGACATTTTGCCTAAGGTTTTAAAACCGCTAGATACAGAAGGGATCGAATATGTCATCTTTAGCGATGTAGAGCCAAACCCTACTTGTAAGAATGTCACAGATGGGGTAGCTGCTTTGGAAGAACATGGATGTGACTTTATTATCAGTCTTGGTGGTGGATCTCCACAGGATGCAGCTAGTTGTATCTCTATCATAGCTACAAATGGTGGAAAACCACAGGATTATGAGGGGCTTCATAAGTCTGCTCAAAAAGGCTTACCAGTCGTGGCTATTAATACAACGGCAGGCACTTCTGCAGAAATCACTATTAACTATGTGATTACCGACGAAGAACGCAAGGTTAAGATGGTAATGGTTGATAAGAATAGCCTTGCTCTTATCTCTGTTAATGATCCAGAATTGATGCTCTCTAAGCCTAAAGGCTTGACTGCAGCGACAGGTATGGATGCTCTGACGCACGCTGTTGAAGCTTTGGTAACACCTGGTGCTTATGATGTGACTAAGAAACTCTCTATCGGAGCTATTGAGCTTATCAAGGAATACCTTCCTCGTGCAGTGGCAAACGGACATGACATTGAAGCGCGTGAAGGTATGGTCAATGCCATCTTCCTTGGGGGTATGAGCTTTAACAATGCAGGTCTTGGTTATGTTCACTCAATGGCTCACCAACTCGGCGCAGTATATAATTTGCCACACGGTGTTTGCTGTGCCATGTTGCTACCAGTTATAGAACGTGAAAATGCTAAACGTGTACCAGAAGCTTTCCGTAATGTTGCCAAGGCCTTGGGACTTCATGTGGAAGGTAAATCAGATGAAGAGTGTGCTGATTATGCAATTGCTGAGATTGAGAAACTGTCTGAAACCGTAGGTATTCCTAAGAAACTGACTGAGCTTGGTATTGAAGAAAAAGACTTTGACTTTGAATACCTTTCTAAGAATGCCTTGATTGATGCCTGCGCACCAGGAAATCCATTTATGCCAACCTTAGAAGAAACGATTGAGTTTTATAAAGAGTTGTTTTAGGAAATAATTGGTTTAATAGCATGCTAAGTTAAAAAAAAATTTATTTACAGGATTGAGTTTTGTACAATTTGAAAAAGAGGAAACTATTCTCCTTATTGATCAGTGGACAAATCAAGAAGCTTTAGATAAACATCATCAATCAAAAACAATGTAGAAAATCTTAGATTTAAGAAGAAAATATCACTTGCAGATGCAAGTTGAACGTTATATATAAGAGATGATTCTGGATACCAGAAAAAGATAAAGGATTTATTGATAGTCTATAAATTAGTGTTAGCATAAAGTCTCAACTGTTAATGATAAAAGGTATTCAATAATTTTGTTTTAACTATTTTTTTCTAATCTGATAATTGTTAATTAAATACTTAGAACAAAGGAAAAGAGTGGACAATAAGCGTCCACTCTTTTTTGTAAACTTAAATTATCAATAGAAAAGGAGCAAGTTAAATGAACTATTATCAAGTTGAGTTTAAAAATCCCGATGATTTCTTAAAAAATCAAACAGAAGGTTTTATTAAGACTAATCGTTTATTACTATTTAAAGAGGATGAAGCTTATTACCTAATTTCTCAAGAAAATTACAATGATCAAGAAATTATGGAAAAAATAAAGGACTTTTTTGATTATGAGTTCTCACTAGCTAAAGTTGATCCTCTAACAGAAAGCGATTTTTTAGAGAAACTTGGAAGAAGCGATATAGGAGATTTAGTAAAATTCTTACTTAGTTCAGAAAAAGAAAGATTTTCTGAACAATTAAAACCTAATTTAGAAAAGTTGGATGAGTTAAATGATATTATTGCCCTAAATGAATTTAAAGGCTCTGTTCGAGAATTCATCGATTATATATCCTTTCAAGAAAAAATAAGTAATAAAGAAAAGCAACAACACTTTTATATTTTTACTGGTGAGAAAGGATCGGGTAGAAAGTTTGCAATCAAGTTTCTAGAGTCTCTCTTTGGAATGAATGCGATATTTGTTAATTGCAATCAATATTTTGTTCCTAAAATAGGTGAAAAAGATTTCCCTGTATTAGTTGATTATCTTTCAGCAAGATCAAAAACAAAATCAGACATTTTTGATAATTTTCGACAGAAGAAGGGGAATTCCTTTAATATTATTATCTCTAGAAATATTCAAGAGGCGGAATCTATTAGAAAAGATTTACTTGAAGATTTTAATAAGGTATCAATTATTAATTTTCCACAGTATGATGAATCAGAGCTTAAAGGGATCGGTCTTCAAATGCTAAACCAAAAAGGTGTTCGATTGAGTAACGAAGATTTTGAACATCTATTTGAAAATAAAGTGCTAAAGGATGCTAAAGAAGTTCGCCTTTTTGTTCAAGAACTTGTTGAATTTGCAGTACAAAATAATTATGAACCTTCAGATAAAAACGAATTAAATCTCGATGGATTTATTATCAAAAATGAATCTTCAGTTGAAGATGAAGAAACTGCAGAGAAAAAGTTGAGTGAATTAATTGGTTTAGAAGAAGTGAAAATAGTCCTAAATCAACAGTTAGCATATAATCGGGTTTCTGCATTGCGTCAGGCTCATGGATTTAGTAATCAAGTATTAAATCGTCATCTTGTTTTTTCCGGAAATCCTGGCACAGGGAAAACAGTAGTTGCCAGGCTCTTTTCAGAAATTTTATACAACAATAAAATAATTCAAAAGAATAAGTTAGTGGAAGTGGGGCGAACAGAATTGGTTGGTGAATATGTTGGCCAAACTGCTCCAAAAGTAAAAAGAGCTTTTGATGATGCAAAAGGGGGAGTACTCTTTATAGATGAGGCCTATAGTCTTATTCCGAGTAGTGAGAGAGATTTTGGACACGAAGCTATTTCAGCGATTATACAAGAAATGGAAAATCGTCGGGATGAGGTGTTGGTTATTTTTGCTGGATATGAAGAATTGATGGCCCAATTCATTGAAACTAATCCAGGATTATCCTCTAGAATTTCTAGAGAAATAAAATTTTTTGATTATACAGTTGATCAACTAATTGCTATTTTAGAATTGATGATAAATAAAAGACATTATCAATTAATTGAAGATTGTAAGATAGTACTACGTCAGCATCTTTCAGAAGTTGTAAATTGTAGCAATTTTGGAAATGCTAGATACATCCGTAAATTAGTAGATGAGATTATCTTCAGTCAAGCACAACGAGTGATTGAAGGTGATAAGATTCAGTTAGAAGATGAAAACTTTTTAAATCAAATTACATTGACAGATATAAATAAGGCTATTGTAGCTATTGAAGCAAAATCATCAAAATCAATATCGTTAATAGGATTCGGAAGGTAGAAAAACCTATAGTAGGCTTTAAAAGAAGAAATCGGTATTTAAAAAAGAGTACGATCAGTAAAAGATTTGAACTAAGAAATTGATTGAATCTGAATCATTGGAAATGCTATAATATTGGTAAAGGATTAGAATTATATGAACGACCAAGAACGCTTATTAACTATATTTTTACGCTTACAGTCTGGTGCGCATTTATCTAAGACTCAGCTTGCAGATGAATTTGGTGTTAGTGAAAAAACTATACAACGAGATTTTTCTCTCTTGTCTGGTTTCTTAGATACACAACCAATGGTTGCAGCAGAGCTAGCTTATGATGCCAAGCACCATACGAAATACCTAAAAGGAAAATCTTTATTTAATAAAAAGGATATTCTTATAATTTCAAAGATTTTACTAGAAAATCGTTCTTTGAATAAGGAAGAAAACAAGTCATTGCTTGATAGTTTATTGGCACTTATTTCAAAAGATGAGCAAAAAGAAGTTTCTAGTATTATTGCAAGTGAGTTGCTAAATTATGCACCATTATCAGACACACAAAATCGTATTGATAAGATTTGGGAATGGTCTGAAATGATTCGTAAGGAATTGGTACTAGATATTGAATATCAATCTCCCTATAATTCTAAAAAGCATCATACCATTTTCCCGGTATCGCTTTATTATGATAGCCATTATTTTTACATAGTAGCTTATAATTTAGTTTTTGATTCATATATGACCTTAAAATTAGATAGAATTCTTAGTTGGGTAGAAATTAAAGAAAAGAAACCTTCTCTCTCATATGGAAGAAAATTTCGTGATGGAGAAATTCGTAATAAACGTGTAGATCCATTCATAGGAAAAGAGTTAAAGATCAGCGTCCTATTCGTCAATGATCCAGCAATTGTTGTTGATCAATTCCCAACAGCAAAAATAATTGAAGAAACGCCAACTGGTAATATTATTGAGTTTGTGAGTCAAGATACACCAGGGTTAAAGAGGTGGCTATTGAGTCAAGCGGAATCCTTAAGGGTATTGTCTCCAAAGTCGTTAATTGATGATATGAAGACTCTTATTAAGAGAATGGAAGAAAATTATATTGATTAAATATTTAAGGGCGAATGAGAGAAATTTTTGTTTGCTTGAAAAAGATACTATGATTTTCATAAACTAAAGGAGTAAAAAATGAGTAGAGTTATATATAGAACTCGTCCATTATCACCTTATGCAAAGTATGAAAAGTATTGGAATGAATACATTCAAGAGGGTGATGAGATTATTAAGTACGTTTATAATAAGGTTAAATTTCCGGACCGAGAATTAAGAAATGAAATATACTCCGATGAGAAACAAAGATGGACTATAGGTGATATTGATTTTCCTGATTGGTTATATGGATATGTGGTCGACTCTGATTTATCTGACAGTGGTAAAAAAATTGTCAAACAGTGGAGATTAGAGAAGTATATTTCTGATTTAAATAATTACAAAGAAAAAGGCTATTTCATTGATGAAGAAAAGAAAATTGTCATAACGGATCGAGAAATATTAATGTTCCGAGAAGACTCAGAAGTACCTTATTGGGATAAAATCACTTCCTTAGTAAAAGAAGCTTATAATCGTATTCGTATTACGCCTCAAATGATGGAGTTGGTAAAAAAAGATTTTGAGACTCAAACAGTAGATTATGAAATACTTTGTGAAATGGCTGAACAAAATAGGAAGAAAAATAAAGAGAAAGAAAAAGAAATATTAGCTAAGCAACAAGAATTACAAGAGAAAAAAGATTATGAAGTAGCTATTCAATTGTTTTTAAGACTACAAAAAAATTTAGTTGATATAAAGCCAAAGTTAAGTGAAGAAGGAAGAAAAGAAATCGATAATCTTCTTAACTTAATCAATGAATCAGAAATAAGTCGTGCTAGATATGATATGTTACATCAAGCGGGAGTCGAAATAATCTTGAAAGAAAAAAGTAAGAGAGGCTAATTTGAATGGATTATGTTGCAAGAATACACTTAAAAAGAGACGATAACATTAGAAAAGAGTTAATTGATTTCTGTTTGAATAATTCTGAGCAGTATCTTGCACTTGGTTGGAGTCGCTTAAGTAGCGATATTAGTGAAGATGACTTTAATGAATACTATAAACGAATAAAAAAAGAAAGAGGTAGAGCGAATCCGGCAATAAATGTTTTTAAGAATGCTAAGATAGATGACTTATTCTGGGCACGAGATTTAAATGGAAATTATTGGATATGTAAAGTAAAATCTTCAGCTATAGTAGTTTGTGATACTCATTTGGACATTGGATCAGTTATCCCAGTTGATGCATTTAATGTGGGAATGCAAGTTCCTGGACAGATAAAATCTTCCTTTAATAGGCCACGTGGTAGTACGATTGAAAGGATTTGGGATAAGAGTATAATAGAATACTCAAGATTGTTGTTTAATATATTTTCGAAAAATAATTATTTTGAGATAACTCCATTTAGAGGAGGACTTCTTAATAATCTGCCTGAATTTGATTTAGAAGAACTCGTGATCTCATATCTTCAAATTAAGGAAAATTATTATGTACTTTCTAATTCAATTGCAAAGAAGTCTACAACCATAAAAATTGAATGTGAGATGATCTCAAGAGACATCAATAATCCAAGAAAAGCAGTAGTTCAAGTAAAAGGGAAGAAGGCAAATGAACTTGATGCTTTAGAATTTAAACAATATGTAGATGATGGTTTTCTAGTATATTTATATGCTCCGAAAGTGATAAATTTAGATAAGATTAGAAATGTAGTTAGGATAAGGGACAAAGATTTGTTAGATTTCTATGAGAAGAATAAGTTAATCCTACCAGCATCTATCACTCAGTGGGAAGATCTATTTGTAGGTAAATAGATACTTGAATGTAAGCTCACTGAATATTAAGGTGTTACAGACAAAATAAAATATTTAAAAGTTACAAAGAAATATGGAATAATGTAACTAAAGGAGGTAGCATATGTCCTTAGATATAAATAAAGAAAAGATGACAATTATGGGAGTAGCTTTTGAAAAACGCTCCGTTTTTAAGAGTGTTTGCTATACTTTAAGTACAAATATGATTGAAGGATGGCGACCTACGGTTAGCGATGTTGAAAAATTAAGAGATAAAGCGTAAATGTTATGAGTCTTACGACTATATTGATCCGAATAATTTATATACCTATCCAGATTCTTTAGTTCGAAGTTATTTGAAAAAATTATTTTCAAATCTTGAACTTAAACAGTAGATTATTTGACACTAATCTTTTCTAGTTCTGGAATACTATTAATTTCCTTGACTTTAGTGAAATTATATCAGCATGAATTATTCTAAACAAAAAGTTTAGCCTAAAATTCACATTAAAAGTTAGATAGAAAAATCCATTGTATTGGGATTCATGTAAGACCGATACAATGGATTTTAAATATACTTTGGGAAATCGTTGTTAGAAATAACTTCTAATTAGTGTTTTATTGCTTGTTATCTAGCTTTAACTTATCTGATAATAAGGAATATACGAATAAACCTAAGCCGATAATATAAAGGATATAGCCTATTCCCGGTAAACCATATTTGAAGACATAAAAGGGATTCCAAATTATGATAGATATAATTTCTAGAATGATGTAAAGTCTAATTTTGCTTGTGTCTTCTCTAATGATTCTTTTTAATAGCAAGTAACCAATAACACAGATTGATGCTGATATGATAGGATGATCAGCAAATGCAGGCGTAGGATATAAGGTTTTCGTCATGATGTTAAAAGGTATAAATTGAGAAGCAATCACAAGATACGTAGCTATCGATAGCAATCTATTTTTATAAAAGACGGTAATAAAGTCATGATAGTTAATCAAATTTGTTTGAATGAATTTTTCCTTTTTATAAAAACGACGATAAAGGTAAAAAGCAAAAACAAGGAGTGACAGAAAAAGTGCAAAGCTAATGAGGTGAAAACCGAATAAACGTCTATCTGACGATATTTGGATTAGAGATGGATCAATACCTCCTCCAAATAACACATCATACCAACCTCCCATTATCATTTGAAAACCAAATGATAAGGCTGACAATCCCAAGAAAGTCCCTGTTGCTGTGGCTATTTCTGATTGTGTAACACTATTTGAAATTTCAGCTAGTAATAGGAGTGTCAAAAAAATGTTCACTATTCTTAAGGAGACAAATAGTTTTTCATTTCGATTGATAAGTGCACTAATCTCGATAAGTAAAAGTATCAAGAGTAAAGGAGCTAATTCTTTTTTTCCATATATGTTCAAATTTCCGTTGAAAATATTGCTATTATAATGAATTTTATCAAATACTACATCGAAAAATGTTGACAGAATTAGAAACACTTGAGTAAACAAAAGAGCCTTAACGATATCAACCTTGCTAACTATTGTGTTGAAATGTTTAAAATTTATTTTCATAATATTCTCCTGAATGGTATAAATTCCTATTCTTTGTAGAATGATTATAGCATAATGGGTAACTAAATTCAATTTTAGGAAAAAGGTTTGTGAACCAGTAGAAGTATTGATAAACATATTATTGCATGTTATACTTGTTATAGAAAACGTAACTTAAAAGGAGTAACGATGGAAAGAAAAAGTAATTGGTTAATCTTACTTTCTCTAGTGTTTCTACTAGGAGCTTGTTCTCAAAAGTCAGTAGATTCTGAAAAAGTTGAGGATACTACGATACAGACAAGCAGTTCTAGTAGTGAAAAGAAAGTAGATCCAGAAGAGAATTATGCTTCAGTTTTGAAAAAGTATGTCCAGTTATCTAGTTCGGGATATGATGAATTGAAATCTGTAGTAGCAGGTGCAGGACCTGAGGAAACTATGATAATGAATTTTATAGCAGATGGTAGCAAAAATGGGCGAACACAACAATATACTTTTTATGATATAGACAATGATCAGAGTGAGGAGCTTATTATTGGTAAACCTGATTTTATTTCAGCTATTTATACTTTAAAAGGAGATAATCCTGTATTTGTTAAGGGAGCAGGGATGCCGTCAGCTGGAGCGATGCGTTCGAGTTTATCGGTTTATGGTGATGGAACTATAATGTATGTTGCTGGTTCTTCTACTGACCCTAATTGGGATGCATCATCTTATCAAATTAAGGTAGGAGAAGTGGTAGAGCTAACAAAAATAGAATTTACCCAGGGACAAGGCGATGATGTTGCCAAATTATTGAATATTACATCAGAGAAAGTTGATTTAAAAAAATTATCTTGGAATGAACTAAAATCTACTCCTCAAAAAGAAGAAACTAGCACTAAGACGACCAATGGAAATTCATCTAAAGCAGATGTTAATTCTATTATGAAAGGTGATACAAACAGTTTAGATGGAACATGGACGAATAGTAAAGGGGAAACTATTACAATTAAGGATGGTAAAATTACTACTAGCGGTTTAGAACAAGTACCATTTGAAGTGAAAACATTTGTTCGGAAGAAAGAATTTCCTATGTTGCAGTTAAATACAGGTGAGGACAATCCTCTTGGTGCTCCTGCTTTGGTGTTAATTCCTGCTGATGATTCTATCTATCCAGATAAAGATATGTCTGATTCGACAAAGGATCGTTTAGTTTATGCGTATGCTGTGGCTCAAACTCAAGATGTTTCAGCAGATTATTATTTTTATAGATAAATTTGATTCGCAAGTCAGGTACAATTGAGAAACCAAATTCATTAGAGTGTGTTTGTTTTAAATTACTGTGAAGATTAGTTATCTGACTTAGAGGTGAATTATACTGAACTTATGAAAAAAACAAATATAAATCCGCATAATTTTTGACAATTTAAATGGTGTGAACTTTTTAGTAAAATCTAGCTCAATTCGTGTATTTTTAGGGTAAAATTCACACCATTTAACTGAAACTTATTCAAATTAGATGAAAAAATGTTTTCTGAAAAAGCGGGAAAACGCTGATTTTAAGGGGATTTTGAAACTTATTCAAACGGGAGTTTTTCAAACCAGGTCTTAAGAAAGCTCGTAAAGCATCACAATTCTCAAAACGTTAATCAATACGATTATATCAACGTTTCAAAGCACTTTGCAAAAATTTTGCAAAGTGCTTTTTTGTCGATTTTTGAGCTCAAATAGCTTTGTGATAACCTTCTGATAACCTCTTCTAAATTTTTAAAATCATGATTTATTTTGCTTTATTGAGATAGTCTGCAAATTTGTCAATAGAGTTTTTCTCACCAGTTTTTGTGGTGTGAGTATAGACATCTAATGTCACCTGACTGCTTGCATGACCGAGACGTTTTGATGTATTAGAAGGATCGATTCCAATTTCAGACATAAGTGTTGCATGTGTATGTCTAAACCCATGTGGGCTAATTGGTTTTAATTTATGCTTTTTAATAATTCGATTCAGTACGTTATTAATGTAATCAGCATGCAAAGGTTCAATTTTGTCATTACTTGATATGTAAGAGAACATATATTCATCACTAATATTCAGCTTTGTAAGAGGAAGCTGAGATTGTTCTTTCAGATAGAAATTTCTCCATTGCTTAATAATATCGATTGTCTCATCATCAAGATAGATTGTACGAACTGAAGATTCATTCTTTGTGCTCTTTTCAATCGCTTTACCGTCAATTCTTCCTAGACTTTTATCTATGTTCAATAGATTGCTGTCAAAGTTAATATCAGCCCATTTTAAAGCGTATAACTCCCCTTTTCGTAGTCCACTAAATGCAAGCAGTCTAAATAAAGCAAAATGTTTAAATGGCTCAGTTTCTTTCACTATATCAAGGAAATGATGTAATTCCTCCAGTGACCAAAAATTATCTGATCTAGTTTTTTTGATTTTAGGCATGATAACATTCTTCATTGGATTTCGATCAATGTAGTTCATGTTGATTGCAAAATCAAAAATTTTTGAGGTATAGGATTTTATCTGTTTGATATTTTTGAAAGTCTGAGATTTTTGTGTAATAAAGTTTTGACAGTATAAAGGACTGATTTGGTCAATAAATTTATCGCCAAATATTGGTAGAATATGTATTCGATAGATATTCTTAGTTTGGGAAGAAGTTGTTTCTTCAACGGTACCAACATAGGCATTAAACCATTCTTGATAAAGTTCTTTATAAGTGACTTTGGGGTTAGGTTTGTCGGTACTTACTGTGGGGGCAACGACACCAGCTTCTAAACGAGCTTCGTACAATTTTGCCTCTTTTTTGGTTTTGAACCCTCTCTTTAAGTGCCTTTTTTTCTTTCCATAAGCATCTAAGCCAATGTAAAAGCTGACATAGTATAGGATTCCTTTTTTTGTTTTGTATTTGTGTATAGACATTTTTTCTCCGTATCTAAGTTTTCGGAGCTTATGTAATTGAGAAATGAGTGTCTATCTATTTTTTCTATCTTCTTGGCGGATAGCGTATTCGTCTGTTTTAATCCAGCTCTGCCAAACTTTAGAATCTTTATTTTGGTGATTCATATAATCTATAAACTCAGACATAAAACGTTTGTTTTTCTCAGCTAGATATTCTGAGAATATATGACGAAATTCATCTGAAAAACTATCATCAAGTGGTAGTGTTAATGCCCTTTCGCCAAATTCGATGCTCTTCTTTAACTTCTCCATATCGCTTTTAAAAGGTGTCACAGAACCAATTTTAGATGTTTTGAAACTATCTGTAACAATTTTAAGATTTGATGGAGCGTGTGGGTTGCTATCAAGTCCCATAATGTAAGCGACGGAAACATTAAAGTATTTTGCCAATTTTTCAGCATTATCTTTTTTAGGTTTGCGGATTCCTTGATTGTATCCAGAAAGTGTAGGATAGGCTATATTTGTAGCTTCGCTAATTTCTGTCAATTTTTTTCCGCTATTTTCTATCAGTTTAGTAATATGATTCGTCATAAGAACCTCCTTTTTATCATTATAACACATTTTATTCTTTTTGAATAAAAAAGCTTGACAAAAATTCAAAAAGGATATATAATTCAAAATGAATAACAAATTAAATGGTTTCGGAGCTTATTTAATTTAGAAATGAGGTGTGAATTTATGTCGGAAACTACTTTAGTTGTCCAGCTTCCTAAAGAATTAGAGAAGCAATTACGTGCTCACTATGATGAGATGATTTCAAATGCTGTAGCAAGAGTATTTGAAGATAAAGAACTTTATAAACCTATGGTTCGTATGTCAGGTTTGTCTAGGTGGTTAGATGTATCTACGACAACAATCCAAAAATGGACGAAAGAAGGAATGCCAACCATGGTGATTGATGGAGTGACTTTATACGATAAAAGAGCAGTAACACGATGGTTGAAGCAATATGAAAGATAGGTACTCGTATGAATGGTGTTCAGTGGATCAAGATAACAACAGATATATTTGATGATGAAAAAATTCAGCTAATAGAATCAATGCCAGAAGGAGATACTCTTATTGTAATATGGTTTAAAATTCTGGTGCTTGCAGGAAAGCAAAATAATAGTGGCATATTAAGTCTAGGGAACAAGGTTTATTACACAGAAGAGATGCTTTCAACAGTGTTTAGGCGAAAGGCTACATCTGTAAAATTAGCTCTCAGCATGTTTGAAGAATTTGGCATGATAGAAATCATAGATGGCGCTATTACCATTCCAAAATGGGAGAAACATCAGAATATAGATGGACTAGAAAAGATTAGAAAACAAACTAGGGAACGTGTTGCTCGTCATAGACAAAAACAAAAAGCACTAATTACAGGCGAGCCACAACTCGTTTTAGACTGTAACGTTACAGTAACGGATGAAAATGATAATGTAACGCAAGAGATTAAGAACAAGAGTAAGAATAAGAAAGAGATTGAGAATATACTGGATAATAGTTCTAGAAAGCCTGAAACTTATATTCCACCCAAATATTATTCTTTGTTAGAATCCATTTCTTATAAGTACAATGATAGATTTTTGTATCCTAACAATTACACTTTAACACATGCTCAGAAGATGAAGATAGGCGAGTATTTGGCTAGTGGGTATGTAACTAGTGATGAAGTCATTAGCATGATTGAACGGATTCCTGAGGATGCGACGTCTCCTTTGGCGTATTTATTTAAGTCTATGGAGAATTTAAAGCAGGAACGTATGCTGGAGTGCAAAGCTATTGCCCATGAAAATGCCCGAAAGAAGTATATGATAAATGAGTAGATATAGGACTGTTCTAAAGAAATGTTACATCACTGAGGAGCAAAATGAAATAGTGAATAACTTGATTGAAATGACAAATCATCTAAGTTTTTCCTCTTATGCCAGAAAAATGTTATTTAAGAGCTCGCCTATTTATCTTCAATTTGATTTTGAATCTTATCATGACTTTATATTTCAAGTTAGAAGAATTATCAATAACTTACGTCAGTTAGAAAGAATAGCAGAACAAAGTGAGGATTTGGATAATGTAAGGATATTTCACTACTGCGTTGAGCTGATGATAGAATATGAAAAGAAGACAAGTAAACAAGTGAAAGAACTTGTAAAACGACTAAATAAGAAAACGAGGTAATAGGACCATGAGAATAAAATCTGTGTTGAAACAGGTGTTTTTGACGGAAGAAGAAAATAAAAAATTAAATGATTGTATGAGGAAGGAAAATATTCGTAATTTTTCTGAGTTTGCTAGACAAAAATTAATACGAACAGATTTGAACATCCAAAAAGTCTCTTTTGAAGGTTTAGTTCCTTTAACAGAAGAGTTGGAACAAGTCGGAAAGAATATCAATTCTATAGCCCGTCTTGCAACTGTAGTTGGGAGAATAAGCTATGAAAACAAAATGGATATGTCTATTTTGATGCAAAAAATAGTTGATGTGATGGAGGAAAAAGATGTTTATTTTCAAAAGTAATATGGATAAGGATTTTGATCAGATATGTGAATACATATTGAAATTAAAGCGAGCAGAATTATTTCTTCATGGAATTAAACAACAAGATAAAACGAAGGCTCGTTTGTATCATGCGATGCTGGAATACTATGATGCTAACCATAAAAAAGAAAGACATATGAGAATTTTAAAATAAGGAAACGCTGTTAAAAATTTTGCAGCGTTTTTTATATATCTTCTTAAAATATTTGTACACACAAATGACAGTCAAATTGATTTTTGGGATTATTTTATCGAGAAGGAAAGATTTCTCATAATATGACTTTGCGAGCTCAGAGTCTGTATACACACACTCCCAAAATCATCCTAAAATTTGTATACACAAAGTGTATGTACTTTTTGGGATGATTTGAATTTTGGGGAATCCCCAAACCCCTGATGAATTATACGAGCAAAAAAATTTGGGAGTAAGTTTTAGAAAGAACTATTCTAAAGTATTTAAAATCTGACTTTAAGTAAATTTTTTATTATGTGACTATTAGCCTGTCTCACTCCGCTAGGTGCGAGACAAAAAAATACCCGCTATGCGGTGTGTACTGACCCCCAAAAGTTAGACAGAAAAAATCTAACTTTTGGGGTCAGTACAAAAGCGTTTTTATTGTATAAAGAATATCAAATAGTTTGAGGGTTTTACTTGTCGCTGTATTTCTTCACTATCCTTTTTGTAATACTCCTGCTTTGTTCCTGAAATATCTACAGTGAATACGTCATCCTTGAAGGTATAATTCTCTTTTCGGTTTATGATATTAGAGCCAGTCGGTTCGATTGTTGCACTGTCTTTATCAATTGTAAAGGTGTCGGCCTCTCCTTTGTTGCTATTTCCTTTGTTACCTGAAATGGTAAAGGCAACTTCATTTCTACTCTCGTTTATTCAACGGTATTCGCCATCTAAAGAATTGCTTGATTGGTTAGAGCATGCAATTAATAAAATTGTAGATAGAGACACTAAAAGTAATGTGATAAATCTTTTCATTTACATACTTTTTATTTCTATATTATATTAAAGAAACATTACATAAGTAAGACAGTAATTTTTTAGGTTGATCTCTTTCTTTCGGGAAAATCATTATGTTTCGGAAAGTCAAGATTTTGTTATTATTTATGATATACTGGTACCGTAATTATATCCTTACAGAGGTTAAGTAAGGGTTTCAGTACACGTCAATAGATGTCAAAATATTGATTTTAAGCGATTTTTGATTTTTGGAAACTCATTATATCGCACTACAAATCAATAAAAACTGTACCTTTTTTAGATAAATATATTACCTGGATATTGAAGTTAAGCCCTGCTGTCATTTCGATGGCAGGGCTTTTTAATATTTGGTAGACTAACTTCTTATCTATATTTTGGTGGATTTTAAGTTGACATCTACAAAGTTTAATGTTAGAATACATTCAAAAATATATTTGAATGAGGTATTTTATGATTCAAAATGTTGTTACTTCAATAATCCTGTATTCTGGGACAGCCGTAGACTTACTTATTATCCTAATGTTATTTTTTGCCAAAAGAAAAAGCAGAAAAGACATCATTAACATCTATTTAGGACAATTTCTAGGCTCTGTTAGTCTAATATTGCTAAGTTTGCTTTTTGCATTTGTCTTAAATTATATTCCTAGTAAAGAGATTTTAGGTTTACTCGGTTTGATTCCAATTTTCCTAGGTCTCAAAGTTTTGCTTTTAGGAGATTCTGATGGAGAAGCTATTGCCAAAGAAGGTTTGCGCAAAGATAATAAAAACCTGATATTTCTAGTCGCTATGATTACTTTTGCAAGTTGTGGTGCTGACAATATTGGTGTCTTTGTTCCATATTTTACTACCTTAAATTTAGCAAATTTGATAGTAGCTTTACTTACCTTTCTAGTCATGATTTATCTCTTGGTTTTTTCTGCCCAAAAATTGGCACAAGTCTCTTCTGTTGGAGAAATTTTGGAAAAATATAGCAGATGGTTTATTGCCGTTGTTTATTTAGGATTGGGGATATATATCCTGATTGAAAATAACAGTTTTGACATACTATGGACTATATTAGGCTAGGAGAAAATATTATGAAAAAAGATAGTATCTGCCAAGTGAATGTTATAAATCAGCAAAATATTACAACCGCAACGAACTACCTTGAAAAGGAAAAAGTCCAAAAATCACTTCGCATTTTAACAAAATTTACCGATAATAAACAGATAAATATCATCTTCTATCTTCTTGCTGTTGAAGAACTCTGTGTCTGTGATATAGCCTGTTTACTAAATCTCAGTATGGCATCTACTTCCCACCATCTTCGTAAACTAGCCAATCAAAACATCTTGGGCACTAGAAGAGAGGGGAAAATTATATATTATTTTATAAAAGATGAGGAAATCAGGGATTTTTTTAATCAACTAGGATAACAACTATTTTTACTACTTTTCCATGATTCTAGGGAGCTACTCTATGAAATTTTTTGATGAAAATTACTCACAAGAAATAATATATAGAACTGTTTAAATATCTTCAGGATAGAAAAAGAAATTGTCCAGGCACGAAGAAACTGTATATTTGTTGCTAAACTGTACATCATCTTTATGATACAGTATTTCGTATTTCTCAACTACATAAGCTCCGAAAACTAAAATGTGATAACCCTTTGATAACCTCTCGATTTTCAAAAGGATTATATATGTAAATATTGAGGATTTATCTCTTAAAATTACTTGATTTTAGTGATAATTTACCATAAATATCATAATGTAGAAAAAACCAGGTCTTAAGAAAGCTCGTAAAGCATCACAATTTAGTAAACGTTAATTCGAAAGAATTACTATACTTACAGAGAGCACCTTTCGGGGTGTTCTTTTTTTACTTTCTTACTAAATTGGTGCAATTGACACAGTTGTTGCGACTTTAGTCGCTTACAAATGTGGCTGCAATCTGACGAGGTCAGTTGCCTCAAAACGTTAATCAATACGATTATATCAACGTTTCAAAGCACTCAAAAGTTTACCTTATTGTTGGTTTTTATACTCTTAAGAAATCAAAAGCAACATAAGTCGTCAGTCTAAAATCAGTATTTGGAGTTGTATGAGATAAGTTTTTGAGTTTGGTATTTGATTTTTGTTTAGTCTTACTTCATTTTCCCCTGAAGTTAAGTTTTTGCTCAGCATCATTAGTTAAAAAGGAAAAAAGAATGCGTTTTATATTTGGATTTGAGGTTTATAAAATAGGATAAACGTGCTGAAATTTAGATATTATAGACAAAATAAAATTTTTAAAAGCTATAGAGAAACATGGTATAATGTAACTAAAGGAGGTAGCATATGTCCTTAGATATAGATAAAGAAAAGATGACAATCATGGGAGTAGCTTTTGAAAACCGATCCGTTTTTAAGAGTGTTTGGTATGCTTTAAGTACTAATATGATTGAAGGATGACGACCTACGGTTAGCGATGTTGAAAAATTACGAGATGAAGCTCTTGATCTGCGGATGGCTTAATGAAGCGTAAATGTTAGGATTCTTATGACTATATTAATCCAGATAATTTATATACCTATCCGGGTTCTTCAGTTTTAAGAAATAAGCAGGAAGAACGAGATGAGAAAAAAGTACGTAAGCTTGAATATCGTATGATTGCTAGTAAGAGTTTGAAATTATTTATCAATCCTATCTTAGAAAAGTTGAAAAGTGATAACTCTTTAATAACTTCTCGATTTGTTAAAAGATATTTTGTCTACTACATTTTTTCAATTGACTATTATTTGTCATAGATAGAACATTGCATTCAGAATAATGAAAAACGCATCAAAAATGGTGCGTTCTGTTTTTATGCTACAATAAAAGGAGGGAAACAAATTGAAAATTTTTAAGGGAGAGTTTTATCGAATCTCTGTATTAACAGACAAGCTAGTAAGGTTAGAATACTCTCAAACTGGAAGTTTTGAGGATAGAACGACACAACTTATTTATAATAGAGATTTTGGCGAAGTTTCGTTAGATTATATCGAGACATCAAACGTACTAGATATTATGACGGACTATTTTCATTTGCACTTTAATAAAGGAGAATTTAACGCCGAAAATTTATTTATAGAATTAAAAGGAAATTTTGCCGTATATGGTAGTCGCTGGTATTTTGGTGAATCTATTGAAACGTTAAAAGGAACAGCTCGGACTCTGGATAAGGCAGATGGCGCAATCCCGTTAGAAGATGGGATTATTAGTCGAAATGGTATTGCCTTACTGGATGATTCTCAAGGATTTATTTGGGATGAACAGTCTGGTTATCTTGAGAGAGAAAATCAAATTGACCTCTATTTCTTTGCCTATGGGCATGATTATAGAGGAGCAATCAGAGACTTTTACCATTTGACTGGTTCGACACCCTTGCTGCCAAGATATGCTTTAGGTAATTGGTGGAGTAGATATTGGCCTTATACGTCGGATGAATACTTGGATTTAATAGACAGATTTGAAACAGAGAAAATTCCATTGTCTATCGGTGTGTTAGATATGGATTGGCATATAACTGAAATTCCAGCTCGTTTTGGAAGTGGCTGGACAGGATATAGTTGGAATAGAAATTTAATACCCGATCCAGAACAGTTATTGCAACAACTCCATGATAGAAAGTTAAAACTCTCCTTAAATGTCCATCCTGCTGATGGTATACGGGCTTATGAAGAAGCTTATCCTCAAGTCGCAAAACGATTGGGATTAAATGTAGAATTAGAGGAACCTGCTATTTTTGATTTTTTTAATTCTTCCTTTAGGGAAGCCTACTTTAAAGATGTTCATTATGAGCTAGAAAAGCAAGGAGTAGATTTTTGGTGGATTGACTGGCAACAAGGGACACAAGGCATGTTGGATCCACTATGGCTTTTAAACCATTATCACTATCAGGATAGTTGTAAACATTCAGAAGGTGGCTTGATTTTATCAAGATATGCAGGTCCTGGTAGTCACCGCTACCCTGTTGGTTTTTCAGGGGATACTATTATTAGTTGGAATTCGTTAAGATTTCAACCTTATTTTACAGCGACAGCATCAAATATCGGTTATAGTTGGTGGAGCCATGATATCGGTGGACATATGTTGGGGGATTATGACGAAGAGCTACAAACTAGATGGCTACAGTTTGGTGTTTTTAGCCCGATTACTCGATTACATAGTTCTAGAAGTCCCTTCAATAGCAAAGAACCTTGGTTTTTTTCAGAAACAACATCTAAGATTATGAAGAAATACCTTCGTTTGAGACATCAGATGATTCCATATCTATATACCATGAATGTAAAGACACACGAGGAAGGTGCCCCATTAATCAGCCCAATGTACTATTTCTACCCAGAGAATGATGAGAGCTATAATGTTCCAAATCAATACTTTTTTGGAACAGAACTGATGGTGGCTCCCATTGTAGAAAAGATGGATTTGGCATTCCAATCTGCAAAAGTAGATGTATGGTTCCCTGAAGGTGAGTGGTATGACTTCTTTTCAGAGAAAAAATACACAGGTGGAGTGAAGTTAAGTGTTTATAGAGACATTTCGACTATTCCTGTGTTTGCAAAAAGTGGTGCAATCATTCCTTTGGTTGGTTCTGAGATAGATATGGGTGTTGATTTACCTGAAATTGTAGATTGGTATGTATTCCCAGGAAAACAACATTCTTTTGAAATGATTGAAGATCAAAATGGTCAAAGATATAAAACAAGATTATCAATCGACTGGGAAATGGGAATAGTAGAGTTAGCATTACAAGGAGATTCTAGTATCCTTCCAAGCAATAGAAGGCATAGAATTCATTTTAAAGGAACGAATGTGTCTATCATTGAATTGCCAAATAAGAATGCTACAGCTAGATTTGAATGTAAAGATAATAAAACGCCATCTCTAAATGATGAAGTTTTTAGACTACTAAAGACGGCTTCTCTTCCATATGAATTAAAAGATAGATTGTTAAATGAATTCATCAATGCTAAAAATTCTCATGACTTAATGAATATCTTGCATCATCAGGATAAGGAATTGAGAGGCCGTTTGTTGGAAATAATATTTACTAGCCAAAACTAATTGAGACATTTCGTACACAATTTCTATTCTTTAATTACTAATTATTTATTTTTTAATGTGTAATAGTTTTACATCTCTACGCTTATTGACTTGTATTTTAGTAATTACAAGTTTGGCATAGGGATGTTTTTATGATTTTAAAGACTTTTTGCCCAGCCTCTTTTCAATTAAATAAGAGCAAATTTTTAGAGGTAATCTTTCAAAGTAACTTCCACTTGCCTGACCGAAGTGGAAGTTAGTCGGAAAGGGATTTTTATGGTGGAATTAATACTCTTCGAAAATCAAATTCAAACCACGTCAGCGTCGCCTTACCGTACTCAAGTACAGCTTGCGGCTAGCTTCCTAGTTTGCTTTTTGATTTTCATTGAGTATAAGTATGAGAGGTTAGATTTTTCAGAAAATTTTCTAAAATAAACAGGATTTGTTTGACATTTATTTGAAAATTCTGTAAAATGAATTATTATATCGTTCAAGGAGAATATATATGGAAAAACAGAAAACATTTTTTGGACATCCTATTGGCTTGTCCACCCTCTTCTTTACAGAGATGTGGGAGCGCTTTTCTTACTATGGGATGCGAGCTATCCTACTTTACTATATGTACTATAGTGTACAAGATGGTGGGTTGGGTATGGATAAGACCACAGCTGCATCGGTTATGGCGATTTATGGCTCGCTGGTATTTTTGTCCTCGGTTGTCGGTGGGTTTGTCAGTGACCGTATTTTAGGAAGCCGTAAGACCGTCTTTTACGGTGGAATTCTGATTATGCTAGGGCATATTGCTTTGGCAACACCTTTTGGACAAGTGGCTCTCTATCTTTCTATTGCCTTGATTATCTTTGGTACTGGATTTTTAAAACCCAATATCTCAGATATGGTTGGGGGAATTTATGAGAAAGAGGATGATAGACGGGATGCAGGTTTTAGTATCTTTGTCTTTGGTATTAACTTAGGTGCCTTCGTTGCCCCTTATCTAGTGGGTTATCTAGGTCAGGAAGTCAATTTCCACCTAGGTTTCTCACTAGCTGCCATTGGGATGTTCTTTGGTCTGGTGAAATATGTTTTAGATGGGAAGAAATACCTGCCTGAATCAAGTCTTTACCCCACTGATCCACTTTCACAGAAGGAGCAGCAGACATTGATTAAACGCTTGCTGATTACACTTGTTATGGTTGTTCTGGTGGTTCTAGGTTTAGTCTTTACTCACCAGTTTAACGTGGATATGATTGTTAATATCTTTACAATAATTGCGGTAATCATTCCAATCTACTATTTCTTCAAAATTTTATCTAGTCAGAAAATAACTGCCACTGAGAGATCTCGAGTATTTGCCTATATTCCTCTATTTATCGCTGGAGTACTCTTCTGGTCTATTGAGGAGCAGGGTTCTGTTGTTCTCGCTCTATTTGCGGATGATCAAACTCGACTCTACTTTAATGTATTTGGAAATCAGATTCAGTTCCCATCTAGCTTTTTCCAAAGTATTAATCCACTTTTCATTATGATTTATGTGCCGATTTTTGCGTGGTTGTGGGGGAAAATGGGTAACAAGCAACCGTCCTCTTCTAAGAAATTTGCTTACGGTTTATTTGCGGCAGGTCTATCCTTCTTGTGGATGATGTTACCAGGGATGCTTTTTGGAACAGATGTTAAGGTCAGTCCTTTCTGGTTGATTATGAGTTGGGCTATTGTGATTGTGGGGGAAATGTTGATTTCGCCAATTGGGCTATCAGTCACTACTAAGCTAGCACCAAAATCCTTCCAAGCACAAATGATGTCTATCTGGTTCTTGAGTAATGCTGCTGCCCAAGCTATCAATGCTCAAATTGTAAAATTTTATACAAGCGAAACTGAAGTCGCTTACTATGGAATTGTTGGAGGAATTACGATTGTATTCAGTATTATCTTATTCTTCTACGTTCCACGTATTGAAAAGCTAATGTCTGGTATCAAATAGAGAAAAACTGGAATTGCCGTACGGATTTTAAAAGTTAGAGTAATTATTTATTCAAAGGATTTAGTTCTGTATTGTACAGGGCTAAGTCTTTTTAGTTTGATTAAAATTCACGATGTTTCTGATATTCCTAGTGGACATTTGTCCACTTTTTTTATATAATAAAACTAAACTAAAATGGTTGAGTTTTAAAAGTGTAAGTTCAACCATCGATTAGTATTTCTAAGGGAGATGTTCTCCATTCAATCATACAATAGGAGGTGAAGTATGTATCAGCCAGAAAAACTCAAGGCTCGGAGGAAAGAGTTAAAATTGACACAGAAGGAAATTGCAGAGCAACTTGGGATTAGTTTTCAGGCTTACTCGGCTTGGGAACGTGGGATTAAGGAACCGTCTCAGGAGAAGGTTTCTCAGCTAGAGAACATTTTAAAAGTAGCAAAAGGTTATTTCACTCAGATCGAGATTGTTCGTCTCTACAATAGCCTCTCCAAGAAAGGGAAGGAGCGGGTTGTTCTATATGCTCGCAATCTGGCTCAAGAGGAACAAGCCCGGAAAGTGTCGACCATGCCAGTCCAACTCTACGAGTACCGTGTCTACGAACGCATGTCAGCAGGAATTGGGGCTTCGGTCTACGATGATCAGAATTTTGATACTGTTTACTTTAATGAGGAGTTGGCCCATGATTTTGCGTCATGGGTGGCTGGGGATTCCATGGAACCTAAATATCAAAATGGTTCGGTAGCTCTGATTCGAGAGACAGGATTTGATTATGATGGAGCGGTTTATGCGGTGGTTTGTAACAACCAGACCTATATCAAACGGGTTTATCGAGAGGAAGATGGCTTGCGTCTGGTTTCTATTAATCCCAAATATAAGGACATTTTCATTTCCTATGAGGAAGATCCTCGGATTGTAGGAATTATCGTTGGGAATTTTGTGCCGATGGAGGGCTAGCCTATGGGCTACTTTGATTATTCCAGAGAGCCTAAAAGTGACATTGCCTTTGTCGATATGAAATCCTTTTATGCCAGTGTTGAGTGTGTGAAAAGGGGCTTGCATCCGCTGAAAACTTCGCTTTGTGTCATGAGTCGCGCGGATAATTCGACTGGTCTTATTCTAGCCTCCTCTCCCATGTTTAAGAAGATTTTTGGCAAGTCCAATGTTGGTCGGGCCTATGATCTGCCTTTTGATATCAAAACGCGCAAATTTTCCTATTACAATGCTCGAAAGCAAGGGTTGCCTACCGACTCGGATTATGTTCGTTACATCGAAGATTGGGCTCAAGTGACCTTGATTGTGCCTCCTAGGATGGATGAGTACATAACGGTCAATATGGAAATCCAGCGAATCTTTCAAAACTATGGTAGCCCAGATGATATTTATCCCTACTCTATCGATGAGGGATTTATTGACCTGACTAGTTCGCTCAACTATTTCATCCCTGACAAGAGTCTCTCTCGGAAAGACAAGCTGGATCTGCTTTCTGCCCGCATTCAGAGGGATATTTGGAGGCAGACAGGTGTTTATTCTACAGTGGGCATGTCCAATGCCAATCCCTTACTGGCCAAGTTGGCTCTGGATAATGAGGCCAAGCACACTCCGACCATGAGAGCCAACTGGTCTTACCAGGATGTGGAAGAGAAAGTTTGGGTCATTCCCAAGATGACGAACTTTTGGGGGATTGGCAGGCGGATGGAGAAACGCTTGAATGCCTTGGGGATTTTTTCCATCAAAGAATTGGCTATCAGCAATCCAGACCAGCTACAGAAAGTTCTCGGTCAGGCTGGCCTGCGTTTGTGGTTTCATGCTAATGGGATTGATGAGAGCAATGTTCATAAGCCCTATAAAGCCAAGTCCCGAGGGTTGGGAAATTCTCAAATCTTGCCGAGAGACTACGTGAAGCTACGGGATATCGAAATTATTCTCAGAGAAATGGCGGAGCAGGTGGCTATTAGACTGAGAAGGGCGGGCAAGAAAACAACCCTTATCTCTATCTATGTCGGTTTCTCTAAACAGGAGATCCGGCAATCTATTCACACACAAATGAAGGTTGAACCGACCAATAATACAGCTGTCTTAACAGACCATGTTTTGAAGCTATTTCATAACAAATACACTTCTGGAGCGGTCAGAAGTATCGGAGTCAACTATTCAGGATTTGTGGATGAGTCCTTCGGCTTGATTTCCCTCTTTGATGATGTTGACAAGTTAGAAAAAGAAGAAAGGCTCCAGACGGCTATTGACTCCATTCGGGAAGAATTTGGTTTCACCTCCCTTTTAAAAGCCAATGCACTGGAAGAGGTCTCTAGGAGTCTTGCTAGAAGCAAGCTGATTGGGGGCCATTCTGCTGGAGGATTAGATGGATTAAAATGATTGATCGTTCTTATTTACCCTTTCAATCCGCGCGAGATTATCAAGATCCAGGTATGCAGAAGTGGATGGGATTTTACCTTTCAGAACACACCAGTTCGCTCAGTGAAGAAAAAAATCGGGTTGATTTTTCGACGGATTTGACTCCAGATGAGAAGTTACACTTACTTTCTCAGCTTTATGTTGACCAACTGAAGGGAAGTTTTGTGGTTAAGGAAAAGAAGCAGAAGACGACTATCATCGGTAAGGTGAGAGAGTTATCCTCTAAATCATTATCTATTAGAACAAGCGATGGTTATAGGCTGATAGAGCTTGCAGATATTCTAGAAATTCGACTGTGGGAGGAGGGAGTGTATGACTAGAAAAGAGTTGTATGAAAATAAACTGCAGATGGATTATTTTTCAGATTCTTATATTCGTTTTGAAGAGGATTTTCAAAAATACTCTGCCATGAATGTACCTCTGACTTTCTTGATTGATGACATCCTACGCACCATGGCCTTGAATCAGAAAAATTACTTTGTCTTAAACAAGGAAAATGCTAAGGATGGGAGGGAGCATCGCTTTTATTTTAGGGTAGTAACGGAAAAAGAGTGTACCAGAAATAGAACCTATGAATATGCTGGGGTTAAAAATAGTAGTCAGTAGAGGGTTGTCTGCTGTAAAATGTATCATTTTTATAACACTTCATGTTTCATATCATGGGGTGTTTTTCTATTAAAGTCAAAGTTAATTAAAAATCCCACTATTCATTAGGCTAAAGGAGACCTAATCAAAGTGAGATTGTGAAATTATAGTAGATTTTGTATCGCCTCTTCAATTTGTTTGGGGTCTGTTTTGGAAGAGAAGCGTTCAAAGACCTGCCCCTCTCGACCGATGAGAAACTTAGCGAAATTCCATTCGATTCGTTTTCCTAGTGGTCCAGATTTCTGGTCTTTCAACCAAACATAGAGAGGGTCCGCTTCTTTGCCGTTGACTTTGACCTTGGCAAAACGAGGAAAAGTAGTCTGATAGTGTAGGCTACAGAAGTTGTTGATTTCCTCTGCATTGCCGGGTGCTTGTCCCATAAACTGATTGCAAGGGAAGTCTAAGATCTCAAAACCTTGTTCATGATAGCGGTCATAGAGTTCTTGAAGTCCCTGGTACTGGGGCGTTAAACCACATCCGGTAGCAGTATTGACAACCAAGAGAACCTTACCACGATAGGTATCTAATGGGGTTTCTTGATTGTCTTGGTTTAAGACTAAAAAATCGTAGATTGAGGTCATTGTTTGCTTTTCTCTTTCTGCTTGGTATTTTTAGGAGTTTTTTCCTCCTGTAGGGATAGAAATCCGTAGGTCAGAGTTCCAAAAATGCTGCCGATAATCAGGCCATACATCAGTAAAGGAACACTTTTGTCGAATTGCATGAGTAACTTCACAAAATCTGGAAGGGACATCTGCTGAACGAACATTTTATGAAATATGAGTAGGGTAAAGAGGCCAATCTGAAGGCCAATAAACACAACCCAGCTTCGGAATTTGATTTGGCTCTTGCTGTAGGTTTTTAGGATGATTTCTGACTTGTCATCTTTTTCCAGATGGAGTTCTTTGACGGCTCTTTGAGTTTTTAAGGTAATGAAAAAAATGAGTCCAGAGTAAACGTAGGGCATGGCATAGCGAACCACCTTTATGAAGCGTCCAAATAACAGATAAAACAAGAAGAGAAAGAAGGAAGAATAAACGATTTGGACCATGGAACGGGCACAAGCCTTGTAGATAATCTCTTGCCGGCATTCATCAAAAGGGCCTTGGATATGAAAGAGATTTCGGAGTAGGCGAGTGGTTAAGTCTTCTTTTTTCATGTTAGTAACCTCCTAAATGAGCGGTTTTACTGATTTTCTTTTACGAATTGATAGAGATAAAAAAGATAAGTGATAGAAGAAAGGCTAGCTATAGTCAGCAGTAAATAATATTTCCAATCGCTTGAGATGAGCATCAGTTGTGAAAAAGATAGGATCATAAAGCATAGTGCTAAGTTGAGTATACGTGTTTTTTTGGAGTCAATTTTTAGATAAGTCAGTCCTTTGTTGAGGGCTGGAATAAAGACTAGCACGAGGAATATCTCTCTGATTGGCAAGTTCCCTGAAATGATGATGAAGGTGAGCAGAGAACTGAACAAAAGATGATAGGTAAGTAAAGTTACTAGTGATTTCATAGGGCACCTCCTAATCCTCATCTTGATCTTTCTTAGCTTTTTCAATGCGACGGGAGATGATAATTTGTATAATCACTCCGAAGAAGAAAGAATGGAGAATACTTGAAAAAATATTTTTAAAAGTGAGAAGAGACTGAAGATAGTCCTGGCTCTCACCTAGCAGTATATGGAGAAGAGGTGTTATAAAAAATATCAATAGACCAACAAACAAACCCGCTTTCAGACCAGGGTAGTGTAGTTGCTTACTTTCTTTCTCGCTCAGCATATCTGGATCAATAGCTGTGATGCCTGTTTTTTTGGTTTGGGAGAGCACATAGAGAGAAGAAATCATGGAGATCATAAAGACAATGATTGGATAGCCGATAGCGACAATTTGCGGGTATTTATAAGCGAGGACGAAGGGGATGAGATTCCCAAACGTCATCAGATAAAAGAGGATGATAAAGACTTGATTGCCAATGCGATCAGCCTCGCGTCGTTTGTGTTCGTCGAGAGGGCCAGAAATTCCGTATATGCGTTTGATGAGTTTTTCAGTGAAGGTTTCTTTTTTCATAAGTTTGCTCCTTTTTTAAAAATCATCCTCCCAAAAGAGACTGTTGAGGTCAGTTTGGAGGCTACGGGCGAGATTGAGACAGAGTTCCAGAGTTGGATTGTACTTGTCGTTCTCAATCATATTGATGGTCTGTCTCGAGACACCGATATCCTTGGCGAGCTCGAGCTGGGAAAGGCCCAGTTCCTTGCGAAATTCTTTCACACGATTCATCTGTTCTCCTTTCTGATTTATGTCGTATATATTTGACTATATTATATTCTTCTATAGAGTGAATGTCAAGCATATTTGACATATTTCTGAAAGAAATCTTACTTGTTTTTGGCCTATTTGTCTGACTAGTGCAAGCTAGTCAGATTTGTGGTAAAATAGATAAGATATGACAAAAGAATTTCATCATGTAACGGTCTTACTCCACGAAACGATTGATATGCTCGACATAAAGCCTGACGGTATCTACGTTGATGCGACTTTAGGTGGAGCAGGCCATAGCGAATATTTATTAAGTAAATTAAGTGAAAAAGGCCACCTCTATGCCTTTGACCAGGACCAGAATGCCATTGACAATGCGCAAGAACGCTTGGCTCCCTACATTGAGAAGGGGATGGTGACTTTTATCAAGGATAACTTCCGTCATTTACAGGCACGTTTGCGCGAAGCTGGTGTTCAGGAAATTGATGGAATTTGTTATGACTTGGGAGTGTCTAGTCCTCAACTAGATCAGCGTGAGCGTGGTTTTTCTTATAAAAAGGATGCGCCACTGGATATGCGCATGAATCAGGAAGCTAGTCTGACAGCCTATGAAGTGGTGAACCACTATGACTATCATGACTTGGTTCGAATTTTCTTCAAGTATGGCGAGGACAAATTCTCTAAACAGATCGCGCGTAAGATTGAACAAGCACGTGAAGTCAAGCCAATTGAGACAACGACTGAGTTAGCTGAAATTATCAAGTCGGCTAAACCTGCCAAGGAACTCAAGAAAAAGGGCCATCCTGCCAAGCAGATTTTCCAGGCCATTCGAATTGAAGTCAATGATGAACTGGGAGCGGCAGATGAGTCTATCCAGCAGGCTATGGAGATGTTGGCTCTAGATGGTAGGATTTCAGTGATTACCTTCCATTCGCTAGAAGACCGCTTGACCAAACAATTGTTCAAGGAAGCTTCAACTGTGGAAGTTCCCAAAGGTTTGCCTTTCATCCCAGATGATCTCAAGCCCAAGATGGAATTGGTGTCCCGTAAGCCAATCTTGCCAAGTGCAGAAGAATTAGAAGCCAATAACCGCTCGCACTCAGCTAAGTTGCGCGTGGCCAGAAAAATTCACAAGTAAGAGGAAAAAATGGTAGATAAAAAAGAAACAACCAGTCAATTCTTGCAGAATCGTATCAAAAAATTCTCACGTGTGGAGAAGGCTTTTTATCTTTCCATCGCATTTACAGCTCTCGTTTTAGCAGTGAGTATCATCTTTATGCAGACACGACTTTTGCAAGTGCAAAATGATTTGACAAAAATCAATGCGCAGATAGAGGAGAAGAAGACAGAGTTGGACGATGCCAAGCAGGAAGTGAATGAATTGATTCGTTCAGAGCGCTTGAAAGAGATTGCAGATAAAAAAGATTTGAAATTGAATAATGAAAATATCCGAACAGCGGAGTAAGATATGAAATGGACAGAAAAAATAACCCGATTTGCGATAAAAAATCGTAAATCTCCAGCAAAAAACCGTAGGATAGTAGGCAAGTACCTCAGCTTTGTAGCGGTTGCCCTTTTTGGTCTCTTTTTGGCCAATTTTGCTTATATTATCGCGAAAGGCAATATATTTGGTACTGACTTGGTAAAAGAAGCTAAAAAGGTTCACCAAACAACCCGAACAGTTCCTGCCAAACGTGGGACTATCTATGACCGCAATGGAGTGCCTATCGCAGAAGATGCGACCTCTTATAACGTCTATGCTGTTATTGATAAAAAATATAAGTCAGCAACGGGGAAAATTCTTTATGTAGAGGATTCACAGTTTAATAAGGTCGCTGAAGTTTTCCATAAGTATTTGGATATGGACGAGGCTTATGTGAAAGAGCAACTGGCTCAACCAAATCTGACCCAGGTTTCCTTCGGTGCCAAAGGAAATGGGATTACCTATGCCAATATGATGGCCATTAAAAAAGATTTAAAAGATGCTAGTGTGGAAGGAATTGACTTTACAACGAGCCCTAACAGAAGCTATCCAAATGGCCAATTTGCTTCTAGTTTTATTGGTTTAGCCCAACTTCATGAAAATGAGGATGGTAGTAAGAGTTTGTTAGGAACTTCTGGTTTGGAGAGTTCTTTAAATACCATTCTTGCTGGTACAGACGGTATTATTACCTATGAAAAAGACCGTGTAGGAAATATCGTACCAGGTACAGAACAGGTAGCGCAGCAGACTGTAGATGGCAAGGATGTTTATACAACATTGTCTAGCCCGCTCCAATCTTTCATGGAAACTCAGATGGATGCCTTTCTAGAAAAAGTAAAAGGTAAGTACATGACCGCGACCTTGGTCAGTGCCAAGACTGGTGAAATCCTTGCTACCACTCAACGACCGACTTTTAATGCAGATACTAAAGAAGGAATCACTAAGGACTTTGTTTGGCGTGATATTCTTTATCAAAGCAACTATGAACCAGGCTCAACCATGAAGGTTATGACGTTAGCTGCTTCTATTGATAACAATACCTTTCCAGGTGGAGAATATTTCAATAGTAGTGAATTAAAAATAGCGGATGCGACGATTCGAGATTGGGACGTTAATGAAGGTTTGACCGGTGGCGGTATGATGACATTTTCTCAAGGATTTGCTCACTCAAGTAATATTGGGATGACACTGCTTGAGCAAAAAATGGGAGATGCTACTTGGTTGGACTATCTAAACCGCTTTAAATTTGGTGTTCCGACCCGTTTTGGTTTGACAGACGAATATGCAGGTCAACTTCCGGCTGACAATATTGTCAATATCGCTCAGAGTTCATTTGGACAAGGGATTTCAGTAACCCAAACACAAATGATTCGTGCTTTTACAGCTATTGCCAATGATGGCGTCATGCTAGAGCCTAAATTTATTACAGCCTTGTATGATCCAAATGATCAAACCGCTCGTAAATCTCAAAAAGAGATTGTAGGAAATCCAGTTTCGAAAGATGCGGCAAGTCAAACTCGGACTCACATGGTTTTAGTAGGAACAGATCCAGTTTATGGAACCATGTATAACCATAGCACAGGCAAGGCAACCGTCAATGTTCCAGGTCAAAATGTAGCCCTCAAGTCTGGTACGGCTCAAATCGCTGACGAGAAAAATGGAGGCTACTTAGTTGGTTCTACTAACTACATTTTCTCGGTTGTAGCTATGAACCCTGCTGAAAATCCTGATTTTATCTTGTATGTAACGGTTCAACAGCCTGAACATTACTCAGGTATCCAGTTGGGAGAATTTGCCAACCCAATCTTGGAGCGGGCTTCAGCTATGAAAGAATCGCTCAATCTTCAATCTCCAGCTAAGAATTTAGATCAAGTGACGACAGAGTCTTCTTATGCGATGCCTAGCATCAAAGATATTTCACCTGGTGATTTGGCAGAAGCCTTACGCCGAAATATTGTGCAACCAATCGTTGTGGGTACTGGAACAAAGATTAAAGAGACTTCTGTAGAAGAAGGAAAAAATCTAGCGCCTAACCAACAAGTTCTCCTTTTATCTGATAAGGTAGAAGAAATTCCAGACATGTATGGTTGGAAAAAAGAGACTGCTGAGACCTTTGCCAAATGGTTAGATATTGAGCTGGAATTTGAAGGTTCGGGTTCCGTTGTTCAAAAGCAAGATGTTCGGACTAATACAGCCATTAAAAACATTAAAAAAATTAAATTAACTTTAGGAGACTAATATGTTTATTTCCATCAGTGCTGGAATTGTGACATTTTTACTAACTCTAGTAGGAATTCCGGCCTTTATCCAATTTTATAGAAAGGCGCAAATTACAGGCCAGCAGATGCACGAAGATGTCAAACAGCACCAGGCAAAAGCTGGGACTCCTACAATGGGAGGTTTGGTTTTCTTAATTGCTTCTGTTTTAGTTGCCTTCTTGCTTGCCCTATTTAGTAACCAATTCAGTAATAATGTGGGAATGATTTTATTCATCTTGGTTCTTTATGGTTTAATCGGATTTTTAGATGACTTCCTCAAGGTCTTCCGTAAAATCAATGAGGGCCTTAATCCCAAGCAGAAATTGGCTCTTCAACTTCTAGGTGGTGTCATTTTCTACCTTTTCTATGAGCGCGGTGGCGATATGCTTTCAGTCTTTGGTTACCAAGTGCATCTAGGGATTTTCTATATTGTCTTCGCCCTTTTCTGGCTAGTTGGTTTTTCAAACGCAGTCAACTTGACAGACGGGATTGATGGTCTGGCTAGTATTTCGGTTGTGATTAGTTTGGCTGCTTATGGAGTTATTGCCTATGTGCAAGGTCAGATGGATATTCTTCTGGTGATTCTAGCCATGATTGGTGGCTTGCTCGGCTTCTTCGTCTTTAACCATAAGCCTGCCAAGGTCTTTATGGGAGATGTGGGAAGTTTGGCTCTCGGTGGAATGTTGGCAGCTATCTCTATGGTCCTCCACCAAGAATGGACTCTCTTGATTATCGGAATTGTTTATGTCTTTGAAACAACTTCGGTTATGATGCAAGTCGGTTATTTCAAAATGACTGGTGGCAAACGTATTTTCCGTATGACGCCTGTGCATCACCATTTTGAGCTTGGAGGATTTTCTGGTAAAGGAAATCCTTGGAGCGAGTGGAAGGTTGATTTCTTCTTTTGGGGAGTGGGGCTTCTAGCAAGTCTCTTGACACTAGCAATTTTGTATTTGATGTAAGAATGGCACCCTGATATTTCAGGGTGTTTTTGCATTCTAAAAAATATTGGTCAATTAAAGTCAAAACTCTTGACCTTTTCTGACTAATGTAGTATATTATGAACGTAAGGTAAATGAAAGCCTTACGTGAACACTTATTTAAAGTAAAATAGAAAGAGGTGGGGTCTATGTTTAATCTAGAAATCTTTAGAAGTAAAGATAGTCTACTCCTGCTTGAAAAAGAAAAACCAGAAATAGTACCTAGAGTAGCCATTTAGCTAGTCTAAATTTTTTAAAACAAAGGTCAAAGATAGTCAATATCAGTAATTATAATTAAGTAAACAAAAAGAGGTAAAGAATATGAACAACAACTTTAATAATTTTAACAACATGGATGATTTATTTAACCAATTGATGGGTGGTATGAGAGGATACAGTTCTGAAAACCGTCGCTACTTGATTAATGGTCGTGAAGTGACACCTGAGGAATTTGCTCACTATCGTGCAACTGGTCAATTGCCAGGAAATGCAGAAACTGATGCGCAAATGCAACAACACGCTTCAGGTATGAACCAAGATGGTGTCCTTGCTAAACTCGGTCGTAACTTGACAGCAGAAGCTCGTGAGGGTAAGTTGGATCCTGTTATCGGACGAAACAAGGAAATTCAAGAAACATCTGAAATCCTCTCACGACGCACCAAGAACAATCCTGTACTTGTCGGCGATGCAGGTGTTGGTAAGACAGCGGTTGTAGAAGGCCTAGCGCAAGCCATTGTGAACGGAGATGTCCCAGCTGCTATTAAGAACAAGGAAATCATTTCCATTGACATCTCAGGTCTTGAAGCTGGTACGCAATACCGTGGTAGCTTTGAAGAAAACGTCCAAAACCTAGTCAATGAAGTGAAAGAAGCAGGAAATATTATCCTCTTCTTTGATGAAATTCATCAAATCCTCGGTGCTGGTAGCACTGGTGGAGATAGTGGTTCTAAAGGGCTTGCGGATATTCTCAAGCCAGCCCTCTCTCGTGGTGAATTGACAGTGATTGGAGCGACAACTCAAGACGAATACCGAAACACCATCTTGAAGAATGCAGCTCTTGCTCGTCGTTTCAACGAAGTCAAGGTTAATGCTCCTTCAGCGGAAGATACTTTTAAAATTCTTCAAGGAATTCGTGACCTCTATCAACAACACCACAATGTCATCTTACCAGATGAAGTCTTGAAAGCAGCAGTGGATTATTCTGTCCAATACATTCCACAACGTAGCTTGCCAGATAAGGCTATTGACCTTGTCGATGTAACGGCAGCTCACTTGGCAGCTCAGCATCCAGTAACAGATGTTCATGCTGTTGAACGTGAAATTGAAGCGGAAAAAGACAAGCAAGAAAAAGCGGTTGAGGCAGAAGATTTTGAAGCTGCTCTAAACTATAAAACACGCATTGCAGAATTAGAAAAGAAAATCGAAAATCACACAGAAGATATGAAGGTGACTGCAAGTGTCAACGATGTGGCTGAATCTGTGGAACGAATGACGGGTATCCC
This sequence comes from bacterium, assembly GCA_905221205.1. GTDB lineage: Bacteria > Bacillota > Bacilli > Lactobacillales > Streptococcaceae > Streptococcus. Next base: position 352,124 of record CAJNCG010000002.1, read on the forward strand.
AGTGTCACAAATGGGAGCATCAGACATCGAACGTTTGAAAGATATGGCTCATCGCTTGCAAGACAAGGTGATTGGCCAAGACAAGGCAGTTGAAGCTGTAGCTCGTGCCATCCGTCGTAACCGTGCTGGTTTCGATGAAGGCAATCGCCCAATCGGTAGCTTCCTCTTTGTAGGTCCAACTGGGGTTGGTAAGACAGAACTTGCTAAGCAATTGGCGCTGGATATGTTTGGAACTAAGGACGCCATCATCCGTTTGGATATGTCTGAATATAGTGACCGCACAGCTGTTTCTAAGCTAATCGGTACAACAGCAGGTTATGTGGGGTATGATGACAATAGCAATACCTTGACAGAACGTGTTCGTCGCAATCCATACTCTATCATTCTATTGGATGAGATTGAAAAGGCGGATCCTCAAGTGATCACTCTTCTCCTTCAAGTCTTGGATGATGGGCGTTTGACAGATGGTCAAGGAAATACAGTGAACTTTAAGAACACTGTCATTATTGCGACATCAAATGCTGGATTTGGCTATGAAGCCAACTTGACAGAAGATGCGGACAAACCAGAATTGATGGATCGTTTGAAACCATTCTTCCGTCCAGAGTTTCTTAACCGCTTTAACGCAGTTATCGAGTTCTCACACTTGACGAAGGAAGACCTTTCTAAGATTGTAGATTTGATGTTGGCTGAAGTTAACCAAACCTTGGCTAAGAAAGACATTGATTTGGTAGTCAGTCAAGCGGCTAAAGACTATATCACAGAAGAAGGCTATGACGAAGTCATGGGTGTTCGTCCACTCCGTCGCGTGGTTGAACAAGAAATCCGTGATAAGGTGACAGATTTCCACTTGGATCATCTAGATGCCAAACATCTGGAAGCAGATATGGAAGATGGTGTTTTGATCATTCGTGAAAAAGCCTAACTCAAGATTTTGAGAATAAAAAAAGAAGGAACCAGCTGAAAAAACTGGTTCCTTTTTTACGTTTAAATTACATGACGCTCAAAGGCATCATCTGAGATTCCTTGTTCCAAGATGAGTTTCGCCCATTCTTTAGCAGAGAAGAGGCTGTGATCCTTGTAGTTTCCGCAAGATTCGATGGTTGTTCCAGGGACATCTTCCCAAGTAGTAGTTTCAGCGATTTCCTTGAGCGAATCCTTGATAACTGCCGCAATCTCAGCGCTGGTATGACGCCCCCACATAATCATGTGGAAGCCTGTGCGACAGCCAAATGGCGAACAGTCAATCATACCGTCAATGCGGGTACGGATAAGTTTTGCCAAGAGGTGCTCGATGGTGTGAAGTCCAGCAGTAGGGATTGAGTCTTCGTTTGGTTGCACCAAGCGAATATCATAATTGGAGATGATGTCTCCTTTTGGTCCTGTTTCTTCCCCAATCAAGCGGACATAAGGTGCTTTAACAATAGTGTGGTCAAGTTCAAAACTTTCAACAATAACTTCTTTTGACATGGTAAATCCTTTCAGTTTTCTAATTTCATTATAACATAAAGCCGGCTCCTGAGACAGAGAGAAAACCTCTCCGAGAGTGGAGAGGTTGAAATCTTTACTTACGATACAAACGGTCGTATTGGTAGTAAGGGTCAAAGGTTACGTTGATACCCAGTTTACGAAGGACATTCTTGTCTTCATCAGTCAAGATGATGGTTGAGTGGGCTTCGCTTCCTTTGAGGTTGCCAAGTTCTTCCATAGCACGAGCGGCATCAGGATTTTCTGTAGCTGTAATAGCCAGTGCAATTAGGATTTCATTTGAATGCAGGCGTGGATTGCGGCTACCGAGATGATCAATTTTAAGACCTTGGATCGGTTTGACAAGTTCAGGTTCGATGAGTTTTACTTCTTTAGCAATGTCAGCTGATTTCTTGATAGCATTGATAAGAGCAGCAGCTGTAGGGCCAAAGAGTTCTGAGTTCTTACCAGTGACAATTTCCCCAGTTGGCAATTCAAGGGCTAGGGCAGGTCCGCCAGTTTCTTCTGCCTTTTGATGGGCAACAACAGCAACCTTACGGTCTGCAGGTGTGATGCCGAGGTCGTTCATGAGAAGTTCAATCTTCTTGACAGCAGATTCTCCGACTTTTTCGGCTTTAAAATCAAGAACAGTTTGATAGTAGCGACGGATGATTTCTTGTTTAGAAGCTTCGACAGCAGCCTCGTCATCAGTAATAGCGAAACCAACCATGTTGACACCCATGTCTGTCGGAGAAGCGTATGGTGATTCTCCGAGAATACGTTCCAACATGCGCTTGAGCACTGGGAAGATTTCGATATCACGGTTGTAGTTGACAGTGGTTTCTCCATAGGTTTGAAGATGGAAAGGATCAATCATGTTGACATCATCAAGGTCAGCTGTGGCAGCTTCATAAGCCAAGTTAACTGGATGATGAAGGGGAAGATTCCAAACTGGGAAGGTTTCAAATTTAGCGTAGCCAGACTTGATGCCATTGATTTGGTCGTGGTACATGTTGGACATACAGGTTGCTAATTTTCCAGAACCAGGTCCAGGAGCGGTTACGACGATCAAGTTGCGACTGGTTTTGATGTAGTCATTTTTCCCCATACCTTCTGGAGAAATGATGTGATCCATATCCGTCGGATATCCTTTGATTGGATAGTGAAGATAAGAATCAATTCCGTTTTTCTCAAGTTGGTTGCGGAAGGCATCTGCAGCTGGTTGACCAGCGTACTGTGTGATGACAACGGAGCCAACAAAAATTCCCAATTCATTGAATTTGTCAATCAGACGAAGAACTTCTTGGTCATAAGAAATGCCCAAGTCACCACGTGCTTTGGAATGCTCGATATTGCTAGCATTAATAGCAATCACAACCTCAACCTGCTCTTTCAATTCTTGCAAGAGCTTGATTTTATTGTCAGGCTCATAACCAGGAAGGACACGAGCAGCGTGGAAATCTTCTAACATTTTACCACCAAACTCCAAGTAGAGCTTGCCGTCAAATTGGTTAATGCGCTCCAAAATGTGGTCGCGCTGTAGATTCAAATATTGTTCAGAACTAAAAGCTTGTTTTTTCATTTTTTTACCTCTGACCTCTATTATAATAAAAAAATGGAAGTTAGGAAACTATGGAGTTAAAAAAGGAATCAAAAAGATTAGGCAAACGCTTGCATAAAAATCTGAAAAGCGCTATCATAGACTGTAGATTATTAAAATAATGAGGTAAGAAGATGCAAGAAAAATGGTGGCACAATGCCGTAGTCTATCAAGTTTATCCTAAGAGCTTTATGGATAGCAACGGAGATGGAATTGGCGATTTGCCAGGAATTACCAGTAAGTTAGACTATCTAGCCAAGTTAGGAATTACAGCGATTTGGCTTTCTCCAGTTTATGACAGTCCTATGGATGATAATGGCTATGATATTGCTGATTATCAAGCGATTGCGGCTATTTTCGGGACCATGGAGGATATGGACCAACTGATCGCGGAAGCTAAGAAACGTGATATTCGTATCATCATGGACTTAGTGGTCAATCATACTTCAGATGAGCATGCTTGGTTTGTCGAGGCCTGTGAAAATCCTGACAGCCCTGAACGTGACTACTATATTTGGCGAGATGAACCCAACGACCTAGATTCTATCTTTAGTGGATCTGCTTGGGAATATGATGAAAAGTCAGGTCAATACTATCTCCACTTTTTCAGTAAGAAACAGCCGGATCTTAACTGGGAAAATGAAAAACTTCGTCAGAAAATTTATGAGATGATGAACTTCTGGATTGATAAAGGGATTGGTGGTTTCCGTATGGATGTTATTGACATGATTGGGAAAATTCCTGACGAGAAGGTAGTGAATAATGGTCCCATGCTCCATCCCTATCTCAAGGAAATGAATAAGGCGACCTTTGGCGATAAGAATCTCTTGACAGTGGGAGAGACCTGGGGAGCAACGCCAGAGATTGCTAAGCTCTACTCGGATCCAAAGGGACAAGAATTGTCTATGGTCTTCCAGTTTGAACATATCGGTCTTCAGTATCAGGAAGGTCAGCCTAAATGGCACTATCAAAAAGAGCTGAATATCGCTAAGTTAAAAGAGATTTTCAACAAATGGCAGACAGAGTTAGGAGTTGAGGACGGTTGGAATTCGCTCTTCTGGAACAATCATGATCTCCCTCGTATCGTCTCAATCTGGGGAAATGACCAAGAATACCGCGAAAAATCTGCCAAAGCCTTTGCAATCTTGCTTCATCTCATGAGAGGAACACCTTATATCTACCAAGGCGAGGAGATTGGGATGACCAACTATCCGTTTGAAACGCTGGACCAAGTAGAAGATATTGAATCCCTCAACTATGCGCGTGAGGCTCTTGAAAAAGGCGTTCCGATGGAAGAAATCATGGACAGTATCCGTGTCATTGGACGTGACAATGCCCGTACCCCTATGCAATGGGACGAGAGCAAAAATGCTGGTTTCTCAACAGGTCAACCTTGGTTGGCAGTCAACCCAAACTATCAAGCAATCAACGTTCAAGAAGCACTGGCAAATCCAGATTCTATTTTCTATACCTATCAGAAACTGGTCCAAATTCGTAAGGAAAACAGCTGGCTGATTCGAGCTGACTTTGAACTCTTGGAAACAACTGACAAGGTCTTCGCCTATATCCGTAAAGATGGGGACCGTCGTTTCCTAGTTGTGGCTAACTTGTCCAATGAAGAGCAAGACTTGACCGTAGAAGGAAACGTCAAATCGGTCTTGATTGAAAACACCACGGCTCAGGAAGCCTTTGAAAGACAAATCTTGGCTCCATGGGATGCTTTCTGTGTGGAATTACTATAAACATTTTTTACAGAAAAATCTCAAATTGAAATCGTATAAAAACAAGGGAGGACTGTATGAAAGGCAGAAATCCTTTGTTTTTTTATGGCTAAGATTTATAAACTTTCATTCTCAAAATTCAATTAACTTTACAAATTTCCAATATTTTGGTAAAATAAACCTATGTTATAAAAACTGACATAAAGGAGAAAGAAGATGACTACAAAAAAGCGTGTCCTTAGTGCAGGCCTGACTTTTGCGGCTGCTTTGCTTTTAGCTGCTTGCGGACAATCTGGTTCAGATACAAAAACTTACTCATCAACCTTTAGTGGAAATCCAACTACATTTAACTACTTATTAGACTACTACGCTGATAATACAGCTATTATTACTAACCTAGTTGATGGTTTGCTTGAAAATGACAATCATGGAAACCTAGTTCCATCTTTGGCAGAAGACTGGTCTGTTTCAAGCGACGGTCTGACTTATACCTATAAACTGAGAAAAGATGCCAAATGGTTCACAGCGGACGGTGAAGAGTACGCCCCAGTTAAGGCACAAGATTTTGTGACAGGTATCAAGTACGCAGTGGACAATAAATCACAGGCCATTGACTTGATTCAAAACTCGATCAAGGGCTTGAATGATTATATTACAGGAGCGGATTCTGACTTTTCTAAGGTTGGAGTGAAAGCCATTGACGACCAGACTGTTGAGTATACTTTGGCGCGCCCAGAACCTTACTGGAACTCAAAAACAACCAATAGTATCCTTTTCCCAGTGAATGAAGAATTTCTAAATTCAAAAGGCAAAGATTTTGGTACCTTATCTCCAGATAGTATTCTCTACAGCGGACCTTATTTGTTAAAAGATTTCACATCAAAATCATCGATCGAATATGTGAAAAATCCGCATTACTATGATCATGACAAAGTATCGATTGAACACGTAAAATTGGCTTACTTTGATGGTTCAGACCAAGAATTGACCATCCGTAACTTTGAAAGTGGAGCTTATTCTATCGCTGGGGTTTATCCAAATAGCTCTAACTTCGCCAAGACTAAAGAAAAATATAAGGATAATATCATCTATAGCTTGCAGGACAAGACTTCTTGGTATTTCAATTTTAACGTCAACCGTAAGGCCTACAATCACACTGCTAAAACAACAGATGAGCAGAAGAAGTCAACTGAGACAGCTGTTTTGAACAAGAACTTCCGCCAAGCGGTGAACTTTGCCTTGGACCGCACAGCCTATTCTGCTCAGTCAAACGGGGAAGAAGCGGCTAGCAAGACCCTTCGTAACACCCTAGTGCCTCCTACATTTGTCCAAGTTGGAGACAAGACCTTTGGAGAAGTAGTCGCTTCTAAATTGGTCAACTATGGCACAGAATGGTCAGGTATTAACTTGGCAGATGCTCAGGATGCCTATTTTAACAAAGAAAAAGCCCAAGCAAAATTTGCGGAAGCTAAAAAAGAATTGGCGAGTCAAGGTGTGACTTTCCCTATTCACTTGGATGTTGCAGTTGATCAGACAAGTAAAAATGCTGTGACAGGCATGAACTCAGTTAAGCAGACCCTTGAATCAGTTTTAGGTGCTGATAACATTGTCATTGATGTTCAACAACTTTCAACGGATGATTTTAATAATGTAGCCTTCTTGGCACCGACACCAGCTGATCGTGACTATGATTTGAACTTTGATGGTTGGGTAGGTGACTACCAAGATCCGTCAACTTATCTCAATCCTTTCAATGCAGAGGATGGATTCTATCTCAAAATCTTTGGTCTAGATGCTCAGGAAGATAAAGTTAAAATTGCTAGCTTGGGTCTTGATACCTATACCAAGATGCTTAAAGATGCAGATAGTGAAAATAAAGATGTAGCCAAACGCTATGAAAAATATGCTGAAGCACAGGCTTGGATGATTGACAATTCTCTGATTATGTCAGCTATGTCAAATGGTGGAACAGCATCTGTAACCAAAGTAACGCCATTTACAAGAGGGTATTCACTGGTCGGCATCAAGGGTGACGGCAATAACTACAAGTACATGAAACTGCAAAAAGATACTGTGACAACCAAACAGTTTGAAGAAGCTAAGACCAAATGGGAGCAAGAAAGCAAAAAAGCAATCGAAAAAGCTCAAAAAGAAGCAGAAAATCATGTTAAATAAAGATGAGCGAGGTTCCGTAAGGGGCCTCGTTTTAACATCTATATAGTAAATTTATTGATGTAATTGTTTGCAAGCCAAAAAGAATGTTTCGGAAAGAAGATGAAAACGCCTTACCTAAGCGGATTTACCCCACAAGTGTATTTTTTTATGATATAATAAAATGAAATAAAAATTGATAATAGAGGTATATCGTGAGTAGATCTTCGAAGCGAGCTCGTCAGAGTAAAACAAAGATTATGATTAGTTGGGGGTTGCTAGCTATCTATGCAGTACTGGCAGTCTTTTTATTGTTTTTGATTTTCAAGTACAATATGCTAGCCTTCCGATATCTCAATATAGTGGTCACTGTCTTAATTGTAGCCTTAGCCATCTTGTGCTTCTTTTTAATTCGGTCCAGGAAAGTTCAAAATCTAACGCTGTTTTTATTACTACTTGGTGTGTTAATCAATGGTACTTCTCTCTTTGCTGTAGGGCAGTTCATTGGATTTACCAGTCGCCTGAATGCGACATCGAACTACTCAAATTATTCGATGAGTATTGCGGTGTTAGCAGATAGTCCAATTGATAATATCAGTCAGGTAACCAGTGTAATGGGACCGACTGGGACAGATAAGGATAATATCCAACAGTTGTTGAATGATCTGAAAGCTACTCAAAATAAAGAGCTGACAGTCGAAGAAAGTAGCTCCTATCTTGCGGCCTATAAGAGCCTGCTAGCTGGTGATACAAAGGCAATTATATTAAACAGTGTCTTTGAAAATATTATCGAATCAGAATATCCAGACTATGCTTCAAAGATTAAGAAAATCTATACCAAAGAATTGACTAAGAAGGTTGAAACTCCAAAGGATGTCAAAGGTGATAGTTTCAATGTTTATATCAGCGGAATTGATACTTACGGTCCAATCAGTTCAGTTTCTCGATCGGACGTCAATATCATTATGACAGTGAATCGCGAAACTAAAAAGATTCTCTTGACAACGACACCTCGTGATTCCTATGTTCCAATTGCAGATGGTGGCAATAACCAAAAAGATAAGTTGACCCATGCGGGGATTTATGGGGTAGATGCTTCCATTCATACACTGGAAAATCTCTACGGTATTGACTTGAACTATTATGCTCGTTTGAATTTTACCTCTTTCTTGAAATTGATTGATTTACTTGGTGGAGTTGATGTCTATAATGACCAAGAATTTACGGCTCATACAAATGGGAAGTTCTATCCCGTAGGAAATGTTCATCTTGATTCGGAACAAGCTTTAGGATTTGTGCGTGAGCGCTATTCCTTAGCTGATGGAGATCGGGATCGTGGCCGTAACCAGCAAAAGGTCATCGTGGCTATTCTGCAAAAGTTAACCTCTGCAGAAGCTTTGAAAAATTATGACAGTATTATAAAAGGATTACAAGATTCCGTGCAAACCAATATGCCGCTTGAAACCATGATGAACTTGGTCAATGCCCAACTTGAGAGTGGTGGAACTTACAAGATCAATTCGCAAGATCTTAAAGGAACAGGGCGTATGGATTTACCATCCTATGCCATGCCTGATAGTAACCTCTACATGATGGAGATAAGTGATAGCAGTTTAGAGTCAGTCAAGGCTGCCATCAATGATGTGATGGAAGGAAAATAAGACAAAATGATTGATATTCATTCGCATATTGTATTTGGTGTGGATGATGGTCCGAAAACTAAGCAAGAAAGCAAGGCGCTTTTGACAGAAGCCTATAGGCAAGGGGTAAGGACTATTGTATCGACATCGCATAGACGAAAAGGAATGTTTGAAACTCCTGAGGAGACAATAGCGACAAATTTCCAAGAAGTTAAGGAGCTTGCCAAGGAAGTGGCTCCAGACTTGACCATTCTCTATGGAGCAGAAATTTATTATACCCATGATGTGCTTGAGAAGTTAGAAAAACAGGTGATTCCAAGTCTTAATGGGACACGCTATGCTCTCATTGAGTTTAGTATGGCTACCCCTTATCGGGAAATCCATACTGCCTTGAGCAATGTTCTTATGCTTGGGATAACACCTGTAGTTGCCCACATTGAACGTTACCATGAATTAGAAAACAATGAAAAACGGGTAAAAGAGTTGATTGATATGGGTTGCTACACTCAAATCAATAGTTCAAGTGTTTTAAAACCAAAGTTATTTGGAGATAAATATAAATTTATGAAGAAACGAGCTCGCTATTTTCTAGAGCGTGACTTGGTTCATTTTGTTGCTAGTGATATGCACAATTTAGACCAAAGACCACCTTACATGAAAGATGCTTATGAGATCGTCTCAAAACAATATGGTGAAAGTAAGGCGAGAGAATTATTTATCGAAAATCCTCGCTTCATCTTAGCTGATCAAATTATTTAGGAGTTGACATGAAAGAAAATAAAGAAATCGGAATTGATGTTGTTCAATTATTTAAAGTCCTTTGGAAGAAAAAAATCGCTATTATCCTAACTGCGATTGTAGCAGCTGTCCTAGCTTTTGGAGTAAGTAGTTTTGTATTGAAACCGGAATATGCTAGTACAACTCGTATCTATGTTGTTAGCCGTAATCAGTCTGAAAATGCAGGCTTGACCAACCAGGATTTGCAAGCAGGTAGCTATCTAGTAAAAGACTATAAGGAAATTATCCTTTCACAAGATGTACTGGAAAAAGTCATTTCAAACCTTAAATTAGAGAAATCAGTTAAGGAATTAAGTAAGAAGATTCAGGTAACAGTGCCTGTAGATACTCGTATTGTATCAATCGTAGTTGAAGATGATCATCCTGAAGAGGCAAGCCGTATTGCTAATGCTCTTCGTGAGGTGGCAGCGGAAAAAATCATTTCTGTAACTCGTGTGTCTGATGTGACAACACTAGAGGAGGCAAGACCAGCACTAACCCCATCCTCACCAAATATTCGCCGTAATACTTTGCTTGCCTTCTTAGCAGGTGGAGCAGTGATGGTTGTTTTAGTCGTATTGCTTGAATTATTGGACGATCGTGTCAAACGACCAGAAGATGTCGAGGAAGTTATGAATATGCCACTTTTAGGAATTGTTCCGAATTTGAATAAATTATAGTAAGGGAGAAAATATGCCAACATTAGAAATTGCGTTGAAACGTATTAATTTTATAAAAAAAGCAGAAGAACATTATAATGCTTTGTGCACTAATATTCAATTGAGTGGTGATAATTTGAAAGTTTTGGCCATCTCATCTGTCAAACCTGGTGAAGGGAAATCGACGACATCAACGAATATTGCCTGGTCATTTGCAAGAGCTGGATACAAGACTTTGCTAGTTGATGCAGATGTTCGTAACTCAGTTATGTCAGGAATATTCAAATCTAGAGAGAAGATCACTGGTTTGACAGATTATTTATCTGGGTCGACAGATTTATCACAAGGTCTTTGTGATACAAATGTTGAAAACTTATTTGTTATTCAGGCAGGCCCTGTATCACCTAACCCAACAGCCCTCCTGCAGAGTGAAAATTTCCATACCATGATTGATACCCTGCGTAAGTATTTTGACTATGTCATTGTGGATACTGCACCGATTGGGATGGTTATTGACGCTGCTATCATTACACAAAAATGTGATGCTTCTATCTTGGTGACAGCCGCTGGAGAGACAAAACGTCGTGATGTCTTAAAGGCGAAGGAACAGTTAGAACAAACAGGAACTCCATTTTTAGGTGTGGTTCTAAATAAATTTAACACAGAAGTTGAAAAATACGGAGCTTATGGTGGTTATGGAGCCTATGGTTCCTATGGAAATTATGGGAAAAAGAAGTAGGTAGAGTTACCTAGGAGGTAGTTTTGAGAGAAGTATCAAATATTCGAAAATTAGAGATTCTCATAATACAACTGTTTCCAATTTATCTGTTACCTTTTGTATTGGATACTCATGAACATATACTATTTCTAATGGTTGTTCATGTAATTTCTTACTATATCAGTGATTATAGTAAGAAATTCAAATATCGGAGTTTAGCAGAAGAACTGATACAGACAATAAAGTACGAATTGGTCTATCTTTTATTATCTGTTGTTGTTTTTCCATTGTTAGCACCCGACTTACCTTATTTAAGCATCTACAATTTATTGTGGATTGTAGGGGTAAATACGATTTTTATCCTGGTGCTTAATATCTTTATTCGTAAAGTATGGAAGTTCTTGTCTCGTCAAAAAAAATACACTCAGTGTATCTTGCTAGTGACCACACGTGCACGAGTTGAGAGAGTCCTACAGCAACTGTCTACTTATGAGTATGGCTATGTTTCAGCTGTTTGTATTGTAGATGATGAGCATTTTGAATCTTCGAATTTTACAATCGTTACGTTGAATAACTTAGTAACCTATGCTACGAGATCAGTCGTAGATCAAGTGGTGATTAATCTCCCAAGTGAAAAATTTTTAATTGCAGATTTTGTTTCTCAATTTGAAATGATGGGTATGCCAGTAGCTGTCAATATAGCGGCTTTAGAATTTGTAACTAATGGTGAAAAAGGGATTCAACGTTTTGGAAATTCTAGTGTTGTTAATTTTTCAACAACCTTCTATCGTTCAAGTGATGTTGCTCTTAAACGTGTTATAGATATTATTGGCTCCTTGGTTGGTCTGATTATTTGTGGTCTGGTGTCTATTTTTCTTGTTCCTCTGATAAAAAGAGATGGAGGCCCTGCTATTTTTGTCCAAGATAGGGTTGGTAGAAATGGACGAGTATTTAAATTTTACAAATTCCGTTCTATGAGAGTAGATGCGGAGGAAATCAAGAAGGAATTGATGAGTCAGAACCAGATGCAGGGTGGAATGTTTAAGATTGAAAACGATCCACGAATTACAAAGATTGGGCACTTTATTAGAAAGACGAGTCTAGATGAATTGCCACAATTTTGGAATGTTTTAAAAGGTGATATGAGTTTAGTTGGTACTAGACCGCCAACCTTAGATGAGTATATGACGTATACACCCGAACAAAAACGTCGTCTCAGTTTTAAACCTGGAATCACAGGTCTTTGGCAGATTAGTGGTAGGAGCAATATTACAAACTTTGATGACGTAGTAAAATTAGACGTTACTTATTTAGATGGCTGGACAATTTGGAAAGATATTGAAATTTTATTGAAAACTATTAAAGTTGTTTTCATGAAAGATGGAGCAAAGTAAATAGAAAATGTCAGTGATAAAAATAATCGTGGCGACGCATAAACAATTTGTCATGCCGCAGGATACAGAACTTTATCTCCCAATTCATGTTGGATGTGAAGGAAAAAACGATTTAGGTTTTCAGGGAGATAATACTGGAGACAATATTTCCGTTTTAAATCCCTACTATTGTGAACTTACAGGCCTCTATTGGGCATGGAAAAATTTAGAGTGTGACTATTTAGGTTTGGTACACTATCGTCGTTATTTTACTAAGAAGACAGAAGTTTATAATGAATCAATAAATATAGATGATGTTATTTTAGATAAAGATGATATTGAGAAAATGTTAGAAGTTTCAAATGTTATTGTCCCTAAGAAAAGAAAGTACTATATAGAAACGCTCTATTCTCATTATGCTCACACCTTGGATGGGACTCATTTAGATCTAGCTAGAAAAATGATTGAAACGAAGAGTCCAGAATACCTATCAAGCTTTGATAAAGTAATGAAGCAAAGAAGTGGCTATATGTTCAATATGTTTATTATGAAAAAAGAACTGGCTGATGATTATTTCACTTGGCTATTTCCAATTTTAGATAGTATGTATGAATGTATGGACTTATCAGGTTTAACAGCTTTTGAAGCACGCTTATTTGGTAGAGTAAGCGAACTGCTATTTAATGTATGGCTGGTGAAAAACAATTTGACTCCTAAGGAAGTGCCGTTTATGTATATGGAAAAAGTGAATTTGCTCAAAAAAGCAAAATCATTTTTAATGGCCAAATTCTTTGGAAAGAAATATGGACAGAGTTTTTAGTTGATGAAAGTAACAATTGTAGGACAAATAAAGAATAGACAAACCGGTCTTGGAAAAGCTATTAATGATTTTCAAGATTATTGTGAGAAGGAAGCAGAAAAAGTGATGTCAATTGACATTACAGATAATAAAAAACTTTTTTATTATGTCTATCTTATTTTAAAAGTAAATACAGATGTTTTCTATTTTACACCTTCTGGTTCCGTAGGGGGGAATATTAGAGATTCTATTTATTTACTTCTGATGATTTTAAAACGTAAGAAAATTGTAACTCATTTTCATAATAGTGCGTTTGGTAAAGTGGTAAATAAAAATAAAATACTGAGAATTATTAATAAAAGTATTTATCAACGTGTTGACAAAATTATCTTACTAGGATATAAATCTAAGATAATGTTTGAGCCGTTAATGATTCCAAATGAAAAATTTGAAATTATACGGAATGGAATTGATGAAAATTTGTTTATATCCGAAGAAGATTTAGAAGCAAAACGAAAATCAAAACCGATAAATATTATTTATTTTAGCAATATGCTAAAGGAAAAAGGATATGACATTGTATTAGAGCTAGCTAAAAACATGCAAAGTAATGCTAACTATCATTTTTATTTTTCAGGAAAGTTTTTTGATGTCACTCTCGAAAATGAATTTATGCACAAAATATCTACAATGGGAAATGTGACTTACTTTAATGGTGTATATGGAGAAGAGAAGGAACAACTTCTTAAAAAAATGCATTATTTTATCTTACCTACAAGTTATAAAGATGAGACCTTACCAATTAGTATGTTAGAAGCTATGGCGAATGCTTTGTATATTATAGTTAGTGATGTTGGAGTTGTTTCGGAAGTTGTTAATAAGGAAACAACTACTCTATTGCCAAATATAAAAATAGATACTCCATTAGATATTCAGCATATAATTGAAACTACAATTGATAGTATTCAAGATAAGAATTTTAAAATTGTTGAGCTTAAATATAATTTTTCAAATGATTTAATTCAGGAACGAATATTTAGAATTCTAGAAAGAATAAATTTTTAATCAAGTAAATAAGGAACTTATAAAGAGTATGAAAAAAATTGTAAAAGAATATTTTTTATTGAAAAATACTTTCAATACTCAGATTGCAAGAAATAAATTATTTGAGAAAATCTGGGGAAGATTGAGTAATATTCCCTTACTTAGAGATAAAACTACAAATTTCTATTATAGAAAGCATGAAACCATTTTAAAATATCTTGAGAATGAATTTGAATATTTTTTAAAAAATTATTTATATGATGAAGAAATAGAGTTTGTTAATTCTAATAGTAAGATAATATTTTCAATGTGGATCCAGGGTGAAGAAAATGCTCCTAAGATTGTTCAAAAGACAATTGAAAGTCAAAGAAGTTATGCAAAAAGATATGGTTATCAGTATCTTCTTTTGGATGAAAATAATCTTTTTAATTATATTGATTTACCAGAAAATATTATTGAAAAATATAAAAGTGGAATTATCGATTTTATCAAGTTTTCAGATATTGTTAGGGTTACTTTACTTGCTAAATATGGAGGTGTATGGTTAGATTCGACAATATATATAGAAACATCAAAGAAATTAGAGTATTTAGAAAATGATTTTTATACAATTCGTTTGAAAGATGAGGAAAAAATACCTAAATTTGTACCTAAGGGTAGGTGGACTGGATTTTGTTTAGCTGGAAAACAAAATTTTATTTTATTTAAATTTTTAAGAGATTTTCAAATTGAATACTTTCAAAGATTCAATGTGGCAATTGATTATTTTTTAATTGATTATCTTATTGAGCTAGCGTATCAGAAAATCAATTCTGTGAATAAATCAATAAATGAAAATTCAGAAACAAATCCAGAATTGTTCTTTTTGGCAACAAATATGTCAAGAAAATACAATGATCATGATTGGAAAGAGGTTCTAAAGAACACCTCTCTTTTTAAATGTACATATAAGGTGAAAATCAACTCGAATGAGGGAACATATTTTAATAAAATTATAGATAAATGAAGGAGATAAGCATGATTTCAGTAATTATACCTGTATACAATGTTGAAGATTATTTAAGAAATGCACTAGAAAGTCTGCTAAATCAAACGTTTAAAGATTTTGAAGTCATATTAGTAAATGATGGTTCAACAGATTCATCAGGTACTATTTGTGAAAGTTATGCATGTCGATATAAAAATTTTTATGTCTATCATAAAGCAAATGGTGGCCAATCAGAAGCAAGAAATTACGGATTAAAAAAAGCAAAAGGTGAGTTTATTACTTATTTAGATTCTGATGATTATTTTGAACCATATGCTTTAGAAGTTTTTATGCAAATCCAACAAAAATATGGTGTTGATATTGTGTCTACTACAGAAAATGAAGTATATAAGGTAGAATTAAAAAAACAAGATGCTAATATTCAAATTTCTGAAAAAAACATAAGAATATTGGATAATCGGACTTTTTTAGAAAAAGCACTTTATAATGATGAAATTACTGTGTCAAATGGAGGGAAATTATTTAAAAAGAATATTCTTAATGTGACATATCCAAATGGTAAAATATATGAAGATTTATA
The DNA here is from genome assembly GCA_905221205.1 of bacterium. GTDB lineage: Bacteria > Bacillota > Bacilli > Lactobacillales > Streptococcaceae > Streptococcus. The sequence continues at coordinate 367,641 of CAJNCG010000002.1, forward strand.
TGTGTTTTCAGAGATTGCACTGAATGCAACAAAAATTGCCCATACTGATATTCAACTGTATAACTATCTTATTCGTAAAGGAAGTACAGTACATTCTAGTTTTAAAAAAAATCAATATGATTTTTTTGAGGCTATTGATCACAATGAAGATATAATTCTTGATAGAATTCCTGAAGATATTGAAATTAAAAAGGCGTTGATTGCTAAGAGAGTTATTGGTTCTTTTATTTTAAGTAACCAGGCAATAAAGACTTCTAAAGAGGATATAAGAAAAATAAAAGCTTCAATCAAACCATATTTAAAAGACATTATTTTAAATAAAAAAATTCCAACATCTAGAAAAATACAGTGTTCACTCTTTCTAATATCATCAAAATTATATTATTTTTTGAAAGAATATTTAACAAAGGAGAAGGGAAATGGCTCTTAAAATTTTAGTGTTGGGAATGAGTCCAACAAAAGCCGGAACTGAAATTTTTATACTTAACTATTTTAATAATATTAATAAGCATGATATACAATTTGATTTTATTAAGCGTTCAAAAAGTAAAATTATTTTTGAAGATGAAATTTTAGAATCGGGATCAAAAATATTTTATATACCAAAGAAAAGCGAAGATTTTTTTGGCTATAAAAAATCAATGAAGAATTTATTCTCATCATTTTCTAAAAATTATGATGCAATTTGGTGCCATGAAATGAGTGTTACCAATATAGATTTTTTAAAATATGCAAAAAAATATGGTATAAAGATTCGAATCATTCATAGTCATAGTTCACAATATTATGGAAGTAAATGGAAATATTTTTTACATTTAATGAATATTAAAAAATTGCCAAAATTAGCAACACATTATTTTGCATGCTCTAATTTAGCAGCTGATTATTTGTTTAAAGAAAGTATACGAAAAAATGCTAAAATTGTACCAAATGCAATTGAAGTTGAAAAATTTTTATTTTCTGAAATGGATAGAAATCAATTACGTGAAAAATTAGGCTGGACAGAATGTAAAATTATTGGGAATGTGGGTCGGTTGTCTCCACAAAAAAATCAACTATTTTTACTGGATGTATTTGCTGCTGCATATAAAAAAAATCATAAACTAAGATTGATTATTGTGGGAAGTGACTGTGGATTAAAAGCTCAAATTGAAGAAAAAATTTATGAATTAGGTTTAGAAGATGTAGTTTTATTACCAGGAAGCCAAACTAATATCAAACCTTGGTTAAGTGCAATGGACTTATTTGTATTACCTTCATTGTATGAAGGATTACCTCTTTCTGCGTTAGAAGCACAATCTAATGGATTACCCGTTTTAGTCAGTGATGCAATTACAAAAGAAGTGAATGCTACAGAGAATGTAGAATACTTGAGTTTAAATGACACAGTAGAGAATTGGGCTTTAAAAATGATAAATATGGTAAATCAATCAAGAATTGATTCTAGAATAGTTCACAGTAAATTTAATGAAAAAGGATATAATATTAAAAATCAAGCTAAAAACTTGAAATATTTTTTAGAGGTAGAACATTGAATTATCAATTAGTTGAAGAGTATGGGCAACATAAGCATGCAGGCAGTAAGGCTAAAAATGATTGTATTAAAATTTTAAATGAGATAGGTTTTAAAAAAATTGGTCTGAAGCGTAAAGAAGAAAGCAATACTTCAGTAATTGCAAAACTTAATCGACAAATCGATTTGTTTTTGCAATGGAGAAAAATATATCATCAACTAGAACTTAATGATACATTATTAATTCAGCATCCATTTTTATATACTGATATTGGAAGAAATTATTTTTTAAAGAAATTTAGAAATAAAAATATCAAATTAATTTTATTAGTACATGATATAGAAATCATTAGAAATCTTTTTCAAGAAAATCATTATAATACTGAATTCCATCAAATGGTTTCAGTCACAGATTATTTTATTGTTCATAATGAAAATATGAAAAGATGGCTTGTTGAATATGGAATAGATGCTAATAAATTAATAATATTAGAAATTTTTGATTATTTAAATGAAAAAGAACTGTCAGAGAAAGTAACGTACGATAAATCGGTTATTATAGCTGGAAATTTAAGTCAAGAGAAAAGCCCCTATATTTATGAATTGTCAAAAATTCCAGATGTACAATTTAATCTAATGGGTGTTAATTATACAGAAAATAAAGAAATATCAAATATTCACTATTTAGGAGCTTTTGAATCAGATGAAGTTCCATATCAGCTAAAAAGCGGATTTGGTCTTGTTTGGGATGGAACTAGTATAGAAACGTGTGATGGTCCAACAGGAAATTATTTACGATATAATAATCCACATAAATTATCATTGTATCTTTCTTCTGGATTACCAGTTATAGTTTGGAAGGAATCAGCCTTAGCAGCTTTTGTTACATCACAAAAAATTGGGTTAGTTATTTCAAGCCTGTATGAATTACCAGATATTTTAGACACACTCAGTGAAAAACAGTATCAAGAATTTGTTGAAAATATTCAAGAAGTAAGAGAGAAGTTAAAAAAAGGGTTTTATCTAAAAAAAGCAATAAACGAAATACTTACTTAGTGAATGGAAGGAGAAAATAATGCTTTATTTTTCATTTATTATGAGTCTATTTTTATTTTTTATAAATTTCAATTTGACACAGAGAGAATATTTACATCCTTCTAATGTTTATTATGTAATTTTTGTTGTGACACTATTTTTCTCCATATTAGGACAGGAATATTATGGGATATCTTTTAATGGAGGAACTGTGTTTATTATCCTATCAACAATGATAGTGTTTACAGTGATTTCATTACTTTCTAGAAAAATATTAATGCCGAATGAAAGAAATATACGTTTAAATCCAAATGTGATAGAATTTAACTTTTGGTTAAAAGCAATTGTGCTAGCAATTCAAATTGTGACGATATTTTATTTTTATAATTTTATTAATAGATTATTTATAGCAGGAAATGGATATAGTGGAAGTTTACCTGAGTTGATAAATTATTATGATCAAATTCTTAAATTTAATTCAATTAGAGGGAGAGAATTAAATATTTCCGTTGCGAAATTTTATTATTACTTTAAAGCTTTCACAGATGCTAGTTCTTACATTGCTTTATATTTACTAATTAAAAAGTATCTAGTTTCTAAAGTAGTTGACAGATTTTTAATATTAATTGTTGCGAATTATTCCTTCTTTTTGCTATTACAAGGAAGTCGTAGTCCATTATTTCGATTGATAACAAGCGCAATGATATTGTGGTACTTTCTTTACTTTTATATAAATGATCGAAAGTTGAACATTAAATTTATAATGAAGATTATAAATTTAATGTTACTAATAGTTCCATTGTCGATATTATTTTTATTCTTAACTGGCCGAAATGGGGATGGAGGCCAAATTGATTTCCTCCAATATATATATATATATATTGGAGGGCCACTATTAAATTTAAATAATTTTATTAGTAGTACCTACAATTCTTTACCTCTATCTCACTATTTTGGAGAACAAACATTCTATGGTGCCCATGCCATAATACAAAAACTATTTGGAAACTATTCATCTGCTATAGAATATATTGTAGGTTCTGGTTCTTGGCAGAATGCCTCAAATGGTTTATCAACAGGGAATGTGTTGACAACTTATTATCCAGTTGTTTATGATTTTGGTATATTGGGGGTTCTTCCTATTTCTATTGTTTTTTCTCTATACTATATTTTCACCTATGATCGTTTACTATTGCAAAAATCAAATAAGATTATTGATTTCAGATTGTTTCTATATTCATATTTAATTAATGATTTAGTTATGTTGATTTTTTCAAATAGGTTTTTTGAAACAATATTATCAATTGACTTTATAAGATTTTATATATTAGCAGCTGTAATTATTTATTTAATCAATAGAAGTTATAAAGGCATTGAGAATAAATAGATGCTCTAGTTTATTTAAAAAGGAGAGATAAAAAAATTAAGTGGAGAAAATAAATGAAAAACAATCAAATTAGATCGATTAAATACAATTTTGTCATGAATCTTATCTTGACAGCATCTAACTTTTTATTTCCTTTGATTACTTTTCCTTATGTTTCTCGTGTACTGCAAGTCGAGGCTAATGGCATATTAGCTTATGTGACTTCTATAGTAAGCTATTTTTCATTAATAGCATCCTTGGGTATTCCAACGTATGGAATTCGTGCTGCTGCAACTGTTCGTGATGATAAACGTAAGCTGTCAAAAGTTGTACAAGAGCTACTGATAATTAATATTGTTTTGGTTGGGTTTGTATTAATTATTTATTTTATTATGCTTTTTACGGTTCCTTCAATGCTTGTCTATAGAGAACTATTTTATATAAATGCCATCGGTATCATTTTAAATGTACTAGGTGTTAACTGGTTTTTTCAGGCTATTGAGCAATATGACTATATAACAGTTAGATCTATTATATTTCGTATTTTTTCAATAGCATTAATGTTTATATTTGTTCACCAACCGAGCGATTATATTATATATGGATTAATTTTAGTGTTTTCAAGTGCTGGTTCGAATATTTTAAACTTCAAGCGTTTATTTAAGTACATAACCCTAAAAAAACAGGATAAATATGAATTCGTACCGCATTTTAAGCCTATTTTAATTTTATTTGCTCAGTCATTGGTTATTTCAATTTATACAAACTTGGACTTAATAATGCTAGGGAGTATAAAAGATTCTTATGAAGTTGGGCTGTATACAGCAGCAACAAAGCTAAAACTAATTTTATTAAGTATTGTGAATTCATTAGGAAATGTTTTATTACCACGGATGTCCTATTATGCGAAGAGAAATATGAAGGAACAGTTTGAACGTATCACGGCTCAAGCCCTAAACTTTACGTTGTTTATTAGTTTTCCATTAACTGTATTTTTTACTTTAAATGCTAAGGAAAGTCTTTTTCTTCTCGCAGGAGAGCAGTATCTGGGTGCAGTACTTAGTATGCAGTTTTTAACAATTGCAGTAATTCCGATAGGAATTACTGGAATATTAGGGATTCAAGTATTAACACCTTTGGAGAAAGAAAAATATCTTTTAATTTCAGTTATTGTTGGTGCAGTTATTGATCTACTATTAAATTTTATCTTAATTTCGTCCTATGGTTCAAGTGGAGCAGCGTTTGCCACTATGATTGCTGAGTTTGCTGTCTTGTTTGTTCAAATTTACTATACGAGAGATTTACTCTTTAAAATAGCACATCAAATAGTTGGGATACGCTATCTATTTACCGTTGGTATTAGTGTTTTAGGAATGATTTTAGTAAAGAGCTTACAACTAAGTTATTTTTGGTTATTGTGTGTGGAAGGAATTATTTTCTTCGGAAGTTATGCTGTGATTCTAGTATTATTAAAAGATGATTTCATTATTAACTTTCTTGAAAATTTTTATAAGAAATTAAAAAAATTTTAACTAATTATTTTTGAAAATGTAATTTTAAAGGAGGATATCTATGTACGATTATCTTGTTGTTGGTGCTGGTCTTTTTGGTGCAGTATTTGCCCATGAAGCAGCCTTAAAAGGAAAAAAAGTAAAAGTTATTGAAAAACGAAATCATATCGCGGGTAATATCTATACTCGTGAAGAGGAAGGAATTCAAGTTCACCAGTATGGTGCCCATATTTTCCATACTTCTGATAAGGAAATTTGGGATTATGTAAATCAGTTTGCAGAGTTTAACCGTTACACAAATTCTCCAGTTGCAAATTATAAGGGTGAGATTTATAACCTCCCTTTTAATATGAATACCTTCAATAGACTTTGGGGAGTTGTAACGCCAGCAGAAGCACAAGCTAAGATTGATGAGCAACGTGCTGTTTTAAATGGCAAAACTCCAGAAAATTTGGAAGAACAGGCAATCTCTCTTGTAGGTACAGATATCTACGAAAAATTAATCAAAGATTATACAGAGAAACAGTGGGGCAAACCAACTACGGAACTTCCAGCCTTTATCATTCGCCGTTTACCAGTACGCCTGACCTATGATAACAACTATTTTAATGATACCTATCAAGGGATTCCAATTGGTGGCTATACTCAAATAGTTGAAAAAATGTTGGATCATGAAAACATTGATGTAGAAATAAATGTTGATTTTTTTGCCAACAAAAAACAATATATGAAGGACTTCCCTAAGATTGTCTTTACTGGTATGATTGATGAATTTTTTGATTATAAATTAGGTGAACTAGAGTACCGAAGTCTTCGTTTTGAAAATGAGACCTTGGATATGGAGAATTACCAAGGAAATGCAGTTGTCAACTATACCGATGCTGAAACTCCATATACTCGCATTATTGAACACAAACATTTTGAGTTTGGGACTCAACCAAAGACTATCATTACTAAAGAGCATTCGAAAACATGGGAAAAAGGTGATGAGCCGTATTATCCAGTTAATAATGATCGTAATAATCATTTATATAAATCATATAAAAAACTGGCTGATGAGCAAGGGAATGTTATCTTTGGAGGTCGTTTAGGACACTATCGTTATTACGATATGCACCAAGTAATTGGAGCAGCTTTACAGTGTGTAAGAAATGAAATTACAGATTAGAGTGTAAGAAGAGATAAGAAATGGTTATGCTATCTTTTTTAACAGAATATTAGGAGAAATGAATAAATTGATATGAATAAAACTATGAAGGAACGTGTTGAATGGATAGATTTTGGTAAGGGAATAACTGTTTTTATGGTGGTTTTGGGCCACGTTGGATTAGGATTGTTTGAATCTAAAAATTTTGCAACAAGTAGTGATTGGTTACTTTTGTTCACCCAAGTACTATATTTATTTCATATACCTGTTTTTTTTGCCTTATCTGGATTCTTTTTTAAGCCTTTAGATGACATAAGATATTACTTAAGCTATGTTAAACAAAAAACAATTGTATTAGGGGTTCCTTATATATTTTATTCAATTCTGCAGTTTAGCTTGCAACAAATAGGTGGTTCAACAGTAAGACATGCTGCAAATCTTTTAGACTTGTTTAATATTTATCGTATTCCAATAGGAGTGTCCTGGTATTTATATGTTTTATGGTGGCTCTATATAGTAATAGGTTTTCTTTCTATTTGGATAAAGTCTTACAAAAAATTATTTATTTTTTCTTTATTTATGTATATATTGTCATTGTTTTCTATAGTTGATGTATATATTATTCAGAATTTATTATTATGGTCTTTCTTGTTTATATTGGGCTTATATTTAAGATATTCAGGATTACTTAATATTTTAGAAAATAATTGGAAAAAGTTAACGTCTTCTATTATATTTATTATTTTAATTTTTATGATAATTTGGAAGTTTTCGAATCCTGTATACTATATTTCTTACTATCAGCCTGGTTTATGGGGAATAGTTTTTCCAGTTTCAGTAATTTTAGCATTTTCGATATATCCAATGTTAAATAATAAAAAATTTGCTATTTATTTTCGTAATTTGGGGAAGGATAGTTTAGTAATTTATTTGCTTCATTCTCCTATTGAATCAGTAACTAGGATCATTTTATTAAAAGTTGGTATTGGTAATGTTTTTATTCATATTTTTATAGGGTTGGTAGCTGGATGGTATGGTTCCGTTTGTGCCTTATATATTATAAAAAAAATTACTTATTTAGATTGTTTGTTCTATCCAATGAAATATATAAAAAACAGGGAGTAAAAACACTATCGTTATTACGATATGCACCAAGTAATTGGAGCAGCTTTGCAGTGTGTAAGAAATGAGTTAGATTAAAGAATTAAAACTGTTTCTCAGACGCTATTTACAAATATGATCAATAATTCCTTGACTACCTAATGTAGTTGAGGTTTTTTTGATATTATTCATATTTTTGCAAACATAATGTTTAAAAAATAATTTTCTAAAATTCAGAAAATTCTATTGACAGGACTTTAAAAAGGGTCTATAATGGATAGAAAAACAAAGGAGAATACTATGAAAACAAGGAAAGTATTGGCTCTTGCGGGAGTCACTTTATTAGCAGCTGGTGTCTTAGCGGCTTGTTCTGGTGGTTCTGCTACTAAAGGTGAGCAGACTTTTGCATTTACCTACGAGACAGACCCAGATAATCTCAACTATTTGACAACCAGCAAGGCAGCTACTTCAAACATTACTAGTAACGTCATTGATGGATTGCTTGAAAATGACCGTTATGGGAATCTTGTTCCCTCTATGGCAGAGGACTGGTCAGTTTCTAAAGATGGTTTGACCTACACTTATAAGATTCGTCAGGATGCCAAGTGGTACACATCTGAAGGGGAAGAATATGCTCCTGTCAAGGCTCAAGACTTTGTAACAGGTCTTAAATATGCAACAGATAAGAAATCACAAGCTCTTTACTTGGTACAGGATTCAATCAAGGGGCTGGATGCTTATGCTAAGGGAGAAAATAAAGATTTTTCTCAAGTTGGAATTAAAGCCCTTGACGATCAAACAGTCCAATACACTTTGAACAAACCTGAAAGTTTTTGGAATTCTAAAACAACAATGGGTGTCTTGGCACCAGTTAATGAAGAGTTTTTGAATTCAAAAGGGGATGATTTTGCTAAAGCGACAGATCCAAGCAGTATCTTGTATAATGGTCCTTATTTGTTAAAATCTCTTGTGGCTAAATCTTCCGTTGAATTTGCAAAAAACCCTAACTACTGGGATAAAGATAATGTTCATGTTGATAAGATAAAATTGTCATTCTGGGATGGTCAAGATACCAGCAAACCTGCGGAAAACTTTAAAGATGGTAGTCTTACAGCAGCCAGACTTTATCCTACAAATGCAAGTTTTGCAGAACTTGAAAAAACGATGAAGGACAATATTGTCTATACCCAACAAGACTCTACGACTTATCTAGTTGGTACAAATATTGATCGTCAGTCCTATAAATATACTTCTAAGACTAGCGACGAACAAAAGACATCTACTAAAAAGGCTCTCTTAAACAAGGATTTCCGTCAGGCTATTGCCTTTGGTTTTGATCGTACGGCCTATGCTTCACAAGTAAACGGTGCCAGTGGTGCAAGCAAAATTTTGCGTAATCTCTTTGTGCCACCAACATTTGTTCAAGCAGATGGGAAAAACTTTGGCGATATGGTCAAAGAAAAATTAGTAACCTATGGGGATGAATGGAAGGATGTTAATCTGGCCGATGCCCAAGATGGTCTCTACAATCCTGAAAAAGCCAAGGCCGAATTTGCGAAGGCTAAGTCAGCTTTACAGGCAGAAGGCGTGACTTTCCCAATTCACCTAGACATGCCTGTTGATCAGACAGCAACTACAAAAGTTCAACGTGTTCAATCTTTCAAACAATCGGTTGAAGAAACCTTGGGTACAGATAATGTCGTAATTGATATTCAACAACTACAAAAAGATGAAGTCTTGAATATTACCTACTTTGCTGAAACAGCAGCTGGGGAAGATTGGGATATTTCAGATAATGTTGGTTGGTCTCCAGACTTTGCGGATCCATCTACTTACCTCGATATTATCAAACCATCAGTTGGTGAAAACACTAAAACCTACTTTGGCTTTGATTCTGGTACAGATAATGCTGCAGCTAAGAAGGTTGGTCTGAACGACTATGAGAAATTGGTAACTGAAGCTGGAAATGAGACAATAGATGTAGCAAAACGTTATGATAAGTATGCTACAGCCCAAGCTTGGTTGACAGATAGTGCCTTGATTATTCCAACAACATCACTCACTGGTCGCCCAATCTTGTCTAAGATGGTACCATTTACGATGCCGTTTGCCTTCTCTGGTAACAAGGGGACAAGCGATCCGCTCCTATACAAATACTTGGAACTTCAAGACAAGGCAGTCACTGTGGATGAATACCAAAAAGCTCAAGATAAATGGATGAAAGAAAAAGAAGAATCCAATAAAAAAGCGCAAGAAGAACTTGCAAAACATGTGAAATAAGATAAAAAGAAGTTAGTTATTCGCTAACTTCTTTTGGTTTATCGAAAATGAGTTGAAACCTCTCTTCACTTTCAAAGATTATGAAACTAATTTTTTTGTAGAAAAAATCCTGAGTTTTTATTCTCAGGATTTTCTTTCATCTCACTGTTGTGGTTGTTGAACTTGTGGATTTTGTGGCGTTGGTTGTACTGGTTGTGTCGGTTGAACAGCCTGGCCAGCTTGTCCTTGATTAGGATCAGTTGCTGGAGCATTATTGGGTTGTTGACCAACCGTCGTACTTGCCTGTGTAGTTGAACTTTCAGCTGTTGTGCTTGGAGTTTCTACCGTTTGTGTTTGTTGTGTTGCTGAATTATTCCATGTGTTCTTCGCGTTGTTCTGGAAGACGAATTCTCCATTTCGGAACAGGCCGTCTGGCATCGTCCAATCTCCAGGTTGATCATCTTCTGATAGATACGATATCATTGAGCGATAAACCTTAGCAGCAACTAGGAAACCATCTCCAACGATTGGAGTTAAACGATTTGAGTAACCAGTCCATACAGCCATAGAATACTTACGAGTATAACCTACAAACATTTCATCTGGAGCTACGTAGCCAGTGTTCTTGATATACTTTTCAATTTCGTCATCAGTATAGTTAGAAGTACCTGTCTTACCTGCTTGTGGAAGCCATGGTAGGTAAGCACCACGTCCGGTTCCGTAAGCTAAAACAGTTTTCATCATTTCGGTCATCATATAGGCAGTAGTTTCTTTCATAGCTCGTGTACCAGCATCAGAAAATTCTTTTTCACTACCATCACTGAAGACGATTTTATTGATATACATTGGTTTGTGGTAAATACCACCATTAGCAAAGGCGGCATAAGCAGCAGCCATTTTTTCACTACTTGCACCGTACTGTTTGTTGGATTCAGTTGTGTTACTTGAAATGGCGTTTGCATAATGCATGCTTGGATAGTCGATACCCAGACCATTAAGGAAGGTTTTAGATCTATCTAGACCGACCTTATTCAAAGTCTCAACGGCTGTGACATTTCGTGATTGTTGGAGTGCATACTGAATTGTAATATTCCCAAAGTAACCATGATCCCAGTTGTAGACAGGAGTATCAGTACCAGGATAGTTATAAGGAACATCATGTACAATAGAAGCAGTAGAGTCATAGACTCCATATTCTAAAGCGGGAGCATAGTCAGTGATTGGTTTCATAGTAGAACCCCAGTCACGGTTGGTTTCAACGGCTTGGTTGATTCCAAAAGATACATTACTTGATTGGTGACGGGCCCCTAACTGAGCAATGACTTTACCATTCGTTACATCCACGATAGTGGAAGCTACTTGAAGTTCATCATCTGGATAAGCAACGTACTCATCTGTATTGTATACATCCCAAAGTCTCTGTTGAACATTTTTGTCGACATTAGTATAGACTTCCATACCTGTGGTAAGAAGGTTGTAGCCCGTTTCTTGTTCGACTTGGTCGATTACTTCTTTGAGGTAGTTGTCCATATAGGCTGGGTAACTATTGGCTGACTTCAAGCTTTGAAGACCGTCAGTGATAGGCGTATTAATAGCTTTTTCGTAATCTTCTGCACTGATATACTTCTGTCCCTTCATTTCTGAAAGTACCAAGTTACGACGCTCTAGAGCAGCTTCTGGATGGGAATATGGATCATATTGGTTTGGTGCTTGAGGCATTCCGGCTAGGAGTGCTAACTGTGGCAAGCTTAAATCCTTCAAGTCTTTTCCATAGTAATTTTCGGCTGCGGTTTGCATTCCATAGTTACCGTTAGACATGTAGACTTTGTTGATGTAGTAGGTCAGGATTTCTTGCTTGGTTGCTTTTTGCTCTAATTGAACGGCTAGCCAAGCTTCTTGGGCTTTACGTGACAAGGTTTGATCGGCAGTTGAAGTAGAGAAATAAGTTAATTTAATCAATTGCTGAGTCAAGGTTGAAGCCCCTTGGAGCCCTCCTTTCCCTTGGAGGTTTCTCAATGCCGCACCCATGATACGAATGGTATCAACACCTCTATGATCAAAGAAACGGTGGTCTTCGATAGACACGATGGCCTTGACCAAGTCAGTAGGAATTTCATTTGCTTGGGCATTTACGCGACGTTCAGATCCAAGGTCAGCAATCAGTTCGTTTTTATTGTCATAAATCTTGCTAGAGGTTGTCGCAACTAATTTACTTTCAGATAAGGCTGGAGCCTTGCTAACAAAGTAGAGGAAGATACCTCCACCCAATAGAAATAATGCGATAAATAAGGTAAGAAATGTAATTCCAATATACTTTAAGAATCGCAGAATAGTTTGTTTATTCATCTTGTTTTACCACCTAGTAAATGTTCTTTGATAATATCGAGATAGGGAATTTGAGGGAAAGCTCCTTGCTTTATTAAATATCCGTATTCTTTGATATATCCAAGTGGCATTGATTTTTGGCCCTTATCTTGATGATAAAAGCGAATCAAATCAAGTGCCGGCAACAAATAAGTTTCTTGTCGAGAAGAAAAATGAAGCAGTACGAAGCAAATGCCCTGCTGTTCTAGAACTTGTTCCATATGTTGAATCTGGTGAAGATGGAAGTTCTTCATTGGGATAGCATTTTTTTGCCGCGTTTCCTTGGCTTCAAAGTCAATGTAATGTCCTCTATATACGCCAGAGTAATCTGTTGTGGAAGCTTGTCTAAAATAGGCTTCTACAATCTTGGCTCGACTACGTTGAGGATAGTCTACTCGAACGATTTGAACAGGCGTTGGTTTTTTATGGATAACTGCCATACCATGCGTCAGATAGTAGTCGTTTGTAGCGTTAATCATCTTTTCAAAAGTCATTCCTCGATTTGCGAAATTTTTTGGTTGAGAAATGGATGTTTGGCTTTTTTTTGATGAAATTTTATGAGGATAGTTGACCATATTTCTCCTTATTGGTACAATAACATCACTCTATTATACCATAAAAATAGAAAGAAAGGTGTAAAAATGACTACAGCTTTAATTATGGGATATTCTAATTTTGACTTGGATTTGTTTAATGAAAAAGATATCAGGTTAAAAATTATAAAGAAAGCCATTCGCCGTGATTTAGAAAGTTTAGCAGAAGAAGGGATTAAATGGCTGGTCTTTACAGGAAACTTGGGATTTGAATCTTGGGTGCTGGATGTCGCAAATGAAATGAAAGAAGAATATGGTTTCAACCTAGCGACCATTTTTGATTTTGAAACACACGGGGAAAATTGGAATGAAGCGAATCAGCTTAAACTTAGCCAATTTAAGCAGGTCGATTTTGTCAAATATGCCTATCCTAAATATGAACATATGGGGCAACTACGAGACTACCAACGATTTTTACTGGAAAATACTGATTTAGCTTATTTTTTCTATGACCCAGAAAATGAGACTAAATTAAAATTTATAGACAATTTGATGAAAAATCAGGAAGGTTATCGCATAAAAAGGCTAACCTTTGAAGACTTAAATGAGCTAGTAGAAAATTTTTCTGAAAAGTAAGGCTTTGACCTTGATTTTTGTTTGCCTTTTTTTATATAATAATACTATTAGAAACCGAGAATGGAGAGAGAGATGGCAAGTATTATTTTTTCAGCGAAAGATATTTTTGAGCAAGAGTTTGGACGTGAAGTCCGTGGATATAGTAAGGTTGAAGTTGATGAATTTTTGGACGATGTCATCAAGGACTACGAAACTTATGCTGCCCTAGTCAAGTCTCTCCGTCAAGAAATTGCAGAGTTGAAGGAAGAATTGTCTCGTAAACCTGAATCTGCACCGGTTCAAGCAGAACCACTTGAAATGACAGCAACAACTTCTATGACGAATTTTGATATTTTAAAACGTCTAAATCGTCTTGAGAAAGAAGTGTTTGGCAAACAAATTTTGGATAACTCTGATTTATAAGAGTGTATTTGAAAAGTGCAATTTTTGGATAATCGCGTGAGGAGAATTTCTTTTCATGAGGAAAGTCCATGCTAGCACAGGCTGTGATGCCTGTAGTGTTTGTGCTAGGCGAATCCATAAGCCTAGGGACGAGAGATCGTTACGGCAGTCGAAATGGCTAAGTCCTTGGATAGGCCAGAGTAGGCTTGAAAGTGCCACAGTGACGGAGTCTTTCTGGAAACAGAGAGAGTGGAACGCGGTAAACCCCTCAAGCTAGCAACCCAAATTTCGGTCGGGGCATGGAGTACACGGAAACGAACGTAGTACTCTGACTGCTATCAGCTGTAAGTTGTTAGTGGTAGACAGATGATTATCGAAGGGAGTGGTCCTAGTCACTTCTGGAACAAAACATGGCTTATAGAAAATTGCATATAGGTTGGGGCTGAGAAAACTTTCTCAACCTCATTTTTTAAAGTGGACATATAGAAAGGTCTTATAAGACTGAAAATGAAAAAAGAATTTAATTTAATCGCTACTGCTGCAGCGGGTCTTGAGGCTGTCGTTGGTCGTGAAGTGCGAGAGTTGGGCTACGATTGTCAGGTTGAAAATGGACGTGTTCGTTTTCAAGGAGACGTGAGAGCCATTATTGAAACTAACCTCTGGCTTCGAGCAGCAGATCGTATCAAAATTATCGTAGGAACGTTCCCAGCTAAGACATTTGAGGAGCTCTTTCAGGGAGTTTTCGCCCTAGATTGGGAAAATTATTTACCGCTTGGAGCTCGTTTTCCGATTTCGAAAGCCAAATGTGTGAAATCTAAACTACACAATGAACCCAGTGTTCAGGCTATTTCAAAGAAGGCCGTTGTCAAGAAATTGCAGAAACACTACGCCCGCCCAGAAGGTGTTCCTCTGATGGAGAATGGTCCTGAGTTTAAGATTGAGGTTTCTATTCTGAAAGACATAGCAACTGTCATGATTGATACGACAGGCTCCAGTCTCTTTAAACGTGGCTATCGTACCGAAAAGGGTGGGGCTCCTATCAAGGAAAATATGGCGGCAGCCATTTTGCAGCTCTCTAACTGGTATCCAGACAAGCCCTTGATTGATCCAACCTGTGGTTCAGGAACTTTCTGTATCGAGGCAGTTATGATTGCTAGGAAGATGGCTCCTGGTCTTCGTCGCTCCTTTGCTTTTGAGGAATGGAACTGGATTAGTGATCGCTTGATTCAAGAAGTGCGTACAGAAGCGTCTAAGAAAGTGGATCGTGAGCTTGAGCTAGATATCATGGGCTGTGATATCGATGCACGTATGGTGGAAATTGCTAAGGCCAATGCTCAGGCAGCAGGTGTTGCAGGAGATATTACCTTTAAGCAGATGCGCGTGCAGGATTTGCGTTCTGATAAAATCAATGGAGTGATTATCTCTAACCCACCTTATGGTGAACGCTTGTCAGATGATGCAGGAGTTACCAAGCTTTATGCTGAAATGGGTCAAGTATTTGCACCGCTGAAAACGTGGAGCAAGTTTATCTTAACCAGTGATGAAGCCTTTGAGACCAAATACGGTAGTCAGGCGGATAAGAAACGTAAGTTGTACAATGGAACTTTAAAAGTTGATTTGTATCAATATTTTGGTCAGCGTGTTAAACGTCAGGAAGTAAAGTAGGAAGGAAAACTCATGAGTAAGAAAAGACGGAATCGTCATAAAACAGAACATAAAGAAGCGCAATTTGATTTTGATGATGCCAAAGAGCTAACGGTTGGAGAAGCCATGCGAAAAAATGAAGAGGTGGAAGCAGGTGTGTTGCCTGGAGATTCTATCTTGGACAAGTATGTGAAACAACATAAAGATGAAATTGAAGCAGATAAGTTTGAAACACGTCAGTTTAGCAAGGATGATTTAGTTGAAAAAGAAGAGGTAGAGGAGACTCAGACTCTGGATAATTTGCTTCAAGAGCTTCGTGAGGAAACAGGAGTAACTTCTCCAGCTCCAGAAGATGAATTGAATCAGTTTGATGATTTAGAATTAACACGAGTTTCAGAAGCTCCTCTTGTCGAAGAATTTGAGAAGGAAGAAGTACCATTGGTAGGAGCGGAAGAGGCTCTCACACGTTCTCGAGTGACAGATAGTGAAGATGGGAAAAGTAAGAAGAAATGGGTGCTTTACGGGATTCTAGCCGCATTAGTGGTTCTTATCCTTGGAACTGGTTATTATGTTTATCGTCAAGTGGCTCGTTCGACCAAGGAAATCCAGACTTCTCAATCAACTACAAACACGCAGTCAGATGCAGAAGAATTCAATAATTTATACGATGCCTTCTATACAGATAGCAACAAAACGGCTTTGAAGAATAGTCAGTTTGATAAGCTGAGTCAACTGAAAACCTTGCTTGATAAGCTAGAAGGTAGTCGTGAATATACGCTTGCAAAATCTAAGTATGATAGCCTAGCAACTCAAATCAAGGCCATTCAAGATGTCAATGCTCAATTTGAGAAGCCAGCTATTGTGGATGGTGTCTTGGATACCAATGCAAAAGCTAAATCAGATGCTAAATTTACAGATATTAAAACTGGAAATACGGAGCTTGATAAAGTTCTAGATAAGGCTATCAGTCTTGGTAAGAGCCAGCAAACAAGTGCTTCAAGCTCAAGTTCAAGTGAAACTAGCAGCTCAAGCTCTAGTCAAGCAAGCGAAAATACTGCTAGTGAGACAAGCCCAAGTAGTTCAAATACTGCATCAACTGAAACGAGAAGTACCCGCAGTGAAGTCAATATGGGTGTATCAAGTGCAGGAGTTGCTGTTCAAAGAAGTGCGAGTCGTGTTTCTTATAACCAGTCTGCTATTGATGATAGCAATAATTCTGCCTGGGATTTCGCGGATGGTGTCTTAGAACAAATTCTAGCGACTTCACGTTCACGTGGTTATATCACTGGTAACCAATATATCCTTGAACGTGTTAATATCGTTAATGGCAATGGTTATTACAACCTCTACAAGCCAGATGGAACCTATCTCTTTACCCTTAACTGTAAGACAGGATACTTTGTTGGAAATGGTTCTGGACATGCGGATGACTTGGACTACTAAGCAGTCGTTACAAAATTCTTTCTTTTCAAAAGTAAAAATGATAAAATAAAACAAATTAAACAAGAGGAGTGTCAAATGACAAAAGCTAACTTTGGTGTTGTTGGTATGGCCGTAATGGGTCGTAACCTTGCCCTTAATATTGAATCTCGTGGTTACACAGTTGCTATTTACAACCGTAGTAAAGAAAAAACTGAAGATGTAATTGCTTGCCATCCTGAAAAGAACTTTGTACCAAGCTATGACGTTGAAAGTTTTGTAAACTCAATCGAAAAACCTCGTCGTATCATGCTCATGGTTCAAGCTGGACCTGGTACAGATGCTACAATTCAAGCCCTTCTTCCACACCTTGACAAGGGTGATATCTTGATCGACGGAGGAAACACTTTCTACAAAGATACAATCCGTCGTAATGAAGAATTGGCAAACTCAGGTATCAACTTTATCGGTACTGGGGTTTCTGGTGGTGAAAAAGGTGCCCTAGAAGGTCCTTCTATCATGCCTGGTGGACAAAAAGAGGCCTACGAATTGGTTGCGGATGTTCTTGAAGAAATCTCAGCTAAAGCACCAGAAGATGGCAAACCATGTGTGACTTATATCGGTCCTGATGGAGCTGGTCACTATGTGAAAATGGTTCACAACGGTATCGAGTATGGTGATATGCAATTGATCGCAGAAAGTTATGACTTGATGCAACACTTGCTAGGCCTTTCAGCAGAAGATATGGCTGAAATCTTTACTGAATGGAACAAGGGTGAATTGGACAGCTACTTGATCGAAATCACAGCTGATATCTTGAGCCGTAAAGACGATGAAGGTCAAGATGGACCAATCGTAGACTACATCCTTGATGCCGCAGGTAACAAGGGAACTGGTAAATGGACTAGCCAATCATCACTTGACCTTGGTGTGCCATTGTCACTCATCACTGAGTCAGTATTTGCACGTTACATTTCAACTTACAAAGAAGAACGTGTACATGCTAGCAAGGTTCTTCCAAAACCAGCTGCCTTCAAATTTGAAGGAGACAAGGCTGAGTTGATTGAAAAGATCCGTCAAGCCCTTTACTTCTCAAAAATCATTTCATACGCACAAGGTTTTGCGCAATTGCGTGTAGCTTCTAAAGAAAACAACTGGAACTTGCCATTTGCAGATATCGCATCTATCTGGCGTGATGGCTGTATCATCCGTTCTCGTTTCTTGCAAAAGATTACAGATGCTTACAACCGTGATGCAGACCTTGCTAACCTTCTTTTGGATGAGTACTTCTTGGATGTTACTGCTAAGTACCAACAAGCAGTGCGCGATATCGTAGCTCTTGCTGTTCAAGCTGGTGTACCAGTACCAACCTTCTCAGCAGCTATTACTTACTATGATAGCTACCGTTCAGCTGACCTTCCAGCTAACTTGATTCAAGCGCAACGTGACTACTTTGGTGCTCACACTTACCAACGTAAAGACAAAGAAGGAACATTCCACTACTCTTGGTATGACGAAAAATAAGTAGGTCTGCCATGGGGAAACGGATTTTATTACTTGAGAAAGAACGAAATCTAGCTCACTTTTTAAGTTTGGAACTCCAAAAAGAGCAATACCGAGTTGATCAGGTTGAGGAGGGGCAAAAAGCCCTCTCCATGGCTCTTCAGACAGACTATGACTTGATTTTATTGAATGCTCGTCTGGGGGATATGACAGCCCAGGATTTTGCAGACAAGCTGAGTCGGACTAAGCCAGCTTCAGTTATTATGGTCTTGGACCATCGTGAAGAATTGCAAGACCAGCTTGAGACAATCCAACGCTTTGCCGTTTCTTACATCTATAAGCCAGTAATCATTGATAATCTGGTAGCTCGTATTTCAGCGATTTTCCGAGGTCGGGACTTCATTGACCAACACTGTAGTCAGATGAAAGTTCCAACGTCTTACCGCAATCTGCGTATGGATGTAGAGCATCATACCGTTTATCGTGGCGATGAGATGATTGCCCTGACTCGTCGTGAGTATGACCTCTTGGCTACTCTTATGGGAAGCAAGAAAGTTCTGACTCGTGAGCAGTTGTTGGAAAGTGTCTGGAAGTATGAAAGTGCGACCGAAACGAATATCGTGGATGTCTATATCCGTTATCTACGTAGCAAGCTGGATGTAAAAGGTCAGAAAAGCTACATTAAAACCGTGCGTGGTGTCGGTTACACCATGCAAGAATAGAAAATAGACTAGGAGAACTCAGTTGTAATCATGCAACTGAGTTTATCCATTTCTTTCTTGAGTTTTTTCTCTAGTTTGCTTAAAAGTTTTATTTTAGCATCGAGCGATTGTGAATGGAAACAATCGCTTTTTTTGTGAAAATATAATAAAATAGATAGGAGAAAATAAATACTTGTAGGAAAAAATAATACTCGTCGAAAATCAAATTCAAACCACGTCAGCGTCGCCTTACCGTACTCAAGTACAGCCTGCGGCTAGCTTCCTAGTTTGCCTTTTGATTTTCATTGAGTATGAGACGGTTTTTCGTCTAGTAAAAGGATAACATGACAAAAAAAGTGGGTGTCGGTCAGGCACATAGTAAGATAATTTTAATAGGGGAGCATGCGGTCGTTTATGGTTATCCTGCCATTTCCCTGCCTCTTTTGGAGGTGGAGGTGACTTGTAAGGTGGTCCCTGCTGAAAGTCCTTGGCGCCTCTATGAGGAGGATACCTTGTCCATGGCAGTTTATGCTTCGCTGGAGTATTTGGATATCAAAGAAGCCTGCATTCGCTGTGAGATTGACTCGGCTATCCCTGAAAAACGGGGAATGGGTTCGTCAGCCGCTATCAGCATAGCGGCCATTCGTGCGGTATTTGACTATTATGATGCTGATTTGCCTCATGATGTACTAGAAATCTTGGTCAATCGGGCTGAGATGATTGCCCATATGAATCCTAGTGGTTTGGATGCTAAGACCTGTCTCAGTGATCAACCTATTCGTTTTATCAAGAACGTAGGATTTACAGAGCTTGAGATGAATCTATCTGCCTATTTGGTAATTGCTGATACGGGCGTTTATGGTCACACTCGTGAAGCTATCCAAGTGGTTCAAAGTAAGGGGAAAGACGCCCTACCGTTTTTGCATGCCTTAGGGGAATTGACTCAGCAAGCAGAAGATGCGATTTCACAAAAAGATGCTGAAGGATTGGGACAAATCCTCAGTCAAGCGCATTTACATTTAAAAGAAATTGGTGTTAGTAGTCCTGAGGCAGACTCTTTGGTTGAAACGGCTCTTAGCCGTGGTGCTTTAGGTGCCAAGATGAGTGGTGGTGGGCTAGGAGGCTGTATTATCGCCTTGGCAACCAATTGGACTCAAGCTCAAGAACTAGCAGAAAGATTAGAAGAGAAAGGAGCTGTTCAGACATGGATAGAGAGCCTGTAACAGTACGTTCCTACGCAAATATTGCTATTATCAAATATTGGGGAAAGAAAAAAGAAAAAGAGATGGTACCTGCCACTAGCAGTATCTCTCTGACTTTGGAAAATATGTATACGGAGACGACCTTGTCGCCTTTACCAACGGATGCGACTTCTGATACATTTTATATCAATGGTCAGTTACAAAATGAGGCGGAGCATGCCAAGATGAGTAAGATTATTGACCGCTACCGTCCAGATGGTGAGGGCTTTGTTCGTATTGACACTCAAAACAATATGCCTACGGCAGCGGGCTTGTCATCAAGTTCTAGTGGTTTGTCCGCCCTGGTCAAGGCTTGTAATGCTTATTTCAAGCTTGGTTTGAATCGGAGCCAGTTGGCGCAGGAGGCTAAGTTTGCCTCAGGATCTTCCTCTCGGAGTTTTTATGGACCGCTAGGTGCCTGGGATAAGGATAGTGGGGAAATTTACCCTGTAGAGACAGACTTGAAACTAGCTATGATTATGTTGGTGCTAGAGGATAAGAAAAAACCAATCTCTAGCCGTGACGGGATGAAACTCTGTGTGGAGACTTCGACGACCTTTGATGACTGGGTGCGTCAGTCTGAGAAGAATTATCAGGATATGCTGGTTTATCTCAAGGAAAATGATTTTGCCAAAGTTGGGGAATTAACGGAGAAAAATGCCCTTGCTATGCACGCTACGACCAAAACAGCATCACCAGCTTTTTCTTATCTGACGGATGCATCTTATGAGGCTATGGACTTTGTCCGCCAGCTTCGTCAGCAAGGAGAAGCCTGCTACTTTACCATGGATGCTGGTCCCAATGTCAAGGTCCTCTGTCAGGAGAAAGATTTGGAGCATTTGTCAGAAATTTTCGGTCAACATTATCGCTTGATTGTGTCAAAAACAAAGGATTTGAGCCAAGATGATTGCTGTTAAAACTTGCGGAAAACTCTATTGGGCAGGTGAATATGCTATTCTAGAGCCAGGGCAGTTAGCCTTGATAAAGGATATTCCCATCTATATGAGGGCTGAGATTGCTTTTTCTGATAGCTACCGTATCTACTCAGATATGTTTGATTTCGCAGTGGACTTGACACCAAATCCTGCCTACAGCTTGATTCAAGAAACGATTGCTTTAGTAGAAGATTTCCTGACTTATCGAGGTCAAACTTTAAGACCTTTTTCTCTAGAAATCCGTGGCAAAATGGAACGAGAAGGCAAAAAGTTTGGTCTGGGTTCTAGCGGTAGCGTCGTTGTTTTGGTTATCAAGGCTTTGCTGGCTCTATATGATATTACGGTTGATCAGGAGTTCTTGTTCAAGCTGGCTAGTGCCGTCTTGCTCAAGCGAGGAGACAATGGTTCCATGGGCGACCTTGCCTGTATTGTGGCAGAGGATTTGGTTCTCTACCAGTCATTTGATCGCCAGAAAGTGGCTGCTTGGTTGGAAGTGGAAAACTTGGCGACAGTTTTGGAGCGTGATTGGGGCTTTTACATCTCACAAGTGAAACCTACCCTAGAATGTGATTTCCTAGTGGGGTGGACCAAGGAAGTGGCTGTGTCTAGTAACATGGTCCAGCAAATCAAGCAAAATATCAATCAGAGTTTTTTAACTTTCTCAAAAGAAACGGTGGCTACTTTGGTAGAAGCCTTGGAGCAAGGAAAAGCCGAAAAAGTTATCGAGCAAGTAGAAGTAGCCAGTCAACTTTTAGAAGGCTTGAGCGCAGATATTTACACGCCTTCGCTTAGACAGTTGAAGACAGCTAGCCAAGATTTGCAGGCTGTTGCTAAGAGTAGCGGTGCTGGTGGTGGTGACTGTGGGATTGCCTTGAGTTTTGATGTGCAGTCAACTGAAACCTTAAAAAATCGTTGGGCCGATCTGGGGATTGAGCTCTTATACCAAGAAAGGATAGGACATGACGACAAATCGTAAGGACGAGCACATCCGCTATGCCCTTGAGCAGAAAAGTTCCTATAATAGCTTTGATGAGGTGGAGTTGATTCATTCTTCCTTGCCTCTTTACGACCTGGATGAAATCGATCTGTCGACAGAGTTTGCTGGTCGAAAGTGGGACTTTCCCTTCTATATCAATGCCATGACAGGTGGGAGTGAAAAAGGTAAAGAAATCAATCAAAAACTAGCTCAGGTGGCGGAAGCCTGTGGTATTTTATTTGTGACGGGCTCTTATAGCGCAGCTCTCAAGGATCCTACAGATGATTCGTTTTCTGTCAAAACCAGCCATCCAAATCTCCTTCTTGGAACCAATATTGGATTGGACAAGCCTGTTGAGTTAGGACTTCAGACTGTAGAAGAGATGAATCCTCTCCTCCTTCAAGTACATGTTAATGTCATGCAGGAATTACTCATGCCCGAAGGAGAAAGGAAGTTCAGAAGCTGGCAATCGCATCTGGCAGACTATAGCAAGCAAATCCCCGTTCCTATTGTTCTCAAGGAAGTTGGCTTTGGAATGGATGCCAAGACCATTGAAAGAGCCTATGAATTGGGCGTTCGAACCTTTGACCTATCGGGGCGTGGTGGTACCAGCTTTGCTTATATCGAAAACCGTCGCAGTGGTCAGCGTGATTATCTAAATCAATGGGGTCAGTCCACCATGCAAGCCCTTCTCAATGCCCAAGAATGGAAAGACAAGGTTCAACTCTTGGTCAGTGGAGGCGTTCGGAATCCGCTGGATATGATTAAGTGTTTGGTCTTTGGTGCTAAGGCTGTGGGACTGTCTCGAACCGTTCTAGAGTTGGTTGAAACCTATTCAGTTGAAGAAGTGATTGGCATTGTCCAAGGCTGGAAAGAGGATCTGCATTTGATTATGTGTGCCCTGAACTGTGCCACCATAGCAGATCTGCAAAACGTAGACTATATTCTTTATGGAAAATTAAAAGAAGCAAAAGATCAGATGAAAAAGGCGTAACCACCGCCTTTTTTCCATCTTCAGACCGAGGTGACTTTTTTGAATTGTGTTAAAATAGAAAAGAGAGGATACATGTATGAGAAAATTTAAAATCTTTTTATTTATTGAAGCCTGTCTTTTGACGGGAGCTCTGATTTTGATGGTTTCAGAGCATTTTTCGCGTTTTCTGCTGATTCTATTCCTCTTTCTGCTTTTGATTCGTTATTACACTGGTAAAGAGGGAAATAACCTTCTGTTGGTAGTGGCAACTATTCTCTTCTTTTTCATCGTCATGCTCAATCCCTTTGTGATTCTAGCTATTTTTGTTGCGGTTATATACAGTCTCTTTCTTATTTACCCGATGATGAACCAGGAAAAAGAGCAGACTAATTTGGTTTTTGAAGAGGTGGTGACGGTTAAGAAGGAGAAAAATCGTTGGTTTGGTAATCTCCATCATTTTTCAAGTTACCAGACTTGTCAGTTTGATGATATCAATCTCTTTCGTCTTATGGGCAAGGACACCATTCATCTGGAGAGGGTGATTCTAACCAATCATGATAATGTTATTATCCTCAGAAAGATGGTAGGAACGACCAAAATCATTGTGCCTGTTGATGTAGAAGTCAGTCTCAGTGTTAACTGTCTCTATGGGGATTTGACTTTCTTCAACCAGTCCAAGCGAGCCCTCCGCAATGAACACTATCATCAGGAAACAAGAGACTATCTCAAGAGTAACAAGAGCGTCAAGATTCTCTTGACCACTATGATTGGCGATGTGGAGGTGGTTAGAGGATGAAAAAACAAGCTTATGCAATCATTGCCCTCACCTCTTTCCTCTTTGTCTTATTTCTCTCCCATAGCTTGCTGGAAATCCTTGATTTTGACTGGTCTATTTTCCTGCACGATGTCGACAAAACAGAAAAATTTGTCTTTTTATTGTTGGTTTTCAGCATGTCCATGACCTGTCTCTTAGCCCTGTTTTGGCGAGGTATCGAAGAGCTTTCTCTAAGAAAAATGCAGTCTAATATCAAGCGTTTGTTGGTAGGGAAAGAAGTGGTTCAGGTTGCTGATCCAGATTTGGATGCCAGTTTTAAGTCCCTGTCAGGCAAACTTAACCTCTTGACAGAAGCGCTTCAAAAGGCTGAAAATCACAGTCTTACTCAGGAAGAGGAAATCATCGAGAAAGAACGAAAGCGGATTGCTCGAGATTTGCACGATACTGTCAGTCAGGAGTTGTTTGCGGCTCACATGATTTTATCAGGTGTCAGTCAGCAGGCTTTGAAACTGGATAGAGAAAAGATGCAGACCCAGTTGCAGAGTGTCACAGCTATTTTAGAAACTGCCCAGAAGGATTTGCGGGTCTTGCTCTTGCATTTGAGACCAGTTGAATTGGAAGAGAAGAGTCTGGTTGAAGGAATCCAAATTCTCCTAAAAGAGCTTGAGGACAAGAGCGATCTCAAGGTTAGTTTCAAGCAAAATGTGACGAAATTGCCCAAGAAAATCGAGGAGCATATCTTCCGTATCCTGCAAGAATTAATCAGCAATACCCTCCGTCATGCTCAAGCCTCCTGTTTGGATGTCTATCTTTATCAGACGGATGTTGAATTGCAGGTGAAGGTGGTGGACAATGGGATTGGTTTCCAGCTGGGGAGTTTTGACGACTTGAGTTATGGACTGCGAAACATCAAGGAACGGGTTGAAGATATGGCAGGGACGGTTCAACTTTTGACAGCTCCCAAGCAAGGGCTGGCAGTTGATATCCGGATTCCCTTGATTGATAAGGAATGATAAAGGAGTAAAGATGAAAATTTTACTAGTGGACGATCATGAAATGGTCCGATTGGGCTTGAAAAGCTACTTTGACCTCCAAGACGATGTAGAAGTTGTGGGCGAGGCGGCAAATGGGTCTCAAGGTATTGACTTGGCCTTGGAATTACGTCCAGATGTCATTGTCATGGATATTGTCATGCCTGAGATGAATGGGATTGACGCGACCTTAGCCATTCTCAAAGAATGGCCTGAAGCCAAGATTTTGATTGTGACCTCTTATTTGGACAATGAAAAAATCATGCCTGTCTTAAATGCAGGTGCTCGGGGCTATATGCTCAAGACTTCTAGTGCAGACGAACTACTCCATGCCGTCCGTAAGGTGGCTGATGGGGAGTTAGCCATTGAGCAAGAGGTCAGCAAGAAGGTCGAATACCACCGCAATCATATGGAACTTCATGAAGAATTGACTGCGCGTGAGCGAGATGTTCTCCAACTGATTGCCAAGGGTTACGAAAATCAGCGCATCGCAGATGAACTTTTTATCTCTCTCAAGACGGTCAAGACTCACGTGTCTAACATTCTTGCCAAGCTTGAGGTCAGTGATCGTACCCAGGCTGCAGTCTATGCCTTTCAGCACCACTTGGTGGGGCATGAGGAGTTTTAGATGAGTCTAACAGATTTACTTGAGGAGCTAGAAGCAGTAAAAGATTCTAAAAAAGCAGGGCCCATGGGAGCCTATATGCGCCATCGATTTTCCTTTCTAGGCGTTGCGGCGCCAGAAAGGAATAAACTCTATAAAAAATACTTTCCAGAAGCGAAAAAAACAAAGATTATTGATTGGGATTTTGTAGATACTTGCTGGGAAAAAGAGTCTAGAGAATACCAGTATGTGGTTGCCAATTATTTGAAAGCAATGCAGTCTTATCTAAAGGACAGCGATTTGCCTATGCTAGAGCAGTTGATTGTTACCAAGTCTTGGTGGGATACGGTGGATATCCTAGATCGCGTAGTAGGGAGTTTGGTATACAATAAGCCGGAACTGGAAAAAATAATCCTCCAATGGAGCTTGTCAGACAATATCTGGCTGAGACGAGTCGCTATTGACCACCAGTTGTTAAGAAAAGAGAAGACCAATGTTCAATTAATGGAAAAGATTCTGCTTCATAATTTGAATCAAACAGAATTCTTTATCAATAAAGCCGTTGGATGGGCTCTGCGAGACTACTCCAAAACGAATCCAGCTTGGGTAGAAACTTTCATTGAGAAAAACAAGGAAAGAATGGCTGAACTTAGTATCAAAGAAGCGAGCAAGTACCTCTAGTATCATTGAAAAGCGCATTCATTACTTGAAAAAAGTCGCTCGTTTATGTTATAATAGACTGTATTTAAAAAATTTTAAGGAGAAATGACAGAATGTCTGTATCATTTGAAAACAAAGAAACAAACCGTGGTGTCTTGACTTTCACTATCTCTCAAGACCAAATCAAACCAGAATTGGACCGTGTCTTCAACTCAGTGAAGAAATCTCTTAATGTTCCAGGGTTCCGTAAAGGTCACCTTCCACGTCCTATCTTCGACAAAAAATTTGGTGAAGAGTCACTTTACCAAGACGTTATGAACGCTCTTTTGCCAAACGCTTATGAAGCAGCTGTAAAAGAAGCTGGTCTTGAAGTGGTTGCTCAACCAAAAATTGACGTAACTTCAATGGAAAAAGGTCAAGACTGGGTTATCACTGCTGAAGTTGTTACAAAACCTGAAGTAAAATTGGGTGACTACAAAAACCTTGAAGTATCAGTTGATCTAGAAAAAGAAGTAACTGACGCTGATGTTGAAGAGCGTATCGAACGCGAACGCAACAACTTGGCTGAATTGGTTATCAAAGAAGCTGCTGCTGAAAACGGCGACACTGTTGTCATCGACTTTGTTGGTTCTATCGACGGTGTTGAATTTGACGGCGGAAAAGGTGAAAACTTCTCACTTGGACTTGGTTCAGGTCAATTCATCCCTGGTTTCGAAGACCAATTGGTAGGTCACTCAGCTGGCGAAACTGTTGATGTTATCGTAACATTCCCAGAAGACTACCAAGCAGAAGAACTTGCAGGTAAAGAAGCTAAATTCGTAACAACTATCCACGAAGTAAAAGCTAAAGAAGTTCCAGCTCTTGACGATGAACTTGCAAAAGACATCGACGAAGAAGTTGAAACACTTGCTGAATTGAAAGAAAAATACCGCAACGAATTGGCTGCGGCTAAAGAAGAAGCTTACAAAGATGCCGTTGAAGGTGCAGCAATCGATAAAGCTGTAGAAAACGCTGAAATCGTAGAACTTCCAGAAGAAATGATCCACGAAGAAGTTCACCGTTCAGTAAACGAATTCCTTGGAAACTTGCAACGTCAAGGTATCAACCCTGACATGTACTTCCAAATCACTGGAACTACTCAAGAAGACCTTCACAAACAATACGAGGGAGAAGCTGAGTCACGTACTAAGACTAACCTTGTTATCGAAGCAGTTGCTAAAGCTGAAGGTTTTGACGCTTCAGAAGAAGAAATCCAAAAAGAAATCGAGCAATTGGCAACAGACTACAACATGGAAGTTGCTCAAGTACAAAGCTTGCTTTCAGCTGATATGTTGAAACACGATATCACAATCAAAAAAGCTGTTGAATTGATTACAAGCACAGCAACAGTTAAATAATCTTATACTCTTCGAAAATCAAATTCAAACCACGTCAGCGTCGCCTTACCGTACTCAAGTACAGCTTGCGGCTAGCTTCCTAGTTTGCTCTTTGATTTTCATTGAGTATTCATAAACAAAAATCCCACCTGAATTGGTGGGTTTTCTTGTGCACTATTTTCCAAAAATCTCTTTGAGGTCTGCGTCTGTAATCCCAATCATGGCTGGGATGCTATCCCAGTTTTCTTCGGTTAGGATGTAGGATTGTTCAGAGTCACTTGATGCGGTAGTTTCAAAGACAGCTGGTGTATTTTCTTCAACATTCTCCAATAAATCACTGAAGCGTTCAATCAGATAGGTTTTTCGGGCAGTTCCGATGTGCTGGGTAGCATAGTCGAAGGCCTGTAATTCACCTAGTAAGATAAGCTTGCTTTTGGCGCGTGTAATGGCTGTGTAGATGAGATTTCGCTCCAGCATACGTCGGCTAGCACTGGTAATGGGCAGGATGACGACGGGAAACTCACTTCCCTGAGATTTATGAATACTCATGGCATAGGCCAAGCGAATCTTGTACCATTCGTTACGTGGGTAGGAGACCTCGTTGCCATCAAAATCAATCACAATTTCGTCCTGTTTTGACTCGGTGTATTTACCGGGAATTAGGTCTGTGATAGCTCCTAAATCACCATTAAAGACATTGATTTCAGCATCGTTGACCAAGTGAATGACCTTGTCGCCCTTACGATAGTGACACTGGGGAGCCTCAAAACTGAGTTTGTCTTTTTGTGGTGGATTGAGCAGGTCTTGCATGAGCTGGTTGATGGTATCAATCCCTGCTGTCCCTCGGTACATGGGAGCCAGAACTTGGATATCACGGGCAGGGATGCCGCTTCTGAGGGCAGCGCCTAAGATTTTCTCAATGGTGGCAGGAATATGGCCACTAGCAATTTCAAAGTAGGAGCGGTCTGCTTTTTTCTGGGTGAAATCAGCTGGCAAGATTCCCTGTCGAATCTGACTTGCTAGGGTTACTATGGTTGATTCTTCGCTTTGTCGGTAAATTTTTTCCAAACGAGTCTGAGGAATTAAAGGAATATGAAGCAGATCAGCTAGAACCTGTCCAGGACTGACAGAAGGCAACTGGTCGCTGTCACCCACGATGAGGATTTTACTGTTAGAAGAGATGTTGGAGAAGAGTTGATTGGCCAGCCAAGTGTCTACCATGGAAAATTCATCTACGATAATAAAGTCGGCATCCAGATAATCTTCCAGATGACTGGTATCATCGTCGCCTGTCATTCCCAAGTGACGGTGTATGGTCGCGCTAGGCAAACCTGTCAATTCATTCATGCGTCGAGCTGCTCGACCGGTTGGAGCGGCAAGAAGAATCGGCAGGTTGCTTTTTTTCCTGAGATCAAGTCCTTCCAAGAGAGCATAAACAGCGATAATCCCATTGATAACAGTTGTCTTACCAGTACCGGGCCCACCTGTCAGGATAAAGACCTTGTTCTGGATAGCGTCGCAGATAGCTTGTTTTTGAATGCTATCATACTCAATCCCTAGTTCTTGCTCGACAGTAGTGATATGTTTTTGAATGGTTTCGAGATCCTGACTCTTCTGTTTTTCTTTTTCAAGGATACGAACCAAGTGACTACGGATCCCTTCCTCCGCGAAAAAGAGACTATTGTCAAAGATTTTGGTATCAATTTGCTGAACCTTGTCTTCTTCAATCAGGTAGGAGAGTTCTTGAGCCACTTGGCTGGGATCAAGTTCCACGGGACGGGAAGACTCAAGGAGATTAAGGGTTTGTTCTAGCAAATCTCGTGCTTCAACATAGGTATCCCCTGTTTCCATACAGGCCTGAAAAAGACTGTGAACTAGACCGGCACGGAAGCGTTCAGGAGCCTGACTTTCGATGCCAAGTTCCTCCGCTAGTTGGTCAGCAATGGTAAAGCCCAAACCCTTGATATCTTCAACCAGCTGGTAGGGATAATTTTCAACCACATCAAGGGTTTCTTCCTTGTAAAAGTCTTGAATCTGAAAGGCTAATTTATTGGGGATGCCGTAGTTGGCTAGTTTGGCCAAGACCATCTCGGTCCCGTAGTTGAGACGAAGAGTGGAGACGAATGCCTCGCGATTTTTGGCAGAGAGACCTGCGATGCCTTCTAGCTTTTCTGGGTGTTGCAGAATTTCGTCAATGGTATTGTCACCATAGGTGTCCACGATTTTCTGAGCTGTCTTGAGACCAATTCCCTTGAAATGGCTACTTGAAAAGTACTTAACCAGCCCTTTACTAGTTGGTTTTGCGCGTTCATAACGGCTGATTTGCAGTTGTTCCCCATACTTGGAGTGCTGGACAATTTGCCCCCAAAAAGTGTAGTCTTCGCCCTCAATTACATCAGCCATGGTTCCTGTGACAATGATTTCAAAATCATCAAAATCATCTGCGTCCGTATCTTCGATTTCTAGGAGGAGGATGCGATAAAAATTGCTGGGATTTTCAAAAATAATCCGTTCAATGGTTCCTGAAAAATAAACTTCCATAAAATTCCTTTGCATGAATAGGTGAGAGTTGGGGTTGTTTTTACTATAGTCAATAAACTATCACTTCTCACGATAGAAGAAGAGGCTGAGATTGTCGATTCTCGGCCTCTTCGATTTCTTAAAATGTTCCGATACGGGTGATTGGCCAGAAGCGGAATTTAGCTTCCCCTGTGATATCTTTTGCTTTAAAAGTACCTACGTGGCGGCTGTCGCTCGAAACCAAGCGGTCATCTCCGAGGAGAAGGTATTCTCCTTCTGGAACAGTAAAGCTAAAGTTGGTGTTGTAGTTGACATCAACTGTGAAGGCTTGAGCTTTTTGAGCGATGCTTCTAAAGAAAGTTCCTTTATTTCCTTCAAATCCCTTGCCTGAGTAGGTACTTTGGAGTTTATCATCCTTGAAACGTTTGATATAGTCAGCTAGGTAAGGTTCATCCGTCTCTTTGTCATTGATGTAAAGTTTATCGTTTTCGTAACGGATAGTGTCGCCAGGCATTCCAATCACTCGCTTGACGATGTCCTTATTGCCATCTTCCTCATGGGCCACCACGATATCAAAACGGTCAATAGGGAGGTGCTTAACAACGAAGAGGATTTCGCCATCCGCTAGAGTTGGATCCATGGAATGTCCTTCTACGCGGACATTACTCCAAAAAAAGATACGGCTCAAAGCTAGTAATGACAGAATCAGGAGAAACAATCCCCACTCTTTTAAGAAATTTTTAAATGAATTCATAACTTACCTTTCTAAGCGTTTTTTCGCTTTTTCAGTATTTTTAAAGTGCAGTTTGGCGCAGAAGTTGAGTCCCTGCATACCATAGGCTTGCAAAATCTGGCTAGCCACCTTGTCAGAAGCCGTTCCAGCTCCACTTGGAAGCTGATAGCCCAGTTCTCGTCCTAGATTTTCAAGATTTTCCAGAAAGAGATCACGCGCAATGATAGAAGAAACTGCGACAGCCAAGTATTTGCCTTCAGCCTTTTCTTCTAAGCTGATAGGATTGCTGAAACGATTGGCCTCTTGTGCCAAGTACTTGTCATAATTTTTAGCACTGGTAAAGGCATCAATCACAATTTTCTCAGGCTGAAGACCTTTTTGAAGGAGGAGATAGATAGCCTGATTATGGAGGGCAACCTTAACCGAAACAGCATTGTAGCGGTCTCCGATGACCTCGTTGTACTTGCTTGGTGAGAGAAGCAGTGCCTGATGCTGGATTTTTTCTTTGAGGATAGGAGCAATCTGACGGATCTTTTGGTCGGTCAGAGTCTTGGAATCCCCCACACCGAGTTTTCGTAAGAAATCATGCTGATCAGGTGTGACAAAAGAAGCCACAACTGCAAGTCCACCAAAGTAGGAACCATTTCCAACCTCATCTGTCCCAATCAAAGGGAAATTTTGTCCGCTGATTTCCTCTGCAAGCTGATAGCCAAAGAAACTGGCGTATTTCTCAGCCCCTTCACCCTGAAGCAAGACCTTTCCAGAAGTATAGATAGAAACAGTTGCTTGAGGCAGTCTCAAAAAGTAGCGGATATAGGGATTCTTACTAGGAGCCAGACTGCTTTGATAGTGTTCAAGAAAAGCCTGAATCTCCTTTTCGCTTGGTGTGAGTGTTATACTTGCCATAGTTTCTATTGTACCACAAAAGTAGGCAAATTTGTAAAAACTGACAAAGTTAGCGAATTTTGGTATAATATCGTGAGGTGAATTTTATGGCAAATCTAAATCGATTCAAATTTACATTCGGGAAAAAATCATTAACCTTGACAACCGAGCATGATAACCTTTTTATGGAGGAAATCGCTAAGGTTGCGACAGAAAAATACCAAGCAATTAAAGAACAAATGCCTAGTGCAGACGATGAAACGATCGCTCTTTTGTTGGCAGTCAACTGTTTGTCAACTCAGCTCAGCCGTGAGATTGAATTTGATGATAAGGAGCAAGAGTTAGAAGAACTCCGTCACAAACTTGTGACTTGTAAGCAAGAGCAGAGCAAGATTGAGGATTCCTTATGATTTCACTCTTTCTTCTATTGGTCTTGGCTTGGGGATTTTATATCGGCTATCGGAGAGGCTTGCTCTTACAGCTTTACTACCTGATTTCAGCCATGGCATCTGCTTTTGTGGCTGGCCAGTTTTACAAGGGGCTTGGAGAGCAATTCCATTTATTGCTCCCTTATGCAAATCCGCAGGAAGGTCAGGGAACTTTCTTTTTCCCATCGGATCAACTCTTTCAGTTGGATAAGGTCTTTTACGCAGGTATCGGCTACTTGCTTGTATTTGGGATTGTCTATAGCATCGGTCGTTTGCTTGGTCTCTTGTTACACTTACTTCCTAGTAAAAAACTGGGTGGCAAGTTGTTCCAAGTTTCAGCAGGTATCTTGTCCATGTTGGTGACCTTATTTGTCTTGCAAATGTCCTTGACCATCTTGGCGACCATTCCCATGGCAGCTATACAAAATCCTCTTGAAAAGAGCATCGTTGCAAAACACATCATCCAGAGCATACCAGTAACAACTAGTTGGCTCAAACAAATCTGGGTGACAAATTTAATCGGATAAAAAGGGCAGGATTTTTCCTAGCCCTTTGTTTACAGATTGACTAGAATCTATCAGAATGTAAAAAGCTAATACACCTAGACATTCAAAGATAAGGAAATAAAGATGAACAAGAAAATATTAGAAACATTAGAGTTCAATAAGGTCAAGGCCTTGTTTGAACCTCATTTGTTGACCGAGCAGGGCTTGGAGCAATTGAGACAGCTGGCTCCGACTGCCAGAGCAGATAAAATCAAACAGGCTTTTGCTGAGATGAAGGAAATGCAAGCTCTCTTTGTCGAGCAACCGCATTTTACCATTCTTGCAACTAAGGAAATTGCAGGAGTCTGCAAGCGGTTGGAGATGGGGGCGGACCTCAATATCGAGGAGTTCCTCCTCTTGAAGCGCGTGCTTCTTTCTAGCCGAGAACTGCAAAGTTTTTATGCTAATCTGGAAAATGTCAGCTTGGAAGAATTAGCCCTCTGGTTTGAGAAGTTACACGATTTTCCGCAATTACAAGGGAACTTACAGGCCTTTAATGATGCAGGTTTCATTGAAAATTTTGCCAGTGAAGAATTGGCGCGAATCCGTCGAAAAATTCATGATAGCGAAAGTCAGGTACGTGATGTTTTGCAAGACTTGCTCAAGCAAAAAGCGCAGATGTTGACAGAAGGAATTGTTGCAAGCAGAAATGGCCGTCAGGTTTTACCAGTCAAAAACACCTACCGCAACAAGATTGCAGGTGTTGTTCATGATATTTCTGCCAGCGGAAACACCGTCTATATCGAACCCCGTGAGGTGGTCAAACTGAGCGAAGAAATTGCTAGTTTACGAGCAGATGAGCGCTATGAAATGCTTCGAATTCTCCAAGAAATTTCTGAGCGTGTCCGCCCTCATGCGGCTGAAATTGCCAATGACGCTTGGATTATCGGCCATCTGGACTTGATTCGTGCCAAGGTCCGCTTTATCCAAGAAAGACAAGCAGTCGTACCTCAGTTGTCAGAAAATCAAGAGATTCAATTGCTCCATGTCTGCCATCCTCTGGTCAAAAATGCCGTCGCAAATGATGTCCATTTTGGTCAAGATTTAACAGCGATTGTCATTACAGGTCCCAATACAGGTGGTAAGACCATCATGCTCAAAACTCTGGGCTTGACGCAGGTTATGGCTCAGTCTGGTTTGCCGATTTTAGCGGACAAGGGAAGTCGTGTTGGTATTTTTGAAGAAATCTTTGCCGATATTGGCGATGAGCAGTCTATTGAGCAGAGCTTGTCTACCTTCTCTAGTCACATGACCAATATCGTGGATATTCTTGGCAAGGTCAACCAACATTCCCTCTTACTCTTGGATGAGTTGGGGGCTGGTACAGACCCTCAAGAAGGAGCTGCCCTTGCCATGGCAATTCTGGAAGATCTTCGCCTGCGTCAAGTCAAGACCATGGCGACGACTCACTATCCTGAGCTCAAGGCCTATGGTATCGAGACAGCTTTTGTCCAAAATGCCAGCATGGAGTTTGATACTGCCACTCTTCGCCCGACTTATCGTTTTATGCAGGGCGTTCCTGGCCGAAGCAATGCCTTTGAAATTGCCAAACGTCTAGGCCTTTCAGAAGTTATCGTGGGGGATGCCAGCCAGCAGGTCGATCAGGACAATGATGTCAATCGTATCATTGAGCAACTAGAAGAGCAGACACTGGAAAGCCGCAAACGCTTGGATAATATCCGTGAGGTGGAGCAAGAAAATCTCAAGATGAACCGTGCTCTCAAAAAACTCTACAATGAGCTCAATCGTGAAAAGGAAACCGAGCTTAATAAGGCGCGTGAACAGGCTGCTGAGATTGTGGACATGGCCCTAAGTGAAAGTGACCAGATTCTCAAAAATCTCCATAGTAAATCTCAACTCAAACCACATGAAATCATTGAAGCCAAGGCCAAGTTGAAAAAATTGGCTCCTGAAAAAGTGGACTTGTCTAAAAACAAGGTCCTTCAAAAGGCCAAGAAAAAACGAGCTCCCAAGGTGGGAGATGATATCGTAGTTCTCAGTTATGGACAGCGTGGTACCTTGACCAGTCAACTCAAGGATGGTCGCTGGGAAGCCCAAGTCGGTTTAATCAAGATGACCTTGGAAGAGAAAGAATTTGACCTTGTTCAAGCCCAGCAAGAAAAGCAAGTCAAGAAGAAACAGGTCAATGTTGTGAAACGGACTTCTGGTCGTGGTCCACAAGCCAGACTAGACCTTCGAGGCAAACGTTATGAAGAGGCTATGAATGAGCTAGATGCCTTTATCGACCAAGCCTTGCTAAATAATATGGCGCAAGTTGATATCATCCATGGTATCGGAACGGGAGTAATCCGTGAAGGTGTCACCAAATACCTACAAAGAAACAAACATGTCAAGAGTTTTGGCTATGCCCCACAAAATGCTGGAGGCAGTGGTGCGACTATTGTGACATTTAAAGGATAAGAAAAGCCTGAGGAAATACATAATTCCTCAAGCTTTTTTTCTAGACTAGATGTCTAAAGGTTGCCCTGTGTGATTGAGTTGTGTGACAGTAACAAAGAAATCCTCTCTCATTCGAGTCAGAAGTTGATTTGGATAGATTTTTTCAAAGTTATCGAGACTAGCAAAGATATAC
This sequence comes from bacterium, assembly GCA_905221205.1. Classification (GTDB taxonomy): domain Bacteria; phylum Bacillota; class Bacilli; order Lactobacillales; family Streptococcaceae; genus Streptococcus. The sequence continues at coordinate 403,029 of CAJNCG010000002.1, forward strand.
TTAGCAAGTTCTAGACCTTTGACATCGTCTTGTCTGAGAAAATTATTAGCACGTTCCATGGAAATGCTAATCATCTCTGTCATCTTGGTACTCAGTAGAGGGAAAGTATTAATCACTTCCAGAGTCTTCACTGCTAAATTCTCAGCCTTATCATAGTAACCATTAACAGAGTAATGCTTGATAGCAGTTCTTAAGCAGGCAATATAGTAGTCAGCAGTACGGATTGAATGGTATTCAGTCTGTTTTTTTAGAGTATCTAATAGGTGGTAGAGCCTGTAATCTAAAAATTCGATTGAAAAGTGAGGCAGGATAGATGAAAAGATATTGACCTCAATTTTGTTCCAGTCGTCCAATTCACTAAGATAGTTCTTGATATATTCTAGTTCTTGATAATCTTTTGGAGTCAGAAAAGAATCGCCGATGATGTTTGCGATAGCAAATTTATTGACTACACGGTTGGCAATCACATAGTGTTCAGCGATCCCAGGATTTTCCATAGGTTGATTAATCAAACTAATGATCTTTTTAAATTCACGCTTATAGGCCAAATCAGCAACTTGAGCCTGTAATTTATGAAATTCAGTTGGAAACATTTGCGTTTTGAGACTATCAAAGGTCTCTTTATCAATTCCAATATTAGAAAGAATCTCTTCAAATTTTTGAATGGTTATTCGAGATTTCCCTTGCTCAAACTGACGTAAAAAGTGAGGAGTCACTGTAGTCCCAGCAGCTTCCTTCTGAGTAAACCCTCTCTCCTCACGAATGGCCTTATATACTAATCCATAAACACTTTCATCTTGCATCCTAAAGCTCCTCGAGTCATTTTTTCTATTCTATCATAATTCTACCAATTTTTAAGATAATTTTAAGAAAAAAGTAATTATAGTTACGTTTTTTCGGGGGGGGGGGGGGGGTAATTGTTAATAAAGGTAAATATAAATACGCTTTTCGTAAATAAGGTAAATCGCATGCTATACTGTAACCGTAAACAATAAGATTTAAAAGGAGATTGTTGATGATTAAATACAAAGAATTGGAAAGTTATATCGATGAATGGAGATATTATTCCGATGAGAACAATCCAAGATTGGATTTAGAATATTGCAAGACGAAAATTGTTGAGAAAGCAAAAGAGTTTGATCTTCCTTGTCAAATTGATGAAGAACAAATAAAACTCGGCGGTTTGTTCAATAAAGAGATTGAAGAATGTCTAGTTATTTCGCACCCAGATCATCAGAAAGACTATGTAAAGTTTTGTTTTCGTTTAAAAAATCAAGGATCAGTACAGCTTCTGACTATAGATACTTTAGGTGAGAGTAAACAATTAAAAAAATACTATATATCAGAAGATAATAAAAGATTCAGAGAAGCAATTAGAGAATCGGACTTGTCATTGGGTCAGAAATTAGGAGCCCAACTTAGTAATTTAACAGTTAGCAGTCTTAGAACTTTAGGGAAAAATCAGAGCAAGATTGATGCAGAGTTAAAATACTGTGAGTTTTTAACAGAAGTACTAACACAGTTTAAATCAAATAATGATTAGGAGTGAAATATGAGTAAAGCAATTGGAATTGATTTAGGAACGACTTATTCAGCAGTATCTGTATTATCAGAGACTGGACAACCACAAATTTTATTGAATCAAGATGGTGAAAATTTAACTCCATCTGTCGTATTCTTTCAAGATTTTGACGGGAAAGATGAACCACTTGTTGGTATTCAAGCTAAAAATTTGGCAGCAAGTAGTCCTGAAGCAGTTGTACAGTATGTCAAAAGACAGATGGGAAATCCAAACTGGAAGTTTGATTCACCTAGTGATACTGTTTATACAGCAGAAGAAATTTCAGCAATCATTTTAAAAAGATTAAAAGAAGGAGCAGAAAATGCACTTGGTGACAAAGTAGAGGATGTTGTAATAACTGTTCCAGCTTATTTTGATGATGCCCGTAGAACAGCAACGAAACATGCTGGAGAGATTGCAGGACTTAATGTTTTACGAGTTTTAAATGAACCGACAGCCGCTGCACTTGCATACGGTATATCAGCAGAAAAAAATGAGACAGTATTGGTATACGATTTAGGTGGTGGAACTTTTGACGTCACATTAATGAAAATAAAAGATGGCGAGTTTGATGTTATTGCCACCGATGGAGATCGTAATCTAGGAGGGTTTGATTTTGATAACGCCTTATCAATGATTATTGCTGAAAAGATGGAAGAACAGGGAGCAGAGGATATTTATACGGATGAACATTTTACTGCCTTACTTCGTGAAAAATCAGAGAATACAAAGAGAGGACTAACAACTGTAGAAAAAACAAATGTCTTTCTCGACTACAAAGGAAAAAGTTATAAAATTCCGATAACACGTGTAGAATTTGAAGAAGCAACAAAAAGTCTAATGAATCGTACAGAGGAGCTGTTAGATGATGTTGTTGAAGAATCTGGAATGTCATGGGATGAAATTGATCAAGTACTATTAATAGGTGGTTCAACTCGAATGCCAATGGTACAAAGAAAATTGGAAGAGAAAATTGGGAAGAAGATTGTATATTCTATTAATCCAGATGAAGCTGTAGCACAAGGAGCAGCTATTCAGGCAGCATTGGAAATCGCTAATAAATCAGAAAGTGCAGATGTTAGTGAAACAGTTCGTGGATTAGCAGAAAAGTTAGTTGTTTCGGATGTCACTTCTCAAGCCTTGGGAACTTTGGCACTTTCGAATGGTGTGAAAAGAAATACAATTATTATTCCTAAAAATTCCAAGGTACCAAACAAGTACTCTGAGTATTTTTCAACAGTTGTTGATAATCAACAAAATGTGTTAGTAGAGGTTACTCAAGGCGATGATGAGGATCCACAATTTGTTACGGTTATAGGAGAGAGTACCATTAAATTACCGGGTGACTGGCCAGCAGGAACGGTTTTGAAGGTAACTTATCATTATGATGTCGATCAAACAGTGTTTGTAGAGGTACATGATTCGGATAATCACTTATTGGGGACTTTTGAGGTAGAGAGACAAGCAAATCTCGATAAAAGTGCTGTAGAAGTAGCTAGTCGCAAAATAAAAGATTTAACTATTGATTAGGGGAGGAACACAATGTCGGTCATAAACTATTATGAAGAGTTAGGGATTTCAGAAACAAGTTCATTAGATGATGTTAAGAAAAGTATCAAGTCAAATAGAAGACGCTATCGCCAGTTGACAGGTTCTCCAAATATTGATCAAAGATCAATGGCTGAGAGAAAGATGGAAGTCATTGCACAGGCAGAAAAAGTATTTGAAAGTGAAGAAACCAGACAAAAATATGATAGGGAATTAGAAATTTCTAAACAAAGTTCTGAAGGAGTCCCTGATTCGACTCCAACCAATCATTCAAATTCAAGCTATCTTGATTCAGCTAGGCAGGCCTTCTATTCAGGAAAGAAATCATTAGCTTATTCCTACATTGAAGAAGCCTTAAAAATAAATCGAAATGATGCAGATGTTTGGTATTTTAAAGCTATGATTAGCCTTGAAGATAGAAAGTTATCAGATGCAGAGCTAGCTATTAGTGAAGCTAATAGATTGAGACCTAAAAATGCAGATATCTTATCCTTGTTAGGTGATGTTTATTGTGAAAAGAATCAGCAAAAGTTCGCAATTCAGTATTATCAGGAAGCTTTTGAGTTGTCTAATAATTCCTTTTATCTTTTGAAAAAGGGAAGATCTCTATTTTTATTTGATCAGTATAAACAGGCAGCAAAAGATGTTCGATATCTATATGATCATTATTTAGAAGAAAATAAAAATAATGAAGAATATATTTATTACCTTTTATCATGCTCTTATAGAGAAATTGGAGATAATGAGGAAGCCTATAATTTTGCAAGGAAATTAGTAGATGTTTCGGATTCACTAGAGCATAAACTACACTATGCAGGTATTCTGCTTTTGAAATCTGAAGATGAGTGTGAGAAGTATTTAGATACCTTAAACGAACGCTATAGTAACAATCAAGATTTCCAGCAAGTGTATTTTAAGTTACTATTAGATATTACGATAGAGCGTATGAAAAAAGCACCTGATACAGATGTCGAAGCTTTCTTTAGAAAATATATCGATCGAACAAGATATGAAAATAAAGCAGTTTTAGATAATAAGGCGCGTGTTCGAATTGCAGAAGCATACTTGGCTAAGGCACAAAGTTTAGGTATTGAAAATAAAATTAGAGATAATGATTTTTACAATGAATTTATTGAAAATAAAAATTCTATCATTTATGCTACAACACGCCATTCACAAGGTATGGGATGTTTAATGTTCATCTTAGTTTTTGCAGCTAATTGGTTTTTGAGTGGTTTCTTTGATAAGTTTGTAAATAGCTTTTGGATTAGTAACGCATTAAGTTTGGCATTGTTATCAAATATTGTCTTGTATTACAATTACCCTAAAGGATGGCAAATAAATAGAAGAGAGAAAGGATAAAGTTTTTATGAGTGAAGAAGTATTGCACGAAAAAGTTTCGTATATCGTAGATAAAGTTGAAGATATTGAATCTTTAATTACACGCCGTTTATTGGAAGATAAAGCCAAAAATAGTCTGATAGAAGAACTGAAGCAGTATTTAATCTATAGACAGGATTTAGATAAGGGTGAGAAATTTGCTCCATTTATGAAACAGATTCTTCAAGTTATTGATCGTATTGAATCATCTGAGGAAAAATCAGATTTGCTTACTTCAATTGCTGAAGAACTTTTGCAAATTCTTTCATTGAATGGATTACAAGTTATTGACAATAGTGGTATGATTGACCCAAGTATGCATGAGGTTGTTAATACAGTGGTAGTTACTGAAGAACAAAGTGAAAATAATATTGTTGAAGTATTACAAAAAGGATATTTGTTAAATAATAGGGTTCTTAGACCAAGTAAAGTGACTATTGCTAAATAAGATATTTTTTAGGAGGTGGAGAAATTGTTTCGCTTTTTTAAGCATCACAGAAATATACTATATTTTATATTAGGATTTCTTTGGGGCAGAAGACAGAATGCTAAGGTTTCTCCAGAACCACCTACTCTTTCCACACCCAAACACAGTGAACTTCCCAGTATTTCAAAGGCAACTCATAATGGTAAAATGACAGGATTTGAACCACAAAAGCTTAAGAATTATCCACTTTATCAGCATGAATTGATGTTTGGAGAACCTGGAAAAGGATTGAATAAATCAGGATTCGATGAATCTGCAGTTAATCTTGGTCAAGAGGGTGAAATTAATTTTGCGAAAGCATTACAAAAACAAGGACTTTTAGAAAAATTAGTTACCTTTTGGTCTGTTCATAATCTCAATTTAGAAGATGAAAGGGTAGATGCAGATATTGATTGTGTTATTGTTTCTGGATCTACAATTTGGTTAGTAGATTTAAAATTTTATGCTTCAGGAAATGTGATTTATAGAGAAGTGGATGGTTTATTGTACACTATAGATAGTGCTACAGGTGCTCAAATAGGTAGACCTAAAAAAATGTCCCCTAACATGTCTTATGCAGAAGAAAGCTTTTCTCATAAATTTGCAAATTTATTAAAATATTATCGCTTGGAAACACGTGTTGTCTTGATGCCTACCTATAAGGGTGCAGGTAGATTGGATAATGTCTTTTGGCCAGGTCATATTAAAGCTGTTAGTCTAGAAGATATGTTAGATGAGTTATCTAGGGAGGATAAGTTTAGGGATACAATTGGTGGACAGATGATTCGGCAGACATTTAATTTACTTTTGAAACGTTAAATTATGTAAAAATAGTAAAGAATTGATGTTGTAGATTTTTTATATGAGTTATATTTTAAGAATAATATGAGTCGAATTGAATTTACTAGGACTTATACAATCCAGTAAACTATTTCTAAGGAAGTAGAAGTAAGTATTAGAAATTATTTTAATAAGTTCAGATTAATATTTATCTACAAATTATTAAACAAATATAGGGGGAATTCTGCTTGAAGATTGTCATGGTTTTAAGAAATGATAAATTGGATGGATAGGAGAGCTGGAATTTATATGAGGACAAACATTTTAAAATTAAGTCAATTCTTGAATATTTTCTATTTAAAAATTGCTTTACTAATATTCTCGTGCTTGTATTTTATCGCTCCATGGTTCATTGTATTAAAGGATTTTGAAACATATAAAGTTCAATATCCAGCTGTTATTGGAATAGCTGAGTTTATCGTTTTAATATCTTTCTTAATTTTTGTATTTATTTTTTTACCTATCTTCTGTGTGATTTTTCTATATAAAATAATTGTGGGCAGTATTAATGTAAGACGCAGTTTGATACAGATAAAGAATTACAAATTCTATATGATTGTTTTGAATAGAATACCACTACATACATTTATAGTTTATTTTTCATCATTATTGTTATGGTTAATGTATCTTACAAAACCAGTGGATTTGAGTAATGCTTTACCTTTGCCAATTATCTTACCTCTTGAAAAGATAAATCCCTTCTATATAATCCTAGGATATTGGCTATTAAATAAGCGATGTGAATATCAGTTGCATCAGTACCTTTATCCTGTCATTAGAGGGAGTTCTCATGACGGTAGAATTTATGCACTTCCAGAGGAACTTTTTATCTGGAATAGGCAAAGAAGTCAAAAAATTGGTAAGTGGAAACGAGATAGAAGGTACAATACAACCACCGATCTAGTTGAAGCTCAAATTGGTTATAGTAAGTTTCCATTTTTTTTGCTAGCAACAAAATGGTCAGTGGATCCTTATGATCAAAATTGGACAATAGGAGAAAAGGCATATTTGACAAGTAGGTGGAAATGATAAAATAGAAAGTCTTTACTTTAATAACTATGAGAAAGCCTAAGTATAGCTTCCTTTCATAAAAAGTTAGTTTGAAAACCAAGTAAAGGTAAACATAGATACTCTTTTCGTCAATATGGTAAAGTCCATACCATGCTATAACCGTAAACAATAAAATTCTAAAGGAGAATTTTGATGAAAAAATACATTATACTCGCTTCTGCTGTTTTAGCAGTGGGTCTTGCTACTACAACAAGTGATACAAATCCTTTCTTTGTGTCAACTGTTAGAGCAGATGAACAAAGGCTGACTACAGCTGCAAAATATTATATCATTGTCCCTAATGATTCAAAAGTATTTAAAAATTGGAAGGGAACTGTCAATCGTCCCATTATTTCGGCTACAAAAACTACCCCGGAATTATCTTATTTCCAAGAATCCGATCGAAACTATATCGCTAATGAGAATAAGTCTGGTGCCAATTACATAGAGTGGAAAGGAACTGTAGAAGAGTTTAAAGAGGCGATTAAGAAGCTAACTGGTCAAACAATAGCTACTTCAACTCCAAAAACTTCTAGTGAATCAACACCGAATCAAAGAGATGGTTGGTCAGGTTCCTCTTACTACCAAAATGGTACTAAAGTCACTAGTAAGTGGATTTTCGATAAAAACTATAATTCCTACTTCTACCTAGATGCTTCAGGTAATTATGTTCAAAATGCATGGGAAGGTGATTACTATCTTAAGTCAGGTGGATACATGGCTAAGAAGGAGTGGATCTATGATAAGAACTATGGAGCTTATTATTACTTAACCTCAGATGGCTACTATGCCCGCAACACTTGGGTGGGTAACTATTATCTCAAGTCAAACGGTAAGATGGCTAAAGGTGAGTGGATTTATGATAACAACTACAAATCCTACTACTATTTGACAAAAGAAGGCAGTTACGCTCGCAATACTTGGGAAGGTGATTATTACCTCAAATCAAATGGTAAGATGGCTAAAGGTGAGTGGATTTATGACAGTAACTACGGCTCTTACTATTATTTAACATCTGAAGGAAGTTATGCTCGTAATACTTGGGAAGGTGATTATTATCTCAAATCAAACGGTAAGATGGCAGTGAATGAGCGTACTCCAGATGGCTACCAAGTGGATGGATCAGGAAAGTGGAGCCGATCTCAGGGAACTCATTCAGCTAGCAGTTCACAAGCAACATCATTAGGAATAAGCATTTACCACTTCAATGATGCTATGACTTATATTGATATCGCTCTACCTAGCACTCCGTCTTCATCTTATCAAGTAGCCTATGATTTTGCCTTAGTTGATGCAGATACAGGTTCAGTTTCTACACAAACTCAGTTTACTGTGACCTACAATCCAAGTCTACGTGCTTTTCAAACTCGCCACTTCTTTAGTGACACTCCAGATGGCAGTTATCGCTTTGTTATCAAAGGAAAAGGACAAGATGGCAAGGTATATGATGGACAATCAGTTGTCTTTCGTGTAAAGAATCATCATTTTGTCGGATAGATAAATGTTAGGTTTTAAACAAATAAAGATTAAGAAAATAAAGGAAATGAATAACATGAACAAAAAGAAATTATTAGTATGTGCTGTGGCACTTTCAACAGTCGGAGTAGTATCAACAATCGACACAGCAGGGGTTCTACCTTTTTCAGCACAGACAGTGCATGCGGAAATTACTCGTACCGAGAATTATGAGGTGAAATCTAAGATTACACCAGGTTCTGGCAATGAAAGAATCTATATTGATATGACGGTTGAAAATGTACCTGTATATGATGTATATATATATGCAGATGTCGTAAATGCAAATACAGGTCAAATTACTAAAAAAGATACTTTCAATGAAAGATTTGAGAAATCATTGGTTTCCATCACTCAGCAAAATGATACGAGTGTTTACTATGTTCCAGATGGTGAATATTACGTACAATTTCATGGAGAAAGAAGAGAAGGAGACACCTTGCATAAGTTTAGTGGTAAATCAGTAATATTTACCGTTAAAGATGGAAAATATGTCAATCCTCTAGACTCTTCAACTCCTAAAGAAACTGAAAAACCAAAAGCGACTGAAACTCCAAAACCAACTACTAGCTCTACCTCAGGTCAGACTGGCTGGTCAGGTTCTTCTTACTACAAAGCTGGTGTGAAAGTAGTTAATCAATGGATTTTTGATGTTCAGTACAATTCATATTTCTACCTAAATGCTTCAGGTAACTTTGTTCAAAATGCCTGGTCAGGTAATTACTATCTCAAGTCAGGTGGTTACATGGCTAAAAGCGAGTGGATTTACGATAAAAACTATAGTTCATACTATTACCTAACATCAGAAGGAAGCTATGCTCGTAATACTTGGGTAGGTAGCTATTACCTCAAATCAAATGGTAAAATGGCTAAGAGCGAATGGGTCTATGATAGCAGCTATAGCTCTTACTATTACCTAACATCAGAAGGAAGCTATGCTCGTAACAAATGGGTAGGCGATTACTATCTCAAGTCAAATGGTAAGATGGCAGTCAACGAACGTACACCAGATGGCTACCAAGTAGATGGCTCAGGTAAGTGGGTGAAATAAAATTATAGATTTAGAACTCTAATCTACTAGAAACAAATTAAAACAGAAAATAATTTGCGAATAAGCAACATTTTGATAAAATAAAAATAGCGAAAGGAATTAGCACAGGCTGGTTCCTTTCTCTTAGATAAGGGAGTAATATGAAAAAGTTTTTAATAGCCACAACGCTTTTATTGACACTGGTTCTAGGAGGCTGTCAGTATCTACCTTGGAATAAAAGCGCAGAAATACCATCTGATTCAACATCAGATACATCTGCGGCAAGTCCAGAGATAGATTACAGCCAATATAACAAGGTTCTAGATGACTATGAAAAAGTAGCTAAAGGTAGTTTGCCGACAGGTATGGATGTCAATGCTCTGGCTAGTCAGGTGAAGTCTTCTCAAGGTTTTTACACAGATGTAGTTTATCACAAGACAGATTTGAATAACGACGGAGTGGATGAACTCTTGGTTGCTCTTGAAATGAAGAGCGGCGAAAAGAGTTTACTTGATATCCGCACTTTGAAAGATGGAAAGGTAATTCGTCTGACCAATCAGGAAAATCGTTTAGACCAGATTGGTGAGAGAATGACGATCGGTATCTTGCCAGATAATTCTCTACTCTATCGTGGAGCTGGTACAGCAACGAGTCACATCTATGCCCACTATCAATTTAGTGAGGACGGTCAGTCCTTGGTGAAGGCCAAGGAAGCTCAAGAGTTAGCAGATCTTGGTGTCGGTTCGCCCATTTCTCTAGAAACCCTAAGTTGGAAGTCTGTTTCTGATAAACTTCCAGGAGGAGCAAGTGCAGATAAGGGTACGGCAGAAACTAAAACAACCGTTGATTATAGTCCTTATAATAGCATTTTGAAGGATTATGAATTTCTTCTAGATCATAAATCAGAGGTTAAGGAGAACATCAATCTTACTGCTAATATCTATGCAGGGATGGCAGAACGAAGTCAAGCCTTTACCTATGCAATGGTTGATATGGATAAAAATGGCATTGATGAAATGATTGTATCTTCGAAAAATGGTAGTGAGATTCTAGATATTTTCACACTCAAGGATCAGAAAGTCATTCGACTCACCAATGCTGAAAATAAAATGCAGATGCTTGGAACTCGTTTCAAGGCCTATCTCCTAGAAGATGGCAAGCTTTATACCCAGTGGAATCCATTCGCAGGAGATCCACAAACCATTCATACCATTTGGAAATTGAATAGTAATGGGGACAAACTAGAAAAGGTTAAAGAGGCCAAGACAGAGGATGAAGTTAGTCCTGGTACTCGAATGAATCTATCTAATCTTACTTGGAAATCTGTAACAGAAAAATTTGCTGGAACTGCATCTTCAACTAGCAAAACTGCTTCTGGGAAAATGGATATTAATGCTATAAAAAATGGAGATTTTTCTAGCATTGAGGGAAGATGGAGTAGTGGTCACGGAGGAGAAGACTTAGTCTTTAGTAAAGATGGGCTGATAGAACCAGAGAAATTTAAAGTTGACCTTACAGAATCAGAATTTGTAAATGGTTTTTTACGAGCTCGTTATTCAGCACCAGACTTTGGAATCTTTATTCAGTTCGTACCAGCAGGCGTTAGAATACCGGATGGGACATCTAGGGGTGAGTTGGTCACGGATGCTTCGGATATTAGTAAAGATAGAATCATCTTCCATGCCGCATTTCCTCTACATGGTGATCCAAGGCAATTCTTATATCGTGTAGAATAAGAGTGAAACAGATTGATTTAATAACTAATAGCACCTCACGCACATGGAAATGCTCAATCTTTCTTCTACAGAGTCAAATAAGAATTTCCCAAAACACATTGACAAAAGCCAACATTTTTTGTAAAATAAGAATCAATTAAATACCAACACCGAATGAAGTTTAATAGAAGTGGAGAATCGTTTGATTTTCCATGACTGTAAATGGACGGAACTCTGGAGAGACCGTAAAGGCACCGAAGGGGCAAGGCAGGTAACTGCTCAAACTCTCAGGTAAAAGGACAGAGCTAGGATAGACCGCTTTTTAGCATTTATCTAAGCATTCCAGAGTACATGTATCTTGCATGTGCTCTTTCTTTTGGGGTTGAAAAGATAGGAGAATAGAATGTTAGAATTGCTTAAATCAATCGATGCTTTCGCTTGGGGTCCTCCCCTCTTGATTTTATTGGTCGGAACAGGGATTTACTTAACTGCTCGTCTAGGACTCTTGCAGGTTTTGCGTTTGCCTAAGGCCTTTCAACTTATTTTTACCAAGGATAAGGGGCATGGTGATGTATCTAGCTTTGCGGCCTTGTGTACAGCCCTCGCAGCGACAGTCGGAACGGGAAATATTATCGGGGTGGCGACGGCTATCAAGGTCGGTGGACCAGGAGCTCTCTTTTGGATGTGGATGGCTGCTTTCTTTGGAATGGCTACCAAGTATGCGGAAGGACTCTTGGCGATTAAATACCGCACCAAGGACGACAATGGTGCAGTAGCGGGAGGTCCAATGCACTATATCCTTCTAGGGATGGGAGAAAAGTGGCGACCACTTGCTATATTCTTTGCCCTGGCGGGTGTCTTGGTGGCTTTGCTGGGAATCGGGACCTTCACCCAGGTCAACTCGATTACAGAATCTATCCAAAATACGACGACTATTTCACCAGCCATCACAGCTCTTGTCTTGTCTGTATTTGTAGCGATTGCAGTCTTTGGCGGACTTAAGTCCATTTCAAAGGTTTCAACTACTGTTGTTCCTTTTATGGCCATCATCTATATTTTGGGAACTCTTACAGTTATTTTCTTTAATATCGGGAAACTCCCTGCTACAATCGCTTTAATCTTGACATCAGCTTTTAATCCTGTTGCTGCGGTAGGTGGATTTGCTGGTGCTAGCATTCGGATGGCTATTCAAAATGGTGTGGCGCGTGGTGTGTTTTCAAATGAGTCTGGTCTAGGTTCAGCTCCCATTGCAGCTGCGGCTGCTAAGACAAATGAACCGGTAGAGCAAGGTTTGATTTCCATGACAGGAACCTTTATTGACACCCTCATTATCTGTACCTTGACTGGTTTAACCATCTTGGTAACTGGTGTTTGGAGTGGTGATTTGAATGGAGTTGCCTTGACTCAGTCAGCCTTCTCAACAGTCTTTTCACACTTTGGGCCTGCCCTCTTGACCATCTTCCTTGTACTCTTTGCCTTTACGACGATTCTAGGTTGGAACTATTATGGAGAACGCTGTTTCGAGTTCCTCTTTGGGGTTCGCTTTATCTGGCTCTACCGTGTGGTCTTTGTGCTCATGGTCTTGTTGGGAGGATTTATCGAGTTGGATATGGTTTGGATTATCGCAGATATTGTCAATGCCTTGATGGCTCTGCCAAACTTGATTGCCCTCTTAGTTTTATCACCAGTCGTCATTGCTGAGACTAAAAAGTATTTTGATAAATAATGAAATCACACAGATTGTGTGGTTTTTTTACTTTCATAAAGAATTTTTATCAGTGCAATTTAAAATATATATTATGCAAGGTATAGAATCTGTGATAGACTAGGTTTCAACAAAATGAAAAGAGGTTTTATGATGACAACATTTACAATCCATACAGTAGAATCAGCACCAGCAGAAGTGAAAGAAGTTCTGGAAACAGTACAAAAAGACAATAATGGCTATATTCCTAACCTAATCGGTCTTTTGGCTAATGCACCTACTGCCTTAGAAGCCTACAGAACTGTCGGAGCTATCAACCGCCGTAATAGTCTGACACCTGTTGAACGTGAAGTAGTACAAATCACGGCAGCCGTAACTAATGGCTGTGCTTTCTGCGTAGCAGGTCACACAGCCTTTTCAATCAAACAAATTCAGATGAATGATGACCTTCTCCAAGCCCTCCGCAATCGCACTCCGATTGAAACAGATCCAAAATTAGATACCCTAGCTAAGTTTACCTTGGCGGTTATCAACACTAAAGGACGTGTAGGAGATGAAGCTTTGTCTGAGTTTTTAGAAGCTGGCTACACGCAACAAAATGCCTTGGATGTGGTTCTTGGTGTTAGCTTAGCAAGTCTTTGTAACTATGCCAATAACCTAGCCAATACACCAATTAATCCAGAATTGCAACCGTATGCTTAATTCATATTTGAACAAAAAATGAAGTCTGAAATCAACGGACTTCGTTTTTTTAAGTCCTCATTTAAGCGCTTTTATGCTATACTGAAATTAACATGATTATTGGAGGTTAGTATGAAAAAACTCCCCTTAGTATTTTCAGGTTGTTTGCTAGGTTTGGCAGGAGCTGGGAATCTCGTTTTAGATATGTTGCCGATTCTGTCCTATATATTGAGTCTGACAGGTTTGATTTTGTGGGTTTACTTTTTAATTTTGCATCTGTTTAATTGGAAAGAAACCAAACAAGAATTGACCAAGCCCCCTCTTTTGTCAGGAATGGCAACCTTTCCCATGGCTGGGATGATTTTATCGACCTATGTCTTTCGTGTGTTCCCTCATCTTCCTATAGTAGCGCAAGGGCTCTGGTGGTTTTCATTTCTCTTGGATTTGGCCCTGATTGCTGGATTCACCATCAAATTTGCCTGTCCTGGTCGGAGGGTTCATTCCACTCCTAGCTGGACGGTTCTCTATGTGGGAATAGCGGTGGCTGCCTTGACCTATCCTCTTGTAGGCATTATCGAGATTGCCTATGCGACATTGAGTTTTGGTTTTCTCTTGACCTTCTATCTCTATCCCCTTATTTATAGCGATTTAAAGAAACATCCACTCCCTGTAGCCATGCTTGGACAGGAAGGAATCTACTGTGCTCCTTTCTCTCTGCTCTTGGCTTCTCTAGTTCGAGTTGGAGGAGCCAGCCTACCGACTTGGCTCCTGATTGCCATGATTTTGGCGTCTCAATCCTTCTTTTTCTTTGTTTTAACTCGTCTGCCCAATATTTTAAAACAAGGCTTTCAACCAGCTTTTTCAGCCCTCACCTTCCCAACCATTATCACGGCTACCTCGCTCAAGATGGCACAGGGAATCTTGAAACTTCCATTTCTGGATTATCTGGTAATGGCTGAAACCGTTATTTGCCTCACTATTTTATTCTTTGTATTGGGCGCTTATCTGATTTGGTTACGAAAAAAGGTCTAGCTAGAAATAGCTAAACCTTATTTTTTTATGGTTTGATAACTTCAGCGCCACCCATATATGGACGAAGAGCTTCTGGAATGGTTACAGAGCCATCTTCATTTTGGTAGTTTTCAAGAATAGCAGCCACTGTACGTCCAACTGCAAGTCCAGAACCGTTCAAGGTGTGAAGGAGTTTCACCTTGCCATCTGCTTCATCACGGTAACGGATTTGAGCACGACGGGCTTGGAAATCTTCTGTGTTTGAACAGCTTGAGATTTCACGATAAGTATTTTGCGCTGGAATCCAAACTTCCAAGTCGTAAGTCTTCGCAGCTGAGAAGCCCATATCTCCAGTAGAGAGAGCAACGACACGGTATGGAAGGTTGAGCTTTTGAAGGATATTTTCAGCGTTGGCTGTCATTTTTTCCAATTCTTCGTAAGATTCCTCTGGTTTGGCAAATTTGACCATTTCAACCTTGTGGAATTGGTGCAAACGAATCAAGCCACGAGTATCACGACCAGCAGAGCCAGCCTCAGAACGGAATGAAGGACTCATAGCAGTGAAGTAGATTGGTAGGTCTTTACCGTCAAGGATTTCATCACGGTAGTAGTTTGTTAGAGGAACTTCAGCTGTAGGGATAAGGACATAATTGCTGTCGCTGAGTTCAAAAGTATCTTCCTTGAATTTTGGATATTGACCAGTACCAAACATAGAATCGTGGTTAACCATGTAAGGTGTGATGACTTCAGTATAGCCTTCTTTTCCATGCTCATCCAACATAAAGTTGTAGATAGCACGTTCCAAACGAGCACCGAGACCTTTATAGAAAAGGAAGCGAGCGCCGGTTACTTTACCCCCGCGTTCCCAGTCAAGGATACCCAAGTCTTCACCAAGATCCCAGTGAGCTTTTGGCTCGAAGTCAAACTCGCGTGGAGTACCCCAACGGCGAACTTCCACATTGTCATCCTCATCAGCTCCAACAGGAACACTGTCAGCTGGGATATTTGGAAGAGTCGTTGTAAATTCTGTCAATTTAGCATCGATTTCTGCCAATTCGGCATCCAAGGCTTTGACCTCGGCAGATAGGGTTTGCATGGCAGCAATCTTGTCATCTGCATTTTCCTTGTTGCGTTTAGCTTGAGCAATCTCAGCAGAAACTGTGTTACGTTCTGCTTTGAGAGTTTCAACCTTGACCAAGATGTCACGACGTTTAGCATCGATTTCTTTCATCTCATTCAAGACAGCAGCATCTACACCACGTGTAGCCAATTTTTCTGCGACAGCATCAAAGTCTGTACGAATACGTTTGATATCTAACATAAGAACTCCTTTATGAAAAAAGCACACCTGACAAAGCGTTGGAGTAGCAGGGCCACGGTTCCATCCAACTTCACAGGTGTGCACTTGATTGTGTATGCAATTGTTACTAACGGTAGAATTTCACCTATCCCTCCTATCTGCTCGCAGCACCCGCAGACTTTCTGAAAGAAGAAGATAACCTACTTATCCGTTGCTATGATTATACTAAAGTTTCTACTTTTTTGCAAATAGATTTTTAAATTTTTGACCAATGGTTTGAATCAGGGTCGGAAGTTTGACGACCTTGTCATTGCCCAGTTTTTCGCGAGCAATTTTAAGAATGGCACCTGAGTCTTTTGAAGCAAAGAGGAATTTTCCTCTGTCTGTAAAGACTTCGAAGTGGCGACTGATTTTTCGCCCAGTGACATTTGCCCCAATCTGGTTGATATGGCTCCAAGGAATCTGGATAAATTGTTCAACATTGACATCGGGGTAAAATTCCAGAGCCTGATCCCCGACCAGGAATTTTCCCACTTTCCCAGCTATAGAGAGGTAGGAGGTGCCTGTTGTATTGAGGAGCACTGTTTTGTTAAGTGATTGAGCCATGCTTAGTCTTCCTTACTTTCACCGAAAAAGGCATTGTAGAGGGCTTTAATAGCTGCTTTCTCTTGGTCCTTATGAACAACAAACATGATAGAAACCTCACTAGAACCTTGAGACATCATCTGGATATTGATCTTATTTTCAGATAGAGCACGTGTCGCAGTAGCAGTTACTCCGATATGGCTCTTCATCTTTTCTCCAACAATCATAATGATTGAAAGGTCGTGTTCGATTTCTGCATGGTCTACTTCAGCCTTTTGAACCAACTGACGAAGGATTTCTTCTTCCTTGATAGGAGTTAGTTCGCGAGAACGGAGGATGATTGAAAGATCGTCGATACCTGTTGGCATATGTTCCCAACCGATGTTAAGATCTTCAAGGATTTGTAGAACCTTGCGTCCAAATCCAACCTCACGGTTCATGAGGTATTTCGACATGTTGATGCTGACAAAGCCAGAGTCGCCAGCAATTCCCACAACTGGGAACTTGTCACTACTGTGTTTTAGAACGATACGGGTACCTGGGTGGTCAGGGTTGTTGGTATTCTTGATAACAAGAGGAATTTTTCCACGGTAGGCAGGAAGAAGGGCTTCGTCATGAAGAACTGAGAACCCTGCATAGGCCAATTCACGCATTTCACGGTAGGTCAACTCAGGGATAGAGTGTGGTTGGTGGATAATACCAGGGTGGGCTGCAAAGATACCATCAACATCTGTAAAGTTTTCATAAAGGTCAGCTTTGACACCTGCAGCAATGATAGAACCAGTGATATCAGAACCTCCACGTGAGAAAGTACAGATTTGATTTTCCTTAGTAACACCAAAGAAACCAGGAATGACAAGGACTTCATTGGTATTTGTCAATTCCTCAATCTTGTCATAACTTGATGGAATGATGCGAGCGTGACCAGGTTCACTTGTGACCACAATACCAGCTTCTCTAGGGTGAACATAGCGTGCATCGATACCATTTTGGTTAAAATAGGCAGCAATCAATTTAGCATTGTTATTTTCACCGGCTGCTAGGAAAGTATCGTAGAGAAATTCATTTTCTTCGATAGGAAGAGTGGCTAAGGCGCGAATACTTTTAGAAATTTTTTCTAAAACAGCTGGCTTCAGTCCCAATTCACTAACCATAGCAGCATAGCGGTCGATAATCCAGCTTTGGCTCTTGCTAATATCGTTACCAGCAACATAGTCGCGGTAGTATTTGATCAAGGCATCCGTAACCTTAGTATCTTCAGCATTGCGTTTACCAGGCGCAGAAACAACTACAAAACGACGCTCAGGATCGCTTTTGACAATGTTTAAAACTTTTTCTAATTGACCAGCAGAGGCAAGTGAACTACCTCCAAATTTAACAACTTTCATAAGAACTCCTAAAGTAAGTATTTTATACGATTATAGCAGAAAGAAAGCCTTTTTTCAATGAAGAAAATGAGATGCTTTCTAGGATAAAGCGAGTCTTTCTTATCGGCTGAGACAGTTTCAGTTGATTTTTTCTTGATTTCAAGTTTTAAAAAAGATATACTTTGTTAATAAAATAATTTTAAATGCTTATAAAATAAAAAGGAGTCCTGATGGAACACATTATTTATCAGCTTGAAGAAGATTTGGCAATCCTTACCTTAAACCGTCCTGAGGTCGCAAATGGCTTTCATATTCCCATGTGTGAGGAGATTTTGGAAGCTCTGACTCTGGCAGAAGAGGATCCAGCTGTGCATTTTATCTTGATTAATGCCAATGGGAAAGTCTTCTCTGTTGGAGGAGATTTAGTAGAGATGAAGCGGGCAGTGGAAGAGGATGATATTCCTTCATTGACGAAAATCGCAGAATTGGTCAATACTATTTCTTATAAAATCAAGCAAATTACTAAACCTATCTTGATGGAGGTTGATGGGGCTGTTGCAGGCGCCGCAGCCAATATGGCTGTTGCTGCAGATTTCTGTCTTGCAACGGATAAGGCTAAGTTTATCCAAGCCTTTGTCGGCGTTGGTTTGGCTCCGGATGCAGGAGGGATTCATCTCTTGAGTCGAAGTATCGGTGTGACGCGTGCTACTCAATTAGCCATGACAGGTGAGGCTTTGACCTCAGAAAAAGCTTTAGAATGGGGGCTGGTTTACCGTGTCTGTGAAGCAGAAAAACTTGAAAAGACGAGAGAAAAGCTTCTTAAAAAATTGAGACGTGGGTCAGCTAATTCTTATGCAGCTATCAAGAAGTTGGTTTGGGAGAGCCAATTCAAAGATTGGAAAGATTATGCTACTTTAGAACTGAACCTACAGGAATCCTTGGCCCAAACGGAGGATTTCAAAGAGGGAGTTCGGGCACATTCGGAGAGAAGAAGACCTAAATTTATAGGAAAATAAGAAAATACTTGCACCATTCTTTGAAGTTTGATATAATTCTTTTGTCAAATGTTTTGATTGTGAAAGTTTTTTGAAAAGGAGGGAAAAGAGATTGGACTACCAACGAATTAATGAATATTTAACATCTATATTTAACAATGTCCTCGTTATCGAGGAAGTTAGCTTGAGGGGTAGTCGTTTCAAGGATATCTCCATCAAAGAAGTTCATACAATCGATGTAATTGGAAAATTCCCAGACGTGACGCCAAGTCAAGTGTCGAAAGAGTTGATGGTGACTCTTGGGACCGTTACGACGAGTTTGAATAATCTTGAACGCAAGGGTTACATTGAACGCATTCGCTCAGAGCAGGATCGTCGTGTGGTACATCTGCATTTGACAAAGAAAGGTCGCTTGGTTCATAGACTTCATAAACGCTTCCACAAGGCCATGGTCGAAAATATTATTGACGGTATGAGCAAGGAAGAAACTGAAGTTATGAGCAAAGGTTTGACTAAACTTTATCAATTTTTGGAGGATTTGAAATAATGGCTTTTGCAAAAATAAGCCAGGTTGCTCATTATGTGCCAGAGCAAGTGGTTACAAATCATGATTTGGCCCAGATTATGGATACCAATGATGAGTGGATTTCAAGTCGGACGGGAATAAGACAAAGGCATATTTCAAGAACAGAATCTACTAGTGATTTGGCCACAGAAGTTGCTAAGAAACTGATGGAAAAAGCTGGAATCACGGGAGAAGAGCTGGATTTTATCATTCTAGCTACTATTACTCCAGATTCGATGATGCCCTCTACAGCTGCTCGTGTTCAAGCTAATATTGGTGCTAATAAGGCCTTTGCTTTTGACCTAACAGCTGCATGCAGTGGATTTGTATTTGCCTTGTCAACTGCTGAAAAGTTTATCGCTGCTGGTCGCTTTCAAAAAGGCTTGGTGATTGGTAGTGAAACCCTCTCTAAGGCAGTCGATTGGTCAGACCGATCAACAGCTGTTTTGTTTGGAGATGGTGCTGGTGGTGTCTTGCTAGAAGCTAGCGAGCAAGAGCATTTCTTGGCTGAGAGTCTCAATAGCGATGGGAGTCGTAGTGAGTGTCTGACCTATGGACATTCAGGCTTGCATTCTCCATTTTCAGATCAAGAAAATGCAGATTCATTTTTGAAGATGGATGGGCGGGCGGTCTTTGATTTTGCTATTCGGGATGTAGCCAAGTCTATCAAACAGACTATTGATGAGTCTCCTATAGAGGCGACAGACTTGGATTATCTGCTACTTCATCAGGCCAATGACCGTATCTTGGATAAGATGGCTAGAAAAATCGGTGTTGACCGAGATAAGCTTCCAGCAAATATGATGGAGTATGGAAATACCAGTGCAGCCAGTATCCCGATTTTACTTTCAGAGTGTGTAGAACAAGGTCTCATCCATTTAGATGGTAGCCAGACTGTTCTTTTATCAGGCTTCGGTGGAGGCTTGACCTGGGGCACGCTCATTCTTACAATTTAGGTAATCATGTGGTGAACACATTGTTATAAAAAAACTATTTATTTTAAAGGAGTCCTATCATGGCAGTATTTGAAAAAGTACAAGAAATTATCGTTGAAGAACTTGGAAAAGACGCATCAGAAGTAACACTTGAATCAACTTTTGATGACTTGGATGCAGATTCATTGGACTTGTTCCAAGTAATCTCAGAAATTGAAGATGCTTTTGATATCCAAATCGAAGCAGAAGATGACTTGAAAACAGTTGGTGACTTGGTTGCCTACGTTGAAGAGCAAACTAAATAAGCAGAATACAAATAGAAGGAGTAGGGGAACCCGCTCCCTCTTGTTTAGGCAATAGTTTGATTTTCAAATTATGACAGTATCGAACTATTACGTAAGCAAGAAATGATGGAGGCACTATGAAAACGCGTATTACAGAATTATTGAACATTGATTATCCTATTTTCCAAGGAGGGATGGCCTGGGTTGCTGATGGTGATTTGGCAGGGGCTGTTTCCAAGGCTGGAGGGCTAGGGATTATCGGTGGGGGAAATGCCCCTAAAGAAGTTGTCAAGGCAAATATTGATAAAATCAAATCATTGACGGATAAACCCTTTGGTGTCAACATCATGCTCTTGTCTCCCTTTGTGGAAGATATTGTAGACCTCGTTATCGAGGAAGGTGTTAAGGTTGTTACAACAGGCGCAGGAAATCCTGGTAAATACATGGAACGCTTCCACGAAGCTGGGATCACTGTTATTCCTGTTGTACCAAGTGTGGCTCTAGCTAAACGTATGGAAAAAATCGGTGCGGACGCTGTTATTGCAGAAGGAATGGAAGCTGGGGGGCATATCGGTAAATTAACAACCATGACCTTGGTGCGCCAGGTAGCTGCAGCTGTATCTATTCCTGTTATTGCTGCAGGAGGGATTGCGGATGGTGAAGGTGCTGCCGCCGGCTTTATGCTAGGTGCAGAGGCTGTTCAGGTTGGAACGCGTTTTGTCGTTGCAAAAGAGTCTAATGCCCATCCGAATTATAAGGCCAAGATTTTAAAAGCTAGAGATATTGATACTACGATTTCAGCTCAACACTTTGGACATGCTGTTCGTGCTATCAAAAATCAATTGACTCGTGATTTTGAAAAAGCTGAGAAAGATGCCTTTAAACAGGAAAATCCTGATTTAGAAATCTTTGAACAAATGGGAGCAGGTGCCCTAGCTAAAGCAGTTGTTCACGGAGATGTGGATGGCGGATCTGTCATGGCAGGTCAAATTGCGGGGCTTGTTTCCAAAGAAGAAACAGCTGAAGAAATCCTAAAAGATTTGTATTACGGAGCCGCTAAGAAAATTCAAGAAGAAGCCTCTCGTTGGGCAGGAGTTGTAAGAAATGACTAAAACAGCCTTTTTATTTGCTGGCCAAGGTGCCCAGTATTTAGGGATGGGACGGGACCTTTATGATCAGTATCCGATTATCAAAGAAACGATTGATCAAGCGAGTCAGGTTCTGGGTTATGATTTGCGTCATCTCATTGATGTGGAAGAAGAAAAACTCAATCAGACCCGCTATACGCAACCAGCCATTCTAGCGACTTCGGTTGCTATCTACCGTTTATTGCAAGAAAAGGGCTATCAGCCTGATATGGTTGCTGGTTTGTCCCTTGGGGAATATTCTGCCTTGGTGGCCAGTGGTGCCTTGGAGTTTGAAGATGCGGTAGCCTTGGTAGCTAAGCGTGGGGCCTATATGGAAGAAGCAGCACCTGCTGGATCTGGCAAGATGGTGGCTGTTCTCAATACGCCAGTAGAGGTCATTGAGGAAGCATGTCGAAAAGCTTCTGAACTTGGAGTGGTTACCCCAGCCAACTATAATACACCTGCACAAATCGTGATTGGTGGAGAAGTGGATGCAGTTGACCGAGCTGTAGAACTCTTGCAGGAAGCAGGTGCTAAACGCTTGATTCCTCTCAAGGTTTCAGGGCCCTTTCATACCGCTCTCCTTGAGCCTGCTAGCCAGAAACTAGCTGAAACTCTAGCTCAGGTAAACTTTTCAGATTTTACTTGTCCCTTAGTCGGTAATACAGAAGCAGCTGTTATGAAAAAAGAAGACATTGCTCAACTTTTGACACGTCAGGTCAAGGAACCGGTTCGTTTCTATGAAAGTATTGCAGTTATGCAAGAAGCAGGCGTAACCAACTTTATCGAGATCGGACCAGGGAAAGTTTTGTCAGGCTTTGTCAAAAAAATTGATAAGACAGCTAAACTAGCCAATGTTGAAGATCAGGCTAGCTTGGAAGCCTTGCTAGAAAACTAGTAATCCCTTCTCCCATAAATACAGGAGGAAACAGGAGAAAAGAATGCAACTAAAAAATAAAAATATCTTTATTACAGGTTCGAGTCGTGGAATTGGTCTTGCCATCGCCCACAAGTTTGCTCAGGCAGGGGCCAACATTGTCTTAAACAGTCGTGGTGCAATTTCAGAAGAATTGCTCGCTGAGTTTTCAAACTATGGTGTCAAGGTGGTTCCTATATCAGGAGACGTGTCCGATTTTGCAGACGCTAAGCGTATGGTTGAGCAAGCTATTGCAGAGCTTGGTTCAGTAGATGTTTTGGTCAACAATGCAGGAATTACCCAAGATACCCTGATGCTCAAGATGACAGAAGCAGATTTTGAAAAAGTGCTCAAAGTCAATCTGACTGGTGCCTTTAACATGACACAATCAGTCTTGAAGCCGATGATGAAAGCCAGAGAAGGTGCTATCATTAATATGTCTAGTGTTGTTGGTTTGATGGGAAATATCGGTCAAGCTAACTATGCTGCTTCCAAGGCTGGTTTGATTGGTTTTACCAAGTCTGTGGCGCGTGAAGTTGCCAATCGCAATATCAGGGTTAATGCTATCGCACCTGGAATGATTGAATCTGATATGACAGCAGTTCTATCGGACAAGGTAAAAGACGCTATGCTAGCGCAAATTCCTATGAAAGAATTTGGACAGGCAGAACAGGTTGCAGATTTAACAGTATTTTTAGCAGGCCAAGATTATCTAACTGGTCAAGTGGTTGCCATTGATGGCGGCCTCAGTATGTAGCAGAAGCTAGAGGTAAAAAAGATGAAACTAAATCGCGTAGTAGTAACAGGTTATGGAGTTACATCTCCAATTGGAAATACACCAGAAGAATTTTGGAATAGTTTGACAAGTGGAAAAATCGGAATTGGTCCAATTACAAAATTTGATCATAGTGACTTTGATGTGCATAATGCAGCAGAAATCCAAGATTTTCCGTTTGATAAATACTTTGTTAAGAAAGATACCAATCGTTTTGATAACTATTCTTTGTATGCCTTATATGCAGCCCAAGAGGCTGTCAATCACGCTAATCTGGATGTTGAGGCTCTTGACAGGGATCGTTTTGGTGTTATCGTTGCCTCTGGTATTGGTGGAATCAAGGAAATTGAAGATCAAGTGCTTCGTCTCAACGAAAAAGGGCCAAAACGCGTGAAACCATTGACCCTTCCAAAAGCCTTGCCAAATATGGCTTCAGGAAATGTTGCTATGCGTTTTGGAGCAAACGGTGTTTGTAAATCCATCAACACTGCCTGCGCTTCATCAAATGATGCGATTGGGGATGCCTTCCGCTCAATCAAGTTTGGTTTCCAAGATGTTATGTTGGTAGGTGGTTCGGAAGCTTCTATTACACCTTTCGCTATTGCTGGTTTCCAAGCACTAACAGCTCTCTCAACTACAGAGGACCCAAGTCGTGCTTCCATCCCATTTGATAAGGATCGTAATGGTTTTGTCATGGGAGAAGGTTCAGGGATGTTGGTTCTTGAAAGTCTTGAACACGCTGAAAAACGTGGGGCTACTATCCTTGCTGAAGTGGTTGGTTACGGTAATACTTGTGATGCCTACCATATGACTTCACCACATCCAGAAGGTCAGGGAGCTATCAAGGCCATCAAACTAGCCTTGGAAGAAGCTGAGATTTCTCCAGAGCAAGTAGCCTATGTCAATGCTCACGGAACTTCAACTCCTGCTAATGAAAAAGGAGAAAGTGGTGCTATCGTAGCTGTTCTTGGTAAGGAAGTACCTGTATCATCAACTAAGTCTTTCACCGGACATTTGCTGGGGGCTGCGGGTGCAGTAGAAGCTATCGTCACAATCGAAGCCATGCGTCATAACTTTGTACCAATGACAGCTGGAACAAGTAAAGTATCAGATTATATCGAAGCCAATGTCGTTTATGGACAAGGCTTGGAGCAAGAGATTCCATACGCTATTTCAAATACCTTTGGTTTTGGTGGCCATAATGCCGTTCTTGCTTTCAAACGTTGGGAGAATAAATAAGTATGAATTTAAACGATATTAAAGACTTGATGGCTCAATTTGACCAGTCAAGTTTGAGAGAATTTTCTTATAAAAATGGGACGGATGAGTTGCAGTTTAGCAAGAATGAAGCTAGACTGGTGTCTGAAGTTGCAGCTCCAGTCGCACCAGCGCCCGTTCTAGCAACACCAAGTCCAGCGACTCCTACATCTGCTCCAGCAGAGCCTGTAACAGAAGAAGTTCCAGCGTCAGCTGAAACAAGTGTGGCTGCTGAGGGAGATGTTGTAGAGAGCCCACTTGTTGGGGTGGCTTACTTGGCTGCTGGTCCAGATAAACCTGCCTTTGTTTCAGTTGGTGATAGTGTTAAAAAAGGCCAAACATTGGTGATTATCGAAGCCATGAAAGTCATGAATGAAATCCCAGCTCCTAAGGATGGTGTGGTAACGGAAATTCTCGTTTCTAACGAAGAAATGGTTGAGTTTGGTAAAGGATTGGTACGTATCAAATGATCGATATTCAAGGAATCAAAGAAGCTCTACCCCACCGTTATCCTATGCTTCTAGTGGACCGTGTCTTGGAAGTGAGCGAAGATACCATTGTTGCCATCAAAAATGTGACCATCAATGAGCCCTTCTTTAACGGCCATTTTCCTCAATACCCAGTTATGCCAGGTGTTCTCATCATGGAAGCCTTGGCGCAAACTGCTGGTGTGTTGGAGTTGTCTAAGCCTGAAAATAAGGGGAAACTAGTTTTTTACGCTGGTATGGACAAGGTTAAGTTTAAGAAGCAAGTTGTACCAGGAGACCAATTGGTTATGACCGCGACTTTTGTAAAACGTCGTGGCACCATTGCCGTGGTTGAAGCAAAGGCTGAAGTGGATGGCAAGCTTGCAGCTAGTGGTACTCTTACCTTTGCAATTGGGAACTAAGGAGGTTCTCCATGTTTCGAAAAATTTTAATTGCCAATCGTGGTGAAATTGCGGTTCGTATTATCCGTGCGGCGCGTGAATTGGGGATTGCGACGGTAGCGGTTTATTCAACTGCTGATAAGGAAGCCCTTCATACGCTTTTGGCAGATGAAGCAGTTTGTATCGGCCCAGGTAAGGCAACTGAGTCTTATCTCAATATTAATGCTGTTCTATCAGCTGCAGTCTTGACTGAGGCAGAAGCCATTCATCCCGGTTTTGGATTTCTCAGTGAAAATTCCAAATTTGCAACCATGTGCGAAGAGGTGGGGATCAAGTTTATCGGTCCATCTGGTCATGTTATGGATATGATGGGGGACAAGATCAATGCGCGTGCTCAGATGATCAAGGCAGGTGTGCCTGTCATTCCAGGTTCGGATGGAGAAGTGCATAACTCAGAAGAAGCTTTGATTGTCGCTGAAAAAATTGGCTACCCTGTTATGCTCAAGGCTTCAGCAGGTGGTGGCGGTAAAGGGATTCGTAAGGTTGAAAAACCAGAAGACCTCGTTTCTGCCTTTGAAACTGCGTCTAGTGAAGCCAAGGCCAATTATGGTAATGGTGCTATGTACATAGAACGGGTTATCTATCCAGCTCGTCACATTGAGGTTCAAATCCTAGGGGATGAGCATGGTAATGTGATTCATTTAGGTGAACGGGATTGTTCTCTTCAACGGAATAATCAAAAGGTTTTAGAAGAAAGCCCTTCGATTGCAATCGGAAAAACGCTACGCAATGAAATTGGTGCTGCGGCTGTTCGAGCGGCAGAGTCTGTTGGTTATGAGAATGCAGGAACCATTGAGTTTCTTCTTGATGAAGCCAGTGGCAAATTCTATTTCATGGAAATGAATACTCGTGTTCAGGTGGAACATCCGGTAACAGAGTTTGTTTCAGGTGTTGATATCGTTAAGGAACAGATTCGCATTGCAGCAGGTCAACCTCTGTCTGTGAAGCAAGAAGATATTGTCCTACGCGGCCATGCTATCGAGTGTCGGATCAATGCAGAAAATCCAGCTTTTAATTTTGCTCCAAGTCCAGGTAAGATTACCAATCTCTATCTTCCAAGTGGAGGAGTTGGCTTGCGCGTTGATTCAGCAGTTTATCCAGGCTATACCATTCCGCCTTATTATGATAGTATGATTGCTAAAATCATCGTTCACGGCGAAAATCGTTTTGATGCCTTGATGAAAATGCAACGTGCCCTCTATGAATTAGAGATTGAAGGGGTACAGACCAATGCAGATTTCCAGCTTGATCTCATTTCAGATCGCAATGTCATTGCTGGAGATTACGATACTTCCTTCTTGATGGAAACATTCTTACCTAAATATCAAGAAAAAGAATAAAATGACTTCAAGAGTTTAAACCGAAAAGGGGAATCAATGGCTCTATTTAGTAAAAAAGATAAGTATATTCGAATTAATCCCAATCGTTCGGTTAGGGAAAAACCTCAAGCCAAGCCAGAGGTTCCAGATGAATTATTCTCCCAGTGTCCGGGCTGTAAGCATACTATCTATCAGAAGGATTTGGGAAGTGAGCGTATCTGTCCGCACTGTAGCTATACTTTTCGTATTTCTGCTCAAGAACGCTTGGCTTTGACGATTGATATGGGGACTTTCAAAGAATTGTTTACGGGGATTGAAAGCAAGGATCCCTTGCATTTTCCTGGTTATCAAAAGAAACTAGCAACTATGCGTGAAAAAACAGGTTTG
Source organism: bacterium (assembly GCA_905221205.1). GTDB lineage: Bacteria > Bacillota > Bacilli > Lactobacillales > Streptococcaceae > Streptococcus. The sequence goes on from CAJNCG010000002.1 coordinate 430,271, forward strand.
GATGAAGCCGTTGTGACAGGAACTGCTCTTATAAAAGGTCAAACTGTGGCTCTTGGGATTATGGATTCCAACTTTATCATGGCTTCTATGGGTACGGTTGTAGGTGAAAAAATTACTCGTCTGTTTGAGTATGCGACTGTCGAAAAATTGCCAGTTGTTCTCTTCACAGCCTCTGGTGGAGCTCGTATGCAAGAAGGAATCATGAGTCTCATGCAGATGGCCAAGATTTCTGCAGCAGTTAAACGCCATTCAAATGCTGGTCTCTTTTACCTGACTATTTTGACAGATCCAACGACTGGTGGTGTGACAGCTTCTTTCGCTATGGAAGGTGATATCATTCTGGCCGAACCACAGAGTTTGGTTGGTTTTGCTGGGCGTCGTGTCATTGAAAATACGGTTCGTGAAAGCTTGCCTGAGGATTTCCAAAAGGCAGAATTCCTATTGGAGCATGGCTTTGTGGATGCTATTGTTAAAAGAAGAGATCTGCCAGACACCATTGCTAGCCTAGTCAGATTGCACGGAGGGAGTCCTAGATGAATATTGCAAAAATAGTCAGAGAAGCGCGTGAGCAGAGTCGCTTGACAACCTTGGACTTTGCGACAGGCATTTTTGATGAATTTATCCAATTACATGGTGACCGTTCTTTTCGTGACGATGGTGCAGTTGTTGGTGGTATCGGCTGGCTTGGAGATCAAGCTGTAACAGTGGTTGGTATTCAAAAAGGCAAGAGTTTACAAGACAACCTCAAACGGAATTTTGGACAACCACATCCAGAAGGCTACCGCAAGGCACTACGTTTGATGAAACAGGCTGAAAAGTTTGGCCGTCCAGTGGTGACCTTTATCAATACAGCAGGTGCCTATCCGGGTGTGGGAGCGGAAGAACGTGGACAGGGGGAAGCCATCGCTCGCAATCTCATGGAAATGAGTGACTTGAAAGTTCCTATTATTGCCATCATTATCGGTGAAGGTGGTTCAGGTGGAGCTCTGGCTCTAGCCGTCGCAGACCGCGTCTGGATGCTGGAAAATTCTATCTATGCCATTCTCAGCCCAGAAGGATTTGCTTCCATTCTATGGAAGGATGGCAGTCGTGCCATGGAAGCGGCAGAGCTGATGAAAATCACTTCGCATGAACTGTTAGAAATGGACGTGGTGGATAAGGTGATTTCTGAAGCAGGACTTTCCAGTAAAGAACTGATTAAGACTGTTAAAAAAGAACTCCAAACTGAGTTAGCTATGCTTTCACAAAAACCGCTAGAAGAGTTGTTGGAAGAACGTTATCAACGATTTAGAAAATACTAATACAAAAACTAGAACTGACTGTCAGTTCTAGTTTTTATATGGTTCTCTGTGTCGAGGACACAACAAAAGGTGCTTGGAAGACCAAACACCTTTTCGATTATTCATTTTCTTCAGTTACGAATTGACTAAGCAGTCCGTTGATAAAGCGGGCTGATTTTTGATCTGAAAAATTCTTGGCAAGTTCAATGGCTTCATTGACTGCTACCAGCTGAGGTGTATCAAATGAAGTGATTTCAAAGATACCCAAGCGTAGTAAGTTTTTTTCGACCAAGGTCAAGCGTTCAACTGTCCAGCCTGACTTGAGGTGCTGGTTGATTTGTTTATCCAACTCGTCTTTTTGAGCTTGAACACCAGAAACCAAGTTTAGAAGAAAGGCAGGGATTTGCACATCTTCATCTTCACGATCATGTGTGTAGGCAAAGCGACAAGCCGTTTCCATATCTGTGTCGAATTCAAGGCTCATAAGAGCTTGAAAAGCGCATTTACGAAGTTCTCGTCTAGATTCTAATAATGGACTAGTCATTGAGGAAGTCCTCGTTAAATAGATCTTTCAACTCAGGTTTTGGTGTTTTATCTGGAACGATCCCTGCAACATGGATGTTAACAGTAGCAAGTTCCACATCAGCCATATCACGGACAGCATCTTTGACCGCTTTTTGAATAGCAAGAGCAACTTTTGGTACTTTCACACCGTACTCTAGGTAGAGATAGATGTCAGCAGTTAGTTCTTCGTTGCTTTCTTTTAAGTAGACGCCACGACCAAGAGAGAGTTTTGATAGGGTATCAGATACGGATTTATTTGAAAATGAATGGACACCATCAACTTTAGCAGTTGCGATGGCAATGATTTTTTCAAGTACACGTGGAGCGATAACGATTTCGCCAAATTGTTCTTCAGTTCCCATAGAATGACCTCTTTCTAGAGATTAGGCACGAGAAACGTAAGTTCCTTCTGCAGTGTTGATGATCAATTTTTGTCCAGCTTCGATGAAGTCAGGAACGTTGACTACAAGTCCAGTTTCCATAGTTGCTGGTTTACCAGAACCTGTAACAGTAGCACCCTTGATAGATGGTTGTGTTTCAGCAACTGTCAATTCAACAGTAGTTGGTACAGTTACACCGATTACTTCAGTTCCGTAGAATTGGATTTTCACATCAGAGTTTTCAAGGATGTAAAGCAATTCATTTTCAACGTTTACAACTGGAATTTCGTATTGGTCGTAAGTTTCAGTGTTCATGAAGTAGGCAGTTTCATCCATTTTGTACAAGTATTGAGCTGGAACAGTTTCGATAATAGCTTGTTCGAATTTTTCTTCTGGACGGTAGCTTGTATCAAAAGTAGAACCAGTACGGACATCACGCAATTTCATACGCATGATCGTGTTCCCTTTACCTGGTTTGTGGTGGCTAGCTTCCAAAACGCGGATCAATTTTCCGTCTGCAGTTTCAAATGTCATACCAGCTTTCAATTTGCTTGCTTCAATCATGTTTTTACCTCTTTAATAAATATTATTACTCCTCATTTTACCATAAAATGTTCTGGAAATAAAGCCAAAATAGTTATTAGGAGATGGTAGGGGAAAAAAGAATATTGCCTAGTCAGGTGGCGCGCTTGATGTGAAAGAGTATCCACCACGTTTTTTTATTATATTCAAAAGGCCGAAGTGACCTTGCTCCGACCTGATTGTATTGTCTTAAAAAGATTGATTTTTTATTCTGGTTCTACCAAAATCTTGATTTGTGACTTGTCTTGAGTTAATTCGATAAAGCCTTCTTCCACGATATTTTCCAATTTAATTTTCTTAGTAACCAATTTTTCAGCAGAGAAGTAGCCTTGTTCCATCAATTCTAATACTTTAGGGAAGATGTGACGATAAGCAATAATTCCCTTTAGTGTCTTTTCTTGGATAGCAAATTCATTTGGATTGATATTAGCTTCTCGTTCCCAGATAGAGACAACCATACACTCACCTGCCTTATGTACAGCAGCTAGAGCCTGTCCCAAAACTACTGGTACACCAGTTACTTCATAAGAAACGTCTGCACCACCATTTGTCAAACGGTGTACAGCTTCAACAACGGTTTCTCCATCCTGTGGACGTACAACGATAGCTCCTAATTCCTCTGCTTTGGCTTGGCGTTCTGGTGATAATTCAACGGCATAAATCTTAGAAGCACCAGCTGCACGAAGAGCTTCTACAATTAATAGACCAATTGGGCCTAAACCAAAGACAACAGCTGTGTCACCGGCCTTCAAAGAAGATTGACGAACAGCATAGACTGCAACAGCAGCGGGCTCGGTGAGGGCAGCTTGCTCATAGCTCAAGCTATCTGGAATAACATGTACTAAGTCGCCATCTAAAACACAATATTTGGCAAATCCACCGTCTGCAGCCAAACCAACAAAGTTAAGGTTTGGATCCAAGTTATAATCACCAACTAAGTTATTCTTAGCTAGAATTGGTTCTACAGCAACACGATCACCCACTTTAACACGAGTAACATCGCTTCCAACTTCTACGATTTCGCCAGAAAATTCATGTCCCAGTGTCACCGGTGCTTTTTGACCAGAATAGACGTGCTCATCTGTTGGGATAAAGATAGGGCCATCTAAAAATTCGTGAAGGTCAGTACCACAAATTCCTGTGAACTTAACTGCAACTTTTACTTGGTGCGGAAGTACTTCAGGAACTTCTACTTCTTGAATACGAACATCTTTCGCTGCATGCCAGCGAGCAGCTTTCATTGTAGCCATATGAATAACTCCTTATTGTTGCGATTTTTAGTTTTCTTTTTTGGAAACTTTACATGTAATATTGTAAACGCTTTCTATTTATTTGTCAAGAAAAAAACCAACCTTAGGGCTGGTTTCTTTTATATATTAATCTTCTTTCAACTTCGCTAATTCCTGGGCAAGTAGTTTAAGGGCAACTTGTGGGTTGGCTTGGCCTTTGGTTGCTTTCATAAGGAATCCTGTGAAGGCCTTGTCTGCATTGCGTTTGCCTGACTTGAAGTCGGCAACGGCTGCTTCATTATCTGCGAAGACTTGATGGATGATTGGGATCAAGACATCTGGATCTGAGATTTGAACCATACCAGCTTTTTCTACGTATTCACGCGCACCACCGCCATTTTTAGCCAGGTGGACAAAGACTTTCTTGGCAATCTTAGAAGAGATCGTGCCGTCTTCGATGATGGCAATCATTTCAACCAAGTTTTCTGGTGTCAATTCGATTTGTTCCAGTGTTTTACCTTCAGCGTTCAAGAACTGAGCAACTTCACCTTGGAGCCAGTTAGAGACTTGTTTGGCATCACCACCTAGGGCGACAGCTTTTTCAAAGAAGTCAGAAGTGACCTTATTTGCAGTCAACTGGCTAGCATCGTAATCTGACAAGCCAAGGTCAGCAACGTAGCGTGCACGACGTTCTTTTGGAAACTCTGGCAATTCTGTACGCATTTCCTCAATCCACTCATCTGAGATTTCAAAGAGGGGTAGGTCTGGTTCTGGGAAGTAACGGTAGTCAGCAGCGCCTTCCTTAACACGCATGAGGATGGTTGCTTTGTTGGCTTCATCGTAACGGCGTGTTTCTTGGCGGATTTGACCACCTGAGCGAAGGATTTCAGCTTGGCGTTGGACTTCGTATTCGAGACCCTTACGAACGTTTGAGAAGGAGTTGAGGTTCTTCAACTCAGTCTTGGTACCGAATTTTTCTTGACCATAAGGACGAAGAGAGATGTTGGCATCCACACGCATCGAACCTTCTTCCATCTTAACGTCAGAAATGCCAGCGTACTGGATGACTTCCTTGAGGGCAGTCAGATAAGCGTAGGCTTCTTCTGGCGAACGCATGTCGGCTTCAGATACAATCTCAATTAAAGGCACCCCTTGGCGGTTGAGGTCAACGTAAGAGTAGCCATCTGTACCGTGGGTGTTTTTACCAGCGTCTTCCTCCAAGTGGGCGCGCTCGATACCGATTTTTTTAGTTGTACCGTCTTCTAGCTCCACTTCAATCCAGCCATTATAGCCGATTGGCTCATCAAACTGAGAAATTTGGTAGGCTTTGGGATTATCAGGGTAGAAGTAGTTTTTGCGGTCAAAGTGCATCTTTTTGTGGATGTCCATATTGAGGGCAAGAGCTGCCTTGATACCGGCATCGACAACACCTTTATTGAGAACGGGTAGTACGCCTGGGAAAGACCAGTCAATCACGTTGGTGTTGGCATTTTGGTCATTTCCAAAGTGGGCAGAAGTAGGTGAGAAGATTTTTGAATTGGTGTTGAGCTCTACGTGGACTTCAAGTCCAATGACTGTTTCAAAGTTCATTAGTTGTCACCTCCAAAAATCACGGGTTGTTGTTTGTGGTAGTCTGTTGTTGCTTCAAAGGCAGCAGCAACTTGGTAAATAGTCTCTTCTGAGTACTTAGGACCGATCAATTGCAGACCGACTGGTAGACCTTGAGAGAATCCAGCAGGAATCGAAATCCCTGGGAGACCAGCCAAGTTGACTGGGATAGTCAAGAGGTCAGCCAAGTACATGGCAACTGGGTCATGGTTGAGTGAGTCCAAGTCATAAGCAACACTAGGAGCAGTTGGTCCCAAAATCAAGTCATAATCCGCAAAGACTTTTTCAAAATCTTGGATGATGAGGGTACGAACCTGTCCAGCTTTCTTGTAGTAGGCATCGTAGTAACCTGATGAAAGGCTGAAAGTACCTAGCATGATACGACGTTTTACCTCTTCACCGAAACCTTGGCTACGGCTGTTTACATAGATTTCGTCAAGATTCGTCGCATCCTCTGCGCGGTAGCCGTAACGGATACCGTCAAAACGTTGCAAGTTTGATGAGGCTTCTGATGAAGCGATGATGTAGTAAACGGCAACACCATATTTAGAGTGAGGAAGGCTGACTTCTTCGACGATAGCACCAAGTTTTTCAAAGTGTTTGGCTGCGTTCAAGATTGTTTCCTTAACCTCTGGGTCAATCCCTTCACCAAGGTATTCCTTAGGCAAAGCAATTTTCATGCCCTTGATGTCTTGACCAATTTTTGAAGTAAAGTCGGCAATGCGGACAGGGGCAGAAGTAGAGTCTTTGGCATCTTCGCTAGCAATAGCGTTGAGCAAGAGAGCATTTTCCTTAACAGTAGGAGCAAAAGGTCCAATTTGGTCAAGGGAGCTACCGAAGGCAATGAGACCGAAACGTGAAACAGTTCCGTAGGTTGGTTTGAGACCAACAATCCCGTTGAAGGCAGCAGGTTGGCGGATAGAACCACCGGTATCAGAACCCAGTGACAAGCGGACTTGCCCTGAGGCTACAGCTGCGGCTGAACCACTTGATGAGCCACCAGGAACCTTGCTGTGGTCCCAAGCATTTTTAGTGGCACCGTAGTGAGAAGTCTCACCAGAACCACCCATGGCAAATTCGTCCATGTTGGTTTTCCCAACGACAATCATACCTTTGGCTTTTGCATTGGAAACGGCTGTCGCGTCAAAGATTGGCTCGTAGTTGTAGAGCATTTTTGAGGCAGCGGTTGTGAGAATACCGTCTGTAGAGATATTATCCTTAACAGCAAGCGGAACTCCTGAAAGGACATTATCAGCGTCAATTCCAGCTTTATCAATAGCTTTGGCTTGAGCAAGGGCTTGCTCTTCAGCGATTGTGACGAAAGCGTTGATAGCTGTCTCGCGAGATTGGATATCTTCAAGTGTTGCTTGGGTTAATTCAGTTGCAGAAATTTCCTTAGAGACAAGGAGATTGTGCAAGTCTTCAATAGTTTTGTTATTAAAAGTCATTAGGCATCTCCTCCATCGTCTAGAATAGCTGGTACCTTGATATAGTAGTTGTCTTTTTCAGGTACGTTTTTAAACAGGCGATCACGGTCTGTTCCTTCTTCGGCCACATCAGGGCGGAGCACAGTCTTGCGGTCAGCCATGGTAGTAGTAGGTGCGACACCAGTAGTGTCGACTTCGCCCAGCAATTCAACCATGTCTACAATCTTAGACAAGGTGGTCGCAAAGGCAGCAGTTTCTTCTTCAGAGAATCTTAATTTTGAAAGATTGGCAACGTGTGTTACCTCTTCTTGCGTAATTTTCATCTTGCATCCTTTCGTGAAATGATGATTTTTAGTCTGTTCTATTTTACCATATTTTCCTATAAATAAGGGAGGGATAAGTGAAAAGAAATAGAAATTGAAAAAAATGCTAAAATCCGATATAATGGAGTGTTGAAAGGAATGGTAAAATCCAATGTAGAAATCATTCTTAGCTATTGAACCAACTAAAAATAGAGAATCAAAGAAAGAGAACTTATGAATATTCAAGAAGAAATTAAGAAACGTCGTACCTTTGCCATCATCTCTCACCCGGACGCGGGGAAAACAACTATTACTGAGCAATTGCTCTACTTTGGAGGCGAGATTCGTGAGGCTGGTACCGTAAAAGGAAAGAAAACTGGAACTTTTGCCAAGTCTGACTGGATGGATATCGAGAAACAACGTGGGATTTCGGTGACTTCATCTGTTATGCAGTTTGACTACGATGGCAAGCGCGTGAATATCCTAGACACGCCCGGACACGAGGACTTCTCAGAAGATACCTATCGTACCTTGATGGCGGTGGATGCTGCGGTCATGGTCGTGGATTCTGCCAAGGGTATTGAGGCCCAAACCAAGAAATTGTTTGAGGTTGTGAAACACCGTGGAATTCCTGTCTTTACCTTTATGAACAAGCTAGACCGTGATGGACGTGAGCCACTGGACCTCTTGCAAGAATTAGAAGAAGTCTTGGGCATTGCTAGCTATCCGATGAACTGGCCAATAGGTATGGGTAAAGCCTTTGAGGGCTTGTATGACCTCTATAACCAACGCTTGGAACTTTACAAGGGGGATGAGCGTTTTGCTAGTCTAGAAGATGGAGACAAACTCTTTGGAAGCAATCCTTTTTACGAGCAAGTCAAGGATGATATTGAGCTTTTAAATGAAGCTGGAAATGAGTTTTCAGAGGAAGCTATTCTGGATGGAGAATTGACACCTGTCTTCTTCGGTTCAGCCCTGACAAACTTTGGTGTGCAGACCTTCCTTGAGACTTTCCTCAAGTTTGCTCCAGAACCACATGGGCATAAGAAAACAGATGGCGAAATTGTGGATCCTTACGACAAGGATTTCTCAGGATTTGTCTTTAAAATCCAAGCCAACATGGACCCTCGTCACCGTGACCGTATTGCCTTTGTCCGTATCGTATCGGGTGAATTTGAGCGTGGTATGAGCGTCAATCTGCCTCGTACTGGTAAGGGGGCCAAACTGTCGAATGTGACTCAGTTTATGGCGGAAAGCCGTGAAAATGTCACTAATGCCGTGGCAGGTGATATTATCGGGGTTTACGATACCGGTACTTATCAGGTTGGGGACACTTTGACAGTTGGAAAAAACAAGTTTGAATTTGAACCATTGCCAACCTTTACTCCTGAAATTTTCATGAAAGTTTCTGCTAAGAACGTCATGAAGCAAAAATCCTTCCACAAAGGGATTGAGCAATTGGTGCAAGAAGGAGCTATTCAGCTTTATAAGAATTACCAAACAGGCGAGTACATGCTGGGAGCTGTTGGTCAACTTCAGTTTGAAGTCTTTAAGCACCGTATGGAAGGCGAGTACAACGCTGAAGTCGTTATGAGCCCAATGGGGAAAAAGACTGTTCGTTGGATTAAACCAGAGGACTTGGATGAACGGATGTCATCAAGCCGCAATATCTTAGCCAAAGACCGTTTTGACCAACCAGTCTTCCTCTTTGAAAACGACTTTGCCCTTCGCTGGTTTGCGGACAAGTATCCAGATGTAGAATTAGAAGAGAAGATGTAGATCGCCAAAGTTACTTGATTGTGTAACAATCTAAGTAACTAACGCCAAGTTTCTATCGAACTTGGCTAGGCGCTCCACTAGTAAAGTTTTACGAATATTATTGATTCGTAAAACTTTACGTCGTAACGGCTAGTGAGTTGTCTAGCTAACTGCCTCACTAACTACGTTTAGCAAATGAAATCGCTTTGCCAAACTCCGTGTCGTAGTTCAGTAAATTTATTTGATAGTGCAACAATCTAAGTAACTAATGCTAAGTTTCTAAGGAAATTGGCTAGAATCTCCACTATGAAAAGTCTACGAATGATATTGATTCGTGGGCTTTTCTGTCATAAGGGAAAGGAAGCGAACTAGCTAACTGCCTCACTAACTATGTTTGGCAAATAGAATCGATTCCCAAAACTCCGTGTCGTGTGTAATATGACAGTAAGATATACTGTATCTTATTTCAACTTCCCGTGGACAAGATGCTAAATTATATAGCTTATTCGTCCTATTACTAACCTTTATGGTGATAACTTACAAATAAAAGAAAACTTCAGATATTCACTTTTGGTGATTGGTCTGAAGTTTTCTTTTTTACTGTCCATATTTCTGGTAAAAGTCAACTTTTACCTGGATGAAGGTTTTGGCTTCGCGTAGGAGTTGAAGAAGTGTGGCGCGGGTTTCAAATTCTTCTCTTGTCTTGGGGAGACTGCGGTTCCGGAAGACTTCTAGATAGCGTTCAATTTCATCTAGCAAATCAGAAGCAGGATTGGTCTGGCTCAGTTGACCTGCAATTTTTGAAAAGAGCTGCGCTAAAATCAAGCTTTCACTGGCAGCTAGGTGACAGGTGTTGATTTGTTGGGCCATGTTTCGTAGGATGCGACTTTGTCGCTGTCTCATCTCAAAGTAGTGAATATGGTAATCTGTCTGGTGAAAGAGGTGGTCTGAGTGATCCAAATAGACCAGTCTGAGGGCTTCTTCCAAAAGGGTGTCTAATTCTTCAACCAGTTGTGCTCGGTTGCGTCCATCCCCTCTGGATAAATAATATTTGAAGCGTTGGAGGATATCTTTTAACTTTTCTTCTACCAATGTGTGGTAATGCTGGATTTCCTCTTCTCGTGAAGGCATGTAGAGATTGACTAGTAAAGCAAATCCTGTACCGATCGCAAAGAGAAGGAATTCATTAAATAGAAGGTCTGGTGAGGTTGATTCTTGAACCAGTAGATGGCTCACCAAAACAGTGCTTGGTGTGATGCCAATTTCCCAGCCCATCTTATAGGCTAGAGGCACGTAGAGGACAAGATAGAGGCCAAGGCTCCAGATATGAAATCCGCTCAAGTGAAAAGCCAGGACACCGATAGCTAGAGCTAGAAGCATGGAAAAGAGTCGATTGCGGGCCAGTTTTAAAGTGCTTCTACGAGTATCGGATAGGCTCAAGAGGGCGATAATTCCAGCCGAAACTGCGGAAGAAAGATTGAGAAAATAAGCAAGAAGACAGGCAAGACAGGTGGCTAAGATGAGCTTAGTCGTACGTTGGCTAATAGACATAAGAATTTCCTAATAAGACTAGAATAAAAGCGGAAAAGACAAGACCTGAGCAGGCTTGTCTTTATAGATTATTTTTTACGGGCTGCTGCGTATTCGGCAACGGCAGTAAAGAGAACGTCTGTAGAAGAGTTGAGGGCTGTTTCACACGAGTCTTGGATGACCCCAATCACAAAACCAACTCCGACAACTTGCATAGCAATATCGTTAGAAATACCGAAAAGGCTACAAGCAACTGGGATAAGAAGGAGGGAACCTCCCGCAATACCAGAAGCACCACAGGCTGAGATAGCTGCTACCACACTGAGGACAAAGGCTGTTGCAAAGTCAACAGGGATTCCAAGAGTATTTACTGCAGCAAGAGTCAAAACGTTAATAGTAATCGCTGCCCCCGCCATGTTGATAGTAGAACCAAGTGGGATAGAAACAGAATAGGTATCTGGATCCAGTCCAAGGTCGTGACAAAGTTTCATGTTGACAGGGATGTTAGCCGCAGAACTACGAGTGAAGAAGGCTGTCACACCGCTGACACGCAAACATTTCCAAACGAGGGGATAAGGATTTCTCTTCATAAAGAGGAAGGCAATTAGCGGATTGATTACTAGGGCTACAAAGAACATGGTGGTAACTAAGAGGGCAAGCAAGATTCCATAGTTGGCTAGGCTGCCGATTCCCTTATCAGAGATGGTTTTGAAGACAAGACCAAGGATACCAAATGGTGCTAGGTTGATGATCCACTCGACAATTTTAGAAGTCACATCAGCTATGGTATTCAACAATTCTTTACTATTTTTGCTGGCCTCTCTCATGGCAATCCCGAAAACAACTGCCCAAGATAGGATACCGATGTAGTTGGCTGTAACAAGGGCATTGACTGGATTGTCGACGAGTTTGAGCAAGAGGTTGCTGAGGACTTGTCCAATCCCATCTGGTGGTGCAATTTCTGTATTGGCACTATTTAAGGTAATTTCAACAGGGACAATAAAGCTTGCTAAGACAGCAACCAGAGCAGCTGCGAAGGTTCCTACTAGGTAAAGGAAGATAACCGTTTTCATGTTGCTATCTTGCCCCTTTTTATGTTGGGAAAGGGCATTGGCAACGAGGGCAAAGACTAAAATCGGTGCGATGGCTTTGAGGCCACCAACAAAGAGATCTCCGAGTAGGCCAATTCCTGAAATGTTAGGAAGTGTCAGTCCTAGGATACCTCCACAAAGCATACCAATCAAAATGCGTTTGATCAGGCTTGCCTTATTCCAAGCATGAATGATTTTTTTCATAACAATCTCCTTTGTTGTGTAATGTTTATGATTATAGTATAAATATGAGCTAAAATCAAGAATTTTCTGTCTATTTTGGCTATTATTTTTGAATATTTATGGAGATTCATCACTTGTGAAAGTATGGTATAATAAATGAAAGGAGTTTTCTATGCAAGAATTTTTTCAAACCTACCTCAACAAGCTTGATATAACAACGATTATTGAGAATATCTTAACCAAGTTAATTTCTCTGTTATTTCTATTTTTGATATTTTACATAGCTAAGAAACTGCTCCATACTATGGTGCAGAGAATTGTCAAACCTTCTCTAAAAATGTCTCGTCATGATGTTGGGCGTCAGAAAACCATCTCACGTTTATTAGAGAATGTGTTTAATTATACCCTTTATTTCTTTTTGCTTTACTGTATCTTGTCTATTTTAGGGTTGCCAGTTTCAAGTTTACTGGCAGGTGCTGGGATTGCTGGGGTGGCTATTGGTATGGGAGCCCAAGGTTTTCTGTCTGATGTTATCAATGGCTTCTTCATCCTCTTTGAACGTCAACTGGATGTGGGAGATGAGGTTGTTCTGACAAATGGGCCAATTACTGTATCGGGCAAGGTTGTCAGCGTCGGCATTCGGACAACGCAACTCAGGGGTGATGATCAGGTTCTACACTTCGTTCCCAATCGGAATATCACCGTCGTCAGCAATTTCTCTCGGACAGACCAGGCCTGAAATTTTAGCAGATTTATGGTATAATAGAAAGAGTTTGGTAAAGGAGAGAAAATGTTTTTAGAAAAACGGTTGGGCAATGGCTGTGCCTGGATTAACCTAGATTTGGACAAGTTGAAAAAACTAGAAGACCTTTCAGAAATCTACGGTTTGGACAAGGAAACCATTGAGTACGCACTGGATAGGAATGAGCGTGCCCACATGGATTATCACCGTGAAAATGGGACTGTGACCTTTATCTACAATGTCTTGAACTTGAAGAAGGACAAGGAATATTACGAAGCCTTTCCCATGACCTTTATCGTGGAACATCGTCGCCTGATTACCATTAGTAATACCAAGAACGCCTATGTCATTGAACAGATGACCCGTTATCTGGAGAGTCATGACACGCTTTCGATTTACAAGTTTCTCTTTGCCAGTCTGGAAATCATCAGCAATGCCTACTACCCTGTCATCGAGCAGATGGACAAGAGTAAGGATGAGGTCAATGGCCTCTTGCGTCAGCGGACGACCAAGAAAAACCTTTTTGCCCTTTCCGACTTGGAAACCGGTATGGTTTACCTTACTGCGGCTGCTAAGCAAAATCGCATGTTGCTAGAGCATATCCAAGGGCATGCCCTCTATCGCAGTTTTAACGAGATTGAGAGAGAGCAGTTTGATGATGCCATGATTGAAGCTCATCAGCTGGTGTCCATGACAGATTTGATTTCTCAAGTTCTCCAACAACTATCAGCATCTTACAACAACATCCTAAACAATAACCTGAATGATAATTTGACAACCTTGACCATCATTTCAGTCCTGCTAGCAGTTTTGGCAGTCGTGACAGGCTTTTTCGGAATGAATGTCCCCCTACCTTTAACAGATGAGCCCCATGCTTGGCTCTACATCAGCTTGGCCAGTGCAGGTTTGTGGATTGTCCTATCATTGTTGCTAAGGAAAATTGCGAAAAAAAGTTAAGAAAAGGAGCCAGAATGGCGATTGAAAATTATATGCCAGATTTTGCTGTGGAAGCAGTCTATGATCTGACAGTCCCAAGCCTGCAGGCGCAGGGAATCAAGGCTGTTTTGGTCGATTTGGACAATACCCTCATTGCTTGGAACAACCCTGACGGGACACCAGAGATGAAGCAATGGCTACATGATCTCCGTGACGCGGGTATTCGCATCATTGTGGTCTCAAATAATACCAAAAAACGAGTTCAACGTGCAGTTGAGAAATTTGGGATTGACTACGTTTATTGGGCTCTGAAGCCCTTCACATTTGGAATAGACCGTGCCATGAAGGAATTTCACTATGAGAAAAGTGAAGTGGTCATGGTCGGTGACCAGCTTATGACCGATATTCGAGCAGCCCACCGTGCAGGCATTCGCTCGATTTTAGTCAAGCCCTTGGTCCAACATGACTCTATTAAGACGCAGATTAACCGTGCTCGTGAGCGCCGTGTTATGCGAAAAATCACTGAAAAGTACGGACCGATTACATATAAAAAAGGAATTTAACTATGGAAGAAATTCTCTGTATTGGTTGTGGAGCAACCATTCAGACGACAGACAAGGCTGGACTTGGCTTTACCCCCCAGTCAGCACTTGAAAAAGGTTTAGAGACTGGCGAAGTTTATTGCCAACGTTGTTTCCGTCTCCGCCATTACAATGAAATCACTGATGTTCAGTTGACGGATGATGATTTCCTCAAGCTCTTGCATGAGGTGGGAGACAGCGATGCCTTGGTGGTCAATGTCATTGACATCTTTGATTTTAATGGCTCTGTCATCCCAGGCTTGCCACGTTTTGTATCGGGCAATGATGTTCTCTTGGTCGGAAATAAAAAAGATATCCTGCCAAAGTCAGTTAAACCAGGAAAGATTAGCCAGTGGCTCATGGAGCGTGCCCACGAAGAAGGTCTCCGTCCTGTCGATGTCGTCCTAACTTCAGCACAGAACAAACATGCTATTAAGGAAGTCATTGACAAGATTGAACACTACCGTAAGGGTCGCGATGTCTATGTGGTCGGTGTAACCAACGTTGGAAAATCTACCCTAATCAATGCCATTATCCAAGAAATCACGGGTGACCAGAACGTCATTACGACTTCACGCTTCCCAGGGACAACCTTGGATAAAATTGAGATCCCGCTTGATGATGGATCTTATATATACGATACGCCGGGAATCATCCATCGTCACCAAATGGCCCATTACTTGACTGCTAAAAACCTCAAGTATGTCAGTCCTAAAAAGGAAATCAAGCCTAAAACCTATCAGCTTAATCCTGAACAAACCCTGTTTTTAGGTGGTTTGGGACGCTTTGACTTCATTGCAGGTGAAAAGCAAGGTTTTACAGCCTTCTTTGACAATGAACTCAAACTCCATCGTACCAAGCTAGAAGGCGCTAGTGCTTTCTATGAAAAGCACGTTGGAACACTTCTCACTCCTCCAAATAGTAAAGAAAAAGAAGATTTTCCAAAACTAGTCCAGCATGTATTTAACATCAAGGACAAGACAGACCTAGTCATCTCAGGCCTAGGCTGGATTCGCGTAACAGGCACCGCCAAAGTCACCGTCTGGGCACCAGAAGGCGTCGCAGTCGTCACACGAAAAGCAATTATTTAAACACGGAAAGGAAAGGGTTATCTGAATTTGGGCGAGCAGGGCGAGCCCATAGAGAATACTTTTCGCCGTGGTGTCAGTTGGTACAAGTGATTGTACCAACTGCGGAAAATTTGAGACCTTAGGCTCAAATTTTAGTAATGAAAGTCCGAAGGACTTTGCTGACGTCCGTCACCACTTCAGAAAAGTATAAAAAGAAACCCTTTTAAAGAAATTATGTCATTAACATCAAAACAACGTGCCTTCCTCAACAGCCAGGCACACACCCTCAAACCCATCATCCAAATCGGGAAAAATGGCCTTAACGATCAAATCAAAACCAGCGTCCGTCAGGCTCTTGACGCTCGTGAATTGATTAAAGTAACGCTCTTACAAAACACAGATGAAAACATCCACGAAGTAGCTGAAATCTTGGAAGAAGAAATCGGTGTGGACACAGTCCAAAAAATCGGACGTATTTTGATTTTGTTTAAACAATCTAGCAAGAAAGAAAATCGCAAGATTTCTAAAAAAGTAAAAGAAATCTAAAAAACTACTCCAAACAACTGTTTTTACAGAGAATTAAAGGAGACTAGCCTATGGCAATCGAATTATTGACTCCCTTTACCAAGGTAGAGTTGGAGCCAGAAATCAAGGAGAAAAAACGCAAACAAGTCGGGATTTTAGGAGGGAATTTTAACCCTGTTCACAATGCCCATCTGATCGTTGCGGATCAAGTACGGCAGCAGTTGGGACTGGACCAAGTTCTACTTATGCCTGAATACCAACCTCCTCACGTAGACAAAAAAGAAACCATCCCTGAGCACCATCGTCTCAAGATGCTTGAGTTGGCGATTGAGGGGATTGAAGGCCTAGCCATTGAAACAATCGAGCTAGAGCGAAAGGGTATTTCTTACACCTACGACACCATGAAAATTTTGACAGAGCAACATCCAGATACGGATTATTACTTCATTATTGGGGCGGATATGGTGGATTATCTGCCTAAGTGGTACCGAATTGATGAGCTGGTAGACATGGTTCAGTTTGTGGGGGTTCAACGTCCACGCTACAAGGCAGGGACTTCCTATCCTGTTATCTGGGTGGATGTGCCTCTCATGGATATCTCGTCCAGCATGGTGCGTGATTTCCTTGCCCAAGGTCGAAAACCTAACTTTCTCCTACCTCAGCCGGTGCTAGACTACATCGAGAAGGAGGGGCTCTACTGATGGCCTATCAAGACTATATCAAATGCTCCCGTGAGGCTTTGTTGGAAAAAATGGCAGAGCTTCTACCTGAAAAACGCTTAACCCATTGTCTTGGTGTAGAGCGTGCAGCCATAGAGCTAGCGGAGAGATTCGGAGTCGATGCTGAGAAGGCAGGTCTAGCGGGCCTTCTTCATGACTATGCTAAAAAGCTGTCAGATCAGGAATTTTTGGATTTGATTGACCGTTACCAATTAGACCCTGACCTCAAAAACTGGGACAATAATGTCTGGCATGGTATGGTTGGAATTTACAAGATTCAGGAAGATTTGGATTTGCAAGACTCTGAAATCCTACGAGCCATTGAAATTCATACAGTTGGGGCTGGTCAGATGACTGATCTTGATAAGGTTATCTACGTCGCAGACTATATTGAGCATAATCGCGCCTTTCCAGGGGTAGATGTGGCGCGTGAGATTGCTGTGCTATCGCTCAATAAGGCTGTGGCCTACGAAACAGTTCGTACCGTGGAGCATCTAGCTCATCAGGGATTCCCTATCTATCCCCAAACCCTTGAAACCTATAACGCCTTTGTGCACTATTTGAAAGAGGACTAAATGAACGAAAAAGAATTACTAGAACTAGTCGTGAAAGCGGCTGATGAGAAACGTGCGGAGGATATCCTCGCACTTGACGTACAAGATTTGACCAGCGTGACGGACTACTTTGTCATCACTAGCTCGATGAATAGCCGTCAGTTGGACGCTATCGCTGACAATATCCGTGAAAAAGTAGCTGATGCTGGCTTTAAAGGTAGCCATATAGAAGGAGATGCAACTGGAGGCTGGGTTTTGCTAGACCTTGGTGCTGTCGTTGTGCATATCTTCTCAGAAGAAATGCGTGCCCACTATAACCTAGAGAAGCTATGGCATGAGGCAGAGTCAGTAGATATTTCAGAAGCTCTTGCTTAGAAGACGAACTCAGTTGTAGCCAACTGGGTTTCTTTGCTTATTTTAGAAAATTGGATAGAAAGGTATAGGGCGAGTGGTGTTTGCCATGGAGGCTCTTGGTATCATGATTATGGCAACTTATGAAACCTTTGCGGCTGTTTACGATGCTGTGATGGATGATAGTTTATATGATGAATGGACGGATTTTTCTCTGCGTCATTTGCCTAAGAACAAGGAGAGAAAGAAACTCTTGGAATTGGCTTGTGGGACAGGCATCCAGTCTGTTCGCTTTTCTCAGGCTGGTTTTGATGTGACTGGACTTGACTTGAGCGCAGATATGCTGAAGATTGCTGAGAAGAGAGCAGCTTCAGCTAAGCAAAAGATTAATTTTATTGAAGGCAATATGCTGGATTTATCCAAAGCAGGTCAATATGATTTTGTCACGTGCTACTCGGACTCTGTCTGCTACATGCAGGATGAGGTGGAAGTAGGGGACGTCTTTAAGGAAGTCTATAATGCCCTTAACGAAGACGGCGTTTTTATCTTTGATGTGCATTCGACCTATCAGACAGATGAAGTTTTTCCAGGCTATTCTTACCATGAAAATGCGGAAGATTTTGCCATGCTTTGGGACACCTATGAGGACGAAGCTCCTCACTCCATCGTGCATGAGTTGACTTTCTTTGTCAAGGAGGCTGACGGTTCCTTTAGTCGCCACGATGAAGTGCATGAGGAGCGAACCTATGAGGTCCTGACCTATGATATTTTGCTGGAACAGGCTGGATTCAAGTCCTTCAAACTCTATGCGGACTTTGAGGACAAGGAGCCAACAGAAACTAGCACCCGTTGGTTTTTTGTCGCGCAAAAGTAGGAGATTACTATGAGCATCACGGGTATTATCGCGGAGTTCAATCCTTTTCATAATGGCCATAAATACCTGCTGGATCAGGCAGAGGGACTGAAAATCGTGGCTATGTCTGGGAATTTCATGCAGCGTGGGGAGCCTGCTATCGTTGACAAGTGGACACGGGCCCAGATGGCGCTGGAAAATGGAGCGGATCTGGTAGTGGAATTGCCCTTTTTAGTCAGTGTTCAGGCTGCGGATTTTTTTGGCCAAGGAGCTGTGGATATCTTGGCTCGCTTGGGCATTGATACTCTAGCATTTGGGACAGAAGAAGTTCTGGATTACCAGAAAATCGCTGACTTATACACAGAGCAGGGTGCTGAGATGGAGAAATTTGTGGAAAATCTTCCTGATTTTCTTTCTTATCCCCAGAAGACCCAGGCCATGTGGAAGGAATTTGCAGGTCTTGATTTTTCAGGCAATACGCCCAATCATGTTCTTGCTCTGGCCTATGCCAAGGCGGTTACGGGACGAAATATTAAGCTACATCCGATTCAGCGTCAGGGGGCAGGTTATCATTCTGTGGATAAGGATGTGGACTTTGCTTCGGCGACAGCTCTTCGTCAGCACCAATCAGACCAAGATTTCTTAGAACGTTTTATGCCTTCAGTTATACTCTTTGAACAGGTTAGTAAGGTGAGCTGGGATGACTATTTTCCTCTGCTCTGCTATCAAATATTATCAAATCCCGATCTAACCACTATCTATCAGGTAAATCAAGAAATGGCTGTGCGTATTAAGGAATCCATCAAAACAGCCCAGTCTTTGGAAGAATTGGTCGAGGCGGTTGCCACCAAACGTTACACCAAGGCGCGTGTCAGACGCCTCTTGACCTATATCTTGGTGCAGGCCAGAGAAAGTGACTTGCCTGAAGCCATTCATGTCCTTGGATTTACTGAAAAAGGCAGACAACATCTCAAGTTCTTGAAAGAGCAGGTACATCTAGTCAGCCGCATAGGTAAAGAACCTTGGGATGATATGACCCAAAAGGCAGACCAGATTTACCAACTGGGAAATCCAAGTATAGCAGAGCAGAATTTCGGCAGAGTGCCCATTAGAATAGAATCAAACTAAGTCTACTGAAAGGTGGACTTTTTGAGATTTTTTACGAATAAATAGATAGAAAAGAAAATATTGTACAAGTTCCTGACAATTTCTTTCTTTTTGTGTATAATAGTGGAAAAGAGGTAAAATGGGGTATGGTTATGGAAGCAGTTCTTTACTCAACATTCCGAAATCATTTAAAAGACTACATGAAGAAGGTAAACGATGAATTTGAACCTTTGACTGTAGTCAATAAAAATCCAGACGAGGATATTGTAGTCCTTTCAAAGAGCGAGTGGGATAGTATTCAAGAAACCTTGAGAATTGCTCAAAACAAGGAGTTATCGGACAAGGTCTTGCGAGGAATGGCTCAAGTTCGTGCTGGAAGCACTCAGGTCCATGTAATTGAGGAGTGATGAATGCTACTCAAGTTTACAGAAGATGCCTGGGTAGATTATTGCTACTGGCAAACTCAGGACAAGAAAACACTAAAAAGAATCAATAAACTAATTAAGGATATTCAACGTGATCCATTTACAGGAATTGGTAAACCAGAACCACTCAAGTATGACTACCAAGGAGCCTGGTCGCGGCGTATTGATTCAGAAAATCGCTTGATTTATATGATGGATGGAGATAGCGTGGCTTTCTTGTCCTTTAAAGATCATTACTAAGTCTACTGAAGGGTAGGCTTTTTCTCAAATCTCTACTAAACTACGATTTCTAAGAAATAGAGATTGTGCTAATAAATTATAAGTCGTTAAACTCCAATTTCCCCAAAACATATTCTATTTTAGGTTTGTGAAAATCACTTTTTTATGGTAGAATGTAAAAGAATGTATGTCATTCGGAATAACAATAAAATGAGGTAAAAACATGGAAATTATGTCGCTTGCGATTGCTGTTTTTGCCGTCATCATTGGTTTAGTCATTGGATATGTCAGCATCTCAGCCAAGATGAAATCATCTCAGGAAGCTGCGGAGTTGATGCTTTTAAATGCTGAACAAGAAGCAACTAATTTACGTGGACAAGCTGAGCGTGAGGCGGATTTACTTGTTAATGAAGCCAAACGTGAAAGTAAGTCTCTTAAAAAAGAAGCACTATTGGAGGCCAAAGAAGAAGCCAGAAAATACCGTGAAGAAGTGGACGCTGAATTCAAATCAGAACGTCAAGAACTCAAACAAATAGAAAGTCGTTTGACAGAGAGAGCTACTAGCCTCGACCGTAAGGACGACAATTTGACGAGTAAAGAACAAACACTTGAACAAAAAGAACAAAGTATTTCTGATAGAGCGAAAAACCTTGATGCGCGTGAAGAGCAATTAGAGGAAGTCGAAAGACAAAAAGAAGCAGAACTAGAGCGTATTGGTGCCCTGTCTCAGGCAGAAGCACGAGATATTATCTTGGCTCAGACAGAGGAGAACTTGACCAAGGAGATTGCCAGTCGCATTCGCGAAGCTGAGCAAGAGGTCAAGGAACGTTCTGACAAAATGGCCAAGGACATCCTAGTTCAAGCTATGCAACGTATTGCTGGTGAGTATGTGGCGGAGTCAACAAACTCAACGGTTCATCTACCAGACGATACTATGAAGGGACGCATTATTGGTCGTGAAGGTCGTAACATTCGTACCTTTGAAAGTTTGACAGGGGTTGATGTAATTATCGACGATACACCAGAAGTGGTGACCTTGTCAGGTTTTGATCCGATTCGTCGCGAAATTGCCCGTATGACTATGGAAATGTTGCTCAAAGATGGTCGTATCCATCCGGCTCGTATCGAAGAGTTGGTTGAGAAAAACCGTCAAGAGATTGACAATAAGATCCGTGAATACGGTGAGGCTGCCGCCTATGAAATTGGTGCGCCAAACCTTCATCCAGACTTGATGAAGATTATGGGACGTTTGCAGTTCCGTACTTCATATGGACAAAATGTCTTACGCCATTCGATTGAGGTTGCTAAGTTAGCTGGTATTATGGCGAGCGAACTTGGTGAAAATGCGGCTCTTGCCCGTCGTGCTGGGTTCCTTCACGATATCGGAAAAGCTATTGACCGCGAGGTTGAAGGTAGCCACGTTGAAATTGGTATGGAATTGGCACGTAAGTACAAGGAACATCCAGTTGTGGTCAATACGATTGCTAGTCACCACGGCGATGTAGAGGCCGAAAGTGTGATTGCAGTGATTGTTGCTGCAGCAGATGCCTTGAGCGCGGCACGTCCAGGTGCTCGTAGTGAGTCTCTTGAAAGCTATATCAAGCGTCTTCATGATTTGGAAGAAATTGCTAACGGCTTTGAGGGAGTACAAAATAGCTTTGCCCTTCAAGCAGGTCGTGAAATCCGCATCATGGTCAATCCAGGACAAATCAAGGACGACAAAGTCACAATCTTGGCTCACAAAGTTCGTGAGAAAATTGAAAACAATCTCGATTACCCAGGAAATATCAAGGTAACCGTGATTCGCGAGCTTCGTGCAGTAGATTATGCTAAATAATAAAAAACTGAAGTCAGAAGAGAATCTGACTTCAGTTTTTTGAATAAATTATTTGCAACTATTTGTTATATTATCGAGGTGAAATCTCAATTGGTGATAAGTAGATTAAATCTTGAGTAGAGTTATAGTTACCGATTTCTGCTTTAATATGTATATTTTGTCCGGTTTTAATATTGTCCCCATTAAATGAATTGAATATAGGATTTGATATGATAGTGATTTGAGGGATTTTGAAATTAGGGCCTGATACCTCATCAAGATGATAATTTCCAGAATGAATAAGAATATCATATTTTGATTTTGACTTAGCAAGATTTGCTATGTTCCCATCAAATTCAATTATCTGACCTTTGTGTTTTTGAATAAAATCTGTTATGACACTTTGATCTTCAGTTTGGAGCAGAGATTTAAAGTCTTCATTGTTTGCTACTGTGATAATAGTTGCTTGTGATGGACTTGTTGACGAGGTTTCGGTCGAGCTTGATGTGGTGTTAGTTGAACTAGAGGAATCAGGCGTCGAACTTGATGATGTAGAGGATGATTCACTAGTTTTCTCGACAGATTTTTCAATAACGCTACTAGTTTCTGTAGATGAAGGGGGAGAAACAGTAGTTGACTTATCTGAGTATACTCCAATTATAACTGATATAAGAATCATAAATATTGCAACAGCACCGATTAAATATGGAATTAATTTTTTTACCTTCAATTCCAGAGGGCTTAATGGTGTGATTTCAACCTCAGCTTCTTTTTCAAAAAAACCAAAAATTCCAGCATTTCCATGATCAATAATATTGATTTTGACTTCACTTTTTTTGAGATTGAGTTCAGATAAGCCATTTTCAATCGCTTCATCAATATTTTTTCCTTTATAATTTCCCATAAACTTCTCCTTTTTATATTAGTAGTTTTATTATCTCTTAAATAGAATAAAAAGGCAAGTATATTTTAAGGGGATACCTTGTATAAATCTAAATAAATAAGAAAGAGCAGTTGAAAAATTACTGCTTTTTTGTTACACTAGATAGAAAGACTGTAAAGGATAATCTGGCTTTTTGCCATTATTCTAGAGAAATGTTATTTCACAGACTGACTAAAAGGAGACACAATGGCAGACCGAGGCTTACTAATCGTTTTTTCTGGTCCTTCAGGGGTTGGAAAAGGAACGGTTAGAAGAGAGATTTTTGAGAGTTCTGAAAACCAATTTCAATACTCTGTATCTATGACGACACGCGCACAACGTCCTGGAGAAGTGGACGGTGTTGACTATTTCTTCCGCACTCGTGAAGAGTTTGAAGAGCTGATTCGTCAAGGACAGATGTTGGAATACGCAGAATATGTCGGCAACTACTACGGAACTCCTCTGACCTATGTCAATGAAACTTTGGACAAGGGAATCGATGTTTTCCTTGAAATTGAAGTTCAGGGCGCTCTTCAGGTCAAGAAAAAGGTTCCAGATGCTGTCTTCATCTTCCTGACACCACCAGACTTGGATGAATTGCAAGATCGTTTGGTAGGACGTGGAACAGACAGTGCAGAAGTGATTGCCCAAAGAATCGAAAAAGCCAAGGAAGAAATTGCCCTCATGCGTGAGTATGATTATGCGATTGTCAACGATCAGGTGCCCCTAGCTGCTGAGCGTGTCAAACGTGTGATCGAAGCAGAACATTTCCGTGTGGATCGTGTTATTGGTCACTATCAGGAGATGTTACCGAAATCTCCAACTACTCGATAAAATTTAGAAAATAGGTACAAGCAAATGATGTTAAAACCCTCTATTGATACCTTGCTCGACAAGGTTCCTTCAAAATATTCACTCGTAATCTTGGAAGCAAAACGTGCCCACGAATTGGAAGCAGGTGCGCCAGCAACTCAAGGTTTCAAGTCTGAAAAATCAACTCTTCGCGCTCTAGAAGAAATCGAATCAGGAAACGTAACAATTCACCCAGATCCAGAAGGAAAACGTGAAGCAGTGCGTCGCCGTATCGAAGAAGAAAAACGCCGCAAAGAAGAAGAAGAAAAGAAAATCAAAGAGCAAATTGCTAAAGAAAAAGAAGATGGTGAAAAGATTTAAGGTTGGGGGGACTCAATCTTATTTTTTCTATTGCAAGAATGTACTGACAAGGAGGAGGTGAGAAGATGGACATAGCCAAGATTATTGTAGATGTGCCCTTGATGCAGACGGACCAGCCCTATAGTTACAGGATTCCTAAAGAATTTGAGGAAATGCTAGAAGTTGGGATGCGGGTTCATGTACCTTTTGGTAAGGGCAATCGCCTGATTCAAGGGATTGTTCTTGGTTTGGAGTCTCAATCAGACGAAGGAGAGATTGAGCAAGATTTAAAAGATATTGTCGAGGTACTGGATTTTTCTCCTGTACTCACGCAAGAACAACTCTGGCTGGCTGAGGAGTTACGTAAGTCTGTTTTTTCTTATAAAATCTCCATCTTAAAAGCCATGTTGCCGGGATTTCTGAACTCCAGCTATGACAAGATTCTCTATCCTCTGGAAGGTTTGAGTCAGGAAGACCGAGTGCGTCTGTTTGGTTCAGAAGATTCGCTTGCCTTTTCTTCTCTGGATTTAGGTAAGCAAGCCGAAATGATGCGTTTGACCAGGAAAGGTTTGCTTCGTTTAGAATACCAGGCAGTCGATCAAAAGAAGGTCAAGACCCAGTCTTGGTATGAGGTGAATCTTGCTCGATTAGAGGGGGTAGAGATTTCTGCACGTGCTAAGAAAAAGTTAGAACTAAGAGACTATTTGCTGTCTCATCCTGAGAGTTCTTCCTTGGCTAGTTTGTTAGAATCCTACTCGCGGGAGCAAGTCAACTTCTTTGTAGAACAAGGTGCTGTGACCATAGTCCAAAAGGAAGTTCAACGCTCGGCTGCTTATTTTGAAGGCATTGAGGCAAGTCAGCCTTTGGAGTTGAATCCAGAACAAAGACAGGCGCGTGATGCGGTTGTCAGTGCGATTGGCAGTCACCAGCCTCCCTTCCTCCTTCAAGGGATTACAGGAAGTGGGAAGACGGAGGTTTACTTGCAGATTATCCAAGGAGCCTTGGACAAGGGCAAGACAGCTATTTTGCTGGTGCCTGAGATTTCCTTGACTCCACAGATGACGGAGCGTTTTATTGCTCGTTTCGGAGAGAAAGTGGCCATTCTTCATTCAGGTCTGTCCAATGGTGAAAAGTATGATGAATGGCGCAAGGTGGAACGAGGCGATTCTCAAGTTGTTGTTGGTGCCAGATCAGCCATCTTTGCTCCGCTGAAAAATCTAGGTGTCATGATAATCGATGAGGAGCATGAAGCGACTTATAAGCAGGACAGTAACCCCCGTTACCATGCCAGAGAGGTGGCTATTTTACGGGCCCAGTACAATCAAGCAGCTCTAGTCCTAGGTTCAGCGACACCGAGCTTAGAAAGCCGTGCGCGGGCTGGAAAAGGCGTCTATCAACACTTACGTCTGACCCAACGAGCTAATCCTTTGGCTACCATTCCCAAGGTTCAAGTGATTGACTTTCGTGACTATATCGGGCAGAATGAGACGTCAAACTTTACGCCCCCTTTGCTAGAAGCCATTCAAGACCGTCTGGCTAAAAAGGAGCAGGTGGTTCTCATGCTCAATCGCCGTGGTTATTCTAGCTTTGTTATGTGTCGGGAGTGTGGGACGGTGGATACTTGTCCCAACTGTGATATTTCCTTGACCTTGCATATGGATACCAAGACTATGAACTGCCATTATTGTGGTTTCTCGAAAGACATTCCTCAAGCCTGTCCTAACTGTAAGAGCCGAAGTATTCGCTACTATGGGACGGGGACTCAGAAGGCTTATGACGAGCTGGCAGAGATTTTTCCTCAGGCTCGCATTCTGCGCATGGATGTGGATACGACCCGCAAGAAAGGCAGTCACCAAGCTCTTCTTGACCAGTTTGGACGAGGGGAAGCGGATATCTTGCTTGGAACTCAAATGATTGCCAAGGGATTGGATTTCCCCAATGTGACCCTAGTAGGAGTTCTTAATGCGGATACAGCTTTGAATCTGCCTGATTTCCGTTCTTCTGAGAGAACCTTCCAGCTTTTGACTCAGGTGGCAGGGCGAGCAGGTCGGGCTGAAAAAGCTGGTCAGGTCTTGATTCAGTCCTACAATCCGCAACATTATGCTATTCGATTTGCCAAGGATCAGGACTACGAAGGATTTTATGCCTATGAAATGGGAATCAGACGACAACTTGGTTATCCACCTTACTATTTTACGATTGGCATTACCCTTTCTCACAAGAAAGAAGAAGAGGTTGTCAAACGTGCTTATGAAGTCATGAATATTTTGCGGTCAGGTTTGTCTGAAATCAGTAACATCCTTGGCCCGACACCCAAACCTATCGCCCGTACCCACAACCTCTATCATTACCAGATTTTGATTAAATACCGTTTAGAAGATGAGCTAGCTCCGACCCTTAACCAGGTCTTGGCCTTGACTCAAGAACGGGAAAATAGTGAGCTCCGTCTCAGCATTGACCATGAGCCACAGCAATTTTTATAAGAAGGAGAAGATATGACAAAATTAATCTTTATGGGGACACCCGACTTTTCAGCAACAGTCTTAAAAGGACTTTTGACAGATGAACGTTACGAAATTCTAGCAGTTGTAACCCAGCCAGACCGTGCTGTTGGCCGTAAAAAAGTGATCCAAGAGACACCAGTCAAGCAGGCTGCTAAGGAAGCGGGACTCCCTATCTACCAACCTGAAAAATTATCTGGAAGTCCAGAGATGGAAGCGATTATGAAGCTAGGAGCAGATGGGATTGTGACTGCTGCTTTTGGTCAGTTTCTTCCAAGTAAACTCCTTGATAGCATGGACTTTGCGGTCAACGTTCACGCTTCCCTTCTTCCAAAACACCGTGGTGGTGCGCCTATCCATTATGCCTTGATTCAAGGGGATGAGGAAGCTGGTGTGACCATTATGGAAATGGTTAAGGAAATGGATGCAGGAGATATGATTTCCCGTCGCAGCATTCCTATCACAGATGAAGATAATGTTGGAACCTTGTTTGAGAAATTAGCTGTCGTTGGTCGTGACTTGCTTTTGGACACTTTGCCTGCCTATATAGCTGGGGAAATCAAACCAGAACCGCAGGATCCAAGTCGGGTCACTTTCTCTCCAAATATCAAGCCAGAGGAAGAAAAACTGGACTGGAATAAAAGCAATCGTCAACTCTTTAACCAAATCCGTGGCATGAACCCATGGCCTGTGGCCCATACTTTTCTCAAGGGCGACCGCTTTAAGATTTATGAAGCTCTACTAGTAGAAGGTCAGGGAAATCCAGGAGAGATTCTGTCTATTGGCAAGAAAGAATTGATTGTCGCAACAGCAGCAGGAGCTCTGTCTCTCAAACAAGTGCAGCCAGCAGGCAAACCTAAGATGGACATTGCTTCCTTCCTCAACGGTGTTGGACGGACATTGACAGTAGGAGAACGATTTGGTGACTAAAGTAGAAACGG
Organism: bacterium; assembly: GCA_905221205.1. Taxonomy (GTDB): domain Bacteria; phylum Bacillota; class Bacilli; order Lactobacillales; family Streptococcaceae; genus Streptococcus. The sequence goes on from CAJNCG010000002.1 coordinate 457,619, forward strand.
CTAGAAGTCTAGCTCTAGCAGTATTAGAGGATGTCTTTATCAATCAAGCATACTCGAATATCGCCTTAAATAAGCATCTCAAGGGAAGTCAACTTTCGCCGGCGGACAAGGGCTTGGTAACTGAGATTGTCTATGGAACAGTAGCCCGTAAATTGACTCTGGAATGGTACCTGTCCCACTTTATCGAAGATAGAGACCAGTTAGACAGTTGGCTCTATGTCCTGCTTCTCATGAGTGCCTACCAACTTCGCTATTTGGACAAGATTCCAGACCATGCTGTGGTTAATGAAGCAGTGGAATTGGCCAAAGTCCGTAAAAAAGGTAGCGAAAAATTGGTCAATGCTGTCCTTCGCCGTATCCTGCGTGAAGGCTGGACAGATATTGCCAGCATCAAACGAAAAAACAAACGTGATTCCATTGCCTATTCTCTACCTGTTTGGCTCGTGTCTAAACTTAAGGAAGAATACGGAGAAGAGCGAGCACAAGCCATCTTTGAAAGTCTTTTAGTGCGAAACAAGGCCAGTATTCGTGTGACTGATTTAAGCCGAAAAGAGGAAATCCAAGCCTTGTTGGAAGCTAGTGATTCACCTTTGTCTCCTTCTGGTCTGGTCAAGGAACAAGGGCATTTTGCAGGTCATGACTTGTTTGCGAAGGGAGCCATTACTATCCAAGATGAGTCCAGTCAATTGGTTGCGCCGACGCTTGATCTACAAGGAAATGAGCAGGTTCTAGATGCTTGTGCAGCTCCAGGTGGGAAAACAGCTCATATAGCCTCTTATCTCACGACAGGTCAGGTTACTGCTCTGGATTTGTATGACCACAAGTTGGACTTAATCCAAGAAAATGCCCAACGTCTAGGGGTTGCAGAGCAGGTTCAAACGCAAAAATTGGATGCCAGAAAGGTGCATGAGTTTTTTGGTCAGGATTCTTTTGATAAGATTTTAGTGGATGCTCCTTGTTCAGGAATCGGTCTTCTGCGTCGCAAACCAGATATCAAATACAACAAAGAAACAGCAGATTTCGCGTCCTTACAGGAAATTCAGCTAGAAATATTAGGTAGTGTTTGTCAAACACTACGCAAAGGTGGTATAATAACTTATAGTACCTGTACTATTGTCTCAGAAGAGAACTTTCAAGTCGTGCAGGCATTTTTAGAAAGTCATCCCGAATTTGAGCAGGTGAAACTAGAACATGAATGTAAAGATATCATGAAAGATGGCTGTATCCTTATCACCCCTGAATTGTATGGAAGTGATGGATTCTTCATCAGCCAATTTCGTAAGATATCAGATTAGGAAGGAACTAACACATGGAAATTTCATTATTAACAGATGTTGGTCAGAAACGAACAAATAACCAAGACTATGTCAACCACTATGTCAATAGAGCTGGGCGTACCATGATTATCCTAGCTGATGGTATGGGAGGTCATCGCGCGGGGAATATCGCTAGTGAAATGGCGGTAACAGACCTGGGTGTGGCTTGGGTCGATACTCAAATCGATACAGTTAATGAAGTACGCGAATGGTTTGCTAACAACCTTGAGATTGAAAATCAAAAGATTAACCAACTTGGACAAAATGAAGCCTATAAAGGAATGGGAACAACCCTTGAGGCTGTTGCTATTATTGACAATCAGGCTATTTATGCCCACATTGGGGATTCTCGTATCGGTTTGATTCGTGGAGAAGAATACCACCAGTTAACGAGCGACCATTCTTTGGTCAATGAATTGCTCAAGGCTGGCCAATTGACACCAGAAGAAGCTGCTAGCCATCCACAGAAAAATATTATTACTCAGTCAATTGGTCAAAAAGATGAAGTTCAACCTGATTTTGGAATGATCACCCTTGAGCCTGGGGACTATCTCTTGCTCAATAGTGACGGCTTGACAAATATGATTTCAGGCAGTGAGATTTCTGATATTGTAACCAGCGATATTGCTTTGGCAGATAAGGCAGCAACCTTAATTCGTTTTGCCAACAATGCGGGTGGTTTGGACAATATCACAGTTGCCCTTATTGCTGTTAATGAGGAGGCAACAGAATGATCCAAATCGGCAAAATTTTTGCCGGGCGGTATCGAATTATCAAACAAATTGGTCGAGGAGGCATGGCAGATGTCTATTTGGCCAAGGATTTGATTTTGGACGGTGAAGAAGTGGCAGTAAAGGTCCTGAGGACCAACTACCAAACAGATCCGATTGCTGTGGCGCGTTTCCAGCGGGAAGCGAGAGCTATGGCGGATCTGGACCATCCTCATATCGTTCGGATTACAGATATCGGTGAAGAAGAGGGACAGCAGTATCTCGCAATGGAGTACGTTGCTGGATTAGACCTCAAACGCTATATCAAGGAACATCATCCTCTTTCAAATGAAGAAGCAGTCCGAATCATGGGACAAATTCTCTTGGCTATGCGCTTGGCCCATACTCGAGGGATTGTTCACCGAGACTTGAAACCTCAAAATATCCTTTTGACACCAGATGGGACTGCCAAAGTCACAGACTTTGGGATTGCGGTAGCCTTTGCTGAGACAAGTCTGACCCAGACTAACTCAATGCTAGGTTCTGTGCATTATTTATCACCAGAGCAGGCGCGTGGTTCTAAAGCAACTGTGCAGAGTGATATCTATGCTATGGGGATTATCTTCTATGAGATGCTGACAGGTCATATTCCTTACGATGGGGATAGTGCGGTGACCATCGCCCTCCAGCATTTCCAGAAACCACTGCCATCGGTTATAGCTGAAAATCCATCTGTGCCTCAGGCTTTAGAGAATGTTGTTATCAAGGCAACTGCCAAGAAATTGACAGACCGTTACAAATCAGTTGCTGAGATGTATGTGGATTTGTCTAGCAGTTTGTCTTACAATCGTCGTAATGAACCAAAGTTAGTCTTTGACGATGCGACTAAGGCGGACACTAAGACCCTTCCTAAAGTGCCACAAAGTACGCTGACCTCTATCCCTAAAGCTCCGGTACAAGAGGGGCGCCCTCAACCTAAGCCCCAACCTCATCAGACAGAAAAACCAGCCTCTACTCCCAAGCCAGCCAAACGCCGTCGCATGAAAGCACGTTATCCAATTTTATTTGCGACTTTCTTGTTGGTTGTGGCATCCTTAGTATGGATTTTATATAGAACGCCCGCTACCATTGCTGTTCCAAAAGTAGCAGGTCAGACGGTTGCCGAGGCTAAAGAAGCGCTTAAGAAAGCCAATTTTGAGGTTGGAGAAGAAAAGACAGAAGCTAGTGATAAGGTTGAAGAAGGTCGGGTTATTCGCACCGATCCTGACGCTGGTACGACACGAAAAGAAGGTACAAAAATTAATTTGATTGTGTCTTCTGGTCAGCAATCCTTCCAACTTGGAAATTACCTCGGTAGAAAATCTAGTGATGTAGTAGCAGAATTGAAAGGCAAGAAGGTTCCAGAAAATCTGATTAAGATTGAGGAAGAAGAATCTAACGAAATCGAAGCTGGAACAATCATAAAACAAAGTTTACCGGAAGGAACAACCTACGATCTTAGCAAGGCAACTCAAATAGTTCTAACAGTTGCTAAGAAGGTAAATTCTGTTTCAATGCCAAGCTATATTGGTTCTAGTCGAGAATTTACAAAGAATAATCTGATACAGATTGTTGGTGTTAAAGAGGCTAATATAGAAATTGTAGAAGTTTCTAGCCCAGCAGGGCATGAAGAAGGAACAGTAGTGGATCAAAGTCCAAAACCGGGTGAAAAGGTAGATTTGAGTACCACTCGTGTTAAAATCTCTATTTATAAAGCGAAGCAGACTCGTTCTTCTTCAACGTCTTCATCCTCAACTTCTTCGTCGTCTAGTTCTTCTCGGAAACCTAACGAGCCGGGGAATGCGGAAACTACTCCAACACAAGGCAACTCGCAAGGTAATTCACAACGAGGAGATACTTCCCCAGATAATCCATAGTGATACTAGAATCTTTGTCATGATTTCATGGCAAAGATTTTTTTTGAGTCCTGATTTGTGATAGAATAGAGGGAGTTGATAAAAGGAGGCAAGCATGGAAGAATCAAAAGAATTAAATGCCGTCATTGATGTGATTATGCTAGCGGGGACTATTCTTCTTAAAAGTGGCTCAGAAATCCATCGTGTAGAAGATACCATGATTCGGATCGCGCATTCGCAGGGGATTGTGGATTGCAATGTCCTTGCCATGCCTGCTGCCATCTTTTTCTCTATTGAAAATACCAATATTTCACGTATGAAGCGTGTGACCTCCTCTTCTTATAATATTGAAAAAGTCTGCGATGTGAACCAGATTTCTCGTCAGCTGGTAGGTGGAAAGCTTGATTTAGAAACAGCCTACAAGCAATTGACGGTCTTACAAGCTCAACCTCTTCCTTATACCAAGTTGCAGGTGACTATGGCTGCAACCTTTAGTGCCCCATTCTTCTCAATTATGTTTAGTGGAAATATCTACGACGCACTTGGGGCAGGAGTGGCCACCTTATTTGGTTTTGCCTTTTCCCTTTATGTGGAGAAGTTTATCCGAATTCCTTTTGTGACAGCCTTTGCTGGAGCCTTTGTCTTTGGGATGATAGCTCAGTTTTGGGCTCGCTACACAGGCTTTCCCTCAACGGCAGATTTGATTATAGCTGGTGCGGTCATGCCGTTTGTACCAGGAATTGCCTTGACCAATGCAGTTCGGGATATTATGACTAACCACATAAACTCTGGTATGAGTAAGATGTTTGAATCCCTACTCATTACCCTTGCTTTAGGGGCAGGAACTTCTGTCGCCTTGGTATTGATGAACTAATATGACACTAACTACCTTTTTATTACAAGCAGTGGCAAGTCTTCTTGCTATCATCACTTTTTTAATCGTACTCAATGTTCAGCGGTCTATGCTCTTACCAGGAGGGATTTTGGGCATGGCTGTCTGGCTAATCTATCTTTTGCTCAAGGAACCGACCAATGTTATTGTGGCTACCTTTATTGCGGCCATTATCGGTTCTTGTGTCAGCCAGATTTTAAGTATTCTTTATAAGACACCTGCTGTGGTTTTTATCTTGGCCATCTTGGCCCCTCTGGTTCCGGGATATCTGTCTTATCGGACAACGGCCTTTTTTGTGACAGGAGACTATAGTCACGCGATTGCTAGTGCAACTTTAGTTGTCATGTTGGCTCTGGTAATCTCTATTGGCATGGCTAGCGGAACAGTGATTCTCAGACTGTATTCCTACTTACGAAAACAGCAAAATCGTTAGACTAACAAGAGACTTGATTTGGTGAATCAAGTCTTTTTTCTCTCTTTTACTGCCATTTGTGATAAAATAGTATAGAACGATTTTTTACAATGAATGATAAAACAGAGGTAAATATGACAATCGGTATTGATAAGATTGGTTTTGCGACCAGTCAATATGTCTTGAAATTACAAGACTTAGCAGAAGCGAGGGGAATTGACCCTGAAAAATTAAGCAGAGGACTCTTGCTCAAGGAATTGAGTATTGCGCCCCTAACGGAGGATATCGTGACCTTGGCGGCCAGTGCTAGTGACTCTATTTTAACTGAGCAAGAGAGACAAGAAATTGACATGGTCATTGTGGCTACCGAGTCAGGAATTGACCAGAGTAAGGCTGCGGCCGTTTTTGTGCATGGCTTGCTTGGCATCCAGCCCTTTGCTCGTAGTTTCGAGATTAAAGAAGCCTGCTATGGAGCGACAGCTGCCCTTCATTATGCTAAATTACATGTGGAAAATTCTCCAGAGTCCAAGGTCTTGGTAATTGCCAGTGATATTGCCAAATACGGTATTGAAACTCCAGGAGAACCAACTCAGGGCGCTGGCAGTGTGGCCATGTTGATTACACAAAATCCACGCATTATGGCTTTTAATAATGACAATGTAGCTCAAACCCGTGACATCATGGATTTCTGGCGTCCAAATTACTCAACAACCCCTTATGTAAATGGTGTCTATTCTACCCAACAATATTTGGATAGTTTGAAAACGACTTGGCTTGAATACCAAAAACGCTACCAGCTTACTTTGGATGATTTTGCGGCTGTTTGCTTCCACTTGCCTTATCCTAAATTAGCACTAAAAGGCTTGAAAAAAATCATGGATAAGAGTCTACCTCAAGAGAAAAAGGACCTCTTGCAAAAGCACTTTGAGCAGTCTATTCTCTACAGTCAAAAGGTGGGGAATATCTATACAGGTTCCCTCTTCCTTGGACTCTTGTCTCTCTTGGAAAATACAGATAGCTTGAAGGCTGGGGATAAAATTGCCCTTTATAGTTACGGGAGTGGCGCTGTGGCTGAGTTCTTCAGTGGTCAATTGGTTGAAGGATATGAAGCTTATCTGGATAAAGACCGCTTGAACAAGCTCAACCAACGAACTGCCCTGTCTGTTGCAGACTATGAAAAAGTCTTCTTTGAGGAAGTGGGCTTGGATGAAACAAACTCTGCCCAGTTTGCTGGCTATGAAAATCAAGATTTTGCCTTGGTTGAAATTGTGGACCACCAACGCCGTTATAGCAAGGTTGAAAAATAATGAAGATAAGTTGGAATGGATTTTCTAAAAAATCATACCATGAGCGCCTTGAGCTGTTAAAAGCTCAGGCGCTCCTTAGTCCTGAAAAACAAACCAGTCTGGAGCAGGATGAACAGATTAGCGTGACTGTCGCAGACCAGCTGAGTGAGAATGTGGTGGGGACTTTTTCTCTACCTTATTCGCTGGTTCCAGAGGTTCTTGTCAACGGTCAGGAATACACTGTTCCCTATGTGACAGAAGAACCATCTGTGGTTGCTGCGGCCAGCTATGCAAGTAAAATCATCAAGCGTGCAGGAGGTTTTACTGCTCAAGTCCATAAGCGCCAGATGATCGGTCAGGTAGCCCTTTATCAAGTTGCTGAACCTGAACAAGCGCAAGATAAGATTGCCAGCAAGAAAGCGGAGCTCTTGGAACTTGCCAATCAAGCCTATCCTTCCATCGTTAAACGCGGGGGCGGGGCGCGTGATTTGCATGTAGAGCAGATCAAAGGTGAAACAGACTTTCTCGTTGTTTATCTCCATGTCGATACCCAGGAAGCCATGGGAGCCAATATGCTCAACACCATGCTGGAAACCTTGAAACCAGTCTTAGAAGAACTCAGTCAGGGACAGAGCCTCATGGGGATTCTATCAAACTACGCGACCGATTCTCTGGTGACTGCAAGTTGCCGCATCGCCTTTCGTTACTTGAGCCGCCAAAAGGATCAAGGACGAGAAATTGCAGAGAAAATTGCTTTGGCGAGCCAATTTGCGCAAGCTGATCCTTATCGAGCAGCTACCCACAATAAAGGGATATTTAACGGTATTGATGCCATTTTAATTGCAACTGGTAATGACTGGCGTGCCATTGAGGCGGGGGCCCATGCCTTTGCCAGTCGAGACGGGCGCTACCAAGGTCTTAGTCAATGGACGCTGGACCTGGAAACAGAAGAATTGGTCGGTGAGATTACCCTACCTATGCCTGTAGCGACCAAGGGTGGCTCTATCGGCCTCAATCCTCGTGTAGCCCTCAGTCATGAATTACTGGGAAATCCTTCTGCCAAAGAATTAGCTCAGATTATCGTGTCTATCGGTCTCGCCCAAAACTTTGCGGCCCTGAAAGCCTTGGTGAGTACAGGCATCCAGCAAGGCCACATGAAATTGCAGGCCAAATCTTTGGCACTCCTAGCAGGTGCCAGTGAGTCCGAGGTAGCTCCTCTGGTTGAGCGCCTTATCGCAGATAAAACCTTTAACCTAGAGACAGCCCAGCGCTATCTCGAAAATTTAAGATTATAAAAAACTCAGACGAATTGGTCTGAGTTTTCTTGTGCTTATACTCAATGAAAATCAAAGAGCAAACTAGGAAACTAGCCGCAGGTTGCTCAAAGCACTGCTTTGAGGTTGTAGATAAGACTGACGAAGTCAGTTACATATATCTACGGTAAGGCGACGCTGACGTGGTTTGAAGAGATTTTCGAAGAGTATTAAATACTTTTTCCTGTTAATAGGGTGACTGGTAAGAAATAACCAGTTGTCGCAACTTCCTTACCTTCGATCTTCTGCAAGAGGAGATCAACAGTGAGTTGGGCAATCTCTTGCATAGGTTGCTTAATCGTTGTCAAATGAGGGTAGTAGTTCTCGATAAAATAGGTCCCATCGTAGCCGATGACTTTGAGCTCTTCAGGAACAGAAATGCCAAGTTCCTGAGCAATTTTAATGACTAGAATAGCAGTCAAATCATCCGAAGCAAAAATCGCATCTGGTTTTTGTCGGGTCAAGATATTCTTGATTTCCATTTCTTTTCTGACAGGAGAAAAGTCACTGGAAACATTGATAATAGGAGCTTTGGGGAGTACGGATGCAAAACCAGCGTGGCGTAGTCCGGTTGGCGAGTTAGAATTATCATTCCCTGTAATCATGATGATAGACTGGGCGCCTGTCTTGACCAAGGTCTGGGCAGCAAGAACCCCACCAGCATAGTTGTCAGAGGAGACGACTGGAATGTCAGGTGATAGGTTTCGGTCAAAGGAAATAATCGGCGCTGTCACACGATTGTAGTCTTCAATTCCTAGGTTGTGACTACCAGAAATGATACCGTCCACCTGATTGGCTTCCAACATTTCGATGTACTCGCGTTCCTTTTCAGAATCGTGCTCACTGTTGCAGATGATGGTCTTGTAACCATTTTTGAAGAGTTGGTGTTCTAATTTATCAATCAATTCTGCGTAGAAAACATTGGAAATATTTGGGAAAATCAAGCCGATTAACTTAGCGGACTTTCCTTGTAGACTACGAGCCAGGTTGTTGGGTTTGTAGCCCAATTCTCGCATGGCTTCATTGACCTTTTGAATGGTTTTTTCTGATAAATAGCCTTTTTTATTGATAACCCGAGAAACGGTAGTAGGACTGACACCTGCAAGTTTGGCGACATCAGTTAGTTTTGCGACCATAATCTAATTCATAGTAAGTTCCAGTTGGGTTTCCAGATTTGATGAGGATACCATTTTGTTCCGCATGTGGGAAGACACGACCAGAAAATACTTTTTCTCCTTTATTGATGAAAATTTCAAAGACAGAGTTATCGATGAAGATTGTAGCAGTAGTAGCCTGGTTATCGATTGGGCAAGAACGAGTTGTCCCAAATTCTTGAGCATACTGTTCACCAGTCTGGCTACGATCCACTGTTACTTGACCGTTTACAAGGTCAAGGTTGATTGCAAGTCCCTTGCCTTCTTTATCAGCAAGTAAGACAATCTCGCTCTGGCTATTAGCTTCCAATTTGAGTTCAAGTTCGTAGGTGTTATTGGTTTGGGCACGGTTTGAGAAGGATTCTTCAGATGCACGTAAGTCCTTGATAGCTGGGACTGGGTATTGGTAGAGTTTGCCGTCTTTGATAGTGAGTTCTTTGACCAAAGAGAAGGTTCCTTGGTGGTCAAAACGGTCAGATGGGTAAGAAACATCTGGCAAACCAAGCCAGCTAACTGCTAGAGCACGTCCGTCAGGAGCGTTGAAGGCTTGGGTAGCATAGGCTTCGAAACCATAATCCATGTTTTGAAGTTGAGACACATCTACCATTTTTGCATTTTCAGGGTCAAAGGAAGCCCCGATTTTATACATATTTGGATAGATATTATCGTAGTCTAGAACATCTTTATCCAATCCTTGTGGGCAGTAGAGAAGGACAGGTTGCTCGCCTACAAAGACTAGATTTGGGCATTCCATCATGTAGGCAGTGCGGTCGTTAGCAAAGTCAAGGTCGCCAACAGCTTGCCAGTTTGTGTAGTCGTTGTCCACAGCCTTGTAGAGACGGACGAAGCCTTTTTTCTCCAAGTCCTGTCCACCGACGATAGCATAATATTGACCTTTAAAGTTAAAAATTTGCGGATCGCGGAAGTGGTCAGTAGAGTCTGCTGGCTGGTCAATCAAGATCTTGTCAATCTTCGTAATCTTGCCATCCTTATCCATCAAAGCACCGATCTGGTAAGGGTGACGGATCCAGTTTTCATCACGGACATTTCCTGTATAGAATAGGAATAAGTTATCGCCAAACTGCATGGCAGAACCAGAGTAAGCACCGTGGCTATCTAATGGAGTATCAGGCAAAACTTTGGCTCCGGTTTCTGTGAAGTGAACCAAATCATCGCTTTCCAATTGCACCCAAGATTTTAAACCGTGGGCTGCACCAAAAGGAAAGTTCTGATAAAAAACAATCCACTTCCCATCAAAGTAAGAAAAGCCATTTGGGTCGTTGAGAAGTCCTGTTTTTGGCTCAACATGATAATGAGTATGCCATGGAGATTGTGCCATATTTTCTTTAATATTCTTAATTTCTTCTTGCGTCCAATCTTGATAAAGTCTGTAACGACGCTCAGTAGTCCATTCCATTCTTTCATTCCTCCAAAAATCTTATCACTTTTAATAGTAACCGTTTTCGGAAAAAAAAGCAAGCCTTTTATGTTAAAAAAGAGAAAAAACTGTCAAACGTTTGTCACAAAATAAATGCAGGAAATCAATCACATTTTCAGGAAAATATGAAAGATAATGAAACAAAACCCTTTTAACTAAGATTTTAGACTTGTTTTTTTAAGGAATGCCTGATAAAACAGTCAAAATCAATCAATCTAAAACATGCTTACTAAGTGGATAGAATATTTTTCTGCAAAACGCTTGACATATTTCTAAAACATGATAAAATAATAGTCGTAGGGCGGATAAAATCGCTTTCAAACAAGAACAAAATTTTATATAAGGAGATTTTTGCAAATGAACAATCAGGAAATTGCAAAAAAAGTCATCGATGCCTTGGGCGGACGTGAAAATGTCAACAGTGTTGCCCACTGTGCGACTCGTCTTCGTGTCATGGTCAAAGATGAAGGAAAAATCAATAAAGAAGTGATTGAGAACTTGGAAAAAGTTCAAGGTGCTTTCTTTAACTCAGGTCAATACCAAATCATCTTTGGTACAGGTACAGTTAACAAAATGTATGATGAAGTTGTTGCACTTGGTTTGCCAACATCATCTAAAGCTGACATGAAAGCAGAAGCTGCCAAACAAGGAAACTGGTTCCAACGTGCTATCCGTACTTTCGGTGACGTTTTCGTTCCAATCATCCCAGTTATCGTAGCGACAGGTCTCTTCATGGGTGTGCGTGGTCTTTTCAACGCTCTTGAAATGCCACTTCCAGGAGACTTTGCAACTTACACACAAATCTTGACAGATACAGCCTTCATCATCTTGCCAGGTTTGGTTGTGTGGTCAACCTTCCGTGTATTCGGTGGTAACCCTGCCGTTGGTATCGTTCTAGGTATGATGCTTGTTTCTGGCTCACTTCCAAACGCTTGGGCGGTCGCTTCAGGTGGTGAAGTAACAGCTATGAACTTCTTTGGATTCATCCCTGTTGTTGGTTTGCAAGGTTCCGTTCTTCCAGCCTTCATCATCGGGGTTGTCGGAGCTAAATTTGAAAAAGCTGTCCGCAAGGTTGTTCCAGATGTGATTGACCTCTTGGTAACACCATTCGTGACACTTTTGGTTATGTCTATCCTTGGACTCTTTGTCATCGGACCAGTCTTCCACGTTGTTGAAAACTACATCCTTATCGCTACAAAAGCGATTCTTAACATGCCATTTGGTCTTGGTGGTTTCTTGATTGGTGGGGTTCACCAATTGATCGTCGTATCAGGTGTGCACCACATCTTCAACTTGCTTGAAGTTCAATTACTTGCTGCTGACCATGCTAACCCATTCAACGCTATCATCACAGCTGCTATGACAGCTCAAGGTGCTGCGACTGTTGCGGTTGGTGTTAAAACTAAAAATCCAAAACTAAAAACACTTGCTTTCCCAGCTGCTCTTTCTGCCTTCCTCGGTATTACAGAGCCTGCTATCTTCGGGGTTAACTTGCGCTTCCGTAAACCATTCTTCCTTTCATTGATTGCTGGTGCGATCGGTGGTGGATTGGCTTCAATCCTTGGACTTGCTGGTACTGGTAATGGTATCACCATCATCCCAGGTACAATGCTTTATGTTGGTAACGGACAACTTGCCCAATACCTTCTTATGGTAGCTGTATCATTTGCACTTGGTTTTGCCCTTACTTACATGTTTGGTTATGAGGATGAAAAAGAAGTTGCTACTGAAGTAGAGACAGAACGTTTGGTCCAAGAAGAAACAACTGGTAACATTCCAGCAGCTCTTCAAAATGAAACACTTGTAACTCCTATCGTTGGTGACGTCGTTGCTCTTGCTGATGTCAATGACCCAGTCTTCTCAAGTGGAGCTATGGGACAAGGTATTGCTGTGAAACCTAGCCAAGGTGTGGTTTATGCACCAGCTGATGCTGAAGTTTCAATCGCCTTTGCAACAGGTCACGCCTTTGGTTTGAAAACAACTAATGGTGCTGAAGTCTTGATCCACGTTGGTATCGACACTGTAACAATGAACGGTGAAGGTTTCGAACAAAAAGTTGCCCAAGGTGACAAGGTTAAAGCTGGCGATGTTCTTGGAACATTTGACTCAAACAAAATCGCTGCAGCTGGTCTTGATGATACAACAATGGTTATCGTTACAAACACAGCCGACTTCTCTTCAGTAGCTTCAGTCGCAACAGGTTCAGTTGCGAAGGGGGATGCTCTTATCGAAGTGAAAATCTAATCAATCCTCTCTAATGTGAAAACGAACAAATGACATGTTTGTTCGTTTTTGCTTGAATGGTAAGATTTACAGAGGAAAATCTAAAAAATAGAGAAATTTAGACTTTCGAAATATGCTATAATAAAGAAAATAAAAACAAGAGGTTTATCATGACAAAATTATATGGAAGCTTGGAAGCGGGCGGTACAAAGTTTGTCTGTGCTGTCGGTGATGAAAAATTTAACGTTGTAGAAAAAACACAATTTCCAACAACAACTCCAATCGAAACAATCGATAAAACCATTGAGTTCTTCTCAAAATTCGATAACCTTGCTGGTCTTGCAGTTGGTTCATTTGGTCCCATTGATATTGACAAAAACTCAAAAACTTATGGCTTTATCACAACAACTCCAAAACCTCACTGGGCAAATGTAGACTTGCTTGGTGCCCTTCGTCGCGCCCTCAACGTGCCAATGTACTTCACAACAGACGTAAACAGCTCTGCCTATGGTGAAGTAGTTGCCCGTAACAATGCTGGTGGCCGTATCGAAAACTTGGTTTACTACACAATCGGTACAGGTATCGGTGCTGGTGTTATCCAACGTGGTGAGTTTATCGGTGGTGTGGGTCACCCTGAAATGGGTCACTATTATGTGGCTAAACACCCAATGGATATTGAAAAAGAATTTAACGGTGTTTGTCCATTCCACAAAGGATGTTTGGAAGGCTTTGCGGCTGGTCCAAGTCTAGAAGCTCGTACAGGTATTCGTGGTGAAAATATTGAACTCAACAGCTCTGTCTGGGATGTTCAAGCCTACTACATCGCTCAAGCTGCGGTTAATGCTACAGTGACTTTCCGCCCAGACGTAATCGTCTTTGGTGGTGGAGTCATGGCTCAACAACACATGTTGGACCGTGTCCGTGAGAAATTTACAGCTCTTCTCAATGGCTACCTACCAGTACCAGATGTGCGTGATTACATCGTGACGCCAGCAGTCGCAGGAAATGGTTCTGCCACACTTGGGAACTTTGTCCTTGCAAAAGAAGTTTCAAAATAAAGCACAAAATCCGCTTGGGAAACCAAACGGATTTTGTTGAAGACAATGTTTTTTGAGCCTTTCCTTAAGTGATTACGGACGGTAGCGACTTTCTTCGAAATTCCATACCTAAACTTTGAGCCTAATGTCTCAAAGTTTCCGAACACCTGAAACATTAGATTTCAGGTGTTTCCATCACGGCGGAAAGGCTAGGTAAGTCCTCGCCTCACTATAGAAAAATAGGCATGATTTCCATACTAAAGTATATTTAGCATCAAGCCATAGTCAATCTACGCTTTAAAAATCCGCTTGGGAAACCAAACGGATTTTTCTATTCTCAAAGCATTTGCCAGAAAAAGTCAATAATATAGGTTAGACCGTAGGTATAAACCACGAGGGTAAAGGGTTTGGTCAGAATGATGATAGTCATATAGCGCTTGAAACTCATCTTGGTCAGGGCAGCCAGCATACAGAGAAAGTCAGCTGGACTAATGGGCCAAATCATCATAAAAATAAAGAAACGGTCAAAACGATTGCCCTTATCCAACCAGCCGATGTACTTGTCGTAGGTGCGCTTACTGACGACAGACTGGACAAAGGCAGCTCCGTAGAGGCGCACCAGATAAAAGATAATGGCACAGCCAATCACGATGCCGATATAGTTGTAGATTGTCCCGATGATGTGCCCGTAGATAAAGACCCCAGCCACCGAGGTCAAGGCCCCAGGAATGATGGGGACGACCGTCTGTAGAATCTGTAAAAAGATAAAGAGAGGTGGCCCCCAGATACCTGCCTGCTGGATAAAGGCAGAGAGGGTTTCCTTAGACTGTAAAACCCCAGCCTGATAAGCCCAAATACAGAAAATCAAACTCCCAACTCCACCGACAATCGATGAGATATTGATAATTTGCTGTAGAAGGGGAGAAACAGCTTTCATTTGTTTATCCTGTGACATGTAAACTCCTCGTAGATAGTATAATTCTACTATACCATATTTTGGAGGAGAAAGGGGGAATGAGTATTTTTTGCGATGGGAGAGTGATGGAATTTGAGTCTAAACATGCTATAATAGACCTAGTATAAAATTTGGAAATTTCAGGATATGAATAGTTCAAATGAAGCGTAAGGAAGGTTTGCGATGGCAAGACGAAAAGATTTTTCTGAATTAACAAGAGTACAAATCCCAGCAGCTCTGCATTTGATGCGAATGGGTTATACCTATCTTTCTCGTAATAGTAAAGAAATTGAAGAAAGAGACCCAGATACCAATATTCTTGTATCTGTTTTTAAGGAGCAATTTTTAACATTTAATAACTATTTAACAGATGAAGATTTTGAGAGAGAATTGGCCAATATCAAGCTGGAACTGGATCAAAATGATTTAGGACGATCTTTCTTTAAAAGGATACAGGGACAAGAAGGTGCTGTTTATATAGATTGGGAAAATCCTGAAGCCAATACCTTCCATCTGGCGCTTGAGGTCACTTGTCAAAATGGGCAAGATGAATTTCGTCCAGATATAGTTGTGTTTATCAATGGACTTCCCCTTTCTTATATCGAAGTTAAACAACCCAATGCTATCCGTGATGGAAAGACAGGGATTCAGTCAGAACAGGACAGAACCAGATACCGTTTTGAAAATCGTAAGTTCCGTCGTTTTAACAATATTACCCAGTTGATAGCTCTATCTGATAATTTGCCTTATATCAGTGGCCAAGGTCAACAAAAACAGGGTTCTTACTATGCTTCAAATGCTTATTCAAAAACCAAGTTTAATGCTTTCAAGGAAGAAAGAGGAGCAGATTTTCGGCATTCAATTGTACCTTTAAGAGATGAAGAAATTGATTTCGTACTTGAGGATGTGAAGCGTTTTGCTCTCAAATCTCAACCAGAATTTACAACAAACTTACAGCCCGACACTCCCTGTAATACTTTCCTATCTTCTTTGTATCAAAAAGAACGCCTGCTTTTCATGCTTCACTTTGGGCTGGTCTATGTAGAAGAAGAAAGCAAGGAAGGGCAGATACAATTGCAGAAGCATGTTATGCGCTATCCGCAGTATTTTGCAACTCGTGCTATCGAAGAAACCATCGCAAAAGGTGTCAAAAAAGGTGTTATCTGGCATACACAGGGCTCAGGTAAGACTGCCCTGGCTTTCTTCAATATCCGCTATCTGACCAATTATTTTTCAAAACAGGGGATTGTTCCGCAGTTTTACTTTGTCGTTGATCGCTTGGATTTGGCAGACCAAGCCTTTAAGGAATTTACCAAAAGAGGTCTAAAAGTTAAGCGCATCAACAATCCTCGAGAACTCAATCAAAAACAAGATGGCTATGATGTGGCTGTGGTCAATATCCAGAAGTTTAAGGATGATTCAGACCTGACCGACCGCTCTGGCTATGATCTCAATCGTCAAAATATCTACTTTATCGATGAAGCTCACCGCTCTTATAACGAACGAGGTTCCTACCTGCCAAATCTCTATCAGGCAGATACCAATGCGATCAAGATTGCCTTGACTGGGACCCCCTTGATTACCTACAAGAAAGATGGCAAGACTAAGGAAAGTCATGCAACCACACGTGATATTTTTGGGGACTATATCCATAAATACTACTACAACCAGTCTATAGATGATGGTTTTACCTTGCGTCTCATGCGAGAAGATATCGAGACGTCCTATAAAGATAATCTCAGAGCAATCAATGAAGAAATCCAACGTGGAGATTTATCAAAAGAAGATATCTTTGCTCATCCGCACTATGTGGAACCTATGCTTGATTTTATTCTGGAGGACTTTAATCGTGCGCGTGATCTAGTTTTTGATGACCAGACAATTGGTGGTATGATTGTCTGTGATTCGTCCAAGCAGGCGCGTGAGCTTGAAAAGCAGTTAGAAGAACGACGAAAGGCTGGAACAACCAACTTGACCTCTGCTCTCATCCTCCATGATGAGGGAGACAAGGAAGAGAAAAAGGAAAAGGTGGATGCCTATAAGGAAGGTAAGATTGATCTCATTATCGTCTATTCCATGCTCTTGACAGGTTTTGATGCGCCTCGCCTCAAGCGTCTCTATCTAGGACGCAAGATTAAGGCACATAACCTTCTCCAGACTTTGACTCGTGTGAATCGTCCTTACAAGGACTATCTCTTTGGACATGTAGTTGATTTTGCGGATATTTCCAAAGAGTTTGACAAGACTAATCGGGCTTATCTAGAAGAACTCAATCAAGAGTATGATGCGACCCTGACTGGGGAAAATGGAGAGGATGTGTTTGGATCGCTCTTTGTGCCCGCGGAGGAAATTTCTCAGGAACTAAGCAAGACAGAGCGCATTCTCATGGACTATCCAACCTCTAATCTAGAGTTCTTTTCTCAATCAATTGATGATATCAAGGATAGAAAGCAACTAAATGAACTACGAAAAACCTTAGAATCGGTGAAGCAATACTATAATATCGCCCGCTTACTTGGTTATGACCATTTGCTTGAACAGATTGATATTACTCAGATTGCAACTCTGCTCAATGTCATCTCAAGACGTTTGCTGACCTTGTCCCTGATAGATAAGCCAGATGATTTTTCCAGTCGTACCCTTTTAAATCTTGCCATGTCTGAGACCAGTTTTAGTTTTGTCAAGATTGCGGAGGAAGAACTCCGTCTAGCAGCCAATGACCTAGAAGATTTGAAGCGTCGAGTTGCTGGAGGAATCATAAAAGAGCGTGATGAGAAAGATCCTGAGTGGGTTTCTCTCTACGAAGAATTCCAACGCATCATGAAAAAACACTTAATACATGGGCAAGAAGGCTATACTATGGAAAACATCAAAGAAATTCAAAAAGAGTACGAAGACCTCTTTAAGTCAGTGGAAGATTATCATACTCATATGAGACGTTTGACGATGAATTTTGACGGAGATGAAATGGCAGCACGTTCCTACAAACACGTAACTAACTCGACTATGGTCAGTGATTTTCCTGCTATTTACCATGTTATCAAGGGTTCTAAAGTCAGACTAGACCGTAAAATCGGTCAAAATCAAGGAGTGCTCGATAACGAGGACTTTCTCAAGAAAATGATTCGAGAAGAAGCTCGGATTGAAATGAAAACCAACCAATCTGCAAGTAGTTTGACAAGACAGGATTTTAATTATATCGTCGAGTCGCTATTTGAAGGATATGAAGAGGAATACCAACACTAATGAATGAAACATATAAAGTCCAAGTCCAAGACTTGGTAGATGATTTGAAAGCAGTCTTTACCCATGCTGGACTAGGAGGAGAAGCGGGGGAGTACAAACTCCTTACCCAGTCCTTCCTCTACAAATTTTTAAATGATAAGTTTTTATATCAGGCAAAGTGCCTAGATGAAGAGAATACTTATGAGCACTTATTGACTTTGAGTGAAGATGACTATGACTGGCTATTGGAGGATATCGGTACCAGTACGGCTTGGCTCAAGCCAGAGCAGTTGATTGAAACGCTTCACCGTCAGCAAAATGAAGCGATTTTCTATGAGAGTTTTGAAAATACCCTCAACCAAATCGCCATTGACAATAATGATATTTTCTCTGTTCATACGGACGGAGATACGGCTATTCGTCTCTTTGATGAACGCTTGATTACTGATACTATCTCAGATAGTAGTAAGCGCAACGAAGTTGCAAAAGCCATCATCAATCTCCTGGCGCTCGTTAAGTTTGATGAGACCATTTTCTCACAAGGTTTCGACTTTTTCTCTACCCTCTTTGAGTACATGATTAAGGACTACAATAAAGATGGCGGTGGTAAGTACGCTGAGTACTACACACCTCACTCCGTGGCCAAGATTATCGCTGATATTCTGGTGGGAAATGACCAGCCATCAAACGTGCGAATCTATGACCCGTCAGCTGGTTCGGGAACCTTACTTATGAACCTGGCTAGTCGTATCGGTGTGGATAAGGCCACTGTCTATAGTCAGGATATCTCGCAAAAATCATCTAATCTTCTCCGTCTCAATCTGATTTTGAATGGCCTCCAACACTCCATCCATAATATCGTACAGGGAAATACTATCATCGCTAACCGTCATCCTGAAAAAATGGACTATATCGTGTCGAACCCTCCTTTCAAGCTAGATTTTTCAGAGTGGCGCGACCGAGTGGAAAGCTTGCCAGAAGCCAGTGAGCGTTTCTTTGCAGGAGTGCCAAAAGTTCCAGCCAAGTCTAAGGATAAGATGGCGATTTACGAGCTCTTTGTTCAGCATATCATCTATTCCCTGAAACCAGATGGTCAAGCAGCCGTAGTCCTACCGACAGGCTTTATCACGGCCCAGTCAGGGATTGACAAGGCTATCCGTCAACACTTGGTGGACAATCAAATGCTGGCTGGTGTCGTTTCCATGCCGTCTAATATCTTTGCGACGACAGGTACCAACGTCTCTATTCTCTTTATCGATAAGAAAAACAAGGGCGATGTCGTCCTTATCGATGCCTCAAATCTCGGAACCAAGGTCAAGGAAGGCAAGAACCAAAAGACCGTGCTCTCTCCTGAGGAAGAGCAAAAAATCGTCGAGACCTTTATCAAGAAAGAGGTCGTCGAGGACTTTTCAGTCACTGTCTCTTATGAGGAAATCAAGGATAAAAACTACTCTCTCAGCGCAGGCCAATACTTTGACATCAAGATAGACTATGTGGATATCACAGCAGAAGAGTTTGACGCCAAAATGTCCGCCTTTCAAAGCAAACTATCAGACCTCTTCCAGCAATCGCATGCATTCGAGCAGGAGATTGAAGAGCAAATGAAGGGGTTGAAGTATGAGTGAAGTAGAATTTGAATTATGTAAGTTAGGTGATTTGATTGAAATTTTTAATAACAAAAGAGTTCCGCTTTCAGCTAAACAAAGAGAAGGTCTTGAAAAAATTTATCCATATTATGGCGCACAGGGTATTGTAGATTATGTAGATGATTATATTTTTGATGGGAAGTATATTCTAATTGCAGAGGATGGAGAGAATCTAAAATCTAATAATAAATCAATTTGCACTCTAGCAACAGGTAAGTATTGGGTGAATAACCATGCGCACATTATCAAGGGGAATGAGGGGACAAATACGGACTTTCTTTACTACAAACTGAATTCCATTAACTTTTCTCCCTATATAACTGGAAGTGCACAACCTAAATTAAATAAAGAAAATTTATTAAATATAGAATTATACATTCCTTCAAAAGAACATCAAGATAAAATAGCAAAAGCTCTAACTTTACTTGACCAAAAAATCCAAATCAACAACCAAATCAACCAAGAGTTAGAAACTATGGCTAAGATCCTTTATGACTACTGGTTCGTGCAGTTTGATTTCCCAGACCAGAATGGCAAACCATACAAATCATCAGGCGGAAAGATGGTCTATAATCTAGAACTCAAACGCGAAATCCCAGAGGGGTGGGGAGTGGAGAATCTTTTTGATATTGCAGATGTTCAATATGGATATCCTTTTAGTACTGATTATTTTAATAGTACTGGCGAAGGTGTTCCGGTGATTAGAATTAGAGACATTCTTGGAAATGATATCACTAATTATTCTACAGAAGAAGTAGAAGATAAATATAGAATTAATGTTGGTGATGTTTTAATTGGTATGGATGGAAATTTTCATATGAATTATTGGATTAAAGAGAATTGTTATCTTAATCAACGAGTTGTAAAAGTAAATAGTGATAAATTACCTAATATGGTGCTTAAATATCAAATTGAACCTTTTATCAAATTGCGAGAAAAATCAGTCTCAAGAACAACAGTAGGTCATTTAAGTGATAAAGACTTAAAAGCAATCAATGTTATTCTGCCTAAAGAAAAGAATTTATCTCAAATTTTTGAAAGGTTTGAAAGTATATTAAAGAATATTATAATCAATCAGCAACAAAACCAAGAACTCACCCAACTGCGTGATTGGCTCTTGCCAATGCTGATGAATGGACAGGTGAAGGTGGAGTAGAGTCACAGTATAGAGGGGATTTTTTTATGGGGGATGTAATTGAATGCTTTAAGATATCAGACAAAGGATATTCCCTTCCAAACGTTATTTTTATTAGAATAGAACCCAGTGATTTAAAGGTTACAATTAATGATATTATTTGTTCACTAAACAATCTTTCCTGGATTGAGACTTTTGACAAAGAATATATAAAAAAATCTTTTAAAATTAGGGCTAGTAAAACTGCTGAGCACTTATCAAATAATTTAAATAATTTTGCACAAGATAAAGTTACTACTGATATAGGAGAAACAGTAGTATCAGAATTATCTAGACTAGCAATTGTTAAAGAATTAGAATATCGTGATATACCTTTAGCTGAATTGTTTAAACAGAAGATTTCAGGTAATCATGGATTTGATTTTTTTTCTGAAACGTTATCTCAATTTATTGTATTTGGTGAGGCCAAATATGTTTCGAATAGTAATGGATATGGCAGAGCATTGGAGCAAATAGAACGATTTATTATGGAAGAAAGAGATACTTCTGATTTAAATGACATAGATAAATTTGTTTCTGATTTATCCTTGAATAATCATACTCAAAATAATAAAGCTTTTGCATGTGCTTTTTCTGCTACAAGTATTAAGTCAGAAACTTTAATTGATAATATTTTAAATAACGATCATTTTAATAAAATAAAGCATCATAGGGAAATAATTTTAATCGCGGTGAACGTTTAATGGAAAATATAATAAAAAAAATTATATCGAACGAAAATGTCGAAGAGATTTTGAAGTTAACGATTGAATCAATATATAAAAACGGCCCCACTTCTACTACAGATTTAGAAATTTTATGTTATATAAAAATATTTAATCCAGAACTATTCAAACTGTATGAACATCAAATTTTAAAATTTATGGCCCTGCACTTTAAAGATTTAGGTACAGAATCACTCTTAGAAGTTGTTTTTGGTATGTATCAAAGGCATATTGAAGCTGAATACAACATAAAATATACTCCTGTTCAATCAAAAATTGTCGATGAAACTCATAGTAATAAATATTTCAGTTTCTCTGCACCTACAAGTACTGGTAAATCATTCGTTTTTAGAAAATTAATTGAGGAAAGTGATAAGGATGTAGTAATAGTAGTGCCATCAAGAGCATTGATTAATGAATACTTTGAATTATTAAATGATCAGTTTACTTCCTCTGATATAAATCTTTTAACCTTCGTTGATAAAATAAATACTAAACATGCAATAAGGAATATTTTTATTTTAACTCCTGAAAGATGTAAAGATTTATTTAAATTCAAAAATGATTTTGATGTTGACTTTTTTTATTTGATGAAGCTCAATTAGGTGATGAAAAAAGTGCTCGTGGTTTATATTTTGATAGTATTATTAGACGAGCAAAACGTAGTTTTCCAGGAACAAAGTTTATATTTGCTCATCCATTTATTGAAAATCCTAATGCACAGTTTGAAAAGAATAATTTTGAACAAGAACAATCAAATGCAAGAAACTTTAACATAAAAAATGTTGGACAAATATTTTATTCTCTAGATAAAGATAATAGCTTTTATCACTTTGGTATTGATAAGAACATTATGGGTAAAAGTAGAGTGAAATGTGATTATGACCCAATTGAAATGGTTCTAAGTGAGAATGGAAGTGTACTAGTATTTTGTACGAAAACTAGTATACTTAGTCGTAAAATATTTAAAGAATTTGAAAAGTATCTTCGTTTTTGTGAAGTATTATCTGATCCAGAGGCGTTGGAAATTATAGCTGAAATAGCCGATATCATTGGTGGTAGCGATGATATAAATGAAGATAGATATTCTGAAGTAATTAAATTTCTTAAAATAGGAGTTGTGACTCATCACGGTTCTATGCCTTTAAGAGTTAGAAACTTAATTGAAAAGTTTACTAAATCAGGTTTTTGTAAAATTTGTTTTGCTACATCTACTTTAGAACAAGGGATAAATATGCCTTTTGATTTAGTTTATTTGAATCATTTTACGGAATCAAAGCCGTTAGCTATAAAAAATATTATTGGGCGAGCAGGTCGAAGTACATTATATAAGAAGTTTGATTATGGAACTGTAATTATCAGACATTCTAATATATCAGCTTTTCGAAAAATAATGCATAGTCCGAGTAAATTAAGAAGTAAATCATTATTGGATGATACCCTTTCAGGCAATTTGAGCGATTTGGAAGAATTTAGAGAATCAATTAATGACGGCAGTTTTTCAGATGAGTATAATTTAACGCCAAAACAGATTGAGGTATTGTCTACAGATGATAGTTTAAGTCTAGCTCATAATATTATTGAATGTTTATTTACAGGTGACGATTTTAGAGAATTAAAGCAAATCGATAATAGAAAATTATCTAATGAATTTGAGAAAGTTTATGAGTTACATATCGGAAGAATATTATCCAATGGCGAAAAATCTGTAATTGATACTAGCGTTCAAATAATGATCTGGAGGATATTTGGAAAATCCTTCAAAGATATTTGTTTCTATAGGTATGCATATGTGAGTCGAAAAAAAGAAAGAGAAAATCCATCAATTGATAATAGTGAATTAGATTCTCAATTTGTGATGCCTTGTAGTGATATTCCAAATAAGAGTTTGTCTTCATTTCCTCTTTTTCCTAAAGGAACCAAAGCGAGTGATGTTAACTATGATTTAATTGTTTTTGATACTTATGACTATTTAGATAAGATTCTAAATTTTAGATTAGAAGATATATTTGTAGCTCTTTTCTATAAATACTTTGAAAAAACGGAAGATCTAAGAGCCGAAAAATTAGTTAAATTAATCAAATATGGTACTGATTCGGATAAACAGATATGGCTTTTGAGATATGGTTTTGATTTTGATGATGTTGAATGGATTGAACCATATATTCAAAGCATAGATTCCACAGGTATAGAATTTGACAAAGAAATTTTACAGGAGTCTGAAAAACGACTAAAAATAATTGATAGGTATTATAATGGATAAAACAAATCCATTATAAGGAATAAAACTATTCATGATTTTAAAATTGTAACGTTTTATTACAACTAGAAAATAAAATGGATTTTAATTTTGAAATCCACATATGTAAATAAGAATTTACGTTATAATTGGTTTAAGATACTTTGTTTATCAAATCAGAAAGTTAGATTCATATCTTACTTAATTTAGGAAACTACTTTTATTTCTGTAGAGAATGGATGAGTAAGGGTGGAGTAGGAGAAAAAATGAAAAAGAATTTTTCGATGTCAGAGCAAGAAATTTTAGATTTGATTCATATCTCTACTGATCAACTTACTAAATTAGTTGGAGGAAAAGTTCAGTATTGTACAAATATAGCTGAATGTCAGAATGAATCAAATTATTTTGTAGTAAATAATAATGTCGCAGCAATCCATATTATGAGTAAAGATAATTCTGGTTATATTGTTCCACATTCATTGGAGTTAGCTAAGAGGCCTAAAGGTGCGATATTTTATATTAATAAAAACGATTATAATGATATTAAAAGTAAAAAAGCGTTAATAGATAAAAAGAAAAATCGTCCGAGTCTTGGAAATCCGGCAGGATGGGATAAAATAAATAGAATTAAAGACTATGATAGGTACTTTCATCGAGGTCACATAATAGCTTATTCATTAGGTGGTGATAAAGAGATTCATGGTCGTCCTTATAAAGCCTTGAAATCATTATTTACTCAAACTGCATGGAGTAATATGGGGAAAGCTACTAATGAGAACGGATTTGAAAATAAATTCAGTCAGTGGGATTTTGAAGAGAAGATTGTAGATGAACTGGAACAGAATTCGGTTTGTATTGCCTGTCGTCCTATTTATCGAAATAAAGCAGATAAGATTCCAATTGGAATACATATGCAGGTGGTGACAGATAAAGAGTCTCTATTCAATGTCTTTATTCCTAATATTGATCCAAATATAAAAATAAATTATAAAAATTGCACATTTAAATTAGATAAGTAATTACATTCAAGTAAAATATAACTTTGTTTCCATATTTTCTGGAAACTGATAGAAAACAAGGAGAAAGATGGAACAAACTAATCAAAAATCCCAGTGCCAGCAACTCTGGGCGAGAAACAAATACCTTGTTTTGAGCCATTCCAGCAATATTTACAATGAGATTCGTCAGTATCTCAAGAATGAAGAGGTGGAGGTGAGTCAGGTTCAGGAAATGATTGACCGTGCCTGCCAGATTCCAGAACACAGGGGTCAGGTCTGCAATGCCTTTCAGCATATTTGGGGCTATTTCAAAAAGAAAGCGACAGATGCTGAACGTAAGGACTACATGCTCTTGCTGGATCGCTACCGCTTTGGTCAGGCTTCCAAGGGAGACTTGACTGCTAAGATTCGAGAGTTGCTTAATCGCTATCCCAATACCTACTTGCAACATTCGACTTTACTGAAAGGAGACTCCCATGAGACTTTGGCATGAGGACTTAATTTCACAACTTCCCCGTCCTCAACTCTTGGGGCAGCATCGAGAGTGTTGCGCTCTACGTGGCAATGGCTGGGGTAGAAAGCATGCGACGGTGGACTATGTCTTTACTCACTCGCCTTATCGTCTCTATGCCTATCATGACTTGATCATGGAGGAGATGGCTAACCGTGGCTACAATGTCAGTCCAGAGTGGCTGGACAAGAACTACCGTGGAAAGACTTGCCCTCCTTATGAAGATTTAGTGGAGGAAAAGTTGACTAGTCCTATATATAGCGAACATGATGATGCCTACTATGAGGAGTGTCTGGCTAATCTCCTAGAGAAGGGGATTGAGCTGGAATAAACGTAAGGATTACAGCACTTTATAACTCTTCTCGTAATTTTTTCGAATAATAAAGATGAGACCTTTGGAATTTTTCTAAGGTCTTCTTTTTATGAATGTTAGGATTTACTTTTAATAACTTTTGAGTTATAATTCATGAGAAACACAGCGTGAACTGAAAGACTTAAAAGAAAGAGGGGTAAGTGATGAAGAATAGTGCCGTTGGGAGTAATTGGAAGGATGTCCGATCTGAACTCTTTACCAAGGAGGAAATCCTTGAAAGCGATATGCGAGTGGCTATCATGAGCGAGTTGATAGAAGCTAGGCATGAGCAAGGAATCAGTCAGAAAAAACTAGAAGAACTTAGTGGAGTAAGCCAACCTGTCATAGCTAGGATGGAAACAGGCAAGACTAGTCCTCAGTTGGACACAGTCTTAAAAGTCCTAGCCAGTTTAGGAAAGACACTAGCAGTCGTCCCACTCGAACAGAGAAAGAGTTGATAGGGACGAAATTACTTGGTTGGCTAAAATCATCCACTGGATAATTTTACCTCCCGTCCGTACTTTTTCAGGGAAATATCAGAATTACAAAAGAAAAATCAACCTATAGTCTTTTCTAATAACAAGTCATAGTCACTTATAAGAATTACTAATAACGTATTTGAGTATTCCAACTAAAATACAGCCAAAAACAAGCTATACAAAGGATTTGAGGCAGTTGCCTCAGGTCCTTTTCTTTTGTCCAAAACAGAGGTATAGTTTCAAACTATATCAAAGCCTAATTTTTTACAATTATACAGACGCTTTCTTTTCTGTTAAGATAGTTTCAACAACAAATTTTGGAGGACACATCATGTCAACTACAATCATCGGTTTCCCTCGTTTGGGCGAATTCCGCGAATTAAAATTTACAACTGAAAAATACTTTAGAAAAGAAATCTCAGAAGAAGAACTCTTGGCTGCAGCAAAAGAATTGCGCGCAAAACACTGGAACATTGTCAAAGAAAAAGGCATCACTGAAATCCCATCAAATGACTTTTCTCACTATGATAACTTCCTAGATGCAGCTTTCCTCTTCAACGTGGTACCTGCATCAGTTCAAAACTTGGACTTGTCTGACCTTGAGCGCTACTTTGCTTTGGGACGTGGTTACCAAGGAGAAAAAGGGGATGTTCGTGCCCTTCCGATGAAGAAATGGTTCAACACCAACTACCACTACATCGTTCCTAAATTTGAAAAAGACACTCAGGTTAAACTTGCTGGTCACAAGATCTTTGATGAGTTCCAAGAAGCTAAAGAACTTGGTCTCAACACTCGTCCTGTTCTTGTAGGTCCATTCACTTTCCTTCAATTATCAGACTTTGAAGAAGGTGTGAAAGCAGAAGACTTCGTAGACAGCTTAGTGGCTGCTTACCAAGAAGTTTTTGCTAAATTGGCTGAACTTGGTGCGACTCGTATCCAATTGGATGAAGCTGCTCTTGTAAAAGACTTGACAGCTGAAGAAAAAGCTCTCTTCTTGAACCTCTACAACAAACTTTTGGCTGATAAAAAAGGTCTTGAAGTATTGCTTCAAACTTACTTCGGAGACGTTCGTGACGTTTATGCTGACCTTGTAAACTTGCCAGTTGATGCTATCGGTTTGGACTTCGTTGAAGGTAAGAAAACTCTTGAACTCGTTAAAGGTGGTTTCCCAGCTGATAAGACTCTCTACGCAGGTATTGTCAATGGTAAAAACATCTGGCGTAACAACTATGAAAAGAGCTTGGCTATTCTTGAGCAAATCCCAGCTGAAAACATTGTTTTGACTAGCTCATGCTCACTTCTTCATGTGCCATTCACAACAGCTAATGAAGAATTTGAACCAGCTATCTTGAACCACTTTGCTTTCGCAGTTGAAAAATTAGACGAAATCCGTGACTTGGATGCCATCCGCAATGGTCAAGGTGAACAAGCTCTTGCAGCCAACAAAGAACTCTTTGCGACTGAACGTGTTGGTGTCAATGCGGAACTTCGTGCGCGCATCGCTGGCTTGACAGACGCAGACTATACTCGTTTGCCAGCCTTTGCAGAGCGTGAAGCTATCCAAGAAGAAGCTTTCAAACTTCCAGCTCTTCCAACAACAACGATCGGTTCATTCCCTCAAACTAAGGAAGTCCGTGCCAAACGTTTGGCTTACCGTAAAGGTGAATTGTCTCAAGAAGAGTATGACGCTTTCCTTGCTGAAACAATCGACGAATGGATTAAATGGCAAGAAGATATCGACTTTGATGTTCTTGTTCACGGTGAGTTTGAGCGTAATGACATGGTTGAGTACTTCGGTCAAAACTTGTCAGGTTACCTCTTCTCTAAAAATGGTTGGGTACAATCTTACGGTATGCGTGGGGTTAAACCACCAATTATCTGGGGTGATGTCACTCGTCTTAACCCTATCACTGTTAAATGGTCTAGCTATGCACAAAGCCGTACAAACAAACCTGTTAAAGGTATGTTGACTGGACCTGTTACCATCCTTAACTGGTCATTCCCACGTGAAGATATCTCTATCAAGGATTCAACTCTTCAAATCGCCCTTGCTATCAAGGATGAAGTACTTGACCTTGAAGCTGCTGGTGTGAAAATCATCCAAATCGACGAGGCTGCTCTTCGTGAGAAATTGCCACTTCGTCGTAGCGACTGGTACGAAGACTACCTTGACTGGGCTATTCCAGCCTTCCGTTTGGTACACTCAACAGTAGCACCAGACACACAAATTCACACTCACATGTGTTACTCAGAATTTACAGATATCATCCCAGCTATCGACAACTTGGATGCGGACGTTATCTCATTTGAGGCTAGCCGTTCAAATCTTGAAATCTTGGACGAACTCAAAGCGAAAAACTTCCAAACAGAAGTGGGACCTGGGGTTTACGATATCCACTCACCTCGTGTGCCAAATGAAGGCGAAATCGACAACACAATCGAAGCCATCCTTGCTAAAGTGCCAAGCAAGAAAGTTTGGATCAACCCTGACTGTGGTTTGAAAACACGTGGTATTCCAGAAACAAAAGAAAGCTTGATCCGCCTTGTTGAAGCAGCTAAAGCTGCGCGTGAGAAATTGTAAGATAAGGATTTCTCAAGAAGCACTGTTTGGTCAATCTGCCTGTTTCACTCGGATTCAAAGAGTCCAGCTAATGAAAAAATCAACTAGAAAAGGATAATGACTATGTCACGCCAAACACCGTCACTCTCATTTGAAGTGTTCCCTCCAAACCCAGCTGTGGGTAATGATAAAATTATTTCTGCTCTTCGAGATATGCAGGAGTTGGCTCCTCATTTTATCAGTGTAACTGCCAGCAATAATAAATTTAATATCAAGGAAACGACGGTTCGTTTGGCTGACTTTATCCAAAATGACTTGGCGATTCCGACAATTGCTCACTTGCCAGCCATCTATTTGACCAAGGACAAGGTTGCTGAAACCATTGCTGACTTGGACAAGGTTGGGGTGCAGAAAATCTTGGCTCTTCGTGGGGATATCATTCTAGATGTGGAACCACAAAAGGATTTCCGCTACGCAACTGACTTGATCGAGTTCATCAAGGAACAAGCCCCTCACTTTGATATTGTTGGTGCTTGTTATCCAGAAGGACACCCTGATTCACCAAATCAGATTTCAGATATTCAAAATCTTAAGAAGAAAGTGGATGCAGGCTGTTCGAGCCTTGTAACTCAGCTTTTCTTTGACAATGAGCGCTTCTATGATTTCCAAGACAAATGTATCTTGGCTGGGATTGATGTTCCTATTCATGCAGGGATTATGCCAATTCTTAACCGTAATCAGGCTCTCCGCCTCTTGAAGACTTGTGAGAATATCCATCTTCCACGCAAATTTAAAGCCATCTTAGACAAGTATGAGCATGACCCTGAGTCGCTCAGAGCAGCAGGACTTGCCTATGCAGTGGACCAAATCGTGGACTTGGTAACTCAGGATGTCGCCGGTGTGCATCTTTACACCATGAACAATGCTGAAACAGCAAAATACATCCACCAAGCAACCCATGCCTTGTTTAATCATCAGTCTCTAGGATAATAAAAAGCAAACCATTCTTCTCAGGTGAGGGGAATGGTTCCTTTTTAATGGTAAAGACCGCACTTTTTAAGAAAAATATGATAAAATAAACTCTGTACGTACTTGATACAAAGATGAGGGTATAAACAGATTTTTAACTATTCAAATCTGCTATAAAAAGGACAAATACTAAAGAATAATATTTTTAAACTTTTCAAAGTATCTAGGTAGTTGAACACGGGCTAAATCCCTAGTGAAAAAGATAGATTTCCTGGTGTGCATCGCACACTGCGTCAATCTCCTATTTTCATACGAGATTCTTTACGCCCTTTGTATCCTGATCTTTGTAGGCAAGGCGTATAATTTCATCAATCCAAAGGGGATTAAAATGACAAAACAAGTGTTTCAAACGACTTTTGCGGGTCGTGAGTTAATTGTAGAGACTGGTCAGGTTGCCAAGCAAGCGAATGGCGCAGTTGTCGTGCGTTACGGTGAGTCAACTGTCTTGACTGCGGCCGTTATGTCTAAGAAAATGGCAACTGGGGATTTCTTCCCACTTCAAGTCAACTATGAAGAAAAAATGTATGCAGCTGGGAAGTTTCCTGGTGGCTTTATGAAACGTGAAGGACGTCCTTCAACAGATGCGACCTTGACAGCGCGTTTGATTGACCGTCCAATCCGTCCTATGTTTGCGGAAGGTTTCCGTAATGAAGTGCAAGTGATTAACACCGTGCTTTCTTATGATGAAAATGCCTCTGCACCTATGGCAGCTATGTTTGGTTCATCCTTGGCGCTTTCTATTTCAGATATTCCGTTTGACGGACCAATCGCTGGGGTACAAGTGGGCTATGTAGATGGTCAAATCATCATCAACCCTACTCAAGAACAAGCAGAGCAATCGCTTCTTGAATTAACAGTAGCTGGTACCAAGCACGCCATTAACATGGTAGAGTCTGGTGCCAAAGAATTATCAGAAGAAATCATGTTGGAAGCCCTTCTCAAAGGGCACGAAGCAGTCAAAGAATTGATTGCCTTCCAAGAAGAAATCGTTGCTGCTGTCGGTAAGGAAAAAGCAGAAGTAGAATTGCTTCATGTAGATGCTGCCTTGCAGGCTGAAATCATCGCAGCCTACAACAGCGACCTCCAAAAAGCGGTTCAAGTAGAAGAGAAATTGGCTCGTGAAGCTGCAACTCAAGCAGTTAAAGACCAAGTGACTGCTGTGTACGAAGAAAAATATGCAGAACACGAAGAATTTGACCGCATCATGCGTGATGTAGCTGAAATTTTGGAACAAATGGAACACGCTGAAGTGCGCCGTTTGATCACAGAAGACAAGGTGCGTCCTGACGGTCGTAAGGTCGATGAAATCCGTCCTTTGGATGCGGTTGTTGACTTCTTACCACGTGTGCACGGTTCAGGTCTCTTCACTCGTGGGCAGACTCAAGCCCTTTCAGTCTTGACCTTGGCTCCGATGGGTGAAACTCAAATCGTCGATGGTTTGGATCCTGAGTACAAGAAACGCTTTATGCACCACTATAACTTCCCTCAATACTCTGTAGGGGAAACTGGTCGTTATGGTGCGCCAGGTCGTCGTGAAATTGGTCACGGTGCTCTTGGTGAGCGTGCCCTTGCTCAAGTTTTGCCAAGTTTGGAAGAATTCCCATACGCTATCCGTCTGGTAGCAGAGGTCTTGGAATCAAACGGTTCTTCATCTCAAGCTTCTATCTGTGCGGGAACGCTTGCCCTTATGGCTGGTGGTGTGCCAATCAAGGCACCAGTAGCTGGTATTGCCATGGGTCTCATCTCAGATGGAAATAACTACACTGTCTTGACAGATATCCAAGGTTTGGAAGACCACTTTGGAGACATGGACTTTAAGGTTGCAGGTACTCGTGACGGGATTACAGCCCTTCAAATGGATATCAAGATCCAAGGAATTACTGCAGAAATCTTGACGGAGGCCCTTGCCCAAGCTAAGAAAGCGCGTTTTGAAATCCTTGATGTGATTGAAGCAACGATTCCAGAAGTTCGTCCAGAATTGGCTCCAACTGCTCCGAAAATTGATACCATCAAGATTGATGTTGACAAGATCAAGATTGTCATCGGTAAGGGTGGAGAAACTATTGACAAGATTATCGCTGAAACAGGCGTTAAGATTGATATTGACGAAGAAGGAAATGTGTCTATCTACTCTAGCGACCAAGATGCTATCAACCGTGCCAAAGAAATCATTGCTGGCTTGGTTCGTGAAGCCAAAGTGGATGAAGTTTACCATGCGAAGGTTGTTCGTATCGAGAAATTTGGTGCCTTTGTTAACCTCTTTGACAAGACGGATGCCCTTGTTCATATCTCTGAGATGGCTTGGACGCGTACCAATAATGTCGAAGACTTGGTAGCAATCGGGGATGAAGTTGATGTTAAGGTTATCAAGATTGATGAAAAAGGACGTGTGGATGCTTCTATGAAGGCCCTTCTTCCTCGTCCGCCAAAACCTGAACGTGATGAAAAAGGTGAAAAATCAGAGCGTCCTCACCGCCCACGTCATCACAAGGATCACAAACCTAAGAAAGAATTTACAGAAACACCAAAAGATTCAGAATAAGAAAAGGAGAAATGTATGGGATGGTGGCGCGAAACCATTGATATCGTAAAAGAAAATGATCCAGCGGCCCGCACCACTTTGGAGGTTTTGCTGACTTATCCAGGTGTCAAGGCCTTGGCGGCCCACCGTCTCTCGCATTTTCTCTGGAAGCACGGCTTCAAACTCCTGGCTCGTATGCACAGTCAGTTCTGGCGCTTTTGGACTCAGATTGAGATTCATCCAGGTGCTCAGATAGACTCGGGTGTCTTTATTGACCACGGTTCAGGCTTGGTGATTGGTGAGACGGCGATTGTTGAAAAAGGCGTTCTTCTCTATCACGGAGTGACTCTTGGTGGGACAGGGAAAGATGTTGGCAAACGCCATCCGACTGTGCGTAAAGGAGCTCTCATATCGGCTCATGCCCAAGTTATCGGGCCTGTAGAAATCGGTGAAAATGCCAAGGTCGGTGCAGCAGCAGTTGTCGTGGCAGACGTACCTAGTGATGTGACGGTTGTTGGTATCCCGGCCAAAATTGTCCGCCTTCATGGTAAAAAAGATGAGCCAGTCATTCACGAAGTCGAAGAAAAACGAGAGTATTATGTCAATAAACTCGAGCAGGCTAAAGAAGCCAGTCACAGATCGTCTGGTTTGTAGAGGATATCTATATGATTCAAGCAAGAAGCGAGTTAAGCCATGAGGAGCTATCTGAGGCGAAAAACCTAATTAACTGTTGTCAAGCCTATGATGGAACTTATCGTGATCCCTATCTTTCTAACATGCTTAATTTTGACCCAAACATGCCCGCCTTTTTCCTTTATTATGAAAAAGGCGAACTTGCTGGTCTCTTAACTGTCTATGCTGATGATCAAGATGTGGAAGTGACGATACTGGTTCATCCAGATTATCGTCGTCAGGGAATTGCGCGTGCTTTGTTTACGAGTTTTGAGAAAGAAACGGTTTCTTTCCCTATTCGTTCAGTGACTTTTCAGACAGAACGTATTTTTTTAGACCGTCATCCTGATTTTGTCGATAACTGGGGACTGGTCGAGGATGAAGAGACAGAAACTTGGTTAGGTAAGGATAGAAGACCTTATCAGTTAGCAAAACTTTCTAATCTTGAAGTTTTGTTAGCAGATCGTTCGTATCAGGAGCAAATTAGCCAGTTAAAATTTCAGGCATTTTCAGAGGAACATGAATCGAGAGAAGTTGTGGATAGATATGTCGCCGAAGCTCTGAAGGATCCAGAAAGTCGCCTATATATTTTATTAAAAGACGGTCAGGTTATTGGAACTTGCACGGTAGATTTGTCGACTAATACGAATTACTTTTATGGTTTGGCAATATCGGAACCTGAACGTGGAAAAGGTTATGGAAGCTATTTAGCAAAATCCCTAGTCAACCAACTGATTGAACAAAATGATAAGGAATTTCAGATTGCAGTAGAGGACAGCAACGTAGGTGCCAAACGCTTATATGAAAAGATCGGCTTTGTCAAACAGACCCAGGTGGTTTATCTGAATGAGAAAGGAGCAAGGGATTCCGAAGTCTAGAGAGATTCGGACTGAAATTGAATTGAACTCTTAGTGATGAAACTAATTGTTCTTGGATTTTGGTTTTCCTGACTATTATTTTATGATTAAAATCTATGACACCATGTCTCGTGATTTGCTAGAATTTGTCCCAATAGAGGACGGTAAGGTTAAGATGTATGTCTGTGGGCCAACCGTCTACAACTATATCCACGTGGGGAATGCCCGTTCAACGGTGGCCTTTGATAGCATTCGACGTTATTTTGAATACCGTGGGTATGAGGTTGCCTATATTTCCAATTTTACGGATGTGGATGATAAGATTATCAACCGTGCCAAAGAAGAAGGCATCACGCCTCAGGAGGTTGCGGACAAGTACATCGCTGCCTTTCGTGAGGATGTGACGGCCTTGGGCGTCAAACCTGCTACCCGCCATCCGCGTGTGGTGGAGTTTATGGCTGACATCATCCGTTTTGTGGAAGATTTAATCGAGAAAGGTTTTGCCTATGAGAGTCAAGGGGATGTCTATTTCCGTGTGGAAAAATCTCACAACTATGCCAAATTGGCTAACAAAACCTTGGAAGACTTGGAGCTAGGTGCTTCAGGTCGTACCGATGAAGAAACAGCTCGTAAGGAAAATCCTGTAGATTTTGCTCTATGGAAAGCTGCTAAACCAGGCGAGATTTCTTGGGACAGTCCTTGGGGACATGGTCGTCCGGGCTGGCATATCGAGTGTTCAGTCATGTCGACAGAAATTTTGGGCGATACTATTGATATCCACGGTGGTGGAGCTGATCTGGAGTTTCCTCACCACGCCAATGAAATTGCCCAGTCAGAAGCCAAAACAGGCAAGACCTTTGCCAACTACTGGATGCACAATGGCTTTGTCAATATTGACAATGTCAAGATGTCCAAGTCCTTGGGTAACTTTATCACTGTACACGATGCCCTCAAAACTCTTGACGGGCAAGTGCTTCGATTCTTCTTTGCGACTCAGCATTACCGTAAACCAATCAACTTTACGGAAAAAGCAGTGCGTGATGCAGAGACAAATCTCAAGTATTTGAAGAACACTTACGAACAACCATTTACAGGAAACGTGGATGCCCAAGACTTGCAAGCTTTTAAAGACAAGTTTGTAGCAGCTATGGATGAGGATTTCAACTCTGCCAACGGTATCACAGTAGTTTTTGAAATGGCCAAGTGGATTAACTCGGGTAACTATGATGCAAGTGTTAAGCAAGCTCTTGCGGATATGTTGGAAGTCTTTGGGATTGTCTTTGTTGAGGAAGTTTTGGACGCAGAGATTGAAGTTTTGATTCAAAAACGCCAAGAAGCGCGTGCCAATCGTGACTTTGCGACAGCAGACCAAATCCGTGACCAATTGGCTGCTCAAGGAATTAAGCTCCTTGACACCAAAGATGGAGTGAGGTGGACACGTGATTGATGTCAATCTCATTAACGGGATTGCGCTAGCCTTTGAAGGAGATGCGGTGTATTCTATGTATATTCGTCGTCACCTCATTCTTAAAGGCATGACCAAACCCAATAAACTCCACCAAGAAGCGACCAAGTATGTGTCAGCTAAGGCTCAGGCTCGCCTGATTTCTCTTATGTTGGAGGAGCAAGTCCTGACGGAAAAAGAAGAGGAAATCTACAAACGTGGCCGCAATACCAATAGCCATACCAAGGCTAAAAATGCTGATGTGGTGACTTACCGCATGTCCACAGGTTTTGAAGCGGTCATGGGCTATCTCCATATGACTGAAAATCTGGAACGTCTTGAGAGCTTGATTTCTTGGTGCATCCAAAAAGTGGAGGGCTAGGACATGATTGCAAAGGAATTACAAGACTGGTTTCCTGAGGCTCAGATTTTAGATCAACCAGTAGAGAAAGAGGGGTATCTTACTCTTCCTTTGGCTTCTCAGCAGTGGATTTTGCTGGAGGAAGCTGGTCTCAGTGAGCGTGAAAAGCAGTTGGTTGCCCTTTTGACCCAGCAGGAGCAAGCTAGTTCGCTCAATCCTTGGTATCCCTATCTGATTGAGGGAAAGGGGCAGGCACCGCAGGCTTTCAAAAAGATTCAGCTGGTTTATTGCCATCTTTCCTATTTTCAACAGGAAAATCTGGCCTCTTGGTTAGACATGATGCGAACTCTTTTTCCTAACTGTCAGACGGTGCTTCAGGTCGGAGCTCAGGATTATGTTTTCGTGTTGCAACAAGATAAGTACACTTCTGTACGAGCTATTTTAAGTGATACGATTGAAGCGGTAGAGTATGACTTTGGCCTTCGTTTATCTATTATGTTAGGGCAGGTTTGGTCTCAGACAGGACATCAAGCCCTATCAGACTTGATTAAAGCGGAGCGGGATTTATTCAAGAGTTGGTGGCGTCAGAGTCATCAAGGTGTTCTCACCTTTTCACAACTCTATCTGTGGAGCATGGGGGAAAGAATTGTGGATTTGAGGGTCATTAAAGAATGCCTGCACCAGATGATCTTGGATCAGGATCAGATTCAGGAAATTATCCTTTCTCTTTGGGAAAATAGTGCAGTTCTAACTAAAACCGCCCAGCAACTCTATCTGCACCGCAATTCTCTCCAATATAAGATTGATAAATGGGAAGAATTGACAGGGCTTCAGTTGAAGGAATTGACTGACCTGACTCTGTGTTATCAGTTGATTTTACCAGATATTCTCTAAAGTTTTGTGCAAGTTGCACAGAACTTTTTTATTTTTTTGGTCACCTTGCCATAGAAATGTAAAGCGTTTTCATCTATAATAAAACTATCAAAAGACAAAAGGAGTTCACCTCATGGTAGAATTAAATCTTAAAAATATTTACAAAAAATATCCAAACAGCGAACACTACTCAGTTGAAGACTTCAACTTGGACATCAAAGACAAAGAATTTATCGTTTTCGTAGGTCCCTCAGGATGTGGTAAATCAACAACTCTTCGTATGATTGCTGGTCTTGAAGACATCACAGAAGGTACTGCATCTATCGATGGTGTGGTTGTCAACGACGTGGCTCCAAAAGACCGTGACATCGCCATGGTATTCCAAAACTACGCTCTTTACCCACACATGACTGTTTATGACAACATGGCTTTCGGTTTGAAATTGCGTAAATACAGCAAGGAAGACATCGACAAACGTGTACAAGAAGCAGCTGAAATCCTTGGATTGAAAGAGTTCTTGGAACGTAAACCAGCTGACCTTTCAGGTGGTCAACGTCAACGTGTTGCCATGGGTCGTGCGATTGTTCGTGACGCAAAAGTGTTCTTGATGGACGAACCTTTGTCAAACTTGGATGCAAAACTTCGTGTATCGATGCGTGCTGAAATTGCGAAAATCCACCGTCGTATCGGAGCTACAACTATCTACGTAACTCACGACCAAACAGAAGCGATGACACTTGCAGACCGTATCGTTATCATGTCAGCAACTAAGAATCCTGCTGGTACAGGTACTATCGGACGTGTAGAACAAATTGGTACTCCTCAAGAAGTTTACAAAAACCCAGTTAACAAATTCGTAGCAGGATTCATCGGAAGCCCAGCTATGAACTTCATTAATGTGAAATTGGTTGGTAGCGAAATTGTTTCTGACGGTTTCCGTTTGAAAGTTCCAGAAGGAGCATTGAAAGTTCTTCGTGAAAAAGGCTATGAAGGTAAAGAATTGATCTTCGGTATCCGTCCAGAAGACGTGAATGCAGAGCCTGCTTTCCTTGAAACATTCCCAGAATCAGTTGTCAAAGCTACTATCTCTGTATCAGAGTTGCTTGGTTCAGAATCTCACCTTTACTGCCAAGTTGGTAAAGATGAATTTGTTGCCAAAGTGGATGCTCGTGACTACTTGCAAACAGGTGCAACAGTTGAACTTGGATTTGACTTGAACAAAGCACACTTCTTCGATGTAGAAACTGAAAGAACAGTTTACTAAGATAAATAAAACTCAAAACACTGCTAGAGAAATCTGGCAGTGTTTTTTTAGATTGAGTAAAAAAACTCTCCATATTACTTGGAGAGCTAATTTGTTATTCTGCTGCTTGTTGCCAGCGTTTTGCTAGCATATGAGACAGGCTAGAGATTGCTAGGTTAAAGCTGAAGTAGATGAGGGCAATCAGGATATAAAGACTGAAGACTTGCTCTGGTTCGAAATAACGGCCCATGAGAATTTGGCTAGCTCCAAAGAGTTCTTGTAGAGCGATAACAGAGTAGAGAAGACTGGTATCCTTAATCACAGTTACAAACTGAGAAATGATGGCTGGCAGCATTTTACGGATCGCTTGTGGGAGAATGATGTGGTAGAGGATTTGGGCTGAGGTAAATCCTTGAGACATTCCAGCTTCGTACTGGCCCTTGTCTACGGCATTGAGGCCACCTCGGATAATCTCAGCTAAGGCTGCTGAGGTAAAGAGGGTAAAGGCTGTAATTCCTGCTGGTGTGGACTTCATCTTGAACACCAAAAAGATGGTGAAAATCCAGAGGAGGTTGGGAACGTTACGTACAAATTCGATGTAAATGCTGGAAATAATACGCAAGATAGGATTTTTCCCATTTCTCATGACCGCTAGAACTGTACCGATAAGTGTAGAGAGGACAATGGCAATCAGAGAAATGTAGAGGGTCAAGCCAAATCCTTTAAAGATAAAGATTAGGTTATCTGGGGTCAAAACTTCTAAAATGGATTCCATAGTAACCTCCTAAAGTGAATAGGCTTTTTTGTTGGCTTGCTCCATCTTGCGACCAAACTGGGCAACAGGGAAGCATAGAGAAAAGTAGAGAAGGGCAGCGCCTAAAAATGCTGGAATGTAGTTTCCGTTAAGAGCTGACCAAGACTTGGTCACAAACATCAAGTCCACTCCAGAGATGATAGCGACTGTTGAGGTGTTCTTGATGAGGTTGACGATTTGGTTGGTCAAAGGAGGGAGAATGATACGAAAGGCCTGAGGCAAGATAATCAAGCGCATAGCACTGATATAAGTAAAACCTTGCGACAAGGCGGCCTCCATCTGACCGCTAGGAATAGATTGAATCCCTGAACGAATAACCTCAGCGATATAGGCACCGTGATAGAGTCCCACGCAGAGAACAGCCGTCCAATAGATCGGAATCATGATGATATGGTCGCTGATAAGAGGTAGGCCATAAAAAACGATAACAAACTGCACCAAGAGAGGAGTGTTTTGGTAAAATTCTACAAAGATACGAGCCAAAATGCGCAAAATCGGACGTTTGCTTGTTGACATAGCTCCAAAGAAGATGCCCAAGACCATGGCGAGGATAAAGGATCCAATCGCTAGGGCAAGGGTGAAGAGGAATCCATTGAAAAATTGTCCAAAATCCTGAAAATAGGCTGTCCAAGATGATAAATCTGTCATAGGGTATCCTCCTTAATCTGCGGTATGGCTAGATGGTTTGAGCTTGTAACGATCATAAAGTTTTTGCAAACTACCATCCTTGCTCCATTTAGTGACCAAGTTATCAAGATAGTTGTTGAGCTCTGTATTTGATTTCTTGGTAACAATACCGTAGTCAGATGGCTTGAAACTATCATTTAGCAGTTCTGTGCGTTTGCTGATATAGCCAGATAGAATCGAGCGGTCAACGGAAAAGGCATCGATACGATGGGCGTGAAGGGAAGTAATCAATTCTGGATAAGAACCAAGTTCGACGAATTTAAAGGTTAGACCTTTCTTTTTACCCAATTCGGTAATCAGGCGTTGGGTGATGGAACCTTGGGCAACACCGATGGTTTTGCCGTTTAGGTCCTCAATGCTTTTGATTTTGGCAGATTTATTGACCAAAAAGCCAGAAGCGTCCGTGTAGTAGGGACTGGTAAAGTTGTAGAGTTTTTTGCGTTCGTCTGTGATGGTAAAGGTCGCTATATCCATGTCAACCTGTTCATTGTCTAGGAGTGGTCCACGAGTTTGCGCGGTAACAGGTACATAACGAACTTTGACCTTAAGCTCATCAGCGACCATCTTGGCCAAGTCGGTTTCGATACCAGAATAGGTCCCTGTCTTGGGGTCCTTGTAACCAAAATTGGGAACGTCTTGTTTGACACCGACAACTAGCTCGCCTCTCTTTTGAATATCTGCGACACTAGTATCAGCCTGAACTGGTTGGGCAGCAGCAAGGCCGAAAAGGCTAATCAATAATGCTGATAAAAAGAATTTCTTTTTCATAGGCGCCTCCTTATTTGACTTTGTCACTTTCATGGTTGATAATTTTGCTGAGGAATTGTTGGGCACGTGGTTCGCTTGGATTGTCGAAAAAGTCATCGACATCGGTCGTATCTACCAAAACTTCCCCGTCAGCCATAAAGATGATGCGGTCCGCAACTTCACGGGCGAAGCCCATTTCATGGGTAACGACAATCATATTCATACCCTCGTGGGCCAATTTTTGCATAACTGCTAGAACATCTCCGATAGTTTCAGGGTCAAGAGCAGACGTTGGTTCATCAAAGAGGAGGAGTTCAGGATGCATGGCGAGTCCGCGGGCGATGGCAATCCGTTGTTTTTGTCCACCAGAAAGCATGGCTGGATATGAATCTTTCTTGTCCCACATATTTACAAATTCCAGATATTTTTGGGCTGTTTTTTCAGCTTCTTTTTTATCAATCCCTAGAACTTTTATGGGCGCAAGTGTTACGTTTTCTAACACTGTTTTGTGAGGGTAGAGGTTGAAATGCTGGAAAACCATGCCGACTTCCTTGCGAAGCGGTACTAAATCTTTTTGGCTGGCCCCAGCAACCTGGTGACCATTGACTAGAAGACTTCCCTTGTCAACAGCCTCTAAACCATTGATGGTACGGATCAGAGTGGATTTCCCAGAACCAGATGGTCCGAGGAGAACAACAACTTGTCCTTTTTCAAATTGGAGATTGATGTCGCGGAGTGCGTGGTAGTCTCCGTAATATTTTTCGACGTGTTCAAATTCTACTAAAGCCATAAGGAATCTCCTTTGTGTTAGATTTTATAACATGATTCTACACCAAAAGAATTGCCTTGTCAAATCATATCTGAAAAAATTCACTAAAATTTTATAAAAAAGCAATCTGGATAGAGAAAACGTCTAAATCATGTTATAATGAAGCAATAGAATTCTTAGAAAGAGTGGATGTCTTTTTGATAACACCTACTTATGAATGGCAGTTTGCCCCGCAGGTTGAAGATGCGGATTTTACAAAGATAGCCAAGAAGGCTGGACTGGGTCCTGAGGTGGCTCGCTTATTATTAGAGAGAGGGATTCAGGATGAAGAGAGCTTGAAGAAGTTTTTAGAACCTTCCTTGGAGGACTTGCATGATCCTTATCTACTTCATGATATGGACAAGGCAGTGGCTCGTATTCGTCAGGCCATTGAAGAAGGAGAAAATATTCTCGTTTATGGAGACTATGATGCGGATGGCATGACTTCGGCTTCAATTGTGAAGGAAAGTTTGGAACAGCTTGGCGCCGAATGCCGTGTTTACCTACCCAATCGTTTTACAGATGGCTATGGTCCCAATGCCAGTGTCTATAAATACTTTATCGAGCAAGAGGGAATTTCCTTGATTGTGGCAGTGGATAATGGAGTTGCTGGTCACGAGGCCATCGAATTGGCCCAGTCTATGGGAGTAGATGTCATTGTGACTGACCACCATTCCATGCCTGAAACCTTGCCAGATGCCTATGCCATCGTTCATCCTGAGCATCCAGATGCGGACTATCCTTTCAAATATTTGGCTGGTTGCGGAGTGGCATTCAAGCTGGCTTGTGCTCTTTTAGAGGAAGTCCAAGTGGAACTGCTTGACTTGGTCGCTATCGGAACTATTGCAGATATGGTGAGTCTGACGGATGAAAATCGTATCTTGGTTCAATATGGTCTGGAAATGTTGGGGCACACTCAGCGCATTGGTCTACAAGAAATGCTGGACATGGCTGGGATTGCTGCCAATGAGGTGACAGAAGAAACGATTGGTTTTCAGATTGCTCCTCGTTTAAATGCCTTGGGGCGCTTGGACGATCCCAATCCCGCCATTGATTTGCTGACTGGATTTGATGATGAAGAAGCGCACGAGATTGCCCTCATGATTCATCAGAAAAACGAAGAGCGTAAGGAAATTGTCCAGTCTATTTATGAAGAAGCCAAGACCATGGTGGATCCTGAGAAGAAGGTCCAGGTTTTGGCTAAGGAAGGTTGGAATCCTGGGGTTCTAGGAATCGTAGCTGGTCGTTTGTTGGAAGAACTAGGGCAGACAGTCATCGTTCTTAATATAGAAGACGGTCGTGCCAAAGGTAGTGCTCGTAGTGTGGAAGCGGTGGATATTTTTGAAGCCCTGGATCCCCATCGAGACCTCTTCATCGCCTTTGGAGGCCATGCTGGCGCAGCAGGAATGACGCTGGAAGTTGAGAAACTTTCAGATTTGTCTCAGGTCTTGGAAGATTATGTCCGTGAAAAAGGTGCAGATGCTAGTGGTAAAAATA
The DNA here is from genome assembly GCA_905221205.1 of bacterium. Classification (GTDB taxonomy): domain Bacteria; phylum Bacillota; class Bacilli; order Lactobacillales; family Streptococcaceae; genus Streptococcus. The sequence goes on from CAJNCG010000002.1 coordinate 499,712, forward strand.
AGTTAAACTTAGATGAAGAACTGGATTTGGAGACTTTGAGTCTTGAAACGGTCAAGAACTTTGAACGCTTGGCACCTTTTGGGATGGATAATCAGAAACCTGTCTTTTATATTAAGGATTTTCAGGTTGAAAGTGCTCGTACCATGGGGGCAGGCAATGCCCATCTCAAACTGAAAATCTCTAAGGGTGAAGCGAGTTTTGAGGTGGTGGCCTTCGGTCAAGGCAGATGGGCAACAGAATTTGCTCAAACCAAGAATCTTGAGTTGGCAGTCAAATTGTCTGTCAACCAATGGAATGGCCAAACTGCTCTCCAGTTGATGATGGTGGATGCGCGTGTGGAGGGTGTTCAGCTCTTTAACATTCGTGGAAAGAATGCCACCTTGCCAGAGGGAGTTCCAGTCTTGGATTTTGCTGGAGAAGTGCCAGATTTAGCGACTAGTGACGCGGTTGTCGTAAAAACCATTCCTGAGGATATTACCCTGCTGAAAACTATTTTTCAGGAACAGCATTTCTCTGCTGTTTATTTCAAAAATGACATTGATAAGGCCTATTATCTGACAGGTTATGGGACTAGAGAACAGTTTGCCAAATTGTACAAGACCATTTACCAGTTCCCAGAGTTTGATATTCGTTACAAGCTCAAGGATTTGGCTGCATATCTCAATATTCAAAAAATCTTGCTGGTCAAGATGATTCAAGTGTTTGAAGAATTAGGCTTTGTGACAATCAAAGATGGTGTTATGACAGTCAATAAAGAAGCGCCAAAGAGGGAGATAGGAGAAAGTCAGATTTACCAAAATCTCAAACAAACCGTTAAAGACCAAGAAATGATGGCACTGGGTACCGTGCAAGAAATTTATGACTTTTTGATGAAAAAAGAATAGACGTAGGAAAGAGTTGGGTAACCAGCTCTTTTTTGAAAACAAATCTTCATTTTGAAAATCATCAAAAAAATGGTATAATGGTAGGAAAAGATTCGGCTAAAAGTAATAGTGCTTTTAGAATAAGAGGGTAAGCAACCCTATAATCAAGATAAATTAAGCTTTCGGAGGAAAAATGAGTAATATCAGTTTAACAACACTTGGTGGTGTACGTGAAAATGGGAAAAATATGTATATCGCTGAAATCGACGGGTCTATTTTCGTTTTGGACGCAGGTCTGAAATACCCTGAAAATGAACAACTAGGGGTGGATGTCGTTATTCCAAACATGGACTACCTTTTTGAAAATAGCGACCGTATTGCTGGGGTTTTCTTGACCCACGGACATGCGGATGCCATTGGTGCTTTGCCTTATCTCTTGGCTGAAGCCAAGGTACCTGTATTTGGGTCTGAGTTGACCATTGAGTTGGCAAAACTCTTTGTCAAAGGAAATGATACGGTTAAGAAATTCAATGATTTCCATGTCATTGATGAGAATACGGAGATTGATTTTGGAGGGACTGTAGTTTCCTTCTTCCGTACGACCCACTCTATCCCAGAGAGTCTGGGTGTTGTCTTGAAGACGGCTGAAGGTAGCATCGTTTATACAGGGGACTTCAAATTTGACCAGACAGCTAGTGAATCTTATGCGACAGACTTCGCTCGTTTGGCAGAAATCGGTCGTGACGGAGTTCTAGCTCTGCTCAGTGATTCAGCCAATGCGGACAGTAATATCCAAGTGGCTAGCGAAAGTGAAGTTGGGGACGAGATCACTCAAACCATTTCGGACTGGGATGGTCGTATCATCGTTGCGGCGGTAGCCAGCAACCTCTCTCGTATCCAGCAGGTGTTTGATGCTGCGGATGCAACAGGTCGTCGTGTGGTCTTGACAGGATTTGATATTGAAAATATCGTCCGCACTGCTATTCGCCTTAAGAAATTATCTCTAGCTAACGAAAGTCTTTTGATTAAGCCAAAAGATATGTCTCGTTTTGAGGACCATGAGTTGATTATTCTTGAGACAGGCCGTATGGGTGAGCCAATCAACGGTCTTCGCAAGATGTCAATTGGTCGCCACCGTTATGTAGAAATCAAGGACGGTGACCTAGTTTATATCGTAACCACTCCATCTATCGCCAAAGAAGCAGTCATGGCGCGTGTGGAAAACATGATTTACCAAGCTGGCGGGGTTGTCAAATTGATTACCCAAAGCTTGCGTGTGTCAGGACATGGAAATGCGCGTGACTTGCAGTTGATGATTAATCTCTTGCAACCTAAGTATCTCTTCCCAATTCAAGGGGAATACCGTGAGTTGGATGCCCATGCTAAGGCTGCTATGGCAGTTGGGATGCTGCCAGAACGCATTTTCATCCCTAAAAAGGGAACCAGCATGGCATATGAGAATGGAGATTTCGTCCCAGCTGGCGCGGTTTCGGCGGGCGATGTCTTGATTGATGGAAATGCTATCGGTGATGTTGGTAATGTGGTTCTTCGTGACCGTAAGGTCTTGTCAGAGGATGGTATTTTCATCGTAGCAATCACAGTCAACCGTCGTGAGAAGAAAATTGTGGCCAAGGCTCGTGTTCACACGCGTGGATTTGTTTATCTCAAGAAGAGCCGCGATATTCTCCGTGAAAGTTCAGAATTGATTAACCAAACGGTAGAAGACTATCTTCAAGGAGATGACTTTGACTGGGCAGATCTCAAAGGGAAGGTTCGTGATAGTCTGACCAAGTACCTCTTTGATCAAACCAAGCGTCGTCCAGCTATTTTACCAGTAGTCATGGAAGCAAAATAATTGTTGAAATAAATAGAGAGAAAGTCGAATTTCGGCTTTTTCTTATAGAAAAATAGAGGAAAAAATTATGGCAGTAATGAAAATCGAGTACTACTCACAGGTATTGGATATGGAGTGGGGAGTGAATGTTCTCTATCCTGACGCTAATCGAGTGGAAAATCCAGAGTGTAAAGATATTCCCGTCTTGTACCTCTTGCATGGGATGTCCGGCAATCATAATAGTTGGCTCAAGCGGACCAATGTAGAACGCTTGCTTCGAGGAACTAATCTCATCGTTATTATGCCCAATACCAGCAATGGTTGGTATACCGATACCCAGTATGGTTTTGACTATTACACAGCTCTAGCAGAGGAATTACCACAGGTTTTGAAACGCTTCTTCCCTTATATGACTAGCAAGCGTGAAAAGACCTTTATCGCTGGTCTCTCTATGGGAGGTTATGGCTGCTTCAAACTGGCTCTTGCAACAAATCGTTTTTCTCACGCGGCTAGTTTTTCAGGTGCCCTTAGTTTTCAAGATTTTTCTCCTGAGAGCCAAGATTTGGGAACACCAGCATACTGGAGAGGTGTTTTTGGGGAGATTAAAGACTGGACAACTAGTCCCTATTCCCTAGAAAGTCTGGCTAAAAAATCGGATAAAAAGACCAAGCTTTGGGCTTGGTGTGGCGAGCAGGATTTCTTGTACGAAGCCAATAATCTAGCAGTGAATAATCTCAAACAATTAGGTTTTGATGTGATCTATAGCCATAGCGCTGGAACTCACGAGTGGTACTACTGGGAAAAACAATTGGAACGATTCTTAGCAACTCTTCCAATCGAATTCAAATTAGAGGAGAGATTGTCATAATTTAGTTTTCTTTCAGCTTGTTTTAGTAAAATAGTCTTTATTTGCTAGAAAGGTGGAGGGACATGCGCTGGATTTTTCGTTTGATAGGGGCTTTCTTTTCTTTTATTTGGCGTTTGTTTTGGCGCCTGGTTTGGATTGTTTTGCTTTTATGCACACTTGCTTTCGGAATTCTCTGGTATCTGAACGGGGATTTTCAAGGAGCACTAAAGCAAGCAGAGCGGTCAGTCAAGATTGGTCAACAAAGTATCGACCAATGGGAAAAAACAGGGCAACTGCCTAAGTTGAATCAGACAGATAGCCACCAACACTCTGAAGGAAGGTGGCCTCAGGCTTCTGCTCGTATTTACTTGGATCCGCAGATGGATTCACGCTTTCAAGAGGCTTATTTAGAAGCTATCCAGAATTGGAATCAAACTGGTGCTTTTAACTTTAAACTTGTGACTGAGTCCAGCAAGGCAGATATTTTGGCTACTGAGATGAACGACGGAAACACTCCTGTAGCAGGAGAGGCGGAAAGTCAGACCAATCTTCTGACGGGGCAATTCTTGTCTGTAACGGTTCGTCTGAATCATTATTATCTTTCCAATCCAGACTATGGCTATTCCTATGAGCGCATTGTCCATACGGCAGAACATGAGTTGGGGCATGCGATTGGATTGAACCATACAGATGAGAAGTCTGTCATGCAACCTGCAGGTTCCTTTTATGGTATTCAGGAAGAGGATGTTGCAAACCTTCGAAAATTATATGAGACCAATGAGTAGGGGACTATCTTTCCCTACTTTTTTGCTATAATGGAACTATGAATAACTTGATTAAATCAAAACTAGAGCTCTTGCCGACCAGCCCTGGTTGCTATATTCACAAGGATAAAAACGGTACCATTATCTATGTAGGAAAGGCTAAAAATCTGCGTAACCGCGTGCGGTCCTATTTCCGTGGGAGTCATGATACCAAGACAGAGGCCTTGGTGTCTGAGATTGTAGATTTTGAATTTATTGTTACAGAGTCTAATATTGAGGCCCTTCTCCTAGAAATCAACTTGATCAAGGAGAATAAGCCTAAATACAATATCATGCTCAAGGACGATAAGTCTTATCCTTTCATCAAAATCACCAACGATCGCTATCCTCGTTTGATTATCACCCGTCAGGTCAAAAAGGACGGAGGTCTTTACTTTGGCCCTTATCCAGATGTGGGAGCTGCCAATGAAATCAAGCGACTACTGGATCGGATTTTTCCTTTTCGTAAGTGTACCAATCCTCCTTCTAAGGTTTGTTTTTACTATCATATTGGTCAATGCATGGCCCACACTATCTGTAAGAAGGATGAGGCTTATTTTAAGTCCATGGCTCAGGAGGTTTCTGATTTCCTAAAAGGGCAGGATGACAAAATCATCGATGATCTCAAGGGTAAGATGGTAGCGGCAGCCCAGACTATGGAATTTGAGCGTGCAGCGGAATACCGTGACCTGATTCAGGCTATTGGAACGCTTCGGACCAAGCAACGGGTTATGGCTAAGGATCTCCAAAATCGGGATGTCTTTGGCTACTATGTGGACAAGGGCTGGATGTGTGTTCAGGTTTTCTTTGTTCGTCAAGGCAAGCTCATTGAGCGTGATGTCAATCTCTTTCCCTACTACAATGATCCGGACGAGGACTTCTTGACCTATGTAGGACAATTTTATCAAGAAAAATCTCACCTAGTACCCAATGAGGTACTAATTCCGCAGGATATTGATGAAGAAGCTGTCAAGGCCTTGGTAGACACCAAGATTGTCAAACCCAAGCGTGGTGAGAAAAAACAACTGGTCAATCTAGCCATAAAAAATGCTCGTGTTAGTCTGGAACAGAAGTTCAATCTGCTAGAGAAATCAGTCGAAAAGACCCAAGGAGCTATTGAAAATCTAGGTCGCTTGCTCCAAATCCCGACTCCAGTTCGCATCGAATCCTTCGATAACTCCAATATCATGGGAACTAGTCCTGTTTCAGCCATGGTGGTCTTTGTCAATGGCAAACCGAGTAAAAAAGATTATCGTAAGTACAAAATCAAGACTGTGGTTGGACCAGACGACTATGCTAGTATGCGTGAGGTTATCCGTAGACGCTATGGTCGAGTTCAACGTGAGGGTTTGACGCCGCCAGATTTGATTGTCATTGATGGGGGACAAGGTCAAGTGAATATTGCCAAACAGGTCATCCAAGAAGAACTGGGTTTGGATATTCCAATTGCAGGTCTGCAAAAGAATGATAAGCACCAAACCCATGAATTGCTCTTTGGAGATCCGCTTGAGGTGGTGGAGTTGTCTCGTAATTCTCAGGAATTTTTTCTCCTCCAACGCATCCAAGATGAGGTCCACCGCTTTGCCATCACCTTCCACCGCCAACTGCGCTCAAAAAATTCTTTCTCATCACAATTGGATGGGATTGAAGGTTTGGGACCAAAACGCAAGCAGAATCTTATGAAGCATTTCAAGTCTCTAACCAAAATCAAGGAAGCTAGTGTGGATGAGATTGTCGAAGTTGGGGTACCAAGAATAGTCGCAGAAGCAGTTCAGAGGAAGTTGAACCCGCAGGAAGCAGTGGAGTTGTCTCAAGTAGCGGAAAAGAGTGTAGATTACAAACAGAAGGAAAAACATCATGAACCATAAAATCGCAATTTTATCAGATATTCACGGCAATATAACGGCGCTAGAAGCAGTTATTGCAGATGCTAAAAATCAAGGAGTCAGTGAATACTGGCTTCTGGGAGATATTTTTCTTCCTGGTCCAGGTGCAAATGATCTGGTCGCTCTGCTAAAGGATCTTCCTATCACGGTAAGTGTTCGAGGCAATTGGGATGATTGTGTCCTTGAGACCTTGGATGGCGAATATGGTTTGGAAGATCCACAAGAAATCCAGCTCATGCGATTGACTCAGTTTTTGATGGAGCGAATGGATCCTGAAATGTTCGTTTGGCTACGAAGCTTACCTTTGATAGAAAAGAAAGAAGTCGACGGACTGCGTTTTTCTCTTTCTCATAATTTGCCAAATAAGAACTATGGTGGTGACTTGCTAGTTGAGAATGATACAGAGAAATTTGACCAACTCCTAGATGATGAAGTTGACGTGGCAGTCTATGGTCATGTTCACAAGCAGTTGCTTCGTTATGGTAGTCAAGGGCAACAAATCATCAATCCAGGGTCGATTGGCATGCCCTATTTTAATTGGGAGGCGTTAAAAAATCACCGTGCCCAGTATGCCGTGATAGAAGTGGAAGATGGAGAATTGGTCAATATCCAATTTCGTAAAGTTGCTTATGATTATGAAGCTGAGTTAGAATTGGCCAAGTCCCAGGGGCTTCCCTTTATCGAAATGTATGAAGAACTACGTCGTGAAGATAACTATCAGGGACACAATCTGGAACTCTTAGCCAGCTTAATAGAAAATCATGGGTATGTAGAGGATGTGAAAGATTTCTTGGAGGCTATAAAGTCAGAATATAAGGTAGACTAGTTTCGTTAACCCTCTGAAAAATAGTTGGAACTTGATGAATGGATCCCTGATTTGAATGATGTGCTTCATTCGGTTGCTCATCCTTGTTCCAGTTTGTTTCTATGAAAAATCCCTGCAACCTCTTTCAAATTATGGTAGAATGGAAGCAGTAGAATTAGAAAAGGAAATCGATTATGAAATTTCTTGAATTAAACAAAAAACGTCATGCGACCAAGCATTTTACTGATAAGCCGGTGGATCCAAAGGATGTGCGTACGGCTATCGAAATTGCAACCTTGGCACCAAGCGCCCACAACAGCCAGCCGTGGAAATTTGTGGTGGTACGTGAGAAAAATGCTGAATTGGCAAAATTGGCTTACGGTTCGAACTTTGAACAGGTCTCATCAGCGCCTGTAACCATTGCCTTGTTTACAGATACAGATCTTGCTAAACGTGCTCGTAAGATTGCCCGTGTTGGTGGTGCTAATAACTTCTCTGAAGAGCAACTTCAATACTTCATGAAAAATTTGCCAGCTGAATTTGCCCGTTACAATGAACAACAGCTCAGTGACTACCTAGCTCTCAATGCAGGTTTGGTTGCTATGAACTTGGTTCTTGCATTGACAGACCAAGGAATTGGATCAAATCTGATCCTTGGATTTGACAAATCAAAAGTCAATGAGGTTTTGGACATCGAAGACCGTTTCCGCCCAGAACTTTTGATTACAGTGGGTTACACAGACGAAAAATTGGAACCAAGCTACCGCTTGCCAGTAGATGAAATCATCGAGAAAAGATAGAAAGAAGAAAAAAATGACAGCAATTGACTTTACAGCAGAAGTAGAAAAACGCAAAGAAGACCTCTTGGCTGACTTGTTTAGCCTTTTGGAAATCAACTCAGAACGTGATGACAGCAAGGCTGATGCTAAGCATCCATTTGGACCTGGTCCAGTAAAAGCCTTGGAAAAATTCCTTGAAATCGCAGATCGAGATGGTTACCCAACTAAGAATGTCGACAATTATGCAGGACATTTCGAGTTTGGTGATGGAGAAGAAGTTCTCGGAATCTTTGCCCACATGGATGTGGTGCCAGCTGGTAGCGGTTGGGACACAGACCCTTACACACCAACAATCAAAGACGGTCGCCTTTATGCGCGTGGGGCTTCGGACGACAAGGGTCCTACAACAGCTTGTTACTATGGTTTGAAAATCATCAAAGAATTGGGTCTTCCAACTTCTAAGAAAGTTCGATTCATCGTTGGAACAGACGAAGAATCAGGCTGGGCAGATATGGACTACTACTTCGAGCACGTAGGACTTGCAAAACCAGACTTCGGTTTCTCTCCAGACGCTGAATTCCCAATCATCAATGGTGAAAAAGGAAATATCACTGAATATCTCCATTTTGCAGGTAAAAATGCAGGCGCTGCTCGTCTTCACAGTTTCACAGGTGGATTGCGTGAAAACATGGTACCTGAATCAGCAACAGCAGTTGTTTCAGGTGACTTGGCTGACTTGCAAGCTAAACTAGATGCCTTCGTTGCAGAACACAAACTCAGAGGAGAAATTCAAGAAGAAGCTGACCAATACAAGGTGACCATCATTGGTAAATCAGCCCATGGTGCTATGCCTGCTTCAGGTGTCAATGGTGCGACTTACCTAGCCCTCTTCCTTAGCCAGTTTGGCTTTGCAGGCCCTGCAAAAGACTACCTTGATATCGCTGGTAAGATTCTTTTGAACGACCATGAGGGTGAAAATCTCAAGATTGCTCATGTGGATGAAAAGATGGGTGCCCTTTCTATGAATGCTGGTGTCTTCCGCTTTGACGAAACAAGTGCTGACAATACGATTGCCCTCAACATCCGCTATCCAAAAGGAACCAACCCAGAGCAAATCAAGTCAATCCTTGAAAACTTGCCAGTTGCTTCTGTTAGCCTTTCTGAACACGGCCACACGCCTCACTATGTGCCAATGGAAGATCCGCTTGTGCAAACCTTGTTGAATGTCTATGAAAAACAAACTGGTCTTCAAGGTCATGAACAAGTTATCGGTGGTGGTACCTTTGGTCGCCTGCTCGAACGTGGGGTTGCCTACGGCGCCATGTTCCCAGACTCTATTGATACCATGCACCAAGCCAATGAATTTATCGCCTTGGACGATCTCTTCCGTGCAGCAGCAATTTATGCCGAAGCTATATATGAATTGATCAAATAAAACGATAGAAGTCTGAGATGTTATGCTTGGACTTCTTTTTGGAGGGAAAGTAGATGTCTCAAATCGAAAGAATTAAGCAGGCTATCATGGCAGATCCGCAGAATGCTAGCTATACAGAACGCGGAATTGAACCTCTCTTTGCGGCGCCAAAGACTGCTCGCATCAATATCATCGGTCAGGCACCGGGACTTAAAACTCAAGAGGCAGGTCTTTATTGGAAGGACAAGAGTGGTGACCGCTTGCGGGAGTGGCTAGGTGTGGATGAGGACACCTTTTACAACTCAGGTTATTTTGCAGTGTTGCCCATGGATTTCTACTTTCCAGGGCATGGAAAATCAGGTGACCTGCCACCGAGAACTGGTTTTGCAGAAAAATGGCATCCGCAGCTCTTGCAAGAATTACCAGATATTCAGTTAACCCTCTTGATTGGCCAGTATGCCCAAGCCTACTATTTACATGAGAAAGTTAGTGGCAAGGTGACAGAACGGGTAAAACATTACCAGAACTATCTGCCAGACTATTTTCCTCTAGTTCACCCCTCGCCACGAAATCAAATCTGGATGGCCAAAAATCCTTGGTTTGAGGCAGAAGTGGTGCCAGATTTGAAAAAAAGAATTAAAGCTATTTTAGGAGAAAAAGAATGAAAGAAATTACCTTTGACGAATTTTACCAGCTATACCAAAACGACCAACTTTCTCTAGTCGACGTGAGAGAAGTAGATGAGTTTGAAGCACTTCATTTAGAAGGTGCTCAGAACCTACCACTTAGTCAATTGGCTGATACCTATAATCAGTTGGACAAGAACCAGTTACATTATGTTATTTGCAAATCTGGAATGAGATCGTCGCGTGCTTGTCAATTTCTAGCTGAACAAGATTATGAAGTTATCAATGTTCAAGGTGGCATGTTAGCCTTTGAAGAACTGTAAACAGTAGAATTTCTCCTACTTGGTGTGGACTAGGTAGGAGAAATTTATTTTTAGACAATTCTCATTTTTGAGAATCTTGAAAACATTCAATATTTACTTCGTGAAGCTTTTTTCATACTCCCATTCATGATATACTAGGTCAGTATTTTATAAATATGAAGGAGATTTTCATGGCTAAAAAAGGTGCCTTAACAGGTTTGCTCCTGTTTGGAATATTTTTTGGTGCGGGGAACTTGATTTTTCCGCCTTCTCTAGGTGCTCTATCTGGGGAACATTTTCTTCCTGCCATCGCAGGTTTTGTCTTTTCAGGCGTTGGTATCGCCGTCTTGACCCTTATTATTGGAACGCTCAATCCTAAAGGATATATTCACGAGATTTCAACAAAGGTAGCGCCTTGGTTTGCGACTCTATACCTCTCAGTTCTTTACTTGTCCATTGGCCCATTCTTTGCCATCCCACGTACTGCTACAACGGCTTACGAAGTAGGGATTAAACCCCTTTTGTCGGATGTAAATAAAGGTCTTGGTTTGATTGTCTTTACTGTTCTGTATTTTGCAGCAGCCTATTTGATTTCGCTTAATCCATCAAAAATCTTGGATCGTATCGGCCGTGTCTTAACGCCAGTCTTTGCGATTTTGATTGTTATCTTGGTTGTTCTAGGAGCTTTCAAATACGGTGGAACAAGTCCTCAAGTTGCTTCAGATGCTTATCAATCTTCTGCCTTTGGTACAGGTTTCCTAGAAGGTTACAATACCTTGGATGCCCTTGCCTCAGTTGCATTTAGTGTAATCGCAGTTCAAACCTTGAAACAACTTGGATTTTCAAGTAAGAAAGAATACATTTCAACTATTTGGGTTGTTGGTATCGTTGTTGCCCTTGCCTTCAGCGCTCTTTACATTGGTTTAGGTTTCCTTGGAAATCATTTCCCAGTACCTGCTGAAGCGATGAAGGGTGGAACACCAGGTGTTTATATCTTGTCACAAGCCACTCAAGAAATCTTTGGTTCAACAGCTCAACTTTTCCTTGCAGCAATGGTTACCGTAACCTGCTTCACAACTACAGTTGGTTTGATTGTGTCAACAGCTGAGTTCTTTAATGAACGTTTCCCACAAATCAGCTATAAGGTTTATGCGACAGCCTTTACCTTGATTGGATTTGCGATTGCCAACTTGGGTCTTGATGCGATTATCAAGTACTCAATTCCTGTACTGGTTATCTTGTATCCAATCACGATTGCCATCGTCATGATTGTCATTGTCAACAAATTTGTCGCTCTTTCAAAACCAGGTATGCAGTTGACAATTGCTGTTGTTACAGCCATCGCCATTGCAAGCGTACTAGGAAGCTCATTTAAAGTTGAGTTTCTTGCAAATCTTGTCAACGCTCTTCCATTTGCCAAGGCATCACTCCCATGGTTGGTACCAGCCGTTGTCGGAATCTTGCTCTCATTGGTTCTACCAAATAAGCAAGAAAGCGATGTTTTTGAAATGGAATAAACACTAAAATCACTTTTGTAGCCAAGTCTACAGAAGTGATTTTCTTTTTTTATCCGATGATAAATGTGTTATAATAGGTAGCAAAAGAGGTGAAGAAATGAATCAAACAGTAGAATATATCAAAGAACTGACAGCAATTGCGTCGCCAACGGGTTTCACTCGTGAGATTTCAGACTATTTAGTCAAGACTCTAGAAGGTTTTGGTTACCAGCCTGTTCGCACAGCCAAGGGCGGCGTCAATGTAAGCATAAAAGGTCAAAATGATGATCAACACCGCTATGTGACTGCCCATGTAGATACGCTGGGTGCCATTGTCCGTGCTGTCAAACCAGACGGCCGTCTTAAATTGGACCGTATCGGTGGTTTTCCTTGGAATATGATTGAGGGAGAAAACTGTACCGTTCATGTAGCTAGCACAGGTGAAAAAGTATCAGGAACCATCCTCATCCACCAAACTTCTTGCCATGTCTACAAGGATGCAGGAACTGCAGAACGCACGCAGGACAATATGGAAGTACGTTTGGACGCCAAAGTAACTAGTGAAAAAGAAACTCGTGCCTTGGGGATTGAGGTCGGTGATTTTATCAGCTTTGACCCACGAACCGTCGTGACGGATACAGGTTTTATCAAGTCTCGTCATTTGGATGACAAGGTAAGCGCAGCGATTTTGCTTAACCTGCTTCGTATTTATAAGGAAGAGAAGATTGAGTTACCAGTAACAACCCATTTTGTTTTTTCAGTTTTTGAAGAAGTGGGACACGGTGCTAACTCTAATATTCCTGCTCAGGTAGTAGAATATCTAGCTGTGGATATGGGAGCTATGGGCGATGACCAGCAGACAGACGAGTACACAGTGTCTATCTGTGTTAAGGATGCTTCAGGTCCTTATCACTATGACTTCCGTCAACATTTGGTTGCTTTGGCGAAAGAGCAAGATATTCCATTTAAGTTGGATATCTATCCATTTTATGGATCGGACGCTTCAGCGGCCATGTCTGCAGGTGCAGAGGTCAAGCATGCCCTTCTTGGTGCTGGTATCGAGTCTAGCCATTCTTATGAGCGTACTCATATTGACTCGGTGGTCGCAACGGAACGTATGGTTGATGCTTATCTTAAGAGCGCATTGGTAGACTAATATGTGCCTGATTTGCCAGAGAATTGACCTCATCAAAGCTGGGAAAAATCCTTACTTTGTAAGAGAGTTGGAAACAGGCTACCTTGTGGTTGGAGACCACCAGTATTTTGCAGGCTATAGTCTCTTTCTAGCCAAGGAACATGTCACCGAATTGCACCATTTGAAAAAGGAAACAAGACTCCGTTTTCTAGAGGAAATGAGTTTAGTCCAAGAGGCAGTTGCTAAGGCCTTTGCTGCTGAGAAAATGAATATTGAACTGCTAGGAAATGGTGATGCCCATCTTCATTGGCATCTGTTTCCTAGACGGACAGGTGATATGAACGGCCACGGTCTTAAAGGTCGTGGGCCAGTCTGGTGGGTTCCCTTTGAAGAAATGACAGCAGAAACCTGCCAAGCAAATCCGGATGAGATTAAAAAACTAGTTAAATGTTTATCGTCAGAACTAGATAAACTATTAGAAATAAAGGAGTAGAGATGAAAAAAAGATACCTTGTCTTGACAGCCTTGCTAGCCTTGAGTCTAGCAGCTTGTTCACAAGAAAAAGCAAAAAATGAAGATGGCGCAGCTAAGACAGAACAAACAGCCAAAGCTGATGGAACAGTCGGCAGTAAATCTCAAGGAGCTGCCCAGAAAAAAGCAGAAGTGGTTAACAAAGGAGACTACTACAGCATCCAAGGGAAATACGATGAAATCATCGTAGCCAATAAACACTATCCTTTGTCAAAAGACTACAATCCAGGGGAAAATCCAACAGCCAAGGCAGAGTTGCTCAAACTCATCAAAGCTATGCAAGAGGCAGGCTTCCCAATCAGTGACCATTACAGTGGTTTTAGAAGTTATGAGACTCAGACCAAGCTCTATCAAGATTATGTCAATCAAGATGGGAAGGCAGCGGCTGACCGATACTCTGCTCGTCCTGGCTATAGCGAACACCAAACAGGTTTGGCCTTTGATGTGATTAGCACAAATGGCGAATTGGTGACAGAAGAAAAAGCGGCCCAATGGCTCTTGGACCACGCTGCTGATTATGGATTTGTTGTCCGTTATCTTAAAGGTAAGGAAAAAGAAACAGGTTATATGGCTGAGGAATGGCACCTTCGTTATGTCGGAAAAGAAGCCAAAGAAATTGCTGAGACTGGACTCAGTCTGGAAGAATATTACGGCTTTGAAGGCGGAGATTACGTCGATTAATACTCTTCGAAAATCAAATTCAAACCACGTCAGCGTCGCCTTACCGTACTCAAGTACAGCCTGCGGCTAGCTTCCTAGTTTGCTCTTTGATTTTCATTGAGTATAAAAAATAAACTTTTCTCTTGCAATTATAGATAAATAGTGTATAATAGATGGGTATGTGTAAAGCATACTTGTGGGAGGTAAAAATCTCTAATTACCGCCAAAACCACAAAGGAGGATTTAAAAATGGCTAAAAAAGTCGAAAAACTTGTAAAATTGCAAATCCCTGCTGGTAAAGCTACACCAGCTCCACCGGTTGGACCTGCTCTTGGTCAAGCTGGTATCAACATCATGGGATTCACAAAAGAGTTCAACGCTCGTACAGCTGACCAAGCTGGTATGATCATTCCAGTTGTTATCTCAGTTTACGAAGATAAATCATTTACTTTCATCACTAAAACACCACCAGCTGCTGTTCTTTTGAAAAAAGCTGCAGGTGTTGAAAAAGGATCAGGTACACCTAACAAAACTAAAGTTGCTACAGTTACTCGTGCGCAAGTACAAGAAATTGCAGAAACTAAGATGCCAGATTTGAACGCAGCAAACGTAGAGTCTGCAATGCGTATGATCGAAGGTACTGCTCGTTCTATGGGATTCACTGTTGTTGACTAATCAATAACACCCCCAATATAACCCGCAAGACTTCATCATTTCGAGAAGTGACGTGGGAGATGAAAATCGATTGAACCACTTACAAGGAGAATAGAAAATGGCTAAAAAAAGCAAACAACTTCGTGCTGCTCTTGAGAAAATCGACAGCACAAAAGCATACAGCGTAGAAGAAGCTGTAGCACTTGCAAAAGAAACTAACTTTGCAAAATTTGACGCAACTGTAGAAGTTGCTTACAACTTGAACATCGACGTTAAAAAAGCTGACCAACAAATCCGTGGAGCAATGGTATTGCCAAACGGTACTGGTAAAACTTCACGCGTTCTTGTCTTCGCACGTGGTGCAAAAGCTGAAGAAGCAAAAGCTGCTGGTGCAGACTTTGTTGGTGAAGATGACCTTGTTGCTAAAATCAACGATGGTTGGTTGGACTTCGACGTAGTTATCGCTACACCTGACATGATGGCTCTTGTTGGACGTCTTGGACGTGTCCTTGGACCACGTAACTTGATGCCAAACCCTAAAACTGGTACTGTAACAATGGATGTTGCTAAAGCAGTTGAAGAGTCTAAAGGTGGTAAAATCACTTACCGTGCTGACCGTGCAGGTAACGTTCAAGCGATCATCGGTAAAGTATCATTTGAAGCTGAAAAATTGGTTGAAAACTTTAAAGCTTTCAACGAAACAATCCAAAAAGCAAAACCAGCTACAGCTAAAGGAACTTACGTAACAAACTTGACTATCACAACTACTCAAGGTGTTGGTATCAAAGTTGACGTGAACTCACTTTAATCAGTAGTTTATACAGAGAAAACGAGTACGAAAGTGCTCGTTTTTTTGTCTCTTGGTTTTATGCTATTTTCAACCTTTTTGGAAAATTTAATAAGATGGAAAAATGCTTTGTAATCACTTTTATTATAGTTGCAATCCTTTTAAAGTTAAACAACAAAAGAAAAATATATAAAAATGAGAGAAAGAAATCGTTTTAAAAGGGTTTATTTAAATAAATATTCATAATTTTTGATATACCCAAATAAACATATAATTGTAAAAATTTGTGGTGAATATTCAGAAAACAGAAACAAAAACAAACATTTTAAAAGTTCATTTCTTACCTTTATATTGCTAATTCAAGTAAAAAGTTTTACTTCTTTTTTTACTCAAAAAAATTATTATTTTCTTTAAATTTTACTTCAAATTTCTTGTGTAATGCGTTTAGATGTGTTATTATGAATATACATGTTAATTGTGAATTATATAAATTTTCCTCTCAACTATGTAAAAAAATGTTGAGGGATTTTTTTGGGGATTTTTAACTAACATGATGAAAATAAAAGGAGGTTGTTGGTCTCAATGAAAGGCAAGCAACAACAAGATTTTAGAGTAGAAAAGTACATCCGTTACGGTATCCGTAAGTATAGCTTTGGAGCAGCATCCGTAGCGATTGCGGCTGGTTTGATGTTCCTTGGAAATGGAGCGGTATCAGCCAATGAAAACAAGCAGGTAGAAGATCCTACTATAACAGTGAAACAGGCAACTGACTTAACGGATAAGGTTGAGGAGAAGAAGGATCAAGCTCCAGTTCAAAAAGAAACAGAAGATAAGAAAGTAGCAGCAGAAAAAACAGTAGAAGTTCCTAAAGCTAACACTGAAAAAGCTGCTGAAAAGGTTGCTGCTAATAAAACGGTTCTCTACCAAGCAATTTCAAGTTTAGAGATTCGTATTGCTGTAGCTAAAAATGCAGATGCAAGTGCTCTTTCTGCTGCAAAGGAAGCCTTGGCAACAGCCAAATCAGTGTTTGCCAATCCAACAGCAGAACAAGCAGAAGTTGATAGCCAAACAGAAGCTCTCAAGGCTTTGGTGACAGTTCTTGTTGAATCAGACGCTGCTGGAACCGCCAAGAAGGAAGAAGCGGCTAACCCGAAACAAGAAACTCCTGCAGTAGATACAAAGGTTTTGAGCCAAGTTTCATCTGAAGCAGAAGTTACTAGTCAATTAGCTTATTCAGAAATGAACAAGAAGGATCTTGCTGCTGAAGGCAAAGCTGCAATCGAGGCTGCAGTTGCTAAGAACCAAGCTGTCCTTGCAGAAACGAACAAACTCTTGGCAGATAAGAGCTTGACAAAAGAACAAGTAGATGCTCAATTGAGCCGTTTGAATGAGTCTATCCAAGCAGTTTATGATGAATTGAAACGTAATGGGATTGGCCGTGATGGTCGATTCGCAGTTGCTCTTTCAGCTGGTGAAGGATATACAGATAAATCACAAGCTAAAAGTGCAGAAAATGGTCAATTCACAGAAACAAGTACTGGTAAATCTTATACAGTATTAGATGGAAACCAAGCATATCGTGTTTATGTTCATGGATACCAATCAGAAAATAGTGAGACAGAAGCAATGCCTAACCCTCCAGCAGCACAAGGTGGGCGTACTGATCTTCCATTATCAAGTGAAGAAGCTAAAAAATTAGCAAAAGAAGCACCAATGTGGAAAGGAATGCCACGTCCAACAGGTTCAAAAATTGGAAATGGAACATATACTTCTGGTGGTGGTTATGAATTTATCGCAACAGAAATCTACGGTTACAACTATGACCAAGGGAATCATTATGTTTACATTAAAGATGTGAAGAAACGTTTCAGTTTATCTCCAGAAGCAACTGCAGCTGGATACAGTATTAAAAACATTGAACTATCGAACTTAATCCCTGGTTTAGCCTATAATAAAAACTCAGATTCTGTCGAAGGATATGTATCCGCTAGTATCCAAAATGGGGTTTATGACTTCCGTTATGAAGTAACTGTTACAAAACCTGATGGATCAACAACAGTGGTACCTTTTAAAGATTTAAAAGCCGGATGGATGGGTTGGCAAGATACAACTGCACCAAGAGTTGTAGGAGACTCTACTGTAGTAACAGTTGGTGATACAATTAGCCATGACCTTAAATATCTAGATAATGATGGATTTGCGAATGATACTCGTGCAAATTACAAAATGAATGGTCAACCAATTGTACCTGGTAAAAAAGCAAGTGGTAAAGCTACATTTACAGGTCTTGATGGAACAGAGTTAACATCAATGACTAGCTTTGTCATTAACCAACCTCACCTTGTTGTAAATGGCGAGTATATGGCAAGTAAAAAATCAATCGCGAATACAATTCCAGGATTAACATTTGATCCAACGAAAAATTTACTTGAAGGAAAAGCTTCAGACGCCGGTATTTATACATTAGCAGTACTAGCAAAAGACTTTAATAATGCGACAAACTCTAAGAATCCTCAATGGACAGCTAATGGTCAAGAAACTCACGAGAGTGTAACGATTGCAGTAGCTCCGAAGATTACAGTGAAAAATGTTGAAGCATACGCCAAAGAATTAGACGTAACGATTTCTAAGGGTGCTAATACTGGGGAAGTCAGAATGCCTGATGGAACTGTAACCAAGTTTGCTGTAAAAGATGGTAAGTGGGTTGTTACTGAAGGCACAACTAACTCAGCTGTAGCAGTAGGTACAGAACTTGGAACTGCTTCAGAAACTGCTGATTCAACCTTCAAATTAGCGGTAACATCTGACGCTACCAAATATGTAGGTGTTGACAACATCGCAACAAAAGCAAGTACTGATAAAGTAAAAGCTAGCTTACAACGTGAAGTCGTTACAGTGCGTGATAAAGATGGTAACTCATATGTTGCGACATTAAATGCAGCGACTGGTAAATATGCGCTTCCAGATGATAAAGCATACGAGTTAGTAAATAATGGTGATGGAACATCTACATTAACAGAAAGACGTGTTTATACAGAAGCACAAGCAGATGGACAAATTAACTATATCGTTTATGAATTCAAACGTGTTTGGACAGCGGAATCTAATGCAGCGACATTAGTAGATCGTGTTGCAGAAGTACGTAAAAACGGTGAAGTAAAACAACTTGTAAGTGTTGATCGTACAATTACAGAACTTCCATTTAAACAAGTAGCGGGAACTGATGGGGTTACGGTTCAAGTAACTTACGATTCAGTATCAAAACAATGGACTGCGTCTGACGGTTCAAAAGTAACAGCTACAAAAACAAATGCTGGATGGACATTAGAAACAAGTTCAGGATTTAGAGGATATGTAGCGTTCCGTGAAGCAACTGGGACAGACTTAGCTTCTATTCAAAATGCGAAGCCAGTAGGAACTTCAACAAGTTACTCTGAATCAAAAGATGCAACTGTTGACTTGATTGATTCAGCTAAAGCTGCAGTTGGATTCGCAGATAAGATTGATGATAAATCTGACAATCCAGTCTCTGATACAATTAAGACAAAATTAACTGTAACAGCTCCAGACGGAACTCAAAAAGTATTTGACGCAGCTCAAGCACAAGAAGATACCTACATTGCAGCTCAACGTACAGCAGCAGCAAAAACTCAAGCGGCGGCAGCAGCGGTTAAAACTGAGCAAGATTCTATTAACGACCTAGCTCGTCAACAAGAAATTGTAGACCGTGAAACAAGATATGTTGCCAATGCAGAAGAAGCATTAACGAAATTAAAATTACGTACCGTATCACCAACTGCCCAAGAATTAGCAGAACAATTATTGGCTGATGCTAGAGCAAGATTAGCAAAAGAAACAACTGAATTAGAAAGACAAAAGGCTGAACTTCCAGGAATTACTGCGAAAGTAGCAACAACTCGTCAAGAAGCTCTTGATGCAGAAGCAGCGGTAGAAACTGCGCGTACAGCTCTAAAAACAGCAGCAGAAGCAAACTTAGCAAATGCGAAACAATATGTACTTTCACAAGTAGGACGTTACAAAGTAACTGTAAGAAACGTTGACTCAAACGGTGTTGTAACTACTCCAACAGTAGGAGGAACAGACACAGGTGCAGTAACAGAAGATGCAGTAGCAGAAACAACTTACTACATCGTCGTAACAGAACCTAAGAAAACTTCAGGTGTTAAAGGTGCAGAACAGTCTACGTCAATGGAAGAAGCCCTTAAAGCCAACCAACCAGCAGGAGCAACAGTTTCTGATTACAAACTTGTAGATCCAGAAACAGGAAATAAAGTTACTACTGTAAACACAAATGACGGTACTTATACAGTAAATCCAACAACTGGTGAAGTAACATTTACACCACATGCAGATTTCGTAGGAAATGCAACTCCAATCACTGTTGAAGGTAATGTAACATTCAACGATGAAGCAGGTAACCCTGTCAAAGTACCAGTATCAAATACATACACACCAACAGTTTATGGTTTAGATAATGTAGACGATACACAAACAGGAAAACAAGGGCAACCTCAAACATCTATTACAGGAGCTGAGCGTTTTAGTAAGTTAAATACTACAGAAAACACTCCTGATGGAACAAATGTTGATATGACTACAGCTAAGTACTCATTAACGGGTGCCAATGAAGAAGGTAAAGTAGTCGTTCCAAACGAAGGTACATACTCAATCGATCCAACAACAGGTGTCGTGACATTCCAACCACTTCCAACCTTCACTGGAAAAGCTCAAGGTGTGACAGTTAACGTTACAGCAAAAGCAACGGATGCTTCAGGAAAAGAACTTGACGTAACATCATCAGCGACTTTCAAACCAGAAGTAACACCTGTTAAACCAACGGGAGAAGATGTAACTTCAAGTGGAAAACAAGGACAAATACAAGAAGGCACACCTAAGTTCACTCAAGGTGATGAAACAGCGCCAATCACAATCAACGAAGATCAACCAGCAAAATTCTTCGATCCAGTAACAAAACAACCAATCGAAGCAACAGAAATTCCTGCTAAAGACGAAAAAGGAAACACAGTTGGTAAATACACAATTAATCCATTAACAGGTGTTGTAACCTTCACACCAAACAAAGACTTCACAGGAACACCAGTACCAGCAACAGTAGAAGTAAAAGATAAGAATGGCACACCAACAACGGCTAACTACACACCAACGGTAACTCCAGTTGTACCAAGAGGAGAAGATGTAACTTCAAGTGGGAAACAAGGTCAAACTCAAACAGGAACACCTAAATTCACACAAGGTGATGAAGTAGCGCCAATCACAATCAATGAAGAGCAACCAGCTAAGTTCTTCGATCCAGTAACAAAACAACCGATTGAAGCAACAGAAATTCCTGCAAAAGATGAAAAAGGAAACACAGTTGGTAAATATACAATTGATCCATTAACAGGTGTGGTAACATTCCAACCAAACAAAGACTTTACAGGAACACCAGTACCAGCGACAGTAGAAGTAAAAGATAAGAATGGCACACCAACAACGGCTAACTACACACCAACGGTAACACCAGTCGTTCCAACAAAAACACCAAAAGAAACAACTGGAAAACAAGCTCAACCACAGACACAAGACACTGAGTCAATGTTCACAAAAGGTGATGAAGTAGCACCAATCGACAAGTCTACAGTTAAATTGATCGATCCAGAAACTAATGCAGAAGTAACAAGCATTCCAGCGAAGAAAGATGGAAAAGAAGTTGGAACTTACACATTAGATCCAGCAACTGGAGTAATCACATTCCAACCAAACAAAGACTTCGTAGGAACACCAGACCCAGTTAAAGTTGTAGCTGCAGATACTAACGGAACGAAAGTAGAAACTACTTACACACCAACAGTAACTCCAGTTAAACCAACAAGTGAAGATGTAACTTCAAGTGGAAAACAAGGGCAACCACAAGAAGGTACACCTAAGTTTACACAAGGTGATGAAACAGCGCCAATCACAATCAATGAAGAGCAACCAGCTAAATTCTTCGATCCAGTAACAAAACAACCGATTGAAGCAACAGAAATTCCTGCAAAAGACGAAACAGGAAAAACAGTTGGTAAATATACAATTGATCCATTAACAGGTGTTGTAACCTTCACACCAAACAAAGACTTCACAGGGACACCAGATCCAGCAACAGTAGAAGTTAAAGATAAGAATGGCACACCAACGACAGCTAACTACACACCAACAGTTGAACCTGTTAAACCAACCGGAGAAGATGTAACTTCAAGCGGTAAACAAGGACAACCACAAGAAGGGACACCTAAGTTCACTCAAGGTGACGAAGTAGCGCCAATCACAATTAACGAAGAGCAACCAGCTAAATTCGTAGTAAATGGACAACCAGTAGAAGATAAAGAAATTCCAGCAACAAAAGATGGAAAAGAAATCGGTAAATACAAAATTGATCCATTAACAGGTGTCGTAACATTCACACCAAACAAAGACTTCACAGGCACACCAGATCCAGCAACAGTAGAAGTTAAAGATAAGAATGGCACACCAACGACAGCTAACTACACACCAACAGTGACACCAGTCGTTCCAACAAAAACACCAAAAGAAACTTCTGGAAAACAAGCTCAGCCACAAACTCAAGATACTGAGTCAATGTTCACAAAAGGTGATGAAGTAGCACCAATCGACAAGTCTACAGTTAAACTGATCGATCCAGAAACTAATGCAGAAGTAACAAGTATTCCAGCGAAGAAAGATGGAAAAGAAGTTGGTACTTACACATTAGATCCAGCCACTGGAGTAATCACATTCCAACCAAATAAAGACTTCGTAGGAACACCAGACCCAGTTAAAGTTGTAGCTGCAGATACTAACGGAACGAAAGTAGAAACTACTTATACACCAACAGTAACGCCAGTTAAACCAACTAGTGAAGATGTAACTTCAAGTGGAAAACAAGGACAATCACAAGAAGGAACACCTAAATTCACTCAAGGTGACGAAACAGCTCCAATCACAATTACACCAGAGCAACCAGCTAAATTCGTTGTAAATGGACAACCTGTTGAAGACAAAGAAATTCCAGCAATAAAAGATGGAAAAGAAATCGGTAAATACACAATCGATCCAACAACTGGTAAAGTAACATTTACACCAAACAAAGACTTCACAGGCACACCAGATCCAGCAACAGTAGAAGTTAAGGATAAGAATGGCACACCTACAACAGCAACTTACACCCCAACAGTAACTCCAGTGGTTCCAACGGCAACACCGAAAGAAACATCTGGGAAACAAGCTCAGCCACAAACACAAGACACTGAGACAATGTTTACAAAAGGTGATGAAGTAGCGCCAATCGATAAATCTACAGTTAAATTGGTTGATCCAAGTGGTAACGAAGTAACGACTCTTCCAGCAATAAAAGATGGAAAAGAAGTTGGTACTTACACAATCGATCCAGAAACTGGCGTCATTACATTCCAACCAAATAAAGACTTTATAGGAACACCAGACTCAGTTAAAGTTGTAGCGAAAGATACTAACGGAACAAAAGTAGAAACTACTTACACACCAACAGTAACTCCTGTAACTCCAACATCTGAACCAAAAGAAACAACTGGAATCCAAGGTGCAACACAAGAAGGAACTCCAACCTTCACTCAAGGTGATGAAACAGCTCCAATCACAATTACGCCAGAGCAACCAGCTCAATTCGTAGTGAACGGACAACCTGTTACAGAAACAACAATTCCAGCAACAAAAGATGGAAAACAAGTTGGAACATACACAATCGATCCAACAACAGGTAAAGTAACATTCACACCAAACAAAGACTTCGTAGGAACACCAGAACCAGCGACAGTACAAGTTAAAGATAAGAATGGTACACCAACGTCAGCTAAATACACACCAACAGTTACACCAGTAACACCAGAAGGAATGCCTGCAGAAACAACAGGAATCCAAGGTGCAAAACAAGAGGGAACACCAGAATTCAAACCAGGCAACCCTAATGTACCAATCGATGAAGAAGTAGCGCCAATACTAGAAGGTGCTGATCCAGAAGGTAAAGTTGTAGTACCAGGAGAAGGAACATACACAATCGATAAAGATGGTAAAGTAATGTTCACTCCAGAACCACAATTTACAGGTGTAGCAAAAGGAGTAACGGTAAAACGTGTAGATAAGAACGGAACACCAGTTACAGCTAAATACACACCGACAGTTACACCGGTAACACCAGAAGGCACACCTGCAGAATCAACAGGAATCCAAGGTGCAAAACAAGAGGGAACACCAGAGTTCAAACCAGGAAACCCTAACGTACCGATCGATGAAGAAGTAGCGCCAACATTAGAAGGTGCAGACAAAGATGGTAAAGTAGTGGTACCAGGAGAAGGAACATACACAATCGACAAAGATGGAAAAGTAACGTTCACTCCAGAACCACAATTCACAGGTACAGCTAAAGGAGTAACAGTTAAACGTGTAGATAAGAATGGTACACCAGTAACGGCTAACTATACACCAACAGTAACGCCAGTAACACCAGAAGGCACACCTACAGAATCAATAGGTCTTCAAGGTATTAAACAAGAAGGAACACCAGAATTCAAACCAGGAAACCCTAATGTACCGATCGATGAAGAAGTAGCGCCAACATTAGAAGGTGCAGACAAAGATGGTAAAGTAGTAGTACCAGGAGAAGGAACATACACAATCGACAAAGATGGTAAAGTAACGTTCACTCCAGAACCACAATTCGTAGGAACAGCAAAAGGTGTAACGGTGAAACGTGTAGATAAGAATGGCACACCAGTAACAGCTAAATACACGCCGACAGTTAAGCCAGTTGAACCTACAGGTAAACCAAAACAAACTATCAATACTAAAGGTACAACACAAACAGGAAAACCAGAATTCATTCCTGCAAATCCTAATACTCCAATCGACGAGACAGTTCCAGCAACATTCGAAGATGGCTCAACTGAAAAAGTAGTTCCAGGCGAAGGTAAATACACAGTAGCACCAGACGGAACAGTAACCTTCGTTCCAGAGAAAGACTTCGTAGGAAAAGCCAAAGGTGTAGCGGTAAGACGTGTTGATACAAATGGTAACCCAATTACATCTATGTATCTACCAGTTGTAACTCCAGAGTTACCAGAAGCTAACCCAGCGTACTCAGTAGATGTTCAAGGTGTAACACAAACAGGAAAACCAGAATTCATCCCAGGAAGCCCTAACACTCCAATCGATGAAACAGTTCCAGCGACATTCGAAGATGGATCAACTACGAAAGTAGTCCCAGGTGAAGGAACATACACAGTAGCACCTGATGGTACAGTAACCTTCGTTCCAGAAAAAGACTTCGTAGGAACAGCACAAGGAGTACTTGTAGTACGTGTAGACACAGAAGGTAACCTAGCTTATGGAGTTTACATTCCAACAGTATTACCATTAACTCCATCATCTGAACCAGAAGTTTCTAAAGGACCTAAAGGAAAAGTTCAAACTGGTAAACCAACCTTCAAACCAGCTAGTCCAGATGTGCCGATCGATGAAACTAGACCAGCGACATTCGAAGACGGATCAACTACGAAAGTAGTAAAAGGTGAAGGAACATACACGGTAGCACCAGATGGAACAGTAACCTTCACTCCAGAAAAAGATTTTGAAGGAAAATCGAAAGGTGTGATTGTTAAACGTTACGATAAGAAAGGTACTCCAATCTTAGCGTCTTACACTCCACTTGTAACTCCACAAACTTCATTTGTTGATACAAAAGGAAATGTAATCGAAGGCTACCCAACAGAAGACGGAACTACTCCGAAGAAAGATATTCCAGGATACAAATTCGTAGAGACTAAGACTCTTGAAAATGGAGATACTCAACATGTCTACGAAAAAGTTTCACCTTCTCCGGTTTCTCCATCAACTCCAGGTAAAGAAACGACAACAACTTGGACAGATGAAAAAGGAAATCCATTGAAACCAACGGAACCAGGTTCTAAAGAACCAGGAACAATTCCAGGTTACGAATACGTTAAGACTGTGACAGCTCAAAATGGAAATATCAGACATATCTTCCAGAAAGTTGAGATGCCAGCTCCAACGCCAGTTGAACCAAGTCAACCAGGACAACCGGCAACTCCAACAATGCCTGAACAGCCAGCGAAACCTCAAGTACCAGCAATTCCAACACAACCAGTGCAAGAAGCACAAGCTACAGCGTCGCAAGAAACTGAAGCTAAACGTGAATTGCCGAACACAGGTACAGAAGACAATGCTAGCCTAGCAGCACTTGGACTTCTTGGAGCTCTTAGCGGATTTGGTCTTGTAGCTCGCAAGAAGAAAGAAGATTAATACGATTATCTATAAAAGAACAGTTTATTTGATAAAAGATTAATCTGAATAAAGAAAACGAATGAACCTATTGATACTAAGGTATTGATGGGCCTCATTCGTTTTTTTTATTTATTTTCAAAGAGTTCATATATTTTTGTAGTTTCAAATCATATTTCTTGATTCAGACCAAGCAAAATGATAAAATAAATAGTACATGTAAAGAGAATAAACACTGAGAAATATCTTCTGTACTATCTTTGATAATCTTTGGAAGATTTTTTCAGTTTTTGTATTTCTAGGACATGAAAATAAATAAAAGGAGGTTGTTGGTTTCAATGAACGGCAAGCAACAACAAGATTTTAGAGTAGAAAAATACATCCGTTATGGGATTCGTAAATATAGCTTTGGAGCAGCATCAGTAGCGATTGCGGCTGGTTTGATGTTCCTTGGAAATGGAGCGGTATCAGCTTCAGAAACGGGAGTTAATGGGAATACTCCTGATTCATCAGTAGTGGTATCTAATCCAGAAAATGATGGCACTTCGGCTAAACCAGCAACTTCAGTAGATAAAAATGAAGTAAAAGCAGAAGAGTCTAAAAAGGTAGATACTTCAGTTCAAAAAGAAGCGGAAGATAAGAAAGTAGCAGAAGAAAAAACAGTAGAAGCTCCAAAAGCAAACACTGAAAAAGCTGCTGAAAAAGCTGCTGCTAATAAAACAGCGCTCTATGAAGTAATTTCAAGCTTGGAGCAAGGTATCGCTGCAGCTAAAAATGCAGATGCAAGTGCTCTTTCTGCTGCAAAGGAAGCTTTAGCGACTGCAAAATCAGTTTTTGCCAACCCAACAGCCGAACAAGCAGAAGTTGATAGTCAAACAGAAGCACTTAAGGCTCTCGCAACAGTTCTTGTTGAATCAAACGCTGCTGAAACTGCAAAGAAAGAAGAAGCGGCTAACCCGAAACAAGAAACTCCTGCAGTAGATACAAAGGTTTTGAGTCAAGTTTCATCTGAAGCAGAAGTGACTAGTCAATTAGCTTATTCAGAAATGAACAAGAAGGATCTTGCTACTGAAGGTAAAGCGGCTATCGAGGCTGCAATTGCTAAGAACCAAGCCGTCCTTGCTGAAACTAACAAACTCTTGGCTGATAAGAGTTTGACGAAAGAACAAGTGGATGCCCAGTTGAACCGTTTGAATGATTCTATCCAAGCAGTTTATGATGAGTTGAAACGAAATGGGATTGGCCGTGATGGGAAATTCTCAGTAGCTCTTTCAGCTAATGAAGGATACACAGCTTCTTCTACAGAATTAAGAAAAGAAAATGGAGAATTTCTTGGTTCTACAGGTAAATCTTACAAAGTACTAGATGGTAACAACAACTACAAAATTTATGTTCATGGATATCAATCTGAGAACACTGATGTGCCTGCGGCAAATAGTGGACAATCAGGAGTAAGTGGTCGTACAGATATTCCTTTATCAAAAACGGAAGCTCAAAAACTTGGACGTGAAGCAGAACTATGGAAAGGTAAAATTCGTGCTACAGGAAAAGCTAATGGGAATACAATTTGGGGATCTGGTGGAGCTTATGAATACATAGCTACAGAAATCTACGGATATACTTATGAACAAGGAAATCACTATGTGTATCTTACGGATGTGAAAAAACGTTTTAGTTTATCACCAGAAGCAACAGCTGCAGGATATACAATCACAAACGTCGCATTAAGCAACTTAATTCCAGGATTAGGCTATAATGAAGCTACAGATACTGTAGAAGGATATGTATCATCTACTCTTCAAAATGGTGTATATGACATGCGTTATATTGTAACTGTAGAGAAAGGTGGAGCTACTCAGCAGGTTACTTTCAGGGATTTAACGGCTGGATGGATAGGATGGCAAGATACATCCGCACCACTTATTCAAGGAAAATCAAAATTAGTAACAATAGGCGATCAAGTTAATCATAACATCAAATATGTTGATAATGATGGAATGAGTCGTGATGAAAGAGCAGGCTATGTATACAGAAATGGTGGAGCAAAAGTTGTTGCCGGTTCAAAAACTGCTCCTGGAGGCACGAACGGAGCAACCTTTACTGCAGTCGATGGATCTAAAGTAAATACCGAGAACGGACCACAAACAGTCACAGCGCATACAGCATTAAATGGTACATATACAGGAAGTCAAACTTCGATAAATGATGTCGTACCAGGATTAAATTATAATCCACAAACTGGAGATATTACTGGAACAGCAAGTGAAGCAGGGATTTTCACAGCGGCTGTTTATGCGAAAGACTATAATAATACAACCAATGCGAAAAATCAGGATTGGAATATGTATGGTCAAGAAGCGCACGAAAATATTACAATCGCAGTAGCACCAAAAGTTACGGTTTCTAACGTAGAAGCATATGCTACAAAAGTACCTGTAACTATTTCAAACGGGGCTAACAAAGCAGAAATTACAATGCCAGATGGAACAGTTACAAAACTTGTAGTTAAAGATGGGAACTGGACAGTAGCAGCTGGTACTACAAATACAGCTGTACAAGAAGGTACGGTATTAGGGGCAGCATCTACAACAGCACCTTCGAAATTCACATTACCAGTAACGTCTGATGCTACACAATACGTGGGTGTAGATAGTATCGCGGCTAAAGCAACAACTGACAAGGTAAAAGCGAATATTCAACGTGAATTTGCTATGGTAAATGATGCGGCAGGAAACACGTACAAAGCGATGTTTAACCGTGCGACAGGTAAATATTCATTACCGAATGAAAAAGCTTATGAATTAAAAGACAATGGTAATGGTACATCAACTCTTATTGAACGTCGCGTTTATACAGATGCTCAAGCAAATGGTGATGTTAAATTCGTTGTCTATGAATTTGAACGTACATGGAATACAACATCTTCTGCGTCAACATTAGTAGATAAGATTGCAGAAATTCGTAAAAATGGCGAGGTAACTGCAGTAGGAAATGTTACACGTACAGAGACATTAGTTAAAAAAGATAACACATCTTCAGATCAAGGAATGGTAGTTACAGTAAGTTACGACTCAGTAACAAACCAATGGACTTCTTCTGACGGTTCAACTGTAACAGCTAAAGAATCAAATGCTGGTTGGGAAATCGAAACATCTTCAGGATTCAAAGGATACGTTTCATATCGTGAAGCAAGTTCAACTGATGTAGCATCAATTCAAAATGCTAAACCAGCAGGAACATCAACAAGCTACTCAGAAGCAAAAGATGCTTCAGTAGATTTATTAAAATCAGAAAAAGCTAATGTTGATTTCACAGATACTATCGATGATAAATCAGATGATGCACAATCAGAGACAATTAAAACAAAAGTAACAGTAACAGCTCCAGACGGAAGCCAAAAAGTATTCGATGCGGCAAAAGCAGAAGAAGCAGCGTACATCACAGCTCAACGTACAGCAGCAGCTAAAACTCAAGCGGCAGCAACAGCTGTAAAAGAACAACAAGATGCACAAAACGAACTAGCTCGTCTTCAAGAACTATTAGATCGTTCAACAAGAACTGTAGAAGATGCGCAGAAAGCATTAGATGACTTGAAATTACGTACAATTTCGCCAACAGCTCAAGAATTAGCAGAAAGAAAACTTGCTAATGTAAAAGAGTTCAAAGCATCTATCGAGGCGCAATTAGCAACAGCTCAAGCAAATCTTTCAACAAAAAATACCGAAGTAGAGACAGCACGTACAGCAGCTTCAGAAGCTGAAAAAGCTGTAGAAACAGCACGTGAAGCACTAAAAACAGCAGCAGCAGCAAACTTAGCGAACCCAGAAATCGCAGCTTACACATTAGGTCAATATGGAAGCTATAAAGTTACAGTAAGAGCAGTAGACTCTAACGGTGTTGTAACTACTCCAACTATCGGAGGAACAGATTCAGGTGAAGTAACTGAGGATGCAGTAGCAGAAACAACTTACTACATCGTAGTACCTAAACCAGAAATTTCTTCAGGAGCACAAGATACTCCACAAAGCGATACTATGGAGAAAGGATTCAAGACTGGTCTTCCAGAAAACTCTACAGTATCAGACTACAAACTAGTAGATCCAACATCAGGAAATAAAGTTTCTTCAGTAACAACTGATGAAGGAACTTACACAGTAGATCCAACAACAGGAAAAGTAAGCTTCACACCAGCTCAAGGATACATCGGGACAGCTAAACCATTAACAGTAGCAGCTAATGTAACGATCCCTGGAGAAGACGGTAATCCTGTAACAGTAGAAGCATCAACTACTTACACACCAACAGTATATGGTGTTAAAGGTAATGCTGATGGTACAAAAGATATTCAAGGAGCAGTTCAAACTTCTAAACCAGGAAGTGAACGATTCTCTAAACTAAACACTCCAGAAAACACTCCAGATGGTACAAATGTTGATTTAACTACAGCTAAGTATTCATTAGAAGGTGCTAATGATGAAGGAAAAGTTGTTGTGCCAAATGAAGGAACTTATACAATCGATCCATCAACAGGTGTAGTAACATTCACTCCACTTCCAACATTCACAGGAACAGCTCAAGGTGTAGATGTAAAAGTAACAGCTAATGCAACTGATAAAGAAGGTGCTACAGTAGAAGTAACGGCAACAGGAAAATACACTCCAGTAGTTGAACCTGCATCTCCAACAGCAGAAGCGGCAACATCAACAGATGTACAAGGTGCAACTCAAGAGCAACCTGTAACATTCAACGATTCGAAAACAACCATCGATGGTGTTGAGAAAAAAGTACCAATCGATCCAACAACCTACACATTGTTAGATGAAAATGGACAACCGGCTACAGAAGTACCAGCGAAAGATGCTACAGGAAAAGTAGTAGGTACTTACACTGTTAAGAATGTAGATGGAAAAGCAGTTGCAGTATTCACACCAAAGGATAAAACATATGTAGGTAAAGTAGAACCAGTAACTGTTCAAGCCAAAGATAAAAACGGAACACCTGTAACAACTACTTATACACCAAATATTACACCGGTAACACCAACAGGAACACCTGCAACTTCAGAAGGAATTCAAGGTTCACCTCAAGAAGGAACTCCAACATTTACCCAAGGACACCCAGTTGCTCCAATTAAAATTGATGAGACACAACCTGCTAAATTAGTAGATCCAACAACAGGTAAACCAACAGATGAACCAACCATTCCAGCTAAAGATGCAACAGGAAAACAAGTTGGTACATACACAATTGATCCAACATCAGGAAAAGTGACATTCACACCGAATAAAGACTTTGTAGGTACTCCAGTACCAGTAACAGTAGAAGTGAAAGATGCGAATGGAACACCAGCAACAGCGACTTACACACCAACTGTTAAACCAGTAACTCCAATTGGTAAAGTTGCATTTACAGAAGATATTCAAGGTGCAACTCAAAGTGGCAAACCAGCCTTTGAAGGTGGTAAAACAACAGTCAACGGTAAAGAAGAAACTGTACCAATGGATGATACAGTACCAGCAACATTCGAAGATGGTTCAACTACAAAAGTAGTACCAAATGAAGGTACTTACACAGTAGATCCAGACGGAACAGTAACTTTCAAACCAGAAAAAACATTCTCAGGTAAAGGTACGACACAAACTGTTATCCGTAAAGATAAAAATGGAACACCAGCTCGTGGAGAATACACAGCGGTTGTTCACCCAGTAACACCTACAGGATGGGATGTCATCTCTGCAGATATCCAAGGTCAAGAACAACATGGAAAACCTAAGTTCAAAGGTGGAACAGTCGAAATCGGTGGAGAAGAGAAGACAGTAGAAATCGATGAAAATGTTGCTCCAGTAGTACTTGATCCAACAACAAAACAACCAGTAGCAGTAGGAACTCCAATAAAAGTTGAAGGAGAAGGGGTTTATACGCTTAAAGAAGACGGAACAGTTGATTTCGTTCCTGAGAAAACATTCGTTGGTGAAGCTAAAGGGGTAATCGTTCAACGTGTTGATAAACTCGGTCAACCAGCTATTGGTAAATACCGTCCAATCGTTATCGGAGCTAAACCAAAAGCACAACCAGCTACTTCACAAGATGTTCAAGGTCAAGTTCAAAAGGGAACATTAACATTCATCGATAGTGTCGTAGATAAAACGACTGTACCAGATATCGATCATCCAGACGTAAAAGTAGCGGTTCAAAAAACTGTACCGATTGATCCAGCAACATACACATTATTAGATGAAAATGGACAACCAGCTACAAAAGTAGATGCAAAAGATCCAAAAGGAAATGTCATCGGGGAATACACTCTTGAAGTAGTAGACGGTAAGGCTGTCGGAGTATTAACTCCAAATGCAACTTACTACGGAGAAGTACAACCAGTTCGTGTTCAAGCAGCGGATAAAAATGGAATCACAGTAGAAACTACTTACACACCATATATCACACCGGTAACACCAACAGCGACTCCAGCAACTTCAGAAGGAATCCAAGGTAAACCACAAGAAGGTACACCTACATTCAAAGAAGGCGACAAGAAAGTACCAATTAACCTAGAAAAAGCACCAAAACTAGTAGATCCAACAACAGGTAAAACAACAGAAGAAAAATCTGTAACAGTACCAGGAGAAGGAACTTACGAAATTGATGAAAATGGAAAAGTAACATTTAAACCAGAACCAAACTTCACTGGTGAAGCTAAAGGAATTGAAGTTCAACGTGAAGATAAAAACGGAACACCAGTAAATGGTAAATACACTCCATTTGTTAAGCCAGTAACACCAAAAGGTGAAGACAAAGGTACTGAAGATGTTCAAGGAGCAACACAAAAAGCAACTCCAACATTCACAGGTGGTAAAACTACAGTTAATGGTAAAGAAGAAACAGTAGAAATCAACTACGATAAACCAGCTAAACTGGTAGATCCAACAACTGGAAAACCAACAGATGAAACAACTGTAAAAGTACCAGGTGAAGGAACATACACGATTGATCCGAAATCTGGAGAAGTTTCATTCACACCAGAACCACAATTCAAAGGTAAAACTTCAGGAATTAAAGTTCAACGTGAAGACAAGAACGGAACACCAGCAACAGCAACTTACACACCAACTGTAGTTCCAGTAACACCAACAGGTGAAGAAAAAACTACTGTAGGTATCCAAGGAGCAACGCAAAAAGCAACTCCAAACTTCACACCAGGTAAAACAACTGTTAATGGAGTAGAAAAAACTGTAGAAATCGATACTGAGAAACCAGCGAAATTCGTAGATCCAGAAACAGGAAAACCAACGGATAAAACTACTATTAAAGTACCGAACGAAGGAACATACACAATCGATCCGAAATCTGGAGAAGTAACATTCACACCAGAACCACAATTCACAGGACGCGGAACAGGTGTAACAGTTCAACGTGTTGACAAAAATGGAACACCAGCTGAATCAACATACACACCAACAGTAGTAGGGGTAACACCAACAGGTAAAGAAGCGAAATCTAAAGACCTACAAGGTGAAACTCAAACAGGAAAACCAACCTTCACGGGTGGTAAAACAACTGTAAATGGTAAAGAAGAAACAGTAGAAATCGACAATGATAAACCAGCAACATTCGAAGATGGTTCAACTACAAAAGTAGTACCAAATGAAGGAACTTACACAGTAGCACCAGATGGAACTGTAACATTCGTACCAGAACCAAAATTCACAGGTGTAGCACAAGGTGTAACTGTTAAACGTGTTGATAAAAACGGCACACCAGTCACAGCCAAATACACACCAACGGTAATTCCAGTATCACCATCAGGTGAAGATGTGACATCAGTTGGTCCTAAGAACACGCCTCAAGAAGGAACACCAGTCTTCAAAGGTGGATCAGAAACTGTGAATGGTAAGAAGAAAACGGTAGAAATCGATAATGATGTACCAGCGACATTCGAAGATGGCTCAACTACAAAAGTAGTACCAGGAGAAGGAACTTACAAGGTTGATCCAAATGGAAAAGTAACCTTCACTCCAGAAAAAGACTTCGTAGGTGTAACAAAAGGTGTAACTGTAAAACGTGTTGACAAAAATGGAACACCAGTAACAGCTAAATACACACCAACAGTTCTAGGAGCAACATCAACGAAAGATGTAGAATCTGAAGGACCAAAAGGTAAACCTCAATCAAATACTCCAGTATTCGAAGGAGACATCGACAAAGATGTACCACCAACATTTGAAGATGGAAAAACTACAAAAGTAGTACCAGGTCAAGGAACGTACACGATCGATCCAAATGGAAAAGTAACCTTCACTCCAGAAAAAGACTTCGTAGGTACATCATCTGGTGTAACGGTTGTTAGAAAAGATAAAAACGGTAAAACAATTTTTGCATCTTACACACCAACAGTTCGTCCAGACACTATCTTCAGAGATAAAGAAGGTAAAGAAATTCCAGGATACCCAAGTGAAGATGGAACAACTCCGAAGAAAGATATTCCAGGCTACCGCTTCGTAGAAACTATTACTGATAATGACGGTAATACCAAACACGTCTACGAAAAAGTTAAGACTTTCTTCAAAGATAAAGAAGGCAAAGAAATTCCAGGATATCCATCAGAAGAAGGCGAAACACCTAAGAAAGATATCCCAGGCTACCGCTTCGTAGAGACTAAGAAGCTTCCAAATGGAGATATCGAGCACGTTTACGAGAAGATTTCTAGTCCATATACTCCTCAACCAAATCCAGGTAAAGAAACTACAACAACTTGGACAGATGAAAAAGGAAATCCATTGAAACCAACGGAACCAGGTTCTAAAGAACCAGGAACAATTCCAGGTTACGAATATGTCAAGACTGTGACAGATCCAAATGGAAATATTAGACATATCTTCCGTAAAGTTGAAATGCCAACTCCAACACCGGTTGAGCCAAGTCAACCAGTTTCTCCACAAGAGCCAACAAGTCCTGAGAAACCAGTAACTCCAGATATGCCAGCAGCACCTGAGCAACCAAAACAACCAGCAACACCTAAATATGTTGAAGGTCAAAAAGAGTTGCCAAATACTGGTACAGAAGACAATGCTAGCCTTGCAGCACTTGGACTTCTTGGAGTCTTGAGTGGATTCGGTCTTGTAGCTCGTAAGAAGAAAGAAGATTAAGATCTCTAATTGCTGTGATTTGTTTAGAGTTAACAAATCATCCTGAAAACTGATGAATCGACTGATTCATCAGTTTTTTTGCTAATTAGAAAAATAGACGAAAAAGTTTAGAGAGTGGCAAGTCATTGTTTAATTGAAATTTTTTTGGAAAAATCAAAAACCGAACAATAAACTGTTTGGATAAATTAGCATCTTTAGTATATAGAAACAGAAAGATTTTATAAATACAAATGTAAATGAGGTACTAGCCTCTATGATAGTAGTTTATCCACTTGTATAAATCATAAAATTACAGTTTTTATAATTAAATTTTAAATGAGTTGAATTTATAAAAAATGATTGAAAATTCCACAAATTAAAAAACCGAATTATTTATTCTATAAATCTACACAAAATTCGCAAAAAAAAAGAAATATAACTGTGAAAACTAAAAAACGTAAAATAAAAAACGAAAGATCGATAAAAATTTGATGCTTAAAAATAAAAAACACTTGCGAAATGTTTTAAAATGTGATATTATAATTATGCATGTTAATTGTGGATAATAAAAATTCCTCTTTTGAGTTTTTGAAAGAGGGATTTTTATTTTTTAGTTTACGAATTAACATGATATAAAATAAAAGGAGGTTGTTGGTCTCAATGAAAGGCAAGCAACAACAAGATTTTAGAGTAGAAAAATACATCCGTTATGGGATTCGTAAGTATAGCTTTGGAGCGGCATCTGTAGCGATTGCGGCTGGTTTGATGTTCCTCGGAAACGGAGCAGTATCTGCCTCAGAAACAGCAGTTAATGGGAACGTTTCTGATGTGGCAGTAGTTACACCTAATGCTGAAGAGAATGGGGCTAAGGATAAAGTCACAACTCCAGTAGTAGTTGATAAGGAAGTTAAAGAGGAAGCTAAACCTGAAGTAGCAACTTCTAAAGTAGAAGAGTCTAATAAGGAAGAAGCACCAAAAACTGAACATGCCAGCAGTACCTGAGCAACCTGTACAACTAGCAACACCTAAGTATGTTGAAGGTCAAAAAGAGTTGCCAAATACTGGTACAGAAGATCATGCTAGCCTTGCGGCACTTGGACTTCTTGGAGTCTTAAGTGGATTTGGTCTTGTAGCTCGTAAGAAGAAAGAAGATTAATTAAAATCTTTCTGACAAACGAATACAGTAGAAAACCAATGATGTAAAAGTCATTGGTTTTTTACAATTTCCAAATATTTTCTGGAACCAGGTGCGTTATCATTTGTTAAAAACTGGTAAATATTTACTGTTATTTTACTAGATAAAAGATAAAAACTTAAAGTAAAACATATATTTATTATTTTAAGTACAAAGAACAAGTTTGAAAGATAAAATTTATTTATTATAGTGAAAGTTTTAAGTTGAATTGCTTGCTTATAAGGGATGAATGTGATATCATTAAATTGTATCTGAAGTACGAATTTTCGACATACAAAACATTGTTATGTTAAATGTTTAAAAAATGCCGAAGATTTTTTTGCGCTCAGAACAGAAAAAATGAAATAAATTATAAGGAGGTTGTGAGTCTCATGCAAGGCAAACAACAAGATTTTCGAACGGAGAAGTACATTCGTTACGGTATTCGTAAGTATAGCTTTGGTGCAGCATCAGTAGCGATTGCGGCTGGTTTGATGTTCCTAGGTAACGGTGCGGTATCAGCGACTGAAGTACAATCAGCTGAAACAGCTATTTCAACACCTGCTCCTAGTCAAGATGATAAAGAGAAGGAAAAGGCCGAGCCTAAAGCTGAAACAGTAGAAACTGTAAAACCTGAAACTGAAAAAGCTGCAGAAGCAAAACCTGAAGTGAAAGCAGAAGAGGCTAAGAAAGTAAACAAGGCTATCCTTGAAGCAAGTATTGCTACTTTGGAGTCTAAACTTTCAACTGCTAAATATGCAGATGCTACAGTAGTAAGCTCAGCTAAGGAAGTATTGGCAACAGCTAAAGCAACTCTTGCCAAAGCAGATGCTAGCCAAGCAGATGTAGATGCCCAAGCAGAAACTGTATCAGCTTTGAGCACAGTTGTAACTGAATCAAATACTGCTGGTTTCGATAAGAAACAAGCAGCTGAAAAAGCAGCTGCAAAAGCTGAAGCAGAAAAAACTGCAACTCCAGTTGAAAAAGCTCTTTCAGTAGCTACAACAACTCTTACTCAAGTATCATCAGAAGCTGAAGTAACTAACAAATTGGCTGAAACTGAGCTTGCTAAGGCAGACGTTAAAGAAGAAAACAAGGCAGCAGTTAAAGCAGCAGTTGCTAAAAACCAAGCGGTTCTGACTGAAACTAAAGCTCTTCTAGCTGATAAGAGTGTTACAAAAGAGCAAGTAGATGCTCAATTGGAACGCCTCAACGAATCAATCCTTGCAGTTTACAATGAATTGAAAAACGCAGGAATCGGCCGTGACGGTAAGTTTGCAGTAAACTTGGCAGAGGCTCAAACAACAGCGCTTAAAGATGCAAGTACTGAAACAGGTAAAAAATGGTTAGAAGACCATGGATATTCTTCATTATCAGATATCAAAGTAAAAACTAAAGAAGATAATCTAAAAGAAATTAAAGACTTAAACGACCAAATCCAATGGTTAGACTTTGCTGATACAAATGCATGGACAGGGTTAAACGCAAATAACCAACTTCAAATCGGTTCAACATATACAAAAGAACTGATTCCTGGTTATATCGTTACGATGAAGGTTAAAGAATTAAAACCATTTGAATCAACTGAAATATTCAAAAACCGTGTTGCGGGGACTGATTTAGAAAGTTCATACCAACCGGATAAAGAAAATAAATTCAACCCGGAAAATGGTGCAACAGGGTTAGGCGCAAACCCTCAAAATGGATATACACACGTTAATAATGCTGGTTTATCAACTGGTACATCAAAAACAACAATCGCAGGAACAAACCCTGCAGGACAGCCTAAAAATGGTCAAGCAGCTGGGGTTAAATTCGATGTAACAGCGACTTATAATGGTAAACCTGTTAAACCAGGTATTGTTATGACTTCTGGGGAAGATATTGGACCTCTTGAGTCTGAAATTTATACTACTAACGGGACACCATGGGACTTAGCTGCAATTGTTGGATATAAAACAAATAAAAATGCTTATGTTCCATTAGATCAATTCAAAGATATGAATGGTGGTAAAACTGCTATCCTTAAATGGCAAGATGAAAAATTCTATAACGCCTTAAGTGGTGGAAAATTTGCTACACCTGATGCTTCTACAGCAGGTCTTGGTTCTCAAGTATTCGGTGGATACCGTAATAACGGTGGAGCAGGAACTCCAGTACTATCTACAGCAAACGTAACTGAAGTAGGATTATACATCATGTCATCTGGACAACAATCTTCTATGATTGGTATCAAATTCTCTGACTTTGGAGATCTTCCAGAATCATACGGTTTAGCTGAACACTACTTAAGAACAGAAACTGTAGACTACTTAACTAAACAAAAGAAACAAATTCAACAACCATACTTAGGTAAAGTAAAAGCTGATATTGACTCTGCACCAGGTACTCGTGTAGTTGGAGTAGATTCAGACGATGCGAAAGACAATGCCGATGAAGGTGTAGATCAGCTTATTGCTCCAGGTAACTTTAAACCAAATAAAGATACTGGTCTTCCAGAGGTACAATTAATTAAAGCTCCGGACAATACTTATAAAGTTAAGGTTATTGCTTCGGCAAATGGTAATGAAAATTACACAGATACTGTTGCACCAGCTTATGTGCGTGGATTTATCGATTTCAACGGAAACGGTAAATTTGATAAAGGTGAAGAATCTAATATCGCTACAGTAACTGGAAATGGTCAAGAAGTAGAACTTACATTTACAAATACCCAAGTAATCGATACTAGTAAGGATGTTGTAAACTTCCGTGTTCGTATCGCAAAAGATGAAGCTCAAGTAGAAAAAGCTGCAGGAATTGCATACTCTGGGGAAGTTGAAGATAACCAAATCCAAGTTTCTCACCCACCACGTGGAGACTATGAAGAAACTACTGGTAAACAAGGTGAAAAACAAAATATTGGTATCGAGTTCATTAACCGTGTAGAAGCTGATGCATCTGAATTAGGTTCAAACAATGGTAAAACTACTTTCAATGCTTATGGTAAAATTAATTACACTGAACAACGTAACTCAATTAGTGTAGCAACTACTAAGAAAGTTCAAACTGAAGGTGTCATGATTGTTAACCCAGATGGATCATTAACAAAAACATTTACTAAAGCAGGTCAAGGTACTTATGAGGTAACGGATACAGGTGTAACCTTTACTCCAGAAGCTAACTTTGTAGGTAAAGCTGATGGTATCGTACTTCGTGCGGTAGATGCTAATGGTCAATCAACTGGATGGACTGCATTAACAGATCAGAACCAACTTGCTAATGTTAACGATGGTACTCACTCAGCAGGTACTACTAAGACAATGGATGCTGTCTATGTACCAAATGTAACTCCAAAAGAAATCACTGCAAATCCTGAAACATCAACAGATATTCAAGGTAAAGAACAGAAGAAAACACCTGAATTCACAATTGATGTAGATAAAGATGGTAATGGTACAACTCCAGACCCAGTAACACCAAGTGCACAATACCCAGCTAAATTAGTAGATCCAAAAACGAATGCTAAAGTTGACTCTGTAACTGTTGAAGGAGAAGGAACTTACACAATCAACCCAACGACTGGTGAAGTAACCTTCCAACCACTTCCAACATTCAAAGGAACTGCTTCAGGTGTGGATGTAACATTAACAGCCCCAGTAGGTCAAGATAAAGATGGTCAACCTGTAACTGCGACAGCTACTACAAAATACACTCCAACAGTAACTGCTGTAGAACCAGCAGCTAAGCCAGCAGATTCAGCAGGTGTACAAGGTGAGACTCAAAAAGGAACTCCTACATTCACAGCCGGAAATGCAGAAGTGCCAATCAAAGAAAACTCTGTGAAATTATTAAATGCTGATGGAACAGAAGCAAATGGTCCAGTAGATGCATTAGATGAAAAAGGTAATAAAGTAGGGGAATACACAGTAAACCCAGCAACAGGTGAAGTAACATTCACACCAACAGACAAATCTTATACTGGTAAAGTAACACCAGCTAAAGTACAAGCAGAAGATAAAAACGGAACGAAAGTAAACACTACTTACACTCCACACATCGTAGGTGTAACACCAACAGCAACTCCAGCGGAATCTTCAGGTATCCAAGGACAACCACAAGATGGAACTGTATCGTTTGCATCTGGTGAAACAACAATCGAAGGTGAGAAAAAATCAGTACCAATCAAAGCTAACTCAGCGGTTCTACTTGATGCTTCAGGTAACCCAGTAGCGAAAGGAACTCCAGTAGATGCTTTAGATCCAGAAGGAAACAAAGTAGGGGAATACACAATTGACCCAGCTACTAACAAAGTAACCTTCACACCAACTAACAAAGAGTACAAAGGTAAAGTACAACCAGCTAAGGTTCAAGCAGAGGACGAAAACGGAACAAAAGTTTCAACAACTTACACTCCAACTATCGTAGGTGTCACACCAACTGCTTCACCAGCTGAAACAACAGACGTACAAGGTGTTGAACAATCTAAAGAAGTAACCTTCAAACCTGGTAAAGCAACTGTTAACGGTGTTGAAAAAGAAGTGCCAATCGACACTACTTCATACAAACTATTGGATGAAAATGGACAACCAGCAGAATCAGTACCAGCTAAAAACCCAGCAGGAGATGTTATCGGTACCTACACACTTAAAGTTGTAGACGGTAAAGCAACTGCGGTATTTACACCAACTGATAAAACATATGCAGGTGAAGTGCAACCAGTTACTATCCAAGCTAAAGATACAAACGGAACTCCAATAACTACAACTTATACTCCAAACATCACACCAGTAGAACCAACAGGAGCACCAAAAGCGACTGAAGGTGCACAAGGACAACCACAAGAAGGAACTCCAACATTCACACCAGGTGATGCTAAAGTTCCTATGAAGATTGATGCGACTCAACCAGCTAAACTCATCGATCCAGCTACTGGAAACCCAACTGACGAAACAACAATCCCAGCTAAAGACGCTAAAGGAAACACAGTTGGTACATACACAATCGATCCAACAACAGGTAAAGTAACATTCACTCCTAACAAAGACTTCGTAGGTACTCCAGTACCAGCAACAGTTCAAGCCAAAGATGCGAATGGAACTCCAACAACAGCTACTTATACACCAACTGTTAAACCAGTAACACCAAAAGGTGTAGATACATTCACAAAAGATATCCAAGGAGCGGAACAAAAAGGAACTCCTGAATTCAAACCTGGTAAAACAATCATCGATGGAAAAGAAGTCGAAGTTCCTATTGATACTAAAGAACCAGCTAAATTAATCGATCCAAAAACTGGTCAACCAGTAGACTCTGTAACAATTGATGGAGAAGGAACTTATACAGTTAATCCAGAAACTGGAGAAGTAACATTTAAACCAGATCCTCAATTCACAGGTAAAGGAACACCAATCAAAGTTCAACGTAAAGATACAAACGGAACACCTGTAACAGGTGACTACACTGCAGTAGTAGTTCCTGCTGATCCAGAAGGAGACGATGTAACGACTGCGGATATCCAAGGTGCAGAACAAAGTGGGACACCGAAATTCAAAGGTGGTAAAGCAAATATTGATGGTGTAGAAAAAGAAGTACCTATCGATGAAAGTGTACCAGCTAAACTAATTGATCCAACTACAGGTCAAGAAGTTGATAAAGTTGTCGTTCCAGGAGAAGGAACGTACACAGTAGATTCAGATGGAACTGTACACTTCACTCCAGAACCACAATTCGTAGGAAAAGCTAAAGGGGTAACAGTACAACGTAGAGATACGAATGGAACTCCAGCGACAGGTACTTATACACCAATAGTAGTTGGAACTACTCCAAAAGCAGAACCATCAGTATCTTCAGATATCCAAGGTCAACCTCAAAGTCAACCTGTTAAATTCACAGGTGGATCAGCGGTTGTTAAAAAACCTGGAACAGAAGAAAAAACAGAAAAAACTGTAGCAATCGATCCAACAACTTACACATTATTAGATGAAAATGGACAACCAGCTGAAAAAGTACCAGCTAAAGATGCTAAAGGTAATGTAATCGGTGAATACACTCTTGTTAAAGAACCTGGTAAAGATCCAGTTGCAGTATTCACTCCAACAGACAAAACTTACACAGGAGAAGTTAAACCAGTAACAGTTCAAGCGAAAGATACAAACGGAACAGCTGTAACAACAACTTACACTCCAAATATCACGCCTGTTAAACCAACTGCGAAATCAGCTACTTCTGAAGGTGCACAAGGTCAAGAGCAAAGCGGAACTCCAACATTCACTGAAGGACACGAAAAAGCTCCAATCGACCCAACTGTACCAGCTAAATTAATCGATCCAGAAACTGGTGAACCAACTGACGAAAAATCAGTAACAGTACCAGGAGAAGGGACTTACACAATCAACCCAGAAACTGGTGAAGTAACATTCAAACCAGAACCAAACTTCACAGGTAAAGCTCAAGGTGTTGAAGTTCAACGTAAAGATACAAACGGAACTCCAGCAACAGCTACATACACACCAACAGTTAAACCAGTAACTCCAACATCAGATGACGTAGTGTCTGAAGATGTTCAAGGTGCTAAACAAACTGGAACTCCAGTATTCACACCAGGTAAAACAACAGTTAACGGTAAAGATGTAACTGTAGAAATCGACGAAACTGTTAAACCAACATTAGAAGGTGCTGATGAAGAAGGTAAAGTGGTAGTACCAGGCGAAGGAACTTACACGATCGATGAAAATGGTGTCGTAACCTTCACTCCAGAACCACAATTTACAGGTAAAGCTAGCGGTGTAACAGTTAAACGTGTTGACAAAAACGGTACAGAAGTAACAGCTAAATACACGCCAACAG
Organism: bacterium; assembly: GCA_905221205.1. Classification (GTDB taxonomy): domain Bacteria; phylum Bacillota; class Bacilli; order Lactobacillales; family Streptococcaceae; genus Streptococcus. The sequence goes on from CAJNCG010000002.1 coordinate 542,590, forward strand.
TTAAACCAGTAACACCAAAAGCAGAAGGTGTAACAACAACTGATGTACAAGGTGCTAAACAAACTGGTAAACCAGAATTCACAGCAGGTAAAACAACCGTTAACGGTGTAGAAAAAACTGTAGAACTTGATGATACTAAACCAGCAACATTCGAAGATGGTTCAACTACGAAGGAAGTACCAGGAGAAGGAACTTACACAGTAGCTCCAGACGGAACTGTAACATTCACTCCAGAAAAAGACTTCACAGGTCAAGCTAAAGGTGTAACAGTTAAACGTGAAGATAAAAACGGAACACCAGTAACAGCTAAGTATACTCCAGTAGTATTACCAGTAACTCCAACAGGTAAAGACGTAACATCAAGCGGTGAAAAAGGACAACCTCAATCTGAGACTCCAGTATTCACAGCAGGAACTACAAAAGTAAACGGTAAGACTGTAACAGTACCAATCGATGAAACTGTAGCTCCAACTCTTGAAGGTGCAGATAAAGACGGTAAAGTAGTAGTCCCAGGAGAAGGAACTTACACAATCGATAAGAACGGTAAAGTAACTTTCACTCCAGAACCAGACTTCGTAGGAACAGCTCAAGGTGTAACAGTTAAACGTGTTGACGAAAACGGGACACCAGTAACAGCTAAATACACACCAACAGTATTCGGTAAAACATCTACAGAAAACGTAGTATCTGAAGGTGCTAAAGGACAACCTCAATCGAATACTCCAGTATTCAAAGGTGATGTAGACACTACAGTAGCTCCAACATTCGCTGACGGAACAACTGAGAAGAAAGTACCAGGAGAAGGAACTTACACTATCGATAAAGATGGTAAAGTAACATTTACTCCAGAACCAAACTTCGTAGGAACAGCTACTCCAGTTGAAGTTGTACGTAAGGACAAAAACGGTAAAACGATTAAAGCTTCTTACACACCAACAGTTCGTCCTGACACTAAATTTGTAGTAGTAGGAAAAGACGGTAAAGAAACTGAACTTATTCCATCTAAAGATGGTAAGAACCCATCAGAAACTATTTCTGGATACAAACTTGTTAAGACTGAAACGGATGAAAAAGGGAATACTAAACACATCTACGAACCAGTGACAACTAAACACGTAGATAAGAATGGTAACCCAATCCCAGGAACAACTACTGAGGAAGGAACAACTCCAGCTAAAACTTCAAAAGAGGTTCCAGGATACAAACTAGTAGATACTAAGAAACTTCCAAATGGTGATACAGAATATGTATACGAAAAAGTAACTACAAGATACGTAGATAAAGCTGGTCACCCAATTCCAGGAACTGAAATTGAAGAAGGAACAAAAGATCCTAAGAACATTCCAGGTTACAAACTAGTAAGTACAACAACTACTTCAAACGGAGATACAGTTCACACTTACGAACCAGTTCAAACATTCTTCAAGGATAAAGATGGTAATCTCATTACTGTTGATAAAAACAATAACCCTGTAGAGTCAACAGAAGAGGGAGAAAAACCTAAGAAAGATATCCCAGGTTACCGCTTCGTAGAAACTAAGACTCTTCCAAACGGCGATGTGGAGCACGTATACGAAAAAGTAACAACACCAGCACCAACGCCATCAGTTGAAAAACCAAGAATTATTGCTCGTGACACTGAAGGAAATATCATTCCAGGATTTGAATTTGATATGTTGTCACCAATCTTGGATATTCCTGAGTATGAGTATGTAGGTGAAGAGACTCTTTCTGATGGTACAATCAAACGTATCTATAAGAAAGTGAAGAAATCAACTACACCAGTGACTCCATATAGTCCAACACCAACACCAGTTTACGAAAAAGTGTTAACAACTTATGTAGACGAAAATGGAGAATTAATCATCCCAGATGAAAATGGATCACATCCACGTAAATCATTAGAAGGATACGAAATCGTTCGTACTGAAACAGATGCGAATGGAAATGTTCGCAATGTTTACCGTAAGGTGCAATCTCAAACACCAGTACAACCGGTAGAGCCAGCAACTCCAGCAATGCCTGAACAGCCAGCTAAACCAGAAGTACCAGCAACTCCAGCACAACCAGTAGAACCAACAGCAGTGAAAGAAGCTGAAGGTAAACGCGAATTGCCAAATACTGGTACAGAAGACAATGCTAGCCTAGCAGCACTTGGACTTCTCGGAGTATTGAGCGGATTTGGTCTTGTAGCTCGCAAGAAGAAAGAAGACTAATCTTTCTAATTGATATGATTTGTTTGCAATGAACAGATTATCCTTAAAGCTGATGAATCGAATGATTCATCAGCTTTTTGGCTATTCTGGCTAAAGGGTGAGTAGAGAAATCGGGCTCTTAGGGAGGAAATAATGATTATACTTTCATATTTCGGAGAAAATATGGTATAATAGAGAGTAAAAACTTTGAAAGAAAGAAAAAGATGAATTTAAAAGATTATATTGCAACAATTGAAAATTATCCAAAGGAAGGTATTACTTTCCGTGATATCAGTCCTTTGATGGCTGATGGAAATGCTTATAGCTACGCTGTTCGTGAAATCGTTCAGTATGCGACTGACAAGAAAATTGATATGATTGTAGGTCCTGAGGCTCGTGGCTTTATCGTGGGTTGTCCAGTTGCCTTTGAGTTGGGAATTGGTTTTGCACCTGTTCGTAAGCCAGGTAAATTGCCACGCGAAGTCATTTCTGCTGACTATGAAAAAGAATACGGTGTTGATACCTTGACTATGCACGCGGATGCCATCAAGCCAGGTCAACGTGTTCTTATCGTAGATGACCTCTTGGCAACAGGTGGAACTGTTAAGGCAACCATCGAGATGATTGAAAAACTTGGTGGTGTTGTAGCAGGTTGTGCCTTCCTTGTTGAATTGGATGAATTGAACGGCCGTGAAAAAATCGGTGACTACGACTACAAAGTTCTCATGCATTATTAATGAAAAACAGTCCCTAGGGCTGTTTTCTCTACATTGGGATATAAAAATAGACTATAGCTAGTTAGAGAAAAACTATAATTGAAAACTATATCTTCTTACAGTATAATAAAAGGAACAAGTGTTTGAGTTTTGACTTTAAACACATGCAATGATTCCTGAAAGAGTACAGTTAGGAGAGGGTTATGCCGATTCGAATTGATAAAAAATTACCAGCTGTTGAGATTTTACGGACAGAGAACATCTTTGTTATGGATGATCAACGTGCTGCCCACCAAGATATTCGTCCCTTGAAGATTTTGATCTTAAATCTCATGCCTAAAAAAATGGTGACAGAGACCCAGTTGTTGCGCCATTTGGCCAATACACCCCTACAACTGGATATTGATTTCCTCTATATGGAGAGCCATCGTTCTAAAACAACTCGTTCAGAACACATGGAGACTTTCTACAAAACTTTTCCTGAAGTCAAGGACGAGTATTTTGATGGGATGATTATCACGGGTGCTCCAGTTGAGCATTTACCATTTGAGGAAGTGGACTATTGGGAGGAATTCAGTCAGGTAATTGAGTGGTCTAAGACCCATGTCTATTCGACTCTTCATATCTGTTGGGGGGCTCAGGCGGGACTCTATCTGCGCTATGGGGTAGAAAAATACCAGATGAGCAATAAGTTATCAGGTATTTATCCTCAGGACACCCTAAAAGAAGGGCACCTTCTCTTTAGAGGCTTTGATGATAGCTACGTATCCCCTCATTCACGGCACACGGAGATTTCTAAGGAAGAGGTCTTAAACAAAACCAATCTCGAGATTTTATCAGAGGGTCCTCAGGTTGGGGTTTCGATTTTGGCCAGTCGTGATTTACGAGAAATTTATAGTTTTGGGCATTTGGAGTATGACCGTGATACCTTGGCAAATGAATATTTTCGAGATCGTGATGCAGGTTTGGATCCTCATATTCCAGAAAATTACTTTAAGGATGATGATGTCAACCAGACACCTTGTCTTTGTTGGTCTTCATCAGCAGCCCTCTTTTTCAGTAACTGGGTAAACTATGCTGTCTATCAGGAGACGCCTTTTGACTGGAGAAAGATAGAAGATGATGCATCTGCATATGGGTATTTATAAGAGGAATTATGACATATTTAGACGCTTTTAAATCAGGGAACTTGGTTTTACCGAGTGCCCTGCTCTTGCATTTTAAGGAACTCTTTCCTTCTAGCGATGATTTTCTGGTCTGGCAATTTTTCTATTTGCAAAATACGACAGGTTTGGAAGAAATGTCGCCAAGCCAGATTGCTGAAAGGATTGGCAAGGAAATTTCAGATGTCAACCAGGCTATTTCCAATCTGACGGAGAGGGGACTGCTTCAGTATCGAACGATCGAATTAAATGGTGAAATCGAATTGCTTTTTGATGCTAGTTTAGCTTTGGAACGTTTGGATGACTTGCTTGGAGTTGCTCATTCGAGTTCAGACCAGTTGACACCTCAAAATCAGCTTAAGGATTTGGTAGAAACCTTCCAGCAGGAGTTAGGGCGCTTGTTGACGCCTTTTGAGATTGAAGATTTGACTAAGACCCTTAAGGAAGATGGAACCAGTGCTGACTTGATTAAGGAAGCTCTTCGTGAAGCTGTTTTGAATGGAAAACCAAACTGGAAGTACATTCAGGCGATTTTGAGAAATTGGCGCCATGAAGGTATCAAAAGTGTGGCTCAAATTGAGGCTAAGCGGGCAGAAAGAGAAGCAAGCAATCCTCAATTGACACAGGTATCTGCAGATTTCAGAAATGCCATGGATCTCTGGAAGGATTAATCCAGGTAAGCAGGCTTGAAATCCGAGTAAGATTTGCAAGCTGTGTATAATTGTGATAAAATAAGTAGAAAATAAATTGAAAAAAGAGGTATGTGAAATGTCACGTAAACCATTTATCGCTGGTAACTGGAAAATGAACAAAAATCCAGAAGAAGCTAAAGCATTTGTTGAAGCAGTTGCATCAAAACTTCCTTCATCAGATCTTGTTGAAGCAGGTATCGCAGCTCCTGCAGTTGATTTGACAACTGTTCTTGCTGCTGCAAAAGGTTCAAACCTTAAAGTTGCTGCTCAAAACTGCTACTTTGAAAATGCAGGTGCTTTCACTGGTGAAACTAGCCCACAAGTTTTGAAAGAAATCGGTACTGACTATGTTGTTATCGGTCATTCAGAACGCCGTGACTACTTCCATGAAACTGACGAAGATATCAACAAAAAAGCAAAAGCAATCTTTGCAAACGGTATGCTTCCAATCATCTGTTGTGGTGAATCACTTGAAACTTACGAAGCTGGTAAAGCTGCTGAGTTTGTAGGTGCTCAAGTATCTGCTGCATTGGCTGGATTGACAGCTGAACAAGTTGCTGCATCAGTTATCGCTTACGAGCCAATCTGGGCTATCGGTACTGGTAAATCAGCTTCACAAGACGATGCACAAAAAATGTGTAAAGTTGTTCGTGACGTTGTAGCTGCTGACTTCGGACAAGAAGTTGCAGACAAAGTTCGTGTTCAATACGGTGGTTCTGTTAAACCTGAAAACGTTGCTTCATACATGGCTTGCCCAGACGTTGACGGTGCCCTTGTTGGTGGTGCGTCACTTGAAGCTGAAAGCTTCTTGGCATTGCTTGACTTTGTAAAATAATTAGTAAGTAGCAAAAGCTAGGTGGAACAGCATTCAGATGTCTGTTCCATTTTTTATAGGGGAGGAAAGATTGAAAACAAAGATTGGAAAAATTGGATTAGCAAGCGTATTTTTACTAGGTTTGGCAGTCAATCAAGTAGCTGCAAATGAAGCTGAGGCAAAAGCATCTACGGAAGAAAGCAGTGTTCAGGCTTCTTCTAGTAAGGTAGAAGAAAAGAAATCAGAAACGACAACAAGTCAAAAAGAAGAGAAAAAGGTTGAGACTTCTTCTAGTCAGCGTCCTGATAAAAAGGAAGAAGTAAAAGAGACACGTGCTAGTAGTCAGAAAGAAGAAAGCAAGCCAACTTCAACATCAGCACACTGGGAAGGCGACTTCTATGTAAAGGCAGATGGTTCAAAAGCCAAGAGTGAGTGGATCTTCGATACTAGCTACAATAGCTGGTTCTATATAAAAGCAGATGGTCGTTATGCTCAAAAAGAATGGCATGGAAACTATTACCTCAAAGCGGGTGGTTACATGGCTAAAAATGAATGGGTTTACGATAACCATTATAAGAGTTGGTTCTACCTCAAAGCAGACGGTTCTTATGCAGAACAAGAATGGCAGAAAATTAATGGCAAATGGTACTATTTCAAGAAATGGGGCTATATGGCTAAAAGTCAGTGGCAAGGAAATTATTTCTTGAATGGTCAAGGTGCCATGATGCAAAATGAATGGTTATACGATCCAGCCTATTCGTCTTATTTTTACCTCAAGGCAGATGGTTCTTATGCTAATGAACAGTGGCAAAAGATTGATGGTAAATGGTACTACTTTAAGAAGTGGGGCTACATGGCTAAAGATGAGTGGCATGGGAATTACTATCTTACTGAAAGTGGTGCCATGGCTACAGGTGAGTTAGTGATGGACGATACTCGTTATACTTTTGCTGATTCAGGCGAATTGAAAGAAAAGAAAGCCTTGAACGTTGGTTGGGTCTATCGAAATGGTCACCGTTATTTCTTTAACCATCGTGAGGAACAAGTTGGAACAGATCGAGCTAAGAAGGTTATCGATGTCAGTGAGCATAATGGCCGCATTAATGATTGGAAAAAGGTTATCCAAGAAAACGGGGTTGATGGAGTCATTGTTCGCTTGGGATACAGCGGTGTAGAAGATAAGGAATTGGCCCATAATATTCAAGAGTTTAATCGACTAGGCATTCCTTATGGTGTTTATCTCTATACTTATGCAGAAAATGAAACAGATGCTGAGAATGATGCCAAACAGACAATTGAACTTTTGAAGAAATACAAGATGAACTTATCTTACCCAATCTACTATGATGTTGAAAATTGGGAATATGAAAATAAATCTAAGAAAGCTCCAGCGGACACGGACACTTGGGTTAAAATCATCAATAAGTATATGGAAACCATGAAAAAAGCAGGCTATCAAAACGTGAAAGTTTATAGCTATCGTCAACTTTTGCAAACTCGTTTGAATCATCCAAATATTTTGCAACATGTTAACTGGGTAGCAGCCTATACAGATGCGCTTGATTGGAATAACCCTCACTATTCTGGTGAAAAAGGATGGCAATATACTTCGTCAGACTCTCTTAAAGGGATTCGAGGACAGGTTGATGTCAGTGTCTGGTATTAAACTATAAAGCAAAAAGAGTGTACAAAGAGTGTATACTCTTTTTATTCAAATTCTTAAATTATCAGTCTATTACAACTTTTCTCAGATAGTACACTTTTCTTGCTATTGGTTTTCCATAGTAGTATACTAAGGGAGTAATCAGTAAGAAGTGGTTACAAAAAATAATGAATGAGGTAAAAGAAATGGTAGAATTGAAAAAAGAAGCAGTAAAAGACGTAACATCATTGACAAAAGCAGCGCCAGTAGCATTGGCAAAAACAAAGGAAGTGTTGAACCAAGCTGTTGCTGATTTGTACGTAGCCCACGTGGCTTTGCACCAAGTACACTGGTACATGCGTGGTCGTGGTTTCCTTGTATGGCATCCAAAAATGGATGAGTACATGGAAGCTCTTGACGGTCAATTGGATGAAATCAGCGAACGCTTGATTACACTTGGAGGTAGCCCATTCTCTACATTGACAGAATTCCTTCAAAACAGTGAAATCGAAGAAGAAGCTGGTGAATACCGTAATGTTGAAGAAAGCTTGGAGCGTGTCCTTGCTATCTACCGTTACTTGTCAGAACTCTTCCAAAAAGGTTTGGATGTTACTGATGAAGAAGGTGACGATGTAACAAACGGTATCTTCTCAGACGCTAAAACTGAAACAGATAAAACAATCTGGATGCTTGCAGCAGAACTTGGACAAGCACCTGGTTTGTAAGAAATAAGGCAACATAGATAAATCTGTAAGAAATTTCTTACAGATTTTTTCTATTCTGTAAGCTATTCCAAACCAGTCTTTTTTTGAGTTTTTTGATAAAATAGTACTATCAGTGAAAAGGATGGAAGCATGACTAAGAAAATCGTAGCTATTTGGGCCCAGGATGAAGAGGGTGTGATTGGGAAGGACAATCGTCTGCCTTGGTATTTGCCCGCAGAATTGCAACACTTTAAAGAAACAACTCTGAATCATGCTATCTTGATGGGGCGTGTGACCTTTGATGGAATGGGACGTCGTCTGCTTCCAAAACGGGAGACCTTGATTTTGACACGTAATTCGGAAGAAAAGATAGACGGGGTTGCTACTTTTCGTGATGTCCAGTCTGTTCTGGACTGGTATCAGGGTCAAGATAAGAATCTCTATATTATCGGTGGCAAGCAAATTTTTCAGGCTTTTGAACCCTACCTTGACGAAGTGATTGTCACCCAAATTCATGCTCGGGTGGAGGGAGATACCTATTTCCCTAAGGAGTTTGATTTGTCTCTTTTTGAGACAGTTTCAAGTAAATCCTATACAAAAGATGAGAAAAATCCTTATGATTTTACCATCCAATACCGCAAGAGAAAGGAAGTCTAATGGAACGTAGTATATTTGGTTTTTTCACAGCCATGCTGTGTTTAGTCTGCTTGCTTGCTGGGGCACAGGCTTTTCGTAAAAAGCGCTATGGACTTTCTGTCCTGCTCTGGTTAAATGCCTTTACCAATTTGGTCAATAGTATCCATGCTTTTTACATGACCTTATTTTAGATAGAATGACAGTATAGAATAGAACGGAAGGAAATCATGACTACAACTAGGAATAATGATATGATGGTTTATTGCTCATTTTGTGGCAAAAGCCAAGAAGAAGTACAAAAAATAATCGCTGGGAACAACGCCTTTATTTGTAATGAATGTGTGGAGTTAGCCCAGGAAATCATTCGGGAGGAATTGGCTGAGGAAGTCTTGGCAGACTTGTCAGAAGTTCCAAAACCCATCGAACTCCTCCATATCTTGAACCACTACGTAATCGGTCAAGATCGTGCCAAACGTGCCTTGGCAGTAGCAGTTTACAATCACTACAAACGCATCAATTTCCACGATACGCGTGAAGAGTCAGAGGATGTGGACTTGCAGAAGTCAAACATCCTGATGATTGGCCCAACTGGTTCAGGGAAAACTTTCCTTGCTCAGACCTTGGCTAAGAGCTTGAATGTGCCTTTTGCCATTGCGGATGCAACAGCTCTTACTGAGGCTGGTTATGTGGGTGAGGACGTGGAAAATATCCTCCTCAAACTCTTGCAGGCTGCTGACTTTAACATTGAACGTGCAGAGCGTGGTATTATCTATGTAGATGAGATTGACAAGATTGCCAAGAAGAGCGAGAACGTTTCTATCACACGTGATGTTTCTGGTGAAGGCGTGCAACAAGCCCTTCTCAAAATTATCGAGGGAACTGTAGCTAGCGTACCGCCTCAAGGTGGACGTAAACATCCACAACAAGAAATGATTCAAGTGGATACTAAAAATATCCTCTTCATCGTGGGTGGTGCCTTTGATGGCATTGAAGAAATCGTCAAACAACGTCTGGGTGAAAAGGTTATCGGTTTTGGTCAAAATAACAAGGCGATTGACGAAAACAGCTCATATATGCAAGAAATCATCGCAGAAGATATTCAAAAATTCGGGATTATCCCTGAGTTGATTGGACGCTTGCCTGTCTTTGCAGCCCTTGAGCAATTGACAGTCGATGACTTGGTTCGCATCTTGAAAGAGCCAAGAAATGCCTTGGTGAAACAATATCAAACCTTGCTTTCTTATGATGATGTTGAGTTGGAATTTGACGACGAGGCCCTTCAAGAGATTGCCAATAAGGCTATCGAACGCAAAACTGGTGCGCGTGGTCTTCGCTCGATCATCGAAGAAACCATGCTAGACGTCATGTTTGAAGTACCGAGTCAGGAAAATGTGAAATTGGTCCGCATCACAAAAGAAGCTGTCGATGGAACGGATAAACCAATCCTAGAAACAGCCTAGAGGTGACTATGGAACTTAATACACACAATGCTGAAATCTTGCTCAGTGCGGCCAATAAATCCCACTATCCGCAGGATGAACTACCAGAGATTGCCCTAGCAGGGCGGTCAAATGTTGGCAAGTCTAGCTTCATAAACACCATGCTGAACCGCAAGAATCTAGCGAGAACTTCAGGGAAACCTGGTAAAACCCAGCTTCTCAACTTCTTTAATATCGATGACAAGATGCGCTTTGTGGATGTGCCTGGTTATGGTTATGCCCGCGTTTCTAAAAAGGAACGTGAAAAGTGGGGTCGCATGATTGAGGAGTATCTGACAACTAGGGAAAATCTCCGTGCGGTAGTCAGTTTAGTTGACCTTCGTCATGACCCGTCAGCAGATGATGTGCAGATGTACGAATTTCTCAAGTATTACGAGATTCCGGTTATTATCGTTGCGACCAAGGCGGACAAGATTCCTCGTGGTAAATGGAACAAGCACGAATCAGCAATCAAAAAGAAATTAAACTTTGACCCAAGTGACGACTTCATCCTCTTTTCATCTGTCAGCAAGGCAGGGATGGACCAAGCTTGGGATGCAATCTTAGAAAAATTGTGAGGTAAAGAAAATGGCAAAAACAATTCATACAGATAAAGCTCCAAAGGCTATCGGACCATATGTTCAAGGAAAAATCGTTGGCAATCTTTTATTTGCTAGCGGTCAAGTTCCTCTCTCTCCTGAAACTGGGGAAATCGTTGGAGAAACCATCCAAGAACAGACAGAACAAGTCTTGAAAAATATTGGTGCTATTTTGGCAGAAGCAGGAACAGACTTTGACCATGTTGTCAAAACAACTTGCTTCTTGAGCGATATGAACGACTTTGTTCCTTTTAACGAGGTTTACCAAACGGCCTTTAAAGAGGAATTTCCAGCTCGTTCAGCTGTGGAGGTAGCTCGTCTTCCTCGTGATGTAAAAGTCGAAATTGAAGTCATCGCAGAGATTGGATAAGCTAGTTGAAGTTTGGTGTTGCCAAACTTCTTTTGATATAAGGAGAAAAAGATGACAAAGAAACAACTTCACTTGGTGATTGTGACAGGGATGAGTGGTGCTGGGAAAACCGTGGCCATTCAATCCTTTGAGGATCTAGGTTATTTTACTATTGATAATATGCCGCCAGCTCTCTTGCCTAAATTTTTACAGTTGGTGGAAACAAAGGAAGACGACCATAAGTTGGCCTTGGTGGTGGATATGCGTAGCCGTTCTTTCTTCTCAGAGATTCAAACTGTTTTGGATGAGTTGGAAAACAAGGAAGAACTGGACTTTAAAATTCTCTTTTTGGACGCAGCAGATAAGGAATTGGTCGCTCGTTACAAGGAAACCAGACGGAGTCACCCACTAGCTGCAGACGGACGGATTTTGGATGGAATCAAGCTGGAGCGTGAACTCTTGGCGCCGCTGAAAAACATGAGTCAAAATGTGGTGGATACGACAGAACTCACACCTCGTGAGCTACGTAAGACCATTGCAGAGCAGTTTGCGGATCAGGAACAAGCCCAGTCTTTCCGTATCGAGGTCATGTCTTTCGGCTTTAAATATGGAATCCCTATTGATGCGGATTTAGTCTTTGATGTGCGCTTTTTGCCAAATCCATATTACCTTCCAGAACTGAGAAACCAAACGGGTGTGGATGAACCTGTTTATGATTATGTCATGAACCATCCTGAGTCAGAAGACTTCTATCAACATTTGTTGGCCTTGATTGAGCCGATTTTGCCAAGTTATCAAAAGGAAGGGAAGTCTGTTTTGACCATTGCCATGGGTTGTACAGGGGGGCAACACCGCAGTGTGGCCTTTGCCAAACGCTTGGCGCAGGACTTATCCAAGAATTGGCCTGTCAATGAAGGGCATCGCGACAAAGACCGAAGAAAGGAAACGGTAAACCGTTCATGAGAAAACCAAAGATAACGGTGATTGGTGGAGGAACTGGGATTCCTGTCATTCTAAAAAGTCTGCGGGAAAAAGATGTGGAAATTGCTGCTATCGTAACGGTGGCGGATGATGGTGGTTCGTCAGGTGAACTCCGAAAAAATATGCAACAATTGACACCGCCAGGCGATCTCCGAAATGTCCTTGTGGCCATGTCGGATATGCCTAAGTTTTATGAGAAGGTCTTTCAGTATCGCTTTTCTGAGGATGCCGGAGCCTTTGCTGGCCATCCACTGGGAAATCTCATTATTGCTGGCTTGTCAGAAATGCAGGGTTCGACTTATAATGCCATGCAGTTGCTGAGCAAATTTTTCCATACAACTGGGAAGATTTATCCTTCCAGTGACCATCCTTTGACCCTTCATGCAGTCTTTCAGGATGGGACAGAAGTGGCTGGAGAGAGCCATATTGCAGATTATCCGGGCATGATTGATCATGTCTATGTGACCAATACCCTCAACGATGATATACCTCTTGCCAGCCGTCGAGTAGTGCAGACCATTCTTGAAAGTGACATGATTGTCCTCGGACCTGGTTCTCTCTTTACCTCGATTTTGCCCAATATCGTGATTAAAGAAATCGGGCAGGCGCTTTTGGAAACCAAGGCAGAAATCGCCTATGTTTGCAATATCATGACCCAACGTGGGGAAACGGAACACTTTACAGATAGTGATCACGTGGAAGTCTTGCATTGTCACCTTGGTCGCCCTTTTATCGATACGGTCTTGGTGAATATCGAAAAAGTACCGCAGGAATATATGAATTCCAATCGTTTTGATGAATACTTGGTGCAGGTGGAACATGATTTTTCTGGTCTTTGTAAGCAAGTTCCGCGCGTGATTTCATCCAACTTCCTTCGTCTGGAAAATGGAGGTGCCTTTCACGATGGAGATTTGATTGTGGACGAGTTGATGCGGATTATACAGGTGAGAAAATGAGTTTCACAGTAGCAGTAAAAGAAGAAATCCTAGGTCAACATCATCTGAGCCGACATGAATTATCTGCCATTATCAAGATGTCTGGTAGCATCGGTCTCTCAACTTCAGGCTTGACCTTGTCAGTCGTGACAGAAAATGCCAAACTGGCTCGTCACCTATATGAGTCCTTCCTCCATTTCTATGAAATTAAATCGGAAATCCGCCACCACCAAAGAAGTAATCTTCGCAAGAATCGGGTCTATACTGTTTTTACAGATGAAAAGGTACAGGACTTGCTGAGTGATTTGCACTTGGCCGACTCTTTCTTTGGCCTGGAAACAGGTATTGATGAGGCAATTTTATCAGACGAGGAAGCAGGCCGTGCCTATCTCTGTGGAGCTTTCTTGGCAAATGGAAGCATTCGTGACCCTGAGTCAGGCAAGTACCAGTTGGAAATCAGTTCTGTTTACCTGGACCACGCGCAAGGGATTGCCTCTCTTCTCCAGCAATTTTTACTGGATGCCAAGGTACTTGAGCGTAAGAAGGGAGCTGTGACCTATCTCCAGCGTGCCGAAGATATTATGGACTTCTTGATTGTCATCGGAGCCATGCAGGCGCGTGATGATTTTGAGAGAGTAAAGATTTTGCGGGAAACTCGTAATGACCTCAATCGGGCCAATAATGCTGAAACAGCCAATATCGCTCGGACAGTTTCTGCCAGTATGAAGACTATCAACAATATCAGTAAAATCAAAGATATCATGGGACTAGAGAATTTGCCAGTGGATTTGCAGGAGGTAGCGCAATTACGAATTCAGCACCCAGATTACTCTATCCAGCAGTTAGCAGATAGCCTCAGCACCCCTCTGACCAAAAGTGGTGTCAATCACAGACTTAGAAAGATAAACAAGATTGCTGATGAATTATAAAACCACGAATCCTATGTGACTCGTGGTTCTTTTTTATAAACTGGTTGAGTGTTTTGGTTGTACTTTTTGCTCAGGGTCAATGTAGTTGATGGCATTGTTGACAGCAGTTGGAGCTTCTCCCAGTCCTGTCGCAATCAAATCAATTTTTCCGTCATAGTAGCAGCAGTCACCGATAGCATAGATACCTGCTTGGCTAGATTCTTGCTTGCTGTTGACGATAATCTTGTGGCGGTTGAGGTCCAGACCCCAGTTTTTGAGGTTACCGACCGAAGATTTGAAACCATAGTTTACAAAGAGGTGGTCTAGGTCAATCGTTTCGGTTTCATCAGATTTGACTTTTGTGATTTCAAGTTTATCAAGCGTTTTTCCATCTCCAAGGAGTTGGCTAGGGACGAATGGTGTTTTAATGGCTACAGATGATTCTTGTAAGGCTTGGACACTGTGTTCCAAGGCTCGGAAATTATCTCTGCGGTGAACAAGGGTAGTTGGCGCAATTTTTTCAAAAGCCAAAGCCCAATCCACAGCTGAGTCTCCTCCACCAAGAATCGTAACATTTTTACCAGCGTATTGCTGAATGTTAGAAACGTGGTAGTGGATATTTTCATAGCCCTCAACCCCTTCAAGTTCCAGCGGACGTGGTTTGAAGGCACCACCACCCATTGCGATGATGACTGTTTTAGTCAGGTGACTTCCTTTAGAAGTTGTGATGACAAAGCCTTGATTTTGTTTTTCAATCTCAAGAACCGTTTCATTGAGATGAATAGGGGTATCAAAGCCATTTAATTGCTCGATTAGACGATTAGTCAACTCTTCTCCAGTCAGGTTTGGGAACCCTGGGACGTCTAGGATTTCCTTTTCAGGGTAGAGAATAGCAGGTTGTCCACCTAGTTGTGGAAGGGAGTCGATGATTTGGACCTTGGCTTGGCGTAGGTGGGCGTAGAATGCTGCAAAAAGCCCGACTGGACCACCACCTACAATGGTAATATCATATAGTTGAGACATGGTTTCTCCTTTGTTTTTTCTAGTCATACTCTTCGAAAATCTCTTCAAACCACGTCAGCGTCGCCTTACCGTAGCTATGGTTACTGACTTCGTCAGTTCTAGCCACAACCTCAAAACACTGTTTTGAGGTTGTGGCTAGCTTCCTAGTTTGCTCTTTGATTTTCATTGAGTATCAGTTTATTTTATCATATTTTTTCTTTAATTTAAAATGAAGTAGGATAGGGAAAAAAATGTCAGAAAAATGGTATAATAGAAAGGAACGTGTTTGGACAGAGAGGAGACAGCAGATGAACTTTCAACAATTATCCAACCTGCAATATTGGACTAGCTTGTTTTCTAGTCCTTGGAGTATTGCCATCAATTTGTTTGATATTTTGATTGTGGCCTATATTTTATATCGTTTTACAAAAGCGATAGCTGGCACCAAGATTATGATTTTGGTGCGGGGGGTCGTGATCTTTGTATTAGCCCAGGTTGTGGCCAATATCCTTGGTTTAACAACGATTTCTTGGTTGATTAATCAGATTATCACCTATGGGGTTATTGCTGCAGTTGTTATCTTCTCTCCAGAGATTCGAACTGGTTTGGAACGCTTGGGAAGGGCGACAGATTTCTTTTCTACTACTCAAATTAGTGCAGAAGAGCAAATGATTCGTGCCTTTGTCAAGTCAGTTGAATATATGAGTCCTCGTAAGATTGGCGCTCTGGTTGCTATTCAACGAGTTCGAACCTTGCAAGAATACATTGCGACAGGGATTCCCTTGGATGCCAAAATTTCGGCAGAACTCCTCATCAATATCTTTATCCCCAACACTCCCCTACATGATGGTGCTGTGATTATCAGAGAAAATCGAATTGCAGTCACCTCTGCCTATCTGCCCTTAACAGAAAGCACAGGGATTTCCAAGGAATTTGGGACCAGACACCGGGCGGCTATCGGTTTATCAGAAGTATCCGATGCCTTGACCTTCATCGTCTCAGAGGAAACAGGTGGCATTTCTATTACTTATAATGGGATTTTCAAGCATGACTTGACTCTTGAGGAATTTGAAGCAGAGCTACGAACAATTCTTTTGCCAGCTGTTGAGGAAAAAGTCAGTTTCAAGGACCGTTTGCTAGGAGGTTGGAAATATGAGAAAAAATAGTCTATATATCATTTCATCTCTCTTTTTTGCTTGTGTCTTATTCATATATGCAACGTCAACCAACTTTCAAAATAACAATACGGTAAGGCAGGTTAAATCAGAAACCTACACCAATACGATCACGAACGTTCCTATCGATATTCACTATGATGCTGACCAGTATTTCATTAGTGGATTTGCATCAGAGGTATCGGTTATCTTAACCGGAGCCAATCGTGTGACCTTGGCCAGCGAAATGCAGGAGAGCACTCGTAAGTTTAAGGTAACTGCTGATTTGACGGATGCCAGTGTTGGAACAATTGAAGTTCCCTTGAACATTGAAAATCTTCCAAGTGGATTGACCGCTGTGGCAACGCCTCAAAAAATCACAGTGAAAGTTGGGAAGAAGGTTAAGCGTGATGGGATGATTGTTGTGCCACAAGTTGACCAAAGCCAGATTGATCCTAAGCTACAAATTGATAGTGTAACTGTATCAAACGAACGAGTTTCAGTTACAACTGACCAGGAAACATTAGCTAAGATTGACAAAATTATTGCACTTTTACCAACCAGCGAACGCATAACAGGTAATTATAGTGGTTCAGTACCCTTGCAGGCAATCGATCGCAATGGTGTTGTCTTACCGGCAGTGATTACTCCATTTGATACAACAATGAAGGTGACTACAAAACCAGTAGCACCAAGTTCAAGCACAAGCAGTTCGTCGGAGACATCTTCGTCAACGAAAGCAACTAGTTCAAAAACGAATTAAAAATAGAAAAAGGATTTTATAAAAATGGGTAAATATTTTGGGACTGATGGAGTCCGTGGAGAAGCTAACGTAGAACTAACGCCAGAATTGGCTTTTAAGCTAGGACGTTTTGGAGGCTATGTTCTCAGTCAACATGAAACGGAAGCACCGAAAGTTTTTGTAGGACGTGATACACGTATTTCAGGGGAAATGCTAGAATCTGCCTTGGTAGCAGGTCTCCTTTCAGTTGGGATTCACGTATATAAACTAGGTGTTCTGGCAACACCAGCAGTAGCTTACTTGGTCAAAACAGAGGGAGCAAGTGCCGGTGTCATGATTTCTGCCAGCCACAATCCAGCCCTTGATAATGGAATCAAGTTCTTTGGTGGGGATGGCTTCAAACTAGACGACGAAAAAGAAGCAGAAATTGAAGCCTTGCTAGATGCTGCGGAAGATACTCTTCCTCGTCCAAGTGCAGAAGGCTTGGGAACCTTGGTAGATTATCCAGAAGGCTTGCGTAAGTATGAAGGATATCTGGTTTCAACTGGAACTCCACTTGAAGGAATGAAAGTTTCCTTGGACACAGCCAATGGTGCAGCGTCTACAAGTGCCCGTCAAATCTTTGCAGACCTTGGTGCTCAATTGACGGTTATCGGGGAAACACCAGACGGTCTTAACATCAACCTTAATGTTGGTTCTACGCACCCAGAAGCCCTTCAAGAAGTGGTCAAAGAAAGCGGGTCAGCTATCGGTTTGGCCTTTGACGGAGACAGTGACCGTTTGATTGCTGTTGATGAGAATGGTGATATCGTTGATGGTGACAAGATTATGTACATCATCGGGAAATACCTTTCTGAAAAAGGACAATTGGCCCAAAACACAATCGTGACAACTGTTATGTCTAATCTTGGTTTCCACAAGGCCTTGGACCGCGAAGGCATTAACAAGGCAGTCACTGCAGTCGGCGACCGCTACGTTGTTGAAGAAATGAGAAAATCAGGCTACAATCTTGGTGGTGAACAGTCTGGTCACGTCATCTTGATGGATTACAATACAACTGGTGATGGTCAATTATCAGCTGTTCAATTGACGAAAATCATGAAGGAAACTGGTAAGAGCTTGTCAGAGTTGGCCGCAGAAGTAACCATCTATCCACAAAAATTAGTCAATATCCGAGTGGAAAATGCCATGAAGGAAAAGGCTATGGAAGTGCCAGCTATTAAGGCTATTATCGAGAAGATGGAAGCTGAAATGGCAGGGAATGGTCGTATCCTAGTACGCCCAAGTGGAACAGAGCCACTCTTGCGTGTCATGGCAGAAGCGCCTACAACAGAAGAAGTGGACTACTATGTTGATACCATCGCTGATGTAGTTCGAGCTAAAATCGGGATTAACTAAATCCTAGAAAACTAGATGAAAATAAAAAATTATGGTACAATAGCTTATAATATTGTAGCCGAGGGAGAGAGACATGAATCTTAAACGTGAACAAGAATTTGTTAGTCAGTATCATTTTGATGCGCGTAATTTTGAATGGGAAAATGAAAATGGAGCTCCTGAAACCAAGGTAGATGTGAATTTTCAATTGCTCCAACATGATCAAGAAAATCAAGTGACTTCTTTAATTGTCGTCTTGAGTTTTATGATTGTATTTGATAAGTTTGTCATCAGTGGAACAATCTCACAGGTAAACCATATCGATGGTCGTATTGTTAATGAACCAAGTGAATTGAGCCAAGAAGAAGTGGAAACTTTGGCTCGTCCATGTTTGAACATGCTTAACCGTTTGACTTACGAAGTAACTGAAATTGCATTAGACTTACCAGGAATCAATTTGGAGTTCTAATATGAAACTAGCTGTTATCACAGATTCTTCTGCCTATATCAGTGCAGAGACCTTACAAAGAGAAGATTTGTTTGTCTTGGATATTCCTGTCAATATTGATGGTGAGGAGTATGTTGAAGGTGTCAATCTGACTGCTGAGGAATTTTACCAAAAAATGGCTCAGGCTTCTGAATTGCCTAAGACCAGTCAACCAAGCATTGCCAAGTTAGATGAAATCTTGACTTCGCTCAAAGAACAAGGCTATACCCATGCCTTTGGGCTTTTCCTATCTTCTGGAATTTCAGGTTTTTACCAAAATATCCAGTATATGGTGGATGACTATGAGGGCTTAACCATTGCTTTCCCAGACACTTTGATTACAAGTGCTCCGCTGGGTATCATGGTTGAAAGTGTTTTTAACTGGCGAGACCAGGGCGATGATTTTGCCATTATTCAAGATAAGCTAGCTATTCAAATTAGTCACACATCTGCTTTTATCATGGTGGATGATTTGGACCACTTGGTCAAAGGTGGACGCCTTTCAAATGGGGCTGCTATTTTGGGAAATCTGCTCAGTATTAAGCCAATCCTTTATTTCAATGACCAAGGTGTGATTGAAGTTTACGAAAAAGTTCGTACTGAGAAGAAAGCAACTAAACGTTTAATTGAAATTATCAAGGAAGCAACGGCTTCAGGTCAATATCGGGTCATTGTCATTCATGGAAATGCTCCTGAAAAGGCTGAGGAATTGCGTCAACACTTGCTTGAATCTGGATTGGGTACGGATATTTCACTTGCTACATTTGGTAGTGTCATTGGGACCCACCTAGGAGAAGGAAGTATTGCTCTAGGTTATATTCCAGTGATTTAGTTAGCACTTCTAGACTAGTTGAGAAGGCTTGTATCTTGATAATTGAACGCGCCTGGAACGCTGTGTGAAAAAGATACTTCTTCCAAGGAGTAGACACTTCTTGATCAGAACTCTTATTTGCACTTTGTGTTCTTACAGGCTTTGTATCTTAGACAGGAGTAGAGATGAGTATTCGAGTAATTATTGCCGGTTTTAAAGGAAAAATGGGTCAGGCTGCTTGTCAGATGGTCTTGGCTGATCCAGATTTGGACTTGGTAGCAGTTTTGGATCCTTTTGAATCTGAGTCAGAATGGCAGGGAATTCCTGTTTTCAAGGATAAGGCTGATTTAGCAGGCTTTGAAGCGGATGTCTGGGTAGACTTTACTACTCCAGCTGTTGCCTATGAAAATACACGCTTTGCTCTTGAAAATGGCTTTGCTCCAGTAGTTGGAACGACTGGCTTTACTAGTGAACAAATTGCTGAACTAAAAGCATTTTCTCGTTCCCAAGATTTGGGTGGTTTGATTGCCCCTAACTTTGCCTTGGGTGCTGTCTTGCTTATGCAATTTGCGACGCAGGCTGCTAAATATTTCCCAAATGTGGAGATTATCGAGCTCCATCATGACAAGAAAAAGGATGCTCCGAGTGGAACAGCTATTAAAACAGCTGAGTTGATGGCGGAAGTTCGAGAGTCAATCCATCAAGGTGCGCCTGATGAGGAAGAATTGATTGCAGGTGCTCGTGGTGCTGACTTTGATGGCATGCGGATTCACTCAGTTCGTTTGCCAGGCTTGGTAGCCCATCAGGAAGTCATCTTTGGCAATCAGGGAGAAGGATTGACCCTCCGTCATGACTCCTATGATCGTAGCTCCTTCATGACAGGGGTCAATTTGGGAATTAAAGAAGTTGTCAAGCGTCATGAGCTTGTCTATGGATTAGAATACTTATTATGAGATTAACGCAAATGCCTTCTGAATTTCAGAAGGCTTTACCAGTATTAGAAAAAATTAAAGAAGCAGGCTTTGAAGCCTATTTTGTTGGGGGCTCTGTTCGAGATGCCCTCCTTAATCGCCCTATCCACGATGTGGATATTGCGACTTCTTCCTATCCTGAGGAGACCAAGCAGATTTTTCCGCGAACAGCTGATATCGGAATCGAGCATGGAACTGTCTTGGTCCTAGATGGGGATGAGGAGTATGAGGTAACCACTTTTCGGACAGAGGATGTCTATGTGGACTATCGCAGACCCAGTGCGGTTTCCTTTGTGCGTTCGCTAGAAGAAGACCTTAAGCGTCGTGATTTCACAGTTAATGCGTTTGCCTTGG
The DNA here is from genome assembly GCA_905221205.1 of bacterium. Taxonomy (GTDB): domain Bacteria; phylum Bacillota; class Bacilli; order Lactobacillales; family Streptococcaceae; genus Streptococcus. The sequence continues at coordinate 563,300 of CAJNCG010000002.1, forward strand.
ATGAGACAGGCGAAATCATTGACTTGTTCAATGGTTTAGAAGATTTGGAAAACCAAGTCTTGCGTGCAGTTGGAGTGGCTAGTGAACGTTTCAACGAAGACGCTCTGCGGATTATGCGCGGTTTCCGTTTTCAGGCTAGTCTTGGCTTTGAGCTTGAGCCAGAAACATTTAAAGCTATGAAGACCTTGACGCCGCTTTTGGAGAAAATTTCTGTAGAACGTACCTTCGTTGAGTTTGATAAACTCTTGCTGGCTCCGTTTTGGAGAAGGGGCTTGGCTTCCATGATTGAGAGTCAAGCTTATGACTATCTCCCTGATATGGCAGCTAGCCAGGACAAGCTCAACAGACTGTTTGATTTGGAGACTGATTTCACTTTTGAATCTTCTGAACAAGCCTGGGCGGCTCTACTGTGGGCTTTGGAGATTGAAAATGTGCAGCTATTTTTGAAAGCTTGGAAGACCTCACGCCAGTTTGCTAAGCAAGTTCAGGATTTGCTGACTATTTTGGCTCTGCGTGAAAAGGGAGAATTGAGCAAGCGCGATTGTTACCGCTTTGACTTGGATTTGCTTTTACAGGCTGAAAATCTTCGTCAGGCTCAAGGGAAACCAGTCAATCCACAAGCTATCGCAGAAACTTACCAGAGTTTGACCATTCATGATAAGAAAGAAATTCAGATCAATGGTGGCATTTTGATTAAGGAATATGGCTATCAGCCAGGGCCAGACTTGGGAGAGATTTTAACAGAGATTGAGTATGCCATTGTCGATGGAGAATTGGAAAATGACCGACAAGCCATCCATGCTTATCTGAGGGAGAAAAAATGAGTGATTTTATCGTTGAAAAACTAAGTAAATCCGTCGGTGACAAGACCGTTTTTAAGGATATTTCCTTTATCATCCATGACCTAGATAGAATCGGTTTAATAGGTGTCAATGGAACGGGGAAGACCACCCTTTTAGATGTTCTTTCTGGTGTTTCTGGCTTTGATGGGGATGTTAGTCCCTTTTCATCAAAGAATGATTACCAGATTGGTTACTTGACCCAAGATCCTGATTTTGATGATAGAAAGACGGTCTTGGATACGGTCCTATCCAGCGATCTCAAGGAAATCCAGCTCATTCGTGAGTATGAGTTGATCATGCTCAACTACAGTGAGGACAAGCAGGCGCGTTTGGAACGGGTCATGGCAGAAATGGACTCTCTCCAAGCTTGGGAAATTGAAAGTCAGGTTAAGACTGTCCTTAGCAAATTGGGCATTCAAGACTTATCGACTCCTGTTGGGGAATTGTCAGGTGGTCTAAGAAGACGGGTCCAGTTGGCGCAAGTTCTTCTTGGCAATCATGACCTCTTGCTGCTGGACGAACCGACCAACCATTTGGATATTGCAACTATTGAGTGGCTGACCCTCTTTTTGAAAAATTCCAAGAAGACCGTCCTTTTTATCACCCACGATCGCTATTTCCTAGATGCTTTGTCAACTCGGATTTTCGAATTGGATCGCGCAGGCTTGACCGAGTATCAGGGCAATTATCAGGACTATGTCCGTCTCAAGGCGGAACAGGACGAGCGAGATGCGGCTCTTCTTCACAAAAAAGAGCAACTCTATAAGCAAGAATTGGCCTGGATGCGCAGACAACCGCAGGCGCGCGCAACCAAGCAACAGGCTCGTATCAATCGTTTCCATGACTTGAAGAAAGAAGTTTCAGGTGGTGCTGCTGAGACAGACTTAACCATGAACTTTGAAACCAGTCGGATCGGGAAGAAGGTCATTGAGTTTCAGAATGTCTCCTTTGCCTATGAAAACAAGCCTATTTTGCAAGATTTTAATCTCTTGGTGCAGGCCAAAGACCGTATCGGAATTGTTGGGGACAACGGTGTTGGAAAATCAACCCTGCTTAACCTGATTGCAGGAAGTCTTGAGCCGACAGCAGGGCAAGTTGTGATTGGGGAAACCGTTCGTATTGCCTATTTCTCTCAGCAAATTGAGGGCTTGGATGAGAGCAAGCGAGTTATCAATTACTTGCAGGAAGTGGCAGAAGAGGTCAAGACCAGCGGTGGTTCTACGACTTCGATTGCAGAGCTGCTGGAGCAGTTCCTCTTCCCACGTTCGACGCATGGAACCTTGATTGAGAAATTGTCTGGTGGAGAGAAAAAACGACTTTATCTCCTCAAACTGCTTTTGGAAAAACCAAATGTTCTTCTCTTGGACGAACCGACAAATGACCTAGATATTGCAACTTTGACAGTTTTGGAAAATTTCTTGCAAGGCTTTGTTGGTCCAGTTTTGACTGTTAGTCACGACCGTTATTTCTTGGATAAGGTAGCGACCAAGATTCTAGCTTTTGAGGATGGCAAGATTCGTCCATTCTTTGGTCATTATACTGACTACCTTGATGAAAAAGCCTTTGAAACAGAGATGGCCAATCAAGTGCAAAAGGATGAAAAAGAAAAAGTGGTCAAGGTACGTGAAGACAAGAAACGCATGACCTATCAAGAAAAGCAGGAGTGGGTAAGCATTGAAGGCGATATTGAAGCCTTGGAAAATCGTATCGCTGCTATTGAAGAGGAGATGCAGGCCAATGGCTCTGACTTTGGTAAGCTAGCGACACTCCAAAAAGAATTGGATGAGAAAAACGAAGCACTCCTTGAAAAATACGAACGCTATGAATACCTAAGTGAATTTGATAGCTAGAAGAATAGAAAAATCCCGTCTCATGACAGGATTTCTCTATTCTTTTTTGGTTTCTTGATGAAAGATATTTTGCCAAGTTTCGTGACGGCGCCAGATACTGGTATGGACGATACCATCTAACTCATAGCAGATGAGTTTGGTCTTTTGACTGATGGAAGTGATTTGAATATCCTTGATAGCAGAGTTCAATTCTTTTTCGGTTTTATAGGCCTCTTTATCCATCTGTTCTCCATCTTGGCGAATATAGACAAAATCGTCAGCCAAGAGTTCTTCCAGTTGATTTCCTTGGTCAATCAATTGTTCGCGCATAAGCAATTTTTTGTAGACATTGTCTAAAATTTCATCCTCAGGGATAGGTGCTGGCTCAATATGGACATCGGTATCAAAGACACCAAAACGCTCTTCCAGCATAGACTCGACCTGATCCGCAATCTCGTGACTTTCATAAACAGACAAGTCAGGATTCATCTCCAGCGTGATATCCAGGTAAATATTGCTACCGTAGGTGCGACCTCTTTGGGACTTGACCTTGCTGATTTTGGGAATTTCCATGATAGCCTTTTGATAATCCTCAAGCAGACGGTCGTCGAAACCATCTGATAGACTAAAGGAAGACTCGATAAAGATATCATAGGCTGTCTTTAAGATAAAGAAAGTGATGATGATAGCGACCAGTTTATCCACAATCGGATAATTGAAACTGCTAGCTAGGATGGCGATGGTAGTACCAAGAGAGGTAACAGCATCAGAAAGATTATCCTTTGCAGCTGCTTTCAGTGCCTTGGAGTTGGATTTCTTACTGAGGCGAGTGTTGTAGAGATAAACAACAAACATAATCGCTGCAGAAATGATTCCTAGAGTTGCACCCAGAGGATCGATGACAGTTTCTTCTCGACTGAGAATCTTTTGAATGGTGTCCCTTAGAACATCGAAACCGACATAGAACATGATGATGGAAGTGATTAAGCTTGCCAAATCCTCAATTTTCCAGTGACCAAAACGGTGGTCACGGTCTGCAGGCTGGCGTGCCATCCGAATCCCAATTAAGAGGGCCACATTTCCAATGATGTCCGAGACGTTGTTAAAACCATCGGCCACCAAACTGGATGAATGAAGGAGGTGCCCAGTAGCCAATTTTGCTGCAGATAAGAGCAGGTAGGTCGAAATACTTATAATGGCCCCACGCTCAGCTAACTTGAGATTTGAAATAGATTGCTTCATTCAACTTCCTTTCTAGTCACATAGCATTCTAACATTATACTGGTTTTCAAGGGAAAATTCAAATAAGGCAGTTTTTACTCTTTGAAAACTTTTCAAAATTTGGTATAATAGTACTACTCAAGGGAGTAGCTGGCAGAAACCTGTGATAGTGTCGTCATTCCGAATTTTATACTGAAAAGTATGTTTTCCGGCACTATCTTAAACAGCGAGACTTGTTATGATTAACAGGTCTCTTTTTGTTTGTCGTGAAAAGATACGACGAGAAAAAGAGAACCTGTTTTGCACACAATGTCAAGGAGGAGACACATGTCAAAAGAACAAAAACGCCAAGCGTTTTACACTCAAAGTCCTGAAGAGGTCTTGAAGGCTGTGGATGCGACCGAGCAAGGTTTGTCATCAAGCGAGGCAGAAAAACGCCTTGCCGAATTTGGCCACAATGAACTCGAAGAGGGCGAGAAACGATCAATTCTGGTCAAGTTCATCGAGCAATTTAAGGATTTGATGATTATCATCCTAGTCGCGGCGGCTATCTTGTCAGTTGTGACTTCTGGTGGTGAAGACATAGCAGATGCCATTATTATCCTAGCCGTGGTTATCATCAATGCTGCCTTTGGTGTTTACCAAGAAGGAAAAGCAGAAGAAGCTATCGAAGCCCTCAAATCTATGTCAAGTCCAGCTGCTCGCGTTCTTCGTGATGGGCATATGGCAGAGATTGACTCTAAAGAATTGGTACCTGGAGATATCGTTGCCCTTGAAGCTGGTGATGTGGTACCAGCAGACCTACGTTTGTTAGAAGCCAATTCTCTTAAAATTGAAGAAGCAGCCTTGACAGGTGAGTCTGTGCCAGTTGAAAAAGACTTGACAGTTGAGCTTGCTGCAGATGCTGGTATTGGTGACCGTGTCAACATGGCTTTCCAAAACTCAAACGTAACCTATGGTCGTGGGATGGGTGTTGTTGTCAATACAGGTATGTACACTGAAGTTGGTCACATCGCTGGTATGCTCCAAGATGCGGATGAGACGGATACACCTCTCAAACAAAACTTGAACAACCTTTCTAAGGTCTTGACCTATGCTATCTTGGTTATTGCTCTTGTTACTTTTGTAGTGGGTGTCTTTATCCAAGGTAAAGATCCACTTGGTGAGTTGATGACCTCTGTTGCGCTTGCCGTTGCAGCCATCCCAGAAGGACTTCCTGCAATCGTAACCATCGTTCTTGCCCTTGGTACTCAAGTTTTGGCCAAACGAAACTCTATCGTTCGTAAGTTGCCAGCAGTTGAAACACTTGGTTCAACAGAAATCATCGCTTCTGATAAGACTGGTACGCTGACCATGAACAAGATGACAGTCGAAAAAGTCTTCTACGATGCAGTTCTACATGACTCAGCTGATGACATTGAACTAGGTCTTGAAATGCCACTACTTCGTTCAGTTGTCTTAGCAAACGATACTAAAATTGATGTGGAAGGCAACCTGATTGGGGACCCAACTGAAACAGCCTTTATCCAATATGCCTTGGACAAGGGTTACGATGTCAAAGGTTTCTTAGAGAAATATCCACGTGTGGCTGAGTTGCCATTTGACTCTGATCGTAAGCTCATGTCAACAGTTCACCCATTGCCAGATGGTAAATTTCTTGTGGCAGTCAAGGGTGCGCCAGACCAACTCTTGAAACGTTGTGTTCTTCGTGATAAGGCTGGGGATATTGCTCCGATTGATGAGAAGGTTACAAACCTCATTCACACAAACAACTCTGAAATGGCCCACCAAGCCTTGCGTGTCCTTGCAGGTGCTTATAAGATTATCGATAGCATTCCAGAAAATCTTACTTCTGAGGAGCTTGAAAATGATTTAATCTTCACTGGTTTGATTGGGATGATTGACCCTGAACGTCCTGAAGCCGCTGAAGCTGTTCGTGTAGCCAAGGAAGCGGGAATCCGTCCGATCATGATTACAGGTGACCATCAAGATACTGCAGAAGCTATTGCCAAACGTTTGGGAATCATCGATGCAAATGATACAGAAGGCCACGTTTTAACTGGTGCTGAACTCAATGAACTATCGGATGAAGACTTTGAAAAAGTGGTAGGTCAATACTCTGTTTATGCCCGTGTGTCTCCAGAACACAAGGTTCGTATTGTCAAGGCATGGCAAAAACAAGGTAAGGTCGTTGCCATGACAGGGGACGGTGTCAACGATGCGCCAGCTCTGAAAACAGCGGATATCGGTATTGGTATGGGAATCACTGGTACTGAGGTTTCTAAGGGAGCTTCTGACATGATTCTTGCAGATGATAACTTTGCGACTATCATCGTAGCAGTTGAAGAAGGGCGTAAGGTCTTCTCAAACATTCAAAAGACGATTCAGTACCTACTTTCTGCCAATACTGCTGAAGTATTAACTATCTTCCTATCAACCTTGTTTGGTTGGGATGTCTTGCAGCCCGTTCATCTTTTGTGGATCAACTTGGTAACCGATACCTTCCCAGCTATCGCTCTAGGTGTTGAGCCAGCTGAACCTGGTGTCATGAACCATAAACCACGTGGACGCAAGGCAAGCTTCTTCTCAGGTGGTGTTTTGAGTTCTATCATCTATCAAGGTGTACTCCAAGCAGCTATTGTTATGAGTGTTTATGGTCTTGCCCTTCTTTATCCAGTTCATGTGGGTGACAATCATGCCATTCATGCAGATGCCTTAACTATGGCCTTTGCAACCCTTGGCTTGATTCAGCTCTTCCATGCTTACAATGTCAAATCTGTCTACCAATCCATCTTGACAGTTGGTCCATTCAAGTCTAAGACCTTCAACTGGTCTATCTTGGTATCCTTCATCCTTCTCATGGCAACAATCGTCGTAGAACCGCTTGAAGGAATCTTCCACGTAACCAAACTAGACTTGTCACAATGGGGAATCGTTATGGGCGGAAGCTTCTCAATGATTATTATTGTCGAAATTGTTAAGTTTATCCAACGCAAACTTGGCTTTGACAAGAATGCGATTTAAAAAGAAAAAGTCATCTTCGGATGGCTTTTTTAAATAGCTTTAAAAAGGATAGAAAAAACTTTAAATAGGTGATGTTAAAAGTAAAGTCGCTTACTAAAATATTAGATATAAGAATAGCAAAGAATGACTTGGGAGGAAATCATGGGAAATAAAAAATGTATTTACTCTATCCGTAAATTGAGTTTGGGTGTTGCTTCTGTTGTTGTGGCTTGCGGTTTAAGCTTTTTAGCTGGTCCTGTTTCAAGTGTCTCTGCAGCTGAAACTCCTACAACTAGTATTATCTCAGAAACAGAGAAAAGCTCTAATGAAACTTTCGATAAGGACAAACCTGTTGTAAGTTCGGAAAAAGAAGCTGTTATTTCAGCAGAGCAGCATTTTGAAGAAAAACATTTAGATACTCCTAAAGTGACTAAAAAAGAATCTCGTGTTGAATTTTCTTATGTTGACGAATCTACAGGCAAAAAACTTTTTTCAGATGAGCGTACTGGTAAGGTTGGAGAGGATCTTCACTACGATACAAGAAAGAAAATTAGTGAGTTCAAAAGAAATGGCTATGTATTGGTTGAAGATGGCTATTTGAAAACGGATGAATCGAAGAAACTGTTTCAAGATGATCAGAATCCTCAAACATATACCATCAAATTAACTCCAAAACATGAAGTGGTTAGCTTACAAAACCAGACCAATCCTAAGTCAAATAAAGAGGTGGAAGCTGGTGTTGTAGATAGTCCTAAGTGGCCTGCAGATGCTGAAAAGATCAGAACCAATCAAGAACAGCCTTTAGAAAGAACGATTCAAAGAACCATTAAATATAAATATAAAAATAATGGTAAAGAAGCCTTTGCTGAGAAAAAACAAAGTATTTCCTTTGAGCGCTATGCGACTGTTAATCTGGTTACTAAAGAAATTTCTTATTCTAATTGGAAAATAAAACATGAGCATAAAAATAATCAAACAGCCAAGATTAGCTATGTGGATATCAGTGAAAACAAGCTACTGAAGGAAGATACTGTTACTGGGGAGTCTGGTTATCCTATTGAATACAGTACTCTAAAAACGATTAGTGACTACAAGCGACAAGGTTATGACCTTGTTTCAAGTGACTATGATCGAGGTTTACAATATTTTGACCAAGATAGTAAAACTGATCAAATATTTAAGGTTTCCTTAACACCTCGCCTAGAATTTATTTATCCTGAAGATAGAATTCCAACCGCTCATAAAAAAGTTGATGAGGATGTTCAAGATTCACCTTTATGGCCTGCTAGCGTTTCTAAAATCGTCAATAAAAAATCTATTGACCGAAACATTGCTTATCGAGATTTTGTGACACATGATAAGGTTGCTGCAGATCGAAATGATCAAGTTGATTTCAAACGCGTTGCCAAGGTTGATTTTGTAAGAGGAGACCTTTATTATCGTGATTGGACGAGTAATCAACCAAATCTACCTAAAGTAGCGACACCACTGGTAAAAGGCTTAGTGGCAGATAAAGAAGCAGTTGCAGAAAAAACAGTGGCAGAAACAGATTCTACAATCAAGGAAACTGTCTACTACAAACACTTAGGAAAATGGATAGCTATTTCTCCAACTGCAAATGAGAATCTGGCTTCGATTCAATATCCCAATGACCAAGATGGTAACCCAGCTAAGCCAGGTCTTGCCAGCAATTCAGGTTTAGGGACAATCCCTTATCTTAAAGGTTATAAGGCTGTGACATCAGCTACTGATTTGGTGTTGAAGGATTCTTCTCATCCAGAATTGGGTTACTTATTACCTGAAGTACCAGAAGATTTTACAAAAGACACAGTGATTCATTACCTACCTGTGAAAGCTACTGAGCCCGAACCACCAAGAGGTGAGCAACCTAAGACGCCAGAAACTCCAACTTCAGAGGAGCCAAAGAAACCAGAAGTTCCAGCTGTTGATCAACCTAGGGTGCCCGAACATCCAACGCCTGAGGAACCAATGCAACCAGAAGTTCCGACTGTTGATCAACCTAAGACTCCAGAAATTCCAATTCCTGAGGAGCCAAAGAAACCAGAAGTTCCAGCTGTAGAGCAACCTAAGATTCCTGAAAAACCAGCGCCTGAGGAACCCAAGAAACCAGAAACTCCAACAACACGGGAAGCTAGTAAACTACCAGAGACAGCTAGTCATGATTCTATTTTACTAATAGTCGGCTTCCTATCAGCTCTATCTGGCGTCCTATTGTTTAAAGGAAAAAAAGATTAAGAATTTACAAATAGCAAAAAAGTCATCTTCGGATGGCTTTTTACTACAGTTGAGGGAAAGGGGTTACAGTTATCAGCTTTTGTGCTATAATTGCTATAATATAGTAAAAAGCAAGAGGAGTGTGAGGAAGTGGAAAAGAAAATTGTGAAGGATATCTTGTTTTTATCTCAGGTGTCTCAGCCGGCAAGTCAGGATGATCTGTATCTTGCCAGAGATTTACAGGATACGCTCTTGGCAAATCGTGAGACCTGTGTCGGGCTGGCTGCTAATATGATTGGGGTGCAGAAGCGCGTGATTATGTTTAATCTTGGCTTGGTTCCGGTGGTTATGTTTAACCCAGTGCTCCTGTCCTTTGAGGGCTCTTATGAAACAGAAGAAGGCTGTTTGTCCTTGACAGGTGTGAGACCTACTAAGCGTTATGAAACTATAACAGTTGCCTATCGGGACAGCAAGTGGAAGGAACAGACCATTACTTTGACAGGCTTCCCAGCTCAGATTTGCCAGCATGAACTGGATCACTTGGAAGGACGAATCATTTAGGAGGAAAGCAAATGAAACGAATAGTCTTCGAACTTATTTTTATCGCAACGACCTGGTATATCTTTTTACCGCCTCTTAATCTGACCAGCTGGGAATTTCTCTTTTTCCTTTGTGGGCATTTGCTGGTTGTGGCAGTCTTATTTGGTTTTGGCAAGGGGATAAACCTTGTCAAAACGGTTCATGTGCGCCACGGCAAGGCGGAAGCTGCCTTAAATCTAGAGGATGTCAAAATCAATCGGTTAGGGAAAATTCTTGTAGCTTCTATTGGAGGAATTCTGCTCCTGGCAGGTTTGGTTTCCTTGGTGACTTCTAGTATTTTCCAGGCTAAAAATTATGCCAATGTAGTTACGGTCACGGAAAAAGAGTTTACTGAATTTCCTAAGAGTGACACTAGTAAGGTTCCTATCCTAGATAGAAGTACTGCTGAAAAAATTGGGGACCGCTACTTGGGTTCCCTAACGGATAAGGTATCGCAGTACGTGGCGGCAGATACCTATACTCAACTAACGATTGATGGGAAGCCTTATCGAGTTACGCCACTAGAATACGCAGACCCTATCAAATGGTTTAACAATCAGGCCAAGGGAATCGGCGAGTATATCAAGGTGGATATGGTAACTGGAAATGCGGATTTGGTGGACTTGAAGACACCAATCAAGTATTCGGACTCGGAGTATTTTAACCGTGATGTCAAACGCCACCTGCGCTTGAAGTACCCAACCAAAATCTTCAAAACACCATCCTTCGAGGTGGACGATGAGGGCAATCCTTTCTATGTGGCGACGGTTTACCAAAAGCAATTTGGCTTAGCGGTTCCTCGTCCTGTTTCAGTCATTATCTTGGATGCTACAAATGGAGAAACCAAGGAATACAGCTTGGCAGATGTTCCAGAATGGGTGGACAGGGTTTATCCAGCTGAGGAAACCATCGAGCAAATCAACTATAATGGGAAGTACAAGGACGGTTTCTGGAATGCCATGATTTCCAAGAAAAATGTGACCCAGACTACCAAGGGCTATAATTACTTGTCTATCGGTAATGACATCTATCTCTACACAGGTGTGACTTCGGCCAATGCAGATGAAAGTAATCTTGGTTTCATCCTTGAGAATATGCGGACAGGAGAAATCACCAAGTATAGCTTGGCTTCAGCGACCGAAGAATCGGCCCGTGAATCAGCAGAAGGTGCTGTACAAGAGAAATCCTACAAGGCAACCTTCCCAATCCTCATCAACCTCAATGACAAGCCTCTCTACATCATGGGCTTGAAGGACAATGCTGGTTTGGTCAAAGAGTACGCTCTGGTAGACGCAGTTGAGTACCAAAATGTTATCGTAGCTACTACAGTTGAAGAGTTGCTCAGCAAATATGCCAATAAAAATGACCTTGAAATTGACAATGCAACAACAGAAAGTATCAAGGGTGTGGTAGCAGACCTCAAATCAGCTGTTATCAAGGGCGACACCGTCTACTTCTTTAAAGTTGATGGCAAGATATACAAGGTCAAGGCCTCAGTATCTGATGAACTTCCTTACCTAGAAAATGGTAAAACCTTTGAAGGTCAAGTAGGAAAAGACAATTATCTCAAGACCTTTAAGGTACAGTAAAAAAGGTTTATTTAAGAAATATATGTTATAATAAAATAAATTAAGCCTAATGGAGGACAAAGAAATGGGTTTTTATGTGATGCTTGCTTCAATGCTACTCGGACTGCTTGCTTTGAAGATAGGTTTTTCTCAGTTCAAGGAGAAAAAAGATAAATTCTTATCTATCTTAACAAGCTTAGCTGGGCTAGCCCTTGTTCTCGTGGCTGTCTGGTTAGGATGGCCAAAATAAATAGAGAAACCTCGGTCAAACCGAGGTTTTTCAGATGAATTTCTTGGTTGTGGCAAAAAAATATGCTACACTATTAATATGAAAATTTTAATCCCAACAGCAAAAGAAATGAACACAGATTTGCCAAGTATCGAAGCCGCTCCTTTAAAATCAGAAAGTCAGGCTGTACTTGATGCCTTGGCCCTCTATTCTGCTAGTCAATTGGAGAGTTTTTACAAGGTATCAGCTGAGAAGGCTGAGGAAGAATTTCAAAATATCCAAGCTTTAAAAAACCAAACTGCTCAACACTATCCAGCCTTGAAACTTTTTGATGGGCTCATGTATCGTCATATCAAGCGAGATAAATTGACCGAGGCAGAACAAGCGTATCTTGAAACTCATGTCTTCATTACCTCGGCTTTGTACGGTGTTGTTCCAGCCTTGTCACCTATGGCACCTCACCGTTTGGACTTTTTGATGAAGTTAAAAGTTGCTGGTAAGACTTTGAAGAGCCATTGGAAGGCAGCCTATGATGAAGCTGTGAAGAAGGAAGAGGTGATTTTCTCCCTCTTGTCTTCTGAGTTTGAGACTGTATTTTCTAAGGAAATCAGAGAAAAGATGGTGACCTTTAAATTTATGGAGGACAAGGGTGGTCAGCTGAAAATTCATTCAACCATTTCAAAGAAAGCGCGTGGGGCCTTTCTAACAGCTCTGATAGAAAATCAAGTACAGACTGTGGAGGAAGCACGTCGCTTGAACTTTGCAGGATTTTTCTACAGAGAAGACCTGTCCCAGCCACAGGAATTGGTTTTTGTTAAGGAAGTATAGAAAATCGATAGAAGAAAAAGTCAGCATGATTATGCTGACTTTTTCTTCTAGTTTATAAAGTATTGGACAAATGAATTTGATTTGATAAACAGTTAAGATGATTAACCAAATCCATGATTGACAGATGGTTTCGGCAAATAAACTTCTTGGTGATGCCTGGAATATAGAAATTGGACACGATGATATCGTGATCTGTCTGATTTAAAATTTCAGGGCTTGTTTGCAATTCATCCCAAATATCGAAGGTAAAGCGGTTATTACAGTAATAGGAAAGCATATCAACAAAGGTAAGGGATATGGCATGGTCAAAGTTACTGATAATCAAAACCTTGATAGGTGGTCGATTTTCTAACAACTGGGTAGATAGGTTTTTAGCATGGGTTAAGATGGTGTACATCAAATGTTCCAACTGTTCAGGATGGTCATACTGTCCAATCGCTTGACGGTATTGAGCCAGTTCTTGACGCGCACTTCCCATAAAGTCTGGGAAGTAAACTTCGAATTTTTTAATCGTCAATGCTTTTTGTTCAAATAAGATTGGAGTAGAAAATATTTCCTGTCTTTCAAAGAAAGCTGTGTTGTGTAGATGCCAAATAAGTTCATCTCGGTTGGTAAAAGTAATCTTATACTGTTTTGCTAGACGTTCTAATATTGGACTGAGTAATTGGTAAGAGTATCTTGCTTCACTGTTTTCTTCTAAAGAGTTGAAGAATTCTTGAGGGTCGAGGAAAATATCATTCTGAAGAAAGGAGATAAAGATTTGGGCAATGATATCTGGAGTCATTTCAAGTCCCAACTTTTCAGAGAAATGGACAAGTATCTCCTCAAAATTTGGAATATTCATCAAAAGAGGATAGTAGTCATCGTTAAAATGATTAGGTAAATCGATGAAATGACCATTTTTGATGCGGTAAATACTGATAGCTAACATCAATTTATACATTCTATAAATTGAAAATCGCATTGGATAATTGGTGATTTTATAGAAGAAATCAGCAAACTCTGTTAAGTCCTCTTCAGGAAGGTCGGGGAAAGGCCAGTCTAGGAAATAATAACGCTCAGAAAAGTATTGAGCATAAAAATAGCGAATATCGATTTCATTTCCTCGTATCTCAGTTGGAGTAAAAGATAGTTCAATTTGGAATTGAGAAGATAGAGTTTTGGTGATATTTCGACCTAATCGATAGAGATTGGCATTACTTGAGTGAAGATTTTCAACCGTTCGATAAATCGGTAGACCTTCATTAAAAAACATATACTCTAGTAATTGAAAAGACTGAGAATGGGCAAGAAAATGTTGATATACATCTTCTACACTAGTTTGCATATCTAAATCTATCATAATTCCGTTGATAGAAGATTGGATATCGATAGTTGGAAAGGCGGTACGTAATTCATTTAAATCACTTTTGAGAATTCGTTCTGTACATCCTAAATTGTCAGCGAGTTCATGTAATCTCATCCAATTACGATTTTGAATTAAGATCTCCATTAAGCGTAATTGTCTTTGATCTTTTGTGGATAAAAGGTTGCGCATGTAGGTCATTTCCTCCTTAATTCATTATATCATATTATTGTCTAAAGTGTACAAAAATGTTAGAGTAAAAAAAGTGTCTGGATTAAACAGAAAAATGAGAATAAGATAAGTGGCTTTTAGGTACAAAAAGAGAATATATTAATTGCATATAAAATATTGATTTATATATCAAATAGTTGTAGAGTGAAAACTATAAAATACTATCTAGGAGTTCACAATGAAACATTCACATAAAAAATCATTTGACTGGTATAGCTTGCAACAAAGATACTCCATTCGGAAATATCACTTTGGTGCAGCGAGTGTTTTGCTCGGAACAGCCTTGGTCTTGGGAACTGCTGCCAATGCCCAAGCAGTACAAGCAGAGGAAAAAAATCCAGAAGCTACTAACAGTGTTTCTGTTGATAAGGTAGAAGAAGCTACCAAACCAGCAGAAGTTTCTACAGCTAAGAAAGAAACAACCTATGCAGCTCCAACGGTTGCTAATCCAGTAGAAGTAACTCCAGCTAAATCTGAAGATGCTAAAGCACCAGCAGAAAAAGTTGAAGAAGCAAAAGATAAAAAAGAAGAAGTAAGTCATCAAGATGCTGTTGATAAGTCAAAATTGTTAACGGCTCTTTCACGTGCAGAAAAATTGGAGCTTAAGTTATACACCGAAGATACTGTAAAACGCCTTCAAACTAGTATCCAATCTGCTAAAGGATTATTAAATAAAGCAGATGTGACAGAGTCAGAATTATCTCAAGCAGAGTCTGATCTTCAAGCAGCAGTTATCGCTTTGGAACTTAGAGGGACAACTACAACTAAAGTTGCTGATAAAGCTAAAGTAGTTAGTGAAATTGAATCAGCTGAAACGAAAAATGAATCAAAAGTAACTGAACAAACTTCTAAGGTAGAAAAAGAGTCGGCAGAAAAAGATAGAAACGCTTTAAAACCTGTAAAAGGACTCCGAGTAGAAGATGCAAAGGCCAATAAAGAAGGCGGATGGAATATTCCCTTAGACCAAGAAGCCCGCTTGCAATTAAAGAGTGCTATTGAAGCCCATGCAGCACAATCACGTTCACGTCGCCGGAAACGTGATATTGGAGATTTGGACTATACTTTCAAGAAAGTTATGACTCCAGTCAATCCAGGTCATTATGCAGACGCTAAGAGTGTGGATGAGTTAACAGTTAATCCAGATTTTACCCCTGAGACAGAAATCAACGTTTGGTATAAAGATTTAGGTTATATCAATCTAGTCGATAAAGATGGACATTACATCAATTCAAATGGTGAAGTAGTAGAGAATAAAGAAGCAGCTATTCGTCGACAATATAAAAACGACTTTAACGATACAACAAGAGCAGATGTAACTGAAATTCCTAATGCACCAGTTGGTTGGAAAATTAGTGACAACCAATCTATTCGTGGATATGATGCAGAAACAAAAACTATTGATCCAAATGACGATAATGATTTAGATGCTGTTGGTAAAGACTCTAATGTAGTCATTGAAAAAGAAAATCAAAAAGCTATTATCCGTTACGTAAGTACCAACGGTAACCGTGTTCTCAAAACAGATGAAGTGACAGGTAAGTCAGGTGAAGGCATTGCCTACAGCACTACAAGTCAAATCACAGAATTCAAGAAACAAGGTTACAATCTTGTTAGCGATGAATTCACAGCAGGTGGTGCGAAGGTTTATGACTACGATACAGCACGTGACCAAGTCTACACTGTAACCCTTTCAGAACGTGTTGAACCGGTTAATCC